>NZ_CP012020.1:0-1200000 GCF_001183865.1 Methylophilus sp. TWE2
GGCAATTATAACTAAATAAATGCAAAACACCTGAGACACAGAAGCAGGATGTTTATTGCTGACTTTTTAAAAAAGCACTGGAGCAATGGAAAATTTTTGGGCTTATTGTTTGCTCAAGTTCGAACAGGAACTGTCTGCACAACAATACAATACCTGGATTAAACCGCTTAAGGCACGCGTTAATGGCGAAGCTGTACAAATTGTTGCGCCCAACAAATTTGTCATGCAATGGGTCAAGAGCAAATTTTTCAATCGTATTGCAACCATTGCCAATGAATTATCCCCAACTGCCATCGTTGAGCTGATTGTGGATAGCAGCGAGCAGGCTGCGATTGTCAGCGGCCAAACTCTTGCAAAATCGCCACAGACTACTGAATCAACTGTTGAGAGCACTATCACTGCAGCTGCCACGCAAAAAACAAACAACCGCGTGATAGACAAAAAGCCTGTCAGCAGCCGGGCGCCCGCCAGACATCTTAAAAACGAAAAAAACAGTGGCCTCAACGACAGTTTCCTGTTTGATAATTACGTCACAGGCCGTGCCAACCAGCTTGCGCGAGCAGCAGCCATTCAGGTGGCCGGCAATCCCGGCCAGGCGTATAACCCATTGTTTATTTACGGCGGCGTCGGCTTGGGTAAAACACATCTGTTGCAAGCAATTGGTAACGAGCTGAAAAAAATCAAACCAGAAGCCAATATTCGTTACCTGCACGCAGAACGATATGTTTCTGATGTGGTGAAGGCTTACGAAAACAAAGCATTTGACGAGTTTAAACAGCAATATCACTCATTGGATTTATTGCTAATTGATGATATCCAGTTCTTTGCCAAAAAAACCCGTACGCAGGAAGAGTTCTTTTATGCGTTTAATACTCTGATCGAAGAGAAAAAACAGATCGTCATTACCTGTGATACCTATCCAAAAGAGATTGTGGATATGGACGAGCGGTTGCGTACGCGCTTTAGTTGGGGATTGACGGTGGCAGTAGAGCCGCCCGAACTGGAAATGCGCGTCGCGATTCTGCGCAAAAAAGCAGAAAACCTGAATATTGATCTGCACGAAGATGTGGCTTTCTTTGTTGCCAAACAAATCCGCTCCAGCGTGCGTGAACTGGAAGGTGCACTGAACCGGATTATTGCCATGGCCAACTTTACCGGCCATGCCATTGACGTGCACCTAGCCAAGGATGCCCTGCGTGACCTGATTGCCGTGCGTGGCCGACAAATCACCATCGAAAATATACAGAAGACAGTCGCTGATTATTACAAGATTAAAGTCAGCGATATGTTTAGTAAAAAGCGTTCACGTAATGTGGCCAGGCCACGCCAGGTGGCGATGTCTTTGGCCCGTGAACTGACCAATCACAGCTTCCCGGAAATCGGGGAAGCCTTTGGTGGACGGCATCACACCACGGTGATGCACGCCTGTGAAGAAATCGAACAATTACGCTTGAATGACCAAACACTGGCACGCGATATTGGTTTGCTGACGCAAGTCATCCGTGATTAAAAAACTTGTTTGGTTTAAATTTAGGCTGAGGAAAGCTGTGGATAACATGAGAATGAGGTGTGTTTAAATATTGCGTATAGACAAGATAAATTCGGTTTACAATATTAGGCACAAAAGATGCATGTTTAAACCGCAATTTATACACAAGCTAATCTGTCTGTAAGTGTTTGAATAACATTGATTTTTAGAGTTACCCACAAAAAAGTGAAACATTACTATTAGTCTTATCTTTTATATATTGAAATAAAGTTATTAATCAGGTCAGGCCATGCAAATCAAAATCAACCGTGAGGTTTTGCTCAAACCCCTCAACAATGTGACTGGTATCGTAGAACGCAGACACACACTGCCTATCCTTTCTAATCTGTTGGTGAACATCAAACAACAGGAAATGCATCTGACAGCGACCGATCTGGAAATGCAGATTTCACTGAAAGTGCATGGTGGGATAGAAGGTGAATTGAGTACGACCATTTCAGCCAAGAAATTGCTGGATATCTGCCGCTCATTGCCTGATAGCACGACCATAGAAATGAATAATCAGGATAATCGCATCACACTGAAAGCGGGCAAAAGCCGGTTTAACCTGCAAACTTTGCCAGCAGCAGATTATCCATTGATGAGCAAAGCCAGCGGACAAAACATCAGTTTCAGTCTGGCCCAATCGGAACTCAAGCGCTTGCTCAAACAAGTCGAGTTCGCCATGGCACAACAGGATATCCGTTACTATTTGAATGGCCTGTTACTTGAAGTGAATGGCAACCAGTTACACGTTGTAGGCACTGACGGACATCGCTTGAGTTACACCAATACCACACTAGACCAGGACTTTGAAAAAACCGAAGTGATCCTGCCACGTAAAACGGTATTGGAATTGACCAAATTGCTGGATGAGCAATCAGATAGCCCCGTGGTGATTGATCTGCTGAATGGCCAGGTCAGTTTTGAGTTTGGTGATATCCAGCTGATCAGCAAAGTGATTGACGGTAAGTTCCCGGATTACAACCGCGTGATTCCTACCGGACACCAGAATACATTTATCGTAAATCGTGTGGCGATTTTGAGTGCGTTGCAACGTGCTTCTATTTTGTCCAACGAAAAATACCGCAGCATTCGCATGGTGATCACCAATGGTCTACTCAAGCTAATCAGTACTAACACTGAGCAGGAAGAAGCGGAAGAAGAACTGGAAATTGATTACAGCAAAGTGGCACTGGATATCGGTTTCAATGTCACTTACCTGATTGATGTACTCAACAATCTGAGTGATGAACAGATTGAATTTGCGTTTGCTGATGCCAACAGTAGCTGCCTGATCACTGCCGCCAGTGATGCCAATTATAAATACGTAGTGATGCCAATGCGCATATAATGCATGCTTGCATGTTTCACGTGAAACATGCAAGGCATTGATTATTCATGTCTTTTAATCTCAATTAAAGAAGCTTTTTATGGCACAGCCACAAGAATATAACTCAGACAGTATCAAGATTTTGGAAGGGTTGGACGCCGTCCGCAAACGTCCAGGCATGTATATTGGTGACACGTCAGATGGTTCTGGTTTGCACCACATGGTATTCGAAGTGCTTGATAACGCCATTGATGAAGCGTTGGCTGGGCATTGTGACGATATTAAAGTCATCATCCATCCGGATAATTCCATCAGTATTTCTGATAACGGCCGTGGGATTCCTACTGATATCAAAGACGATGATAAACACGAACCCAAGCGTTCTGCCGCTGAAATCGTGATGACCGAATTGCATGCCGGGGGTAAGTTTGACCAGAACTCCTACAAAGTGTCTGGCGGTTTGCACGGCGTGGGTGTGTCTGTGGTGAATGCTTTATCTGACTGGCTAAAACTCAAAATTTACCGCAAAGGCAAAGTACACCAGATGGAGTTTCATCGTGGTGTGCCACAAGCGCCTTTGGCAGTCACAGGCACAACTGATAAAACAGGCACCGAGGTACATTTCCTGGCGTCTGTAGATACTTTTGTGCTGGTTGAATACCACTTTGAAATTCTTGCAAAACGGATTCGTGAACTCTCGTTCCTCAACAATGGCGTCAAGATCGAGTTGATAGATCAACGTAATGGCAAGTCAGAAAACTTTGCCTTTAGCGGTGGCGTTAAAGGATTTGTGGAGTACATGAACCGCACCAAGACTGTGTTGCATCCAAAAGTGTTTTACGCGATTGGTGAAAAAGACAATATCACAGTTGAAGTGGCCATGCAGTGGAACGATAGCTACTCAGAAACGGTGCAATGTTTCACCAACAACATTCCACAACGCGATGGTGGCACGCATCTGACTGGCTTGCGTACCGCAATGACGCGTACGCTCAATCAATATATCGAGCAAAACGAGTTTGCCAAAAAAGCCAAGGTAGAAACCACAGGCGACGATATGCGTGAAGGCATTACCTGCGTATTGTCGGTCAAAGTGCCCGATCCTAAATTTAGCTCACAAACCAAAGACAAACTGGTCTCCAGCGAAGTACAGCCGGTAGTGTCTGAGATTGTCGCTGCCAAATTGGCTGAGTTTTTAGAAGAAAACCCGGTAGATGCCAAGATCGTTTGCGGCAAGATTGTAGAAGCGGCCCGTGCCCGCGAAGCTGCGCGTAAGGCGCGTGAAATTACCCGTCGTAAAGGCGTCATGGATACCATGGGTTTGCCGGGCAAACTGGCCGACTGCCAGGAAAAAAATCCAGCGCTCAGCGAACTCTACCTCGTTGAGGGTGACTCTGCGGGTGGTTCAGCCAAGCAGGGCCGTGACCGTAAGTTCCAGGCCATTTTGCCGCTTAAAGGTAAAATTTTAAACGTTGAAAAAGCCCGCTTTGATAAACTGCTAGGGTCGGCTGAAATTGCCACGCTGATTACCGCGATGGGGACCGGCATCGGCAAGGATGATTTCAATCTGGAAAAACTGCGTTACCACCGCATCATCATCATGACCGATGCGGACGTTGACGGCGCGCACATCCGTACCTTGTTGCTCACCTTCTTCTACCGCCAGATGCCTGAGCTGGTGGAAAACGGCCATATCTATATTGCGCAACCACCTTTGTACAAAGTGAAACAGGGCCGCGATGAGCGTTACCTCAAAGACGAACACGAGCTGGATGAATACCTGCTCAATTCCGCGTTACGCGATGCCATTCTGGTCACCAAAGAAGGTGGTGAAATCCTCAAGGATGACGCGCTGAACAGCATCGCCAAGCAAATGGTACTGACTGAAGCCGTCATCCGCCGTATCGCTAACCTGTATGATGAAAGCGTGTTGCGTGCTATCCAGGATTTGGGCGATATCAATTTGAGTACGGAAGCAGCTGCCAATAGCGTGGCAGAAAAATTGCGTCCTATTCTTGGGGCCGTGGGTTCTGAAGTCATCGTGGCACAAGATACAGAGACCAGCGCCTATCGCCTTGAAGTGAACAAATACGTACACGGTAACCTGCAAAGTTGCGTGATTGATGCCGAATTTTTAGGTAGTGGTGATTACCGCCAGATCAACCGTACTTCACAAATGGTCAACAACCTGTTGGGTGAAGGTGCCATGATCAAGCGCGGTGAAAAAGAGCAAAAGGTAACGACCTTTAAACAGGCGTTAGACTGGTTGTTGGGTGAAGCCAAACATAACCTGAATATTCAGCGTTATAAGGGTTTGGGCGAGATGAACCCGGAGCAGTTGTGGGAAACGACCATGGATCCTACTGTGCGCCGCCTGCTTAAAGTGCAAATTGAAGACGCGATCGGGGCTGATGAAATCTTCACTACACTCATGGGCGATAATGTTGAGCCAAGACGTGCCTTTATTGAAAGTAATGCACTGAGCGTCAGCTCCCTGGATGTCTAATGATTTATGTAGGTTCGCAGAAATAGTGAAAACTTTCGCACAATTGTGAAAACTTACGTTGTGCGAATTTAATAAAAAAGAAGGTTAATAAGTGAAGCTTTAAAAAATTTGGTTTTTTTAAAGCTTCCTATATAGGAAATTAAGTACAATAATTATATATTTCCTATATAAAACAATAACTTAACAAAAAATTTTGTTGAGAAAATAGTCCCGGTGATGTAATCTTCCTGTTCGAAGATTATTTAATCCGGGATTTTTTTTGAGCCCTTTCGCTGCACATCTTTATCAACTTCGCCAAAGACTTAAATTAAGTCAGCGAGAGCTTGCTGAGCAAGTTGGTTACGAGCAAGGTCTGATCTCCGCGTTGGAGCTAGATAAGAAATCCCCAACGGATGAGTTTGTAGAAAAACTTGTCTGCAGATTTAACTTGAGCTTGGTTGAAATAGAAGAATTGAGGAAGCTCGCCAGAATTTCTCAACGTAAATACGTTATTCCAGCAGAAACACCACCCGAAGCATTTCATATGCTGCATCGTTTAATGAATGCTTTACCAGAACTCCAATTATCCGAGATACGAATTTTTGAAGAAGTACTGAGCTTGCGAGAGCAAAGACCGCTTGCTTTAAAAAGTGTGAACGGCGAAGAGGGGAGGCCAAAAATGTAAAAGGGGACAAACTTTTCAGCTTGCCCCCTTGGCTTCAGAGTAGTGTCTAAAGACCACAGAACCTTAAGTATCTTCTCTGAGCCTTGCGGGCGTCAAGTAGTAAATTCAATTATCACCTCATAAAAAAATTAGGTTTTCACCTGATCAAAGGCTTTTTGCGCCTTAAAAATGAGGATGTTCTGACCTAACAGTAAGGACTGACTATGACTGCACGTAAGGCTGTAACCCGTTCAGGACGGGGAGTAAGAGGCTATAGCGCTTCACTGAAAATGAGAAAGATGATTCCATGGGAATCGACTTTAGAGCGTGATGCCATTCTGATTTTAGAGTTTTCTCATGAGGTAAAAAATTATTCAGCACAACCTCAAAAATTCTATTTCTACGAACATGATCAACAAAAATTCTGTTATCCGGATTTCAGGGCTTGCAGAGCAAATAAATGCATTACCCATATTGAAGTTAAACCATCAGCTAAATTGAAGTGCCCGATATTGAGAGCTCGACTGGCTGCAATTAAGAAAGCGCATGAGCAGCAGGATATAGATTACCAAATCTGGGATGAAACCTTCATCAGACAAGAGCCAAGATTAACGAATCTAAAACTCTTGGCTTATCACTTACCAGGGATCAATGACGATCTTAGCGATGCAGATGATGCATTCGAAAAACTCATCATTCTTCCTGCCAGGACTTTAGCCGGAGTGATTGCAATCTTAAAAGACGAACGCTTGGCCTATCAGTTATTAGCGCTTGGTTATTTGATCTGCGATCTCGATCAACCAATCACGATGGAAAGTGTGGTTTATCTTCGGGAGAGAGATCAATGAAACACTTTGCATTTAGGAAGGGACTGGTCTTTATCCGTGATGAAAAGAAATTCACTCTACTGCGACGTTTAATGGATGGCAGTTTTCAGCTGGAGAGTGAGGATGGTGAGCTAATCAAATGCAGCGAGGCTGAGATCATTCTTGGTTGTAGCCGTGGCGAGTGGGTCATTGACGACGCTGAACTTGAGGCCCCATTAGTCATCGACCCAAAAATTTCTCGAGATCTTTCGACTTTTTCAGAAGAGGAGCAGCGTAAGGCCAATAGGAAAGATGAGTACTTGAGGCGGGTCACTGGCGGGCAGAAGTTTGTGATGAATTACGAAAAGCTCGAAAAGCAAATTGCCCAGGTTGCAGTCGAGTTGAATGATCCTAATCCACCTAGTGCTCTTAGCCTGTATCGCTGGAATAGAAAGAAACAGAAAGGGCGTGGCAGTCCGGTGGATCTCGTTGATCGGTTTGAGCAACGAGGCCGCCGATTGAGTTGGAGCAAAACGGTCAAGGACATCGTGGATAAAGCGATTGAGGAGGTATATTTCAATCATCAGTTATATCCGAAGGTTGCTGTTTCAGAACTGGTTGAAACAAGGGTCGGACAGTGGGCAAAGAAGTTGCCGCCTGACAACGAAATCAAGCTGCCTTCGAAGTCATCAATTTACCGGTATATTGAGAAATTGGAGGCATACAATGTTGTCTCGAAAAGACTAGGAAAGTCGGAGGCTGATCTTAGATTTAGGAGCGTGAAGGGCAAGCAGATAGCAACACGTCTCTCGGAGCGTTGGGAGATAGATCATTCTCCACTAGATATCCTAGTCATTTGTGAGAAAAGTTTTAAGCCACTAGGGCGTCCGTGGCTGACGATTACCATCGATAAATACAGCCGGATGATTGTGGGCTTTTATCTGAGTTTTCGGGAGCCGTCCGCATATGCGGTATTGCAATGCCTGAAGCAAGCCATTTTGCCTAAGGATGAAATTCTAGCGGCGTACTCCGATATCAAAACACCTTGGCCAGCGAGAGGAATTCCAGAGACCATCGTGTGCGATAACGGCATGGATCTCCATGCCAATGCCTTAATTAGTTTCTGCCAGGAGTTGGGCATTCAAGTCCAGTTCTGTCCAGCGAAAACACCTCAATACAAAGGTTCGGTAGAGCGTGTCTTCCGCACAATTGAAGAAGGACTGATACATCAATTACCAGGTACCGTGTTTGCCAACATTGATGCGCGTGGTGATTACCCATCGGAAGAAAAAGCCAGTCTGACATTCAGTGATCTTCAACATCTGCTGATCAAATGGATCGTCGATGTCTATCACCTCACGCATCACAGGGGGTTAGTATGACTACACCTTTGGAAAAATGGCAGGCGGGGGAGCGTGAGCGGATTATCAAGCATCCGGCCGAACCTGCATTGTTAGAAGTCATTGCTGGCCATCAGGAAACACGACGTGTATTTCATTATGGCTTGGAGGTAAATGGGCTGCATTACAACAACGACCATTTACAAAAACTTCGTCGGCAGTATGGGGAGGAGCTCAAAGTCGACTTCAAGTATTACGAAGATGATATGGGTTATATCCACGTCTTCGATCCTTACGAAAAGCTTTACTTCAAGGTACATGCCATACATTTTGAATATGCTAATGGTTTGAGGCTGGTGCAACATCAATCCATTCCCAGTGCTTTGAGAGAGCAGCAAAAAGACCCTCATAACAGAGAACTCCTGCTTCAAAACAAACAGGAGCTACAGCAAATTGTGACGTCAGCGATTCACCATAACAAAATGGGGAAACGAAAACGGCAAGCTGTCTTGCGAGGTAAGGACAGCCGATTGCCAAAAGCGGAAGTATTCACTTTTCTGGAAGAGTCTTTTAACGAGGAGGTTACTGAGGAAATCGACTTACCAGATTTCGAGATAGGTGAGCGTAAAAGCAATCAGAGAGGGGAGGCCGAATGATTTCATCCTCTAAAAACCATCTGCGCAACGCTGTAACGCGTTTTTCTATTCGAAATAGGATCATCTCCTACCCGAGATTCAAAGAAGCGCTGGAGCTCATTACACGACTACATATGCGGTCATTAAATACAGACCACCATGGAGGTTTACTGATTACCGGTTTATCGGGTGCAGGAAAGAGCACGATCAGGAATGAATATGAAGGGCGATATCCGAGAAGGGATCTTGGTGAAATCACAGTCATTCCAGTTTTGACGGTAGATACGCCAGCCGGGCCGACCGTAAAAAACCTTGCGGAGTCCATTCTTGTTGCGCTCGGTGATCCCATGAGTCACCAGGGATCTGCAGAACATAAAACGCACCGTATTTATTATTTCCTCAAGCTCTGCAAAGTGGAATTATTACTGATTGATGAGTTTCAACACTTTGTGGAGCATGCGAAGCGCAATGAAACTTTGCGGGTAACGGATTGGCTTAAGAATCTGATTAACCAGGCACGCATTCCAGTGGTGTTATTTGGTTTACCCAATAGCGAGGAAATTCTCAGGTTAAACGTGCAATTGGCCAGACGGTTTTCTGCGAGGTATTACCTGCGGCCTTTCAGCATTTATGACGAGCAAGAGGTGAGGGAATACCGCGGGGTGCTTAAGGTTATTGAGAATGCGCTCCCTTTAACCACAGTGTCTTTGAGTAGTCCGGTAATGGCAAAGCGGTTCTATTTCGCCACCTATGGTCTGATTGACTACATCGGCAAAATTGTGGACGGTGCAGTGCTATTGGCATTGCTAGAGAACAGCCCAACCATAAAGGAAAAGCATTATGCGGATGCTTTTAAGGAAGAGGTGTGGCGAGATGTAGCTGAGAAGCTAAATCCGTTTTCCAACAACTCTAAGCTGAGGCCACTCGTCAAAGTCGGTGAGCCTTTTGAGCGAATGACCGATAGTCTTGTGATGAAGACACATAACGATGTATTGAAAGAACAGGCGGGGTTGTAGCTATGCCAGGTACTTTGATATTTCGCCCTCAACCATATGGGAATGAGGGGCTAAATGGGTATCTGCTTCGACTGGCAGACGGCAATCGCATCGCTCAAATTAAAAGTCTTTGGAAAGAAGTTGGTGGGGTTCAGGCTGGATTAGAAAAGCTTCTGGGAAATCCCAACATTGTTGGGAATACACGCCTCTTTAGACAAAGTGATCAAAAGGGTAATCGACCCATCTGGAATAGCAGTACGAGTCGCTTTTGTCCTGACTGTCTCCGGACATTGAATTATTGGAAACAAGATTGGGAGCTATCCCTAATGTCAGCGTGCCCTGTACATCGTTGCTTACTAGTTGAAGTATGCTCAAATTGCCAGCGTACTCTTAATTGGAGAAGAAAAAGCCTGCTACATTGCCAATGCGGTAGTGATTTGAGGCACATGAGTACGGAGCCAGCTGATGATAAAGAGATCGAGCTAGCACAAACACTATCAAACAAATTGCATGGCCAGGATTCACAAATTTTGAATCTGCAGCCATTAAATTTAAAGCAACTCCACTCCCTATTGGTCACATTAGGAGTCTATGCAAATCCAGAACGACGTATTGATTTAAGAAACCAGAGTATTAACTCTCAAAGCAGTGCTCGGTCGCTTATTCTTACTGCTAGTAAAGTGCTTTTTAACTGGCCTGATAGTTTTCATCAGATGTTAGATCAGATTCAGAAGGTGTCTGAGAAAAAAAACACCGCCCGCTTGGGAAAGCGTTTCGGAAAGTTTTACGAATATCTCTATACCAATTATAAGGGACCTGAGTTTGGGTTCTTGATGCATGAGTTCGAGAATTATCTTGAAAATAACTGGAAACATGCAATAGCTGCCAGAAACAAACGTTTATCCAGGCGACTAAGGAGTGGACACATCTGGGTTCCAGTCCATACCATGGCGGTAGAGCTCAATGTCAGTAGAAAGGCCATTTCATCACTTATCGAAACGGGGGAGATTGATAGTAGCCGCGTGAGAACAACCATGGGGAGGGAGGTGATTTGTATCAACCGTCTTCAACGCGAATTGATACGTAGCCTCATTCTTGATCGAGTAGATCTTAAAATGGCTGCTGAAATGCTTGGACTGCAAGAGAATAGAGTCTGCCAGCTATATGAGCATCACCTTTTAGGTAAGGTAATCCGCGCTAAAGAGAACGCAAGCGGACGCTGGCAACTATCCAGAAGCTCGCTTGAGCAGATTCTGATACTCGGTGCCAATTTGCCCGAGGCTGCCTCAGATGGTGATTTGATCGGGTTAAGACATCTGCTGCACTATGTCCTAAATAAGCCTTTTTTGTTTCCAAGACTTCTTATGTCGGTCATGAAAAAGGAAATTCTGCCGATTTCAGTTTGTAAACAAGAGCGAGGTCTTAGCGCTTGGCAATTTGAGCGTTCACATTTTAAACATTGGCATATCGAGCAGTTGAAAGGATCACGCAAAGGTGCTTTCACAATTCCAGAGGCTGCTAAGTATCTCAAAATCAAGCAAGAGGTGGCTTATCACCTAGTAGGTTCGGGTTATATAAAATGCGTGATGGAGGAGGATTCGCAGCTAAGGCTAGTGACTTTATCCAATTTGGAAGACTTCAAGCGCAACTACGTTTTTGGAGTCGAGCTAAGCAAGCAGTTAAGTATCAGCCCAAAACATCTCTGTGAGCTACTTGAGCACAATAATATATGGCCCATTAGTGGCCACGGAGTAGATGGAGGCCGACAAATTATCTACCGGAGAGATCTTGTACTTCAAAGAGCAATGAAGGATTTAGGGGAAATAATACCAGTGCGCAATTAACTGAGACTCGGATTTATTTATCCCATGAGAAACACTCATTCTGAAGAACGAGAAGGATATATATGGACCAAGAACAACATCCACAAGAACTAGTGCATTTAAGAAGCTTGCTTATCAGGAGATATATTTCGCGTACGGTCTCCGTGAGTCGTATCCGGCAAAAAAGTTTGAGCAACATAGTACGCTGGCGCTCCCAAGGAAGTGATTTCAAGATTTGGGATGAGTGGGTGAAGTTATTGATGGGAGGTAGCGACCAGCTTGTAATTGATGTGTTGACTAACGATGTTATGGGGAGACAGCGGGAATTGCACCGAGCCCCTGTGTATGTCGGTCTTATCAATCCGCAAATTAGGCAGTATATATTTTCCCGTCCACTGACGGATCTACCAACGTTGGAAGATCTGAAGAGGTTCGATGAGATTCAGCAAAAATTTCTTCAATTAGGTCAAAGTAAGCTGGTTTGCCAAATGCACCTCCCCTTGCCTTAGTGTGCAGTGGAGGCGGGCGTGATCGATAGTAGAGCATGAAACGAGCATTTTTGATTTTATATGATAGCCGGACAGATCCCCCTACCATGCATTAGACGCTGGTAGGGTTAATCGAGTTGGATGGAGTAGCTTGGGCGTTAGCTCATCAACAATTTCGTGAGTTACATGTAAAACAAGACTCCTACTCTGCCGGTTATTCTTCCATGGAGCTTAACAGAAGTAGTGATTTCCAGGAGAGAATAGAAAATTATCTCGAGCGGTCGTCATACCATGTATTCGATGGTGTTAGGGCTAAACGTGCTGGGTGGATGGCTTGGGAGACTGCTCATCAAAAATGGCTTCAGGAGAAAATCAGAATTAAAAATAATGTTATGAATTTACTGCTTAAGTTTTTGATATTTAAGGTGAATATTGGCCTACCTTCGTGACATAACTATATGCCAAATAAAAATCGATTTCTGCTAACATTAAGACCGAATAAATATAATAAAGTAATCAATTTGCGATGAGTAATAACCCCTTAAAATTTGCGAGTCTTTTTTCAGGATGCGGTGGTTTTGATCTTGGCTTTATTGAGCAAGGGTTTAAACCAGTTGGTGCTTATGACTCTGATTCGGATGCAGTTGAAAATTTTAAAGCTAATATTAGTAATGAGGTTTATAAAGTTGACCTCAATGATGGAGTTCCTAATAAGGAAGCCATCAAAGGTGTTGATGTACTGGTGGCAGGTCCTCCTTGCCAAGGTTTTTCGACGGCAGGAAAAAGAAGGTTAGATGATGAGCGTAATCATTTGTTGACTCTAACGGGTCATTTAGCAAAAGAAATTAAACCTAAAGTTTTAGTTGTTGAAAATGTCGCTGGTGCATTATCTGGCTTACATTCACGTTATTGGAATGAGCTAGATGAGACCATGAGGTCAGCTGGTTATAAAACCAACACAATCAAATGCCAAACCACTGATATTGGTATGGCACAAATTCGCAAACGAATATTATTCTTTGCATGGTCTACCGATCGCACTGTTGATTTTGATTTTCCAATTAAATCAGCGACAGATTTACGGTCAATTTTGGTAGGTGTTAACGAACAAAAAAACCATAATCCACGCATACTTGATTTAGAAAGTAAGGAGTGGAAAATTGCCAGAAAAATTAAACAAGGACAAAAACTCTCTAATGTACGAGGTGGTGATAACGCAATTGCCACTTGGGATATTCCAGATGTATTTGGAGTTGTCTCTGATGAAGAAAGAACTGTACTGGAGTTGTTAAGGCGTCTTAGAAGGCAAGAAAGAACGCGTGATCACGGAGATGCAGATCCTGTATCCATTGCACGTTTAGAAGCTGCTTTAGGTGAGCCCTTTCATCAGCTTATAGTTTCGTTGTTAGATAAAGGGTATCTCAGACGAGTTGATGACTGTATAGATTTAGTCGGTACATTTAATGGTAAATTTCGCCGACTTGCGTGGGACAAGCCAAGTTGTACAGTTGATACAAGATTTGGCTCACCACGATATTTTTTGCATCCTTCACAGGCGAGGGGATTTACCGTAAGAGAAGCTGCAAGGATCCAGGGCTTCAGTGATGAGTATATATTCCATGGTAATGAAAAGAGCCATTATCGCCTTATTGGAAATGCTGTCCCGCCTCCACTTGCTGCGATGGCAGCGAGGTTAGCTAAGCGTTTGCTAGGTACTTAATAATGACGCTGAATGAATTACAGCAGTTAGTACACAAATGGGATTCTCAAAACTTGACTGCATCTGCAATTGCAGATGCGGCTTACACGATTATTTACGATAAGCTTGACCATTTTGCAAATAACGAATGGCGCCAATATTTGCCAGCAGAGCATCCAAGTTTAAACGCTAGTTATATGGAGCGCTTGGCAGCTTGGATTGGCAATTTATCAGATGAGGAGGATCAAAAACTCTTTTTAAAATATGCATTGCATATTAGTTTTTTTTCACATGAAGATTTTACTGCCCTTTATCGAACTGCATTTGATCGGGAAATAACACAATGGGTGGCTGACCAAATTGGAGCGAAGTTAATACCTCATGGTAGCCAAGGATTTCGAAGTGAGGTTCACTCAGCATTAAATGAACGCACTTGGTTTTGTCCTGTTACTGATAGCATGGACATAAATGAATTTTACAAAGTAAACCATTTACGAGGAATTGGGCATCGCCCAGGTTTCGCAACTCTAAAAATGTTAGCTTTAGATTTTCCTGTCCCTGATCCTTTACTGATGAATAATTTAATTCAGTATATGGATAACCCAAGTTTAGATCCTCGAGACCCTTTGCCATCGCTAGAGCGGTTGGTCCTGTTAGAGGATATAGTCGGATCCGGTTCTCAATGTTTAGAAGTCGTTGAATGGGTATTAAATAATCTTGGAAGGCCGGTCTTATTTGTTCCTCTAATATTATGCCCCAATGGTGCAACTGTTTTGAATAGTCTAGAACAGCGATCTCAAGGACGGCTAACAGTACGCCCGGTAATTGAACTTCGTCGCGGAGATTTGCTTGGGGGAGAGCGACAAGGTGAGTCTGGATGGGCAATAACGGACCAACTTGAAAACCTTATAAGCCGGTTTACAGGTAATTTTAAATACGAAGATTACGGATATAGGAATACCGGCTGCTCATTGGCAACCTTTTCTAATACCCCTGACAATACTATTCCAATGATCCATGATAATGGGCGGTCCAACACTTGGGCACCTTTATTCCCAAGGGTTCTTCGAGATACATGAATATAACAATCAATCCATTTCAGCAGCTTTATTTCTCCGATGACACTCAGTCAGAGGATCATTTTGTCAGATTATTTAGCACGGAAGTTTTACAGACAGCCATACACCCAATATTTCAGGGTGGGAATGTAGTTCTTAGTGGTACACAAGGTTGCGGCAAAACTATGATTTTGAACCTTCTGCGACCAGAAACTCGAATTGCATATTTTAAGTGTGGACAAGAGTTTCCTGTAAATCCGCAGATGCGAGATTTCATTTCCGCTGGGGTAAATCTTACTCGTAGTCGGATCACAGATTTAGTGCAAGTTACATTACATCGTGGGGACGATGCTGATGAACGTGAGTTGCCATTATATTTTGCTGATTTTTTTAATTATTTGGTTGTAGAAGATCTAATAAAGTCAGTAGAAACTATCGGAAATAATCCTGATGTCTTTGACGGAATTGTTAACTTATCTGAACCAGATAAGTTTGTAAAAATTTTGGTTCAACAGGACTGTTGGTTTGGTTATTTCGATGATGTTGTAAATCTAGACCAACTTAAAAACAGAGTTAATGAGCGTATAAAATTATATAGGCTTTGGGTGAATGGAAATCTTGAAGATGGTCTTCCTCCAGATATTCTCCGAAGAAGTAAAACCAATATAGGTGAGCCAATTGCTAGAACCGCGGAATGTCTTAGGCAAAGTGGAGTAATACCGAAGAATGTGCCGGTACTTATTCGAGTTGATCAAATTGAAGAAATGCATCGTGCCTTTACTGAAAGACAACGAATTCTCCTTCTTTCTTTCCGTAAAATATTAAATCGCGCTTTTGCGTCAAGAGACGCTAGAGTTCATTACAGAGCTGGAACTCGACGTTATGGCTGGGATAATCAAGAGTTCTTGGGGGTATGGGGTAGCGAAGCCAAGCTTGAGAATAGACGTGATTACAATTTCATCGATATGGATGAGGAGTTATTCAAAAGGGGGGAGGTTGTAGGAAATTCCATTTTTGAAAGATTTTCAATTGATGCATTTCAAAGGCGAGTAGTTTTCTATTTTGAAGACGAGGTTAATTTAAACCCCCAATTAGCCAAATCTATATTTGGTAAACATCCGTTTGCTGAGCAAAGGATTTCTTCATTAAATTCTAAGGCAGAAAATAGCCAGATTGATCGTGCTTTGGGGTTGGATCTACTGGCTGATGGAGGAGCATGGTCAGAAGAATGGCGCACTTTTTTACGAAATATGTATTTGAGTGGCACAGATGGAATGTTAGATGCCGTACTTGCTGCCGCATGGGGTAGGCAAACTGGTGGAGGAGGCTTAAGGCGTCAACACAGAGAGTCTCCGCCACCGCAAGATACACCTTGGCGAGAGCGCAAATGGTGGCGAAAAGAGCGACTGGATCAAGCTGTATTACAACTTATGACCAGATCTCAGCAACGATTCATGTGGTGGGGATTCAAAGATATTCTAACTTTGAGTGGGGGAAATATTACGGTATTCCTACATATTTGTCACAGAGTTTGGGATGGCTTTCTGAAAAATGAATATAGTCTTCCCGAAAATAAGCGGACCGATCTTTTGAATGGTGGAGTAATTAATCAAAACATTCAATCATCAGGAATTCTTTTTGCAAGTAATGAATGGTTCAATAAACTTCAAGAGGAGCCAGGTGGAAATGCTAGAAAAAGTTTCGTGCAAGTATTAGGTGAGAGGTTAAACGATAGCATGATGCGCGATTTAAGCATGTCATATCCGGGGGGCAATGGCATTTCAATCGCTCTTTCAGAATACACAGCTGAATCTAAAGATATTGTCAGTTTAAGAAACTTTATGTGTGAGGCGGTTGCTTATGGAGCATTATTTGAGACCGAGCATGCTTCAAAGTCAAAAGCCGGTGGAAGAAGGGTTAAATTTTATTTAAATCCGATTTTATGCCCGAGGTTTCAACTTCCAGAAGCTAGAACGAAAGAGCCTTACTATCTAAAAATTAGTGAGTTATTTGAGTTGTTAAAGAAGGCGGAAGTAACATTAGAAAATCCAAATGTCAGACCTACTAAATCGATGAATAATTTATCGCTTTTTCCAGAATTTGATGGCGACAAGCTATGACCTATCGTCCTTGGGGTTCCGTAGAGTGGTCTCTTTCATTAAGCAATCCTAAACAATGGTCATTGATTGGGGCTCTCGGGACCGAAGAGCGTTCTTTAAGTGCTTGGGGATTGTTTAATCAATTTGGAATTTTAAAAGGACAAAGTTTTGCTGAGATTCTTGATGTAGACTCTGTGAAATACAGACAACTAAATAAGGACTTACTCGCACTCCGACGCGCGGAGTTTCTTGGTAGTGGTGGTAAGGTTGCAGACATTACTACTTTTGATCTAATGAGTGAGTTATTTAGAATCCGTCAATTCTCTCAAGAAGTTATACAAAAAAACTCATCTATCGTATTAGATATAACATCTCTGCCAAAACGTTTTTTTTTCCCTATTTTGGAGGCATTGGTCAAAAGCGCCAATATTCGAGATTTATTAATTACTTATACTTGCCCTGATTCTTATGCAAGTGGCGCCCTTTACGAAGATATAGAGCCCTGGAAAACATTGCCAGGTTTTGGTGGTAGGGATAATCCAGATATTTGGATTGCTGGTGTAGGTTTCTTAGCTGAAAGCTTAAAACGATATATAGTAGATAATCCAAAAGAAAAAATAAAAGTGTTAGTTCCATTTCCAGCACCCTTATCTTCTCTAAGACGTACCTGGCAATCGGTGGCTGAACTTGAGCAAGGTAATCCAGAAAATAGAATTGATAAGATTCGAGTGGATACTCTAGATATGTCAGCGGCCTTTGACCGAATCAGCTCTCTTGCAGGTAAACCTGCAAAAAATATAGCGTTCGCTCCTTTTGGACCTAAACCCACTTCTGCAGCAATGTGCCTATATGCATTACAGCAAAAATCTTCAGTCCATTATCCCCAGCCTACCGTATATCATCCCGAATATTCCAAAGGTATCAAGAAAGGGGATCCTAAGATAGCGGTTTCATCTTATTGGATTAAACACGATGGTGAGTTTCTTTACCATGTATGATTCGTGAGATATTAAGATTTAATTTCTTCTTCTCAGAGCAAATCAAACCATTGAGGTAGCTTTATCTCAGTAAGTATATTGCCGAGCAACTCCAGTCATAGACATACGGTATTTCAGCATACTCATGCTTACTCTGAAATCGCTGGCAGCTATTGTCAAATCTAGTCTTTGTTTCATGATAGAGACTAGAGCCTCTCTTGGCAATAAGAGGCATCCGCTAAGCCAATCCGCCTCATCTTCTTGATCTTTCTCATATGCTGAAAGCATCAATACCCCTTCAGATGATGCATTCATTTCCTGACTTTGATGATCCAGAATTAAATGAGATAACTCATGCATTAAATCGCTAGATTGTCTTCCGAGAGAGTGGGATGAGTTGAGAATAACGAGCTTAATGTCTTCAACAATAAGAGTCACAGCGGACCAATCGCTGGCAGTTTTCCCATCGTTATGCAGCAAGATATTAAGGTGTTCCTGAGTTAATCCAGGAACATCATGAGGGGTCCAAACTTTAATCCCTAAATTTTCGGCAAGAAGTCTCGCATCCAATGGGTCGGATGAGCTTAAACCAAGCTCCTGACGTTTATCAGTTGCAAAGCGTTCGCACCAAGATTTGAAGCCCCTCTTAAACAAGTTTTATCCTTCAATATTATTATCAGTCAGTATTGCTTTTTGAGCCAAAAGAATCATTTCGCTTAAAGCTTTTGCGCTTGCTGGAGTAATCGCGCTTTCTTTCTTGAAGTGAACTCTGACTCGAGGGGTGGGTTTGATTTCCGTAAGACCTAAATAGATAGAAGGGTCTTCACCTAACCAAGCGCAAATTTTACTGAAAGTATCGAGGTCTGGAACCTTCTTATTTTCAACTCTTGAAAGTGTTGCTGAGCTTACACCTATTTCTTTTGCAGCTTCTCTGACTCCCTTGATACTTCGCTTTCGCAGGATGTTCTCTGCTAGCAGCTCAATATTCATTTTTGGCACTCCGTCTCATAAGTAATACAAAAAGTGTTTGACATGTAATACGATGCTGTGCAAAATGCAATCGTCTTACATGTGAGACGGAAGTATGTTGCAGAAACCATCAATCGTCAAGCTCAATGATGAGCAGAAAGGTAATAGAAATGGCAAAAAACAGGCCAAAAGGTTATGGGCGTCGTATCGGCGCAGTTAGGGGCCGCTCTCAAATGCAAACTCCATCAGGGCATTGGGTGAAGCGTGATACTGAGACGGGACGTTTTATGGAAATTAAAACGTCAGACACAAAACCATTTAAAGGTATACGAAAGGAAAAGAAATGAGCAACGAAAAAGAAGTGATTGATCTGGCTGAATACGCCAAAGCCGACAAACCAGTCCCAAAAGAGAAACACTACAAGTTCCGTGTGGACAAAACTGAAATCACAGTCTCGCAAGAAACAATTACGGGCCGTGAAATCCTCACCTTGGCAGGTAAAAATCCTCAGAATTTTATTCTGCAGCAGAAAATTAAAGGTCAGGTAATTCGAATTGGGCTTGATGACATTGTCGATTTGACTGTGCCTGGCGTTGAACGATTCATGACGATTCCTAATGAGGTCACAGAGGGTGAGGCACCGACAATGCGAACACAGTTTGAATTGTTACAAGAGGATCTGGAGTATCTTGAATCTTTGGGGCTGCCATGGGAAACGGTTCAAGATGACGTTCAGACGCGCCGCTTGGTAATCCATGGATTTCCGGTACCTGTTGGCTACAACGTTGATAAGGTCGATGTTTTTGTTTATCTGCCGCCGAATTATCCAGATGTACAAATCGATATGGCTTACTTTTTGCCAAATTTGGCTCGAAAAGATCAAAAACCAATAGGTGCCTTGAGTGAAGCAGTCGCAGATGGGCAGACATGGCAACGTTGGTCTCGACATAGAAATGAGTCTAGTAAATGGCGTATCGGTGAAGACAATCTACGCACACATATGACATTAGTCAGTGACTGGCTCGAGCAGGAGCTGACGAAATGATGACTCACGACCAGGTATCGTTGGCCTTAACGGCTCAACATCACGAGCAATTAAAAAACCATCTTTACCCGGGCGATGGCAAAGAGGCGGTTGCAATTGGACTTTGTGGCCGCTCCTACCATAAAGGTTTCTCAACATTGCTTGTGCAAGAGATTTTTCCTATTCCCTATGCATCTTGCACGGTTCGAGAACAAGACAGAGTGACTTGGCGACCAGAGGTTTTAGAAGAGCTGCTTGCCAAAGCCATGAAGCTAAATCTCTCTATTGTTAAATTTCACAGTCATCCAGGTGGATTCCGTCAGTTCTCTGATACTGATGACGAATCCGATGTCATGCTGTTTGAATCAGTTTATGGATGGCTGGATACTGATTCGCCTCAGGCGAGCGTCATTATATTGCCTAATGGTGAGCTGTTTGGGCGGGCTATTACAAGCAGTGGAATTGGAAACTCGTTACGATTAATAAGAGTCGTTGGCGATGATGTTCAGTACTACTTTGATCAGGATGGTGCTGAAGATACCCCTGAGCATGCAACGCGTGTAGTGCAAACTTTTGGTGAAGGAACCTACCGAATGTTCCGAGAGTTAAGAGCTGGAGTGGTTGGCTGCTCTGGAACGGGTAGCATCATAGTGGAGCAGTTGCTCCGGAACGACATAGGCACCTTGGTCGCAATTGATCCAAAAGTGGTTGGATCTAAGAATTTAAACAGAATATTGAATAGCACCGATGCTGATGTTCAAAGTAAAAAAAGCAAAGTTTGCTTGGTTAAGGAAACAGCCGAGAAAATAGGTCTGGGAACAGAGGTTATTCCCTATAAAGCAGATTTGCAGAGTGCGGAAGTAATTCATGCGCTGTCGCAATGTGATGTCATATTTGGATGTATGGATTCCGTGGATGGCCGTCATCTACTGAATAAATTAGCCAGTTATTACTTAATCCCATTTATAGATATGGGAGTGCGAATTGACGCAGATGGTAAAGGGGGCATTGATGCAATCAATGGTGCTGTGCACTACATCAAGCCAGGTGGTTCAAGCTTACTTAGCAGGGGTGTTTATTCCATGCAGGATTTGGAGGCCGCCTCAATGAAACGACATGCACCAGAGCAATATGCTGAAAGATTAGATGAAGGTTATATCAAAGGGGTGCGTGTTGATCAGCCTGCCGTGATATCAGTCAACATGCAGATCGCTTCGACAGCATTCAATGAGTTTTTGGCAAGAGTTCATCCTTATCGCATTGAGCCAAACCGTTACTATGCTCAACGCAGAATAGTCATTAGTGATCCGGCAGCAAGCTTGGATATCGAAGAAAATAATCCCTGCCCAGTGTTTGCAAGATATCTCGCTAAGGGTGATCAAAAACCATTATTAGGAATATTAGGCCTAGCATGATGAAAAGCTATCTACGTGCAATTTGGGGGTGGCTGCTTACACTTTTTGGCCAATCCCCTTTATATCGACTTGTACTGTTGGATGAATTACCGGAAACGCCTAAGCCACAGAAAGTATATGTGATTGGCGATGCTGATACACATTGGATGGCAGCAATGATTTGTCCATGTGGCTGTGGTGATCTGATCCAATTAGCCACAGATCCAACAGGGCGACCAAGATGGGATGTAACCCAAGAAAAAGATGGTATGGCGAGTCTACACCCTTCAGTACACCGTAAAGTTAGATGCAAAAGTCATTTTTTTGTAAAACGTGGCCGAATAATTTGGTGTAACGATTAAATAACAATCAAAAAGCAATTTAAAGAAAGGTTTCAGTAAATGGCGTCATTAGCTAGAACATTAAATAATCCATATCCGTTTTTAATTGTGGCACTTACAGCTGCCTTTTTCTTTTTAATGGCTTGGTATCGAGCAGGAACGATATTAAGCATATTAGAAAGAGTCTGGAGGCTTATTGTTGGAAAAGGGGAAATAACCGATCCCAAGTTATTAAAGTTCAATAAGCAAATGAAAGATATTGAGCTATTTAATTTTGTATATGGCCTTAAAGTGCAATCCATTGAAAAAATGCATCAAGTAATTGAATGGATAGAGCAGCATAAATTAGATTATGTCGATGTTAGGCGTGCAAAAAAATGGATTGATATCAAAACGCTGGATGTTCAAAGTCCAGAAAAAAGTGATACCAGATGGACTTTTGTAGCCCTGATATTTTGTATATCTCTTATGGAATTAAGTAGTTTTGCTATGGGATCAAAGTCTGCGTTATTGCAGTTTAAAGAGTCAGGAGTTTGGTTTTTCCTAGATCAAAATGAAGCCCGTGGACTTCGAGGCAATTGGACGTTAAAAGCCACGCAATGTGATGTTTCAAAGAAGGGTGTGCGCTTAGTAGCAGAACTGACGGAGGATGAAAGCAACGTAATATGTGAGTCCTTCAAAGATAAAGGCTTAGCAGATTACCTGCAAAAAACAGTTCGGACGCAAAGGATTTTTTCTGGATACATCTTTTTAATTGCGTTGGGCTTTATTTATTGGATAGTAAAACATAGACTAGGCATTCTTGCTGCAAAAAGAATAAAAGAGACTTTGGGTAGCAATAAATTGAACTGTGTAAATGAAGCTTGAGTATCAAGGTTATGAGACTTTCTATTACGCTGTATTATTACAACTATGAAAACCGTTCAGACAGTAAAACTTAGTGAGGCAGAAATCCTTCGCATTAAACGCGAAGGGCAGGCTAAATCACGCCAATTAGTCAAAGATGGCATTCGAACCCAGGAAAGCATGTTCTTGATTCCTCCTGCAGTTGCAAAAGCATCTAAGGTTCGTTACAGAGGTTTCTCAACAATAGGGTAGTGAAGTTTCATTAATACTGCATTTTAGTAGGATTTTTTCACTTAATATTTTTGTTTCCAGAATAGGATCACGCACTTAATTTGAAATGTTGTTGATTTCATTAGGTGTGAGTTTTCACTTATTTTGAGAACCTACAATGATTTAGGTATCGGTTCTTAAAATAAAAAAGCCCCGGAAACCCGGGGCTTTTTTGTTTCGCTCATTTTAATTATGACTGGTTTTCAAAAAACAACGGGCGTGCCAGAATGCTTTTTATTCCTGACCACTACGGTTCCTGCAAGTTTGTCATGCCAGCCTTGTTTGCGTCTATCAAATGCCACCCAGAGGATGCCAAGCATAAGGGGGAGCATTGCAACAAAATAGGCAAAATACCTGCCGATAGATTGACTGGTAGTCATGGGGTGGCCAGTGCTTGCATCCACTACTTTTGCGGATATCGCCATCTTTCCCGGTGTGGCCTGTCTGGTCACCCAAAACACAATAGTGGCCACTGCCGGAAAAAGATAGGAGAGCAACACATCCATTGGTCCTGTCAGCCCTTCGTTTGACCAATATTCCTCGCCATAGAACGCTGTCAGCAGTGGCCCTATGATCATCAGAATCAATATCGTATCGATGATCGCTGCGCCTACGCGAGGCCAAAATCCCACATACTCCAGTTCTTCTGCTTGCATGCTTTCTCCCATCGCTATGTTGTGCTTATTAAAAACTCAGCCCAGTTATTTGATAGGGCGAAGAGCGTGAACTTAATCTACTTTTTTCATGCTGATTCACCGCGGATTTCCGTTTCAAGAATGCATCCACTGTCATTGCCAGGCGTGCTGGCTCATCATAAGGCAGTCCATGCCCAACATCAGGGATCATTTTGTATTCCAGATCAGGGTTAAGGGTATGCAACTGGCGTGCAGTCTCAGCAGACACCATCCCTTCGCTACCTAATACCAACAAAGTCGGGATATAAATGTTTCGAATCAGCTCATCAAATTCGGGATTTGGAGGAATGAGCACGTCAAAGGCATTCACACTGGTTTGCAGCCTGGCTTCAATCAGGTGTTCAATAATCACTGAGGCACGATAGCGATGTTTGGCTTTAGCTTCTTTAAACAGTGCTTCCTTGGTGGATTTCAACATTTGTCGATGCTGCTCCACCGCTGCGTGCTTGTAAACCTCATTTTGCCATTCAGGACTGATAAAGGTAGGGTCCGCCACGATGAGGCCACTGACAGCGCTGCCCAAGCGGTTGGCGACCACCGTGGCCGTCATGCCACCCATTGAGTGACCAAGCAAGTAGGGCGATTTAATGCCCAGGGTTCTCATTAGTTCGATGACATCATTGGCATGCTCCTGGTAGGTATATCCTTGTAATGGTGCACTGGAAAGCCCATGCCCCCGCGCATCTGGCATGATGATGTCATAGTGTTGTTCAAGCGCTCTTGCCATGGGTGACCAGCAGGCACCATTTCCAGCCAAGCCATGCAAGGCAATGAGGGTGGGTTTATTACCACCCGTTCTAAGATAATGAATATTGATGCCATTCGCCCTGCAAATGCCATCCGTCCAGTGTGTAGAAGGTGTGTTTTGACGTGCCATGATTAAAACTTTCTAAATGAACCGGTAACGACGCCCCAAATTTCAAACTGCATCTGCTTTGAGATTAGGATGGGCGAATATCTTCCTGAGGAGTTGGCGGGTAACAATTTGGGCATGCCATCTTTTTGCTTAGCCAGGGTTTTGACCGTGAACTCACCATCAATCATGGCCAGCACAATATCGCCAACGGCAGGGACTTTGTCTTTTTCCACCACCGCTTTGTCGCCCGGCATCAGCCCAACCTCAATCATGGATTCCCCCTGAATGGTGACAAAAAAGGTTTTGTCGGCTTTATTGATCAGGTATTCATTGGGGTCCATACGTGATTCAACATGATCATCAGCGGGGGAGGGCAAGCCAGCGGGTACTTTTGATTCAAACAGCGGCAAGCTCAGGTTTTCCAGATCATCCGATAGCTGGGTAAACTCTTCCACGCTATCCAGGTTGTCTTTCAGCTCACTAAGGCGCTGCTTCTTGGCATAGGCCTCCAGAAAACTTGTAATGACAGGTTTTTGGCTATTAGGGACGCGGATCACGCTCGTGTCTTCTTTGTACAAACCGGTTCCGGATTTGCGCCCGCCACCAGGTTGCCGGATACGTTCTTTTTTTATTTCTTCGCTCATTTTATTTCTGTAACAAAAATAATGTTATTATCGTAACAGAAATAATATAAAGATTTCTATTATTTTTTGAATTTAATTTTTCTTGTTTCGTTCAAATCATTCACATGGAGCTCAAGCAAAAACTCGAAATCCTGGCAGATGCCGCAAAATACGATGCCTCATGCGCATCGAGCGGCACAGACAAACGCACTTCCACCAATGGTAAGGGGATAGGCTCTACCACGGGTATGGGCATATGCCATAGCTACGCCCCAGACGGACGCTGTATTTCCCTGCTGAAAATATTGCTGACTAATTTCTGCGTGTATGACTGTGTCTATTGCGTCAACCGGGTCAGTAGCAATGTGCCGCGTGCGCGGTTCAGTGTGGATGAGGTGGTTAACCTTACCTTGAGCTTCTATCGCCGCAATTATATTGAAGGGCTATTCCTGAGTTCAGGCATTATCCGCAACCCCGACTACACCATGGAGCAAGTGGTAGAAGTGGCACGCGTACTGCGAGAAGTGCATGATTTTCGTGGCTACATTCATCTCAAGACCATTCCCGATGCCAGCCCGGAACTCATGGTACGCGCAGGGTTGTATGCCGACCGCCTGAGTATCAATGTTGAACTGCCAACCATTGCCAGTCTGCAGTCGCTGGCGCCAGAAAAAGATGGCAAGGCTATCCGCCGTTCCATGGGGCAATTACGACTCAAGATAGAAGAAAGCAAGGAGAAGACACTGACTGGCAAACGGCCACCACGGTTTTCTCCAGGCGGGCAGAGTACGCAGATGATCGTCGGTGCAGATAGCACGGATGACCGGGCCATCCTGGATACCAGCGCTAACCTGTATGGTGCTTTCCGCTTGCGGCGTGTCTATTATTCTGCTTTCAGCCCGATACCGGATGCCAGCAACATGTTGCCGCTCAAGGCACCGCCGCTGGTGCGCGAGCACCGTTTATACCAGGCAGACTGGCTGTTGCGCTTTTACGGTTTTGATGCCGAAGAAATCATCACCGGCCAGGATGGCATGCTGGACCTGGATGTAGACCCTAAGACAGCCTGGGCGCTGCAACACCGCGAACAGTTTCCGGTTGATCTCAACCGCGCACCCAAAGCCATGCTGTTGCGTGTGCCCGGGCTGGGTGTCACCAGCGTCGCACGCATTTTAGCTGCGCGCAAAGTACGCGCTATACGTTATGACGACCTGACTCGCTTGCGGCTGTCTCTGAAAAAGGTGTTACCGTTCGTCGTGCTGCCGGATTACCATCCCGGGCGCAGCCTCGACGATAACCACCTCAAACAACGCCTGCAGCAGCCTGTGCCATCGCAACAGTTTGCCCTGTTTTAACCACTCATACGTCTTTGTCGTGTCATTCTTGTATGCAGACCGTCCGCCTGGCCAGTGACACTGATATTGAAGGCTGGCGCAATGCCGCCCGCACTTTGCTGTTGCAAGAGATCGCGCCTGAGCATATCCAGTGGCGAGTCGGACAGCAAACGTATGGATTATTTGATCTGCCGGAAGATGAGCTAATTCCAAGCCAGCGGGCGAATCAACGTCCAACCACTCAATTCAAAGTCCCACGCGAGTTTATCGAGCTTTGCCGCCAGGTCATCCTGCATAGCGACCCATCGCGGTTTACCTTACTCTACCGCCTGCTATGGCGTTTAAAAGCGCAACCCAAACTGCTACAGCTGTCAGTGGATCCCGATGTGGCAAAGGCGCAAGCCATGGTTAAAGCCGTCCGTCGCGATCTGCACAAAATGAAAGCATTCGTGCGCTTTAGAGAGATTGAGATGGAAAATGGCGAATCCGAGTTTGTTGCCTGGTTTGAGCCCAGCCATCATATTGTGGAAGCCTCCGCACCCTTTTTCACCGGGCGTTTTACCAATATGCGCTGGTCCATCCTAACGCCGGAAATCTGCATGCACTGGGATGGCCACACGCTGAATTACACCGCGGGTGCCAGCAAGTCTGAGGCACCGTCCGAGGATGCAGGTGAAGAATTATGGCGGTCTTATTACCGTAGCATTTTCAACCCGGCAAGGCTCAAGGTATCGGCCATGCTGGCGCAGATGCCTAAAAAATACTGGCGCAACCTACCCGAAGCACCGCTGATTGCCGAGTTGATTGCAGATTCCTCGCCACGCATGCATGGCATGATCGTTGCACCGCCCACTGAGCCTCAGCGCAAAATTGTGAAATATGTGACGAAAGAGGAGAGCAGGCGACTGCCTGCAGACGCTGGAGATGTGATGACGGCTTTGCGTGAACTCAACGACACGATGCTGTCCTCTGCAGACTTTCCGCTCTCAGGTCATGCCACGCAAGCGGTATTGGGTCAGGGTGTTGCACCCGCCACCATCCTGTTGCTAGGCGAACAACCGCAAGAGCAGGATGACCTGGCTGGCCAGCCGTTTACCGGCCAGGCTGGCACATTGCTTGATCAAGCCCTCAATGCGGCAGGAATAGGGCGGTCTGATGTTTACGCGACCAATGTCCTTAAACACTATAAATACAAGCTACAGGGGAGGCGACGCATTCCTTTAGCGCTTGAGGATAGGGATATCCAGACCTATTTACCCTGGTTGCGGGCCGAGATTGAGGTTGTACAACCATCAGTCATCGTTGCTTTCGGACCGATTGCGGCGCGTGCGCTTACTGGCAAGGGGATGGAGAGTGAAGCGCATGGCGGCAAGCTGTTAACGCTGCCGGATGATAGGCAGCTGGTAGTGACCATCCATCCTGCATTGATCTTGAGCATACGAGATCAGGCAACAAAACAGTTGCGGTCCGAACAGCTGGTGAAAGACCTGGCTCTGGCCGCAAAAGCGGCCATGCAACGGGCGCTTGAAAAAGGTTAAGCAGCCATCGCGCAACGATGCGCATACAGCTGCGAGAGTTCATCACGCAACAGTTTGCATGCCTCATCGTAAGTCACACGGGAAAGCAGTATGCGGTCACCTTTGGCAGGCACAAACAAAAAGGATTGAGTACTCACGTCGGTAATAAACTCACCGACGATGGCTTCATTGATCGTGACAACATCCAGATTGGCGTGCGGTTCTGATTTTTTGAATTCTATTTTCATGAATATTGCCTTAGTCAGTCTCTTAACATAAAGCGTGGCTTCCGCAGAAGCCACCTCTTTCCAGCATCATTCACCCAGCACTTAAACGCGCATGGGTGTGGTGTTCGACGCTGTCTGTAAATAGATTAACGGCAAAAAATGGATAAATTTATAGGGCAAATGCGCGATAATTTGTAGGAATATCTTTATGTCTCAGAAGACGTACTTTCCATTTCCAGCAAGGTTTTCAAATCCTGCCGTCCTTGCTCCATTTGGCTGGATAACGCCTTGCGGTCATGCCTGATTTTCAGGGTGGCCTCCAGCTGCTCCATATCATGCTTTTCAAATTGCTTGATGATCCTGCCAGCCGCTGCGGCGGTTTCGCCTATGATGATCAAGGACTGTTTGGCGGCTTCCAGTGAAGAATAAAAGGTTTCACGTATCGGATGCAAATCCAGCTCACGTAAATCAAAGGCATCGGTTCGGCTCCTTGCCCTCACCACAATTTTCACCTGTGGCCAGCGCTCCTTCACCAGTTTAGCCATCTCCAACGTGGCCGTCGCATCATTGACAGCAATCACCAGTAATTTCGCTTCGGCAATCCCGGCTTCTTCCAGTACATCCAGCCGGGAGGCATCCCCGTAATAACAACGCCAGCCAAACTGGCGGGTCAAGTCGACCTGGTTAGGGTCATTATCAATCAGGGTGGGCGTAATGCCTTTGGCGGTCAACACCCGGCCCACAATTTGCCCAAAGCGTCCAAAGCCCGCAATGATGACACTGTTGTTTTCCGGGATCGCGTCTTGGGGGCGCTCTCCACATTGTAAATTCAAGAACCGGTCATACAGTAATAGCAGGATGGGGGTGACCAGCATGGAGACGGCAACAATGGCATTGAGGATATTATAGGTTTCACGCGATAGAGAGTCCTGCGTCAAGGCCACGCCAAAAATCACAAACGCAAATTCGCCAATCTGAGAAATGGCGGCACCAAACAAAAGTTTGTCGCGCAGCGGGTATTTAAACAATTGCCCCAATCCCATGAGTATCCCAACCTTGGTGGCAACAATCAGCAGTGCAAAGCCAAAAATCAGCATGGGTTGGCTGGCCACCAGTGCCAGGTCGACCGTCATCCCCACCGAAATAAAGAACAAGCCCAACAACAAACCTTTCACTGGCTCAATGTCCAGCCTAAGCTCATAGCGGTATTCAGAGTCGGCCAGCAGCACGCCAGCCAGAAAAGTACCCAATGCCATCGACAAGCCGACGGAGGCCATGGCCAGCGAAACGCCAATCACCAGCAAGAGCGAAAAAGCGACAAACACTTCACGCATCCCCGTTTGTGCCACCATGCGCATAATCGGCCGCAACACGGTTTTGCTCGCCAGCACAATGGCTGCAATCACCGCGATGGACTGCGTGAACGCCCACAGATCAAATCCGGAGGCGGTTTTATGCGGCGCAATAAACGCCAGCACCATAAATAGCGGAATCACGGACAAATCCTGGAACAGCAAGGTAGCAAATGCCGCCTGGCCGCCTTGTGTGTGTAATTGCTTTTTTTCAATCAGCGCCGTCAGGCCAATGGCTGTAGAAGACATGGCCACCCCCATGCCAACAATCAGCGCTTCAGGCCATGAAAAATGCAATAGATGAGCGATGACGGTGACCAGAGCAATCGTGACGGTGACCTGCATGCCACCCAGGCCAAACAAAAGCTTGCGTAGCTCCCATACCTTTTGCGATTCCAGTTCCAGGCCAATGAGGAACAGCATCAGCACCACGCCAAACTCGGCAAAGTGCAACACATGTTCGGGGTCAGCAATCAGTTTTAACGCAAAAGGGCCAATCAGGATCCCTGCAATCAAATAACCCAGCACCGATCCCAGGCCCAGTCTTTTAAAGATGGGTACCAGAATAATGGCGGAAGCAAGGTAGATGGCTGCCTGTACAAGAAAGTCGGAGTGATTCATGGATGCCTTTTAATGAGAACGGAGGTGTTTTCTGCCGACTGGCTTGTTGAGGCTGAAGCCAGCGCCCTGTTTGAAGCAGAAAGTAACATATCGCTGCGGGCAGGTCGAGTATTGGCATAGCGCCATGTGCGCATGATTGATAGCCGTTTGCCGGATGAATCTGACAAGAAAATCAGAGTTTTACCCGTGTTGCCGGTGGCTTATTCCTCCTACACTGCCTTAACGCTTAATTAACCCTTCAACAATCACGTGAATCACAGGTTGCCTTCCATGTTGCCTCCAAATGAATATGCAGATCAGATTTTTGATGTATTAAGGTTTTCCATAGACTTGGCGTGTACCGAGCAACATTGGTCTACCGTCAGCCGTGACGCGTTGGCCTTTGGCTTCACCCAACGTGATGTCTCTACGGCTTTTGCTTACGCACAACGGTTTGATCTGTTTATCGCCCCCGCCACGTTCATCAGCCTCAATTACCGCTCATTCGACCCTTCAGGCCCGTTCCGCACCTTGCCAGCGGTCAGTAAATTTGAATTAACCATGTCTGTAGAAGGTGAAATCGTTCGCACCCATCAAAATGATTTTGATGAGCCTGTGGTCGCCAAAGATACCTCTATCTGGGGTGAGCTCTCGTTCACATAATGTGAGCTGTTCACTCAACCAGGTATCAAATCAGCAGGAGGTGACAGCATGAAATATCTTAAGCAAATGAAATATTCGCTGATCGCCCTAATAAGTTGGCAGGCTGGCCTTGCGCTCGCTGCAGAACCGCAGCAGTTGTTTGAACCCATCCGCTCCGTGTTGCAACACCCACGTTGCCAAAACTGCCATATCCCTGGTGACCAGCCATTGCAGTTCGACGAAGGCAAACCACATGCCATGCTGGTAAAGCGTGGCCGTGCCGGCATAGGCATGCCCGCCATGGAGTGCACTTCTTGCCACCAGCAGAAAAATTCGCCACCCATCATGGGTGACCACGCCCCGCCAGGTGCACCGCATTGGCAGCTGCCGTCCCCGGAAAACAAAATGGTGTTTATAGACCTATCGCCCAGAGAGTTATGCATGGTCCTCAAAGACCCCAAGCGTAATGGCGGCAAGGATGGACAAAAACTCATCTCTCATTTTGCTGACGATAAGCTGGTTGCCTGGGGATGGAATCCAGGCGGTAATCGTACGGTGCCACCCCTCACCAAAGAGCAGACCGTCGCTGCGGTTAAACAATGGGTAGATGCTGGCATGCCTTGCCCAAATTAAGGGGTTGTCTGCATAGAGCTGTAGCTTGTTTAAACAGCAGACAAATGCATCCACTATTCATCCATTAAGACATGCCTCATTAACTGCACCAGTGTTTGAAAACACGGATGTTGCGCGCTGGTGAGAGCGTACTCACTATCACCCAAACGCCGTACCTGTACCGGCACACCCGCCAGCAACAGTTTCGCAGCATACGCTTCAGCTTCGTCCTTGAGAGGGTTGGATTCGGTGGTGATGACTGTGGCCGGCGCTAGCCCGGCCAGCCGACATGAGTGTACGGGCGAAGCATAAGGGTGCACAGCATTGCTGGCGACCTGGATATATTCAGCCCAGGCCCGGCGGCACGGGCTATCCACCGTCATTTGCATAGAATGCGAGCTCTGCGAGGCATCCAGCATGGGGTTAATGAGGATTTGACCGCGTAACTCGGCACGTTGTTTACCGCTCAACCCGCGGTCCCTGAACAACATTGCCACCACTGCCGCCAGGTTTCCACCTGCCTGTTCACCAGCCACAAATACCCGACCCGCATCGCCACCGAGGGATGCCGCCTGCTGGCTGATCCAGGCCAGCGCCTGGTAAGCCACTTCTATCGTGTCCGGAAAATGCAGCCTGGGCGCGAGAGGATAGTCCACACAAACCACCACCGCCTGTTCAGACAGCGCATTGGCCACCGCATGCGCAGTCTCTATGTTGCCGCAGTTAAACAACGCGCCATGAAAAAACAACATGATGGGCAGTTTGTGTTGAGCGGGTACGCCAAACACCTGCAGCGCCACTGGCTCTGCTGTCACCGTCGATTGAAATGAAGTGGTCCGCATGGTTTTTTGCTTATTCGCTTAATCCAGCCTGGGTATTTGCATGCCGCGCTGCACGGCTGGCCGCTCACCCACCATGTTTAACCAGCGTTGCATGGCAGGCTTGGTCGCCAGTGAGTCTTTCAACACCTCTTTCAGGTAGGTGGTCGCCGCCAGCGTCCACGCATAGCAAGCAATATCCGCAATCGAATATTCGTCACCCGCCAGGTAAGTGTTGGCCTGCAACTGCTTGTCCATCACCGTGAGTAAGCGGTCTGCTTCTTCGGTAAAGCGGGCAATGGCTAATGGTGCTTTCTCCTGGCTGCGCACCGCAAAAAACCCCAGCTGGCCCAGCATAGGGCCCAGCCCGCTGGTTTGCCAATGCAACCATTCAAACGCAGTGTAACGGGCCTGGCCGTGTGGCGCTAAAAACTGGCCATATTTTTCGGCCAGGTAAGTCAAAATCGCACCGCTCTCAAAAATCACCACCGGCTCCTGGTCTGGCTCAGTGTCAATAATGGCCGGGATCTTATGGTTAGGTGAAATCGCGCTGAAATGGGCTGAAAACTGCTCCTGCTTGCCCAGATCAACCGGGCTCACCGCATAGTCCAGCCCCAACTCTTCGAGCATGATGGAGATTTTTCGGCCATTGGGTGTTGCCCATGTGTAGAGGTTGATCATTTTATTCTCACTTCATTAACGCAAGCCACCGCCCACCAGCAATTGCTCGCCAGTCAGCCAGTATGAATCTTGTGAGGCCAGGAAAGCCGCGACTGAGGCAATATCGTTCGGTTGACCGGTACGGCCCAGTGGAGTCTGAGCCACATAGCCACTCTCCATTTCAGAGCCAATCACCCCCGCCGTCTGTGTGCCTTCCGTGGCAACCAGGCCAGGGTTCAAGGCATTCACGCGAATCTTGCGTGGGCCCAGTTCTTTAGATAATGAACCAGTGATGGCATCCACTGCGCCTTTGGTTGCGGTATACACCGCCGCACCCGGAGGCGTTAAGCGGCTCACCACAGAGCCAATGTTGATAATGCTGCCGCCTTCAGGCAAATATTTCACCGCCGCCTGGGTGGTCAACAACAAACCCAGCACGTTGATATTGAATTGTTTGTGAAAGTGTTCAGGGGTGATTTCTTCAATGCTGCCGAATTCATAAATGCCGGAGTTATTCACCAAAATATCCAGCTTGCCATAGGTGCTAATCGCCGCTTCAATAATCGCCTGTGCGTCTGCCACTTCACTCACATTGCCACCCACCGCCACGGCCTTGCCACCCGCCGCTGTGATCTCAGCCACCACTTTCTCTGCCCCGGCTTTGCTCGATAAATAATTCACCACCACCGCTGCGCCATCACGGGCAAAACGTCTGGCGATTTCAGCACCAATGCCTTTAGATGCACCAGTCACAACGGCGACTTTACCTTCAAGTTTCTTGCTCATAATAAATCTCCTAAATAAAAAGTCATGAAGTTGTTTGAAACTGGTGATCACTATAAATAAATAAAAAACACAGATAAATCACCTAAATATGTAATCACTGTGCTAATTTATTGGACAATCAATCTAAACAAACAAAGTTATGGACCGCTTCGACACCATGCTGGCGTTCACAAGAGTGGTAGAGCTAGAGAGCTTTACCAAAGCCGCCATGTCGCTCAATTTGCCCAAAACTACCGTCTCGGCCCAAGTGTTGGCCTTGGAAAAACGCTTGCGCGTCAAACTGCTGCACCGCACCACCCGGCGCATCAGCGTCACCACCGATGGCGCCGCCTATTACGAGCGGGCGATTCGATTACTCAACGAGCTAGAAGAAACCGAAGCCGCCCTCAACCAGGCCACGGCCAGCGCAAAAGGACGTTTGCGGGTCGATGTGCCCACGCCCGTGGGGCGGCTGGTGATTATTCCGGCACTGCCAGACTTTTTTAAACGCTACCCCGAGATACAACTCGAAATCGGCTGCGACGACAGGCCGATTGACCTGCTTGAAGAAGGTGTCGATTGCGTCATCCGCATCGGCAACTTGTTAGATTCCAGCCTGGTCGCCCGCCGGGTAGGCACTATGCAATTTATGCTGGTCGCCTCGCCAGACTACTTAAAAACTTACGGCACACCACAAATCCCAGACGACCTGCAACGCCACCAGGCTGTGCACTTTTTTTCATCCAAAACCGGCAAAGTACGCAACTTCATCCTTGAGCACGAAGGCGCAGAGCAAGAAATCCCCACCATACGCAAACTAGCCATTAATAATGGCGATGCCATTGTCTCCGCTGCCCTGGCAGGCATAGGCATCTGCCAACTGCCCAGCTTTATGGTGCAAGGCTATTTAACTGAAGGTAAGTTAGAAAAAGTACTGGGTGATTATGGGGCAGGGAGTTTGCCGATTAATGCGCTCTATCCGCAAAACAGGCATTTATCATCGAAGGTGCGGGCGTTTATTGAGTGGGTGGCGGAGTTGTTTGCGGAGTGCCGACTGCTTCAAACCTCAGCCAAAAATGAGCAAGCTGGGCAAAAATAACAATCATTATTCAAGAGGCTGGCGAATCGAAGACAACATCCAAATTTCAGAGGGTGTTTGTTTGATGCCAATAAGTTAATATCTTGGCTCAAACGAGTTTTAAGATTTTATTAAGTAGCATGGGTGCAGAATCCTTAGCGATGGGTCAAGAAATAGAAAATGGCAAAAGAAGATAACAAAAATATTAAGGGTGATCACTTAGGTTTTGAGGCTGATCTTTTCAAGACTGCCGACAAGCTGCGCGGCAATATGGAGCCTTCCGATTACAAGCACGTTGCGCTTGGGCTGATCTTCCTTAAGTACATCTCCGATGCCTTTGAGGCTAAGTACAAAGCTTTGTTAGCTGAGGATGCGCGTGCCGCGGAAGATAAAGACGAATACTTGGCAGACAATGTGTTTTGGGTGCCCAAAGAAGCGCGCTGGTCTCACCTGCAGGCCAACGCCAAGCAGCCCAGCATCGGCACTTTGATAGATGATGCAATGCGTGCCATCGAGAAAGATAACGAGTCGCTAAAGGGAGTTCTCTCTAAAGACTACGCCCGCCCAGCATTGAATAAGGTAATGCTAGGCGAGTTGATCGACCTGATCTCTGGTATTGCACTCAATGAAGAAGGCGACCGCTCCAAAGATGTCCTTGGAAGGGTGTATGAGTATTTCCTTGGGCAATTCGCTGGCGCTGAGGGTAAACGGGGCGGCGAGTTTTACACCCCGCGTTCAGTCGTGCGAGTACTGGTTGAGATGCTTGAACCATATTCCGGCCGTGTTTACGACCCCTGTTGTGGCTCGGGCGGCATGTTCGTGCAGTCAGAGAAATTCGTGCAGGAGCACGGCGGCCGCATTGGCGATATTGCAATTTACGGCCAGGAGTCAAACTACACCACCTGGCGACTGGCCAAGATGAACTTGGCCGTGCGTGGCATTGATTCTGACATCCGCTGGAACAACGAGGGCAGTTTTCATAAAGACGAACTACGCGACCTCAAAGCTGACTACATCCTCGCCAATCCGCCATTCAACATCTCTGACTGGGGCGGCGACCGCCTGCGTGAAGACGTGCGCTGGAAATTCGGCGCACCGCCAGTGGGTAATGCTAACTACGCGTGGCTTCAGCACATCTACCATCACCTCGCTCCGTTTGGCACGGCAGGCGTTGTCCTGGCTAATGGCTCAATGAGTTCCAACACCTCTGGTGAGGGAGATATCCGCCGCGAAATGATAGAAAAAGACGTGGTGGATTGTATGGTTGCACTCCCAGGTCAGCTTTTCTATTCAACGCAAATCCCTGCTTGTTTGTGGTTTCTGGCACGCGACAAATCCAATGGCCGTTCTGGTAAAGCACATCTGCGTGATCGACGTGGGCAGGTACTATTTATTGACGCCCGAAAACTGGGGGGGCTGGTGGATCGTACTCGGCGCGAACTCACTGACGAAGAAGTGCAGAGGATCGCTAACACTTACCACGCCTGGCGGGGTGAGAAAGATGCAGGGGAATACGCTGACGTGGCGGGTTTCTGCAAATCGGCCACGTTGGATGATATTCGTAAGCACGGCCACGTGCTGACACCAGGCCGCTACGTGGGTGCCGCTGAGCAAGCCGAGGACGGTGAACCCTTCAATGAGAGGATGCAGCGACTTACCAAGCTGTGGCTCGAGCAGCGGGCAGAAGCTACCAGGTTGGATATGGAGATCGATGCCAATCTGAAGGGACTTGGATATGGGAAATGAGTGGTCAATAGTCCGTATTGAAGACATTGCAGAAAAGATAGCGATGGGTCCATTCGGCTCCAATATTAAAGTCGAAACCTTCGTAGACACGGGGGTTCCAGTTATCAGTGGATCCCATCTACGCGGCGTTCGCTTGGAAGACGGTGATTTCAACTTCGTTACTAATGAGCACGCCGAAAAAATGAAAAATTCGAACGTGCAACGTGGAGATGTCATCTTCACCCATGCTGGCAACATTGGTCAGGTTGCCTACATTCCACCAAATTCGCAATATGATCGATATGTAATTTCCCAACGGCAGTTCTATCTGCGTTGCGATTTGAATAAGGCTGATCCAGCCTTCATTTCCTATTTTTTTCATAGCAACGAAGGTCAGCACAAGCTACTCGCCAATGCGTCTCAGACTGGAGTTCCATCAATTGCGCGGCCATCTTCCTATTTGAAGACGATCGAGCTATCGCTACCGCCAATGGCACAACAGCGTGCCATCGCTCACATTCTTGGTAGGCTGGACGACAAGATCGAACTTAACCGCAAGCAGAATGAAACGCTGGAGGCGATAGCAAGTGCCTTGTTCAAGGCGTGGTTTGTGGACTTTGAACCGGTGCGTGCAAAGATGGAAGGTCGCTGGCAACGTGGCCAATCGTTACCTGGCTTGCCTGCGCATCTTTACGACCTCTTTCCTGATCGTCTTGCCGAATCGGAGTTGGGGGAAATTCCGGAGGGATGGGAAATCGGACGAGTGTCTGATTTCTTGAGTCTTGCTTATGGCAAATCATTGCCTGCCGGGAGTCGGAATCCCGGAGTTGTTCCAGTTTATGGATCTGGTGGAGTCACGGGTTATCACGACACTTCGCTTCTTGATGTTGAAACCGTTATCGTCGGTCGAAAGGGAACAGTGGGAAGTCTTTATTGGGAGCCATTGCCTTGCTTCCCAATTGATACTGTTTTCTATGTGCAGCCCTTGGTGCCATTGCCATTCTGCTACCACTTGCTTGAGTCACTCCCGCTAAGTGACATGAACACTGATGCAGCTGTTCCCGGCTTGAATCGTGAGAATGTATATCGTCTCGAAGTCGTTGCGCCGCCTCAACCGCTGATCAAAGAATTTTCGGACTTGGCAAGAAAGTTTAGAGATCAGATTTTCAGGTTACATGCTGAAACGCGCATCCTTGCTCAGTTGCGCGACACACTGTTACCTAAACTACTTTCCGGCGAACTTCGCGTTCTAGACCCTGAGCGCATTATTGGAGCATTAATATGATCCTGGATTGGTGCCCTGGCATTCGCGAGGCATGCGGTCATTGGCGCGATGCGCCTATGTTGCAGCAGACCTTCGAGGCGATGGAGCGCAATCTAGAGCAGAACAACGACGCGTGCATCGACTGTGCCAAGACTGTTGTTGAGGTTATCTGTCGTGTGGTGGTAGAAAGTTTTCATACGCAGCAAAACCCACTAAAACCCACGCAAGAGACACCTTCGCTCTCAGACTGGTTGACGGCCGCAATTCGTGCGCTCAAATTAGGCGATGTTCGTGATGACCGGTTCAAAAGGCTAGTATCCAGTCATCACAAGTTAGCCGATGCACTGAACGACCTTCGCAATAAAGCAGGCCCCGCTAGTCATGGCAAAGATCCGTATCTAGCTCGTTTGGCGGAACATCACCGACGCAGTGCGGTTTTGGCAGCCGATGCCATTGTAGCCTTTCTGCATCAGGCCTATCTGGATACGCAACTTGACCCGAGCAGCTCTCGCGAGCCATGGGAGCGGTTTGCTAAAGACAATGCGCTGATCGATGCACATGTACGATTGGAAGTAGATGCCGAGGAAGGTGACTCTCCAACTTTGCGTTTTCTACTTCCAAGCGGTGATGAGTTGCCTATCAATATTGAAGTGAGCCGTTTGCTCTATCAACTAGATCGGGACGCTTATGTCGAGGCATTGAACGCTACACGTGGATTACCAGCTCCGGCTGCAGATGCCGTTGAATAATAAGATAGGTTGTAATAGTGTTTTGTCGCAATGGGGTGACTTAACCTGATGATGGCCTAAACATGCATAAAAATTTCTGTTTTTTGAACATATTGCAGTTATCATGTTAAAAATATCTAATTTTATTAACACGATGAGTGAGTCATGTTAACGCCGAGCTATATCATTCCCCCTCTGCCGCCAGTCGGTGTGGATTTTGATGCCCCTGTGTTGCTGAAAGCATTGGCATTGGCTCACCGCCATTTGGCGGAATTGAAAGGCTGCGCCAAGAGTATCCCCAATCAGGGCATCCTGGTCAGCACGCTGGCATTGCAAGAAGCTAAGGCGAGCTCGGAAATTGAAAGCTATGTGACTACGCAGGATGAGCTGTTTCAGGCGGATTTGCAGTTGGCAGCAGGGATATCAATAGCAGCTAAAGAAGTTTCGCGTTACCGTGAAGCCTTGATGTTGGGCTACGAGCAGATGCGTGAACAACAGGGGTTGTTGACCAATGGTTTGCTAATTAGCTTGTTTCAGATGCTGAAAAATAGCGCAGAGGAATTTCGTCAAACACCGGGCACGGTACTTAAAAACGACAAAACGGGTAAGACGGTGTTTGTACCACCGCAAGACGCGGTGGAGATTTTGCAGCATATGCATGCGCTGGAACACTTTATCAATACGGCTGAGGATGGGCTGGATGATTTGTTGAAGATGGCAGTGATTCATCATCAGTTTGAGAGCATTCACCCATTTAGTGATGGCAACGGGCGTATTGGGCGGATAGTGAGTGTACTTTATCTGAGTAAAACGGGGCTGCTAGAGGCGCCTGTGCTGTATCTTTCGCGCTTTATCAATCAGCATAAGACGGATTATTACCGTCTGCTGCAGGCTGTGCGTGATCAAGGTGATTGGCAAGCATGGCTATTGTTTATGTTGCAGGCCGTGGCTGAAACGGCACAGACTACCGTGGTGCTGGTTGAGGGAATGCGTGAGTTGATGGCGGAAACCAAGCAGCGTTTACGGCAGGAGTTGCCCAAACTCTATTCTCAGGATTTGCTTAACAACTTGTTTCGGCACCCTTATACGCGTATTGAGTTTGTACAGCGTGACCTCGGCATCACCCGCCAGACAGCCGCTAAATATTTGAAGCAGCTCGCGGCTAAAGGCATCGTGCAGGAGTTTGCGCAAGGCAAGCATATGTATTTTATTAATACACCACTGGTGCGATTGCTCACTGAAGGGGAGCGCTAATGGCATTTTTATCCGAAGCGCAAGTGGAGCAAGCACTACTGGATCAATTGCGGGCACTTGGTTACAACATTGCGTGCGAAGAAGACATTGGCCCAGACGGCAAGCAGCCGGAGCGAGAAAGTCACAATGAGGTGATACTCAAACAGCGGTTTGAGGACGCTGTAGCGAGGTTGAACCCGAGTTTGCCAGCTGAGGCGCAAAACGATGCGTTGCGGCGAGTGATGCAATCTGAACTGCCATCGCTGCTTGAAGAAAACCGCCGCATCCATAAGCTGATAACGGAGGGTGTAGACGTTGAGTACTACGCGAACGATGGTACGCTGACGGCGGGCAAAGTTACTCTGATTGATTTTGAGCACCCAGAGCATAACGATTGGCTAGTGGTGAGCCAGTTTGTGGTGATTAACGGCCAAAGCAATCGTCGACCCGATGTAGTGATCTTCGTCAATGGCTTGCCTTTAGGCGTAATAGAACTCAAGGCGCCGGGAAGTGCAGGGGCGCATCTCTTGGGTGCGTTTAACCAACTGCAGACCTACAAGCAGCAGATTCCGGCGTTGTTTAATACCAATGCACTTTTGGTGACCTCAGATGGCATTGCGGCACGGGTTGGGTCGCTCTCAGCAGACCTAGAACGCTTTATGCCTTGGCGTACCACCGACGGTACGGATGTTGCGCCTAAAGGTGCGCCAGAACTCTCGACATTGATTGAAGGCGTATTCGAGCGGCGCCGCTTACTGGCTTTGATACGCGATTTCACTGTGTTTGGTGAAACGGGTTCTGGGTTGGTCAAAATCATTGCAGGGTACCATCAATTTCATGCAGTACGGCATGCGGTTGCTTCGACGATTCGAGCTTCAGCTTGTGTACAGGGCGCAGCGCAAGATCCAGCGGATTATGGTTTGCCGAGTGTGAAGACACAGAGCCAAGGTGACAAGCGTGCGGGAGTTATCTGGCATACGCAAGGGTCGGGCAAAAGTTTCTTGATGGCGTTTTATGCAGGGCAACTGGTGCGGCATCCGGCCATGGCAAACCCAACACTGGTAGTGCTAACTGACCGCAATGATCTTGATGACCAGCTATTTGCCACTTTTTCGATGTGCCGTGACCTGATCCGGCAGACGCCGATACAGGCCGAAAGCCGTGACGATTTGCAGAAGGTGTTAAACCGGGCCTCTGGCGGTGTTATTTTTACGACGTTGCAGAAGTTTGGCGAGGTGACAGAGCCGCTCACCACAAGACGCAACGTGGTCGTCATCGCGGATGAAGCGCATCGAAGTCAGTATGGCTTTAAAGCCAAGGTGGACGCCAAGACCGGCGAAATTTCGTACGGCTTTGCCAAGTACATGCGCGACGCCTTGCCAAATGCATCATTTATCGGTTTTACTGGCACGCCGATTGAAGCGGACGATGTGAATACACCATTAGTATTCGGTAATTACATCGATGTTTACGACATTAGCCGTGCGGTGGAAGACGGTGCAACCGTGCCGATCTACTACGAATCGCGGCTGGCGCGGATTGAGCTTGATGAAGACGAGAAGCCAAAAATAGATGCTGAGGTGGAGTATCTCACCGAAGAAGATTCCGAGGCCGACCAAGAGCGCTTGAAGAAGAAGGGGTCTACGATTGAAGCCCTGGTTGGCAGCGATAAAAGACTGGCATTGGTCGCCAAAGACATGGTTGCTCACTTTGAAGATCGGGTAGCTGCGTTAGATGGTAAGGCCATGGTGGTGTGTATGAGCCGCCGCATTTGCGTGAGGTTGTACGAAGAAATTATGAAACTACGCCCCGATTGGCATAGCGATGATGACAATGCAGGCGCAATCAAGATTGTAATGACAGGGGCGGCGAGCGATCCTAAAGAATTGCAACAGCATATCGGCAATAAGGCTAGACGTGATTTATTGGCCAAGCGTGCACGCGATCCGCAAGACCCACTCAAGCTTGTGATCGTGCGGGATATGTGGCTCACCGGTTTTGACGCACCTTGCATGCATACGATGTACGTGGATAAGCCGATGCAAGGGCACGGCCTGATGCAGGCGATTGCACGCGTGAACCGCGTGTTTCGAGACAAGCCAGCGGGGCTGATTGTTGACTACATTGGCATTGCACAAAATTTGAAGTCTGCCCTACAGCAGTATTCTAAAAACGATCAGGAAAACACTGGCATTGATGAAGCTGAAGCCATTGCAGTGATGCTGGAGAAATATGAAGTTGTGAGGGATATGTTCCACGGCTACAACTATGCCTCTGCGATGAATGGCACACCACAAGAGCGTCTGGTGATGATGGCTGGGGCGATTGAGTGGATTCTCGACCTGCAGCAGAAGCTGGCGGCGAAAGAGAAAACGAATGAAGGCAAAAAAAATGCGCATCGTCGATACCAAGATGCCGTACTAGCATTGTCCAAAGCATTTGCTTTGGCATCAGCCTCTGATGAAGCACGTGATATCCGAGAGGAAGTTGGCTTCTTTCAGGCGATTCGTGCCGCGTTGGTGAAGAGCAATACAGGATCGGGTGTCACCCAGCAGGAGCGCGAACTGGCAATTCAGCAGATTGTCAGTCGTGCCGTAGTTTCGACCGAGATCGTGGATATTCTGGCCGCCGCTGGTATCAAGAGCCCGGATATCTCGATTCTTTCGGATGAGTTTCTGGTTGAAGTACAGCAGATGGAGCGCAAGAACCTTGCATTGGAAGCCTTGCGTAAGTTAATCAATGACGGCATTCGATCACGTAGCAAAGCTAACGTGGTGCAAACCAAGGCATTTTCGGAACGGTTGGAAGATGCTGTAGCACGCTATCATGCGAATGCGATCACCACTGCCGAGGTATTGCAAGAGTTGATTCAACTGGCCAAAGATATACGTGCAGCCCGTCAGCGTGGTGAGGAATCGGGACTATCTGATGAAGAAATTGCTTTTTATGATGCCCTGGCAGAAAACAATAGCGCTTTAGAGGTGATGGGCGACGATAAACTAAAACTGATCGCACACGAGTTGTTAGTAAGTCTTCGCGAAAATGTCACCGTGGACTGGGCACATAGGGATTCCGCTCGGGCGCGTATGCGAGTATTGGTAAAGCGTATTCTGCGTAAGTATGGCTACCCACCTGATCTGCAGGATGCTGCTGTGCAAACGGTCCTACAGCAAGCTGAAGCTTTGTCGTCAGGATGGAAGTTTTAATCACAGGAATTACTCACTTCCACGTACCAAAAGACAGTGCGGTTGTCTCAGTACCTTTGAGTTGTCAAGGAATCCTTGATAACTCAAAGGGAGAAAGAGTTAAAGGTACGCTATGGAAAATCAAGAACCCACCCGCGAAGAGATTAACAGTCTAACAGGCGCCACCGTTTTAGAGTTTGGCGCCAACTGGTGTGGTTACTGCCAAGCTGCACAATCAGCCATCCACGCTGAACTTACCCTTTTCCCAAATATCCGCCATATTAAAATTGAGGATGGCAAAGGCCGCCGGTTAGGGCGGTCGTTTCACGTGAAACTATGGCCGACGCTCATTTTTATGAAAGAGGGCGTTGAGCTTAAGCGCTTGGTGAGGGAGATTGATGCGGAGGAGTTGAGGTTAGGGCTTGCGTTAATTACCGCCGAGGCGTCTTAAGTGCCTTTTTAAACGGCATCTTTCCACGAGGCTTGCATGTCAATGTCATCAAAGGGTTTGGGTTTACTAAAAAAATAACCTTGTACCACTTTGCAGTCGCAACCTTTTAAATACTTGGCTTGTTCAGCCGTTTCTACGCCTTCTGCCACCAGTTCTTTACCCAGGCTTTTTGCCATGGAGATAATGGCCTGCACAATGAGTTTGTGGTCGTTGTTGTCTGCAATGCCTTGCACAAACGATTGGTCAATTTTGATCTCACTCACCGGGAATTTGTTTAAATAACTTAAGGCGGAATAGCCGGTGCCAAAGTCGTCTAGCGAGATTCTAAAGCCCAGGCTATCGAGGGCTTTTAGGGTTTTGCGGATGTGCGCGCTGTCACTTAAGAGTAGGCTTTCAGTGATCTCTAAAGTGATCCATGCTGGGTTGCAGTGGGTTTTTTTTAACAGGTGCCGGATGGAGTTGAGCAGGTTGTTATGGATAAACTGGCGGCTAGATAAGTTGATGGCGACGGTGATGGGGTCTGTGCGGCCGGTGTTCCACCTGACGGCATCTTTAAAGGCGGTTTGCATGATCCACTCACCGATCTCAATAATGAATCCTGAATCTTCTGCAATGCCGATAAACCGATTGGGCGGAATCATTTCGTTGTGATTGCGGTGCCACCTTAACAGGGCTTCTACGCCGACGATTTTGTCAGTCTCTAAATTCACCTGCGGCTGATAGTGCAGCAAAAACTCGTCGTTTTGGAGTGCGGTGCGTAGTGAGCGCTCAATGTCTATGCGCTCAATGGTGGTTTGCGAGAGATCGGGGGAGTAAAACTGGTAGTTGCTTCTGCCTAGTTTTTTGGCCTTGTACATGGCGATATCGGAGTACTTCACAATATCGCTGGCATCGCTGCTATGGTCTGGGCAGATCACGATGCCTATGCTGGCCGAAATAAACAGTTCAGTGCCACGGATCAGGATGGGTTGCTTGATGGACTCAAGCACTTTTTTCGCAACCAGCCCGGCATTTTTCGGGTCTTGCACGTCTGAGAGCACGATGGCGAACTCATCGCCGCCCAGGCGGGCAACGGTATCGGTCGGTCTCACTGAACGCTCAATCCGCCTGGCCATTTCATAAAGCAGCAGGTCACCTTCAGCATGGCCGAGCAAATCATTCACGGCTTTAAAGCCATCCAGGTCCAGCATCAAAAATGCAAATGAGGACGCTGCGCGCTGCGTTTTTTTAATGCAGTGATCTAGTACTTCGAGCAATGAAATACGGTTGGGTAGGCGGGTGATGGAGTCAAAATAAGCCAGGTGATGAATGCGGTCCAGGTTTTCATAGGACTGCGTCATATCTTGCCCGATGGCGATGACAGCAATGACTTCGTTGATGGCATTAAATTCGGGCGTCAGCACCGTATCCATGATTTTGTGTTTGCCATGTTGGGTGGTCAGCCGGAAGGCAACATGCTGGTTTTGGCCGCTTTGAAATACCTCGCGTATACTTTTTTCCAGCGATTTGGCAGAGGCCCCACCAGGATATTGCGAAGGGGATTTGCCGATTAGGGTGGCCGAATCTACTTCATAAAACAGGGAGTTGGCTTTGTTGAGAAAGATACGCTCACAGTCGCGATTGTATTTGGCAATGCAATTGGAAGAGTTTTCTACGATGGATTTGTATTCGTTTTCTTTTTGGATATTTTCCGTCACATCCCTGGCGTAACCCAGCGAGCCGACCACTTTGCCATCTACCACCACGGCTGATTTATAAGACTCTATCCAGTAATACTCGCCATCTGCGTTTTTAATGGGCACAGTGACGGCACTAGGCGTGGTGCTAGCCATGGCTTTTTGATCGCCATCGACATATTCCTGGGCTAAATCGGGCGGGAAAAAATCAAAATCGGTTTTGCCTATCAGCTCGGCACTGGATTTGACGCCTACCATGTTGGCATAGGCAGTATTCGCCACCAGGATGCGGCTGTCCTCATCCTTGAGCCAGACCATGAATGGAAAGTTATCAATCAGGGTCTGGATATATTGATCGCTCTCAATAGGTTGATTTTTAATTTTTTTCATAAAAGGTATGAATAGCTGATGATTTTTATCGTCCCGGTATAAATATATTCCTTAAATTGTTTTCGGTCATATTTAACTTTTCTTAAATAGAATGGCAGTTTGCAACCATCTTTATCGCTGGGTAAAGCAGGCTTTTAACCCCAGAACGCCTTTCTCCAGTTCTGCCGTGGTCAGGCTGCCAAATCCTAGCCGGATGGCATGCACACTTTGCTGTGATTCTGAAAAGAGTGTGCCGGGCAAAATGCGCACTTTGTGGGCCAGTGCCTGGGCCGCTATCGTTTCAACCTGGTAGCCCTCCTTTAAACGTAGCCAGATGGCGAGTCCGCCATCTGGGGCATCAAAGGTCACGTACTCTTTGAGTTCCTTTTTAATCAACGCAATCAGCAGGTTTCGGCGTTCGTTGTAAATCTTGAAGGTTTTGCGGATATGGCGTTTGATTTCGCCAGCGTTCATGAGCTCGGCGACGGCAAGTTCGGTGATGGAGTTACCTTGCCGGTCTATGAGCATGACCTCCTGTGCGCAGCGGTCTATCAGGCTGGGTGTGGCAACCAGGTAACCGACACGCAATCCAGGGGCGAGCACTTTAGAGAGCGAGCCGACATAGATGACGCGGCCACCGTGGTTGGTGCTCGCCAGGGGGAATACCGGGTGATACGAAAAATGAAATTCGTGGTCGTAGTCGTCTTCTACAATGGTGAAGTCGTATTGCTCAGCCAGCATCAGGAGCTTTAAGCGCCGCTCGGCGGTCATGATCACGGTGGTGGGGAACTGGTGGTGCGGGGTGACATAAATAGCGCGGATCGGGTGTTGCTGGCATAGTTTTTCCAGTGCAGTGACATCGATACCGTGTTTGTCCTGCCCCACGGTGAGGATGTTGGCACCGCAGGAGCGGAAGGCTTCTTTGGCAGCGGGATAGCTCAGTTGTTCTACCACCACATTGTCATTGGGCCGGGTGAGGATACGCGCGGCCAGGAAGATGCCCATCTGGCTACCGCGTGCGATGCAGATTTGGTCGATATCCACACTCAGGCCTCTCTCCATATTGAGCATGGTGGCAATCGATTGCCGTAATGCCAACGTGCCACGCGGATCACCATAGCCAAGGTTGTTGCCTTTGCTGGAGCCAATCAGCGCATGCCGGAATGCACGCGACAAAATGTTGAACGGGATCAGCCGTGAATCAGGAATACCATCATTGAAATCAATCACACCATTGCGGGGTGACTGATAGTTGAGGAGCGGATGCGTGGGGCCTTCCACCACATTGGCAGGCTGATGACCGGTTTTGCTTGCTTGCGGTTGTGCAGTGAAATTGGGCAGGTTGGCTGAAACAAATGAGCCACGTCTTTGCTCGGTGACCAGCCAGCCTTGGGCGATCAGTTCATCGTAGGCGAGGATGACGGTTTTGCGGTTGACCTTAAGTTGTTCCGCCAGCTCGCGTGTACCCGGCATGGCGGTAGACGGGGCCAATCTGCCTTTCTGAATTTCTTCCATGATTTGCTGGGCGATTTGCAGGTAGACCGGCAAGCCAGAGGCTTCGGCAATGGTTAATTGCAGACTCCAAGAACGTAGCATTTTCCTCTCCTTTTTTTGTGCCAGCAAACGCAACAACGGGAAAAATTCCCTTTATTTTGTTGGCAATCTGGATTAGCAAACAATCACTATATCGCATAAATGACTGGACCAGTAAGGTTCTCTAAACTGGAGGATTGTGGACCTGTAACACTCTGTTACATTTTTGAAACATTTTATTAAAGGAAAGATTCATGTCCACTACCTCTGATATTCGATTGGCATTAGATAACCAACTGACAGACTGGCGTCAGCATGCGTTGAACCTTGAAAAACAAGTGAACCAAGTGATTGTGGGACAAAGCAAAGCCGTCAGATTAATGAATATTGCGATTTTTGCCCGTGGTCATGTATTGCTGGATGGGGGCGTGGGGGTGGGTAAAACTACTTTGCTGCAATCAATTGCCCGTGGCATAGGCGGGGCGTATGAGCGGATTGAGGGCACGGTGGATTTGATGCCGAATGACCTGATTTACCACACGTTTCTAGGGCCGGATGGCAGGCCGCAAATTGATGAAGGACCGTTGTTGCGTGCGGGTGAAAATTTATCCGTCTTCTTTTTTAATGAAATCAACCGCGCCAGGCCGCAGGTACACGCCCTGATGTTGCGCGTGATGGCGGAGCGGCATATCAGTGCGTTTAAAAAAGAATACCGCATGCCGCACATGATTGTGTTTGCTGACCGCAACCAGGTGGAGAAAAACGAAACCTTTGAGATTCCTTCTGCAGCGCGTGACCGGTTCATGATGGAGATCCCGATTGAGATTCCTTCAGATCGCGAGCTGAAAAAGTCACTGGTGTTCAATACCAAATTCCAGCATGCGGAAAAACTGACGCAGCAGGTGGAAAGCAATATTCTGCAATTTGACCAGTTGAATGCGTTTTCCGACCGTTTGCAAAACTATATCCAGTCCAGCGACGTGCTTGAAGAGTACACCATGGATTTGTGGGATGCGACCCAGCATCCGGAGAAGTTTGGCGTGACCATGGACAGTGTAGATGTCAGCCGTGTGATCCAGACCGGCGCCAGTCCGCGCGGCATGGGCATGCTGATGAAAGCGGCACGCGTGAATGCCTGGTTGAATGGCCGCGACAGTTTGTATCCTGAGGATATCCATGCTGTGTTTCATGAGGTGATTTCACATCGCCTGGTATTTAACGCCGCTTACGAAAATCGCCGGACCGCGCTGGCCAGAGAGTTGACCAACAACATTATCCGTACGGTGGCCGTGCCTAGCTTGTCATTTAGCAAAGCAGCTTAAAAGCAGGTCATCATGCGATCAACACTCAAACATGCCTGGAATAAAGCCGGGCAGACAGTGCCGGGGCATCACGATGAGGGCGAATATGCGCGACCCTTCGAATATGTCATTGGCTGGAAATCTGACAGCATCCAGCTCGGTGATCATCCCGGCACACAGCGCGGTATCGGCTCCGATTACCGTGGCACCATCAACCTGGTGGATTACCCGGATGCCAGGCGCATGGATTTACGGCAGACGATACGTGACCCGTTTGAACAGGTGCAGGTGCGGCAGTTTAACCAGGACAGCACGACGCCGATTTATGCCGTGTGTGATTTATCAGGCTCTATGCAGTTCACGGGGCAGCAGCGCAAGCTGGATACGGCAATAGAAATCGCCACGGCGGTGGCGAACTCGGCTTACCAGGCCGGAGATCTGTTCGGCTTTATTGGCTATCACCAGCAGGTGATTGAAGATTTTACCTTGCCTCTCAGCCGCAGTTTTCACCAGAGCAAACAGACTATCGCCTTGCTGCATACCTATCAATCGCAGCGCATGGGCATGGACGGCGTCACCGACATGCCTAATTTCTTGGGACAGACGCGCGCGCTAGTGTTCTGGATTTCAGATTTTCATATGCCATTGCCTGTGATTGAGAAAACACTGCTGGCCATGTCTGCGCACAAAGTGGTGCCTATCGTGCTGTGGGACGATGAGGAATATAAAAAGCTGCCCAAGTTTGGCTTTGGCACCATGATAGACCTGGAAACCGGGCGTAACCGGACGCTGTTTTTCCGTGGTGAAGTAAAGGCCAAATTCCTGGCGGCATTTAATGCGCGCAGAGAGGCATTGGAGGCGTTGTTTTTGCGTTTTGATAGTCCGGCGTTGTTTATGCATGGCGATTACCGGCCCGAGCTGATGACGCAGTATTTTGAACAAACGATGTGAGTGAAGTTTACCTAAGCGAGAGTGACAAGCATGCGTAATCAAATTTCAAACAAGCTATTGGCCAAGGCAATGCAGCGCCTGCTATGGGTGGCAGTCATGGTGCTGACGGTGAATGCTGCGATGGCGGCAACGGCTGAGAAGCAAGCAACGGCAACACCAACCATCCGGGTATTCAATCCTGCCACAAATAATCATGTGCATATCGGCGATGTATTGCAGCGGACCGTGGTGTTACAGGTGCCAGTGGCGTATCAGTTTTCAGACCAAACGTTGCCCAAAAAAGGGAGCAAGCATGACGGGATAGAGTTGGTGAATGTTGCGGTGCAATCCGAAGCGGAATCTGACCATACACAATACACCCTGCAACTCAGTTACCAGGTGTTTGCGGCAAGCATGACACCGGCCGTGATGCAGTTACCCACTGAAAAACTCGTATTCACCAGTAAAACTCCGCCGGTTTCAACCCGTGTAGAAGTGCCTGCCTGGGGTTTCTGGTTTTCACCACTGGTGACTGGCGGTAGCGTGACAGCCAAGAAACATATGTTGCCGGAAGTGCGTACGCCGTTGATTGAGCATAAGGCACACCAACAAAGGCTGGTCGTGTTTCTCGCTTTGCTGGGTGGCAGTTTATTGGCCCTGTTATACATCAATGCAGATGGTCACTGGATGCCGTTTATGGGCGGCGCCTTTGCCCGTGCGCACCGACAGCTCAAGCGGCTGGCAAGATCATCCACACCAAAAACGGCAGTGGAGGAGAAAAAGGCCTTGGTGTATTTGCATCAAGCATTTAACCAGCATTACGGCGCCAATATTTTTGCGAGGGATGTGCAAGCATTTGTCACATTGCGCCCTGGCTTTAAAAGCCTGCAACAGGAAATCACCCAGTTTTTTGAAGCCTCTAATCAATCGTTGTATGACGTGAAAACACGCGATAGCCGCCAGGTGATTGCGCAACTGGTGCAGCTCAGCAAGCGTTTGCGTGATTGTGAGCGGGGTGTGGCATGATTATTTTACATCCATGGGCATTTGCCCTGTTGCCCATCGCGTTGCTGCCTTTCTGGTTAAAAGGACATCAGGGTCAGCATTACAGCTGGCTGGAGCTGATGCCGGAGGACCTGTTTTCGGATCGGCTCAACCTGGCAGTTAAAGTGGTGATGTCGTTGTTACTGCTGAGTATCGTGATTGCATTAGCCGCACCTAGGGGAGCGGATGAGCAAGTACCGCGTGTGGGCAAGGGCGCACAAACCGTGATGGTGATAGACCGCAGCGTGAGTATGGATCACCCGTTCGCGGGAGATGCTTCCGGCCATGTGGCGGAAATCAAGTCTGCCGCGGCACGCCGGATTATTACGCAGTTTATTGATTCGCGTCCGAACGACATGATGGGGGTGGTGGGATTTACCAACTCGGCGTTGTATGGCATCAAAATCACGACCAACCGTGATGCCATCCATGCCGCGATTTTGGCCGCCACCAGCCCCTCGCTCAACCAGACCAATATCGGCGCAGGCCTCACCGAGGCGGTCGGTCTGTTCGATAACATTGAGAACTCCGGCTCACGCGCGCTAATCCTGCTGTCTGACGGTGCAGGCAAATTAAGCCCGCGCGTGAAGTATTTGCTGAGCGAGCGCCTGAAAAGCCGCAAGCTGAGTATTTACTGGATCATGTTACGCGAACCGGGCGAGCCGAGTATTTTTTCCAAAGACGAATATGACGAGGACCGCACGCCTAACTCCATTGTGCTGCATAAGTATTTCCAGTCATTGGGCCTGAAGTATAAAGCGTATGAAGCGGATGATCCGGAAACCTTGCAGTCGGCGATTAATGACATCGATTCGCGGGAAAAAAAGGCCATTAAATATCGCGAGACCATTGCCGGCTATGACTATTCCAAGGTGTTTATGGTGTCTGCGCTGGTGTTGGTGTTGTTGATGCTGGTGATTAAAAATCTGAGGGTGTATGAATGAAAAACCATTTAACGCGCAAAAACCAGGTGTTGGGGTTGATGCTGATTGTCGGCGTGCTCGGCAGTGTCTATGAGGGTTATCAGGTCAGTCATGTTGCGACTGCCAACCGTGTCTTGCAGGCTGGCGAAGTATTAGAAGGCGACCCGTTTCCTTTCCACCAGAAATTTGCTGATGCTTACCAGCAAGGTAAAACAGGCAACTACAAACATGCCATCCAGAATTTTGGCCAATTGCTGGAAGCCCCCAAACAACAGGATTCCGCGGTATTTGAACCAGGCCAGGCATTGAAATCGCAGATTCATTTTAATATCGGCAATCAGTTGTTCCGTTCCGGTTTGCAGCGCCTGGTTGAAGCCGATGGCGCCATTCAGGAGCAAGCCAAATTTGATTACTTGCAGGCGCGGGCGGCCTATGAGCAGGCTCTCAAACTGGATCCTCACAACCAGACGGCCAAGTTCAATTTGAGTTTACTGCATGGGGTGATTCCCAAACATATCAAAACGGTGCCACAGGATCCTTCCGGCATGGAAATCAGCAATTTGCCACAGGGGTTGCCATGAAGCGTTTATTTTCACTGCTGAAAGAGCACTACGAGACTACCCTGTTGCTGGGTGCGGCCGTCTTTTTGTTGTTGGCCTTAGTCAAGCCGGAGATTCAGCTCAAACAGGAAGTGCATAACTATTTATTGCTGGCAGATATTTCGCAGAGCATGAATGCGGAGGATATGCACATTGCCGATAAACCCGTGACCCGCCTGGCCTACACACAGCATTTGATGCGGCAAGTTGTCAAAACATCGCCCTGCGGTACTTATGTGAGTGTGGGCGTATTTGCGGCGGAAAATGTGGCTCTGCTATTTATGCCACTGGAAGTATGCGCTAACTTTGACATTATTAACGACAGTATTAACCACCTCGAATGGCGCATGGCCTGGAGTGGTAACAGCCGCATGACGTTTGGCGTTAAAGCTGCCGAGGCGACGTTTGATTACCTGAATATTCCGGCACAAATGCTGTTTTTTACCGATGGTGACGAAGCGCCCAAAGCCAATGGCATTAATAAACTGGATATCAGCGATGTGCGCATAGGCAAACATGTCATTTTTGTCGGCGTGGGCGGCAAGGAGCCTGCACCGATCAAACGCTTTAATGCCAACAATCATTTTGTCGGCTATTGGGGGACGGATGCGGCGGCAGAAAGTGCGGGCGGAGGTGTTAACTACAGTGATGCCAGCAAAGATGATCCTGATCCGCCGGTGGCTTATGCAGAGTTTGACCGTTATTTATCCAGCCAGGATGTGGAGCATCTAAAAGAGATGGCCACGGAAATCAAAGGCCAGTATATCGAAGGCATAGATCAACCGTCATTTTATGCGTTTGTGCAATCGCAAACGCCCGCCGCCAAGTTTGTGACCAGCTATTCGGTCAAATGGATATTCCTGAGCCTGGCAGCATTGATGGTCATTGCGACTTACCTTCCTGATCTATGGGGATATCGCCTGCATCTGCGCCGTGCCACATAGTCATATGGTGGGAATGATTTGTGGTTTAACACAAATCATCCAGGCTAGTCGGTTCGCAGATGCGGGTCTCTTCTTTTTCTGCCCGCATTTTTTTAGCCATTTCATAGCTCATTTTCCGGAGCCGCATCACGGATCCCAGTGGGCGGTGGGAGGTAATCCCATGCCAGGGTGAAAACAGCATGCCTTCATCCACCACATGCGAGCGATAGGGGCTCCAGGCAATTTGTGGCTTGGCAGTAATGCGTGCAACCGGCACATAGGGCGAGCTCTCTTCTGACCAGATCACGGTGGAGTCTTCAATCGGCATTTTGTGAATGTCTGTGCAGAGTTGTACGCGCATTTCCCAAACGGCAGTCCGCGACACAAAGAAATCGACAATCGATTTTCTGAGCCCGTCTGAGGCAAACAGGTCTATGGGTTTATTGGTGAGGGCAATCAGCTCTGGCGCAATGGGCACAAAGGCAATTTTGGCCATGTAATTGCCATACATAATCGGGTCCTGGCTAAAGTAGGTTTCACCGAGGATATTGGTCTCCTGGGCTTGGTGCAGGTTTTTGATCAGTATTTGCTGACCACTGCGCAGGGAATCTATCAATTTGGCAGTGGAGCGGAATATTTGCGATAAAAAGTGGCGGAACTCTGTGCTGGTCTCTGGTGTGCAAGCGATATGCTTGAGGTTGGAAAGGAACACTTGTACGCTGGAGGACATAAAGCTGGCGCCATTCACAAATAAAAAGTCCTGGGTGATGGCTTCTTCGCTACCGGGGAGTCTTTCGCCCTCTACACCGAGCACCTTAATGGCCAGGCTGCGAGGGGTACAGGTCTTGTCGTGCAGGATATCACCCGGCACGGTGGAAAAACGCATGACCAACGGCAGAGTTTTTGGCTTGGCAAAAATGCCTTGGGCAAACGGGGCGGGCAGGTTATCGTAAATTTCCATTTCGGCAGAAATCAGGCCATGACTCTTCACATGCACGCTGCGTGCACTATAGGTTGACTGCCCATAACTGATTTCTGAGATTTTACGTAAGGTGTATTGCAGGTTATCGCGACTCTGCGTTTCGCTCTCTTCCAGCACCTCAAACCCGGGTTGGTATTTGAGGGGGGAAATTCCGATATGACTAGTCTGTTCCATGACAACCCCCACTTGTTTGAACCAGTTTGCCGGTCACTTATTGCAATGATTAAGTTCGCAAACCTGGGTAATTCTTTATTGAAAATTTGGTCACGTGTTTGTTGGGCCTATGCGTTCAAGTGTCTTTGGTTTCGCCGGCCTTTTTGCGTTGCTTGTTGACGATGCGGGCCGCCACTTCTTCTTCGCGGCCGGGGTAGCGGTGCTCTTTTTTAAACTCGGTTTTGAGTTTGTCGTATTCGTGTTCGCGCTTGGGGCTGGATCCTCTAGGCATTTGCATACTCCTTCTGAGTTGAGTACAAACGGCAGCCGTTAAGGCTGCCGTGTTTGTCTTGTTGTGAAGTTCAATTCGAAAATATTTCGACATGAACTTACAAACGCGACAATTGCAGATTACGCTGATAGACCTGAATACTTAATAAGCAGAAATCCTATTGTGATGTAGGAAACGCTTTATGAACAAATGCTTGCAATCGATACATTTAGACAAAAGTATTGTTAAAAGATTCACGCCATTGCAAGTTTTTTGCTATTTAGCTTGCAGGGCATTAAAAGCAGTCATCAGGTTGCGGTAATCTGGAATATGGTTGGCGCATAAAGTGCCTAAACCTTCGATATCACGGCGCCAGTCCCGATGCAGCTCACAGGCCACGCCAAACCAGCTCATGAGTTGCGCACCCGCAGACGACATACGGTCCCAGGCAGCATCGCGGGTGATTTCGTTAAAAGTGCCTGAGGCGTCGGTCACCACAAAGACTTCAAAGCCTTCTTCAATCGCTGCGAGTGCAGGGAAGGCGACGCAGACTTCTGTCACTACGCCAGCGATAATCAGTTGCTTTTTACCGGTGGCCTTGATGGCTTTGACAAAGTCTTCATTATCCCAGGCGTTGATCTGTCCGGGGCGGGCGATGTAAGGTGCATCAGGGAACAAGGCTTTGAGTTCCGGCATCAGCGGGCCGTTAGGGCCGGTTTCAAAACTGGTGGTCAAAATGGTAGGCAGGTTAAAAAACTTGGCAGCATCGGCCAGGGCGAGTACGTTGTTTTTGAAACGGTCTGGCTCGATATCCCGTACCAGCGAGAGCAGTCCAGCCTGATGGTCTACCAGCAATACTACTGCATTGTCACGGTCCAGGCGTACGTAGGGTTTGTTGTTCATGATCAATATCCTCTCAAAGATAAATGTAGTTGTTTGGAGATCACGGCAGCCAGCGGACTGCAAAGTGCTGACGCCGTGTTTCCTGTTTTAATAAAGTTGCTCAATTTAAGCGGTGGCAAAACGGCCCTGGTTGTAGTCATTAATGGCCTGGTCAATTTCTTGCCAGCTATTCATGACAAACGGTCCATGACCCACCACCGGTTCATTCAACGGTTCACCGTTCAGTAACAACAGCACGGTGTCTTGCTGCGCCTGCAATACCAGTTCGTTGCCTTCGCGTTGCATCACGGCCAGCTCGGCAGGGCGGATGGTATGTACTTCACCGGTTTTTACCGCGCCATGCAGGACAAAAATGGCAGTGGTGTGACCTTCCGGCAAGGTGAAGGTGGTGCGTGTGCCGGCATTGAGGCGCACATCCCACACATTCATGGGGCTGAAGGTGCTGGCCGGGCCTTGTTGGCCTGCATATTCCCCGGCAATCACGCGTACCTTGCCTGCTTCATCGGGCAAAGCGACTTCAGGAATCTGGTCACGGCTGATGCCTTGGTAACCAGGCTTGGTCATTTTGTCCTTAGCCGGCAGGTTGACCCATAACTGGATCATTTCAAACGGGCCACCGGTGCGTGCATAGTCATCGCCATGGTATTCCTCATGGATAATGCCGGAACCGGCTGTCATCCACTGCACCTCGCCCGGGCCGATAGTGCCACCGGCATTGGTCGAATCGTGGTGTGATACCTGGCCGTCATAGACAATGGTCACGGTTTCAAAACCACGGTGCGGGTGCTGGCCGACACCACGGCGTTGAGTCGTGGGTTCAAAGCTGGCTGGGCCGGCGTAGTCCATGAGCAGGAATGGTGAAATCTGTTCGGCGATATCACGGTATGAAAAAATGCTCTGTACCGGAAATCCGTCACCCACCCAGTGATTACCATTACTACGTTTGATAAAAGACAGTTTTTTCATGGTGTTTCCTTTCAAAAATTTTGTTGAATCGTTGTTTGTGATTGCATGGTTCACACTATAAACAGATGACTTTTAATACACTAGATGGTTAAATGTGAAATAACTTTTCAATTAAATGAACAATAGGCCATGGACTTTAACGAAGCCGCGGTATTTGTGAGAGTGGTACAGGCGGGCAGCTTTAGCGCTGCAGCCCGGCAACTAGGGTTGCCCACTTCGACTATCAGCACACGGGTGGCCCGATTAGAAAAGCGGCTGGGAGTGACCTTGCTGCAACGGACGACGCGCAAGCTCAACCTGACCGAGGCGGGCACGCTGTATTTTGAGCATGCCTCTACCGGTCTGGGGTATTTGCTGGAGGCTGAGGCCGCACTGGATGAAGCGCGCCAGCAGCCGCAAGGCGTGTTGAAGGTGACGGCACCGGCCGACCTGGGCGATGCCCTGCTTGGCGGCCTGATCGCACAGACGCAGCAGGCATATCCGGCATTGTCATTTGAGCTGATGTTGACTGAACGGTATGTAGACTTGGTGGCGGAAGGCGTGGATGTGGCGATACGTACGGGCGAACTGCGAGATTCTAGTCTGATTGCCAAATCACTGGGCACCATACAATGGGCATTGTTTGCCAGCCCGCAATACCTGCATGAGGCTGGCGCAATTGCGTCGCCAACAGACCTGGGTCAACATCAATGTGTGCAGTTCACACCCATGGGCCGTCATCATTGGGATTTGCAACGAGGCACCACGGCGATCCGCGTGCCTTTGGCGGCACGTACGCTGGTCAATAGTATAGGCGTCGTGCGGGCCATGGCCGAAAGTGGGCAGGGGGTGGCTTTGTTACCGACTTTTATCTGCCAGCCGAGTGTGCTGGCGGGCGGCTTACAGAGAGTATTGCCTGAGTGGCGTGGGCAGGCAGATGCGCTGCACCTGGTTTACCCGAAACAGCGCTTTATGCCGCCCAAATTACGTGGTTTTATTGACTTGGCAGTGACTAGTTTAAAGCCACTATTCATTTCCTAAACAACACATATATTCAGGTATGGAGCCTTAGCATGACAAACAATGCCTCTTTAGTCCCGGAAACCAAAGGTGCCAGCGTGGTGATTACGCATCATGTGAATCCGGCATTGCAGGCCGAATATGAAACCTGGTTACAGGAGATCGGGCCGGTATGCCGGTCATCGGCAGGCCTGCTGGACTGGCATATTATCCGGCCGATTGCCGGGTATACCGATACCTACTCGGTCATGATTCGCTATGAAACCGAACGCCACCTCACGCAATGGCTGGATTCCCCTGAACGGCAAGCGCTGATTGCCAAGGCTACCCATTTGCTCGTCGGACAGGAGGAATATCAGGTCAGCACTGGCCTCGACTTCCTGTTTATGCAGCCCGATGCGGCGCCTGCCAAACCGCCCGTGCGCTGGAAGCAGTTTCTGCTGACCTGGTCGGCAATTTTCCCACTGGTGAGCGTGGTGCCATTGCTGGTGGTGCCTGTACTTGATGCGGCTGGCCTCCCGCAAAGCCACGTCGTACATACCTTCTTTATCACGGCTGTGGTAGTCGCACTCATGGTGTATGTGGTGATGCCCCGTTATGTCAAGCTCGTACGGCACTGGCTGCACCGCTGACATTTCTTAGAGTTTTTTTGCGATGTTTGGATGAAAAACGCTGCCCGGAATAGTGTTTTTTTCTACGTTTGAGCGCATGATAGCTGCATAGATTAAAGTCTATGCCTGAATGACCCGTTGTTGACCTATGACAATAACTACAGGGGGAAGATGCGTTGAACACGGTCGCGGACTCATCCGCTTTGCGCGCAGAAATTGTGGACATGCTGTACGCAAACAATCGCAGGTCGTTGATGGCCGCCCTTGTGGTCATGGTTGCACTCTTGCTGGTGCAACGACCATTGATTAGCCCTGTGATTCTTGGCGCCTGGACAGGCGTTTTTCTCACTGCCTATGGTGCGCGCGCCTTTCTGACCCGCCAATACGAAAAAGACCAGCAGCATGCATTGCATAGTGAGCGTTGGTTGCAATGGTTTCGCGCCAGCACCGGCTTTTGCGGCATTGCCTGGGGCTTGGCAGGCATTTTATTGTTTCCCCAGACCGATACCGCACACCAGGCCTTCCTGATTTTTGCGCTGGTGGGCGTGTCTGGCGCCGCGATTATCATTTATTCGATAGACACCCTCACCAGTAACCTGTTTAGTGGCGGCATTGTGTTGTTCATGATTCCGCGCTTCATTATGCATGGCAGCTCGGTGTCACTGGCGCTAGCGGTGTTGTTTATCGTCTATGTCATTTATGTCAGCATGGCTGGCCGCAGCCTTGCGCTGAGCCTGCGCGAAAATATTTCCTTGCGCATTGCATCCAACCTGGATAATCAGAAAGTCCACCAGCTGGCTTATTATGATTTCCTGACCGGTTTACCCAATCGGCGGCTACTGGCAGACCGCCTGAACCAGGCTTTCGCGCGCTGTGCGCGAAACCAAAGCTACGGCGCGGTGTTGTCACTGGACCTGAATAACTTTAAAGGCCTCAATGACAGCAAAGGCCACCAGGCCGGGGATGAGTTACTGCAGCAGGTAGCCATGCGGCTACAAGAGTGCTTACGAAAAAAAGACACCATTGCGCGTATGGGCGGCGATGAATTTATCGCCGTACTGGATGAGTTATCGACTGACAAGGCTGAGGCGGCTGCGGCGGCACAGGTCGCGGCTGCAAAAATGATGTCGGTGTTCTCGCAGCCGTTTCAGTTGCAAAACACCAGGTACCGCACTGCCCCCAGTATAGGGATCTGCCTGTTCCTGGGCGATCACTGCAGCCAGGCTGACGTGTTAATGCGCGCTGACATTGCCATGTACCAGGCCAAAAAATCCGATAACCTGAATAGCATACAGATGTATGACGAAGCCACACATCCGGCCATAGAAATGCGGGCCACGTTGGAAAATGAGTTGGCATTTGCCTTACAGGCCAACCAGTTCCTGCTGTATTACCAGGTGCAGGTAGATGCCCAGCAACAGCCCATTGGCGCGGAAGTGTTATTGCGCTGGCAACATCCGACGCTAGGCATGATCCCGCCTGACCAGTTTATCCCGATTGCCGAGGCGACCGGTGAAATTGTGGCGATTGGGCAATGGGTGCTGGCCCAGGCCTGCCAGCAACTCAAATACTGGTCACACGCTGCAGCGACAGCGTCATTGCAATTATCGGTCAATGTCAGTGCGATCCAGTTCAGCCAGCCAGATTTTGTGCAGATCGTGACAGAGACCGTGCAGGCCAGTGGCTGTGACCCCAGGCGCTTGTGCCTGGAATTGACCGAGAGCCTGATTGTCAAAAACCTGGATGAGGTGATAGAGAAAATTGATGCCTTAAAAGCACTGGGAATCAGTTTTTCTCTGGATGATTTTGGCATCGGCCAATCTTCGCTGTTGGTATTGAAGCGCCTGCCGCTAGACGAGTTAAAGATAGACCGCAGCTTTATCAAGGATATTGTGTATAACAGCTACGATGCATTTATTGTGCAGACCATTATCAATATGGGTAAGAATCTTGGACACAGCGTGATTGCCGAAGGCGTGGAAATGCAGCAGCAAGTGACACTGTTGCAAGACATGGGCTGCCATTGTTTCCAGGGTTATCTGTTCAGCCGGCCACTCCCTTTGCCAGCGTTTGAAGGCAGCCTGCTCTCCGCCACCCAAGCCCTGTCCAAACCTTCTGCCCTGCAGCAGACCCAGGCATTAACAGGACCTAGTTAATATCTTGGTATTGGGAATGTTCAAACCTTGACCCACTCTTCTGCCTGGCTCAGCCAGCGCTGTAAATGGGCAGCTACCGCCGCAGGGTCGCGTTGCAGTAATTGATCAGCCTTGGTTTTGGCGACTTGCAGCAAGTCGGCATCGCGTTCCAGGTCCGCGATTTTGAGCATGGGCACGCCGCTCTGACGTGTGCCTAGCAGTTCACCCGGGCCGCGGATATGCAAGTCTGCCTGGGCAATCTCGAAGCCATCGTTGCTTTCAAAAATCACCTTCAGGCGCTGGCGGCCAATCTGCGAACATTGCTGTTTGCTGTACAGCAAAATACAAGTGCTTTTGGCCGCGCCGCGGCCGACCCGCCCGCGTAACTGGTGCAACTGGCTGAGGCCCATGCGTTCGGCATGTTCAATGACCATTAAACTCGCATTCGGCACATCGACGCCGACTTCAATCACGGTGGTGGCCACCAGCAAATGCATTTCGTTGGCGGCAAACGCCTGCATCACGGCCTGCTTCTCGGCGGGCTTCATACGGCCATGTACCAACCCCACGCGCAATTCCGGGAACGCCTGTTGCATATAGGCATAGGTGTCATTGGCGGTTTGCAGTTGCAGGGCTTCCGACTCCTCGATCAGCGGGCATACCCAGTAGGCTTGGTGGCCTTGGGCACAGGCATCATGTACACGCTGCAAAATCTCATCCCGTCTGTCATCCGCCACCAGTTTGGTGATGACAGGGGTGCGGCCGGGAGGTAATTGGTCAATGACAGAGACATCAAGGTCGGCGTAATAACTCATGGATAAGGTGCGCGGAATCGGCGTCGCAGACATCATTAACTGGTGCGGTTCCCAACTCGATATGGTGTCTTTTTTTCCAGTCCCTTTTTTGCGCAGTGCCAGGCGTTGCCCCACGCCAAAGCGGTGTTGTTCATCGACAATCGCTAACCCCAGTTGCTTGAACTGCACATCGTCCTGGAACAGGGCGTGGGTGCCTACGGCCAGCATGGCGCTACCATTGGCGATGAGTGTGAGTGATTGCTCACGTTCTTTTTTAGGCTGGCTACCGGTGAGCCAAGCAACCGTGATCCCCAATGGCTGTAACCAGCTGCATAGCTTTTTGTAATGCTGCTCGGCCAGAATTTCTGTGGGAGCCATCATGGCCACTTGCCAGCCATGCTCAATCAGCTGTAAAGCCGCCACGCAGGCGACAATAGTTTTTCCGCTACCGACGTCACCCTGCAGCAAACGCTGCATGGGATGGGGCTGGGCCAGGTCTTGCTGGATTTCATGGACCACTTTTTGTTGTGCTGCTGTCAGGGCAAACGGCAGGCTGGCAAGCAGGCGGGAGACCAGCTGTTGTGAGCCGGGAATGGCGGGCGCCTGAGATTGTTTACGCCGCGCATAATGCTGACGCATGGACAGCTGTTGCGCGAGTAGTTCATCGTAGGCCAGGCGCTGCCAGGCCGGGTGCGTGCGGTCTTCCAGCGTGTTAAGGGCTGTCTCTGGACTCGGTTGGTGCAATAGCTGCAGGCTGCTGGCAAAATCTGGCAGGTGCATGGCTTGGTATACCCAGTCTGGCAGGGTTTCATACAAGTGCTCATTATGTAACACCAGCTTCACCGCTTTGCGGATGGCAGACTGGCTTAAGCCAGCTGTGGTTGGGTAGACCGGAGTCAGCGCACTGTTGACGGGCGTGTCCTCGTTCACTTTGCGCTGGGTGGGGTGCACCATTTCATAACCAAAAAAACCTGGACGGATTTCGCCAAAGGCGCGTAAGCGCTGGCCGGGCTGCATGGCTGAAACCTGGCTGGGGTAAAAATGTAAAAAGCGCAGGTTGATGACGCCGGTGTCGTCCTGTACCCGCACATTGAGCATTTTGCGGGGTTTGTAGCTGACCTCGTGATGGACCACCACGCCTTCAATCTGCGTCTGTTCGCCTAGCCGTAAATCGCGGATGGCAGTAATGCGTGTTTCGTCGAGGTAGCGCAGGGGTAAATGCAGCAGCAGGCTTTCCACACTGCGGATGCCCAGTTTATCCAGCTGGCTGCACAGGGCAGGCGTAAAACCTTTGATGTCGCTCAAGGGACGCATGCGGGCAGGACGGTTACTGGATGCGCTGTTCCAGCTGATTGCCTTTGACCCGGTTGATCCGTACGATTTGCTGGATCTTGCGCAGGTTGCGGATCAGGGTTGCCAGGTGCACACGGTTATGCACCTGCACGGTAAAGTTGACGTTGGAGTACTGGCTGCCATCGCTGGTTTCAACGCTAACGTTATCAATGTTGGCATCCGCATTGGAGATGGTGGCTGCAATCTTGGCCAGCATGCCGCGCTCGTCCACCACTGTGACGCGCAAGTTGACGCTGAACAGTTTCTTCGGATCGGCATCCCATTCCACATCTAGCCATTTTTCCGGATCCAGCTTGAATTTGCGGATGGCCGGGCAATCATGCGTATGAATGACCAGGCCTTTATCTTTATTGATAAAGCCCAGGATAGGATCGCCAGGAATCGGTCGGCAGCATTGGGCAAACTGGACGGCCATGCCTTCCGAACCGCGGATGGTGATGGTATCCAGCACTTTGGCAGATTTATCTTCCGCCTCCGCCGGATGGGCTACCAGCTGGTGCGCCACCATCAGGCTGTTGCGTTTACCCAGGCCAATATCGGTCAAAATAGCTTGCCGCGTTTTGACGCCGTAGTCATTCATGACTTTTTGCCATTGTTTGTCCGTCAGGGCCGCCGGTTCGATATGCATGGCGCGTAATGCCACATTCAGCATGCGCTCGCCCAATTGCGCCGATTCTTCCACCTTCACTGTTTTCAGGTAATGCCGGATATGCGAACGTGCCTTGCCTGTGACCACATAATTGAGCCAGGCCGGATTGGGTTTGGCCAATGGTGCGGTAATGATTTCCACATGGTCACCATTGCGCATTTCGGTACGCAAAGGCGCCAGTTCATTATTGATTTTGACAGCGACGCAGCTATTGCCGACATCTGAGTGCACGGCATAGGCAAAGTCAACCGCCGTTGAGCCCCGCGGTAAAGCCATGATATTGCCTTTGGGCGTGAACACGTAGACCTCATCGGGGAACAGGTCCACCTTGAAGTTTTCAAGGAATTCGTGGCTGTCATCACTTTCGGTCTGGATTTCCACCAGCCGTTGCAACCATTGGTGCGTTTGCTGCTGCAGCTTGGTCAGGTGCGCATCGGTGGTTTTGTATAACCAGTGCGCAGCCACGCCTGCATCGGCAATATTGTGCATTTCCTGGCTACGGATCTGCACTTCAATCGGCGTTCCAAACGGGCCGAACAGGGTCGTGTGCAAGGACTGGTAGCCGTTGGCCTTGGGAATGGCAATATAGTCTTTAAAACGACCAGGAATCGGTTTGTATAACGCGTGCAAGGCACCAAGTGCGAGGTAACATGCAGCAGTATCCTTTACAATCACTCTAAAGCCGTAAATGTCGCCAATTTGCGATAACTTCATCGCTTTTTCAGACATTTTCTTGTAAATGCTATACAAGTGCTTTTCGCGGCCTTCTACGTCATATTCAATCTGGTACTGGGTGAGCTGATTCTGGATGGCTTCCTGAATCTTGCTGACCACTTCCTTGCGGTGGCCGCGTGCCGTGCGGATGGCCTTGTCAATCACGCGGTAGCGGTTAGGGTACAGGTATTTGAAGCTAAGGTCTTCCAGCTCATGGTAAATCGGGTTCAGGCCAAGGCGGTTGGCAATCGGCGCGTAGATGTCCAGTGTTTCACGGGCGATGCGCTTTTGTTTTTCGCTCCGCATCGCATCCAGGGTCTGCATATTATGCAAACGGTCTGCCAGCTTGACCAGGATCACGCGCACGTCCTGGCTCATGGCCAGCAGCATTTTGCGGAAGTTTTCCGCCTGGGCCTGGGTGGCGGTTTGCAGTTCTACCTTGTCCAGTTTGGTCAGGCCGTCGACCAGGTCCGCGACCTGTTTGCCAAAGCGCTCAGTAATCGCTGCACTGTCCACTTCGGTATCTTCCACCACATCGTGCAGCAAGGCTGCCAAGAGGGTGGGTAAATCCAGGTGCAACCTGGCCAGGATGCAGGCTACGGAAATGGGGTGGGTGATATAGGGTTCGCCGGTTTTTCGGGTTTGGCCGGCATGCGCCTGGTCAGCGTAGCGGTACGCTTGCCAAACCAGTTGCACTTCTTCTTCATTAAGATACTTACGGATCAGCTGGGTAAGGGGGGAATCCTCACGGTCGGCTGGCAGCAAATCGACCTCCTCCATGGGAGGCCTGGACTTGCGGTGGGCAGAATCGCCTTGGGTGTGGGGCATAGCTGCTTATGCTTGGCCCTTTTTCTCTAGCAGCTCAACACCGATTTTGCCAGCGGCGATTTCGCGCAAGGCAAGCACGGTGGCTTTATCTTTTTGTGAGTAACCGCTTACCAACGGGTCAGAGCCATTAGCCAGCTGTCGTGCACGGTAAGCCGCGACCAGGGTCAATTGAAAACGGTTAGGGATGTTGTCCAAGCAATCATCGACAGTAATACGTGCCATAAAAACCTCTATCTGTTTGAACCATCAGCATGGCGAGTGCCAGCTTAGGTAAGTGATTGAATCAATGACGCGTGGCAGGCTACCTGGCGGTTTAACTGCAAGCGCTGGGCGCGAACAATCGCCATCAGATCCTGCAAGGCCACGTCAAAATTATCATTAATTGTAACATAATCAAACTCATGCACGTGACGCATCTCCTCGCGTGCAGCTGCCAGGCGTTGCGCGATGACGGCGTCACTGTCCTGGCCGCGGCTGTTCAGGCGGTGCGCCAGCGCCTCAATAGAGGGTGGCAAGATAAATATAGAGGTGACCTGTGGGAACAAGGTGCGAATCTGTTGCGCGCCTTGCCAGTCAATTTCGAGGATCACGTCGCGGCCTTCTGCCAGGGCATTTTCAACCTCACTTTGCGCCGTGCCATAGCGGGCACTATGCACATGCGCGCTTTCAAGAAAACCGCCATTGTCGAGGATGTCGAGAAATGCAGGCTCAGAGACAAAGTGGTAATGAATGCCATCTTCTTCACCGGGGCGGGGTGCCCGTGTGGTGTGTGAAACCGACAGTTTCAGGATCGGGTCTTGTGCCAGCATGGCACGCACCAGGCTGGTTTTGCCTGCGCCAGAGGCAGCAGAGATCACAAACAAATGGCCTTGGCTCATGAGGCACTCCATGCCGGGTTAGGCAGAGAAGAAAAAACGGCTTTCAACCCTTCCCCCCAGCCCTTGCGGATGCTGGCGTAATAAGGGTCATCTTCCATCAGGCGGTGCCGGCAATCGGCGCTTAAACTATCAGTGCGGTATATCATCAAATCAATCGGTAAAGCCACAGAAATATTGCTGCGAATCGTAGAGTCAAACGAAATCAGCACGCATTTTACCGCATCTGTGACACTGGTTTGATGTTTGATGACACGGTCTATGATGGGTTTGCCATATTTGGTCTCGCCAATTTGTAGATAAGGTGTGTCTGGCGTGGCCTCAATAAAGTTACCGGCTGCATAGACATTAAACAGGCGCGGTTTTTCGCCCTTGATTTGCCCCGCCACCAGGATACTGGCGCTAAAGTCTATGCTGTGTTCCTTGAGGGCTTTGCCGTCGCGCTGGTGTACGGTGCGCATGGCGGCGCCGACCACGCTGGCAGCTTCAAATAACGATTGCACATTATGCAGATGCGCATGCGGTTCGGTTGACTTGAGTTGTTCCCGGCAGAGGTTGACCACCGATTGAGTAATCGCCAGATTGCCAGCCGTGAGAAGCACGATCATGCGCTCACCCGGCACTTCAAACACATGCATCTTGGGCGCAATGGCTACCTGATCGACACCAGCATTGGTACGCGTGTCAGACGCCAGGACCAGGCCTTGTTCCAGTAAAATACCTACACAGTAAGTCATCACAATCCGCGGTTAAAAAATGAAATCGGAAAGGCCATCATAGCATGCAGCCGCCAGCTATTGCTGTGCACTTTGTGCCTGTTGCAGCAAGCGCGCCTGCTCTTGTGGATTGGCCTGACGGGCTTGCTGGTTCACACTTACCACACTGGCCATGCCTTCTATGCCGCCGCCTATGCGTGAGCCGGTGACCGGGCTGGCGCTGCGGTAGTCCAGTCCGTGCGCCAGCCGGACATGGGTCTCGTTGACCAATGTCCCATTTGAAACATCCAGGCCTAGCCAATGTCCTTGTTGCCAGATATCCACCCAGGCATGTGTCTGCATGAGGCTACCATCCACGGTAAACAAATAACCACTCACGTAACGCGCAGGCAGCCCCAGGCTACGGCAGCAGCCGATAAAAGCATGGGCATGGTCCTGGCAGACGCCCTTGCCAAGCCGGAAAGCTTGAGCTGCAGGGGTATCCACCTGCGTTGCGCCTTTAATGTATTGCATACGCTCACGCAAAGCGTGCATCAAGTCAGTTAAGGGTGCATTCGCAAACGGTCTGGCAAATTCGGCCATGGCGGCATCTGCTTGCGTCAATGGTGTATCCCGCAGATAAATTTCTGCTGGCAAAGCCTGCTCTGGCGGCTCTGTCTCAACGCCAGTTTCCACGGCGCCAGACACCGTAATCAAAAGGGCTTCATGAGGCTGGTCTATGACCAAAGTGTGGGATAGATTACCAAAGGCATCTTCAAAAGGCGTCAATTGGCCATTGACCTTGATCTGCCAGTGTTTGACCGCTTGCCTATATCCGTTGCGCGGCGTCAGGCGTAACTGCTGTATGGTGTATTGCACCATTTCACTGAAAACATATTGGGTCTGGTGTTCAATGTTGAGCAGCATGATGTGGTCTGGGTTAAAGTAAAAAAGCGCAGCGCTGTTTTATAACAGTCTGCGCACGAGGGGCTCATGGCAATCTATGGCGAAATCATGTGTACGCTTCTCGCATCACGCCGTCGCATTTAAAAAATTACGTTGTATTTCTTCACCCAGTCTGCGGTTGGCAAGAATAAAATCATCTAGAAAATGGTGTACCCCATCCCTGACGATATCCAGCATGCGGCCATAATGCAGTTTGGCGTGCATTTGCCCGGCTAAACGCTCAGCCTCGGTCTGGCGGCTTCCGGCCACCTGGCGCAAAATCGGCATGATTTCGGCATAACAGGCGTGTAGCGAGCGCGGCATGTCCTCGCGCAAGATCAGCAATTCAGACACTTTCATCGGCTCAATCGCATCACGGTATACCTTCTGGTAAGCCTGGAAGGCCGAGACTGAGCGCAACACGGCGCTCCATTCGTAGTAATCGACCGCGCCATCATTGGCTTCCTGCATGGGGATTAAAAATTCATATTTCACATCCAGCAGGCGTGCCGTATTATCGGCGCGCTCCATAAACGTGCCCAGTCGGACAAAACTGAAGGCTTCATCGCGCAACATGGTGCCAAAGCACACGCCGCGGAACAGGTGAGAACGGCTTTTCACCCACTCACAAAACTCACTGAGGCCGGTTTTTGTCAGGTCCTGCTTGATGTACTGGCCGAATTCCAGCCATAAGGTGTTCATGTTCTCCCAGGTTTCGGTGGTCATCGCGACGCGCACGGCGCGTGCATTTTCGCGCGCGCTACGCAGGGAGCTGTAAATGCTGGATGGGTTGTTGCTGTCCATGACCAGATGCTTGATCACATTGGTCGCGTTGAGCTCCTTATAGGTCGCGTCATAAATATCGCGGATACCGGCAATTTCGAGTACCGTATCCCATAGCTCTTCTTCATTGCTGCTGTCAGAAGGCAGCAAAGACATGTTGTAGGTGACATCCAGCACGCGCGCGACGTTTTCAGTGCGCTCGATATAGCGTGCCATCCAGTATAAGTGGTCTGCGGTACGGCTTAACATATGACGGCCTCTTGATTGATTTGTTGTGCAGCCATTTGCGGTTGCAGGGTTTCGGCACAGACATCATCCCGTTCCAGCACCCAGGTATCTTTGGTACCACCCCCTTGTGAGGAGTTGACAACGAGGGAGCCTTCCTTAAGTGCTACGCGTGACAGGCCGCCCGGTACCACACTGACGGTTTTGCCTGACAGTACAAATGGGCGCAGGTCCACATGGCGAGGGGCGATGCCCTGATCGACCAGCGTCGGGCAGGTCGACAGTGCCAACGTCGGCTGTGCAATGTAATTAGAAGGTTTAGAAACAATGCGCAAGCGGAATTCTTCAATTTCCTGCTTGCTGGCAGTGGGGCCAACCAGCATGCCGTAGCCGCCGGAGCCCTGTACTTCTTTCACGACCAGCTCGGGCAGATGATCCAGCACATAGGCCAGATCATCTTCCTTGCTGAGTTGATACGTAGGCACGTTCTGCAGGATAGGAGATTCACCCAGATAGAACTTGATCATCTCCGGCACGTAGATATACGTCGCCTTGTCATCGGCCACGCCGGTGCCTACAGCGTTAGCCAATGTGACGCCACCATTGCGGTAAACGGAGAGCAGACCTGGCACGCCCAACAGGGAATCGGGCTTGAACACCAGAGGGTCAAGGAAGTCGTCGTCGATGCGGCGGTAAATCACATCCACCCTTTGCGGGCCTTGTGTGGTGCGCATGTAGACGGCGTTATTACGAACAAACAAATCCTGGCCTTCCACCAGTTCTATGCCCATTTGCTGGGCGAGGAAGGCATGTTCAAAGTAGGCGCTGTTATAGGCCCCTGGTGAAAGGAGCACGACGGTTGGGTCGGTGACGCCGGTTTGTGCCACCGAGCGCAGGTTATTCAGCAACACATGTGGGTAATGCTCCACGGGCGCAATCGGGTATTTCTTAAACAAATCCGGGAACAATCGCATCATCATCTTGCGGTCTTCCAGCATGTAAGACACGCCGGACGGTGTGCGCAGGTTGTCTTCGAGCACATAAAACTGCGATTCACTGGTGCGGACCAGGTCAATGCCAGCTACATGCGCATACACCTGATTAGGCACATTCACACCCACCATCTCTGGCCGGTATTGCGCATTACTTAAAATGCTATTCGGCACGATACCGGCTTTGATGATTTCCTGATCATGGTAAATATCATGCAGGAACATATTAAGCGCGCGGACGCGTTGAACGGCGCCTTTGGACAGGTGCGCCCATTCACTGGCAGAAATCATGCGCGGAATGACATCAAACGGAATTAAACGCTCGGCGCCATCTTCTTCGCCATACACATTAAAGGTAATCCCCACACGGCGGAACAAAACCTCAGCTTCGGCACGCTTGGCGGCCAGTTGTTGCGTAGGCACATCACTTAACCAATGCTTGTATGCCTGGTAAATGGCCCGTACGTTGCCCCCATAGCCCTGCATTTCATCAAAAAACTGTTTTGCTGATTGCGTCATGATGCTGGACCTTTGCCTTGCTTGTAAAAATCAATTAAATAAGAGCAAGCCGTGTGCCAGCCTATTAAGTGTATTTAAATCAAGTAGTTATTGTCTTGTTGAGGGAGTTTGAAAAACAAAGCGCACCATTTAGGTGCGCTTTTGAATCACGGTTTTGGTGCAAACCGGGTTTTAAACAGGGTTATTCAATATTCTGAATTTGTTCGCGCATTTGCTCAATCAGCACTTTGAGCTGCATGGAAACCTGCGTGGTTTCAATCGCGACTGATTTGGAGCCTAGTGTATTAGCTTCGCGGTTCATTTCCTGCATCAGGAAATCCAGCTTTTTGCCCACGGCACCGCCTGCACTCAGGATGCGGTCCATTTCGGTAATATGGGAATTCAATCGCGCCAATTCTTCATCAACATCAATCCGTTGTGCATACAGTACAATTTCCTGGCGTACGCGGTCGTCATCTGCCTGCATGGCCTCGCGTAATTTGGTGGTCAGTTTTTCCTGATACTGGCTCACCAGCGCTGGCAGTAGCGGTTTGACGATGCTGATCTGCTCACGCACGCCTTGTAGACGGTCCAGCAGTACCTGCTTGAGTTTTTCGCCCTCACGCTGGCGGGCGGCAATCAGTTCGTCTATCGCTTGTGACAAACCACTCTGTACGCTTTGAGCCAAAGTTTCAGCATCGACCGCTTCGCTTTGCAACACCCCTGGCAGCTTGAACACCTCGACCAGGTTAACAGGTTGCGCCTGTGGGAAATGTTGCTGTAATTCGCCAAGCGTTTGCGCAATTTGCGCCACCATGGCCGGGTTTAATGCCAGGTTGGTCGCAGCGCTATCGCTTTTGAGGCTAATCCGGCACTCTACCTTGCCGCGACCAAGCCGGGTTTGCAACTGCTCGCGAATGTGCGCCTCATACTGGCGCAAGCTATCCTCAATTTTCACGTTGAGTTCGAGGTAGCGATGATTCACCGCGCGTAATTCGATGAGCAGCAGGCCGCCGGGGAAGCGTGACTCCGCTGCGGCAAAGCCGGTCATGCTTAAAATAGGTTGATCGTTGGCGGATTTTTTGGCTGTCATGTTCATCGTCTTGGGCTGGGAAGCAAACGGAGGGATTGTATCAAATGCGCTATCGATATGCGAAAATAGCAAAAAGATAAAAGAAAACCCGTGATTCAGGCCACACAATGCGGGCTTTCCCTTAATAAAAGCCATGATGGTGACGTTAAAGCGCTAGTGAAGCTCTCTAATAAATTTGATTTTGCCTTGCCGGTAGGCACTGCGCTGCATGACTACACCATTACCAAGGTGTTGAGTCTGGGCGGGTTCAGTTTCGTCTATCTGGCGCAAGATCCGCAAAAAAATACCGTCGCCATCAAGGAATATATGCCAGTGACGCTGGCTGAGCGCGACGAACATACGCATATCCGATCGAATGGTAAAAACGAGGCCGCCTACAAACATGGCATGAAATGCTTTTTTGAAGAAGGCCTGGCGCTGGCCAATATCGAGCACAAGAATATCGTCCGCGTGAAAAACTTCTTTCGTGCCAACAATACGGTGTATATGGTCATGAAATACGAACGCGGCAAATCGCTGCAAGACTACATCATGGCCTTGTCGCAGCCGGTACCAGAGAGCTTTCTCATCCGCATGTTTATTGAATTGCTCAATGGCTTGCGCGAAGTGCATACGCGCAAGTTGCTGCATCTCGATATCAAACCTGCCAACATTTATATCCGTCTCGATGGTTCGCCTATGCTGCTGGACTTCGGATCAGCGCGCCAGGCTTTGTCTGAAGTGACGCTGGCCCCAACCTACACACCGGGCTTTGCGCCGCCGGAACAGTATATAGACCGCAAGCACTTGGGGCCATGGAGCGATATTTACAGCATAGGCGCTAGTATGTATGCCTGTTTGCAGCGGGCGTCCCCGGTCTCGGCTAACCAGCGCCTGAAAGAAGATACACTGGTGCCGGCGGTCGAGCTCGGCAAACAGATATATTCCGAAAAATTGCTGGCCATCATTGATGAATGTATGCAACTCGACTATTTGTCGCGGCCGCAAAGCGTGTTCTCACTACAGAAAAAAATGATCGGCATCCACGTGGCAGCAGATCCACGGGCATCGCTGGTCGATAAAATCATCAAGGTACTGAACAAACCGCTATGAAATTCACCATTGCACAGGGCAGTCGCCAGGGGCCGCGGCCCTACAACCAGGACAGGCTGGCCTATTCTTACCATAGGCATGCCATCCTCATGGTATTGGCTGATGGCATGGGCGGTCACCAGCACGGTGATGTCGCAGCCGAGGTCGCAGTCAAAACCATGGTAGAAGCGTTTCAGCGCGAATCCAAACCATTAATTTCCCAGCCTGCGGAGTTTTTACGCACGCAGATTGTCCAGGCACATGAAGTGATTGAAAATGTGCGTTTGCAAAAACGCCTGATGGAGTCTCCACGTACCACCATCGTGGTCGCGCTGATTCAACATAACAAACTGTTTTGTGCCCATGTGGGTGATTCCCGCCTCTATCACTACCGTAACGGCCTGGTGGAGCACCAGACGGAAGACCACTCGGTGGTGCAGTCGCTATTGCGTGAAGGAAAAATCACCGCAGCTGAGGTAGATCATCATCCGCACCGCAATAAAATTTATAATTGCCTGGGTGGTGAGCGACCACCCAAGGTCGAGTTGACCCCGCCTATCCCGCTGCGCGAAGGCGATGTGATCATGCTTTGCTCTGATGGTGTATGGAACACAGTGCCTGAAATCCATATGGCACAGCATATGCTGGCTGCGGATATTAATGATGGCGTGAGTCGCCTGCTGGATGATGCCGATGCGGCAAGTATTACGGTGGGCGACAATATGAGCGCCATTGCCTTGCAGTGGGGGCAGCGTGTGGTGAGCCCGTTAACGATTTCAACGCTGGATTTACCGGTCGATGTCACCACTACCATGATGAATGAAATTCCAGCCTCGTCCAGCCCGTATGGACTGGACCTCACTGATGACGAAATTGAAAAAGCGATTGCCGAAATACAAGAAGCGCTGGGCAGAGCCCAGCAACATATTAAATAACGGAAAGTGTTAAACCATGAGCAGACCTAGCCAGCGCGCCAACGATCAGTTGCGTGCCATCGAAATCATCCGTCATTACACCAAGCACGCCGAAGGTTCTGTGCTGGTGAAGTTTGGCGATACTCACGTGATATGCACGGCCAGTGTAGAAGAAAAAGTGCCCGGCTTTTTAAAGGGCAAAGGCCAGGGCTGGGTGACGGCAGAATACGGCATGCTACCGCGTTCTACCGGTTCGCGCATGGACCGCGAAGCAGCTCGCGGCAAGCAAAGCGGGCGCACACAGGAAATCCAGCGCCTGATTGGCCGTAGCCTGCGCGCGGTGATCGACCTCGAAAAACTGGGTGAGCGCACCATCCATTTTGACTGTGACGTGATCCAGGCCGATGGCGGGACCCGCACCGCCAGCATTACAGGTGCCTATGTCGCCATGGTGGATGCAGTGTCTACCTTGCTGCAAAAAGGCCTGCTGACTGAAAGCCCGATCAAGGATTCCGTCGCTGCTATTTCTGTTGGTGTGTATCAAGGTACGCCAGTGTTGGACCTGGATTACATTGAAGACTCAGACTGCGATACCGACATGAACGTGGTCATGACCGGCAAAGGTGGGTTTGTGGAGATTCAGGGCACCGCCGAAGGCGAACCGTTTGCCCGCGAGACGATGGACCAAATGCTGGACCTGGCCGCCAAAGGCATTACTGAACTGGCGCAACTGCAAGCGCAAGCGCTGGCCAAATAATCACAGGGAACATGAGTATAGCCTTGCCGTTTGAAAAACTGGTCATTGCCTCGGGCAACCAGGGCAAAATCCGTGAAATTGCGCATTTGCTGGCACCGCTGAATATTGCTGCTGTGTCGCAATCCGAATTCAATGTGCCCGAATGTCCCGAGCCTTATCACACCTTTATTGAAAACGCTTTAGCCAAGGCACGCCATGCCAGCCAGCATACCGGCTTGCCCGCGCTGGCCGACGATTCAGGGTTGTGTGTTGACGCCTTGCAAGGCGCACCGGGCGTGATTTCGGCGCGTTACAGCGGGCCAAAACCGCCTAACAGCCTGCTCACGCAAGACGAACGCAACAACGATAAATTGCTCACCGCCATGGAACGCATTGCTGACCGCCGTGCCTATTTCTATAGCGTGGTTGTGCTGGTGCGCCATCCGCTAGACCCGCAGCCCTTGATTGCTGATGGCCTGTGGCGCGGCGAAATCCTGCGCGAGTTCCGCGGCACTGAAGGCTTTGGTTACGATCCGCTGTTTCTGGATACGCAGAGCGGCAAAACCGTGGCAGAATTACCGCTTGAGATCAAAAGTCAGCGCAGTCACCGCGGCCAGGCGATGGCCAAACTGCTGCAACAACTGAAAACATTAAGTGAGTAAATAAGTAGATGAGTAACGAATGGCCAAAATGGGTACGCGATGACGGTTCGGTGGTGTCCTGCACCGAAAAGGTCAAAGTCATGGCCGAAAATTTTGACGAACTCAAACAGATCGCCCAGGATGCGCTGGAAGATGGCTTGCTGATGGAAGTCAGCGAAGCGCAGATGCGTGAGGCCCTTCATAAGTTAGTCGACGAACTGATTAACCCCTACAACAAAGTCTAGTTTGCTTTCACATGGCAAACCAATCACCGCAACACATCCTCCAAACCGTCTTCGGCTACAACCAGTTCCGCCACCAGCAACAAGCCATCGTCGAGCATGTCATCAGCGGGCAAGATGCGCTGGTGCTCATGCCCACCGGCGGCGGAAAATCCCTGTGTTACCAGATTCCCGCACTCGCACGCGAAGGCCTGGCGATTGTCGTCTCGCCGCTGATTGCGCTGATGCAAGATCAGGTCGAAGCCTTGCAACAGCTGGGCGTCAACGCGGCCTTTTTAAATTCCAGCCTCAGTGCCGAAGATAACAACCGCATCACGCGGCAAGTGCTCGCTGGCGAAATCAAACTGTTATACGTCGCCCCCGAACGCTTGATGGTCGGCAGCTTTTTAAGCCTGCTCGACGAAGTGCAACAGCATGTCGGCCTCGCTCTGTTTGCTATTGATGAAGCGCATTGCGTGTCGCAATGGGGGCATGATTTCCGGCCTGAGTACCGCCAGCTCACGGTGCTACATAACCGCTTCCCCGAGGTGCCGCGCATCGCACTGACTGCCACCGCCGATGCACCCACTCGCGCCGAAATCATCAGCCAGCTCAACCTCGAAAACGCCCGCCAGTTTGTCTCCAGTTTTGACCGACCCAATATCCGCTACCACGTCGGCATTAAAAATAATGCCCGCCAGCAGCTACAAGCATTTTTAGAGCGCGAGCATCCGAACGACGCTGGCATCATCTATTGTTTATCCCGCAAAAAGGTGGAAGAAACCGCTGCCTGGCTGGTCGAAAAAGGCTGGTCAGCACTACCTTATCACGCCGGTTTATCCGCCCAATTGCGCGAACATCACCAGCGCCGCTTCCTGCGTGAAGAAGGCATCATCATGGTGGCGACCATTGCGTTCGGCATGGGCATAGACAAACCCAACGTGCGCTTTGTCGCGCATTTAGATTTACCCAAAAGCATGGAAGGCTATTACCAGGAAACCGGCCGCGCCGGGCGCGATGGCCTGCAAGCTAACGCCTGGATGTTCTACGGCATGGGCGATGTCGTCTCCATGCGGCAAATGCTAGATAGTGGCGAAGCCTCCGAAGAACGCAAACGGCTAGAGCGCTTAAAGTTAGACGCCTTGCTCGGCTACTGCGAATCCACCGCCTGCCGTCACCAAACCATCTTGCGCTATTTCGGCGAAAGCCATCCCGGTGCCTGCGATCAATGCGACAACTGCCTGCATCCGGTCGAAACCTGGCAAGCCACCCAGGTCGCGCAAATGGCGCTTTCCTGCGTATTCCGTACCGGGCAACGCTTCGGCGTCGGCCATTTAATAGATGTGCTCATGGGCAAAGCCACCCCACAAGTTGAGCGTTTTCATCACGATAAAGTCAGCACCTTTGGCATAGGCAAAGCTCTCAATCAAGCACAATGGAGCGGCGTGTATCGCCAACTGATCGCCGCTGGCATGCTGGAGGCCGACATGGCCGCCTACGGCGGTTTAAAACTCACCGAAGCCGCAAGGCCAGTACTCAAAGGCGAGCAAGAAGTTTGGTTACGCCGCGATGCCGAACCCGAAAAACGCATGAGCAAAGCCGAACGCAGCGCCCGCGCTAAAGAGGCTTTTGAAGGTGCCAATGACGATCCGTTGTGGCAAGCACTTAAAGCTAAACGGCTAGAACTGGCAAGAGAGCAGGGTGTGCCGCCATATGTGATTTTTCATGATAGTACGCTGCTGGAAATTCATAATAGAAAACCACAGACCTTGGATGAAATGGGGCAGATTAGCGGGATAGGGCAGGCGAAATTGCAGAAGTATGGAGATGCGTTTTTGCAGGTGCTGGAAGATATTTAGGCATGTAATTTCACTAAAGCTAGTAATAAGTAATCAGCAAATATAAATTAGAGGTTCATTTCAACGTGTTATCCAATATTTATGCGTAAATCTCTAGCTAATGTTTGTAAGCAATTTTCAAATAAACATACCTTAGTTGGCGAAGATCGCATAACTCGCGCGACTATCTCCGATATTCAGAAATATATGGAGCGTAATGCTCGCAATGTTAAAAAAACAACAAAGCTACATATTCAAGAAATTGCCACTGATATTGACCTGCAAATTATTTGCTTAACTTCATTAGCAATTACTTGTTTAGAGTCTTGGCAAGAGCAGAAAAAACGAAGAAAAATTGTTATGGAAGACTTTCCCGCTAATGATATGAATCTTGGAGGATGTTTACTAAATATCGCTAATACTGCAATGGCAATTAATAAACTTTGCTTAGAAGGGCTGGACACTCAAGCGCGTGTATTAGTTAGGACTTTAGATGAAAGACTGATGCAAACGCCGATTCTTTTTGCTAGTAAAGAAGACTACAAAGAATGGCATAAAGCTGAGTCGCCTGAAGACAGTAAATCTGCTCATTATAGGGTTTTTGCCAGGAAGAAAAGATTATATAAAAGGCATGCTGAGCTAGAGTCTATATGCCTTGGTACTGAAGTTTCTTCGGAGCTACATGCATGGAAACAAGAAAATGAAGACTTTTATTCAATGGCTGTACATGGCGCTTCTTCAGCTGTTCAGATTGGCTCTTGGGCTTTTGATTTTGGATCAGAAGGTATGCGGCCTAATTTATTTGGTACAGCATCGGCAGCATCCATTGGTACTCTAAAGCACACTCGCTTTCAGTTGTTTTGGTTCATGATTTTGTTTCCTGCCGTTTTAGAAAAATTTCATACCTGGAAGCCGGATGTTAAAGATCATTGGCAAAAAATGTATATGGTATCTAAGGAATGCATTTTTGGAAGCGCACATGAGTGGCTCGTCCCAAAAAATAATCTATATTTCCTACCAGAAATATGTACAAAGAGATATTAAATGAATTCTTTCGATGGTGATTTGGTAAGGCCACTAGGTTTGGTGACCTTATATTTTGGCTATGCTGAAGCTCAAGTAAATGTACTTGTTGAAATGTTAAATGAGTGTGGTCTCAATATTGAAATTTCGCCCTCTGCATCGCTAGGGCAAAGGGTGAAGGTCATTAAGACGGCACTAAAAAAGTTAAATTACAATGGCGTAGTAGATACTCTGGAAATCCTAAGTGAAGCGAAAGGATTACTAGAACAGCGCAACTTACTAACTCACGGTTGTGTATATGCTAAAGGGCGTGTTGTTCCAAATGACAAGGCTAAAGGTGAGTTTTATGTCACTCCAGAGTCATTAACACAGCTAGCGGATAAGGTATTTAATTGGAAGGAGAGGTTAAATTCAAAAATTCAACGTGAACTTTTACCTGCACTTCGTGATATTTGAAGAGAACCAAAGATTAATAACTATTTAGAATTTTTGATGAGCAAAGATTTTAAAGTCGGCCAAACATTTTCTAATATCCTCCTCTGCGCATTCACATTAGGATGCAAACCATCTTCAATCACTAAATCAGCATGTCCGCTGATTCCATCCAGAAAAAACGGGACAAAAGGTGTTTTGTATTTTTCCGATAAATCCAGAAAAGCCGCTTTAAAACCGTTGGTATATTTAGGGCCATAATTCGGCGGGATCAGCATGCCAAGCAACACGACCTGCGCATTCGATTGCTTGCTGGCTTGAATCATTTTTTCCAGGTTGTTTTTCATCACATCTACCGGCAAACCGCGAAGACCATCATTTGCGCCTAGTTCCAGGACGACGATACTGGGTTTAAAGTGTTTGAGGGCGGCGGGCAGGCGACTGAGGCCACCAGCGGTGGTTTCGCCGCTGACGCTGGCGTTGGCAACTTCGTAGGGTAATTGGTTGTCTTTTAAACGTTGTGCGACTAAATTGACCCAGCCTTGTTCTTTGGGGATGCCATAGGCGGCGGATAAGCTATCACCAAAGAACAAAATCGTTTGTTTGGGTGCGGCCTCTGCCATCGCTAAGCTGATGAACAATAGAGCAGGTAACACGATCAATAAATGAAGAAATCGGAACATCATTAATGCAAATCCCTTATGCCGTTGAAGCGGTGTCGTTAAGTAAATCGGTTGTCAGCAATGATACAACACTCCCCATTTTGACTGGTTTGAATCTGGCGGTGCCGCCGGGAGAGCGGCTGGCGATTATCGGCAGCTCGGGGTCGGGGAAATCTACATTGCTGGGCTTGTTAGCCGGATTGGACACGGCAACGAGCGGAAAAGTCCTGATTACGGGTGAAGATATCGGCCAGATGGATGAAGATGGCCGTGCCGCCATGCGTGCCAGAACCATGGGCTTTGTGTTTCAGTCGTTTCAATTGCTCGGTTCATTGACGGCGTTTGAAAACGTGATGCTGCCTTTGCAGTTGGCGGGCCGTGCGGATGCGCATGCTATCGCCATGGCGGCACTGGAGAGCGTAGGCCTGGCGACGCGTGCGACGCATTACCCTAAACAGTTATCGGGTGGGGAGCAGCAGCGGGTGGCAATTGCGCGGGCCTTTGCCGCCAAGCCTGCGATTCTGTTTGCCGATGAGCCGACGGGCAATCTCGATGTGACGACGGGTGAGGCCATCATCAAGTTGCTGTTTGATTTAAACGCACAGAGTGGTACGACGCTGGTATTGGTGACGCACGATATGCAGTTGGCAAAACGCTGCCAGCGCGTGTTGAGTTTGCAACATGGCGTCTTACACGAGATCAACCTGGCTGACCAGGCAGCGGGAGCGCATTAATGCTGGTGCTTACCATTGCCTGGCGCCAGTGCCGCAGTTTGTGGTCATCGGGTGAAATACGGGTGTTGCTGTTTGCCTTGATTCTGGCGGTGACGGCGACCACAGCGGTGAGTTTTTTCACCGACCGGCTGCATAGGAGCATGCAAACGCAAGGCAATGTGTTGCTGGGCGCTGACTTGGTGGTGAATGCCGACCATGTGCTCCCCTCTACTTACCGCGCAGAAGCGCAGCGCCTGCAATACCAGACTTCGCAAGCGCTGGAATTCTCCAGCATGGTGGTGAAAGGGGAGCGCAACGAGCTGGCCGAAATCAAGGCGGTGGAGCAGGGCTTTCCGCTACGAGGAAAACTAACGATTCGTGATGCTCAGACACCGCAAGCGCAAAAAACCGCCAATACTATTCCCGCCCGTGGCACAGTTTGGATGGAACCCAGCCTGGCGAAAAAGCTGGACCTCAAGTTAGGCGATGAAGTCAGCGTGGGGAATAGCCAGCTCAAGGTAGCCGCCTTGCTGCTGCAAGAGCCTTCACGTGGCGGTGATATGTTTAATATTGCGCCGCGCTTGTTGATGAATAGCGCGGATGTGGCGGCGACCGGCCTGATTCAGTTTGGTAGTCGGGTCAAATATCAGTTATTGGTGGCAAGTGCTGATACCCCTTCAATCGTCCAGTTTGCTGATTGGCTGAAGCCAAAATTGGCGAGGGGAGAGCGGGTGGATGATATCCGCAGTGCCCGCCCAGAGATGCGCAGTGCGCTGGATAAAGCGCAGCAGTTTCTCGGTATTGCTTCTATGGTCGGCGTGATTCTGGCCATGGTCGCCATGTTGCTGGCGAGTATCCCTTACGTGCAAAAAAGCCTGGATACCTACGCGCTCATGCGTTGTTTTGGCGCGACCAAAGCACTGATCACCAATATCCTGCTATATCAGACTTTGCTGCTGGCGTTGGTGGGCAGCGTGATCGGTTGCGTACTGGGATTTGCGGCACAACATGGCCTGGCAATACTCGCGGCACGACTGTTTTTAGAGACCTTGCCCAGCCCGGGCTGGACGCCGGTTTTGTTAGGCCTGGTCACTGGCTTTGCCACCTTGCTCACGGTGGTGTGGCCGCAACTGATGCGTTTGCGGGCCGTGCCCGCCTTGCGCATTTTGCGCCAGGATCTAGAAGGCAATGTGCGTGGCAGCGGCTTGTTGTTTGTACCTGCATTTCTGGTACTGGCTGGGCTGGTGTTCTGGCATTCCGGTGATGCCAAACTGGCAGCGATTGTATTGGCAGCACTGGCGGCATTGGTGATGGTGGCCGGTGTGCTCGCCTGGCTGGGCATACGGCTGCTACAGTCAACGTTTAAACAAACTGCAACTTTCGGCGTGATCCGGCTGGGGTTAATGGGCTTAAGGCGCCGCCCGGCCCTGACCGTCGCGCAGGTGGTGGGCGTGAGCATGGGCCTGATGGCGGTCTTGCTATTGGCCTTTGTGCGTAACGACCTGCTCAAGACCTGGCAAACCTCCTTGCCTGCCGATGCACCTAACCGGTTTGTGATTAATATCCAGGCCGATCAAATGCCTGGCATCAACGCTTTGCTTACTGCGCAGGGTATAGACCATGCCGAAATTTTGCCTATGGTGCGGGCACGACTGGTATCAGTGAACGGCAAACCGCTGAATGTGGCCGACTATGAAGATGAACGTGCCAAGCGACTGGCAGAACGCGAATTTAATTTATCCTGGGCGGCTGAGATGCAGTCCGACAACGAACTGGTGGCCGGGCAGTGGTGGCGAGCAGATGACGCAGGCAAGCCTTTGTTGTCGCTGGAGCAGGGCCTCGCAGATACTTTAAAACTCAAGCTCGGCGATCAGCTGACTTATGATGTGGCTGGTACACCGCTGACGCTGACCATCTCCAGCCTGCGCAAAGTGGATTGGAGCAGCATGCATGTGAATTTTTTTGCGGTGACACCGCCGAAAGTGCTGGATGGTTACGCGGCCAATTACCTCACCAGTTTCCACCTGCCTGCGGGGAAGGAAGATGCGCTAAACCAGCTCGTCAGAACATTCCCCAATTTAACCATCATCAATGTGGCGGCGGTGCTGGAACAGCTTCAGGGCCTGATCAGCAAAATGAGCTACGCCATTGAGTTTGTATTTGGCTTTAGCCTGCTGGCCGGGGTGGCCGTGTTATATGCTGCCTTGATGGCAACCCGCGAAGAGCGCGTGCGTGAAAGCACCCTGATGCGCGTGCTCGGCGCCTCAAGAAAGCAGGTCGTGCTAGCGATGCTGGTGGAATTTTTATGTGTAGGCCTGCTGGCCAGTGTGGTGGCAATGCTGTTTACCAATATCGCAGCCTATTACCTGGCGACGCTGGTGCTGCATATCGATTACCAGTTCAATCTCTGGTTGAGCGTGCAAGGCTTGCTGGCTGCCATATTGCTAGTGCCGTTTGCGGCGTGGCTGGTGGCGCGGCACCAGTTTAACCGGCCCCCCAGGGCGTTGTTACAAAGTGTTTAACCGCATGTGGTTTGGGCGAGTCAGGTAAAATACGTCCATGATTCCGATTTATCCTGCCAATAGCCTGAAAGATGCGCCCTTGCAAGGCGAGGTGACGCTGAGTGGTCTCACCAATCCACCGCCGCTGTCGCTGTATATCCATATCCCCTGGTGCGTGCGCAAATGCCCGTATTGTGACTTTAACTCGCACGAAGCGCGCCAGGAAATCCCCGAAGCGGCGTATGTGGATGCCTTAATCGCCGACCTTGAGCAAGCCACGCCATTGGTGTGGGGCCGCAAAATCCGTAGTGTATTTTTTGGCGGCGGCACGCCCAGCATTTTTTCTGCCGAAGCGATAGATAAGATACTTAGCCATGTGCGTATGCTGACGCCGCTAGAATACGGCGCTGAAGTGACGCTGGAAGCCAACCCAGGCACGGTGGATATTGCCAACTTCAAGGGCTACAAAGAAGCAGGCGTCAACCGTGTGTCGCTGGGTATTCAAAGTTTTCAGCCGCAATATCTGAAAGCCTTGGGCCGCATTCATGACCGTGACCAGGCCTTGGCCGCAGCCGAGCTGGCCATGAGTACCTTCGACAAGGTCAATCTGGACGTGATTTATGCCTTGCCAGAACAAAGTTTGGAAGATGCCTTAAAGGACGCCGAAACGGCATGCGCCATCAAACCCGCGCATTTATCGTTTTATCACCTGACGCTGGAACCCAACACGCCGTTTCACCGTACACCACCGAGCTTGCCGGATGACGACACCAGCGCCACCATGCAGGAAGAAATCGAGAAGATACTTGCTGCAAATGGTTACCAGCATTATGAAACCTCAGCATTTGCCCAGCATGGTCAGCAGTGTCAGCACAACCTGAATTACTGGACGTTTGGTGACTACTTGGGCATAGGTGCAGGCGCGCATTCCAAGCTGAGTTTTCATGACAAGATTATCCGCCAGAGCCGGCATAAACATCCCAAGCGGTATCTCGAAGCGGTCACTACCGGGCAGGTGGTGGATAGTGAATGGCAGATTGGGCGCGAGGACTTGGCGTTTGAGTTTATGATGAATGCGTTGCGGTTGGTGGATGGCGTTGAGGCTGGGTTGTTTCAGCAGCGGACGGGATTGCCATTAAGGACCATTCAGCCTACCTTGCAGGCTGCAGAGCAACAAGGGTTGTTGGCGGAGCAGAGTGGTGTGATTGCACCGACATTCAAAGGGCAGCGGTTTTTGAATGAGTTATTGGGGATGTTTTTGCCATAGTCAGAATTTTTATTGACTAATAAAGGTTCTTTTTCGCCTCTCGGCGAGTTACTTTCTGTTGCTTGCCCCACAGAAAGTAACCAAAGAAGAGGGCCCCCAGCCATCACGGCCTTACGGCTGCCTTGCGTTGCTCAACAAAGTAAGCGGTCACGAAACTCGCCCTGACAAGCCACACACTTCGTGGCTTGTTGCGGAGCTCAGACAGTCGTTCCCTTCTTCCTTACTTTGTTTCCGCTACTCAGCGTGATGGAATGGGATTTATCTCGTCAAAGTCACACTGTTGAAATTTGAACAGTTGCAATTAAAGACTACACTCCTGTGGCGCTCAGTGGGTTTTCGGGCCCCTATCTGCCGCGCCGAGTAGCGCAGGCAAAATAAGATGAAGCGAGCGGCTGTCCGAATCCCGCGGTGGCCTGAGATTTGTGCAGGCCGCTAGGATGAGTTTCGCGAGCGCTTATTTTGATGAGCAACGCAGGAAATAAGCGGAAGCTAGGGTGTCCTTTGCCTTCTTTCTTATGGACAAGCATTAGAAAGAACGGTCGCCTAAAGGCGAAATAAATAATTCACTAATCTACTGCATTAAGAGTGGCACTAATTTGGTTAGACTACAAAAAACTTACCGCTTATCCCGCCGTTCTTCCAAAATCCCCCAAACCAAACTCAATCCCAGCAATAACACCGCACTCACTACAATCACCAATACCTGAGGTGTTTGATAAAGCCTTTTCACCGGCGTCTTTGCGATTGCCTGCGCATTCGCCTGATAGGTCTCCACTAAATGTGCCTTTACGGCCGCAATACGGTCCACCAAATGCCCCGCAGAAAAAGAATAACCTTTTAAAGAAAGCCCTTCTGGCAAGTGCAGTGCAGGCAGCGTGAGCTTGGGCCAATGCCAGCCTGATTGTTGCGAATCCTGTGAGAGTTGCACGCTCATCACCAGGCCGGGTGTGACAAAGGTTTGCGGATCGACTTCATCGGCTTTTTTAATTCGGTGGGTGATGGTATGCAGGGTTTGCGCATTGGGCACGGCGATGAGTTGCGCGGATTTGGCCGCCTGGTCAGCCTTGAGCAGGATGCCGCGGCTGCGACTCAAGGTAAGTGATTGCTGCACAAAGCGTTGCTGCAGGACCGGGCTTTGCGGGTAGAGTTTGGCGGCGAGGCTGTTGACGCTTTCACCGGGGAGTAGCGGCCAGAGCATGGATTGTTCCTGCTTTGGGTTGGCGATGCCAAACGCGGCTTGTACGGGATGATTAAACAGCCGGATCCCTAAGCCGAGGACTATCATGAGGCCTGCCATCATCACCAAGGATGATCTGAGATTCCATTGGTGAGGATGGCGGGGAGTCATCAGAGCCCTAACTTTGCTCTGGCTTGTGCAATGGCGCGGCGCACTTGTTCGGGGGCGGTGCCGCCGGTGTGGTTGCGGCTGGCGACCGAGCCTTCCAGCGTGAGCACTTCAAATACGTCATCGGTAATGGTTGCGCTAAATGCTTGTAACTCGGCCAAGCTAAATTCGGCCAAGTCACGGCCAGATTCCACGCCTGCTTTCACGGCATGGGCGACGACTTCGTGTGCATCGCGGAACGGCATGCCTTTTTTCACCAGGTAGTCGGCGAGGTCAGTCGCTGTGGCAAAGCCTTCGAGCGCGGCCTGGCGCATATTGTCGGCCTTGACGGTGATGCCGCGCAGCATGTCAGCGTAAATCTGCAAGGTCACCAGCAAGGTGTCGGCCACGTCAAACAGCGGTTCTTTGTCTTCCTGGTTGTCTTTGTTATAGGCCAGTGGCTGGCCTTTCATCAAGGTCAGCAGGCCGATTAAATGGCCATACACGCGGCCGGTTTTGCCGCGCACCAGCTCGGGCACGTCCGGATTTTTCTTTTGCGGCATGATGGAGGAGCCGGTACAGAAACGGTCGGCGATATCAATAAAGCCGAATCTTGGGCTCATCCATAAAATCAGTTCTTCAGAGAAACGTGACAGGTGCATCATCAACAACGAGGCGGCTGCATTAAATTCGATGGCAAAGTCGCGGTCGGAGACGGCATCAAGCGAGTTTTGGCATACGCTGTCAAAACCTAGCAACTCGGCAACCAGTTCACGCTTGATTGGGTAGCTGGTGCCTGCCAGTGCGGCGGCGCCTAAGGGCAGGCGGTTGATACGCTTGCGTGCATCGGCAAAACGCTCTGCATCGCGGTTAAGCATTTCAAAATAGGCCATCAGGTGGTGGCCAAACGTGACGGGCTGAGCCACTTGTAGATGGGTAAAGCCAGGCATGATAGTGGCGGCGTGTTGCTCAGCCAAATCCAGTAGCGAGGTTTGCAGGACGCGGATACCGGCAATGCTGTCATCGACCACGCTACGCAGCCACAGGCGCACATCGGTCGCGACCTGGTCGTTACGTGAGCGGCCAGTATGCAGGCGTTTGCCGGCATCACCGATTTTCTCGGTCAGGCGTTTTTCAATATTCAGGTGTACATCTTCAAGGTCGAGCAGCCATTCAAATTGCCCGGCTTCAATTTCAGCCAGGATTTCACCCAGGCCGCGTTTGATCTCTTCCACATCTTGCGCAGAGATAATGCCCTGCTCACCCAGCATGGTGGCGTGGGCAATCGAACCCTGGATATCGAACTTGGCCAGGCGTTTATCGAAATCCACCGAGGCGGTATAACGCTTGACCAGTTCTGCCACCGGCTCATTAAAGCGGCCGGACCAGGCTTGGTCCTTTTGATGCAAAGAAGACTGGGTTGTCGATTTGGGTGCGGTCAAAACAAAATTCTTTCTGCCAAAAGGCTGGCTTGCGCGACAGGCGCTGAATACTTATCATGCTGGAGCCACATTATAAATGAACATCACGCTGTGCGTAAAACTAGCCGCATTCCCAATTTCCGCAATCTGGGCATACACTTACGTGTACTGTTGCTGCATCTTTGCCTGCTGGCGTTCTTGACGGTGTATGACGGCCAGTCTGGCTGGAATGTGTCTTTATGGCTCAACGACCTGGCTCAGATTGGCAGCCAGTGGGCGCCACCGCTGTTAATAGTGATGGGCGCACTCACGCTGGCTTACCCTTATCTTAGCCGCTGGCCTTACCGATGGGCGCTTGCGGGTATTTTCCTGCTGGCGATCAGCCTGACCGCTTTTTCCGCGTTAGCCTATCATCGCTGGATTACGCCATTAGCCACCTCGCAAGTTTGGCAATTGATGCTGCTATGTGTAGCAGACGTGCTGGTGTGTTTGTATTACCTGGATTTATTGCAACGCGCCTATTCCCCTGCGATTGCCGAGGCCCGGCTACAGGCCTTGCAGGCACGTATCCGACCACATTTCCTGTTTAATAGCCTCAATGCCGCGCTATCACTCATACGCAGCCAGCCACAGCGTGCCGAAAACGCGCTGGAGGATATGGCTGAACTGTTTCGTGTGCTCATGGCCGACAACCGAGACCTGGTGCCGTTGTCGCAGGAAATTGCCTTGTGCCAGCAATACCTAAATATCGAAAAACTGCGGCTGGATGAACGCCTGCAATATGACTGGCAGCTGTATGACGTTCCGACCGAGATGATGATCCCACCCCTGATTTTGCAGCCGTTGCTAGAAAACGCGGTCTATCATGGTATTGAGCCGCAATCACAAGGTGGCCTCATTAATATTGAAATCAGGCCCAGCGGCAAGAGTTTGCTGTTGCGCATCAGCAACCCGCTCTCTCCGCGCAGTGACAAATCTGGCGGCAATAAAATGGCGCTCAAAAATATCCGCGAGCGGTTGCGCCTGCATTACGACCTCGAGGCGCAGTTAAGGCAATATGAAGCCGACCAGCGGTATATTGTCGAAATCCTGATCCCGACACGGCCAATGTCTGAGGTGGTGCATGGCTAAGCAGCGTTTGCTGATTGTAGACGATGAGCCATTGGCCAGGCAGCGTTTGCGTGACCTGGTGAGCGATGTCGGCGGTTATGACGTGGCGGGCGAAGCTGCTAATGGTGTTGAAGCATTGGCGCTATTGCAGCAAGGCACTGTGGATATTGCGCTGGTGGATATCCGCATGCCCGTCATGGATGGCATCGAGTTCGCACAACATTTGCGCCAGTTGGCGCAGCCCCCCAATCTGATTTTTACCACGGCCTATGATCACTATGCTGTGCAGGCATTTGACCTCAATGCCATTGATTATTTGCTCAAACCCATACGCAGTGAGCGGCTGGCAGCGGCGTTAGCCAAAGCACGGCCTTTACAGCTCAAACAGTCACAGGTGTTGCAGTCGTTACAGCAAACGCATGACCATTTGAGCATACAAGAGCGCGGCAAAGTGCTGCTGATCCCGGTGGAGGACGTGCTTTATTTTCGTGCAGAGTTGAAATATGTGACTGTACGCACCCGCGAAAAAAGCTATTTGCTCGAAACCTCACTTACCCAGCTTGAGCACACCCATGCGGATAAATTTGTGCGTATACACCGTAACGCACTGGTGGCGCGTGATGCGATTCGCGGATTTGAAAAGCAAAGGGTTGCGGAAGGCGAGGATGCAGGTGATGCGGTGTGGGTGGTATTGATCAAGGATATCCCGGAGACGCTGGTGGTCAGTCGCCGTCATCAGTATATGATTAAGGCCACCTAGGTGGCCTTTTTTACTATTTACTTTTTCTTTTGCGCTTGATCAATCACCTTGGCTGCCCAGTCGCGCCCCCCGAGTCCAAAAGCAATCGCCAATGCCAAAAACACCGCACCAAACACAATCACAAACAGGGAGTGGATCAGCTGCATGCCTATGCCCAGTTGTTCCAGTGCAATGAAAATCGCCAATATCTGGATACAGTATTCGGCAGAAGTACTGATGATCAATGCCTGTTCAAACTTGATGCTATGCAACCAGGCAAATACTAGGCGGTTGATGAAACGGGCGAACAGGGTACCAAAAATCACTACCAGAATCGCCACAATAATGTGCGGCAGGTAGCTGGCCAGTTCTTTCAAGAGTGCTGCGACTTCGTTAAGGCCCAGGGAATTGGCGCAAGTGATGACGAACAGCAAAATTACCAGCCAATAGAGTACTTCACTGATAATACCGCTCAGTGTCACTTTGTAATTGGCGCTGCGCATAAACGCTTCGAGGCCGGAGCTTTTCGCAAAAGTATCAAAGTGCGTCAGTTCAAGAATACGCTTCACACCTAGCCTGACGGCTTTTGCCACCAGCCAGCCAAAAAACAGGATGACGATGGCAGCGAGTAATTTGGGCACAAAATGGACTAATTCGACCCAGAATTGATTCAGTGAAGAAAGGAAAATGTCGATTTGGTATTGCATGGATAGTTCCTCCATTTTTATCATTGAACAGTGACTTTTCTAGCCACTTCTGGATTGCTGTTTTTTGTCAGCATAACTCAAGATGACTGTTTTGGGGAGCAAAAGGTTCACCTTGGGAATGATCGCGGTGTGGCCATGTAACAGGCGCAGAAGTGGGGCGATGCCGTGTTAAAATGCCGTGCTAAATTCATCAAAGGTAAGACCGTTGTGAGTACATTTAACCCTCCAGCCAAGCTTGTAATTGCCTCTAGAGAAAGTGCGCTTGCCATGTGGCAGGCCAAGCACATCCAGGCACGGTTACAAGCCTTCTATCCACAATGTGACGTCAGCATTTTAGGCATGACGACCACAGGTGACCAGATCCTGGATTCCCCGTTGTCACGCATTGGCGGCAAAGGCCTGTTTGTTAAAGAGCTTGAGAGTGCACTGGCTGACGGCCGCGCCGACTTGGCTGTACACAGCATGAAAGATGTGCCCATGCATTTGCCGGAGGGATTCACGCTGGCCGCGACCGGGGAACGAGAGGATCCACGTGATGCATTTGTCTCCAATAGTTATACCAGCCTCGAAGAACTGCCCGAAGGCAGCGTGGTGGGCACCTCCAGCCTGCGCCGCCAAAGCCAGATTCAGGCCCGTTTTCCGCATTTAAAAATTGAATCCTTGCGCGGCAATGTGCAAACCCGGTTGCGCAAACTGGACGAAGGCCAATATGCGGCCATTATCCTGGCCGCGGCGGGGCTGATCCGTCTGGAGTTAGGTGACCGCATCAAAGGGTTTATCGACCCGGCAGACAGTATTCCAGCGGTGGGTCAGGGTGCGCTGGGCATTGAAATCAATGCCCGCCGCAATGACCTGATTCAGGTGTTGGCACCGCTCAATCATGTGGATACCCAATTGTGCGTGGAAGCTGAACGTGGCTTTAGCCGTGCATTGGCGGGCAGTTGCACGGTGCCGCTGGGGGCTTATGCCACCAAGCAGGGCGACACCATCACCATGCAAGGATTTGTCGCCAGCGTGGATGGCAAGCAGATGCTCAAGGAAACAGTGACTGGCAATGCGGTTGAGGCAGAAAAACTGGGCCAGCAATTGGCGCAGCAGCTTATCTCACGTGGAGCGGATAAGATTCTGGCTGAGCTGGACGGCGTGAAATGACCTCTTCTCCAACGGGGGGCCTGGCTGGCGTGCATATCGCCGTCACACGGCCACCCGAGCAGGCGAGCAGGCTGACAGCTGCTATTACGGCAGAGGGCGGACAAGTCATTTCATTTCCGTTACTGGATATTCAAGGCTTACAGGATTTGTCGGCCTTTCATGCCGCCATCGCGCCACTCAGCCAGTTTGACTGGGTGATCTTTATCAGTAGCAATGCTGTACAGCATGGCATGCCCTTGCTGCAACAAGCAGGCATTCCAGCGCAATTAAAATTTGCAGCCATCGGCCCGACCACTGCAGCCAGCCTGCAAGGATTTGGTGTTACAGAAATATTGACCCCTTCGGAGCGGTTTGACAGCGAGGCGTTGCTGGCGCTGCCAGCATTGCAACAGATGCAAGGCCAGCGTGTGTTGATTGTGCGCGGGGTAGGCGGGCGCGAAGTGCTGGCCGAGACCTTGAAACAACGAGGGGCCGATGTCGTGTTTGGCGAATGTTACCGCCGCGTCAATCCGCAAAGCAGTGCACAAGTGCTGGCGCAGGCTTATGATGAAGGCAAATTGCAGGCCATCGTCGTGACCAGTAGTGAGGCTTTGCGCTTTCTCCTAGATCTGGCTCAGGTTGCTGCATGGCTGAAAGCCACCCCTTTATTTGTCAATCATGCGCGGATTGCCGAGCAGGCCAAAGCCGCAAAGCTGACGGTGTATTGCAGTGGTGTTTCTGGAGATACCGCCATGCTGGAGTTATTAAAAAGCCATCTCCAGGCTTAAAGTGCTTTTCCGCGCTTGTGGATCAATACGTTTTTCGTCTGAAGGCCAGAAACCCCAAGCCTAGTAAAAGCATTGCGCTTGTGTTCGCCTCTGGGACGGATGAAACGCTGATTGAGTTGTTGAGAGTGATAGATCCAGTAGTGGTTAAATTTCCGATGCTAATACTCGCATTCGAAAATACAATCCCGTTAGTATTCATCACATAAATGCTTCCACCCCCTGTTGGAGGGTTCATCGCATTGCTATTGGTGCTCGGTGAGCTGATTTGAATATTACTACCCGGGCTGACGCCAAGGTTAAAACTGCTCCAGATGATATCTCGTTTAACCGGTTGCCAACCAATAAGCAATGGCTCACCCCTATTGGCCTGATTTTGGATAGACTGAATGTTCACAGTGCTCGCGACTTGAATCCCCCCTTGGATCGTCGAAATCGAAATCTCAGGCGCATTCAAATTAAGATTCTCAAGCAGCAAATCCCCGGCTGCGTGAATGAAGATGCTAGCGTCAGAGTCTATCCATCCGCCATTCAAGCTCAGGTTGCCCGCGCAACTGAGGGAAGCGCCCGACAGCGATGAGATAGACATCGCGCCACTGCAAGTGCTGCTGGCAAGGCTGATCATAGTAGTGTTGGCCTGGGCTGCCAAAGGCATGAAGGTCATCCATGAGATGAGCGCGGTGAGTCGTAACATTTGATATCCCTGATGATTTTGTTTGAGTTTTCACACAGTCTAGCGCTCAGTGTCTCCGGCAAAATGATGGTTTAATGAAACCCGGATTATGAATGGACTAAATATTTTTTAATGAATAAGGTGCTTGACAAAATAAACTAAATAACTAATTATTTAGTTATATGAAAACAATCATCCAAATTCCAGAGCCCTGGAGTCAAATTTCCGAGTTGTTCGTCGCGCTAGGTGATGCGCACCGGCAACGGATTCTGCTGTCTTTTGATAAGGACGAGCGGCTCACTATCCTGCAAATTGTTGAAGGTTCGCAGTTGAGCCGTACCGCAGTGACGCATCATTTAAAGGTGTTAGAGCGGGGCGGGGCCTTGCAAAGTGAAAAAATTGGCCGCGAAGTGTATTTTTGGGTGAATAAGCCATTCATGCAGCAGGCGCTACAAAATGTGATCAATTATATTAAAGAAGACATATAAAAAAGAGAGTTGAGACGGAGAGGAAACAATGCTGGTAAGTATATTAAGAGGATTATGCCGTTTACTGTTCCGCGTACGTGTCAGCGGACTGGAGAATGTTCCTGCTGAAGACAGGTTGCTGATTATTGCCAATCACGAGTCATTGCTGGACGGATTGTTGCTGGGGCTGTTTCTGCCCAAGCGAGCCACTTTTGTGGTGCACAATGAGGTGCTGGAAAATTTTTTCTTCCGCTGGATTCTGAAATTGACCCCCCATTTAGGCGTGGATCCGCGTAGTCCGTTGGCAATGAAAAAAGTCATTCAGCATCTTAATGCGGGTGAAAATGTCGTGATATTCCCCGAAGGACGCATCACATTAACCGGGGCCTTGATGAAGGTGTATGACGGACCTGGTTTTGTGGCCGCCAAAACCAATGTGAAAATCCTGCCTGTTCGCGTGGAAGGCGCGGCGCAATCCTATTTTGGCAGATTGTCTGAAGGTCATCCGCGCAAGTTATTGCCGCATGTCACGTTGACCGTGATGCCCACGACGGAAATCAATATTGAAGAGCCAGCAGACAGACCGCTCACTGCGAAGCAGAAGCGTCGTCTGGCGGGTGAAGCCATGCGCAACATCATGCAGCACATGCTGTTTAAAACTCAGCAGGGAAAAACCCTGTTTGAAGCTTTTCTCGATAGCCGCAATAAATTTGGTGCCAGCAGCCCAATCATTGAGGATATGAACGAAGTGGAAGACACTTATCAGGAGGTTTTAAAACGAAGCCTCGCGCTCGGACGTATTGCCTGCAAGGTCAGTCAGTCTGGTGAAGCAGTTGGTGTATTAATGCCGAATGTCACCAATACCCTGGCGTTGATTCTCGGGATGTCGGCGTTCAAACGCATTCCAGCCATGCTCAATTACACGTCGGGTACCGCAGGTATGCAGAATGCCTGTATTGCCGCGAACATTCGTACCGTCATTACCTCTCGCAAATTTCTTGAAACCGCCAAGCTGGTAGAGGTCGTCGCGCAGTTAAAAAACCTGAAGATCGTTTATCTGGAGGACTTGAGACAGCAGTTTGGCGTGGTTGATAAGCTCTGGTTGATGGCTTATGCATTACGCTTTCCGCGGTTGGTCATGAAGCCTGCCCAGTCTGAAGACACGTTGGTGATATTGTTCACCTCCGGATCAGAAGGAAAACCTAAAGGGGTGGTGCACAGCCATAAAAGCATCCTGTCGAATATACATCAGACCATCGCCATGCTGGACTTTAATCCAACAGACAAATTGCTGATGTCCTTGCCGCTGTTCCATGCGTTTGGCTATACCTGTTCCCTGCTCGCATTGCTGAATGGCGTGCATATCCTGCTGTTCCCTTCGCCATTGCAATACAAAGTGATTCCGGAAGTGATTTATGACCATGGTTGTACGATATTGATCTCCACCAGTACTTTCCTGGCCAGTTATGCCAGGTTTGCCCATCCGTATGATTTTTATAAGCTGCGCATGGTGGTGGCCGGTGCTGAAAAGCTGAATGAAGAGGTGCGCAAGGTGTACCAAGAGAAATTTGGCATTCGCATCCTGGAAGGCTATGGCGCTACCGAATGTGCCCCTGTGATTTCTGCCAATACACCGATGGCCAATAAAAACGGGACGGTGGGTCAGTTATTCCCTGGCATCGAATGCAAACTGGAACCCGTGCCGGGCATTGAGAATGGTGGCGTGTTGCATGTGAAAGGCGACAATATCATGCAAGGCTATTATTTATACGACCAGCCAGGCGTATTGGTGCCACCGGAGGGTGGCTGGTACAACACTGGTGATGTGGTCGACATTGATGAGGAAGGCTTTATTCATATTAAAGGCCGCGTAAAGCGTTTTGCCAAAGTGGCTGGAGAAATGGTTTCGTTAGAAACTGTTGAGAAGATTGCTAATACCGCGGCGCCAGACCATCAACATGCGGCGACCACACAAACCGATGCGAACCGTGGTGAAAACATCGTCTTGTTTACAACAGACTCAAAACTGAAACGGGATGATTTACAGGTGGTTGCCAAGAATTTTGGTGCGCCAGAAATTGCTATTGCCAGAAAACTGGTTCATGTGGAAGAAATTCCATTATTGGGGACGGGCAAAACCGATTATGTCACTTTGAAACAAATGGCGGAAAAAGCAGCATGAGCAATCCATTCAATCTTCTTCGCCAGCAAAGGTTTGCCCCTTTTTTCTGGACTCAAGGCCTGGGTGCCTTTAATGACAATGTGTTTAAAACCGCATTGATTACGCAAGTGGCTTTTAATACTGCCAGCCTGACGACGATGGATGGCGCTACCTTGGCGACCCTGCTGCCAGGTCTGTTTATTTTGCCGTTCTTCCTGTTTTCGGCCTCGGCCGGCCAGCTGGCAGATAAATATGAAAAATCGCAAATTATCCGCTTGGTGAAAATACTGGAGATTTGCATCATGCTGTTTGCCAGCATAGGCTTTTTAAGTCGCAGCCTGTTGATGCTGGCACTGGCGCTGTTTTTGATGGGCTTACACTCCACTTTGTTTGGCCCGGTGAAATATTCCTATTTGCCGCAGCACTTACAACCCGGTGAACTCACGGCAGGTAACGGCCTGGTGGAAATGGGCAGCTTTGTTGCCATTCTGCTGGGACAGGTGCTGGGTGCATGGCTAGGCAGTCTGGAGCAGCATGCCTTGTTCACCAGCCTGAGCGTGTTATTGATTGCTGTGTCAGGCTACCACTTGAGTCGAGGGATCCCGTTGTCTCCGGCACCAGTGCCGGAAATCAAGATTAACTGGAACCCCATCACTGAAACGATCAAGAATGTACGCACCTTCTGGGCGCAACAAACCTTGTGGGTAGCGATTGTGGCGATTTCATGGTTCTGGTTTTTTGGAGCTACATTGCTGGCGCAATTCCCTAATCTGGCCAAGCATGTGCTGCAAGGCAGCGAGCGTGACTTTATCAGCCTGCTCTCAATTTTTTCAGTGGGCGTGGGCGTGGGTTCGGTCTGGTGTGAAAAGCTCTCCAAGGGCAAGCAGGAGTTGGGGCTGGTCATGCTGGGAGCACTGGGCATGTCACTCTTCACTTGGGATTTTGCCAGCGTCACCCAAAATATCCAGCAACAGCTGCTTGCCAATCCAGCACTGACTTTACATACACTGGCTGGGCTGGATTATTGGCATATGTTGCTGGATGTGGCATGTCTGGGGATCAGTGGCGGCCTGTATATTGTGCCTCTGTATGTATTGCTGCAAAGCCGTGCTGAAACAGGTTATCAATCCCGTGTCATCGCAGCAAATAACATTATGAATGCCTTGTTTATGGTGCTTTCTGCCGGCTTTTCGGTGATGTTATTTGGCATGGGTGTCACTATCCCGCAATTATTTGCCATCACAGCTGCATCGAATCTGCTGGTGGCGATATATCTATGCTTGCGCCAGCCGGAATATTGGTACAGCGTGCGTGATTATCTGATGGGTTTTAGAGGCTAATGATGCGACGACTGTTTGGGGTTGGCCTCGGCCTGATTTCGTCGTTCGTAGAGGGCCAGCCAGCGGTGGATGCTTTGGGAATGTATCCGCAAGCGCAATTACAGACAGTAGAAGGTGTGTGCCCGCAATGCCAGACCTTGCCACAAACTTTATGGTATTTCCGCCATGAGACGTTTGCCGTGCCTAAACCAGGAGTGCCGGTTTCTAAAATAGAGTCCAGCAAGCGGGGTGCTGAAGATATCCAGGCCCTTAATCCGGAAGCGTTGCCTGAACTGGTATGGACAGGGTCCAGCCAATATTGGCCGCAGGTGACGCTCAATGCGGCAGCCACGGAAGTCACGACTGAGCAAGGTCAGCGTTTTAATCTCAAGCTGGTCCCCAAGATTGCCAGCAACCATGCATACTGGAACGCAGATACCAGCGAATTCCTCAGCCGATCTAAGGTTTCCATTCGCGGTGAATTAGAAGGTACAACCCTGGTTGCACGTACATTCTGGCCACACACCTTCAAGCTAGATTTGACTGATGGTCAGCAACCACTGCAACGCGGTGAAACCTTGCAATCACTGGTACAGTTTTCCAATGGCGGCGCCCGCAGCCCATACCAAAGCAGGTTGTTATGGGAGAGGTCACCCGGTGTGGGGCAACGCTCGGCAGGAAAAACCGCCTTAGGCATTTTGCTCAATGGCGCCCAGGGCGATGATGATGAAGCGCATGGGGGACACTTTGCCCTGGCTACTGGCGTGGTGGGTGCGCAGGGCGAGTACGGAACCTGGCTGGTGAATAATTACTACAACCTGGCCACAAATAGTGAAAAAGGCATTATTGCCGGGGTGACGCCTTTTGATAAATATATGGGGGACCTCAATAGCGGACAGGCTTTTTACCGGCCGTCTTATATGCTGGTGGCCGTGTTCAGCCAGCCTGATATCCCTAGACAAATCCAGGCGCTAAGTAATCGAGTCATGCAACATTTTCATCACAATGACCTGGTATACGACCATGCATTGGAAAATTGTGCCGGTATGAGTATAGACACCCTGCGGCAGCTAGGCTGGCAAGTGCCCGAGCGTGGGGTGGAAAGTGTCCTAAAGGCCAGTGCAGCTTACTGGTATGTGGCGGCTACAGAACGCAGCCTGCAAAAAGGTCGGGCGATCTATGATTACCTGAATACCGAAATGACGCGGTTGTTTCCGGCTGTGGCGTTTGATGCGATAGGCAATGATTTGCTCAATATCGCGAAAACAGGCGAGCAACATACGCTAACGTCAGACGCCATGCAAGCCATGCCCCGGCAATTAGAGGCACTTTATTTTGTCCGTATTCCGCAGATTCCTTCTAGCCGTGCGTTTGGTCTGGCGCCTGTGTACAGTTTTGCCCAATATTTGCAACAGGCCCCGGCCGATAGAAGCCAGTGGAAGGTTATTCCGGTGACGCCAAATCCATTACCTGAACAGCTGAAAAAGAGCTTGGCGCTGCAGCCGCAAGCGCCAGCATTGCTGCCTTTGTCCGCGATTTTTTTCCTCGCCAGTGCGACAAGCATCGTATGGGTTTTATTATTAGCACTCAGGAAAGGGTGGCGTAAGGTGTTCATAAATGCGATCAATCACTGAGGTATGATGATTCCTTACATTAAAAGGGCGACCTGTTTTGGTGTGTTGGTTTAACCACTTATTAAAGCAAACGTTATGAAAAAAACTTTTTTGGCTGTCATGTTAATCAGTCTGTTATTGAATGAGGCACGGGCGCAGGAAAGTGCGGATTTAGAGTCAGAATCCAGAAACGTTGCTTCGGCCTTTATGGGCGCAGCCAATTTTGTGGTGGGCCGCATCGGCATTGAGTGCCTGGGTGTGCTTGGTCGACTGGAGACACCACGAGAGTATGTGCATATCTGGCAGGAGCGCAATGCGAAATACTACGATGCTTCGACCAAATACGTGGCAAAGAAAATGGAGGCTGCGTTTGCATCTGGGGGCAATGTTGCCAGGGATGCCGTGCTCAAAGAATATTCAACCATCGTGCGCAAAGAAGCGGAAGGCACGATTGTCGACTGGATAGGCCGCGGAAATAAAAAGGATGGTTGCCAGCGCGCAGTCATGCTGATCGATAGAGGAATACTGGATGTGAACCCTGAGATGCCCATCTACCAGGATTTACAATCGTTACTCAATTGGTCAGTGATGAATTGAATTGCCGCAAGCCCGCTGAGCGTTTTGGGAATGGTCGGCGAATGCGAGACAGTGGCCTGGCAGTCGCTTCCTACATAAAAATCAGCGCAGTTCTGATAGGGTGATTTTCATAGGCATTATTAAATAAATCAACATACTTTGTTTTTATTTAAGGATGCAACCATGAATAAACTACTGATGACAATATTGGTTTTTATTGTTTCGACCACGACTATCTCTGCGGCTGAAAGCAAAGATGACGCGGCAACGTTAGGCACTTCTAAAAGTCCTCAAGTGGATAGGCAGCAAAGTCGTACAGACAAGGGGCCCATTAGCGGGAGCCAGGATGGTGTTCCTCATGATGCTAGTAACCTTGGTAATGAGAACAGCCCGCAGGTCAAAAACCAACGCCAGCGGATTGAGATGGACTCCGCGGATCGGCCATTTAAAAAACAGAAAAACAAAGTACTGAGAAACAAAGATGAAAAAGCCGGGACCACTCAAGGCAATCCTGTGCAGCCAACGGAATACGAAGCGGCGCCACCAGCGACGACCCATTAATGGTTTAAGCATGTTTACGTTTTGTTCGATCTTAGGGATTGCTTTTGCAGTCCCGTTTTATGCTGATGAGACTCAGCTGATATCCACAAGATGTGATTTTAAACATCTGCCATGTCTCATCCAGCACCTTTAGGATCAAAAGTAGTCTGATGTATTCCTGATAAAAAGAGCGTTCCTATGTCACTTGCCATCCACCGGAAAATGATTTTGGCTGCCATTATCTGCTTGCTTCTGTATCAGGTAGGTACCTGGATCACACTTATTGCAGGTGCCGTATGGGGGGCAGGGGCCGCTGTGATTGTGGCTGTGGTTTCTTACGTTTGCGCCCGCCTGGCCAAACGTGGTGCCACGAGTACGATCTGGTTTCTTATTCCCACCTTGTTATTCACGGTCCTGCCTTTAGTGGCAAAAGCCTGGAGTTTGTTCACCAGCCAGACGGGTATTGCGGATATGCTGATCGATATAGTGCCCTTACTGGTCGGCTTTGTGATCCCGGTTGGTTTGTTATCATCTGTCTATCTTGATTTGCGCAAGAAAGCGCCTTAACTAGAAGCGCATGGTGACAGCGTGCTTTGCAATCACAATCTGCAATAACCGTTATAATGTGAGGCTTGACTCCATCTGATTAAGCAAACATGCAATCAAGTTACTTCGGCAAGCCGCGTTCTACTTCTAAATTGTGGCGTTTAGCCCACTGGTTTGGGCCTTATGCACCGCTGATCGTGATGTTCATCAGTGGTCTCGTCTTTCTGTCACTGACACGCCTGGGGTTGGTGGTATGGAAATGGGAGCGCGTACTGGCCACAGGCGAGTTGAGTCAGATTTTGCTGCAAGGTATACGTGTAGATGTGATCCAGCTGGGGTTGCTGGCACTTATCCCTGTCTTGCTGTCCCCAATTCTCGCAACACGCAAGTTTTTCAATATCTGGCGCAGTTTCACCTTCTGGTGGGTATTGCTTTCACTGGTGTTGCTGGTGTTCCTCGAAGCGGCTACCCCTGGATTTATTCTTGAATATGATGTGCGGCCCAACCGCATTTTTGTCGAATACCTCAAGTATCCGCATGAGGTGTTTGGCATGTTGTGGCAAGGCTTCAAGCTGGAGCTGTTGTTTGGCCTGCTGATGACCGTGATTGCATTTGTACTGGTGGCTAAACTACTTAAGCCCTGGCGGCATGCAGAGGCGAAATGGGCGAGCCCGGCCGTGTGGCTGATATGGCCGCTGATTCTGGTGTTGACGGTATTTGGCATCCGCTCCACGCTTACACATCGCCCTGCCAATCCCGCCTTGTTTGCCATTACTCAAGACAGCATGGTCAACAGCTTGATCCTGAATTCCGCTTATTCGGTGTTCTACGCCGCTTACAGCTTGCAGCATGAAGCGAAGTCCAGCGCGATTTATGGCAAGCTGCCACGCGAGAAAATTTTTGCCTTAACCGGTGCCCATGAGGGTGATATTCCCACCCTGACCACACTGGTGCCGTCCGTTAAACGTGATAAACCACTGAATCTGGTGATCCTGCTGCAAGAAAGTCTGGGCGCAGGATTTGTCGAGTCACTGGGCGGAAAACCAGTGACGCCGAATCTTGAAAAACTCAAAGACGAAGGCATCTGGTTTACCCATTTGTATGCCACGGGGACGCGCTCTGTGCGTGGCATTGAGGCCGTGGTGACCGGGTTCCAGCCTACCCCTGCCGACAGTACGGTCAAGCTGGATTTAAGCCAGAAAAACTTCTTTACGCTGGCGGCATTGTTGTCCAAACGTGGCTATTTAACCGAGTTTATTTATGGCGGTGAATCCCATTTTGACAATATGCGCAGCTTTTTCATGGGCAACGGTTTCCAGCAGATTACAGACCAGCCAGACTTCAAGAACCCGGTTTTTGTCGCCAGCTGGGGCGCCTCTGATGAGGACTTGCTCAATAAAACCCATGACCAGCTCATGGCGCACCATGCGAGCGGCAAGCCATTTTTTACCTTGGCGTTCAGCTCGTCTAATCATGCGCCGTTTGAGTTCCCCGATGGGCGTATCGAGCTCTATGAACAACCCAAGGCGACTGACAACAATGCGGTGAAATATGCCGACTATGCAATCGGTGAATTTATCAAAAAAGCCAAGGCGAGTCCTTACTGGAATGACACGGTCTTTTTAATCGTGGCTGATCATGATATCCGTGTCCGTGGTGATTCCCTGGTGCCCATTGAGCATTTCCATATTCCGGCGCTCATTCTGGGTGGTGCGGTACAGCCCAAAACGGTGGATGCGATTGCCAGCCAGATCGACCTGCCGGTGACGGTATTGTCATTAATGGGCATAGAAACACAGCACCCGATGACCGGACATGATTTGTCTAACGTGAGTGATGACTATCGTGGCCGCGCCATGATGCAGTACAACTATAACTTCGGCTGGATGCAGCAGCTTGGGCGCGATGCCGCTGACAATGAAGTGGTGGTATTACGTGAAGGCAAGCCTCCGGCTTTTGGCCATTACGACCTTGCCAGCAAGAAGTTACAAAATACAGCTGCACCAGCCGATGGTGCCGCCCTGGCTGAACGTGCCCTGGCAAACAGCCTGTTACCGGCGCTGTTGTACAAAGAGCAGCGTTACCGCTTGCCGGAGTAGGGGTGGTTTTGAAGAAGAAACAACCCTCCATGCTCACGCGTCAGGTCATGTTAGATGGCCTGAAATATATACTGTCTGGTCGACTGTGGCTCAAAAACAGTCATTTGCCAGCGCTTAATCATGTGATTCCTGAAGACTTTACCGGCCTGTGCGTGGCCAGCAATTCAGATCCGGCGACCGATCATTACGTGTTGGAGCAACTACAGACCCTCGAGGTCAAGCGTGTACGTCTGGATATCAGCAATGACGAGGCAAGACCTTTCCAGGAACGTTTTTTATGCAATTTGCTCTCAGCCGGGTTTTCGGTGACGCTGCATGCCGTGCAGCCTTATGAAGCGGCTAAGAACATGCGCAGCAGCCAGGCGCAGGCGGAGTGGAAGCAATTTATTGAAGAGCTATGCCAGGCGTATGCGGGCAAGATTGCCGCGCTTGAAATTGGCAATACCGTTAACCGTAAAAAGTGGGCCGGGTATGATATGCCAGGCTTTATGGCTGCCTGGCAGATTGCGTATGATCTCGCCAGGCAATACCAGATCGTTGTGGTCGGACCGAATATCCAGGATTTTGAGCCGCTTTATAACATCAGCCTGCTGAATACATTGGGTAATGAGCGCCGTTTACCGGATATGCATAGTAATAATCTGTTTGTAGAGCGGGTGATTGAGCCAGAGTTATCCGATTTCCGCATTTTCAAGTACAAATGGACACGTATCCTCAAGTTCAACCTGATTAAAAAAGCCAAGCTGCTACAAAAAATAGGTGACGATATGGGCGTACCTGCGCTGGTGTCTCCTGTCGCATTTTGGGCTATTTACCGGATTAAACGTTGTTTACCCGACGGTGCGCAAAAGCAGGCGGATTATGTGGGGCGTTATTTCACTTTGCTGGCGGCTTCAGGTGCATTGCGCCATGCTAACTGGGGCGCATTTATCTGCCAACGTGAAGGCCTGATTGATGATGGCCTCAAGGATAGTGAGTATCCGGCATTGGAAAGGGTGGCCTATTACAAGTCTGCGGATGGTGAATGTGCCAACTATCAGAGAAACCCCAGTTTTTCAGCTTTTAAAACGGTGAGTCACTGGCTGAATGGGGCACGATATTTGGCGCCAGTGAGTACGGGCAATGGCCTGGAAATTCATCATTTGCAACAGCGGGGCCAAGCGGTGCATATTGCCTGGACCATCAATGGCCAATGCAGCTTGCTAGACCAGGTTTATTCGCCACACAGTTTGCAACAGGCGCATCTATTCAACCGCGATGGCGAACCTGTACAAGATGTGCAGATGCTGACTGAGTCACCCCTTTACCTGGTATGGCAACAGCCTGAACAGATCGTCTTGCGTACAACACGGCCAAAGTTAAGCGGAACCATCATTCATGCACACATTGCAGGACAGCAGTATTTCCCTATAGAAGAAGGGGACTGGCGCGGCATGATCCTGGCAGAGAGTGCCGCGCAAGCGCAGCAGATGTGGCAAGCCTGGCACCCGGAGACCCTGTTACCCCCAACCAAGTCAGAGGCTTTGCGCCATGCGCGTAATGCGATCTGGCCATTACCGGATCCACGTGACGAGACTCAACAAATCACCGTCAAAAAGCCAGTACGCATGTACTGGCATAAAACCTGGCTCGACAGGCATAAGCCGAGCAAGGCCAAACGCAGCTGGAATGGGGCCATGGAATTGCTGCGCCGTGGCGTGGGAACTGCCATGCCGCTGGCATATTTTGAGCATGCCAACGATACTACCTTGCGCGGCAATTTTTATATCTCGGCTTATGTGCCGCATGAGTTTGCTATTTCAAAAGCCTTTTTGGCGTTTAAACAAGGTGCAAGCGAATTTGAAGGCATTGCGGCGGACACCTTGTACCATGCGTTTGCCCGTTTCTGTTTGCATATGCATAACTCAGGGATTTATTTCCGTGATTTTTCTGGTGGGAATATTCTGGTGCAGCATCAAGGAGACAATCTGCACTTTGTGCTGATCGATACTGCACGTCTGCAAGCGACAGCGACTGCTACCCTGATTAACAAGCGCCTGGCTGATCTAACGCGGGCGCTGCATAAACTGCATTGGGATGGCCGCAAGCAATTCTTGCAGATATATCTCGGGATGACTGGTCGCCGCTTAGGCTGGCAATTCCTGTGGCCGTTTTATCTGTATGACTTGAAGGTGTGGCTGAAGCGTACGATAGGCCGCAAAGCCATGCGTAATCTTTTGCGCCATATCAAAAGTCGCTTTGGTTAAAGCATGCATCAGGCCACACTCATGAAAATCATGAATGCAAGTTGCGCAGTTTAATCACGACAAGTAAGCCGGGCAGTTTTAATATAGATACACGTTGATAGCAACCGCTAAAACGAATCTAAGGAAAAAGGAGAAATGACTATGTGGACTAAACCAGCTGCTACCGAAATGCGTTTCGGCTTCGAAGTAACTATGTACGTTATGAACAAATAATTTGTTCTTAATGACATGAACGGGCGCCCAGGCGCCCGTTTTCATTTGTCTGTTTTATTTGCCGGGTTCATTTGTCAGTGATGACCTGGCTTCAGCAGAAAACTTTTTTGTCAGGCGTTGCTCAAAAGGCAGGATTATTATTTCGCGGGCGACTATGAAGACATCCTCATGCATGTTTGGGCTAAATACCTACCTCGGCGGCATCTTATTCCTTGCTTGCTCACCGTTGTGGGCATGCCTGGATCAACCCTCTTTACAAGCACTGGCAGACAAGGAAATGCAATATCTGCTACAGCGTATCCCACCGGCATTTGCCGATGCCGTGTCTGATCAGCTGATTCAAGGCCACATGACTGCTAAAGCCTCTGATACTTGCCAGGTGCGCTGGCAATTGACCTTGCCTGAAAGGGATATCGCCGAAGCACGGGCTTTGTTGCAGGCTGAACCGGCTAAACAGATCATGCTGGCGGCGCAAGGCTACCAGATTCCCGAGCAAACCAATGTGGAGGCAGAGTTTACCGTGGATCAGGCGACATTGCAGCCGCTGCACCCGGAGGTTTTGCAAACTGCGCCTTTAGGAAAGTTACGGGCCAGTGTTGAACTGATGTATGCCATGTTGACGCAGGCAAGAACCAACAGTCGACAAGAAGCGCAGTTGCCATGGGCCCAGGCAGAATTAGAGTCGGTCCAAACCAGTTGCCAGCAACAATTCCGGGCTGATGATAGTAAAAAAGCATGTGCATGTTACAGCCAGGGACTGGCAGAGAAATACTCCGCCCGCCAGGTCAAATATAACCGCTACCTGTTGACTAACCCGTATGCATTTGCCACCGGCAATGGTGGAGAATTCAAGCAACTGGACAAAGCATTACAAGCCTCTTGTGGACTCAGCTCGTCGTCTGGCCTGATCAGTAATTGATCTGCCCTGACAAATACCAGCCTGTCTGGTTATCCTTGTTAGCAATTCTGCCAAGGTCGATATAAGCGCCGGTCACCGAGACATTGCGGTGTGGAAACCAGGTCATGAAAATATCGTGAGCATTATTTTCTTCGTACACGGACAAGTTATCCGGTTTGTAGCGTAACTCACTACCCACCAGCCAATTGTCAGACAGCATGACGGCAGCAGATACCGCCGGATATACACGGTAGCTGTCACGCTTGTCCCCCCCAAATCCCAACAGCCCAAACTGGTTGGCCTTGGTGGCATGCAAGTTAGCATTCAACAACAGGTTATAGCCATTGATCGCCCCTAAAAACAGCTTGCTGGTAGCCACATAATAGTCGACGCCACTACGGTCTTTGGCACCCAGTGCCTTAGGCACAAAATCGAAGTCTTCGTTATATTTATATTGTGCACCGATGGAGACTTGTGGCAGCCAACTGTCCTGTTCGTAGATCGCATCCCCCAATACACGTAACTTCACACCTAATGTATTCAGGCGGATATGTTCGCCAGGGACGGTGTCGCCCAAGCCAAAGCGTGCCTGGCTGGCGCTAACTTCCACGCGGTTGAATAACCCTAGAGCAACACCCGTCGTGTTGAGTTTAAAGTCGCCTCTGGTTTCTGCATGCGTATAAAACAGCGAACCGCCAATTTGTTTATCAGTGCCGTACCCGCTGATGACTGCCCAAGGCATTAAGCCGCCGCCTGCCGAGCCTTCAATTTGCGTGACGCCGCCCGTGGCTAACAGCCTGTCACCAGCGTGTGCCAACATAGGTGTGGTAAGCATGGTCAATGTGGCCATGACACGGGGAAAAAGGGATGTGAGTGAGTGCATCAGTATTCTGCTCCAAGTTTGTTATCGTATTATTTCATTTGCGCGATAAGAACAATTGTGTAAGCAGAGGGTAAATAACCAGTTTCATTGATGGTTATATAAATAGCCAATATCGTAATATGTGATAGTCGACCCCAAAAATGGAGTATGTAATGCGTTTTAATACCATGATGGTTATCCCGCTATTTTGCCTGGGATGCATGATGCAGCCTAAGCCGGAAGCCAGTTTGTACCAGCGTATCGGTGGTTTGCCCATGCTGACCAGGATCTCTAACCAGACACTGGATATTGTCAGCAAGGACCCCAAAACCAGCCGTTCGTTTGAAGGGGTCAAAATGAAGACCCTGAAAGAAAGCCTGACCAATTTCCTGTGTGTGAAAACCGGTGGTGATTGTGTTTACGAAGGCGAAACCATGCATAAATCACATGCGGACTTGCATATCACCACCGCTGAGTTTGAGTTGATGGTTGATGTATTGCGTGAACGGCTGGATGTGAATGGGGTAGGCACCAGAGAGAAAAACGAATTGTTAAAAATATTAGCGCCCATGAAGCGAGATATTGTGACGGATTAATCGTTGGTAAAGGAATTTCGATGGCATGGACAACTCTTCAACGACGGTGTTTGGTCGCCCTGTTATTGGCGCTCACAAGCCATGGCATCATGGCCGCCGATGTCACCGTGATGGTGACGGATGCGGGTGGCAAACCTGTCACCGATGCGGTGGTTGCTTTTTATGACAGTAAAACCCCGGCGGTGAATCCGAATGCAGCCGGGAAAATCATTCAAAAAAACAAAATGTTTAACCCGAAGGTCACAGTAGTGCAGACTGGGACCAGCATCAATTTCCCGAATGAAGATTCAGTCCGGCATCATGTCTATTCATTTTCACCCGCCAAAAAGTTTGAATTGAAACTCTATTCTGGTGTGCCGACCAATCCGGTGCCGTTTGATCAGGCCGGTGTGGTGACCTTGGGATGCAACATTCACGATTCTATGGTAGGGTATATCTATGTTGTGGATACGCCATTTTTTGCCAAAACGGATGACAAAGGCAAGGCTATCCTCAAGTTAAATGACGGGCAGTACACTTACCAGGCCTGGTTGCCAGGCCAGAACAAACCAGCCGCAGAACAAAAGATAACCATAGAAGGGGTGACCGAGGTCAAGATCCCCATCCCATAACAATTACACTGCATGATCAAGTTCAAACATATTCGCTCGCGCATCGCTTTCACTTTTCTGACGGTGGTCGTGGCTATTCAATTGGCAGGGCTTATTCCACTTAAATATGCCCTGGTCAAACATGCAAATACACTGGCCGAAGATCAGATTGATGTCGGCCAGCGCGTGTTTGTGAGCTTGCTACAACACAATACACAAAGTCTGAAACAGGCCACCCAGGTACTGGCGGCAGATTTTGCTTTCCGGGAGGCGGTGGCCACCAATGATGCCGAAACCATAGAGTCGGCACTCGAAAGTTATCAGGGCCGCATACGTGCGCAAATCGCGTTTTACATCAGCAATGATGAAAACCTGGTTGTGGGGACCTCGGATGCTAAAGCCATACTGAAGTCCCTTGATGCCAGGCAGGCGATTATTCAATCAAATGCAGGGACACTCCAATTTGATATTGTGGATGACAAGCCTTATCAGCTGATCACGGTACCTGTGAAAGCGCCAGAAACCATAGGCTGGATTGTGATGGGTTTTGCTGTCGATAGCCAGCTTGCCAGCCAGATCAAGCAACTCACGCACCTGGATGTAACCTTTGTGCAAAAAACGAATGTCAAGAATTGGCAATTGGTGAGTAGCACCGCAGACAAAGCCTTGTCAAATTTGCTGCTGAAAACGGTGGCCGACCTTTATCGTCAACGTCTCACCTTGCACAGCGTCGATTTGAACGATGAAACCTATCATCTGAAAATAAGGGCGCTGCATGAAACGCCCGATGAAGCGCTATTGGTTGTCTTGCAAGGGTCGGTGGCACCTTTTACCCAGGATCTGAATATCTTGTTTAAGGTGATGTTAGTACTCACTTTGATTGGGGTGGGCATTTTTGCGGTATTGATCTGGTATGTGTCACGCAAGACCACTGAACCGATTGCCGAATTGGTCAAGGATGCCGATAAAATTGCCATGGGCGATTATGAAACCGAAATTCAGGTCAGCAGCACGGACGAAGTCGGTTATCTGGCGAAGGCCATGAACGGCATGCGCGAGGCTGTTTTGCAACGCTCGTTACGTATCCAGCGCCTGGCATTTAATGATGAGCTCACCGGCCTGTATAACCGGCTGGCGTTTAACCAGGGTGTTCACCAGGCAATTTCCACACATGCCGATAGCCAGCAAAAGTTGAGTGTCATCGTCATCAATATTCATCGGTTCAAACCGATTAACCAGACACTGGGCCGAGATTTTGGCGATGACTTGCTGCGCCATGTCGGGCAGGTATTGAAGCAACATGTCCTCAGCGAAAAGGATATGGTGGCACGGCTAGATGCCGACGAATTTGCCGTCCTGTTGCAGCAGACTGACCAGGCCAAAGCCACGCGCTATGCAGACAAAATCCAGCAGGTATTTGAACAACCGGTCAGCGTCCAGGGGCAGGCGATTGATGTCCGCACAGGCATCGGCATTGCTTTGTACCCCGATCATGGCATGGATGAAGAGGCGTTGCTCAATCATGCAGAAACGGCTTTGCAGGAATCCCGTGCCAAGAAGTCACCGTGGATCGTCTACAACACCGCACTGGAAATTGACCAGTCGGAAACCCTGACCCTGATTTCGGATTTGAAGCAGGCCATACAACATGACCAGCTACTGTTATATATCCAGCCCAAGATTGATATCACCACGCGTCGGGCGGTGGGCGGGGAGGCGCTTATCCGCTGGGTACATCCGGAAAAAGGCATGATTTTCCCCGACCAGTTTATCCCGTTCGCAGAACAAACGGGGGTAATCAGCGATATTACCAACTGGATGTTATTGCGCGCCTGCCAGGTATTGGCTGACTTCCAAAAGCAGGGCCTGCGACTTTCGCTAGCGGTGAATCTGTCTACGCGTGATCTGAATAATATGGAATTACCGGCGCAGATTACACACTTGTTATCATCCCATGGACTGGAACCAAAAGCGCTCAAACTCGAAATCACCGAGGGTAGCCTGATGCAGGACCCTGAACGCGCTGAACTGGTCGTGAAAAAACTGGCGGCCATGGGATTACACCTGGCCATTGACGATTTTGGTACCGGTTATTCATCGCTGGCCTATTTGCGCCAGTTGCCAGTACAAGAGCTTAAAATTGACCGCTCATTCGTCATGTTTATGGACAAGAATAGTGGCGATGCCAGCATCGTAAAATCCACCATAGACCTGGCACATAACCTCGGTTTGATGGTGGTGGCCGAGGGGATAGAAAATGAGTACGTGCTGAACCAGTTAGCCAGGTTAGGATGTAACGAGGGCCAGGGTTATTTTATTGGTAAACCCATGCCAGAAAAAGATTTCTCTATCTGGCTGCAGCGCTGGGAAGGCCAGAACGAAATTGAGATCGATATCGGTGATGATTTGTCTTTTGCGATCAATCCGCTGGAGGCTGACCCGCAGCCATCCGATCCTTTCAAGCTCGACAATATCTAATCATATATAGCACGCGTCGCTAAAGCCTCACCATAGCGTGAGGTTTTTTGTTTTGGTGAATCAATTAATTTCATTGATGGAGATGATAAAAACATTCAACTTTATTTGCTGAGTCAGCAGATTTATGATGGCTACATATTCAAAAGGAGAATGAACATGAGCCAAATACGCATGCATCAAAGAGCAAACTTCATTGTGCATTATGTGATCGAGTTTTTTCGAAAATAATTTATAAATTTGTTGCTATTAAATAGCGTGCTATTTATAATGAGGCCATGAGTGAGTTTAAGAACAGCAAAACACCCGTATTGCAAGAGCAGTTGTGCTTTTCTGTCTATTCACTTTCGCTTGCCATTAACAAGGTTTATCGGCCATTGTTAAAAAAACTGGATCTCACTTATTCACAGTATCTGGTCATGCTGGTGTTGTGGGAAGGTGATCAGCGCACAGTCAGTGAGATTGGTGAGCAGCTGTTTCTGGATTCTGCCACCTTGACGCCATTATTAAAACGTCTGGAGTCAGCAGGGTTTGTGCAGCGGGTGCGTTCCAGTCAGGATGAGCGGCAAGTGATTATTTGCCTGACAGACGAAGGGCGACAGCTGCGCCAGCAGGCGGCTGGCATTATGGATGAAATGTTTTGCGCCATGGGCTGTTCGCTGGAAGAGCTTTCAGCCTTGCGTGAGCGCCTCAATGATTTGCGTAATCATTTGATTCAGCATGTGGCCTAGCCCCGGCTCAAAAAATAGGGGTTTCATTTTTTTGACATTTAAGTAGTGTACGATTTAATTTTGCATTATCAACCAGGGAATACTTTTAACCGTGAAAGGGAATAACATGAAAACAAAAGTAATAGCCAGCGTATTATTTGCCACAGCACTTACCGCCACTCAGCCCGTGCTGGCGGATGACAAGCCGGTCACCGAGCAACTGGTGGATACATTAACCACGCTGTCAGGTGGGCCACATGCCGGCTTCCGTGCCAATCATGCCAAAGGTGTGATGGTAGAAGGGTCATTTACGCCGACCGCCCAGGCAGCAGGGATTAGCAAGGCTGCCCATTTTCAAAAAGCGACGCCGGTGCTGGTACGCTTTTCTGATGCTACCGGCGTACCAAATATTCCAGACGCCGATGGCAATGCATTCCCCAAAGGCATCGCCATCCGCTTTCAGTTACCCGACGGCACGTCCACAGATATCGTGAGTATTTCAGTCAATGGGTTTCCAGCTGCAACGCCTGAAGATTTCCTGGGCTTGTTAAATGCTGTGCGTGATTCTCAAGGCAGTACGGCCAAGCCTAGCCCGGTAGAGCAGTTTTTGGGTTCGCACCCGGCTGCGCTTAAATTTGTGACTACGCCAAAACCTGCACCAGTGAGCCTGGCCACACAGCCATTCTTTGGTGTCAATGCGTTTGAGTTTACCAATTCTTCGGGTAAAAACATATTCGGGCGTTACCAGATTATCCCAGTGGCTGGTGCACAGTATTTAAGCAAGGAAGCCACAGAAAAAGCGGCGCCGGATTACCTGATGAATGATATTGTTGAACGTGTAAAAGGGCAGGGCGTGCAATACAAACTGGTATTACAGTTGGCAGACAGCGGGGATGAAGTGAATAACGCGACTGTGGTTTGGCCAGACAGCCGTAAAACTGTAGAGCTGGGAACGCTTACCTTGAATAAAGCGGTGGCGGATAGCAAGGCTGCAGAAAAGCCTATCATGTTTAACCCGCTGCAACTGACCGACGGCATTGCGCCGAGCAAGGACCCCATCTTGCTGGCAAGACCAACGGCTTATGCAGTCAGCTTTGGTAGAAGACTCGCTCACTAAAAAACTAGCGCATTAAAAACTGAGCCTAGCGCGGCTGTGTCATCACAGTCCGCGCTTTTTACGCCCTAATTGGCCAGAAATTCAATCGCCTTGCCATTAATACAATAACGCAAGCCGCTCTCAGTTTTGCCATCCGGAAACACGTGGCCCAAATGCGCATCGCAAACGTTGCATTTTACTTCTATGCGCTGCATGCCATGACTTTCATCGGAAAAATAAGAAATCGCATTAGGTGTCAGCGGTTGATCAAAAGACGGCCAGCCAGAAGAAGATTCAAACTTTTGCCCAGAATCGAATAATACCTGATCACAACAAACACAGGCATAGCGGCCTGGCGTAAATGCACCACACATTTCCGAAGAAAACGGACGCTCGGTTGCGCTAAGGCGCGTGACCGCGAACACTTCGTCATCCAGGATTTCCCGCCAGGCGCGTACAGATTTTTGTACCTTGTGATCCGGTTCAAGGTTGCCATCGCGGCTCAGTTTGAGAATATCTTTCCACTTCAACATGATGTTTCTTCCATATGCTGCGTAAATAAAGCTAAACCAGCCTTTTCACACGTCTTTTTCTGACATGCATACAAACGACTGGCAGATAGACTACAAACTATCGAGTATATCATTGTCACTATAGTTCGCCAGGGAGGAGAATTCCTTGATCGTCAGGCCCAGACCAAATCTGTTTGAATTGTTTTTTATCATCAAAGGATCTATCGTCCTCAGGATCATGCCTTTGCTGGCCTTTGTGGCGATATTGTCTGCCGCCGTAGTTTCCATATATACCTTTAGGCCAGACTGGTTGCCCAAATTTGATGGCGGACCCTTTGCGTTATTGGGCATTACCTTGTCTATCTTCCTCGCCTTTCGCAACAATGCCTGTTACGAACGCTGGTGGGAGGCGAGGAAAATTTGGGGTGAGTTTGTGCTTACTTGCAGAAATTTAAGCCGCTTGAGTGTGGTGCTCGACGCTCAACAAGGCGAGGCCAGCCCCGTCCGCAAAAGTCTGCTCCAATATTGCATTGCCTACGCACATGCTTTACTGATGCAATTGCGGCCTGCCAGTTCTCGACATGTCCTTGAAGCGATGTTGCCAGAAAAGCTGTTGCAGGCTGTGAATGCTAGCCGTAACCCGCCGGAAATGATTTTGCGTGCTATGCAGGCGCTGCTTGTCAATGCGTTTCGTGAAGCGAAAATCGATGTCATCCAGTTTCAAATGCTGGATGAACAGCTACAAAAACTGGCACAAGCACAAGCATCCTGCGAGCGTATCCAGAATACGCCGATCCCGTTTGGCTACACATTGCTGCTACATAGAACGGCATATACCTTCTGCTTTCTGCTGCCATTCTGCTTTGCCAACACGCTCGGCTGGGCCACACCGTTTATCACAGCACTGGCCGCGTATACCTTGTTTGGTCTGGACGCCCTGGGCAACGAGCTGGAAGAACCTTTTTCACTGGGTGCCAATGCCCTGCCAATCAATGCACTGACGGATGTGATTGAAATCGACCTCAGAGAAGCATTGGGTGAAAAGGAAGTTCCGCCATTGCCGACACCCAGAGAGTTTGTGTTGATGTAATAGAACTGCTGATTTCTCTGCTGAGTAAGTTTACTCAATAGAGAAATATGACGAGCATGGCACCGTTGTTTGAATCAATGCGCTTAAACAAAGCGGGAAAATTGCAGGTCGTGAGTCTCGATGGCTGGTTTATCCTGCGCCATCAAATCAGCCAATACTTGGCCGGAGCCACATGCCATGGTCCAACCCAAGGTACCATGCCCGGTATTGAGCCATACGTTTGGCCATCTCGCAATTGCTTGCCCGATAATAGGCGTACCATCTGGCGTCATCGGACGCAGGCCAGTCCAGAATTGGGCTTGCGAGACATCGCCCGCATTGGGGAATACTCCATTGAATACCATTTCCAGTGTTTTACGACGACGAGGATTAAGGCTTAAATCAAAGCCCGCCAGTTCTGCCATGCCACCAACGCGGATGCGCTGGTCAAAGCGGGTGATGGCGACTTTATAGGTTTCATCCATGACTGTAGAGACAGGGGCGGCATCGCTATTGATGATGGGCACGGTGAGCGAGTAGCCTTTGACAGGATAAACGGGCAAGCTTAATCCCAGTGCCTGCATCAGCTGGCGGGAATAACTGCCCAATGCAACCACATAATGATCAGCAGCCAGGGTTTCGATATTTTCATGCGCGGTTTGAACTTCAATCCCAAGTAGCCGGTTCTGTTGTATAAGCAGTTGCCGGATAGTGGTATTTTGCATGAATTGCACGCCGAGTTTTTTTGCTTCTGCTGCCAGCCGCGTCGTAAAAAGCTGGCAGTCACCGGTTTCATCATCAGGCAAGTGCAACCCACCCAGTAATTGCTCTTTAACGGAGGCCAGGGCTGGTTCTATGCGCGCGCAACCGTCGGGGTCTATATGCTGGAAAGGTACGCCCATACGACTAAGGACAGCGATATCCTTGATTTCGGCATCCAGCTGCTTCTGGGTACGAAACACTTGCAATGTGCCGCGGCTGCGCTGTTCGTACTGAATACCCGTGCTAGCGCGTAGTTCACGCAGGCAGTCACGGCTATATTCGGCCAGGCGTACCATGCGGGATTTATTGAGGGTGTAACGTTCTAAGGAGCAGTTACGCAAAAATTGTGCGATCCACTGCAATTGCCACAGGCTGAAATCAGGCTGTATAGACAGCGGTGCATGGTGTTGAAACAGCCATTTGAGGGCTTTGAGCGGAACATCGGGCCCGGCCCATGGTGCCGAATATCCGGGCGAAATCTGGCCCGCATTGGCGAAACTGGTTTCAAGGCCGACGCCAGGCTGGCGATCAATGACGGTGACAGAAAAGCCTTTTAATGCCAGGTAATAAGCACTCGTGACCCCAATGACACCCGAACCCAGCACCAACACACGCATGAAATACTACTCCCTTGTGAATGATTTAAATCGCATTTTTGATATTTAAGTCTTAAACCGCAAAAATCAAATACTGGTAAACCCTTCTTAACTAGGTTAAATTTTAATCATTGATGAATATGAGATCGCTTGGATGACACCCTTAAAAATACATCACATAGGTTCCTTTCAAGATGAGAAATACCTTCTGACTTCTGAGGAGCCGTTAGAGGAAGTTTGGAATCACATAGGTCGATTTGGAACTTCTTTTATCGCTAGAAATTTTGAACCTGAGAAAAAAAATATTTCGTGGGACGAGCATATAGCTTACGCTAAGGTTAGAGTTAGACAAGCGCTTGAATTTCGATCTGCCGCCAAAAGCGGTAGTCTACTCACAGCACCGCTACCACTATATTACTCTTTTCTAAATCTAACTCGTGCCATGATGGCATTAGGGCCTGAAGTCATTCCAAAGTCAGCGCATGGGCTAAAGTTTTTAGCAGGAGAAGAGTTGCTAAGTTCTTGTGTACAACTGACAAAAGGCACATTTACAGATTATTTAGATGCACAGGGGATCTCTTGGACAAATGAGTCACAAATTTCTCTCTCTGATGCACTTGGTTTCATTATTGAGATGGCATACGACTATCAATTGTTTGATGTTACTAGAGGACACGTACAAGCTATTTCAGTAAGAGCAATAGTCAATGGCCCGATTCAATTACACCTATTAAATTATCCAAATGAATTTGCAACAGACTGGCAGAAAGATTTTCCTGAGTTGGCTCAAATATGTACTGCAGAAGAAACTAATGTGCTCTTAATCAAGGAGGAACATCGTCCAAATGATTATTCTGCAATTGCAAAACTCTTGGAAAGTGTACTTTTTCCAGGATTAACATTGCAAAACCACGCAACATGGTATGGGTTTCGCAAAAGTAAACATACGTCACGTTTGACGAGAGCTTCATATTATTATGTCGCAATATTTATCCTTGGTAGCATAGTACGCTATCAACCAGAATTGCTTCTTGCTGCAACTACTGCGGATTCCGAAATTGGTTGGCTTTTACAACGCTTTATAAAACTCGCAGAACGCTTTTTCCCACAGTTAAAATTGATGGAGGCTTATAAGTCTCAAGTTTATTTTTCGGGAAGTGGTGGTAGTTTCTAGTTAAAACTTAAGTTTTATATCTACCTCTAATGCTTCAATCATTATGGCAGCAGGATCACATGCGAGATTCCAGTCTTTCGATTGCGCCGCAATCTCCACCATCCCAGTCGGACTGGTTACGTTGACTTCAGTCAGGTAGTCACCAATCACGTCCAGCCCAACTAAAAACAGGCCGTGCTGTTTCAATACTTTGCCGACAGTAAGGGCAATCTCTTTGTCACGTGCGCTCAATGGTTGTGCCACGCCTTTGCCACCCGCCGCGAGGTTGCCACGGGTTTCGCCTGTTTTAGGGATACGCGCAAGCGCATAAGGCAAAGGTTCACCGTTGATGACTAAGATTCGTTTGTCGCCTTTGACGATATCCGGAATATAACGCTGGACCATGATGGTTTGTGTTTGAAACTGCGTCAGTGTTTCGAGGATGGCATAAATATTGGGATCCTCTTTGCGTAAGCGGAAAATACCACTGCCGCCCATGCCATCCAGAGGTTTAACGATAATATCACCGTGCTCAGCCAGAAACGCCAAAATCTTGTCTTGCTGGCTGGTGACGATAAAGGGAGGCGCAAATTGCGGAAACCGGGCAACCGACAATTTTTCATTCCAGCCGCGGATAGACGCCGGGTCGTTGATGATGCGTGCGCCTTGCTGTTGTGCCAGTTCGAGCAGATAGGTACTGTATAAGTATTCGTTATCAAACGGCGGGTCTTTGCGCATCAGCACCGCGTCAAAATCTGTCGGGGCCAGCGTGGTTTTGTCGCTGACTTTCCAGCTGCCATCCACATGAAAGATAAAGGTCTGCGCATCAACAGTGACCACTTCGTGCTGCAACTGCCAGTCATGTTGTTCACATACCCACAAGTCATGGCCGCGCGCTTGGGCAATGCGCATGATGGCAAGACTGGTGTCTTTATAGGCTTTAAGTGACGCTAGCGGATCAAGGATAAACAGCAGTTTCATCATGCGTCCCGGGAATACTTAAGCATTTGATGGATCATTTTCCTGCAATTCCATGCCAGCGGCCAGCAGTGCCAGGCGGGCAACCACACCATAGGCATAAAAGCGGTTTGGCGGCGCATCAGGCGCACCGGCACAGTCGGGCAGGGTGCAGGGCTTTTCAAACGCCAATGGCACAAAATGCATGCCAGGCGCATTGAGGTTTTCATCAATGCCACGACTGGTATGCACGCGGTAAAAACCGCCAACGACAAAGTGATCCATCATGTAAACCACTGGTTCGGCCACAGCATCATTGATCGTTTCAAAGGTATAGACGCCTTCCTGGATCATAACCTCGGACACTTCCATACCTTCTTTGATCACCGACATTTTGTTGCGGGTTTTGCGGTTGAGGTCGCGTACTTCGTCGGCAGATTTCACACTCATGATACCCATGCCATAAGTACCGGCATCCGCTTTGACGATGGCAAACGGCTGATGTGTGATGCCGTATTCGTCATATTTGGCCTGGATTTTTTTGAGGATGGCATCGACTTTGTCTGCCAGCACATCTTCCCCCACTCTATTGTGGAAATCGATGCCGCTGGCCGTATCAAAATACGGGTTTAGTAACCAGGGGTCGATATCCAGCAATTTGGAAAACCCGTCCACCACTTTGTCGTAAGCCGTAAAGTGTTGTGATTTACGGCGCGTAAACCAGCCTGCGTGTAAAGGTGGAATCAGCGTCTGCTCCAGATTTTGCAACATGTCAGGAATGCCGCCGGACAAGTCATTATTCAGCAGGATGGCGCAGCTATCAAACGCTGGGTAATCCACGCCTTCAAATGAGGCCGCTTTGAGTTGCAAGCGGTTTTTTACACGCACCAAAGGTTCAAGGATCAAGGGCAGGCCGTCATGCGTTTCCAGCCTGGTGACTTCGGTGATCTCAGGCGAAAGGCTGCCTACGCGGACTTCCATACCTGCCGCCTTGAGTATATTGCAGAGCTCGACCACATTACGCAGGTAATAGGTGTTGCGGGTATGGTTTTCCGGGATCAGTAATAATCTGCGTGCATCAGGACAGATTTTTTCAACCGCGACCTGCGCGGCCTGTACGGATAAGCTCAAAAATTCCGGGTTCAAGTTATTAAACCCACCGGGGAACAGATTGGTATCTACCGGGGCTAATTTAAAACCAGAGTTGCGCAGGTCCACACTGGCATAAAAAGGCGCCGCGACTTCTTGCCATTGCGTACGGAACCAGTGCTCGATATCCGGCATGGCTTGCAGGATGCGCTTTTCCAACGTGACCAACGGGCCGTTAAGTGCGGTGGTTAAATGGGGAACCATGATTGCTCCTGTCATCTTTTTTATCAGGCTGGTCAGGCCAGCGTACTTTCAGTGGAGGCTTGCTCAATGACGGCATGTGCCTGTTGATCGGCATGGTAGCTACTGCGGACCATGGGGCCGCTGGCAGCGTTGTCAAAGCCCATGGCATCCGCTTGCTGTTTAAACCAGGCAAACGTATCCGGGGTCACGTAACGCAACACCGGTAAATGATGCACGCTGGGTTGCAGGTATTGACCCAATGTCAGCATGCTCACGCCATGGGCGCGCAAATCACGCATGACTTCCAGTATTTCCTCGTCGGTCTCACCCAAGCCCAGCATGAGGCCAGATTTGGTGGGGACATCCGGATACATTTCGCTGAATTGCTTGAGCAGGTCAAGAGAGTGCTGGTAATCCGAGCCAGGGCGCGCCTGCTTATACAAGCGGGGCACGGTTTCCAGGTTATGGTTCATGACATCCGGCGGCGCTTCACGCAATATTTTGAGCGAAATGTCCAGGCGACCACGAAAATCCGGCACCAGAATTTCGATCTTGATATCGGGCGATTGTTGGCGGATGGCACGGATACAGTCGACAAAATGCTGGGCGCCGCCGTCGGGCAAGTCGTCACGGTCGACCGAAGTCACGACCACATAACGCAACTTCATCTGCGCAATGGTGCGGGCTAGGTTTTCAGGCTCTTTTGGGTCTGGCGGCAGCGGTTTTCCATGCGCCACGTCGCAGAATGGGCAGCGACGCGTACAAATATCGCCAAGAATCATGAAGGTGGCCGTGCCGCCGCTAAAGCATTCGCCAATATTGGGGCAACTGGCTTCTTCACATACGGTGTGCAGGTTGTTGTCGCGCAGCACGTGTTTGATTTCCTGGAAGCGGGCCGAATCCGGCACCTTCATGCGTATCCATTCCGGTTTGCGCAGCATGGGTTGCGGCACGATCTTGATCGGGATGCGCGAGGTCTTGGCGGCATCAATTTCTTTGACGCCTGCTATTTTTTTCGCCGGGCGCGCGTTCGCAGGATGCTCTGGGGTCGAATTATCTGACATGCGCCAGTTTCTCTTTCAATCGTTGGGAGAGTTCCGCTGCAATTTCAGTCATGTTCAGCGGTATGTTCAAATCCCGGGTTTGTGTCATTTGCATGCCAGCATAACCGCAAGGGTCAATCTCGGCAAACGGCTGTAAGTCCATCTCAATGTTCAAGCTCAGGCCATGATAGCAGCACTGGTTTTTCAGGCGTAATCCCAGCGAAGCGATTTTTTTGCCATTCACGTAAACACCAGGGGCGTCTGCGCGGGCTTCGGCAGATATGCCATGCGCTGCCAGAAACGCTATCAGGCTGTCTTCCAAGATGGAGACAAGTTGCCTGACATTCAAGTGGCTGCGTGCCAGATCAATGAGGCAATAAATAATGAGCTGGCCGGGGCCGTGGTAAGTGATTTTGCCGCCGCGGTCTACATTCACGAGCGGAATGTTGTTTTGAGGCAAGCGTACGCCGCGCCGGTTAAGGCCCAGCGTATACACGGGTGGATGCTCGGTGATCCAAAGCTGGTCAGGCGTCTCCGGGCCACGCTGCGCGGTGAAGGCCTGCATTTCAGCTAAAGTCGCAGCATAATCAGTCAGACCCAGCTGGCGGATTTCCAGGGCAGGCATGTAAAGCAAAGGGGGGTTAAAGCACAACCTTGACCATGGGGTGAGAGGTCAGGCTACGATAAATATCGTCTAGTTGCGGTTTTGAAGTCACGTATACCAGGCAGGTCAGGCTCAGGTATTTACCATTGCTGCTGCCACGGATTTCGATCAGGTGTGTATCGAACTCGGGCCAATGCGCCTGGATCGTGCGAGTGATTTCGCTTGCAAAATCATCATGTGTTTCGCCCATGACCTTGATCGGGAAATTGGTCGGAAACTCAATCAAGGTTTCTTCTACATCTGGCAATGGCTCGAGCTTGGTCATGGTTAGCTACCTTTGGTGATGATTACTGCAAATACAGTCGGACCTGGTCTATCATGCGCGAGAAGATATTGCTGGCTTCTACCGCATGTACAGTCACCAACGGTACGCTATGCACGACTTTGCCTCCCAGGCTGAAATCGACAGAACCGACTTTTTGATGTGCGGTTAACGGTGCCTCCAGCGGTTTGGTGATGCGTATATTTGCCTTCATATTGTCATACTCGCCTTGTGGCAAGGTTAAATATACCGGCTTGGCCACGGTCAAATCTATTTCGCTTTCAGTACCTTTCCAGACTTTCTGGCGGGTAATGGGTTTGTTGGCTGCATAAATCAGCTTGGATTCGTAAAACTGGAAACCAAAATTCAGCAGCTTCTGGCTTTCAGCTGCACGTACATTATCTGAAGTGGTGCCGAGGACCACAGAAATCAAGCGGAAGTCGTTCCGTTTTGCCGAGGAAATCAGGCAGTAACCCGCTGACTCGGTATGACCGGTTTTCATGCCATCCACCGTAGGGTCAAGAAACAGCAGGCGGTTACGGTTAGGTTGCGTAATCTTGTTATAGGTATAAGATTTTTGTGAATACAGGCGTGCATAGTCCTGAGGGAAGTCACGGATCAAGGCGTTGGCCAAGATGGACAAGTCACGTGCTGTCGTCGTATGGGTGGGATCGGGCAAACCAGTAGAATTGACAAAGTGGCTGTTTTTCATGCCCAAGGCAATGGCCTTTTTGTTCATGAGCGTGGCAAACAGCTCTTCACTACCGGCAATGCCTTCTGCCAGCGTAATGGCAGCATCATTGCCTGACTGGATAATCAGGCCATGCAGCAACTCATCCACCGTGACAGTCATGGTGGTGTCGATAAACATCTTGGAACCTTCGACTTTCCAGGCTTTCTGGCTCACCGGCAAGGTTTGCGTCAGTGCCAGGCGCTTTTGCTTCACTGCTTCAAAGGTGAGGTAAGCCGTCATCACCTTGGTCAATGAGGCAGGCTCCACCGGCATATCCGGGTTGCTGGCTGCCAGCAAGCTACCAGTGTTGGCGTCGCGTAATACAAATGCTTTGGCAGCCAACGTTGGGGTGGGCACATTGCCAGTGATGGCTTCAGCCGCCACAGTCATTAAAGGAATAGAAAGTAGAAAAGCAATAAAAGAACGCCACATGGTCATCATTTAACGAGAAAAAATACTTTAACGAGAAAAAGTTACCGGGAAAAAATTAGCGCAGGTAACTGCAGTTGGTCACGCATCTGGCTCGCGGCCTGTGCCGCCAATGCGTGATCTGGATAGGGCCCCAGCACGATCTGGAACACTTTTCCATTATACACTTTGTTGAGCAGGGATTGTGTTTCAGGCAAGACGCTGAAGATACGTTGTTGCAGGCGGTCAGCATTCTCTTCCTGGCCAAAGGCTCCTACCTGTACATATATTCCATTCGTCTCCAGTGCAGAAGCGGGTTTTGCCGATGTGACAGTGCGGGTGACCTGCACAACTTCTTTGCTAGATGTTTGTGTTTCTGCACTCGGTTGCGCGGTGGTCACGGGGGTGTCTAATGGCTGTGATGGATCTATCAATGTCACCTGTACCTGGGCCGAGCCATGGCGGATGATATCCAGCTGTTTGGCAGCGGCATAAGAAAGATCAATGATGCGGTCGCGACCAAAAGGGCCACGGTCATTGACACGTGCCATGATGGTTTTGCCATTGCTTAGGTTTGTGATGCGCACATAACATGGAATCGGGAGGGTTCTGTGTGCAGCTGTTAATTTAAACATGTCATACGGCTCACCGCTGGCTGTTTTGCGGCCATGAAACTTTTTACCGTACCAGGAAGCATGGCCCGTCTGTGTAAATGGCGTATTGATCTCGGACATGGGCGTTACCGTTTCACCGTTGACGATGTAAGGCTTGGTAGTCCCTTTGACAATCGGCTCCAGTTTAGGGGTGACAGTGGTTTCTAGCGGGGTGTTAGGGTCTATCCCGTCAGTGGGGTTGCCGGTGGTTTCCGGTTTAGGGTCTATATTAATGACTTTAGGTCCGCCCCCCGCCGGGTAACTGTTGGGTGGGGTCGTCATCGTGGTGCCAGGCGTTGCCGGGCGCTCTGATGGCATGGGCTTTGTTGCGGGCGGTACTGATGGTGGCGTTTGCCTTGGCGGCATGCTGCTGTTACAAGCCACCAGCCAGGCCGCCAGCATCAGGATACTTAATCGTTGCACGTAAGATGACATCTAAATCCTTGGAGTGTGTTCGTAGATGGCTAATCCGTGGCGACCAGCCGCTTGTGGGACTGCACACTCATCAGCAAGCCCATGCTCAATCCCAATGTCAGCAATGAGGTACCGCCATAGCTGACCAGAGGTAAGGGAATGCCGACCACGGGCAGGATGCCACTCACCATGCCCATATTCACAAAACAGTAGGTGAAAAAAGTAGCGGCGATACTGCCTGCCAGCAATCGGGCAAAAGTACTCTTGGCTTGTGACGCGATAATAAAGGCGCGGCCAATAATGATGGTAAACAGCAACAGTAGCAAGCTGCAACCCACCAGCCCAAACTCTTCGGCAAACACGGCAAAAATAAAGTCAGTCGTCCGCTCGGGGACGAAGTCTAGCTGCGATTGGGTACCATTGAGCCAGCCTTTACCGGTCATGCCGCCAGAACCAATTGCAATCGTGGCCTGAATAATATGGTAACCGGCCCCCAGTGGATCCTGGCTGGGATCTATGAGGATTTCAACGCGGCGGCGCTGGTAATCATGCAGCATGGACCACAGGATAGGGAGGGCAGCACCAAAGGCAATCGCGCTGCCAAAAATAAATTTCCAGCTCAGTCCCGCCAGGAAAATAACATAAAAGCCGGACGCAAACACCAGGGTGGCTGTGCCCAGGTCTGGCTGTTTGGCAATCAGCAATACCGGCACCAACAAAATCACACCTGCCACCACATAATCTGCGGTGCGTAACATGCTCTCGCGTTTGGAGAAATACCATGCAAGCATGATAGGCACAGCCAGTTTCATGAGTTCCGAAGGTTGTATTTTCGTGATGCCCAGGTTCAGCCAACGGCGTGCGCCATGACTAATATCGCCAATCAGTGCGACAGCAATCAGCAGGGTCAGCCCAAACAGGTAGGCTGGCAAGGCGATGCGTTCTATGTGCTGTGGCTGAGTATTGGCTACCAGCAGCATCACCACCATCATGACCACAATATTAATCAGCTGCGCATTCACCTTGAGCAAGGATTGTCCTGATGCGCTATACAGCACCATCAGTGCGACCACTAACACCATCAACACAGTTGCCAGCAGGATGGAATCGATATGCCGGATAAAATGGCCTATCCATTGTCTAATCATGAGGTTCCTCCTCTACTTCAGGCGCATTAATCACGGTGCTGTCCGCCGCTGGTGCTGTGCTGGGGTCAACGGCAGGGTCAACAGGTACTTTGCCCAGCAGGTAGTAATCCATGGCTTTGCGTGCAATTGGACCAGCGGTCGAACCGCCATGGCTACCGTTTTCCACAATCACTGCGATAGCAATTTTGGGGTCTTCGGCCGGGGCGTAAGCGATAAACCAGGCATGGTCGCGGTGACGTTCTGCAATCAGTTTTTCGTTATATTTCTCGTTCTGTTTGATGCCCACTACCTGTGCCGTCCCGGTTTTGGCCGCAATGTCATAACCTGCATTGGCTCCTACAGCTGCTGCTGTCCCGCCGGGCCGTGTAACGTCCATCATGCCCAGCTTGACGATTTCCAGATTCTCCGCGTTCAGGGTAAGCTGGTCTGCAGTCGTGTGTGGAAGCATTTTTACCTGATTGGTTTTGGCATCGACTATAGCGTTGACCAGATGCGGGCGGATAGCCTTGCCGTTATTGGCCAGCGTTGCCGTCGCATAAGCCAATTGCATGGGCGTGACCAGGGTATATCCCTGGCCGATACCGACAATCACGGTTTCGCCCATATACCAGGGTTGCTTGAAGCGTTTTTGCTTCCAGGTGGGGGTAGGCAGCAAGCCGGATAACTCGCCCTGAATGTCGATATTGGTTTTTTCGCCAAAACCGAAGTGGCGTACAAAGTCCGTCAGACGCTCGATGCCCAGCTCAACCGCCAGGCCGTAAAAAAACGTATCACAAGAGACGGTGATGGCTTTGCGCATATCGACGGCACCATGGCCGGAAGGCTTCCAATCGCGGTAACGGTGGCGGCTATTAGGCAGCATGAAATAACCGGGGTCACTGATAGTGAAAGGCGGCTGACGTTTACCTGATTCCAGTCCGGCCAACGCGACAAACGGCTTGAAGGTAGAGCCAGGCGGATAGATGCCCTTGAGTGAGCGGTTAATCAGTGGTTTGTCAGGTGAGTTATTCAGGTTGTTCCAGTTGTCGTAGTCAATGCCATCCACAAACAGATTGGCATCGAATGAAGGCATGCTGACCATGGCCAATACTTCACCAGTTTTCGGTTGAATGGCTACCAGTGCGCCACGGCGTCCGGCAAATTCATGCTCAACGATTTCCTGCAACTTGGCATCCATGGAGAGCACAATATTGTTGCCGGAAGTCGGCGAGGCACTTGAAAGCACACGTACGGCGCGGCCATCGGCATCAATCTCCACCTGTTGGAAACCGGTGATGCCATGCAACTCTGCTTCGTAGGCCTGTTCTACCCCCGCTTTTCCGATGTGTTCGGTGCCTTTGTAATTGGATAGCTGGTTATTTTCTTTGAGCTGTTTGAGGTCGTTTTCATTAATGCGGCTGATATAACCAATGCCATGGGTGCCCAATGTGCCGTACGGATAATGCCTGAATAAACGCGATTTGAGCTCAACGCCTGGAAAGCGGAAGCGATTGACAGCGAACTTGGCCGCTTCGTATTCATTGAGATGGGTACGGATGGGGATGCTTTCAAAAGTGTGGCTTTGTGCGCGGAGTTTTTTGAAGCGTTTTAAATCAGTGGCAGAGATTTCAACCAGCTCGCCCAGTTCAGCAATCGTATCCTGCAGGTCATCTGTTTTTGAAGGCGTGATTTCCAGCGTATAGACAAAAAAATTGTGCGCCAGAATAATACCGTTCCGGTCTGAGATGAGGCCGCGGTTTGGCGTAATCGGTACAATCGAAATCCGGTTATTTTCCGCCAGCGTCTGGTAGTAATCGTAGCGGTAGACTTGCAGGAAGTAAAAGCGCCCCAGCAATGCAGAAAAAGCAGTAAGAACCAGCAGTATCAGGAAAACCAGACGAACCCGGAACTTGTGCTGTTCGTTTTGATGGTTTTTGAGTTCGGTGCTATACCCCATGTGCTTATAACTTCTTTGGGCGTGTCAGTTCGCCAAACCAGATGATCATGAATTGCCACAGTATCAGGTCGGAAATGACGGGCAGGCCATAAGTCCAGTCTGGTATTTCCCCGCCTGCAAACAATTTGAGCAACAGAATCAGTGCACGCTGCACGCCAAACAGGAAAATGACGTATAAATAAAGTTGCCAGCGGTTGAACAACACCAGCCTGCGCTGGTAAATCAGGCCCAGAAAAGCGGTGACGGCAAAGGTGAGTGCATGCTGGCCTAGCAAGCTGCCCGTGGAGAGATCCACCAGCAAGCCGGCAAACCATACCCAGCCAATATTGCAGTGATAAGGTGCCTGTAATAGCCAGTAAATCATGATGACCAGCAAAAAGTCTGGCCGGATAATGATGCCGGAATTAGACCAAGGGTATAGCTGGAAGACCAGCCCCACCAGCATGGTAAACACGATAGTGCTGAATTTGACCGGTTTCATGGATGCTCCGGCGCGACTGGCGCGAGGGTGGTCTCGGGTGTTGGCCCTTGGCTGTTGGAGTTCGCTTCAGGCACGCCTGTATCAAGTACTGGCGTTTCGGTAACCGGATGTGGATCCACCGCAGCATTATTTTTTTGTAATACATCGACCACGGATTGATCAAGGTGCTGGGCGTTATTGCGTGGCAAGAAAGGCCTGTTTTCGTTGGTTTGGTTAATCACCGGTGAGTCTGGCACCTTGAGAATCAATACGTGTTTATGATTGTTTACACCAGCAATTGGGCGGCTGATGATTTTGGCAAAGGGGGAGTCCTGGCTCTGCTTGATCTGGGTGACCACAGCCACCGCCAGACCAGCAGGATAGACGCCATCAATGCCCGAAGTCACCAGTTTGTCACCCACCTTGATATCCACACTGGTAGGCAGGTAAGGAATATCCAGTGTATTACGCTTGCCTTCGCCAAAGGCAATCGCCCGCAACTGGTTGCGTTCGATCTGGATAGGAATGGATAATTTTTTGTCGGTGATCAGTGTGACTTCGCTGGTAAATGGATAAACACGGGTGATCTGGCCAACCACGCCTTGCTCATCAACCACCGCCTGGCCCGGCGTAATCTGGTGACGACTACCCCGGTTGAGAGTGATTATGTTGCTGAAAGGGTCGCGCCCCATATGCATCACTTCACCCAGTGTGGCTTGTGGAATGATGGGTGCATCTCCGTCCAGCAGGGTGCGCAAGTGTGCGTTCTCGGCATCGACCGTTGCCAGGCGTTGCAAGGCGGCGTGGTCTATCAGCGCCTGTTGTTTGAGTTTGAAATTATCCTGGATTAGCTGGTTGTGCGAGCTGAAGTAGGTGTTGATGTTGCGGGCCCACTCATTGGGGGCGCTGGCAACCACCTCAAGCGGGTGTAATGCGGTACTGAACCACTGCCTGACCTGGCCGAGGTAATCAAACCGCGCATCGACGGCCATCATGACCAGTGACAGCGCGCAAAAAAACATCAGGCGTGGAAAAGGCTTGGGTCCCTGGATAAAAAAAGCCGGGGATTCCTGCGGGTCAAGCTGTTGGTGTATGCCTTTTAGCATGATCGGGGATGCGCCAACGTTGCCCCGGATTATTCGCTAGCAAAAACGTTGCCCAGCTTGTCCATTTCTTCAAGGGCACGCCCACAACCACGTGCCACACAGGTCAGCGGGTCTTCAGCCACAATGACGGGCAGGCCGGTTTCTTCAACCAGCAGTCGATCCAGGTCACGCAGCAAGGCGCCACCACCGGTCAACACCATGCCTTTTTCTGCAATATCGGCACCCAGTTCTGGCGGGGTTTGTTCCAGGGCAGATTTCACGGCGCCAACGATGGAGTTTAATGGCTCTGTCAACGCTTCCAGGATTTCGTTGCTGGAGATAGTGAATTTACGTGGCAAACCTTCCGCCAGGTTGCGGCCGGTGACTTCCATTTCGAGCACTTCTGAACCAGGGAAGGCAGAGCCGATCCGTTTCTTGATCGCTTCGGCTGTCGGTTCAGAAATCTGCATGCCATAGTTACGGCGGATGTAATCAATAATCGCCTGGTCAAACTTGTCACCACCGACGCGTTCTGACTTGGCGTACACAATACCACCCAGTGAAATCACACCCACTTCTGTCGTGCCGCCGCCAATATCTACCACCATGGAACCCGTCGCTTCCGCCACGGGCATGTCCGCACCAATCGCGGCAGCCATCGGCTCTTCAATCAGGAATACCTGTTTGGCACCCGCGCGCTCGGCGGATTCTTTAATGGCTCGACGTTCAACCTGGGTGGAGCCGACGGGCACGCAGATAATGATGCGTGGGCTAGGGGAGAACCAGCGGGACTCGTGGACTTTGCGGATAAAAAACTTGAGCATTTGCTCGGTGATGGTGAAGTCGGCAATCACACCGTCTTTCATCGGGCGGATGGCCTGGATATTGGCCGGTGCGCGGCCTAGCATGCTTTTAGCGTCAGAACCGACGGCCAGCAATACTTTTTTGCCATTGGGGCCGCCTTCGGTACGGATCGCCACCACCGAAGGTTCATCCAGCACGACGCCTTTCCCGCGCACATAAATCAGGGTGTTGGCGGTGCCTAAGTCAATGGCAAGGTCATTGGAGAAGTAGCTGTTGAGTGAACCGAACATGTTTTATCCTGTGAATATACTGATTTGGCGCTGCCCGCTGGGTGCGGCATAAAATCAAGGTATAATAGCGCAAAACGCACATGAAATTAAGATGTGCTTTCAAAATCTTACAGACAATTAACCCGACATGGCACTGAATCTTGATGATATCAAGCGCATCGCTCACCTCGCTCGTATTGAGGTCAGCGACAATGAGGCGCAAGAAACCCTGAACAAACTTTCCGGTATCCTCGGTTTGATCGAGCAAATGCAGGCAGTTGATACTACCGGTATCGAGCCGATGTCGCATTCGCAAGATGTGACGCAACGTCTGCGTGAAGACGTGGTCACTGCCACCAATCAGCGAGAACTGTTTCAGTCGATTGCCCCGGCCACACAGGATGGCCTGTACCTGGTGCCTAAAGTCATTGAATAACAGCGTGTGTTCCAAGCGAAGTTCACGCCACTAACCTAATAGATACAGTTATGATCAACAGTAGTCTTAAACAGTTGGGCCAGCAGTTGGCCAGCAAACAAGTTTCCAGTGTCGAGCTCACGCAAGCCTATTTGCAGCGCATGGCACAGCTCAACCCCACCATCAATGCCTACGTTACCATAGACGAAGACAAAACCCTGGCGCAGGCCAAAGCCGCTGATGCACGCATCGCTGCTGGTGATTTTGGGCCCTTGACTGGTATTCCTTTGGCACAAAAAGATATTTTCTGTGCCAAAGGCTGGCGAACCACCTGCAGCTCGAAAATGCTGGAAACCTTTATTTCTCCGTATGACGCGCATGTCATCAGCCAGTTTGATGCGGCGGGTGCGGTGAATCTGGGCAAGACCAATATGGATGAGTTCGCCATGGGCTCTTCCAACGAAACCAGCTATTTCGGTGGCGTGAAAAACCCGTGGGATTTTGACCGCGTGCCTGGCGGTAGTTCGGGCGGTTCGGCTGCTGCCGTGGCAGCCCGATTGTGTGCCGCAGCTACCGGGACCGATACTGGCGGTTCGATTCGCCAACCCGCGTCACTCTGTGGCTTTACCGGCCTCAAGCCCACATACGGCCTGGTCTCCCGTTACGGCATGATTGCCTTTGCGTCTTCTTTAGACCAGGCAGGCCCGATGGCCAAATCCGCTGAAGACTGTGCGCTGATGCTGAATGTGATGGCCGGTTTTGATGAACGCGACTCCACCAGTGTCAACCGCGAAAAAGAAGATTACACCCGCGGCCTGACCAGCATGACCGGCGATCAGCCACTCAAAGGCTTGCGTATTGGTCTGCCTAAAGAGTATTTTGCCGAAGGCCTGAATGCCGACGTCGCTAAAGTCATTGAAACCGCGATTGCCGAATACAAAAAACTGGGCGCCGAAATTGTTGAGGTGAGCTTGCCCAACAATAACCTGTCGATCCCGGTGTATTACGTGCTGGCACCCGCTGAGGCTTCAAGCAACCTGTCACGTTACGATGGCGTGCGTTATGGTCACCGTGCGGCCGAGTACAATGACCTGCTTGAAATGTATATGAAATCACGTGCCGAAGGGTTTGGTGCCGAGGTCAAGCGCCGTATCCTGATCGGCACTTATGTGCTGAGCGCGGGGTATTACGACGCCTACTACCTCAAGGCACAAAAAATCCGTCGCCTGATCGCGCAAGACTTTGTCGAGGCCTTTAAACACTGTGATGTGATCATGGGGCCGGCTGCACCTTCCACCGCTTTTAAGGCTGGCGAAAAGACGAGTGACCCGGTTGCGATGTATCTGGAAGATTTATACACCATTGCCGTCAACCTGGCTGGTTTGCCAGGCATGAGTATCCCGGCAGGGTTTGCGACCAGCAGCGAAGGCAAGGCATTGCCAGTCGGTTTGCAGATTATTGGTAATTATTTTGATGAGGCACGCATGCTCAATGTCGGACATGCCTATCAACAAGTGACAGACTGGCATACACGCATGCCAGCCGGTTTGGAGAACATCTAACATGCAGTGGGAAGTCGTGATTGGGTTGGAAACCCACGTACAGTTACAAACCAAGTCCAAGCAATTCAGCGGGGCCTCAACCACTTATGGTGCCGAGCCGAACACCCAGGCTTGCGAAGTGAGCATTGCATTACCAGGCGTATTGCCTGTGCTGAATAAGAAAGCCGTTGAATGCGCCATCAAATTTGGCCTGGCGATTGATGCCGAGATGGCACCGCGTAGCGTGTTCTCACGCAAGAATTATTTTTACCCTGACCTACCTAAAGGTTACCAGATCAGCCAGTTTGAGCTGCCGGTCGTGGGTAAAGGCCAGATCACCATTCAAGTGCCCGCAGGTAAAAATACCCAAGCCTACGAAAAAGTCATCAATATTACCCGTGCCCATCTCGAAGAAGATGCTGGTAAATCGGTGCATGGTGCCGTTGAGGGCATGTCCGGCATTGATTTGAACCGTGCTGGTACGCCACTGCTGGAAATTGTGACCGAACCCGACATGCGTAGCGCGGCCGAAGCGGTGGCTTACGCCAAAAAACTGCACGAACTGGTGCAATGGATAGGCATTTGCGATGGCAATATGCAGGAAGGTTCTTTCCGCTGCGATGTGAACGTCTCCGTGCGTCCGAAAGGCACAGAGAAGTTTGGTACGCGCCGTGAGATCAAAAACCTCAACTCGTTCAAGTTCATGCAGCAGGCCATTGAGTACGAAACCCAGTGGCAGATTGAAACGCTCGAAGATGGTGGCACCATCCAGCAGGCAACGGTGCTGTTTAATCCGGATACTGGTGAAACGCGCGCCATGCGGACCAAGGAAGAGGCCAACGATTACCGCTACTTCCCGGATCCGGATTTACTACCCCTAGAAGTGACAGAAGCGGACAAGGCGCGAGTAAAGGCTGAGATGCCGGAATTGCCACAAGCTTTGCAGACGCGTCTGATTAGTGAGTACCAACTCTCCAGTTATGATGCCAGCACGCTGACATCCTCACGCAGCCTAGCCGATTATTTTGTATCAGTAGTCAATGCAGGTGCCGAACCTAAACAAGCCGCCAATTGGGTGATGGGTGCGTTATCGGCAAAACTCAACGCTGAAGAAAGAACCATCGTTGACAGTCCAGTGACTGCTGTGCAATTAGCAGCCTTGCTCAAACGCATTGCCGATAACACCATTTCTAATAATGCCGCCAAGCAGGTGTTTGAAGGCTTATGGGCAGGCGAGGGCGAAGTCGACGCCATTATTGAAGCTAAAGGCCTCAAGCAAGTGTCAGATACTGGCGCCATTGAAGCGATTATCAATGAAGTACTGGCGGCCAACCAGGCCATGGTTGATGAATACAAATCCGGTAAGGAAAAAGCGTTTAATGCCTTGGTAGGTCAGTGCATGAAAGCCAGCAAGGGTAAAGCCAACCCTGCCCAGGTCAATGAGACGCTTAAGAAAATGCTTGGCTAACTTTTGAGTGATACGACTCTCCTCATTAAAAAACCCCGCAATTGCGGGGTTTTTTAATGGCAACTGATTGACCGCTATTTAATGACACAATGCATGGCAAAGCAGTTGATAGCAAATTGTCAGGAAGCCCACGGTTGTAATGACAAAACTCAATGCAGAAAAGACTCTCCACCTGGTTTTGCTCCAAAAGTCGGTATCAAAGGCAGCAATGGTAAAAATGGTCGGGTTGGTAAAGCCGCCAATGGCAACACAGACACAGGCAAAATAATGTAACTCGATGCCTGCCGCTTTAGCAGCGCCAAAAAAGCCCAGGTTAAACAACGCCATCAAGGCATAATCGACGTGGGCACGTATCATGGTTTTGTAATCCACCAGAAAGTCGCCATCAATCCCTTTGATGGGGAACCAGCGGGCAAACGTCATCAACCATGCTGATAAAATTAAGGCGGTGGCGCACGCAACTGCACCGATTAATAACACTTCCATATGATCTCTCCTGAGTTCCTGATTGAAATAATCCCGGTAGTTTTTATCGTCGGGTGGCGTGATTGTAGACAGATCTGTCTACTTGTCAAGAGGAGGTCGTTTCTGCTTGCGTTATGAGGCGTTTTCCCGCACAATCCGTTCGTTGCTAGGGGTCTGTAAAGCCTTCATTTTCTGAACGTTTTGCAGTGAGAGTTACCCTTCGAACCTGATGTGGTTGATACCACCGTAGGGAATGCAAACCTCCACATGCATCCTTACGTCTTTTCTTTTAAGGATGCCAATGAACGCTATTGATAAAAATATCAAGTTCGTCAATGCTGATGCCAAAGTTGACGAAGCTGCCACCAAACCGTTTGCCAAGTCGCGCAAAATTTACGTTGAAGGTTCACGGCCTGATATCCAGGTGCCGTTTCGTGAAATCTCTCTGAGTGACACCCCTTCCAGTTTTGGTGGCGATACCAATCCACCAGTGGTGGTCTATGACACTTCGGGCCCTTACACCGACCCAAATGTTGAGATCGATATCCGTAACGGTTTGCCAGCTTTGCGTGCGAAATGGATTGCCGAGCGTAACGACACCGAACAACTGGATGGCCCAACCTCGGAATTCGGCCAGCAGCGCCTGGTAGACCCTGAGCTGGCGCAAATGCGTTTCAACCTGCACCGTAAACCATTGCGTGCCAAGCCAGGTAAAAATGTCAGCCAGATGCACTATGCGCGTCAGGGCATCATCACGCCTGAGATGGAGTTTATTGCCATCCGCGAAAACCAGCGCCGTGAAAACATGAGCGAGCTATTGCAGACCCAGCATCCCGGCCAGAACTACGGTGCCAGTATCCCAAAAGTGATTACGCCCGAGTTTGTGCGTGATGAAGTGGCGCGTGGCCGTGCGATTATTCCTGCCAACATCAACCACCCGGAAATTGAGCCCATGATTATTGGCCGTAACTTCCTGGTCAAGATCAATGCCAACATCGGCAACTCAGCGCTCGGTTCTTCCATCTCTGAAGAAGTGGAAAAAATGGTGTGGGGCACACGCTGGGGTGGTGACACCGTGATGGATTTATCTACCGGTAAAAATATCCACGAAACGCGTGAATGGATTATTCGCAACTCACCGGTGCCGATTGGAACCGTGCCTATTTACCAGGCGCTGGAAAAAGTGAACGGCAAGGCCGAAGACCTGACGTGGGAAATTTTCCGTGATACGCTGATTGAACAGGCAGAGCAGGGCGTGGACTACTTCACTATTCACGCTGGTGTGCGCCTGGCTTATATCCCGATGACCGCTAAACGGATGACCGGTATCGTGTCGCGTGGTGGCTCCATCATGGCGAAATGGTGTCTGGCCCACCATAAAGAATCTTTCCTGTACACGCATTTCGAAGAGATTTGCGAGATCATGAAGCAGTACGATGTGAGCTTCTCACTGGGTGATGGCCTGCGTCCCGGTTCTATTTACGATGCCAATGACGAAGCACAATTTGCGGAGTTGAAAACGCTGGGTGAATTGACTCAAATCGCTTGGAAGCACGATGTACAGTGCATGATCGAAGGCCCGGGCCACGTGCCCATGCACCTGATCAAGGAAAACATGGACTTGCAACTGGAGCATTGTGGTGAAGCCCCTTTCTACACATTAGGGCCACTCACGACGGACATCGCCCCAGGTTATGACCACATTACTTCCGGCATCGGCGCCGCCATGATAGGCTGGTATGGCTGTGCCATGCTGTGCTATGTCACACCAAAAGAGCACCTGGGCTTGCCGGACAAGGAAGATGTACGCGTGGGTATCATCACCTACAAAATTGCAGCGCATGCGGCTGACCTGGCCAAAGGCCATCCTGGCGCACAAATCCGTGATAATGCTTTATCCAAGGCCCGTTTCGAGTTCCGCTGGGAAGACCAGTTTAACCTCGGCCTCGATCCTGAAAAAGCCAAGGAATTCCATGATGAAACCTTGCCGCAGGAAGGCGCGAAACAAGCCCATTTCTGCTCTATGTGCGGTCCTCACTTCTGCTCAATGAAAATCACGCAAGATGTACGTGACTACGCCGCCACACAAGGCGTGAGCGAGCAGGAAGCCCTGGAAAAAGGCATGCAGGAGAAAGCGATTGAGTTCGTGAAGAAGGGCAGTGAGGTTTACCAGAAGGTGTAATTTTTGCGCTTTTCATAAAAACCGGCGTACTGCCGGTTTTTTTTGTTGCTTGCAAAGTGGTTATTTGATCTGCAAACCAGCTGTTTTTTCACCGATTCTCAGCTGGCATGCCACGGTATAGTGCACAGTCTATATCGCGGCTTAAGGCATCCATTATGGCGGACAACCTGCAAAGCAGTATCGTACGAGACTTCCGGCAAACGCTGCTGTGGCCTATCCAGTTGATGACGGATCACAGTAGTCTGAATGCTGTGAATTATCCATGGCAAGTGCTCAAAGACACGCCCAACTCACCTTGGGTAGAAATACAAGACGAGTTTTTGCAGGCCTCGCCGCACCTCAGTGAAACCAGGTACCAGGAGTTCGTCACTTTTCTGCCGTTTGCCCAGCGCTTTTTGTATGGCGAGGGCAAGCATGGCCGCGAAGCAGGCGGATATGGTGAATCTCCCATTCATATTTTCACGCGTAGCGACATTAACCAGGTACGTATTACCTTGCATGGCGATCAACAGCCCTTAGTATTGCGCGTCTCCCATGTGGAGTTGTATTTCTTTTTTGATATTGACGTCGCCATGCTGGCGTTTGAGGTGACTGGCAAAGACCTGCCATTAAAGTCCGCCATGGAGATCATGTACCGGTTGGGGCGTACTTATCCTAACTATTGGGACGATACCGGCGAAGCCGGCCATTGTGCGCAACTGGTTGAGTGGCTGGACCAACAGGGACAGGTGATTGCCCGCTCTGATTATGAAGACAAGGCGCGCTACCTGGCGTTTGTCAAAGAGAATCATGTGCCCTGCGTGTCCTTGCATTGGCTGGCGCTCATGCATCCCTTGGTGCCTCACTATTCTGATCAGGAAGGTGCATTGCGTTATCGTGAAATTGAATACCAGCGCATGCCGCTGATGGCCTACCTGTCGTTTGATGATGTGAGCCAGCTAAGCCGTGGTGACCTCATCCGTCTTGGGCTGGTGTGCCAACCCTGGCATTCTGAAACGCTGCCGTTTACCGAACAATTTTTGCAGGCATTCGAAAAAAATAATTGCTATGACCGCTACTGGGATGATGCCCGCCAGGATCCGTGGAGCACAACACGTATCATGTGCACCGGGCAAAATTTTGTCGTGGTCGGCAGCCATCAGCACCGCGTGTTTACCAATGAGCGCACTGGCATCAAACGCCATTACCAGAACCAGTACTTTTTGCTATTTTTGATTGCGCATTTCCAGAAAGCGGCGTTGCTCATGTTGTCTGACCGCATGGTGCAGGCCATCAGCCGATTGAATATCCAGAGTGAAGATTCTGTGAAAGCTTTCCGCAGCCGTATCCGTAACGCCACAGCCGTGTTTTTGCGCTTTACGCACCGCTACTGGTTTGAAAACGTCTCAGACCAGGCCGTGGCTAAAGACCTGTTTTCCTTGATGCTCAAACAGCTGGACTCCGTCAGCCTGTTTGAAAAAACACGCCGCCGTATTATGGATATGGCGGAATATCTTGAGGGCGAAGAAATCAAGCGCCAGGCCGATACCGTCGTTCGACTGACGGTGGTCACCATCCTCGGCCTGATTGGGACCATGACCAGCGGCCTGCTGGGCATGAACTTGATTGACCTCACGCAATCCAGCCTGCCTGAAAAACTGGCGTATTTTGCCATCGTGTTTGTGCCAGTGAGTCTGCTCACTTTTTACACGGTCATCAAGTCCCGGCGCCTTTCGCTGTTTCTGGATGCACTTTCAAATGAAGGTGCTGGGCTGGGTTACAAATTATCCAAACTGCGCAGTGTCTGGGTGGGAAGGCTTGATGATCACTAAACCGGTAGTTTGGCGATCCAAACACTTGTTAAAAAATGAATCTTTATGACGGGCTTCTATCCAATTTTGAAAGGCTAATACTGGCAATATTGATAGGAGAACATGATGAGACGCAGGCTCTATTTTGTTTTACCCAATATTAGAAGCGCACGGGCAATGATGAACGAACTATTGCTGGAAAGGGTGGAAGAAGGCCATATTCACTTCCATGCTAAAAACGAGCAGCTGTTAGGCAATCTTCCCAAGGCGAATGCAGTAGAAAAATCGGATGTCGTGTATAGCGCATTGGCAGGCTTTGTGTTTGGTGCGGTGTTTGGTTTGCTGGGTGGTTTGCTGGCCTATCTGGTGCCCTGGTGGTTTGGCGAAGTGACGTTAATGGTGATCCCTTATTGCATGGTGCTGGGTGCGCTTTCTTGTACCGCCTGGGCTGCAGCAGTCGCGACTGCCGCCCCTAGTTATCGCCTCAAATCATATCAATCCCAACTTGAGCAAGGCAGTATTTTAATGATTGTCTCGGTGCCATTGCGCAGATTGGGTGAAGTACGCCGTCGGCTCATGCAGCATCACCCGGAAGCGATGTATAGTGGCGTTTGGCCAGCAGAACACAAGCTTTTTCCCTAAGCCAGTCATGCTGGCTTGTTGTGAGGCGAGTTGGATGGTTATTCTCTGGCTTCTTTTAACCATTGCGGCTGAATTTCAAAGCTCCCACCATCATAGCTCGCCAGCATTTGCCGGTCTTGAATGGTGAAACTGATGGTCAGTCCACGTGTGGCTGCGGCAGCCAGTTGTTCTGTTTCTGGCAGGTTAATCACGGTGACGTTATCCAGCTTGAGTATGGCTTTCTGGTTCTGGGTCCACCACATCTCTGCCGTTCGGCCACCGTAGAGGACTTGTACCACGTGCGCTGCCCGTCCACACGCTTTGCGGATCTCGCGTTCGTCAGGCAAACCTACACCAATCCAGCGTTCAATCGCACCCGTTAAATCTTTCTGCCACAGATCCGGCTCATCGTCTTCACTCAAGCCTTTACCAAACAGCAATGCTTCATCGGCATACAGCACAAAAGCCAGCAAGCGTACCATCATTCGCTCATCAGTTTCTGAAGGATGTTTTGCCAGTGTCAATTGATGTTGCTGGTAATAATGCCTATCCATGTCGGCAATATTGACGTCGATTTTATAAATGGTGGACTTGAGGGCCATGTTTGCTGAAGTGTCTGCGTCAATAAAAGTGCTTCGAGTATAGCAAAGCTACTGCGCACCCTAGGCGTTTGTAACAAATAGAATACAAGAAAACACTTGCTGTTTTTTTTAAAACCCTTTTAAAATGAAAATGAAACATTTTATTTTTATTTTAAAAGCATATGATTGATCCACAGTTCAAAGCTGTCAGCAAATCTAAAACACGTGTCGGCCGCCCGAGAGCGGGCACGGCGCAAAAGCGGCATAACCAGTTATTAACCCGCGTGTTAGAACTATTTATGACAGAAGGCGTTACACAAACCAGTGTTGCCCGTATCGCTGCCCATTGCGGGGTCTCTACGCGAACGATATATGAACGTTACAACAATAAATATGATTTACTGATCGCCGCAGTGACGCAGATGGTGGAGCAGGACATGTCCGCGATGGTGCAAGTGGATAATTTGCATAAATACAGTCTGAACGAAGTGCTTACACTGATTGGCCGTTTCATTCTCAACCGTGTGCTAGAACCGCGCATGGTGTCTTTTTACCGTATCGGTATATCCGAGTTTTACCATGTGCCCGAACTGGCATTAGCCATGAAGCAAGCCGGCCCTGAACGCATCTTTCAAATGCTGGCTGAAGTGCTGGCTTTTTATGAGGCTAAAGGCATACTGCCGACAGTGAATTTTATGCAAGCAGCAGAGTCCTATTGCGAATTGCTGATCGCCGGGCCACGTAATAAAGCCTTGTTCGGCGCCTTGCCAGAGGATTGGGATGCCGAGGCACATATCAAATTTGTTGTGACACTATTTCTTAAAGGAATTACCGGAATGGAGCAGAATCATGGGTAAGCATGCCCGATGGTATTGGCTGTGCTTGATCGTGCCATTGGCCGGCTGTACGGTGTTGGAGGAGTATATCCGTCCAAAACCGGAGACACCGACCCAATGGCAAGCCCCACCGCCGCATGAAGGTAAGCTGCTTTCACTCAAGGATTGGTGGGGGCAATTTAATGATCCAGTGCTGAATGAGTTGCTGGCACAAGCACAGAAGGAAAACCCCTCGCTTGAACTGGCGCTGGCTAACATCAGCTCAGCACGTGCCAATCTTGGTACGGCATTCTCACAAGGAATCCCTTCACTGACTGCAAATGGTTCCTTTACCGAAAGCAAAGGGGCGAATGCTGCATTAGGTGCCAGTACGGTCAAGATCACTTCGGGCACACTGGATGCAAGCTGGGAACTGGATTTGTTTGGCAAAATAAAAGCTGGCAAGCAGGCGGCCATCGCCCAGCTGGAGTCCAGGGAGATGGCCTGGCATGATGCCCGCATCACACTGGCAGCAGAGGTTGCCAATAATTATGTCAACTACCGTGCATGCCGGGAAAACGTTGATGCCTTGCAGCAGGCACTTGATTCCCGACGCGAGACGGCTCGCTTGACCGGCATTTCCAGTAAGGCAGGCTTTACCTCACCAGCAGATCTATCGTTGGCTGAAGCTGCGATGCGCGCCAGTGAGTCAACACTCGATGGACAGCAGGCTGAATGCGATGGTCTGGTCAAGGCGCTGGTGGCATTAACTAACCTCCCAGAAGCGAAATTACAGAGTGTGCTTGCCCAAGGGAAAGGACTACCGCAACCTGCGCTGTTTGATGTTCAGGCTTTACCTGCCGAATTGTTGACACGCAGGCCGGATCTTGTCAGGGATGAGCGTAACCTGGCCGAAGCGAGTGCCAATATTGGAGTCAGTAAAGCTGCTTTGTACCCAAGTCTGAGTCTCACCGGGTCCATTGGTTACAGGCAAACCACGATTAACGGTACCGTCATCCGCGGCCAAACCTGGTCATATGGTCCCAGCCTCAAATTGCCTTTGTTTGATGGCGGCGCCAATAGGGCCGCGATAGAGGCAGACCGGGCAACCTTTGATAATTTACTGGCAACTTACAAGCAGAATGTGCGTAACGCTGTGAAAGAGGTCGAGCAAGCACTGGTTAATTTGAATAGTGCGACACGGCGTGTACAGTCTGAAAGTGAGAGTGCCGCTCAGTATCGCCAGTATTTCAAAGTGGCAGAAATGAACTGGAAGTCAGGCGGCCTGGATTTACTGTCACTGGAAGATGCACGCCGCCAGAAAATCAACGCCGAACTCAATGTGATTACCCAACAAAAGAATCGCGTATTACAGTGGATTGCCCTGTATAAGGCGTTTGGTGGGGACTGGCTTGAAACCCGGCAAACAGTCAAACCTCCATTGAAACCCATGGAAAAAAGGTAAGCATGATGGCAAAGAAACTGACAACAAAAACCAAATTTTTAATCATTGCAGCGTTATTGGTGGGCGTGAGTGCCTGGTTTTGGCAACACCCCTTGCACCAGGATGAATTGAAGGGGAAATCTGCCAAGAATCAAGCCCGTCAGTCAGCCCAGACACTCAAGGCTGCACTGAGTGTAGAGGCGACCCAGCCTGCGATTGTGCAATGGCCGATGACCCTGGTCCTGAATGGCAGCATTTATCCATGGCAGGAAGCCCTGGTCAGTGCAGAAATTTCTGGTCTTCGCATACAGCAGATCATGGCGGATGTGGGGACACAAGTCAGTAAGGGTGAGCCACTGGTGATGTTGGCTGACGAAACAGTGAAAGCTGACTTGCAAAAACAGCTGGCAACTGTAGATAGGGATAAAGCGGCGTTGGCTGAAGCAAAAAGCAATGCCGATAGAGCACGTGAAATCAAGGACAGTGGCGCATTATCCGCTCAAAAAATTAACGAGTATGTGATCGCCGAGCAGACTGCCAGAGCGAATCTGGCATTGTCTGAAGCTGAGTTGGAAAACCAGAAAATCCGCTTGCGCCAGACTAAAGTCGTCGCGCCGGATGATGGCGTGATTTCGTCACGTTCTGCCAACTTGGGCAACGTGGTCTCTTCAGGTGCCGAGTTGTTCCGTTTAGTGCGCCAGGGCCGTATAGAGTGGCGTGGGGAAGTGAATGCTGACCAACAGACTGCTCTGCACGCAGGCCAATTGGTAAGACTGACACTGTCTGGGGGCCACACCGTGAATGGCAAAGTGCGCCTGATTTCGCCAACGGTGGATAACAACACGCGCAATGCACTGGTCTATGTGGATATTCCCAAAGACAGTGCGAAACCTGGCATGTATGTACAGGGAGAGGTCGATATTGGCCAGCAGCAAGGCGTGGCGGTACCTCTGAGTGCGGTGACTTATCGCGATGGCTTTGCTTATGTGTTTGAACTGGCGCCCGCCGATGCGCAAGGCTTAAGCAAAGTCATCCAGCGCAAGGTGCAAACCGGCCGTTCGCATGGCGAGCAGATTGAGCTGCTGGGTAGTCTCAATACGCAGGCGCAGTTTGTGCTGAGCGGTGGTGCTTTTTTAAATGATGGCGACATCGTCAAAGTTGTCACCCAGACGAAGCGTGGGGCTTAAGTATGAATTTTTCCGCCTGGTCCATCCGTAATCCGGTTCCGGCCATCTTATTGTTTGTGGTGCTGACTTTTCTTGGCCTGAAATCGCTTAACCAATTAGGCAAACAGAATTTCCCTGATATCGAGTTACCGGTCATCACTGTGAGTGCGACGCTGGAAGGCGCGGCACCGCCGCAACTCGAAACCGAAGTCGCACGCAAGATTGAAGACAAGATTGCGACTATTGGTGGCATTGAGCATATGACCACCACCATCACGGATGGCAGCGTCAGCATCAGCGTGCAGTTCACCATTGATACCAAAAGTGAAGAAGCCCTCAACCTCGTACGCAACGCCGTGGATAGTGCCCGTTCCGAGCTACCTGCAGCCGTGACGACCCCCACCGTTTCAAAAGTGACCACTTCCGGCAATGCCATCCTGACGTATGTCGTTTCCGCAGAAAATATGGATGAAGGCGAGTTGTCATGGTTTGTCGATAATGAAGTCAGCAAAGCGATGCTGGCCGTCAACGGCGTGGGCAAGATCACGCGTACTGGCGGCGTAGACCGCGAGGTGCAAGTGAACCTCGACCCCACGCTGATGGCAGGGCTCGGTGTCAATGTGAGCGATGTCTCTGCGCAGCTCAAACGCGTGCAACAGGATGCATCTGGTGGCCGCGGCGATATTGGTGCCAATATCCAGTCGGTGCGCACCTTGGGTGCCTTGCATAGTGCCGATGAGGTACGCGACCTCGATATCCCACTCGGCGATGGCCGTCATATCAAGCTGTCGCAAGTGGCAGAAGTGCTGGATACCTATGCTGAGCGTACTACTTATGCCAGTTATGATGGCAAGCCCGTCATTCGTTTTGAAATTACGCGTAGCAAAGGCACTAGCGAGGTGACCGTCGCCAAAGATGTACGTGCGGCGCTGGAAAAATTTGAGCAATTGCATCCACAAGTCAAAATTGTGGAGGCGTTTAACATGGTCAAGCCGGTAGAAGATAACTACGAAGGCTCCATGCACTTGCTGTATGAAGGCGCATTACTGGCGATTCTGGTGGTGTGGTGGTTCTTGCGTGATTGGCGCGCCACCATTATTGCGGCGGTGGCTTTACCGTTGTCCATGATTCCTACTTTTGCATTTATGCAGTATTTTGGCTTTTCGCTCAATGTGCTGACTCTGTTGGCCATGGCGCTGGTCGTGGGTATCCTGGTCGATGATGCGATTGTGGAGATTGAAAATATCGTGCGTCATTTGCGCATGGGCAAAACGCCTTACCAGGCAGCCATGGAGGCGGCAGACGAGATTGGTTTTGCCGTGATTGCGACGACATTTACGCTGGTGGCGATTTTTCTGCCAACGGCGTTTATGGGCGGGATTCCGGGCAAGTTTTTCAAGCAGTTTGGCATCACCGCCGCTATTGCGATCTTGGGCTCGTTAGTGGTGGCGCGTTTGTTAACACCCATGATGTCCGCCTATCTGCTCAAGGCGCATCCTGTCGAAGAGGAAACCGACTCCGCGTCTATGCGCTGGTATTTGGGCTGGGTCAGCTGGTGCTTAAAGCACCGCAAAACGGTGGTGGCAGGCTTTATCCTGTTTATTATCGGTTCATTAAGCCTGATGCCTTTGTTGCCCAAAGGTTTCGTCCCGTCTTCCGACAGTAGTCAGACTAAGGTCAATATCGAGTTGCAACCGGGTACGCCCCTGGCACAAACACGGCAAGTGGTGCAGATGGCAGAACAACTCGTCAAGCAACATCCCGAAGTCAAGGCTGTGTTTACAGCGGCTGGCACGGCCAGTACCGGTGGTGGTGGGCCGAATGCTTCACAAAACACCACCGATGTGCGCAAGGGCAGTCTGGTGATCAGCCTGACCGACCGCAGTGAGCGCAAGCAAAAACAGTCTGAAATTGAGGCCGACTTGCGCGAGCGGTTGAAAAACCTGCCTGGGGCAAGGGTTACGGTCGGTATCGGCGAGTCAGGTGAGAAATTGCAAATCACGCTCGCCAGCGATGATGCGAATGCGTTAACCAGTGCTAGCCAGCAATTGCAACAGCAATTAAGGACCTTGAATGGTGTGGGCAATATTACCTCCAGCGCCAGTTTGCAACGGCCAGAGGTACAGATTATCCCGGATATAGACAAGGCAGCTGAGTTGGGCGTGACTGTGGAGTCCATCGCACAGGTGATTCGCGTGGCAACTTCAGGAGATTTCTCCAATACCATGCCCAAGCTGAATCTGCCGCAGCGGCAAGTGCCGATCCGCGTGCGTTTGGGACCTAGTGTGCGTACCAGTTTGCAAGAAATCGCCCAGTTACGTGTTCCGTCACGCAATGGGAGTGTTAGCCTGGAAACCGTCGCGACAGTCCGCATGGGTAGCGGCCTGCAGCAGATTGATCGCATGGACCGGATGCGCAATGTCACCTTTGATATTGAGCTCAACAAACGTCAGATTGGCGAAGTCATGCGTGAGGTGCAGCAACTGCCTGCCATGCAAAACCTCCCGCCTAGCGTGAAACAGCTTGAAGCTGGCGATGCCAAGCGTATGAACGAGTTATTTGCCAGTTTTGGTGGCGCCATGATTATCGGCGTGATGTGTATCTATGTGGTGCTAGTGTTGCTATTTGGTGACTTTTTGCAGCCCGTCACGATTCTAGGAGCCTTACCGCTGTCATTGGGTGGCGCTTTCTTTGCGCTGCTGGTGACCCATAACAGCTTCTCCATGCCAAGCGTGATTGGGTTGTTGATGCTGATGGGGGTGGTGACCAAAAACTCCATTCTACTGGTGGAATACACCATCATGGCGCGCAAAGAACGCAAGCTCAGTCGGTTCGATGCCATTATTGATGGCTGCCACAAACGCGCACGCCCAATTATCATGACCACCATTGCCATGGCAGCCGGGATGATGCCGATTGCGCTGGGCTGGAGTGCAGACCCCAGCTTCCGCTCACCAATGGCGATCACGGTGATAGGTGGATTGATTACCTCTACGGTGTTGAGCCTGGTTGTGATTCCGGTGTTGTATACCTATGTGGATGATTTGTTGGGGTGGTTGCGGGGTGTGGGGAGATTGGCGCGGAAGCACGTGTAATCTCTATAAAATGCAGTTGATTAAAATGAGGCGTGCTGAGAGGTGCACCTCGTTTTTTATTGGATGTATAAGAAGGTAATTCTTTAGTTTTTTGTTTTGGTGACGGGATTGAGGTCAGTTTCTTTTCGCCCCTTGGCGAGTTACTTTTCTTTGCTTGCCCAAAGATAAAGTAACCAAAAGAAAGTGCACCCTAGCTTCCGCTTTTATCCTGCGTTGCTCGACCTAGGACTTTCGTCCGTTGCTTTGCCAGACTTAGGCCAAGCGGTCACGAAACTCGACCTGGCAGCTCACAAAGTGCGTGAGCTGCTGCGGGACTCGAACAGTCGCTCCCTTTACTCTTGTTTTGTCTGCGCTACTTGGCGCGTCAGATAGGGGCCCATGAAAAGCACACGCTTTCACCTAAGTGGAATTCTTTGCATTGCATCACGCACGATTACCGTGAAAAAAGAAAATGATTTGTAGTTTCTGCTTTTAATTGAAAAGTGATTTAGCGCCCTGAATTTAACATGTCCAGCGAACGTTTCATCGTGGTGGGTTTGAACGGGCCCCTATCTGCCGCGCCGAGTAGCGCAGTCAGCGTGGGAGTATTTGGCCATTGGCTGTTTGAGTTCCGCAACAAGCCACGAAGTGTGTGGCTTGTCAGGGCGAGTTTCAATGGACGCCCACGCTGATGAGCAACGCAGGATAAAAGCGGAAGCTAGGGTGTCTTATTCTTTGCCTTCTTTCTTATGGACAAGCATAAGAAAGAACGGTCGCCTAGAGGCGAAAAGGAGAGCTGCTAATGAAAAACTAGAGCTTAACTCTCAAGCGCACATTCCACACACTCAATCACAATCTTCTGCAGTTTATCCCTCACTGCCTGACTCAATGGCTGCACCCCGGAATCCCGCATAGGCTCTCCCCAATGGCTATTAGGGAAGTGCTTGTCACTCTCGAATCTAGGTATTATATGCCAATGCATATGAGGGGTTTTATTGCCCAAGCTTGCCAGGTTGATTTTGTCTGGCTGAATCACTTCGCGCATTGCAGTTTCCACCGCAAACACGACTTTCATGGTGCGTGCGCGATCAGCGGGCGGCAGGTCAGTCATTTCTTTCACGTGTGCCAGCAGTTCGACGCGGCAATAGGCTGGGTAATCTGCATCGTGCAATAACACCACACGGCAAAAATCATCTTGCCATAGCAGGTCGTGCGGTGAGGGTTGGCACAGTGGACAGTCGCTCATTATGAGACTGCCAGCATTCTATCCAAAGTCAGTTTGGCCAGTTTGGCTTCGTGTTCAGGGACTTTGATCTGGTTGACCACATTGCCTTCAGCCAGGTTTTCAAGGCACCAGGCCAGGTGTTGTGGGTCAATACGTGCCATGGTCGAACATTCACAAACAACATGACTCATAAACTGCACCAGTTTGTTTTGTGGTTTCATTTCTTCTGCCAGGCGAGTGACCAGGTTTAGCTCAGTCCCCACCAGCCATTTGGTACCAGGTTCGGCTTCACTGACGGTACGCAGGATATATTCGGTAGAGCCGACATAATCAGAGTTAATGCAAACTTCAAATGCCGTTTCCGGGTGGGAAATCACTTTGCCATCCGGGTGTTGCGCGCGGAACTGGTCGATATTTTGTTTGCGGAACATTTGGTGAACGGAACAATGACCTTTCCATAGCAGGATTTTGGCATCCTTGATTTGTTGCTCTGTCAGGCCACCCATGGGCAGGTCTGGATCCCACACCGGCATTTGTTCCAGCGGGATACCCATTTTGTGGCCACTCCAGCGACCCAGGTGCTGATCGGGGAAGAATAGGATTTTTTCGCGCTGGCTAAAGCCCCATTCCAGAATTTTTGGCGCATTGGTACTGGTGCAGACAATGCCGCCATGCTCGCCGCAGAATGCTTTCAAGTCGGCAGCCGAGTTGATATAAGTGACTGGCGTGATGGTCTCATCAAAATTGAGGACTTTATTCAATTCGCGATAACTGCGTTCTACCTTGGCCAGGTTGGCCATATCTGCCATGGAGCAACCAGCTGCGAGGTCAGGCAGAATGACAATCTGCTCAGGACGGCTCAGAATGTCTGCCACTTCGGCCATGAAATGTACACCGAGGAATACGATGTACTCGGCATCCAGGCTGTCGCAATATTTAGACAATTTCAGCGAATCACCAGAATAATCCGCATGGCGGTAAACGCTTTCGTGTTGATAATGATGGCCCAAAATCACCAGGCGGTTACCCAGTTTTTTGCGGGCCGCCAGAATGCGTGCCTGACAATCGTCGTCTTGCGCGGTTTGGAATTTCTCAAATTGGATAGTGGCAGTTTGCATGCTTTCCAGACATCGGGCCCAGCCCGGCTTTCATAAAAATGATATTTTACAGCTGATTAGGATTTATCCCAATCAATCCAAGACGATAAATGCATGTTGATCATAGTGTTAGATGGTGGTGCTCACCTAGTTTTTTCAAGGCATCCACATTGGTCCAGCTAAATACTTTTTTTGCAGCCACACGCCAGTCTACCCACTCGTAATGTGTATGCTCGTCTGGCGCCAGCGTGACGGGGAGCGTTGTTGGCAGGCACAAACCAAACAGGTGCTCGGTGTTTTCGGTGATCCCTGGCGCATAACGGTAGCGCCAGTGCGGGTAAATTTCATAAACATTGCTGGCTTTCCAGTCCTGGAAATCGTAGGCAAGCGCGTCAAGTCCGGTCTCTTCTTTCACTTCACGAATGGCGGCGTCACGAGGTGTCTCCCCAGTCTCTATACTGCCAGTCACCGACTGCCAGAATCCGGCTTTGTCGGCACGCTCCAGTAGCAAAACCTGCAGATCAGGCGTATGGATCAAAATCAGGGCAGAGACGGGGATCTTATATGGTTGTGTCATACAAACATTGTCTATAAACATCACCATATTGTCTATGGTGGCTAAAGAGCACAGGGAATCCTTTTGCACTTTACTGCTGCCGCTGTCGCTTGTGGCTGATATACAACGCGATTGTTCAAGGAGTAAGCTGGTTTTAAAAAACCAATCTGGTGGTTTATTTCAGCCATTTAGTGGATTTTCTTGTAAGTGCCTTCTAATTATTTCCATTAAAAATCAATTTGTTATTGTTATTTTTGGAATTGGCACGGTAAATGCAACTAAACAAACAGCCACTCAGCTTGAAGCCGGGTGACGATGCAATCTCCATCACTTAAGTATTGAAGCAACTGCATATAACCACAACAAGAAGCATCTTTCCCCGATTATCCTTTCCCGAGGATATTGCTTGCCCCAAGCTCTCGAGCTTGGGTTTTTTTTGCCAACAATATTAACGGCTAGCCTTGCTTGCGTTTTTCGGCGTTAACCAGGTTTTTCGGCAGTTGGAACACCACGTTTTCAACCACCCCTTGCAGTTCTTCAACCTGTGCAGCGCCCATGGTTTGCAAGGCAGCAATCACCTCTTTAACAAGTACTTCGGGCGCAGAGGCACCAGCCGAGATGCCAATTTTTTGTTTGCCTTGTAACCACTCTGCTTTCAAGTGGCTGGCATTATCAACCATATAGGCTTCCACCCCCTGGTTTTTTGCGACTTCACGCAGGCGGTTAGAGTTTGAGCTGTTGGGTGAGCCGACAATAATGACGAGATCGCAGTCCTTAGCCATGATTTTGACTGCGTCCTGGCGGTTTTGCGTGGCATAACAAATATCATCGCTTTTAGGGGCTTTAATATTCGGGAAGCGGTCTTTCAAAGCATTGATGACTTGCGTGGCATCGTCTACGGAGAGTGTGGTTTGTGTCACGTAGGCGAGTTTTTCAGGGTCTGCGACTTGCAAGGCGGTGACATCTTCCGGGGTTTCCACCAGGTATATGCCGCCAGCTTCCGATTGGCCCATGGTGCCTTCTACCTCGGGGTGGCCTTTATGACCTATCATGATGATTTCCAGGCCGTCTTTGCGCATCTTGGCCACTTCGATATGCACCTTGGTCACCAGTGGGCAGGTGGCATCAAAGGCAGTCAGCCCACGCGACTCTGCCTCTGCGCGTACCGCTTTGGAGACGCCGTGTGCGCTGAAAATGACAATGCTGCCTGCTGGAATTTTTTCCAGCTCGTCGACAAAAATGGCGCCTTTTTCGCGTAGTTGCCCCACGACGAATTTATTGTGGACAACCTCATTGCGAACATAAATGGGCGCGCCAAATTTTTCCAGCGCCTGCTCGACAATAATGATGGCACGATCTACCCCAGCGCAAAATCCGCGCGGGTTGGCCAATACGATATTCGGTAAAGCGTTTGTTTGCATAATCCATTCCGTGAAGGAGAGTGCTGCATTATGTGCAGTGAGCCACAAGGTCTGGCAGGCATCAGGTATAATCTGCGTTTTGTCGCTAACAATAACCATCAGTTATGAAAAACACTGCTACCTTGCTGATTACCTGCCCCGATACCAAAGGAATTGTGGCGGCGATTGCGCAATTTTTGTATGAGCACAATGCCAATATTTTACACGCAGACCAGCATCAGGATGCGGAAAATAATCTGTTTTTGATGCGCGTAGAGTGGGACCTGACTAATTTCAATGTAGCCGTGGCCGATTTTGAACAGGCGTTTGGGCCGGTGGCACAACGTTTTGACATGACCTGGCAACTCAAACTGTCTGAGCAAAAAACACGTATGGCCATCATGGTCTCGCAATATGACCATTGTCTGGTCGACTTGTTGCATCGACATCATAGCGGCGAACTGGCGTGCGAGATCCCACTGATTATCAGTAATCACCGTGACACCGAGAAGCTGGCGCAGTTTTATGGCATCCCGTTTCACTACCTGCCGATGACCAAGGAAACCAAGGCTGAAGTTGAAGCACAGCAGTTTGCCTTGTTTGACCAACACAAGATTGATCTGATTGTGCTGGCGCGATACATGCAGATTCTGTCACCGGATTTTGTCGCACGGTATCCGCAGCGGATTATCAACATCCACCACTCATTCCTGCCGGCCTTTATCGGCGCACGTCCTTATCACCGTGCGTTTGAGCGTGGCGTGAAACTGATAGGTGCGACCAGCCATTATGTGACAGAGGTGTTGGATGAGGGGCCGATTATTGAGCAGGACTTGGCGCGCATTTCACACCGCGACCAGGTGGAAGACCTGATTCAGAAAGGTCGTGACCTGGAGCGGGTCGTATTATCAAAAGCGGTACGCTGGCATATTGAGCATAGAATTTTGCTCTATGCGAACAAGACGGTGATCTTTGATTAAAGGGATTACTAAAAATAAAAAACCGAAGCTTAACGGCTTCGGTTTTTTATTGGTTGCTTGAATCTTATGGCAGCGTACGTTCCAGTTTAAACAGGTCGGCAATCTGTTCACGTTCACGGATCACATGCACCTGATCCCCGTCCACCAGCACTTCTGCCGCACGCGCACGCGTGTTGTAATTGCTGGCCATGCTCATGCCATAAGCCCCTGCTGAGTGAATCGCCAGGTAGTCGCCTTCAGCAATCGCCAGGCTACGGTCGTGGCCCAAAAAGTCGCCACTTTCACACACCGGGCCAACGATTTCATAGAGTTGTGCGGGGGCTGCAGAAGGGGCAATGGTCGTAATGTTGTGGAAAGCATCATACAAAGCCGGGCGCATGAGGTCGTTCATGGCGGCATCGACAATCGCAAAGTTTTTGGTTTCGCCAGGTTTCAGATATTCGACCTTGGTCAGCAGCACACCGGCGTTACCCACCAGGGCGCGGCCGGGCTCAAACAGCACTTTTACATTCCTGCCTGCCAGCTTTTTAAGAATCGCTGCAGTGTAGGCTGCAAAGTCTGGTGGCGTTTCGTCGCTGTAAGTAATGCCAACCCCGCCACCCACATCAATATGCTGGATATGAATGCCTTTGGCAGCCAATGCATCTACCAGGCCCAATACTTTATCCAAGGCATCGAGGAAAGGTGACAGCTCAGTGATTTGCGAGCCGATATGGCAATCGACGCCATGTATGTCAATGTTTGGCAGTTGCGCCGCTTTTTCATACAGGCCCAAGGCATCTTCAAATGCCACACCAAATTTATTGTTTTTGAGGCCGGTGGAAATATAGGGATGGGTTTTGGCATCCACATTGGGGTTCACGCGCAGGGAAATAGGCGCTTTTTTGCCCAGGCTGGCCGCCACCTGCTGGATGCGGTCTAGCTCATTCACTGATTCCACGTTGAAGCAGAGAATGCCCGCTTCAAGCGCGGCTTTGATTTCCGCATGGGATTTGCCCACACCAGAAAACACCACTTTTTTCGGATCGCCACCCGCGGCCAGGACGCGTGCCAGCTCACCACCGGACACAATATCAAAGCCTGCCCCCAATCGCGCAAACAGGTTGAGAATGGCCAGGCTTGGGTTGGCTTTGACAGCAAAGCAGATCAAATGGTCATGCCCAGTCAGGCCAGCCTTAAAACGCTCGAAAGCAGTGGTCAAGTCGGCTCGTGAATAGACGTAAGTGGGCGTTTGATGCGTTTGTGCAATGTCACGCAGGGCTACATTCTCGGCATGTAGTAGGCCTTGTTGGATTGAAAAAGCTGTCACGATGAAGACTTATCTTGTTGAGGCGTTTGAGGGTATTGGCGCTCAGGAATATACAGGTCCCCTTTGAGACCACAGGCACTCAATTGTGCCAATAGCAGGGCAAGCGCCAATAATCTCGTATAGAAGGAAAACATGTTCACAGTCCAATGTAAATTGGGTGCCATTTTACCATTAAACCTGCAGTCGCTCATGGCGCCAGTGACTGGGCGGTTTAGTGGTTTGACCGTTTGTCGGGCAATCCTGACCATTGGTCGGCCGATGCTGGACATGACAGCCGCCTGTTTGCATGATAAGGCTATCTAAAAAGGGGTTTGATAATGAAGTGCTCAAATCAGTACGGATTCAGCCTGATAGAAGTCATGGTCGTGGTGGCGATTATGGGCATCTTGGCAAGTATTGCCTTACCAGGCTACCAGGATTACGTCAAAAGCGGTAATGCCGCGGAAGCGCCAGCTAACCTGGCCAATTGCCGTGTGCAGGCCGAACAGTTTTATCAGGACAATTTCACTTATGTGGGGTTTGCCTGTGTCCCCAGTGATGCCAAATTTTTTGATTACAGCATTGAGAACCAGTCAGCGACCACTTATACCTTAAAAGCCACCGGTAAATCCGGTCAGAATATGGGTAATTTTTCGTTTACTGTGAATCAGGATAACGCCAAAACTTCTACGTTTGATGGTACAGCGGGGGGTACATGTTGGCTCACTTCTTCTTCAGGTAGCTGTTAAGCATGCGGCAAAAGGGATTCACTTTGGTAGAGCTTGTGGTCACTATGGTGGTGCTAGTGGCTGTTTCTACCATCGCGATTCCAGCCTTTCAAACGGCGATTGGCAATGCGCAAATTCGTACTGTCGCTGAATCTATCCGTGATGGTCTGCAGCAGGCCAGGGTAGAGTCCATCAAACGTAATGCCCGGGTGAGATTCACGCTGCAGACTAATAGTGCATGGCAAGTGGGTTGCGTGACAGAGGCAACAGGGTGCCCTGCATTGATTACGCAGAAAAGTGCGACTGAAGGCGCCTCTAGTAACACTGCCGTGTCGGCAGATAATTACACGGCGGTGTTCAGCAGTTTTGGCACACGTGATCCAGCGACACCGGTCGGATTGTCAGTGGTCAATATCACCAATACGCAAGTAAAAGCTGAGGAGCGTAAAGCATTACGTGTCGTGTTGGCGGCCGGTGGGAATGTCAAAGTATGTGACCCTTCTGTGACCACTGAAGGAGATCCCAGAGCATGTTAAATCGTTCAAGACACGAAAACAGGTTACCAAACACCGTCCAAAAAGGATCGGTATTGATTGAGTCACTGGTCGCGCTGGTGATTTTTAGTATGGGCGTTCTGGCCCTGGTAGGTTTGCAAAGTGCCATGATCAAAAATAGCAGCGATAACCGCTATCGTGCGGAGGCACAACTGATTGCACAAACGCATATCGCCAATATGATGGCTTATGGGGGAGATGCAGCCAACTATATTACTCAGGTGGATAAAGACAAAATCAAGTCGCAGTTGCCTAATGGCACGCTGACTTTTTCGGCATTGACCAATACCATGGTGACGGTTACTGTGGGCTGGCAGGTGCCAGGCGGCAACCCTCACCAGGTCAATGCCTCAAGTTATCTGTTTGATGTGATGCCATGACAACTAAGCCTGCCATCATTTTCTTAACGATACGCCGGGCCCGCTTTCAGGCTGGCTTAAGTCTGGTCGAGCTATTGGTTGGCCTGTTGATCGGCTTGATCGCAACATTGGCGATCAGTAACCTGTTCAGTGGTTTTGAAGCACGCAAGCGCATGATTGCGGGTGGCGCTGATGCGCAATCCAGTGGCGTGCTGGCCATGTATTATATGCAGCGCGATGCGCAAAATGCAGGCTATGGCTTGCCACTCTATAACAGCAGCGATCCCTCGCCGCTGCTATGCCCGATCGATACTTCTATCAACCAGGCGGGTGTAGTCATCAATCTGTCTCCTGTCATCATTGTCGATGGCGGCACGGGTAATGATATTGTGCGTATCCGCTATGGTAATCCTGCCAGCGGTGGCGCTTCTCTGAGAGCAACTGGAACCATGATTGCGCCTACTCTGGATGGACGACTCATTGGTTGCCAGGAAAATGATGTGGTGTTGTTCCATCAGACACCGGCTAATCCCAATTGCAGCCTGGGACGCCTACAATCACTACGCGCTGACCGAACCATTAATACGCTTTCTGAAATTAATACACCGCCGACTGCAAGTCCGGTATCCATTTTAAATGGTGCCAACCAAGTGCGCTTCTCGTGTTTGGGCGTATGGAATCAATATGAATATAGCGTGAATGAGGCTATGGAACTCACCCGAACCGGCGGTACCCCAGGCGCCGCGCCATTCCCCAATAGCACTGCGGTACCGGTGGCGAGCGATATCGTGGCATTGCAGGCCCAATATGGTGTTACCAATACCATAGACCCCAGTGCAAGCAACGCAACAGCTGCGGCCTATTTAAACCGTGTTGACCAATGGGTGGATGCGACAGGGACTTATGGGCCTTCCATCGCCTTGCTGGATAGGAACCGTATTCGTGCCATCCGGGTCTCCGTGATTGCCAGGGACGGAAACTTGCAAAAGGGCGTGGTCAGTCAGGCATGCAATGGTGCAGCCGTCGGTGTAAGCAAGGTGTGTATCTGGCAAGCTGACGCAACGCCTGCGAATGTGGATTTAAGTAGCATACCTAATTGGCAGCGTTACCGTTACCGTACGTTTGAAGCCACTATCCCGCTCAGAAATATCATCTGGAACCGTGATGCGTTATAGCCATTTATTCACAATAGAAATGCAGGCTGCTTTCAGCCGCCAGCGTGGCATTGTATTGTTTTTTGCCTTGCTGGCCTTAGCCGTCATGTCGATCGCTGCAGTGGCATTGATTCGGAGTGTGGATACCAATGCTTTATTGTCTGGCAACATGGTATACCGCCAGTCTGCAAGTACAGCTTCCAATGTGGCATTGGAAGGTATTGCCCAAAGGGTCGCTAACAGTGTGACGTTGGCTGACAGCCTCAGTCATCACCCGGAGCAAGGTTATTACGCTAATTGCAGCCAATTTGATACGCAACCTGATGCATTGGTATGCGATGGGAATCAATTAACCACGATGACCTGGAACGACGCTAACAGTAGCCTTGCGCCTAATCAAACAGACGGCAACGATGAAATCCGCAACGGGGTTGATCGTCAGGGCAACGAAATTCGCTATGTGGTTGAGCGGATGTGCAACTACAGCGATGCAGAAATCAATGGCGGGAATGCGCAGAGTGATGCCACGCGTTGCATGATGGCTAGCTCTCCTAGTAATGGAGAGAACTGTTCGCATAACATCGCCAATCTTGAGTTTTTCAAGCCTTGTGTCGCTAGCTCAGATTCGCCTTTGTATCGTATTACGCTGCGTATCGCCGGGCCTAAAAATACCCTTACGTTTATGCAATCGTTTGTCTCCAACTAGGCAGGTGGCATGATGACAACTCAGCACTGGATAAAAAAACTTCTTTGTTTGTGTATATTGTTGCCTGGCGCGTTGCAGGCCGAGTTTTTGGACCTCGCCACCGTGCCATTGCAAACTTCAGGAAGTTCGGATGTCAAGCCGAACCTGATGTTTGTACTGGACAACTCTGGCAGTATGGCCTGGGATTATGCGCCAGACTGGGCCAACTCTTCCTCAGACTGGCTGTTCGCAAACTCAGACTACAATACACAGTACTACAATCCTGAGGTGCAATATAGTCCCCCGCTCAATTACCTCGGCGTCAGTATGTCCAACCAGACGAGCTTTAATGCGGTCGCCAATGAGGTGAATGACCAGGGACAAACCAAAAACGGTTCGTCTGACCTCAGGTCATCTGCTTATTATTATGCTTTTGTGCCGGGAGAGTATTGTTCAACCCCTGGGCTGACAAGTTGCGTGATCTCTAAGGTAGCTACCGGCGAGTACATTTATCCTGCGCCTATCCGTTGGTGTAATTCAGGCACGGCTGCCACCAGGCGTACACTGACGACCTCGCAGCGCTGTCAGAAAATCCGCAACGCCAGTACGACGGTTAATGACACTGGGAATACTTACACCAATCTGCGCAGGCCGGTTTCGACCTATACGCTGACCCTGAACAAAACCAGTAGCAATGCCTCAGTACAAAGTATCAAGATTAATAATATGGAACTGTTATCCGGGACTGTGTCGGCTAATTTTTTTGACAACAGTTCTAACTTGGCTTCTGATGTACTTTCGGCCATGTGCAGAAGCAGCAGCCTGAGTGGTAATTGTAAATTGGCCAGCAATACGGTGACCCGCAGTTCTAACGTGCTTACTATTGTTACTTATGCTGGTGAACCGATCAATCCCGCTTCGCCCATCCAGGTGACAATGACAGGCGGAAACTATACGGCGCAACTGGCCACCAACACCACGAGTGATATTCCTGGCAGCATGGTTTACGTCAGTATTGTCAACACGATTGATAGTTATACCGCGCCAGGCAAAACCGTAAAAGGCAATGACAGGGCGGATTGCGCCAGTCCAACGATCTGCACCTATACAGAAGAAATGACCAATTTTGCTAACTGGTGGGCGTATTATCGCACCCGTATTCAATCCATGAAAACAGCTGCCAGCCAAGCATTTAAATCACTGGACTCGCGCTATCGAGTTGGGTTGGTGACCATTAATAGCTCTAGTTCCAATTATCTGGCGATAGGCACCTTTGATAGCAGCCAGAAGCAGTCCTGGTACCAAAAGTTGTTTGCGGTTTCCCCAAGTGGTAGTACGCCTTTGCGTACAGCATTGGCCAATGTGGGACGTCAGTATGCCGGGAAAAAAATATGGGGCTCTGATGACCCTGTACAATATGCCTGTCAATCCAATTTCACATTGCTGACCACCGATGGCTACTGGAATGATTCCAGCACGCCGGTTCGAATTAATGGCAGCTCGATTGGCAATCTGGATAGTGGCACGACACCCAGGCCCCAGTTCGACAGTAGCAGTAAGTCCAATACCCTAGCGGATACGGCCATGTATTACTACGATACGGATATCCGTGATGGCACATTCTCAAATTGTACCGGGGCCTTGGGTGCTTCAGTATGTGGTAGCTCCAATGATTATCCCAAGCAAAACATGGTGACCTTGACCCTGGGGTTGGGTATTGATGGCACACTGGTCTATACCGATGACTACAAAACGCAGATATTGGGGGACTTTAAAGATCTCACCAATGGGACAAAAAACTGGCCTGACCCGACTGCCAATGAAGACGGCACGCGAATAGATGATTTGTGGCATGCTGCCGTGAATGCGGGAGGCACCTATTACAGTGCCAGTAACCCAAAACTGTTACGGGACTCCCTGGCAAAAGGGTTGTCCGAGATCAAGTCCCTGCAAGGCGCAGCCGCTGCAGCTGCAGCCAGTAGCCTGGCACCGACTACTGGGGATAATTTTCAGTATGTGGCCAGTTACCAGTCTGTGAAGTGGATAGGCAATCTGGAATCGCGGACTGTCAATGTGAATTCTTTGCAAACGTCTCAAACGGCAGTGTGGTGTGTGGAAAATGTAGCAGCAGAGTCTTGTACAAAGCCTGCAGTTTCTTATTCAGGGCCGGATGGAAACTTGTATTGCAAAACCACAAATTCGAGCCAGACGGACTGTGACGCGGCGAAAGGTTCACTAGGATCCTCACCTGCATTGAACTTTAGCGAACCGGCTTCATGTTATGTGCCGATTGCCAGCAGCTGTACAGGTAAACTGCGCGGCCAGCTTGGGTCTAGAAATATCTATTTTAACGGTAATAATGCGTTGGTACCGTTTAATGCTGGCAATTTGCCAGCGCAGCATACTACTGCTTTATCCAATGGATATCTGGCATTAAGCCAGATGCAGGGATTGCAGGCGACGGACCCGAAGATTACGGATGCCAATAAAGTGGTTAAGCTGGTGGATTATCTTAAGGGAAATAAAACCTATGAGGATACCAGTACGAATACAGTGTCGGATAACCGGCTGTTTCGTGAGCGCCAGGCGGTATTGGGAGACATTTCGCAATCCCGTCCAGCCTATTTCAAAACATCAAATGCTGGTTATCTGGATGCCAATTACAAAACGTATAAAACAAATACTGCAACCCGTACTCCAGCGGTCTATGTAGGCGCTAATGATGGTATGTTGCATGCATTCAATGCCACTACAGGGCTTGAAATGTGGGCTTTTATACCGACACCAGTGATTCCTAATCTGGCCAATCTGGCTGATAAAGAATATGGCGCTAATTACCACACCAATTTCGTTAATGGCAGCCCGGTTGTGGCTGATGTGTGTATTTCCGGTTGTTCGGGCTCCAGCGCCGTCTGGAAAACCATCCTTGTATCTGGTCTGAATGGTGGTGGACGCGGCTATTTTGCGATTGATGTGACAACCCCGGAGTCGCCAGTATTATTGTGGGAGTTCTACGCGCAACCATCCGGTGCAAACAGTAGCTTAGGCTATACCTTTGGCAACCCCGTAGTCACCAAAATGCAAGATGGTCGTTGGGTGGTACTGCTGACCTCTGGATATAACAATGGAACCTACGCCAGAAAACTAAGCGATGGTACTTATGTGAACAATAACCCGGCTGGGGATGGTGGTGGCTATTTGTATGTGCTGGACGCTAATACTGGCAGCCTGCTCAAGACTTTGTCTACCGGGGAGGGCAGCGCAGCGGCGCCAAGCGGTTTGGCGAGAATCTCTGCCTTTGCCGACCAAATGTTTGAAAACAATACCGCACTCAATGTCTATGGCGGAGATTTGAATGGCAATATCTGGCGCTTTAATATCAACACCAACGCGGTGACCAAGATTGCATCCTTACGCGATGGCGGCGGTACATCGCAAAAAGTCACCACGCAACCAGAGCTGGGCAAAGTGAACAGTAATATTGTCGTGATGGTGGGGACCGGTAAGTTCCTGGAGCTGTCCGATTTAACCAATATGCCATTAAACTCAGCTTACGCTTTTAAGGATAATGGTCAAACCACAGCCATCAGCCGCAGCCAGCTGGTATTGCAAACCATCAGTGGGGATCGGCAGGTGACCTCGACTGGCACGGTTAACTTCGATACCGGTTATGGCTGGGTGCTGGATTTCCCTGCAGGCGAGCGCGTCAACCTCGACCCCCTGTTATTGAATGGTGCGCTAATGATGCCAACCATGGTGCCCAGTAGTGAGGCTTGTAGTGGCGCAGGCTATGGTTGGTTCAACTTCTTTAACTATAAAAAGGGAGGCTCCTTGCTCCCCAGTGGTATTGTGTCCGAACGCATGATTACCCCGGCCGTTGGTTACAACATTGTCTACGATGGTAATGGTGTGCCCCATGTGGTGGTGACTGGCAGTAATGATCCTACCCCACAGCAACTCAGTCTGGATGAGCAGGTATTCGGGCTGTCGGCCACTAACAAGTCAACGGTCATCTTTAAACAAAAGGATAATGGCAGCTATGGCACCAAACAGAGTTGGCATGAGTTGATACAGTAGCAATAAAAAAGCCCCGATCGGGGCTTTTTTATTGCTGGATTCATTGCATGAAGACTACTTCACCTTTTTTGCAAATACATACAAGATGACGCAAATTGCGACGACGACGCCAATCAGAGTATAGATGCCTACCGCGCCTAAAAACATGGTTGCCTCCTGTCAAATGATGGTCGAGGCTTTATTTTAGGCAGACAATGCGGGACTGTCTAGTTGCGGTTAGTAACTGGCTTGCGCAAATAGTCCTGGTGTCGTATACACAATTACACCACTTCCAGGGAAAGTTCGGCTGGTTTGTAAATCGACTGGATATTATTGTCCGCTGTAATGTCCTCAGCCAAGTACATAATGTCTTGTGCTGTCATTAATTCTGGTACGCTGTAGGGCAGTGGCTCGTCTGACCATTCGTTCATGATTCTTCCTTTATTCACTAACGGATATAATGGTATTAACGTCATGTTGGCTCCATTCTTAAATGATGTATTTCTTTTATTCGTGGCGACTTGATTAAATCTATGTTAACCAGTCTGTATGACGCTTTAATGAAGCAATTACTTACCTTAGATTAAGGATGGCCTGATGAAACGTTCACAAGTGATCGTGGTGCTGGTAGTGGTGCTACTTGGATCTGCGGGTGTGTGGTATTGGCAATGCCTGACCGAAGTGGAGCCGGGTAATCAGCAAACTGACATGGGGCAGGCGATTAACCAGTGCGATCTGATTGCCACCAAGGCCGCGGCAGAATTGCCTGAGGCACTCCCTTTCCAAAAGCTGGAAAAGGCGGCCAGGCAGTCACGCGTGCTGGATCGTTGTATGCAGGATAGAGGCTATCAGGAAAATCCTGTCTGGGTCAGCGAGACAAGTAAGCGGGTGCCTGATATTGCGCGTGAGCAAGGCATCTCGGAGAGCGAGGCATTTGAGACGTTGCGTCGGGATGCCATGTTGCAGTCGAAAGGGAAATTACCTGCCTACTGGCGTAAGCGTTCGTAACAAATTATCTCTTTTGACCCAGATAATCAGTTTTGCCCAGTGGCACACCTAGATGACGCAGGATGTTGTAGGCGGTTGTCGTGTGAAAATACACATTGGGCATTGCCCATTTCTCCAGGTAATCAAGGCCGCTAAACGTTAAATCCACTTTGCGGATCGTCAATACCACCTCTTTGCTTGCAGCGCCTTCAAGCTGTGCAGGCTGAATCTGCATCAAAAACTCTACTGTTTTATCTATACGCGCATACAGCATTTCAAAGCTGGTTTCATCGTCTGCATATTGCGGAATTTCAAGGCTTGCCAACCTGGCACCGGCTCCTTTGCTCATATCGCTGACAAGTTGTACCTGTTTGATCAGAGGATACATGTCAACAAACAGCCGGCTATTCAAGAGAACTTCTGGCGCAACTTTTTTCTGCTCTGCATACTCTTCGCCCTGTTGCAAAATATGCCTGAGATTTTCCAAATTGCGTATCAACGGGGCGATGCTGACATCGTATAAGTGCATGGTATGTTCCTCAATAGTCATAACGCCGATATTGTAGCGCTTCCGCAATGTGTGCATCGCTAATATGTGGCGAGTCAGCCAGGTCGGCAATAGTCCTGCCCACTTTCAGGATGCGGTGATAGCTGCGGGCCGAAAGCGAGAACTTTTGTAAGGCCGTCTGTAACAGGTGGTTGGCCTGTTCACTCAATTGGCAAAAGGCAGAAATTTCCATTGGGCCCAATGCCGCATTCGTTTTTTGCTGGCGTTGCAGTTGTCGCTGTCTGGCAAGCTCCACTCTGGAGCGCATGCTCATGCTGCTTTCACCAGGATGAGGATGGCTGATTTCTTCCGGCTTAAGCGCAGGGACCTCTATATTCATGTCAATGCGGTCCAATAGGGGGCCCGAAAGTTTGTTTTTGTAACGAAGAATCTGTTCCGGAGTGCAGCGGCAGCGCTGGTTGTAATGGCCGTAATAGCCACAAGGGCAAGGGTTCATGGCTGCAATCAGTTGGAATTGGGCTGGAAAAGTCGCTTGCCTGGCAGCCCGAGAGATGGTGATATGTCCACTTTCCAAGGGTTCACGCAGCACTTCCAACACTTTGCGATCAAATTCAGGTATTTTGCTTTTTACCATGCTTTACAATAAATGTAGTCCATATCTTGATAAGCCACTACTTTTTTGTTGTATGCGAATTAACTGGAAACTCCTGAATGCGGTCGACAGTAATCCGGATCAGCTCGTGATGGAAGATAAAACTTACTGATTTTCTCTGCCAACGCTCTCTTAAAGGTCAATTTTAGCGTGCTTATTTTCTTCGGTAACCATTGATATCAACATGGCGAGATCTGTTTGATCAGTGTTTATTTGTTGATCTTCTGAAGACTCATTAAACAAACTTGAAATTAATTTGAGCTCCAGATCTTGTGGGGATAATCGGGCTATTGCCGCCAATTGATCGGCAGTTGGCAGGCCGTGATCAGAAGAGTATGCAATTTTTAACGAATTTCTTAAGCTAATGAGTACTAACTGAATCAACGCTTCAATAGATGTTGTACCAGTGATTGTCATGAGCGCATTAGCTGTTTCCAAGCTAACTGAGGTCTCAGTGTCGCTTTCAAAATGTATAGTTATTTGCGTAGAGTGCGCTTTCATGTGAATCTGCATTCAAGGGTCACTTGTTCGACAACAGCGCATACCACTTTAATACGCCTGAGACCCGGGTGGACTTTTTCTGTTACGATGATCATGCCTGCAGCTTGCATAGCATCAATATCGCGCTTTACAGTGCTTCTATTTCGCTTAAGTCTTTTTGCTAGAGCAGTAATTGACCCAGGTTCTTTCTTGATAGCTCTGAATAAATTTAATCTTGCACCGGAAATTAGTTTTATAAGGTCACTTGGATCTTCAAACGTTAGAATTAGTTTACTGGGGGCTGGCTTACTTGCATCTAACGCTCTAGAAATGAGAACCCCTCTTTTGAAAAAGTCTGCATCAGATCCAGTTTTGATTGGGACTTTCTTCATTTTTGTTCCCTTAAGGCGTGTAGAAGATTGAGCGCACTAATAACCACTTAGCTGAACTTTAAGATTGTATCGAATTTAAGATTTAGTAAATCTCCACCAAACCCACCAAGATCGTAATCTAAAAACTTACCGATTTCAGTTTCAAATCGGTAAATAATATTCGCGTAATCTTCAATTTGGTAGATCGCTTTTGAAATCGACCTCAGCCTTTGAATAGACCAGCTTTCAGTCTTATTCAAATTAGCTGGGGTTACAATGTAAGTCTTCTCAATCTCATTCATGCTTGCAAAATGATGAAGATTAATTACATCACCAATTAGGTGAGTCGATCTGAAAGTCGCCTCCACAGAGCCCTTTTCAAATTGAGGTACCTCGCACATAAACCAGGGCGAAAACGAAATAAGTTCCACACCAGAGAAGTTAAATGAATCCTCCCAAAATGAAGGAATGAAGTTGTCTTTGTTGGCAATGAACATGAGGTCAAACACAATATTATGAACAATATATCGTTCATTATCTCAGTATGTTATTCAAAGATATACTAATTCTTTAAATATAACAGCTTGCCATTAATAGTATAAATACATGGCCCACTCCTAAATGACCAATATATTGCGTGGTTATATATTGGTCGGTAAGCAAATATTCAAGCTTCCTTTTGACTGGAAGTTTGCTGTGGATATTAAACAAGCATTTGGGAAAACTTTCGCAAAAGCAAGAAAGAGTGCGAAGTTGGTACAAGACGATTTTGAGCAGGTTAGCTCAAGGTCTTACATTAGCTATATTGAGCGGGGTAAGGTTTCAATTAGTTTGGAAAAGTTAGATGAATTGTCTGAAGTCGTTGGTCTGCATCCCGTCTCTTTATTGTTTCAGACTTACTTATCAACTGACAAAGATAATTCTGCGTTAGATTTGATTTCTAGGATTATGGCGGATCTTAAAAGATTTGAAGAGTAACCATTATGAAATGATTTCACTCTCACATCCTAACTGATAGCAGTTGCAAACTTCTATTGCCTGGAGCTTTGATTATGTGGCATAGAGCTTCCAATTATTTACGATCTGTCGTTATACATTCGCATGTATCTTGCTGCATATTTTGAAGAAGTCTTTGCTACATTAAATGATCATTAGGGCGTCCGGCCCCTGATTGGCTCCAAAGGAGTGTTATCAGTGGTTTGAGTGCCCGACTTCACCAAGCCATCTTGGAACTGAAGGAATGTGCCAACCTCGATGATATCTAAGGGATAGTTTTTGTTTAGATAGAACATTAATATGGAGTTCGCAACTGTGTCGCCCGTTGGGTCGATTAACGCGAATGCTACTAAACTAGGGACTATGTTTTCTTTATCGTGGGCACCGTAAACAGCTTTTAAGTGTAGCTCAAGTATCCATACTCGCTTAGGAAGATGCATCGTCCTAAGTTCGTCTTGCAGCTCTTTTGGCATAGTTGTTGTTGTTGCCCAGGTTCTGAGTTTCCGTTTTTCAACTAATAGAACTCTAATAGCAATATCTGATGCGGACAGTTCGAGTGCTTCTTTATCTGCAGCGGTAGCAAAGCCTTCATATATATCTGAAACGACAGTTAAACCAATACTTAACGCCTCCTCACCAGACATGAAAACATCAGCTGGTAACAATGGCAATGCGTACACCATTTGTTCCATTGAGTAACCTGTGCCACCTCCAGATGAAGAAGGAAACGGCATGTATGGACCAGAATTATCATTATTGATAATGAAGTCTGGAATCCAACTCGAAGCATGTACTAACCTTAAATCTAGGCTTGCTGAATTTGAGACCTCTACCGTCTGGAATTCTGTGGTGTTGGCATTCCATGTATGGCCAACTGCAACAACTGCATGTCCGCCAATTTTATGGATTAGTAGTAAAACGACTGGTATTTCAGATTCAATGTATGGGTGGATAGTTCGTTTTGCTGTTTGAACATCAGCAGGATTCATGGCATCTAGGCTTTGGTTATGCCACTGCCCTAACCAAATAGAATGTGGAGAATAACCTGCTGACCTAATCGCTTCCATCATTTGAATCTGAGTTAATCCTTGGCGATTCGGTTTGATACGTCCGTTGGCGTTATAGCGAGTAGCAGCATCTGTAATTTGTGCGGGATCGTGAGCTCGATCACCTTCCCGTTTACGGAGTGTTCTTAGGGCCATCCAAATGGAGGCTTGAGCACATGCGCCTACAGCATTATCTTGCTGCATAAATGGTGTTCCGAAGACAGACAATTCTCTGCCCATAATATGCACAGGAAATTTATCGGCGCTTCGTATAAATCCAGGTACGACTTCTGAGCTTAAGATTGTCGCACCTACTGGACTCGTAATAACTGGTCTGAGAGTAATAAAACCTAAATAATGTTCAGGTGGTGTCGAGTCAATATATTCCAGTTGGGTTAACTCGGTGGCTTTAGACTCTTTGAAGAAGTGCAGTCTTGTACAGTAGCGACTGACTTCATTGAATTGCTTGCTGTAGTACGAGCTATATTCTGCTAGAAAATCTGGATCAAGCACTTTGTGTTGAGCCATTATGGTTATTGCGCCAGCCTGAAAAAGCGCTTCACAGCATTTTAGTAATGGATTCTGAGTGTCAACAGATTGTTGAGGTTTACGGCGTGAAATGGACTCAAGTTCTGAATATACAATACTCAGAAGAGAATTATAGTCCGTGATATTGTGAATTGTTATTCTTGGATCCATAAAAAAGCCGTCCTATGACGGCTCTATTATCCAATAAAAATCAAAAGACTGTAATATTTAATGACTCTTCTACAGCTCGTCTTTGTTCATTACGAATTTCTTCAATTTTGGTCGAAATCTGATTAGAAAGATTGTTTCGAATTTCCTGTGCTTTATCTTCAGGCATCGGAACGGTTTTGCTTTCACTCTTTGCTACTTCAAGAACGAATAAACCTAGATTAGACATGGTTAACTCCAATATTTAAGCATGATAACGACGCTTAATCTGTAAAGTTTAATAACTATGTTTTAATTTGAAACCTTAGATGAGATAAAGGTTTCTTGTTGTTATTAAATAATCACGCAAAAAAATAGAGATTGCTATCAATCTCGACTTAAGTATCTATATTGTTTGCAAATTATCTCTTTGACAATTTTGGTTGTCAATAACGGGACCTTGTGAATGCGATGACTTCGATGGCTGCGAATGGCGCTTAATCTTTAGGCGTTGCCTTATGGCGCGTGCGGAAGATTATTGGTGTAGTTAAGGTGGATTTTGGAAGATATCGGCTAAGAAGTGCGTTCATTTGCATTTTAGGCAGATGTTTATTCGATCTTTAAAAGATTCCGCTAATAATCTTTTAGAAAAATGTATCTTTTTTGTAACAAGCGCAACAAATTCGATGAGTTTGGATCAGTTCGAAGAATTTTCAGTAAGAACAAGTTATTCGTTTGGAGCGATAACTTGTTTTTAGGGTTATTGAAAAAAGCGAGATATTTTTCTGAAAAGAGTGATGATTAAATTCTGATCGATCTTCTCGGGCTGAGCGTTAGAGTTCGGACGATGATTCTCTTGCATATCGGCAACCTTGTAGTGCTGAGATTTTGCGTATTTGTCTCTTTTCCTTACTTCGTCGATTTCTTCTTTGGTAAATTTCCCAGACCATTTGATGCTGCCATTTTTGATCCAGTAATGGGATTGACAAGGAAAGCTCCAATTCCCGATTGAAGGATGTAACGAAACATTCTCACCGTCAAACATTAGCTTCCAGTCAGTGGGGGATAGTGGTGTCACGACTTTTTCTCCGCAGCCACAACAACAGCTATGAATCGCTGTTCCATACGCCATGGAAACGTAAATGACTCCCTCTTCTAAAGAGGGAGGCATAAACTCTACGAACTCTGGTTTAAGAAATTTAGTTTTCATTTTCACATTCACTTAAGTACAAGTTTGTATCGACTGTGTAAGTCGAATGATGCTCGTTTTCGTGATCATGGTAAAAACCACTGAGTTTTTTCCATTTAATGACTGCAAGTGATGCGTTTAATGAGTTCAAATCCGCGATCTGAATATTCTGTGCATACTCATCATCATCCCTGTCATGGAGCGATACTTTTCTAGCAACGTGGTCACGTTTGGTCTGGGTGCTTGTTGTGACACGTACTGTAGCAATTAAGGCATCGTTTATTGCTTGCACACCAATTCCAACATCTATAAAAGATGTACCGTCACCTTCAAGTTTTGCGATAAGCAGTTTTTTAATCTCTCCCTTATCAATGCATATGAAAACGAAATCAAAGTCAGGTAACTCATTGATGTTGGACTCATTGAGATATTCAGAATGCGCAATTATGTTTTTATGCATATTTGAATAGATGCTTCTGAAGTGATCTACTTTGAAGCTTTGTGCATTTAACTGCTCAAGACTAACTGCACCTGGCGCCCGAAAGGCATTGTGCTGTAGAAATTTATCGCCATCATATAAATGAATTTCAGCCACAGGTGTTTTAGCTACTAAATCCAATACATATGATCCAGTGCCGCCAAGCCCAATAATCGCGATCTTTTTATGTTTGAATTTATCGTTTATTGTTGAAATACCAGCTCTGCTAGACCATGAGTCTAGATAGTGAAAAACGGATTCAGAATCGACCGATTCAATAGTCTTAAACGTACATGCACTCAATCCAGTTGGTGCTGAAATGATGTCGATATAGCGTTTCATTTTTTCGTAGTAATTGGGATAGCCGAAGCCATCACGAGGTTTACTAGAAAATGAATGGTTTATTTCAACACCTTCTGCCAAGGTTTGATTGTGGGATGCGTGTCTAAAGCCTTCGATAGGTGACCCATCTTTGTGGCAAGGGTAGTCACCTTTAAACATTCCCACATGGGTGTCAGGCTTGGTTGTGACATTGCCCGCAAGATGAAGGGTCGAAACCAAAGTGCCATACTTCAGTTCTCGGTTCGAGTTAATATAAGGTACGCCTGAAATCAATAAGTGGCCTGATTTTATTTGAACCTCATATCCTTCATCACGTAACCTTTTTAGGTCGGGACTATGATTTATCAGTTGGTGTGACATTGAATACCATGCCTTTCTTTGCTTTAACTGTATCGCCAACATCCATAGATCCTTGTTGATTAGAGGAGGGGCCTTTTCTGTATGTGACGGTGTAGATTACATTGCTACCAACAACCGCACCAGGGAAGCCTAGTTGAACCACCTCTAAATAGGTTAGATCTTTGTCTTCTACTGTATGCTGGGTAGCATTTACGATGATTGTAATTTCGTGGCCCTTTGCTTTGTCTGCTTGTGATTCTTTTTCAATTTCACTCATGATGTTCTCCGTTAAAAACTATATTCATATACTGCATAATTGAAAGGGCTACGAAAGGATGGCATTCAGACATTTAAAAAAAGAATATTTTTTTGTCTGCGACTGGGGTTTTTAGAGCCATACATTCTATGGAACATAAATTGGCGCTGAGCGATAAAAATTTAGAAGATTTTTTAACCATATCTGAAATAAAGGTAGGCTTTGACGCTTTTACTGAAGCTCAATGGATAAAGCTTGGTAAGACAGCAAATAACCTATGCAGAGGTTTGCCAATTGAGGGTGCTGATCTTTTACATATCGTGATCTGCAGAGCTCTTGAGGGTAGGCGGAGATGTCGAAGAGAGTTGCCGATGGAGGTCTTTATTTATCATGCAATGGAAAGTGTTGTGGATGCTTTTATTAAGAGGCGTAAATCAGACCCCTTGGAGAACACGATACATCCATTAGATAGTGAGGATGCTATAGAACTGATGGATATGCTGGACAGCAGGATTGGCACACCTGAAGAAGAGATGATTGCCAACCAAACACTGCAAGCACTCAAACAGTTATTTGAGGGGGATGAAAGGTCCATGGAAATTTTGACTTATCAAATGGACAATTTGCAGCCCGCAGAAATACAGAAGCTAATGGAATTAACACCCGTACAGTATGCAAGTGCCTTAAAGGCAATTAGGCGTAAGTATGACAAGTTAGGGTTACAGGAATCGTTATGACTAAACAATCAAAGCAATCTATTGAGCAGTTATTCAATATAGCTAAAGCGGTATCACATCAGGTGATAAAGCTGCCTGATAGAGAGGTACTAGATGAAGACAATGACTCTTTTACGAAGAGTGAGGGCTTTATGGCGAAGAGAGCATATCTAAAAGCGCTCCAGACAGTAGGTGCCAAAGATACTAAGCAGGTTGAACCAAAGGTGCCAAGTTTCAATTTAGCGAATACTCTAATGAAGGGAGTGAGTGTAAAGGTGGCGCGGCAAAAACTCATGGGACTGAATGCGGCAAATGATCCCTCGTTACAATTAATTGCGAATTCAGCCAACCTCTTGAATGATGAGGAAATATTAAAAACCTACCAAGCCCTTTTATCTGCAGGGCTATTGGATATCGGGTAACTGGACTTCAGCCGCTCTGCTAGACACATCATAATTTCTAAAACAGAACGGCTGAAGTCCAATGTGGCCAAATTTTGAGGGTTGAAATATTTGTTGTCGTCAGAAACTTACCTCAAGATTCAGCGTCACTATAAGTTGGTAAGGTTGCTAAAGTTTTGCAAACCATCTACCTTCGTAGCATGTAACTTCGGGTGTGTCCCACCAAACCCTAGTGCTTATGCTGGTGATGTAAATCAGGGAAATGCTGGTGACTGTGATTTAATGCCATATGTTCATGCGGGTGCATATGAGGCTCCGATCCATCCCAATCAAAATCATGTGTATGTTGATGGTGTTCGTCATGAGAGTGAATATGTTGATGACGTAATTCCCTGTGATGATGTAGGTGAGCATGATGTTCGGTTACCCCCTCTCAAATCGATTGCATGTATATAACTATCTGTTAGAAAATTCGTCTTAAGAAAAACAACCAACCGCATTTATTACCATGGGCCTAGAAAAACTCGCCGAACTCAAAAAGCAGCTTGCGGAAGAAATTAAACAAAAGCAGCCAGCAAAGCCAGCTAAACCCAAGAACACTGCTCGAGTAGATCCTGTGGTTTTGATCATAGGCAAACTTCAGAAGTTTTACCCCAAAGCATTCCCTAAAAACCCGATACCTAAAGTACCTTTGAAGATTGGGGTTCTAGAAGACCTTCAAGCACGATCCGAAGAGATTGGCATTTCAAAGGAAGACCTACAGCTGGCTATTAAAACTTGGTGTAAAAGTTCACGCTACTGGCAAGCATGCAAAGAAGGAGCAAACCGATTAGATTTAGACGGTAATCCGGATGGTGTAGTCGAGGCGGCTGGTGCTGCCCATGCTAGAGGGATGGTTCGAAAACAAGCCAAACCGAAACAAACTTCACCTGAGTAATTTAACCTTAGGGTTTGGGTAATAAAGCTTATTGTTTTAAAACTTACAACGAAAACTATGATCATTCTCTGGATGTATTACTAAATTAGATAGGAGATAACTTTCTATGCAGGCGGCGTTTAGCATTCTCACATTTGCTTTTTATCCTGCATTGGCCGTAATCTTTGGAGGGTTGATTGCGCTGTGGCGGCCGTTGAAACCGGGGACTGTTAGTGCTATACAGCACTTTGCTGCTGGCTTGCTTTTTTGCGCCCTAGCAACTGAGCTCCTGCCGGACCTAATGCACCGAAAGCTTCCCTGGATTACTCTAATTGGATTCACCTTGGGGGTGATGATCATGCTGGCAGTTAAGCACTTTGCCGAGAAATTAGGGCAAAACACAATCAGTATCGCGACTACTCCAACTAGCCTGATCGCAATTCTTGGCATTGATGTGGCCTTGGATGGTTTGTTAGTGGGGTTAGGGTTTGCTGCCGGCCAAAAGCAGGGCTTGCTGCTGACCATAGCACTTACCCTTGAAGTTCTATTTCTTGGATTGTCAGGGGCATTAGCATTAGCTCAAGCCGGAAATAGTCGCAAGAACACCCTCATGGTGTCTATCGGATTCTCTCTGATATTACTCATCGGAGCACTTGCCGGCAGTGCCTTGCTCGTTTTTGCGAGTGACACCGTAGTGGATGCAATCTTAGCATTTAGCCTTGCTGCCCTGCTGTATCTGGTCACAGAAGAATTGCTTGTTGAGGCTCATGAAGTACCCGAAACCAGTTTCCAGACAGCGATGTTTTTCTTGGGCTTCATCTTGCTGCTCACCATTGAAATGTTAATGTAGCTCTGCTTTATCAATTAGACGAAACGAGACTTTTGATGCATTCAGAATACGCGCCAAACAACTCCAACAACCAAGGAAAGCGAACTAGCTGGCCGCACAAGTGGAGGGGCAGATAATGGATTGGGATACCGAACTATTGCTGACCTTCCGCATTTTACTGGCTGCCGTGCTAGGTGGCCTTATCGGCTGGGAACGAGAAAGCCATAATCGAGATGCCGGCGTTCGAACCTACATGGCAGTTGCAGTAGGCTCCTGTGCCTTCAGCATCGTATCCAACCACATTCCTGGTGTAGACACCCGAATCGCTGCGCAAGTCGTTTCAGGTATGGGTTTCATCGGAGCGGGAGTTATCCTACAGGTACGAGGCCGGATTCAAGGATTGACCACAGCTGCGACATTGTGGGCAACGGCTGCTGTTGGAATGGCGAGTGCCTTCGGTATGTATCTGCTCGCTTGCCTAACCGCCTGCCTGATTTTTGGTACGCTTATTCTGAATCACTTTCCAGGTTGGGCAAACTTCTTCAAAAGACATCACCCCGACTCTGAATCTACTAATGAGTAAAGGCAAAAGGCATAAATATGTAATTTGTAGGAAAACCAAAACACGATTTTTGACTTTTGATAGCGCTAGATCTAGTGAATCAATAAGCGTGCGGATCAAAAATACAACTGGATCAGCGAGTAAAATTATGAGAATTATTATATTCTTCAAATTTTTGACGATCTAATGTTTTTTAGGGTTCTCACCATACATCTTACGATAATATTTTAGAAAAGGCTCATTCAAACTTAATTGAGATAATTATCACTCGCTTGAGAGAAGCATAAAATTGCCACGAGACGGAAATGAAACCATAAGCTGGCCGAGTGACATGAGCATAACTTGGTCTTGGGAAGGGTATATCCCACAAAAATTAATGCTTATGTTGGTGATGCAAATCAGGGAAATGCTGGTGACTGTGACTTAATGCCATATGTTCATGCGGGTGCACATGAGGCTCCGATCCATCCCAATCAAAATCATGTGTATGTTGATGGTGTTCGTCATGAGAGTGAATATGTTGATGACGTAATTCCCTGTGATAATGTAGGTGAGCATGATGTTCGGTTAAATGAAGCCATACACCGATGATCATCAAGACCATTGCTGCCCAGAACAAGCCATCTGGCTGCTCATGTAGTAATAGAAAAGAACAGATTACGCCAGCAAAGGGAGCAGCAGAAAAATATGCTCCTGTCCTGGCCGTACCAATGTGGCGCAAAGAAATGACAAACAATACCAGGCTGACTCCGTAACCCAAGAAGCCGATAATAGCCGCACTTACTCCCGCAGAAAAATCAGGCAATGCTTTACCAAGGCTTAATGCGATTGCCAGATTCACAAAACCAGCTACCAAACCTTTGATACAAGCAATTTGTAGAGCATCATTGGCCGATATTTTTCTCGTGAGATTGTTGTCAATTGCCCAACACGCACAGGCTCCTGCGATCGCCACCGCACCCCAAGGAAAAGCAGTATTCAAATGCTTAGGCCATGATAACAACAAGCTGCCACATACAATACTGGCCATCCCAATCAAGATACGACGATCAAAATGCTCCTTGAATATGAACCAGGCTAGTAGTGCAGTCAGGACGCTTTCAAGATTGAGTAATAGTGACGCCATCGAAGCAGGTGTGGATAGCAATCCTTGCATAAGTAAGACTGGTCCAAGCACACCTCCACATACTATTGCACCTAATAACCATGGTAAATCCGGTGCCTGGATAGGCAGGCGCTCATGATTATCGCGTTGAAATAATCGAGTGAAGCCATACAGCAGAAAAAGGCCAAGTCCACTACCTGCATACAATAAACCGGCGAGCATTTGTGGTGAAACATCACTAATCAAAAGCTTGGCGACGGGGGTTGCCAAGCCAAAAAGAATGGCAGCTAATATCGCATAAATTGCATCAGGATGTATGGTCATAGATTAGTATTTCGACTCAGCATAATGCCATAGTGACCGTTATTTATCTTGCCCGTTAATAGCCGCCATCACCTCTTTGATTTTATCAGTCATCATCGTGAGGCTTGCTTCGTAGCGAATTCCATTATCTACATAAGCGTTTCGCTCTACGTCCATATCAACGGTATTGCCATCTACGGATCCTTGTCTCAATGATCGGAATAATACGTCACCTGATCCGGGGTAACCATTGCCAGCATTACCATTCATATGAGCATTATTGGTTTGCTGCATTTCACTTGCAGGTTGTGTTGCAGGACCAACTCCAGCACTTTGTTGAAGCGCTGACTGCATTGCAGATTGAAAGTCAATGTCACGCGCTTTGTATTGGGGCGTGTCAGCGTTGGCGATATTTGATGCGAGTAATTCTTGGCGCTGGTTGCGTACGCGCAGTGCTGCTTGGTGAAAGTTAAGTTCAGCATCTAATTTCTTAAGTATCAATTTAGACCTCCTAAAATAAAAGCTGTTTATTTGTATTAGGTTCTTGATTGCCGATTGAAGTAAATCAATCTCAAACCATTAAATACCACTAGCAAACTTGCACCCATATCAGCAAAGACAGCCATCCACATAGATGCATTGTCAAATAAGGCAAGATATAAAAATACAAACTTGATGCCCAAGGCTAGAGCAATGTTCTGCCAAAGAATGGCATGCGTTTGTTTTGAGAGGCGAATTGTTTCAGGCAACCTACGTAAATCATCATTCATTACCAAAACATCTGCTGCTTCCATCGCAGTGTGTGTCCCAGCTGCTCCCATCGCAAAACCAATATCAGCTCGTGCTAATGATGGCGCATCATTGATCCCATCACCCGTCATCGCAGTCACACCAAATTGTTGCTGAAGGGATTCAATTTCCTTTAATTTATCCTCTGGCAAGAGATTACCTTTGACTTCATTAATGCCAGCCTGGATACCTACCGTTTTAGCGGTAGCAAGATTGTCCCCAGTTAGCATTACAGGTGTGACTCCAAGTCGTATGAGTTCTGAGACCGCTTCTTTTGAAGAGGATTTGATCGTATCCGCTACCGAGCAGACTGCCAGCACCTTTTCGGAAGTGGCCAGTAAGCTAACCGTGCGACCGGCATTTTCTAGTTTGGCTAATTGCATTTCCAATTCGGAGGAGCAAAGGTTCATCTCCTCAATCCAGCGATGGTTTCCCAAGAAAAAGGTACTGTTTCCAATTTTGGCCTGTACTCCACGTCCAGCAACAGCTTTGAAATTCTTCACATCCTTAGTTTGCCCAGATAAGCCCTCAGCAATTGCTTTTGACACGGGGTGATCTGACCGAGATGCCAAACTATAGGCAATACTTTTTAACTCAGTGGGATTAGACTGCACATCAAATACATCAAAGCTAGATAGCTTGGGTTTTCCTTCAGTAATCGTTCCTGTCTTGTCTAGCGCAACCGCTTTTATCTTACGGGCCTCTTCAAGATAAACTCCACCTTTGATGAGTATGCCTCTTCTCGCTGCTGCTGCAAGGCCACTTACTACGGTAACAGGCGTCGATATCACCAACGCACACGGGCAAGCAATCACCAGTAATACAAGTGCTTTATAAATAGACTTCATCCAGGTCCATTCCAGTAAGAATGGCATCCAGAGAGCCACGATTAGCGCAAGAACAAAAACCGCGGGTGTATAGATCGCCGCAAAGGAATCTACAAATCTCTGTGTCGGCGCCCGGGAACCTTGGGCTTGCTCAACCGCATTGATGATTCTGGATATTGTGCTGTTCGAAGAAAGGGCAGTGATTCGAATCTCTAATTCAGCCGCTTGGTTGATAGTTCCGGCAAACACTTGATCATTTGGAGACTTATCCACTGGTAGGCTTTCGCCGGTAACAGGAGATTGGTCTATAGCACTCTGCCCGGAAATCACAATGCCATCTAGCGGGATACGTTCACCTGGTCGAATACGCACTTTTGCATCAATTGGAATATCTTTGACCAATTCACGCTTCCATGCCCCATCCGATTGCAAAACCTCAGCATCTTCTGGGGTTAATTCCATCAAGCTCTTAATTGCGTTCCGTGCTCTATCTACAGCCTTAGCTTCGATAGCTTCTGCGATTGCATAGAGCGCCATCACCATTGCAGCCTCAGGCCATTGACCAATGAAAAATGCACCGGTGACAGCAATGGTCATTAATGCATTGATGTTTAAACGTCCATCATTAAATGCTTTGAGTCCTTTTATATAAACATCTAACCCTGTCAAAGCGATTGAGAGACCAGCCAAAGCCATTCCAAGATATCGAATTTCTTGGGTACCTGTAAATGCAAACTCCAGGACTTCGGCTGCTACTGCCAAAACCAAGCCGGCAATTGGTTTGCCCCAACTGCTCCAAAATCCTTTTGGAGACGCTGTAATGACTTCAGAGTTTTTCTCATCAAGGATTAATTCAGTTTCAAAACCTGATTTCTTGATTGCCTCCATAGCTAATGGGATGCTATTCGCATCTGCATCTATGATCAGTTCACGTGCGCCCAAATTAAATCTTAAGCTTTTGATTGCATCAATCTTTGCAAGCGCACGTCTAATCTCAGCTTCCTCAGAAGCACAATCCATGGATGGAATACGAAATCTTGCTTGATCTACAGTAGATAAAGAGGTTGTCAATGTACCCTCTGAAAGTGCAGTAGTAATTACTGGTTCTTTATCAATGCAATCACTGCATTGCTTAGCTTCATTTTTATGATTCTTAGATCTATTCACGATATTCTCCTCAATGGAATCATGAAACATTTATGCTAATGATCAGGCTGCTACAAATACAACCTGATCCGATCACTTAATTAACCAAAACTCCAAATCAATTTGGGTTTTTAGCTTCGTTGAGCTCCCTCCTTGTTTCCATCCAGTCGTACGCAACCGGCAGGAAAACCAAGGTAAGTGCCGTAGCCGTGAGAAGGCCTCCAATAACCACGACAGCAAGTGGTCTAAGGATTTCTGAACCGACACCGGTTGCAAGTAAGAACGGGATCAAACCAAAGATCTCTACCATGGCCGTCATCATCACAGGCCTTAATCGGAGAGTGGTACCTTCCAGTACAGCCTCATCTACGGACTTGCCTTCTTCGCGTAAGCCATTGATAAACTCCACTAAGACAATACCGTTCAACATGGCCACCCCGAACACTGCGATAAAGCCAATCGCCGCAGGCACCGAGAGGTACTGGCCGGCAATTGCCAGAGAGAAAATGCCGCCGATTGCTGCGAAAGGCACATTGGCAATAATCAGTCCGGCATAACGTAGTGAATGGAAGGCTGTGTAGAGAAGAACGAATATCAGACCAATGGTAAGCGGTACAATGATTGCCAGCTTAGTCATGGCTCGTTGCTGGTTCTCAAATGCGCCACCCCATTGAATCCAATAACCACTTGGAAGTTTTACTTGCTGCTCAATCGCGGCTTGGGCCTCTTTAACAAAGCCATCAATGTCCCGGCCTTGCACGTCCATTTGAATCACTGCGTAACGTTGCAATTGCTCACGTCTGACAAATGAATAACCCTCTTCAATATCAACGCTAGCAACTTGAGACAACGGAATCAACGCACCCTGAGATGTTGAAATGGGGATATCGTTAATTGCTCGAATATCACTGCGGTACTCCGGTTGTAACCAAACTTGGATGGCAAATCGCTTCACACCGTCAATCAGCGTAGAGACGGGCTTGCCACCAATGCCTGATTGCACAACTTGTAAGATATCATCAGCATTAATGCCATAACGGGCGATCGCTTCACGATCCACATTGATAATGAGTTGCGGTTTTCCTATGTTGGCTTCCAACGCCAGATCTGTAACTCCATTAACTTTGGAGACCACAGCTCTTACCTGATTAGCGATACGATCAATGGTTGCAAGATCTTCACCATAGACTTTTGCAGACAAAGTTGCCCTGACGCCCGAGATCAATTCTTCAACCCGAGACTGGATAGGTTGAGAAGCCGAAATAACAGCCTCAGGGACATCTTTTTCAACTTGCTCCTGGAGCTGCTGCGCGAGGTCGCCATAGGTAATTTCTTGAGGCCATGAGTCTGCTGGTTTTAAATGCACTAGTACTTCCATGTAGTTCACGTCAGCGGTTTCACCCTTTTCTGCACGACCAATCATTGCCAGGCTGCTTTGCACTTGGGGCATTTTTTTGAGGCTCTTCGCCACACGATCAGAGACTGAAATAGATTGCTCAAGTGAGGTAGAAGGGATGCCTGTCACCCTAAAGAGAATGTCCTGTTCCTGCAGGTTGGGCATAAACTCTTTGCCCAGGAATGGAAACATCGCTAAGGCGGCAATGAAGGCAATACCCGTAGAGCCTACGACTAGCTTCTTATGTGCCAAGCACCACTTCAGCAGAGATACATACTTAGGCTTGATTAAGCGAATCAGCCATGGATCTCTCTCTTCCTTTGGCTTCAACGCCAAAGAACACAACACCGGAATAAGTGTCAGCGTCAGGATCATTGAGCCAATCATGGCAAAAGTCATGTTGATGGCCAAGGGCTTAAATAGCTTCCCTTCCAGCCCCGTCAGGGAGAAGATAGGCAGGAAAACCACTGTGATGATCAACACACCAAAAGTGATTGGATTGATCACCTCTCGTGAAGCATCGAGTACGATTTTGGATCTATCTACCTTTTGACCAGCGAAGTGAGCCAAACGACGGAAGCAGTTCTCAACAAGAACCAGTGGGCCATCAATGGTCATACCTAGGCCAATAATCAAACCACCCAATGACATCAGATTAGCTGAGATGCCATATTTCTCCATGAAGATAAAAGCGATCAGACGGCCCATTGGGATTGCTACAACGACGACTAAAGCCGAACGCACTTCGCCAAGCAACATGAACAGCACCGCAATGACTAGCAATGCGCCCTCAATCATGGCGCGGTCTGCCATACGTATAGCCTTGTCAATGATCGCGGTTCGATCATAAACAGTTTCCAGTGTCACACCCTTAGGTAAGGTGGCTTTCACCAGCTCCAACTTCTCTTTGGCAGCATCAACCACTTGCTGGGCATTTTCACCAATCCTGGCAAGTACCATACCCATCACAACTTCCTTGCCATCTTGCGTAACAGCACCAAAACGGGGGCCTGCGCCTTCAACTACTTTGGCAATGTTTTCTACATAGACTGGCGTACCCTGGTTCTCAGAGACGACGATACGTTGAATATCGCGGCTATTTTTAACCAGCCCTAAGCCACGCACCAAGAACTGTTCTTGGCCAATATTGACGTATTGCCCACCAACCTGATGGTTATTTGCCACCAATCTGTCGATGACTTCAGAGAAGGTCAGGCCATATTTGAATAGCTTTTGAGGGTCGATTTGAACCTGAAATTGTTTCTCGTTGCCTCCCCAGGATGTGATGTCATCGACTCCGGGTACGGTACGCATCACCATACGCACATTCCAGTCATGCAATGTGCGAAGATCCATAGTGCTTTGCTTATCGGACTTCAAGGTATACCAAAGTACCTGACCTAAACCTGATGTGTTAGGGCCAAGTGTTGGTTCGCCATAGCCTGCCGGCATTCTGGAGCGAGCATCAGCTAGCTTTTCACCCACCAAAAAGCGAGCCTGTTGTATGTCAGTAGTATCAGAAAAATAAACACTGATATAAGACAAACCAAACAATGAAACTGACCGAATCTCCTCAATACCTTTCAGGCCAGCCAAAGAACTCTCGACTGGAAAAGTAATTAGCTTTTCAACATCTTCAGAAGCAAGTCCAGGAGACTCCGTGTACACGTTTACCTGCACAGGAGTCACGTCTGGGAAAGCATCTAGAGGGACTTCCTGCCATGCTTTGACACCGAAAAAAACCACGACAACAAAGGCAAGAATGACAAGAAGCTTGTATTTGAGGGCAGCATCTAATATCCAATTCAACATGCTGTTCTCCTAGTGCTCATCACTGATTTGTGATTTGAGTTGTCGAGCTTTTAGAGCATATACGCCTGTCTGAACGATGCTTTCATCTTCAGTTAATCCAGTTTTGATTTCGACATACTCGTTATATCGGGCACCTAGTTCTACAGCTCTTGCTTTAAATCCGCCATCTTCGCTCACGTAGACATTAGGGATACCTTGTACCATCACGACAGATGTATTAGGTACAACTAGAACATCCTTCGTACCAGAATGATTCAGAACGACCTTGGCAAACATGTCGATGCGAAGCTTTTGCTCTGTATTAGGCAGTTCGATACGCGCCTTGACCGTACGGGTGGTTTTATCCACCACACTAGATAGGTAGCTCACTTTCCCGGTAAATACCTCATCGGGATAAGCGGTCACAGTCACACTGGCTGTTTTACCGACTTCCAGATATTGCAAATCCCTTTCTGGAACATCGGCATCAATCCACACCGTTGACATGTCCGCGATGGTGAAAATGGTATCTGCTGGATTGGCTAATTCACCAATCACTGCATTTTTCTCTATCACGATGCCGTTGAATGGTGCTTTCAATAGGTAGGTAGATCCACTCTGCTGATCCAGACCGCCATACATTCTTAATCTTTCAGAGTCTGCGTAGAGCGCTGATTTAGCGCGCTCCAGTGCAGACTGAGATTCAATGAATTGCTTTTGTGGCACAACCTTGTCTTCATACAGCTTGGATATACGATCAAAGTTCGCCTGAGCTAGCGTTAGATCGGTCTTAGAGCTTCTGAATTGTGCACGAGCCTCCCCCATCGGAACACTGTCAATCTCAGCTAGGGTTTGGCTTGTTTTTACATGGTCTCCAAGATTGGCGATCACTTTGGACAGCTTCCCTTCAATACGAGGCGTGACATGAGCCAGTTTATTTTGATTGGCCAAAATGTTCGCTGTAAAACTGAGCTGATCCTGTATGGGTTGCTTGGTCACTTTGGCGATAGTGACACCACTTTTCTGTATCTCGGCAGGACTTAATTTAATTAAATCCTCATCAGCTTTTGTCTCCGCTGGGATACTTGAGGTTTCTGTTTTCGGCTCTTGAGGCTGGTTGTTCTCAGAACTGCACCCGCTTAAAATCATGAGAAAAATGATGACTGAAAATGCCAGTGCAATCACGTATAAATTTCTGAAGAACTTTAGCATTTTAGTTTCCTAGTTTTGATCAGTTGCAGCTATAGGGGATAGCCAGCCAGAGATATATTCCAATTCGATCTGCACGAGGCGCAGTTCTTTCTGAGCATCAATGATGTCTCGCTGCGCATCCACAACCTGCCTTTGCACAATCAATAACTGAGGTAAGCCGATTTCTCCGTTTTCAAAGGCTTTCTTGGAAAGTATCAGGTTTTCTTCCAACCTCGGATATACCTCGCTATCTAACCGTCTTACACGGTCTTTGATATTTTCACGACGTAACCATGCGGCCTCTATAGTCGCTTTTGCATTGCGAGTACCAGAGGTGCGGTTGATTTCTGATTGGGTAAGCTCAGCGGCCGCACGACCTACACCCGCAGCATTTCGGCGGAAGATAGGCAATGGCAAAGAAACGCCGATGGATGAGATATTGTCGCTACCTGCCAAACTGGCTTCGGTGGTATTGATCAGACTCACCGTTAAATCTGGATAGCGCATGCTTTTTTGCAGCTCCAAGCGTGAGCGTGCAGAAGCTTCTTTACTGGTTAGTGCCTGAATGCCTGGGCGGGAGTCTAATTTGTTGAAAAGATCCTGCAATGTATATTGCGTCTGATTTGGAGTTAATTGCCCCGTGACCTCTGGAAAGTCGTTGGCATTGAGTTGTAGTGTGGCAGCTAGTTGGGTTCTGGCACGCAGTAGTTGTTCATTTAAAGAGATCAGCTGATTTCTTGCGCGTTCAGCATCAACGATGGCTAGATTACCATCAAGCAAACTATCTTCGCCGGCACTTACCCGCTTGCGAGACAGGGAGGTGTTTTGCTCTATGAGCTTGAGAATGCGCTTTTCAACTTCGATACGCTTTTGTACTGCGAGCACAGTAATAAACTGCTCTTCCAACTGTGCATGCAGGACACGGTACTCTTCAGCAATGTCCTGGCTAATTGCCGTTTTGCTTTCCTCAGCTGCTTGCCTACGGAAGCCTTGCTGTCCGGCAATCTCAAAGGTTTGAGAAACGCCTATGCCATATTCACCTCGATATGGGTCTGATGCGCCAGTTTGAGCAATACGACGTGTTCTCGCCTCAAGGTTGACTGTTGGGTTGTAATAAAGTGGACCTGATGCATCCTGGAATTCGCCAGCCGGAATACTCTGGTTGGCGATCAAGCGTTTCAGATCAGGGTTATTCTGGGCAGCAATATTCCAAGCTGCATCCAATGTTAATGGTTCAGCTTGTATAGCTGGAGCTATGAAGAAAGCTATTGAAAGTAATAGCCATCTTCTAATAGATGATTCAAACACGGCAAGACCTCTCTCGTTAGATCAATGATCAAGATGCTGAACGAGTCAGCATCTTAGACAAATTGACTAAATGAGTGCAGGAGGTCTGTAGAGACTTTTTAGGACAGGGTTGGTGAACTGATCTTTAGGCTCAGTTTTGAAAATCGTCGAGCCCAATTGGGAAAGTGTACTAACTAATTCATTGGTCTCAATAGCCGTGATATGTGCAGAGATATGGCAAGCATGATCACAAAACTGCTCCGGCATCGGGACAGTTTGATTATCTGAGACCGAAGTGATTTGTGACTTATTAATCAAATGGACATCTTGCATAACCGCTTGAGACGCTACAGCATCATCAAATAAAACTTCAGGCGAAAAGGCCCACGCCGATGAACTCATCACTGAGATCAGCGCAAGAAATACCATGAATTTTTTAAAAATTTGATACATGCCTTTTTAAATCTAACAATAACTTATTGATGAGTCAATGAGTTTAGTGTAACTAAATGTACAAAAGTCTGAATCCCCGAATCATACTTTTGAATCTGCCTCTTAATTTCTGTGGACTATCAATAAAACCAATCATTCATGGGTGCATTTTTTGCAGGAAATTTAAGATATCACTCTGCAAAAAATGCATGGCTATCAGGATGAGTTTTAATTAAATATATAAAATTCAATCGGTTACGAACTGGCATCTGAATTGCTTATCAAGAATGATAATCATTAGAAGATATGACGATGCTTTCAAGTACTTTCAAAACAGGGATTGCAAAATACTTTTCTGTACCGGAAACACAAACCAAGTGGATATTGGCAATTTCGTTATTCATTATGGTGACGGGCAACCTTTCCCTTTGCCAAAACTTGCTGAAAACATATCCAGTAAGTTTCCATAACCTACCTTTCCTGGCCTCTCTAATAACTTTCTTTTTTGCGACGATCGCTATCGTCTTTCAGATTCTTTGCATTGGCAGAACAACAGCAAAATGGATATTAGCCATATTGCTGATTGTTGCCTCTATCAACGCGTATTTTATGGATAGTTTTGGTGTGGTCATCGATCACACTATGATGGATAACGTAGCGCAAACTGACTTTAAGGAAATGCAAGGATTAATAAGCATTGAACTCTTGCTTAGGCTAGTTCTATTAGGCTGCATACCAGCCTACTTGGTCATCAAATTCTTTCCCAAAGGGTTGGCCTTCAAACAAGAAGTCAAAGGTCGACTCAAAGCGATTTCTGTTCTTGTGTTAACTGCCATCGTAGTCGTGGCACCATTCACTGCAGGTTATGCTTCGTTCATTAGAGAGCATAAGATTGTAAGGTTTTACGCAAACCCCACTTACTCCATTTACTCCGCTTACAATTACCTGAATCAAGAGGCAAAAGTTTACGAAGCACGTAATACAGTGCTCAAAACGATTGCTGGGGATGCAGTAAAAACCTCAACTACGGGCAATAAACGTAAGTTGATGATTATGGTGGTTGGTGAAACAGCTCGCTTTGACAGATTCTCACTCAACGGTTATCAGCGAATTACCAATCCCAACCTTGCAAACGCCAATGTGATTAGTTTCGATAACGTGTCCTCTTGCGGTACGTCCACAAGTGTTTCTGTGCCATGTATGTTTTCTTCTCTGGGTAAGAAAAATTACGATAAACAGGCAGCATTAAAGCAGGAGAATGCCATTGATGTGCTTGCCAGGAATGGCGTCGATGTATTGTGGAGGGATAATAACTCCGACTCCAAAGGCGTTGCCTTAAGAGTTAAATATCAAAACTTCCAGTCCACAACATTGAACCCAGTCTGCGATCCAGAGTGCAGGGACATCGGCATGCTGGATGGCCTTGATAAACATATTCAATCTAAGAATGATAAAGACATTTTGATCGTGCTGCATCAAATGGGAAACCATGGCCCTGAGTACTTCAGAAGATACCCCGCTGCCTTTGAGAAATTTAGCCCGGTTTGTAAATCCAAAGAGCTAAAAGATTGCACCAAACAGGAAATAGACAATTCTTACGACAATGCAATTCTCTATACAGATTACTTTTTGTCAGAGGTCATCAAGTTTTTAAAACCCTATGAAGAAAATTATGATGTTGGGATGATGTATATCGCGGACCATGGTGAGTCGCTCGGAGAATACGGGATGTATCTGCATGCAGCACCGGTGATGATTGCACCCAAAGAGCAAACTAAAATTCCACTGATAGTTTGGACTGGCAACTCATCTGCCTTTCCAGAAAACCACTTAAGGCAACATAAAAGTGCCGTGCTTAGCCATGATGATGTCTTCTGCTCATTGTTAGTAGCGTATGATTTCCGCTCCAGTATGTGCACGCCATACATGGAGGCTGCCAGACATCTACATAACTCATTAGACCATGATGCAGTTGCGACTGATAATAAGGGAGTCTCAAGCTAAGTGATTTTTGATTATGTAGCTTCAGTGATGTGGCAAGTATTTAGGTCATCTTCAAAAGCATCCAAATATTTTTGTATCTGTACCAATATTTCAGTTGGTGATGCTCCAGAATTAAGCTCTCCTGAGAGTTGTTTTAAAGTGTTCTGAAATGACTTAACAATTCTTTTGGTATTGACTACATTCAATGTATTTTTGAAGTTTGTAACTTCTTCAAATGCGAGATTTATGTAAACATCGAGTGAAGCAAGATTTGAATGGCCGGTAAATTGTTGAACAATTTGTTTAATAGATTCAACTTCAAGTAGAGCGCGTCTAAAGCTATTAGGGTTATCAAACTCATGTTGTTCAATTAACGCCACAAATAATTTGGTAATAAATCTATGGCGAAACATATGAGGGCAACATTTTTCTACTATACCAGCTGCTTTTGAAAGTATTGAGATTTCCTGAGTTATGGTGTTTGAACGGAGTTGCTTTCCCGTTCTTTCACTGATTAACACATATCCATCATCTTCTTTGAATCCACAAGTTGCACGTATAACACTGCGCCTATTTTTTTCTATGAACTCAAGTAAAAATTTCGCATCATGACTAGCAATTGGAATCATTCTATGCGCTACAGTGCCGCTTCCTTTTTTTATAGTAATTAGATTCAGTAGTGGTTTAGGCATGCTTGCAGCGATACGAACACTTTCACAAGTTAAGTCAGCAACCTCTGAACGGCGACCGCCAGTGATTTCTAAAAGCTTCAACATGAGGTAGCGTCTCTTCCGTAAGAATATGGATGAGCTTGTTGGAAGTATCACCTTTCTAATTTTATCAATAGCTTCTGTTCCAATAGGTAGCCGCTTTTTTTGAGGGTCTGGAGTAGGAAATGCGCGATGAGTCCAATATTTCCTTGTTGGCTTTCCTTTTCCGGTGAAATGATTAGAGCTGACTTGTTTAATATAAAACTCTTTTTCCTCGGCTTTAATTTGACCATTGCGACCGATGAAGTTCTCAAGTTGATAAAGCCTTCCTACACATGCTAAAAACTCGAGACAATTACGGCCGATAGCGATTACCGAATTTGAGTCTCGTGCAAATAATTCTGGCTGACGCTTTCTTTTTTCAGCTTGTAGCATTTTGATAAATTGGCAGAAGTGATTATCTGTCAGGTTTATCAATGAAATTCTGTTGTAAAAAGCATATCTTAAAAGATGACTTATATTGGTAGCGTAAGTGAGCAGGGTCCCGCCGCGATTTCTTCTAGAGAGCCCTTTATTGTAAAGTTCTAATATATAAACGTTAGCCTCAAGACACCACGTCCCGTTAGGCCAAGATATCATTGGAATATTTGTTGCATCTTGGGGGATAACTCGATGTTGCTGATCAACATATAAGGGAAGCTGAAATTTATTGTCTGTGCTGTTATAAAGCTTAGATTTAATCATTTTTCATCTTCATCACATTTTTAAGTGCGGAATGTTTCTGAGCGTTAACATGTCTAAAAGCTCTCTTTGCTCTTTTTTGCACAGGGCTTGAGTAGGTGAGTCAGATCGGCTGGCATAAACAGCCCCTTGCCGTAATGATTTTTCAAATGCTAAAGTTAAAAGTAAGAGATCATGTCTAATGGATTGCATTTCTTTTTCTAATTGTTGATTGACAAGTAGAAGTCCGGCTTTGGTTTCCTTATTAGGTTTTTTATTTGTATGTAAGCTTGATTCGAGAGCTAACAGTGCATTGATTCTTGACTTGTTTAGTCCCTCGTAGCCGCCATTTATAATTGAGTCTGCAATTCTTTTTTGAGTATTAATTGATAGGCTAAAGATTCCTTTAGATGTATTTGAGAATTTTGCTAAGGCTCCTTGAGATTTTAAGGCTGTGTTTAGTTGCTGATCATGAATATACGTTTCTGGATGATTGATAACCTCCCGTAACAGGCTTGATAGTGCCAACAAGGATTGATTACTTTTTTCAATACGTTTATCCATTGAATTTCTCCAGGGGGCTTTCTTTAACTTTTATTGCAATGCGGAAAGATTGTCCGTCTGGTGTCATGAAGAATATTGGTTCAATTTCAATATGACCTGCTAGTAAAAGCTCTTCTATGTATTCTTGCAATTCATCACTATCGAGAACAGAAAATTCTCTGGTGCCAAAATGTTTTTCTATAATGTCTGCTAATTCTTTACTTTCTATTGGATCTGTCCTGATGATTTCACTGCCGAATTGGGCTTTTGATGCACGAAGAACATATCCAGGTGTAGATTCAGTTATGTAATGATAAAGATGCTCAATGTCTGTATGGCCCAGAAACCAGCGTAATGTCTCCATCCCACCAAAAGAATTTCCCCAGAAAAATAACATTGCAAAGAAGCGACGTAATTGATGCTGTCGCATGTAATAACGTTCACCTTTATCGTTCAATCCAGTTTCAAAGTAATCACAAAACAAATCTAAATTTGAGTTGTATTTTTTAGTGTTAGCTGGTCCCGGAACGCCGGTATGCATATTAGGATATGAAAAAAGCTCTACCTGCCGATTGCTGGCTCCTATATCCTGAAGCCGCTTGTGGAAGTGTTCTAGTAAATCAATCATCTTCACTGCTACAGGAGGGATTGGTCTAGCTTCCTTTTCTCTAATGTCACCTATACCAGATTTTCCATTATCAAAAATTAGATTTCTTTTCTCTAAATCAACTGACCTTCCAGCAATTAATCCAAGTAATTCAGCTTGTCGACGAGCAACTAAAGTCCCTGTGCTGAATTGAATTGCCCCAAATAGGATTCTGAGAACTTCAAATAGCCCTTCATTATTTCGTAATCTTTGAAAATACTCAGTCGAAGTCAGTCGCGCGCTATGCCCATGCCTTGATTCAAATGGACTAATTAGCGTTCTGAGGTTCCAAGTTCTGACACCCATTGCCTGAATTTTGGGATCTAATAGGGGGCGTATATCATTGTTAATGGAGTATGTGAAGCAACTTACACCCTCTTTTCTTGCAGCTTCAATTACCGCAATTGCACTGTCAAATATTTGCTTACCATTGGACAGGGTAAATTCAATGGCTTGTCTTAAAGACTTAAGAACAATTTCATTTGGCACAGTTTTGAAGCGACCTGTTTCTTTCAAGCTGAATTTATCATGACTGAAGGCTGAGTCAGTTGCATTGAGTGCAAGAATTGGAACTGGTAAGCCAATTTCTTTGAGTTGACCAAGTGATCTAATAGCTGAACGATATGCTGACCACTCCTTGACGCTCATCGTCTCTTCCAAAGTCGTAGTGACTGATGCTCTGGGGTATTCCTTCACATAACTATTAATTTGATCGAAAAGTAATTCAGGTGCTTGAGGCTTAGATGTAAATGCACGAATTGTGTTTGGATAGATTATTTCAAATAATTTTTCATAATCAGGTGAGAATCGATAACTCTCAAGGCTTTTTTTGGTTCGATAATCAGACTTGTAATAACCTTTATCCCATAGTATTGCTCTTGCATAAATAATCTCTTGCTTATCGAGTTGAAGCATACAATCTTGCTCATCAGGTATATCAAGTGCTAGCTCAGAATTGTTTTCAATGAGTGCATTCAATTCATTAATGTTCGCTTCCGAAATTTCTCGTTTCAAAAACTCGGTGAGTTTGATTGGTAACTGATAAATGCTCGTTGATGTTTCATTTGAAGATGCTAGTTGCGCGAGTAAATTGAAAATATCATTTTCAGTTACATTCATTAGCCCGTATTGGGACAATTTGAATTGACCAGCATTTAATAAAAAATAATCGATTAACGAAAATACCCTTCTACATGAGTTATAAGCAGAGCTAATTGATATTAATTTCCCACCGGTTATGTCCGAATGACTCTGAATGCAAATCCAACATTTAAATAAATGTGTTCGCCAATCTAATTTGAGCATCGGTTTCAACATTTGCTGAGCACCCATTTCAGAACAGATTGAGCGGTAATTCCAGTACATTGGCGCAGTTCGGATATTTCGGGTGGCTGTTAATAATTAGGGACCAGCTCTGTGTAATTCTGAAGTTATGCTACCGTACGCTACAGCATTAAAAATGGCTCCTAACAGGAGCCATTGTAGTTATTATTAAGCCATTCGATTAAGCTAGTTTGTCATCTGATACTCTATATTTGGGATCTTCAAGCAAATTGATTTCAATCATGTCTTTAGCATTGACTAGTAAATCATAACAATCCTTACTCAAATGTCTTAACTGCAGTTTCTTACCTGCGGCTCTATATTTTGAGGCCAAACCGTCAATGGCAACCAATGCTGAATGGTCTACAACTCTAGCATTTTTGAAATCAATTACCACTTGTTCTGGATCATCCGCGATACTGAATAAAGATTGAAAATTGGCGATAGAAGCAAAGAACAACGTCCCATTGAGTGAATAGATTTTCTGACCCTGCTGATCTATTTCAACATGTACCGCAATTTGTTTGGCGTGTTCCCAGGCAAATACTAGCGCTGACACAATCACACCAGCAATCACTGCAATAGCTAAATCGGCAACAATTGTTACACCACCCACCAATAAACCAACAAAGACATCTTGCTTAGGTACCTTGCCGAAAAGATTAAGCGTTCCCCATTCAAAAGTTTTTTCAGCCACCACAAACATCACACCGATTAAAGCAGCTAATGGAATCATTTCAATCCATTTGGATGCAAACAAAATGAAAGAAAGTAGAAATGCTGAGGTGGCAATCCCAGACAGTCGCTTCAAGGCCCCATTGTTAATGTTAATCATACTCTGCCCAATCATTGCGCACCCCCCCATTCCACCAAAGAAAGCAGTCACTACATTTGCAATGCCCTGTGCCATAGATTCTTTGTTGGGACGACCACGCGTATCCGTCATTTCATCAATCAGGTTCAAAGTGAGGAGGGTTTCAATTAAACCCACGGCAGCAAGAATCAGTGCATAAGGCAAGATGATATACAGCGTTTCTAGACTCCACGGCACATCTGGAATCTGAAAGCTTGGTAATCCACCTGCGATAGAACCGAGATCTCCCACTGTTTTAGTATCCAGTCCAAAATAAATCACACTCACAGTAACGGCAATAATAGCTGCTAATGTTGAAGGGATAGCCTTAGTAAATTTTGGCAATAGATAAATAATCGCCATGGTCACTGCAATCAGACCAATCATGATATACAGCGGAGTGCCAGTCATCCAGGTGACTGAACCATCTGAGTTTGTAGTTTTGAAATGACCAAATTGGGCTAAGAAAATCACAATCGCTAGCCCATTCACAAAACCTAACATCACTGGATGTGGCACCATGCGAATGAACTTACCAAGCTTTGCAACGGCGAACAATATTTGCAATAAACCCATCAGCACAATGGTGGCAAACAAATATTGCACACCATGCTGGGCGACTAATGCCACCATAACTACGGCAAGCGCGCCGGTCGCGCCAGAAATCATGCCTGGACGTCCACCAAAGGCAGAAGTTATAAAAGAAACTATTACAGCGGCGTATAGGCCAGTTAAAGGTGAAACATGGGCGATAAGCGCAAATGCGATGGCTTCAGGCACCATCGCCAATGCAACGGTCAATCCGCTCAGCAAATTGATTTTAATTTCATCGAATTTTGAGTGTTGTAATCTTGAAGTCAACATTGAACCTCCATAAAACAAGAAATATAAATGCGCCTGAATCTAATGATTCAGCGAATTTTAAAAACAGGAATGGCTGGCTAAATTTAGCCGAGTTTGGCAAGTAGCACGAAATGCTTATTGCCTAATGAAGAGAATTTGGAAAAGAAAATTACATGGGTGTTTACTGCGTGTTTCCGTAGATTATACACGATAGTTATACATCATTAACCATTACCACGAAGGAGCAGCTAGAAGTATCAACCTTGAACTAAAAGGAGAGTGATTTAGAAGGGTTCTAACTGCTCATTAACACTGGAACGATTGCTCAAAATCAATGGAATCCACAAATAAATCTAGTAGCAGTCTATTCGTCTCATCTGTCAACAAACTACCGTTTTCAAGTTTTAATCTAAAATCAAGCGTACAGAATTCTAACTTACCAAAATCAAGAATCCAAACTTCAGCATCAAATGAGACAGTAAGAAATGGACAATGACGATACTCCTGAAAGCGGTCGCCATTGATAGACTCCAGAAAACTAAGCTCTTCTGGCCACAATTTATTACTTTGCATAGATTATCTTTTCCATCCAGCTTGGATTAGAGTTTTGCTTTGCATAATCAAGATATAGCTTCAGGTCTGGTCTTTGTGTGATTAAAGTTTCGATATGATTAATTAGGTAATAAGCTATTTCCGACCAATATTTAGCTTTTGCATTGACAGTACTTTTGGCTTGGTCAACTGCTTGCATTAAGCTAAATAACACTGTCATAATTTCTGAATTGACTCCAAATACTATTTCTTTAATGATGTTCTGCTCAGTAAAGTTATTGCTATTCTGGATAGCTGGGTTTGTAGTTGGTCTCAAAGCATGTGTTTTCAAGAATTCATCGACTTCATCAATTGTTTCGAAACCACTTGCTTCAAGCACAAGGTCACTATCTTTCATTGCATGAATTACTATTGCTGCCTGAAATATACGAATCCATCGTTCTTGGAAAAAATCTAGAATTGGCCTTGGAAGATACCGGCTGATGAGCCTTATGTCTAACTGGGTGTGTCCCAGAGCTTTAGACATTTCACTGAGACTTCTAGTCTCAAGATACACCAGCACACCACAACTGGCTCTTAAAGCCGGGAGGCTGAACCTAAGAGCATATTTAAGGCGCTTCTCATAGTCTAGAGAGGATGTATTTGCTAAAGATTCCGCAAATGATTCAAATCTCAGTGAAGTATCGCTTGCTAACCTTTTAATTCTTGCTGGGTAACTAAAGCCACGTTTACATGTTAATAATAGGTATCGCCAATTATCATCATTATTCTTTTTTAGGTGGTTCCGTAAGCTGGTAGTTAAGTCAATCATTTGCTGAACAATAAATGTTGTTTTTAGATTTAAATGAATGATTTGTTCAGCAAGTAAAGGCCCTTTGCGACTTTTGTAGCTAATCAAGTTATAGCCGTTATCAGACTTCACAAATCCAACCAATTTTCCATTTTTGTCAAAGAGTTGCAGCTTCTCTAAGAAGGACGGTGTTATTTGTGGGTGATTAGCAATCAAGATAATGCAAAAAGGTAAAAGTGCCCCTGTGATAGGTAAGCCTAATTCGTATGCAGTTTGAGGTAACGGGTTCGGAAGAAAAAGATGCGCGTTATTTTTTTTATCTACAATATGTCCATGATGGAAATATGTAGATGCTGCATTTTTTAAATGATCAGGATTAAAACGATCAATTAACCATGAGTTTTTATTTGTTTTATCACTCTGACCAATCTTAACTACTTTTCCTAAGGTGCTATTTTCTAATCTTAATGTGTATCTTGCCCATATTTCATTTATAGCCCATTCGGCCCATGTTATGGCAATTTCTAAATCAGCTTTTATATTATGAAAGAGAAGGTGCATAGCTTCTTCATCAGTCGCATGCAAAGGAATGTCAGTTAATAGCTTTTGACTGACAAGATACCCTTCATCAGCAATTTTTATATTTTTGCTCGATTTTGGACCTTTTTTAAAAGGGATTGAAGGGATCGCTCCATAAGGTTCCGCAAATAAATCTGAGCGCAATAAATATGTATTTAGGAACGGAAGAATTGAACCGTTCCAGCGAGTAATCAATGTGTTGACCTTGACTCCGCTTGCATACCCCTCCTCAAAATAAAATGTTAGAAATCTTCTTAGAAAAGGACCCATAAAATGGGGGTCTTGGAAGTTCCTCTCATTTAGAGGTTCCTTAGTCTGACGTATAAAATTAACAAAAGACTTGAGGCCATGAATTCTATCGGCTCCACTGGCGCTGTAATATAGCGTGCAAATGTCGTACAGTTTCTGTGTGAAATCTCGCCCAAATTTTTCGTAAATGCCGTACAAGGGTGCCCAGTACTCTGCACTTTCTTTATTTGAACATTTCCAAGCATTCCATAGCCAAACTTTTTCTTCATTTAATTCAAGCTTTTCAAATTTTTCAACACAACTGATTGCATCTAAGGAAGGTTTGGTCAGGTGAAATTTCAAACTAGGAAAGGGGTATGAGTCGAATAGTTTTTGGGATTGCTCACAAAGCCTGGATAGAATACATAGATATGTATAAGTTGTTTGATTAGTTATTTCGAATATTTTTTTCGAGTATAAAGCCCCAGCATATAGGCAGATTATTTCCCCAAAGGCCGGGCTTTGCAGAATCGAATCATTTAATTTTCGATTAGTTATTTGCAAAAAGCATTCAAGCGTACGTAAAACTGGCTTAGCTTTTGCCTTGTAAGCAACGCCCAATTCCACATTGTGGTGGGCCTCCTCTAATTTATGCAGGACATGTAGATTGATTGCCAAAAAGGGAAAATCTATGTTTGCTCTTGCGATATTGATCATTGTCAATTACTTTCACGTTGGAGGTGTCCATATATACTATTGATGTATATAAATAAAAGTCATATTGACAATATTATAAGAAAAGCTAAACGTTAAGCTCATCTAGGAAGAGCACGCCGTGATGGGCCAGGCTAATTTCACCTGGCCTAGGCACGCTGCCACCCCCGACCAACGCAACAGCAGAGGCAGTATGATGCGGAGCACGAAAAGGGCGCTGTTTCCAGCGCGTCGCGGGGAACTGTCCTGTCAGCGACAAGATCGCTGCACTTTCAAGCGCTTCCTGTGTGGACATCTCCGGCAAAATGCCGACAAATCGCTGTGCCAGCATACTTTTGCCTGTGCCTGGGGGACCACTCATTAATAGACTGTGTTGCCCTGCGGCGGCGATTTCCAGAGCACGCTTGGCACGCAGCTGGCCTTTTACATCCTCGTAATCTGCAAGTGCTGTGTGTTCATTCGGAGTCACCTGTGGGTGTACTGAAAGCGCCTGCTTGTCAGAAAGATGCGCACATACTGCCAGCAAACTATCCGCAGCAAAAATGGTGCAGCCCTCTACCAAACTGGCTTCATATGCACTTTCTTGGGGCAGGATGGCGGCTCTTTTATTTGCTTTATCTTGCAGCAATTGATAGGTCATGGCGAGCGCCCCTCGGATAGGTCGCAACGCCCCTGTCAATGCCAACTCACCGGCGATAACATAACCCGCCAGGGCTTTTTTGGGAAGCTGACCAGAGGCAGCCAAAATACCGAGCGCAATCGGCAAATCATAACGACCACCTTCTTTCGGTAAATCAGCGGGGGCAAGGTTCACAGTGATACGGCGGGCAGGGAATTCAAACTGGGCGGTCTGAATAGCGGCTCTCACCCGGTCTTTGCTTTCCTTGACTTCGGTTTCTGGCAGGCCGACAATCGTGAAGCTGGGTAACCCATTCGCCAAGTGGACTTCTACCACCACTTCTGGCGCCTCCATGCCGCTTAACGCGCGACTGTATAACACCGCCAGACTCATAGCGCACTCCTTAATAATGGAATGCTAACAATTGTAAATTAATTTTTACTTTCTGGATGCCTGCGCTTCTTCCAGCTGACTGATTTTTTCTTCAAGTCGTTTTAATTGCTGCTGCGTGCGCGCTAATAATGCCGATTGGATATCGAATTCTTCACGCGTAACAAGTTCCATTTTGGTGATTGCGCCCTGAATTAGTGCATGCAGGTTGTTATTTAGCTCTGAAATGGGGCTTGATTCGATTAGTTGTTTGATTTTTAAAGATAATTCCTGAATTTTTTCATTTGAAATCAGCATGGTAAAGGCTCCTTTGCTAACTATTTTAGCATTATCAGTGAGTAAAAAGGGTGGTTGCATCCTTATGTTTAAGAGTTAAATCAATAAAAAACAGTTTATTAAATAATTAATATAATATTCTACATTAAAATAAATTATTAAATATTTGAATTTAAATATATTTGTAGTTTGGCACGTGCTTTGCTTTGTGGTTGTTGTTGTTTCATTCTCGTTTACAACAACTTAATCAAAGATTTCACAGAGAGAGGACTAATAAAATGCGTCAATCTATTTTGCTCACAGCAGTATTGAGTGCATTATCTTTTGCACAAGTTTCATACGCAGCTGAAGAAGAAGCTAAGTCAGACTGGACTGCAACTGGTAACATTGGATTTGTTTCAGACTACTACTTCCGCGGTATTTCCCAAACATGGCATCGCCCAGCAATGCAAGGCGGCATGGACATCACACACAGTAGCGGTTTCTATGGTGGTATCTGGGGTTCAAATGTGACACCAAATACCTATCCAGACGCAAACGTTGAAATTGACGTTTATGGTGGTTACAACGGTTCTATTCCTGCTGTTGAAGGTTTGGGCTGGACTGTCGGTCTCTACAGCTATTTGTATCCAGGTGGTTCTTGGAAAAAATACCGCTTGTCTACAGAACCAAACGTAGTCCAAACACCTGGTGGTGGTCGTTGGGACACTACCGAAGTCAACTTCGGCTTATCCTACAGCTACTTCAGTGCTAAATTGTCATATACACTCACTGATTGGTTTGGTGCTGATCGTGATACTGGTTGGGATGGCAGCACTAAGGGCTCAACCTATATCGAATTTAACATGGCCTATCCACTGCCATGGTGGGACTTGACCTTGATTGGTCACGTTGGTCAGCTGAATGTTAATGGTAGCCTTGACGTTGCATTTGATCCAGATGGTCCTGGTGGCGCATCTGGCCCAAGCGCAAGCTTTACCGGTGCATCAAGCCCAGACTACACCGACTACAAGATTGGGTTGAGCAAGGCGTTCAAGATTGGCGCAACAGAAGGTTGGAACGCTGGTCTGTATTACGTTGGTGCGAGCAACCGTGAATACTGGGGCGAAAATGGCTACGGTGGTACCAGCTTTAATGGCAAAGGTGATGGTGGCCGAGCACAAAGCAAAGACTTGAACGAGGGTCGACTGGTATTCACTTTAGGCCGTACATTCTAAGTTAATAACTAAGCAAGTTTAGATCTGGCGGGCGTGTTGTCCGCCAGAGTTAACAACGGGAGAAGCAAATGAAATTTGTATCCGCAATAATCAAGCCATTCAAGCTTGATGAAGTGCGTGAGGCTTTGTCCAACATTGGCGTACAAGGCATCACAGTCACTGAGGTCAAAGGGTTTGGCCGTCAAAAAGGGCATACCGAGTTATATCGTGGTGCGGAATATGTCGTAGACTTTTTGCCAAAAGTGAAGCTCGAAGTGGCGATCAAGGATGACATGCTTGATCAGGTAGTGGACGCTATTGAAAAAGCGGCAGCCACTGGCAAAATCGGTGATGGCAAAGTATTTGTCTTCGATCTGGAACAAGTTTACCGTATACGTACCGGCGAAACCGGTCCGGATGCGCTATAAGAAAGGGCTTCAGCTATGAAGAAAATTCTTTCCATGTTATCGCTGGTCGCTTTGATGGGCCTGGCGGCAACCCCTGTGAGTTATGCTGAAGAAACAGTGACAGAAACCATCACTGTTGAAGAAACTGTCGCGCCAGAAGCGGCACCTGCCGCTGAAGCACCCGCTGCTGCTCCGGCTGAAGCGGCACCAGCTGCGGCTGAAGCAGCGCCAACACTCGATGTTGGCAATACTGCATTTATGATTGTGGCAACCGTGTTGGTGATTTTGATGACCATCCCAGGGCTGGCTTTGTTTTATGGTGGCTTGGTACGCCAGAAAAACATGCTCTCCGTGCTGATGCAAGTTTTTGTCGTGTTTTCCATGATCTCTGTTCTGTGGGCGGCTTACGGCTACAGTATGGCGTTTAGCGAAGGTAACATGATCGTTGGCGGCTTGAGCAAGGCGTTTCTGGCAGGCATTACACCAGATAGTTTATCCGGCAGTATTCCAGAATATGTTTTCCTGACTTTCCAGTTGACTTTCGCTGCAATTACACCTGGCCTGATTGTGGGTGGTTTTGCTGAGCGTATGAAATTCTCAGCCGTACTACTGTTCTCGGCCTTGTGGGTGACTTTTGCCTACATCCCAATCGCACACATGGTTTGGGGCGGTGGTTACCTGGCAGAGTTGGGTGCCAAAGACTTTGCCGGTGGTACTGTGGTGCATATCAACGCTGGTGTGGCAGCATTGGTCGGTGCCATCATGCTGGGCAAACGTATCGGTTACGGTAAAGAAGCGATGCCTCCGCATAATCTCGTGATGACCATGATTGGTGCCTCATTGCTGTGGGTGGGCTGGTTCGGTTTCAACGTGGGCAGTGAATTGGCTGCAGATGCAACAGCAGGAATGGTACTGATCAATACACAATTGGCAACGGCTGCTGCCGTATTGGGCTGGATCTTTGCCGAATGGTTGTTCCGTGGCAAGCCTAGCATGCTGGGCGCTGCATCCGGTGCGGTTGCCGGCTTGGTAGCGATTACACCTGCATGTGGTTTCATCGGTCCAATGGGTTCCATCATCCTGGGCTTTACAGCAAGCTTTATCAGCCTGTGGGGCGTGACCAAGCTCAAATCAGCCTTGGGCTATGATGATTCGCTGGATGTATTCGGTGTACACGGCCTGGCAGGTATCTGGGGTGCGGTGGGTACTGGTGTACTGATGGCACCTGGCCTGGGTGGTGTGGGTTATGCCGAAGGCGTGACCATGGGTGGACAAGTGACCACTCAAATCATCGCTGTTGTCGTGACATTGGTCTGGACTGGTATCGTCAGCGTGATTCTTTATAAAGTAGTAGATGCTGTGGTTGGTCTGCGTGTGAGTGAAGAATATGAGCGTGAAGGCCTGGACACCACAGAACATGGTGAGCGTGCTTACAGCTTGTAACACTTGTGTGATATAAGAAAACGGCTCTTATTGAGCCGTTTTTTTTTTGGGGAACTAATATAAACTCAAGTTATCCATTCACAGGGCCTAATTAACAACAATTCTTATCATGGCAAACATTAAACCAGCATCTCTCACGCCTTTTCAAAGAGTCGTTAAGTTACTTTCGTTTGAAAAACAGGATATTTTTCTGCTGTTTTATTTAACAGCGGCATATGGTGTCCTTGGCATTGCAACACCCGTGGCAGTACAAACCATGGTCAATATCGTCACCATGGGAGGAGTCTTGCAGCCACTCTATGTGGTCGGTGTCATCCTGTTTTGTTTGCTGGCATTGTCAGGCACAATTTATGTCATTGAGAGCTTTCTGGTTGAGATGATCCAGCGCCGGATTTTTGTGCGGCATAGCCTGCAGATTGCAAAAAATACCGAGCAAATCCACATTTCCGTTTACGATCAATTCAATCCAGTCGAATTGGTCAACCGGTATTTTGATATTCAAACTGTGCAGAAATCCGTCGCGACCTTGCTAACAGTAGGTTTGACCGCTTTGCTGCAAGGCTTGATAGGTAGCATTGTTCTGCTTTTTTACAGTCTGTATTTCGGCATTCTGGTCATTCTCATGATGATCGTGTTGTGGGGTATTGTCTTTGGTTTGGGTAAGCATGCGGAAGAAACCGCCATCAAAGAGTCCAAGGCCAAGTATGAAATGGCTGCCTGGCTGGAAACCATCGCCCGGAATAAATGGCTCTCGAAATTTTATGGTGCCAGACAGCGCAATTCGGCCAATACGGCGCAGCTTGCTGAAGGCTACCTATCGGTTCGTGGCAAGCACTTTAAAGTACTGATGATGCAACTGATAGGCGCGGTGAGCTTGTATGCCCTGATAGGCACCGGCATGCTGATTTTGGGGGGCACACTGGTGATTAAAGGCCAGATCAACCTGGGCCAGTTTGTTGCGGCAGAGCTGATCATTTTTGGTGTGCTGTCAGCGTTTGTGAGATTCGTGACCAAGCTGGAATATTTTTATGACCTGCTTGCCGCCGTAGACAAGGTGGGCGTGCTGGAAACCCTGCCAGTAGAGCGCTCTGGCGATCATCAATCAGGCGAGGAGGGCTACAAAACGCTGAAGGTCAATCAGCTGACTTTCAGGCATGCAGATCAACCGGCTTTGGTGAGTAATATAAGCTTTACCTTGCACCGCGGCCAAAGCCTGGCGGTGATCGGTGCCCTGGGCAGTGGCAAGACCACTTTACTGGAGCTCATCACAGGCATGAGGCAACCGGTGCAGGGGCATGTCAGTTACAACGATATTGACGTGCGTCAGCTTGACCTGTCTCATTTGAGAGATCGGATTGGTGTTGCCAATAAGGTGGAGTGGCAGCATGGTTCTATTCTGGATAACCTGAAGTTGCAACGGCCAGACATCGCGCTGGATGACGTGATTGAAGTATTGCAGGTACTGGGCTTATGGCAAGAAATCAGCAAGTTGCCCAACGGCATAGAAACGGTATTGACTGACTTTGGCGCACCGATGACGCATACGCAACTGCAACGTTTGATGCTGGCCCGGGCTATGCTTGGAAAACCGGATGTGTTAATCATTGACAGCCTGCTAGACCAGCTGTCACAGCACGAGCTCGATCAGGTGCTGATGTTGCTTAAACGACAACAGCAAGATTGGATACTGCTCATCACGACGCGTTATCAACACATTGCGCAGCACTGCCAGCAGGTGGTGAACCTGCAAAGCAAGACGCTGACCGATCACACGGGAGGCCAGCATGAATAAAGCAGTTGAAACCATGCTGATGGAAGATGTGCAGACGCCCGAGCGGTTAAGGGTCTGGATCAGGCGCATGGGCTGGTTGGTGGTCGTGTTGCCGATGGCATTTTTACCCCTGCCATGGCAACAAAACGTGACCGCCTTGGGCAAGGTGACTGCCTATTCGCCTTCCGAACGGGTGCAAACGGTAGATGCGCCGGTAAGCGGTCTGATTCAGCACTGGTACGTACAAGAAGGGTCACAAGTCAAACAAGGCGATGTATTGCTTGAAATCAGCGATACTGACCCTAACTTCCGGCAACGCCTGCAAGCACAACGCGACAATCTGCAAGACAAGCTGGCTTCCAAAGAAAGCGAGTTATCGGCTTACACTGTGCAGCGCGACAACCTGGCGACGGGCCGGGATGCCAAAATCACCGCAGCCCAATATAAACTGGATGTCGCCAACCAGAAAATCCTGAGTGCACAGGAGGCCGTGAATTCGGCGCAGGCGACCCTCGATGCGGCTACTCTGCAGGTCAAACGCATGCAGCGCTTGCTGGGCGATGGGCTGGTTTCCAAGCGGGATACCGAAGTGGCTGAGCGCGACCATACCATTGCCAGTCGCAACCTGAGCAGCGCTCAGGCGCAATTGCAGTCCGCGATGGCTGAGGCGCAGTCGGCGCGGGCAGAAATCCGTCAGGTGCGTGCCGATACGCAAGCTTATCTGGACTCGGTGACGGCCAATATCAACAAAATTAAAGGCGAAGTCTCCGATGCCGAAAACAGCCTGCATAGCTCGGAGATTTCACTGGCGCGGCAAAACATGCAAAAAATCATCGCCCCGCGCGACGGCACAATTTTCCGTTTGCCAGTCAATTCGCAATCGCAGATTATCAAGCAGGGCGATCCGCTCTTGATTATTGTGCCACATACTTCTCAACGTGCCGTCGAGTTATGGGTCGATGGTCGCGATGCACCGTTGATTACGCGCGAGAGCACCGTGCGACTGGAGTTTGAAGGCTGGCCTGCGATTCAGGTCCCAGGCTGGGCGCAAGTCGGGGTGGGGACCTTTGAGGGCAAGATTGCTTTTGTCGACCCAACGGATAACGGTACAGGCCAGTTCAGGATCATGGTCGTGCATCAGGAAGGCAGCCCTGCCTGGCCTGAGGCCAGGTTCTTGCGCCAGGGCATTAGCGCAAAAGGCTGGGTATTGTTGCAGAAAGTGACCATTGGTTATGAGTTATGGCGGTTGCTGAATGGCTTCCCCCCCAGAATTCCACCCGAGCCTACTCCGCTTAATGCTAGCGGCGGTACCGGAGTGTCAAAATGAGTTTTCAAAGATTCACGCTTGCCATCTGTAGTCTGGCTGGCATCCTAGGCATGGTATCGGCCTCGGCGGATGACGCTCTCAATGACAGTCGCGCCCGCCAGCGCTTGCAGAATACGGAAGGCCGGGCGCTGGAGCCTTATGCCAAAGGGGCTGGTGTGCCATTGCATGATGCGGTCAAACACCAGCAACACCAGCGTAGCAAAGCTGTCACCATAGACTTGAAAAGTGCATTGCAACCTTTCGAATCGCCAGAAACTGTCAATATGTTGAGCAATGCGCCCAAACAGGGAGCGCAATTGAGTATTGCAGATGTCAGGCAAAAAGCCTTGCAAAACAACCTTAACCTGCAAGTTGCCAAAATGGACCCGACCATTGCTGCACAATCATTGCGCGAGGAGCAGGCCAAGTTTGACCAAGTGATTTTTGCCTACGCCAAATATGGCCAGAAAGATTTACCAGCCATGTCAGGTGACAAGGTGATATTCAAATCTGACAACATCGCGCTCGATGGTGAGCTGGTCAAGCTCAATCCGGCCGAGCAAAAAAAAGAATTCTGGGAGTTGGAAACCGGGATTAAAGTGCCATTGAGAACCGGTGGTAACATCACCCTTAGCGCACCACTGGACAACTATGAAAGCAAGGGCAGTCTGGCCAGTGATCAATACCGCAGTGCTTTGCGTTTCTCGTTCAGTCAGCCTTTGTTACGTAATGCCGGGCGTCAGGTCAACGAGGCCAGTATCCGCATTGCCGCCCTTGACCAGGATAGCGCACAGCTCAGAACACGTTTGCAGAGTATCCGTATTGTTACTCTGGTGGATAAAGCTTACTGGGATTTATACGAGGCATGGGCGGCACTGGATGTCCGCCGCAACCAGTATGAATATGCCAGCCAAAACCTGGCCATGGTCAAACGTCGCGTGCAGGAAGGCCTGACGGCCGCAATTGAAGTGAATCGTGCTGAAATTGGTGTGGCGGACCGCATGGAAGCGCTGATTATTGCTGAAACCAACCTCAAACTGGCACAACGGCAATTACAGTTTTTACTCAATGAGCTTCCGGAACAAGGCACAAGTGGCGCGCCCTGGGTGCCTTCAACGACGCCAAACCTGGTTAAATTTGAATTTGACCGGGAAAAACTGCTTAAAGATGCATTGGATAGCCGGATCGAATTGCTGGAGCAGGAACTCAGGCTTAGCGCAGATCAATTGCAAATTGATTATCTGCAAAACCAGACTCTGCCCATGTTCACGCTGGATTACCAATATGGGGCACTTTCCAGTTCGGCCAACCGGCTCGGTAATATCGGCCAGGACTTGCTGAATGGGCAATACAATGACTGGTCTATCGGGCTAAAGTTTGAAATGCCGGTGAGCAATGAGGCGCGTAAAGCCAAGCTGGATAAAGCGATTGCCCAACGCATGCAACGCCTGACCAATAAAACGTTGCAAACCCTGACCGTCAAACGCGAAATCCACGATGCACTGGATAAAATGGAGCAAAACTGGCAACGCATCCTGGCGGCACGCCAGCAGGTGATGATCGCGGGGTATAACTACGAAGCAGAACTCAAGCAGTTTAATGAAGGCTTGCGTACCATGACAGAAGTACTGGAAACCCTGACCCGGCTGGGCGAGGCGCAAATCAAGGAAATCCGCGCCATTAATGACTATCAGGTTGCGCTGATAGATTTAACTTTTGCCACCGGGACAGTGTTAGGTTATACGCAGATTAGTATGCAGTAGGGCGGTTGCAACCGTGATGACTCAAGCGATTGTTCTGTGAGTGCCCGCAACCTGATTAAGGCGCGGCAGCGCTATGGCCTGGAGGCTGCGTAATACGACCGCTGGCTATTCCGTGATGCCAGGGTTAAGCAGGCTTTCCACCTGCGCCAGCGTCATGCGGTGGATCCCGGCCTTTTCGCCATGTTTGCGCGGTGCTGTACGCAGGTCGTCAGTCTCGAAAATACTGATGCGCTGCGTGCCATAACGTGTTTCTACTAGCACCACGGGTACGCGTTTACGTAGCAGTTCGTGTTTTTGTTTGCTCGGACGGTCGGACATCCGGTATTGCTGCTCGTCAAGGCGGTAGGGAATGTTCTGGTTAAGCAGGTAGATTTCCAGTTCTTTGGCGCTTTCGGCAAACACATGGATTTCGGTATCTGTGTGTGGCCCGGCGGTGCCCTCCATCACAGCACCCGTCAGGAAAGGCTGAAATTTCTGTAGTAAACGCATCGTGTGTAGTGCGGCCTGGCGTAACTCCAGCAGGTGGGCCGCGTCGGTTTCGTCTGCATAAAGTGCATGGTACTCACGTAAAGCCGCATCAATTTCTCCGTTGGTCGGCAACGGCGCATCCTGCGTGATCCCCATTGCTTTGATGGCTTTGCGCTTGGCACGGGCATAATCACTGATGCCTTCTTCAAACATCAGGCGGGCTGCGGACTGCGCGATTTCTTGCCGCAGGTCACTTGGAAATTCGTCAAACATACCGTGGCCCTCGCAATTTAAAGTGTCTTAGTTAGGGCTCAGCAATTTAGCGGCCGGATTCGAGGGCAGCTTTTTGTCATCATTGCCTCCACCACTATGCTCACCAATAAGCCGTTCCAGGAAGGAAGGCTCATCGTCTGCCGGGGCTTGTTCACCTTCTGGGTCAAACAGGCCAGGCAGATTCTCTGGGGTTGATTGTGGCAAGTGTTCTTCGTAAAAATATTCATAAATGCCGGTATCATCTTCGCCGACTTGTGCCCCGGTATAGGCGTCCACTTTCAGCTGTAGTACGCCATCCGGTACCTTGTACTGGTAAACCGGCAAACCAGGCAGCGTTTGCTGCATATAACTGATCCAGATCGGTAATGCAGCACGGCCACCAGTTTCACCGCGACCCAGGTTGCGTGGATTGTCATAACCCACCCAAGCGACGGCCACCTCTTTCGGGTGATACCCGGCGAACCACGCATCAAACTGGTCATTGGTGGTGCCGGTCTTGCCAGCAATATCAGGGCGACGCAAAGAAAGCGCTGCCCTGGCGGTCCCGTCCCGCACCACGTCTTGCAACATGGTCGTGATGATAAAGGCGTTGCGCTGGTCAATAACCCGCTCTTGCGAAACATGTTTACCGGCTTGAACCGCTTGAATCACCTTGCCGCGGCTATCCACAATCTTTTCAATCAGGTAAGGATGTACCCTGTAGCCGCTATTGGCAAAGGTCGCATATCCGGCTGCCATTTGCCAGATGGAGGTTGAGCCAGCTCCTAATGCGGTGGAAAGGTAAGCTGGATGATCTTTAGGGTCAAAGCCGAACCTGCGGAGATAGTTCTGGGCATAACGGGCGCCGATGGCATTCATCAAGCGGATGGAAATGGTATTTTTTGACTGTGCCAATGCCTCGCGCAAGCGCATGGGGCCTGCATATTTTTCGTCATAATTACGCGGTTCCCAAGTACTGTTGCTGCCGGTCTCAGTCGAGGAAAAGCTGATGGGCGCATCTTCAAACACGCTGGCTGGGCTGTATCCTTTTTCAAGCGCAGCCGAGTAAATAAATGGCTTGAAGCTTGATCCGGGCTGGCGACGACCCTGGGTAACGTGGTTGTATTTGTTGCGCTGGAAACTGAAGCCACCAATTAAGGCCTGTACTTGCCCGGTTTCCGGGTTGAGGGCCATAAAACCACTTTCGACCTGAGGTAACTGTACTACCATCCAGTTGTCACCTTGCTGATAAACGCGGATAACCGCTCCCGGCAACAGTGACAGCGGTGTGCGCTTGGCTGGTGGCATATGGTTTTTCACCAGCAGGATTGCTTTATCCTGCAACTTGAGGACCGTGCCACGCTTGGTGACCAAAGTGAGCAGGTTGGGCTCAACCTTGGTGACCAAGGCGGGCACAAACTGGTTGTAAGTGACAAAATCACGCAGTAATTCGCTGACTTCACTGGCCTTCAATTTGCCTGCGGGCAATGAAATCACTTGCTCTGCCCCACGGAATCCGTGCCGCAATTCAAAATTGATAATACCCTGGATCACCGCGTTGTTAGCTGCCGCCTGATGTTTGCTGTTAATTGTCGTGTAAACGCGCAAACCACTGGTATACGCTTTTTCGCCATAGCGTTTATACAAGGTAGCCCTTACGATTTCGGCGACGTATTCGCTGCCCAGTGCTTGTATCTGCTGCCTGGATGACTGGAACTTCAATGGAGTGTTCATCGCCTGTTCCAGTTCGCGGTCCGTAATCATGCCGTAGCGGTGCATGTCACGCAGGACTTCATGCTGGCGCTTGATCGCGTAGTCGGGATGAATATATGGGTCGTATTTGCTGGGCGCTTTTGGCAGGCCAGCTAGGAGAGCAGCCTCAGCCAGGTTAATCTGCTTGAGGTCCTTATCAAAGTAAGTCTTGGAGGCGGTGGCAAAGCCATAAGCACGTTCGCCCAGGTAAATCTGGTTCAGGTAAAGCTCCAGGATTTTGTCCTTGCTGATGGTGTTTTCAATCTTGATCGCCAGCATCGCTTCTTTGATCTTGGTCCAGATGTTACGCGGTGCATCCGGTCCGCTGAAAAAGTTCTTGGCCACCTGCATGGTGATCGTACTGGCGCCTTCATGGCCGCGTCCCGTGAGATTGTTACGGATGGCGCGCAGGATGCCGGTGGTATCAATGCCGTTATGTTGGTAAAAGCGCCGGTCTTCAATCGCCAGAATGGCTTCTTTCATGACTTTAGGGGTTTGTTCAATGGGTACAAAGGCGCGGCGTTCTTGGCCAAACTCTGCAATCAGCCCGCCCTGGGCATCATAAATACGCAACGGCAGTTTGGGGTGGTAGTCCGTCAGCGCATCGAGTGACGGCAATGACGGATAGAGAATACTGATTACCAACACCAGCAGGGCGGCGGCAATCAAGCTGCCGGTAATGGAGAGAAAAAGAAGGGACTGCAACCAGTTTCTTGAATTCATGCTTCTTGCTGCCATCGTGAGAATTACCCATGAATTGTAATCTTTTTTTGCTGATTCATTGGCAGTTAATTATGGAATCATGCAAATAATCAGCATTCTTCCGACCTTCGCATGACTAGAGAATTTGCTGTTTCACCATTCAAAAACGTGAGTTGGCATGGATGATGCATGCCCCCACGGGGATTTAAATACTTCAAAAGGGTAATACCGTTGAGTCCGGGCTTTTTACAACGCAAAAAAACCAGTTTTATTGGTGTGGATGTCAGTGCAACCGCCGTCAAGATGGTGGAGTTGAGTGCTGTCGGCAAGCAGCAATTCCGGCTGGATGGCTATGCCAACGTGACCCTGCCCAAAGGGGTGATCAGTGATGGCAATATTAATGACCTCGCGCAAGTGGCGGATACGTTACGTGCAGCCTGGCGATTGCTGGGAACGCGCGCACGTCAAGTTGTGTTGGCCTTGCCCACGGCAGCGGTCATTTCCAAACGTGTCATCATGCCTGCCGGTTTGCGCGAAGAGGACATGGAGTTGCAAGTCGAGTCCGAAGCTAACCAGTATATTCCGTTCCCGCTCGAAGAAATGAATCTCGACTTTCAGGTGCTGGGCCCGATGGGCAAGAGTACCGATGAAGTAGAGGTACTGATTGTTGCGGCCAAGAAAGAGAAAATCGAGGACCGCGTGGCTGTCGCGGAAGAAGCTGGCCTGAAAGTCAGCATTATGGACGTGGAAGCGTATGCAACAGAGACAGCCTATCGCCAGATTCTGAAACAGTTGCCCAACCATAGCAAAAAAACTATCACCATGATTCTTGATATCGGTGCGCATGTCACGCACGTCAATGTCATGGTAGGCACGCATTCTGTGTATTCTCGCGAGCAAGCCTTTGGTGGCGCAATGTTGTCGCAGGAAATCCAGCGTCGGTTTGGGCTTTCGCCTGAAGAAAGCGAAATTGCCAAACGACAGGGCGGCTTGCCAGATTCTTATGATCAAGAGGTTCTGCAGCCTTTCTTGCAAAACCTCGCAGGTGAGGCATCACGTGCCGTCTCTTTCTTTACCAACTCTACACAGTACAACAAGATTGACCATCTCTTGCTGGCCGGCGGGGTCGCAGCCACCGAGGGCCTGGCCGCCCTCATCGAACAAAAAACTGGTGTACATACCCTGGTGGCCAATAGCTTTCAGGGGATGACACTTGCCCAGAAAATCAAACCCTCCCAGCTGGAAACGGATGCACCTGCACTGATGATTGCCTGTGGCTTGGCGCTGCGAGGGGTGGACGCATGATTAAAGTCAACCTGTTGCCGCATCGGCAAATCAGACGTGCCGAGCGCCAGCGCGAATTTGGACTAATGGCTTCATTGGTAGCCATTGCGGCGGCGGCCATCCTGTTTGTGAGCTGGAGCTATATCCATAACAAAATCCAGGCACAACAGGCACGTAACCAGCGCTTGCAGGATGAAATGGTTCGCCTGGATAAAGAGATTGCAGTGATTGGCACCTTGAAAGAGCAAATCAAGCATGTGCTGGAGCGCAAGCAGATTGTGGAAGGCCTGCAGAGTGACCGTAACCAGGCGGTATTGATTCTTGATGAACTGGCCAGGCAGTTGCCAGAAGGCATCTTTCTTAAAAGCGTCAAGCAACTCGAAGATGAGATTGAGCTTAAGGGTGTTGCAGATACCAACACCCGTATCGCCACATTGGTACATAACCTCAGTGACTCGGCCATTATGCATAGCCCTAACCTGGTGGAGATCAAGGCCAATACCAATGCCCAGGGCGTTAAGGAATATGAATTTGTGTTGCGCGTGTCCTTGAAGCGTGAGGTCGCTGAAGAAGACCCTGCCAAGAAGTCCGTGCCGGCCAAAGGATAACCAAGCATGCAACTGTCTGATTTTAATAATATTGATCTCAAAACGGCCGGCAATCTGCCGATGCCAATGAAAGCGGTATTGCTCTCGATTCTGGCAGTGGCGGTGCTGGTGTTGGGCTATGTATTCCTGCTCAGTCCTAATCTCAAAGAACTGAAAGCCGAAAAAGAAAAAGAGCAAGGGTTACGCGATGAGTACATGGCTAAAAAAATACAAGCGGTGAGGATCAAGGCTTATGAGCAGCAGGTTGTTGAGATCCAGCGCACCTTTGGTACTTTGCTCAAACAGCTGCCGGATAAATCCGAGATGGATCGCTTGCTGACAGATATTAACCAGGCAGGCTTGAGTCAGGGCCTTTCGTTTGAAGGCTTTGTGCCTATGCCCGAAATATTCGCCGAGTTTTACGCCGAGAAACCCATCAATATTAAAGTGCTCGGTCACTATCATGAACTGGGGGCGTTTGTGACTGAAGTCGCTAAATTATCCCGTATTGTCACGCTGCATAACTTGCAAATCCAGCCTGCCGGCAAAGAGGACAAGCAACCGCATAAGGATATGCTGGTGATGGAGGCTGTCGCAAAAACCTACCGTTACCTTGACGCAGACGAAGTGGCTGCACGTAAGGCTCAAGAGAGCAAGGCGGGGAAAAAATAATGCGTAAACAGTCCTTGTTTTCTCTGATTCCAATGTTATTGCTGGCAGCCTGCGGAGGCTCACAGGATGGCGATTTGACGCAGTTTATGAATGAAGCAGACCAGACCACGGTTGCCCCGGTAGAGCCCTTGCCGGAAGTGCAAGGATTCTCCCCCAAGCAATACAACGCGGATGGTGTGTTACATGACCCTTTTGTGCCTCGCAAAGCGACGGTGCAAAACACTAATCAGCCTGACTTGAATCGTCCCAAAGAGCCATTAGAGGCGTATCCGCTGGAAAACCTCAAGTTTGTGGGGGTGTTGAGCAAAAAAAATAGCATCTTTGCCACCATACAAACGCCGGACAACATGGTGTATCAAGTGAAGCCAGGCTCGCATCTGGGTGAAAAATTTGGCGTGGTGACGGCGTTAACAGAAAACCGTCAAACATTGAAATACGAATTAAAAGTAAAAGAGACGATTCAAGACCCCGTCAGCGGTGAGTGGTCTCAGCAAATGACAACATTGGAATTGCAGGAACATCAATGATGAAAAAATTAACATACCTTGTAGCCCGCGTGGCATTCTTGTCGGTCGTGTTGGCGGCACCAGCATGGGGTATCGCGGCGGAATTGCCAGCCTCTGCCAACCGGTTGCAAGCCGTTGATGTGACCGCCTTGCCCGGTGGCCGGTTGAATGTGCAGCTGCAATTGTCGCAACCATTAACAACTGCGCCACTCAGCTTCACCTTGAGCAACCCGCCCAGAATTGTCTTTGACCTGCCGAATACGATGAATGCGACGGGAAAGAATGTGTTGCCCGTCAGCCAGGGTGTGTTGAAGTCTGTACAAGTGGCGCAGGCCAGTGACCGTAGCCGCGTCGTGCTGAATCTGTCCAAGCCCGTGCAGCATCAATTGCAGGTGCAAGACCAGGTCTTATTGGTTGCTTTGGCGCAAGAGGGGGCTGACGTTCCTGTTGCGGCTGCCGCTACCGCCGCTAAGCGTTTTGCCGAACCAGAGGCCGCCGCAGCACATAAAATCCAGAAAATAGACTTTGTCCGTGGCAAAAATGGCGAAGGCCGTATTTTGGTAGATTTGTCTGATAGCCGCGTGGGCGTGAATGTGCGCAATGCGGGTAAAACCGTGGTGGTGGATTTTGCCGATACCGAGCTGCCAGAAGAGTTTCAGCGACGCTTGAATGTGGTGAATTTCAATACGCCGGTACTCTATGTGGACGCCTTGCGCCATCATCACCAGGCGCAGATTGTGATTGAGCCTCAAGGGGATTGGGAGCAATCTGCTTACCAGACCGATCGACGCCTGGTAGTGGATATCCGTCCCTTGGTCAAAGACCCGAATAAATTAATCCAGGGATCCAAACAGGGATACGCCGGAGAAAAGCTGTCACTTAATTTTCAGCGTGTGGATGTGCGAGATGTCCTGAAAGTGATTGCTGACTTTACCGGTAAAAATATTGTGGTCAGCGACTCCGTTTCCGGCACTGTCACCATCGGCCTCAAGGACGTGCCATGGGACCAGGCGCTGGATGTCATCATGAAAAGCAAGGGCCTGGATATGCGCGTCAATGGCAGCGTGATTTCGATTGCGCCTGCTGAAGAATTTGCCGCCAAGGAAAAAGCACAGCTGACTGCCGAGGCAGAGCGCGAGACCCTTGAAACACTGCGTACAGAAGTCTTTTCCTTGAAGTACCAGAAAGCCATGGACTTCAGGAACATGTTGCTGGGTGGGGGCACCAGCACCGCTGGCGGTGCTACTTCCGGAACGTCCATGGGGGGCTCCACTGGTAGCGCCGCCGGGCGCATGAACCGCATTCTTTCGCCGCGTGGTAGTGTGACCTTTGATGCGCGTACCAATACGATTTTTGTACAGGACACGCCCAAAAAACTGGAAGAAATTCAGGCGATCATCAATAAGGTTGATGTGCCAGTCAAACAGGTGATGATTGAATCACGCATGGTCATTGCCTCCAATACATTTTCCAAGGCATTAGGCGCGAGATTCGGTATCTCTCAAACCGGCACACCAGGGAGTAACAGCAATCTCTCGATAGGTGGGACGCTGGGTAATAAGGCCACGGCTTTCACTGCGCCCACCACTGCAGGCGGCACCGGAACATTCACACTTGGTAACCAGGGTGGCACGATCCAAAGTGCGACCCTGAATAACTACACTATCAGCTCTAATGGTCAGCCTGACTTGATGTCCAACTTGCCGGTGACAAACGCGTATGGCGGCATAGCGTTGAGTTTGCTGAAATTATCTGCAAACCTGTTGTTAAACTTGGAGCTCTCTGCCCTGGAGGCGGACTCCCGCGGTAAAGTGATTTCCAGTCCTCGTGTGACCACCGCCAACCAGCAAAAGGCCAGGATTGCACAGGGTGTTGAAATTCCTTATCAAAGCGCGACAAGCAGTGGTGCGACCGCCGTCAGTTTTAAAAAGGCTGAATTAAGTCTGGAGGTCACACCACAAATTACACCTGATCAAAGAATTATTATGGATTTGGATGTGCGTAAAGACAGTCGGGGAGAAACTTTGCCTGGTGGGGTGGCTATTAATACCCAAAACGTGCAAACACAAGTGTTGGTCGGTAATGGCGAAACAGTCGTCCTTGGCGGGATTTACGAGCAAGTATCACGTAAAGGGACTGATAAAGTGCCATTCTTTGGTGATCTGCCGGTGGTGGGATACGCCTTCAAGCGTAACACCAAGCAGGAAGATAAAACCGAACTGTTGATTTTCATCACGCCTAAAGTGATGGATGAAACGATTGCCCTCAACTGATTTAGCGCTGACAAACGTGTGCAGTTACTGACAGCCGCCAGGCTTTGCCTTAAAATGCCCAACTGAAACGGTTGGGCTTTTTTATGGGTGCGCAAATACCAAACAACATTTTTTTGATCGGATTGATGGGAGCGGGCAAGACCACCGTTGGCAAATTGATCGCCAAGAATTTAGGTAAGACCTTTTACGATACCGATCATGTGATTGAGCAGCGCACTGGCGTCAAAATCCCCACTATTTTTGAACTGGAAGGTGAGACGGGTTTCCGCAAGCGTGAAACATCTACGCTGGAGGAGCTGACCCAGCAGGACAATATTGTCCTGGCCACGGGTGGTGGTGCCATTATTGCTCCAGAAAACCGTGAAATTCTCAAGAAATATGGCTATGTGATTTACCTGCGGGCAAATGTGAATGAGCTGTATCTGCGTACCCGCAATGATAAAAACCGTCCCTTGTTACAGAATGTAGATGTCAAAGCCAGGCTGGAACAATTGTTTCATGCGCGCAATCCACTCTATACCGAAACCGCAAATCTTATTGTGGATACCGGACATCAACCGGTAGCGGTCATTATCCAGAAAATTGAAAACGCCCTGAAAGCGTTGGAGTCATCATGCAAACCTTAACCGTCAGCCTGGCTGACCGTAGCTATCCTATTCATATCGGCAATCACCTGCTAGGACAGGCCGACCTGATTTTGCCGCATTTAAAACGTAAGCAGGTCGCCATTGTCAGCAATACCACCGTCGCACCCTTGTATATGCAGACAATGGCCCAGCCACTGCGCGACGCCGGCGTCAGCGTCATTGAAATTATTCTGCCCGATGGCGAGGCCTACAAAAACAACGAAACCCTGCAAACCATTTACGATCATTTGCTGCAAAACCGTTGTGAGCGTAACACCACCCTGATTGCATTAGGTGGCGGCGTCATTGGCGACCTGACTGGCTATGCAGCAGCAACATACTTGCGTGGGGTGCCATTTATCCAGGTGCCGACGACATTGCTGTCGCAGGTGGATTCCAGTGTAGGCGGTAAAACGGGTATCAATCACCCGTTGGGCAAGAACATGATAGGTGCCTTTTACCAGCCTAAGCTGGTGTTGGCAGATATCGATACCTTGAAAACGCTGCCACAACGGGAGTTGTCAGCAGGTGTCGCCGAAGTCATCAAATATGGCTTGATTCGCGATGCTGATTTTTTTGACTGGCTGGAAACCAATATGTCCGCACTGATGGCATTGGATCCGGCAGTGGCCAGTTATGCCATTTATCGTTCATGCCAGAATAAGGCTGAAGTGGTGGCAGCGGATGAACACGAACAAGGCGAACGTGCCCTGCTTAATTTGGGCCATACCTTTGGTCATGCGATTGAAAATGCCATGGGTTATGGTGTCTGGTTGCACGGCGAAGCTGTGGCAACCGGTACCGTCATGGCCGCAGATTTGTCGCAACGCATGGGTTGGCTGAATGACGCGCAGATCGCACGTATTAAAACCATTATGCAAGCTGCCAAATTACCTATAAAAGCACCAGATTTGGGTGTGGAGGAGTATTTACGGCTCATGCAACTGGATAAGAAAGTGTCTGATGGACGTATCCGCCTGATTCTGCAACAGGACATTGGCAAGGCAGTGATCACGGCAGACTATGATGCTGAAAAGTTAAAGCAGACGCTGTCACTGGCGGCATAACACAGAAAGCTAAATATGACCTTAGCCCTCTTTGCCGCACATCCAGAACAAACGCGTGGCCGCAAGGTCAGTGAACAAGAGTCGCCTTTGCGCAATGTGTTTCAGCGCGACCGGGACCGTATTATCCATTCCACTGCCTTCCGCCGACTGGAATACAAAACCCAGGTATTTGTGAACCATGAAGGCGACCTGTTTCGCACCCGTTTGACGCATAGCATTGAAGTCGCACAACTTACGCGAGGCATTGCGCGTACCTTGGGTTTGCATGAAGACCTGGCGGAAGCCATTGCGCTGGCGCACGACCTCGGTCATACCCCCTTTGGTCATGCCGGTCAGGATGCGCTCAACCATTGCATGCGTGAGTACGGCGGCTTTGAGCACAACCTGCAATCGTTGCGGGTGGTCGACTTGTTGGAAAACCGGTATGCCAGTTTTGATGGTTTAAATCTCACTTTTGAAGTACGCGAAGGCATCCTCAAGCATTGCTCACGCAAAAATGCACAACTGCTGGGTGATGTCGGCGAACGTTTCCTGCGCGGCGAATCTCCTAGCCTGGAGGCGCAAGTCACCAATTTTGCCGATGAAATCGCCTATAACAACCATGATGTAGATGATGGCTTGCGCTCAGGGTTGATTACGATTCAACAATTGGCTGGCATTCAGTTGTTTGCCGAAAATATGGCAGAGGTCAAGAAACTGTACGGTGAGATAGAAGAAAAGCGCCTCGTGCATGAAACCATACGCCGCATGATTAATGTGCTCGTGGTGGATTTATGCCAGCAAAGCCACCAAGCAATCTCGGCTTTAAATCCTTCCAGCATTGAGGATGTGCGCAAGGCGCCTGATTACCTGGTCGGATTTAGTCAAGCACTGGCTGAAAAGAACCTTGAACTCAAACAGTTTTTGCGTAAGCACCTTTACCAGCATTATCGCGTCAATCGCATGAGCGCCAAAGCGCGCCGCATCATTGAAGAGCTGTTCACGGCTTTTATGGATAACCCTGCCTTATTACCCGATGAGTTCCAGTTAGCCGCTAAACAGGACCAGGCGCGCGCGGTAGCTGATTATATTGCCGGCATGACTGACCGCTATGCGATTCGTGAGCATAAACGCTTGTTTGCCGTAGAAGAAAGCTGGTAGCTAGAAGAGGAATGCTTGGGCGTAATAAAAAAGGCTGCATGACATGCAGCCTTTTTTATTAGAGCGTTTTGGCTAGATTATTTAGCGACTTGTTTTTCGCGCATTTCGTCCAGGGTTTTGCAATCAATGCACAATGTGGCGGTTGGACGTGCTTCTAGGCGTTTGAGGCCAATTTCAATGCCGCAGCCTTCGCAATAACCATAATCTCCGCTATCGATATTACGCAGAGTTTCGTCAATTTTCTTGATCAGCTTACGTTCACGGTCGCGGTTGCGCAACTCAAGGGCCATGTCAGATTCCTGGCTGGCGCGGTCATTCGGGTCTGCAAAGCTGGTGACTTCGTCCTGCATCGTATGCACGGTGCGGTCAATATCATGACTCAGTTCTGCCTTCCAGTCATTCAGGATTTTACGGAAATGATCCTGCTGTTTTTTATTCATGTATTCCTCACCGGCGGCTGGCTGGTAAGGGGTGAAAGATTTGTTAACGGTGTCTGCCATGATGGTTCCAAAGAACGAAACTACTGAATAGTTATTGCCCGTGAGGGGTTGTGTACTGCATTACGTCAATCAACAATCGCGCGAGTTTACACCAGTTTTTACAGGGTTGCAAAGTCTCTTTCGCCTTTTGTGACAACCCTGTTTGTAACGGTAAGTTAAGCCTGCTCCCTAACTTCTAGCGCTTTTAAGGTGTTTTCCATGAGCGTGGCAACAGTCATCGGCCCTACACCGCCTGGAACGGGCGTGATATGGCTCGCACGTTGGCTGGCCACTGCAAAATCCACGTCACCGGTAATTTTTCCATCCGGCAAGCGATTGATGCCGATATCAACGACAACCGCGCCTGGTTTGATCCATTCACCTTTAATCAGGCCAGCCTTACCAGCCGCAGCCACAACCAGGTCTGCCCTGCCAATGTGTCCAGCGAGATCTTTGGTATGTCTATGGCAACTGGTGACGGTGCAGCCTGCCAACAGTAATTCCAGGCCCATAGGACGCCCGACGTGGTTCGAAACGCCAACAACGACCGCATCCAGCCCTTTGAGGGAGATGCCGCTGGCTTGCAGCATTTTAATCACGCCATAAGGTGTGCAGGAACGCAGCAGCGGCTGACGTACTGCCAGGCGACCAATATTGTATGGGTGAAAGCCATCCACATCCTTGGCTGGATCAATCAGGGCAAGAATTTCGGTTTCATCAATATGGTGCGGCAAAGGGGATTGCACCAGAATGCCATCGGTTTCATCGTCAGCATTCAATTGTCTAATCAAGGCAAACAATTCTTCTTGTGACGTGCTGCTCGGTAAATTGTGTGCGACAGAGATAATCCCGACCTTTTCGCAGGCCAGCCGTTTGTTGCGTACATAAATGGCTGAGGCGGCGTCGTCACCAACTAAAATAACCGCCAGGCAAGGGGCACGTTTCCCTGCTTGCAGGCGTTGGTCAATCTTGACTTTGATTTCTTCTAACAGTTGATTGGCAATCTGTTTGCCATCAATAATTTGAGCGCTCATGAGCAAAAAAATTTGTCGTAAAAAAGATAATTTTATCACATCGACATTGACACAAATTCGTAAAATCGGTTATATTTCTGCTTTCGGCGTGTAGCGTAGTCTGGTAGCGCGCCTGCTTTGGGAGCAGGATGTCGGGAGTTCGAATCTCTCCACGCCGACCAGTTTTTCTCTGGATTGCCTGATCGGCATGTAACTACTATCTGCTCGTAGCTCAACTGGATAGAGCACCAGCCTTCTAAGCTGGGGGTTACAGGTTCGATTCCTGTCGGGCAGGCCAAAAACTTTCCCAGTGGTGGCTATAGCTCAGTTGGTAGAGCCCCGGATTGTGATTCCGGTTGTCGTCGGTTCGAGCCCGATTAGCCACCCCATTTACTTATTCTCGTGCTTAAACCCAGATTTTCCATTAGGCGATTTTTAAATCTACTTGAATGCCAACTCGTTCAGTTTGCGTCTTTGTTTGTGCAAATTTTCGGCCAATAGAATGACTATTACCCTCAAATTTGCACAAAAAATCCATCAAACTGCCCTTCGTTATCGTTTCAAGTCCTAATGGAAGTCTGGGTTAAATCCAAAATTGGTCGTTAAAGTGCGCTCTCTTCGTCACTAAGTCCAAATTCTATTTTTGATAAAGTGTGCGAAAACGTATTTGTCTCGCACATGACTACACATCTGGATTTGAACAAATTTATGCAAAGCCTGATAGACCTGACCAAAATCAGGGAAAGTCTCGCTTTGGATCCCGCGTTGTTGTTGCTTATGCAGCACTGGCTTGGCATTTTTGCTGCACAAGCACAGCCCATCAAGATGCAGGTATTATCCAGGCGCCAGCTGGTCTCGGTCATGAATACTCAACATGCAAGTACTGATCCTGCCTTTGAGGCCTTCCCAGTCGAAGTCTATGAAATGTTGCTGAATTATCTGGATCAGGAGCATCGTCAGCATCAATGCCTGGCAACAACGGTGGGTAAATTGCATATTTTTCCGCTTCAACAAAGCATTGCCCACAAAAATGCGATCTTGCTTATTCAGCATGAGGGCCTGGCTAACGAAGCGATAGCGCTGATCGAGCAATGTTTGCAGATGTTCCATTACTATGCCCGCCTGATTATCGAAAATGAGCGCGATGGCTTGACCGGATTGCTCAACCGTAAAACATTTGACCAATGCGTGAGCAAAATCCTGCTCAATGATTACAAGCCGGAATACCGTTTTCCTCTACACCACTACCTGGTGATTTTTGATATTGATTTCTTCAAACGCATTAATGATAACTACGGCCACCTCATTGGCGATGAAGTATTGATCCTGTTATCCCGCTTGATGCAGGAAACCTTTCGCGATGGCGACTTACTATTCCGCTTTGGCGGTGAAGAATTTGTGGGTGTGTTTTCATGCGCTGAACCGCAAGATATCGTGAACTTGCTCGAAAGGTTTAGAGAAGCCCTGGCAGAATATAGCTTCCCGCAAGTTGGCCATGTCACCATCAGTATTGGTTGCTCGCAAATGGCGCTTAATGTATTGCCTAATACCGTGCTGGAACGTGCGGATGAAGCACTTTATTACGCCAAGGAGCATGGTAGAAATCAGATTTGCTACTATGAAACCCTGATTGCGCAGGGTTTGCTTAAAGACAGCGTGATTACGGGCGAAATCGAGTTGTTCTAAATTTTAAAGATGGCAATGCTTGCCAACCCTATTCTCTTCATCATCACGATGATTTGACTTTTGACATTAATTAAAATTAATATATGTTAAAAAATATCAAACATCTAAAGAGGGGGAGTGGATGCGTTTTATTATCATCCTGCTGGTTGGTTTATCGCACTCGGCCTGCGTTAGGCAGCCTGCAGATGTTCTTCCCAATAATGCCTTGCATTTGCCAGAGGCAACCCCTGCCAGCATGCCCCTGGCACCAACTTATCCAGAAGTGGATATTTCAGAGATTGAATCCACGCTTTCGATCAAGCCGCCATTAAAGTCAGCAACACCAACCTTACTGATTAATCTGGTTGTGCATGATGCGCCCGTGCAGGAGGTTTTGTTAGCGCTTGCACGAGAGAGTGGATTGAATATTGATGTCCATCCCGGTTTGCGCGGTAAGGTCACCCTCAATGCCATCCAGCAGTCTGTTCCCTCAATTTTGGCACGTATGTCCAAACAGTTGGACATGTATTACGAATGGGCCAATGGCGTGTGGTCTGTGACGCCGGACATGCCCGTCATCCGCAGCTATAAGCTGAACTGTGTCAATATGAGCCGTGATACCACTGGATATATCGGCGTCGCCAGCGAAATTAACAGTGCTGGCAGGGCGGCCGCGGGCGCCGGGAGTAATAGCGCAGCACAAGTCGCTGTGGTGCAGGGTGGATCCAGTAATAGTTCCAGAACAGCCGTGACGTCACAATCGCGCTATCACTTGTGGGAAAGTATTGTTGAGAATATACAGGCCTTACTGGATGAAACAGATAAGGCTAGTAATGCACGTGATGAAGTGATGGAGGGGACTTCCTCCTTACTGCATTTGGCCGATCAGGCAAGTACGCCATCAGAATCAACACCAAGCTCGCCAGTGCTTGAAAAGACTATTCATCCTGAGAAAACGGAACGGGCACGTGTGCGCTGGCGCGCTTCACGACTAATGACAAATCCCGAAGCCGGCATTTTGACCATCAGGGCGTCGCAAAGCCAACAGGCTCAGGTGCGCTCTTATCTTGAATCGGTGATGCAGGTGGCTGCAAGACAGGTGTTGATCGAAGCCACAATCGTCGAAGTCGAACTCAGTAAAAGCTTCCAGATGGGCATAGACTGGAGCAGACTCTCGGCCTCTGCCCAGCAACGCGGCTGGCAGTTTGCACAATCGCTGGGTAGCGAAGCTGCTCAATTTAATCGGGCCAATGGCAGTTGGGAAAGCAATAACAGCAAAAATGCATTGGGTCAAAATAACGGCAGCGTCGCATTTATGTTGGGGTATTTTAATCCACTGAGTCGTTTGGGTAACCTCGGTGCCAGCGTCACTTTACTTGAGCAGTTTGGCAAGACCCGAGTGTTATCCAGCCCAAAACTGATGGTGTTGAATAATCAGACTGCCATACTCAAAGTGGTCGATAACCTGGTGTATTTCACCATTCAGTCGCAAATCTCACAAAGCAGCAGTAATAGTGGTAGCAATTTGCAGGCAGTGACAACGACCGCAAACACAGTGCCTGTCGGGTTAGTCATGGCTGTCACCGCCCAAATAAATAGCCGTCAACGCGTCAATTTAAACGTCCGACCTACGGTCTCCAAGGTATTACGCTATATCGAAGATCCTAATCCCCAGCTTGGCAGTGGCAGTGCGCGCATCGTTAGCAGTATTCCTGAAATACAAGTGCGTGAAATGGAATCCGTTCTGAATATTGCCAGCGGCAATATCGCTGTGCTGGGAGGCTTGATGCAGGAGGATCAACGTGAATTTACCGACAAGGTGCCAGGTCTGTCCAGGCTGCCTGTGATTGGGCAGGCATTTACCGGTAAGAATCAGGCCGCGAAAAAAACGGAGCTGATTGTTTTTCTGCGGCCGACCGTGATTGGCATGGCAGATGTGAAATCAGGTGACTTGCAGTCATTCCAGCCCTTACTGCCGGAAGCATTGCCGTCGGATTTCGAGATTAATGAGGAGCCATCATGAATCCTGGGCGGCAAATGATGAGTGTCCGCAGTGTTATCAAGCGATTTCACAGGCCACAACCATATCGTGGGGCATTGATACACCGAGAGTCACGGGAGTTTGAAAGCCTGGTGCACGTATTTTTGTGGACCGGCGTTGTGTTATGTGTCTCTCTCGTCTGTCAGCAGACTTACCACTTTTTTGAGGAAAGCAGGCAAGCACCTCAATCAAATCAGCAGCAGAAGTCTCAGCAAACATTAATCACATCAATCGCCCCAATGCCGCCTGCCGACGTCTTGCCGGTAGTGCAAGACAGACAAGCTGGCTTGGTTCAAAGTCTATTCCGTTTCAAGCCGGCCGAAACCAAAGCGCTACCAAGTGTGAACCGACAACCAGAGATAGCAGCTTCAACGAAAGTCACTCAACAGGCCAATCCTCGGGTCTGGCAGCTGGAGGTAACGCGCCTGCATGAAACGAATATAGCGCAGCAACTTGCCAATGCCAAGTATCAACTACAGTCAGGATATTTTGATCTGGCGCGCCAGTCGTTTGAGCAGATTCTGCAGCAAGACCCGCATCATGTCGTTGCCTTGGTGGGTATGTTGGTGGTCATCGATCAACAGGGCGATCTCACCCAGCGCGAAGACTATCTCAGAAGAATACGTCAGGAGATTCCAGATTATGTGCCTGATGATGATCCTCTCCTGTTACAGGTGGCGGATTGAATATGCAGGCGGTTACCGGTCAGGCCCGCTTGGGAGAATGGATGCTGGCAAAAGGCATGATCACGGCTGATCAGCTGGAAATCGCACTCATTGAACAGCATAAAAATCATCTTCTGCTAGGGCAGCAATTGGTCCGGTTGCATTTTGTGACAGATGCAATCATCCGGGATGCATTGGCGCAGCATCATGCGCAGGAGAGCATAGACCTGCATCAGGTCATTCCAGATCACGAGGCGATGGCCATGGTGCCAGAAGCCTTTGCCAAACAACATAAAGTATTGCCGCTACATTTTTCTGCAGACAAAGGCGTCATGCGCATTGCATTTTCTGGGCAAAAGCAGCAACAGATGCTGGAGGAGTTGCGTCGCCTATTGGGAGGAAACATCACGCTTGAATCAGTCCTGGCTACCGAGGCACATCTGGAACAAGCATTAGACAAGTTTTATGGACACAACCTGTCGCTAGATAGCATTTTGCGTGATATTGAGCAGGAGCACGCCACTGGCTTACCCTCAATTCAGCAGGAATCACGGCCTGTCATCAGGCTGGTCAATGCAGTGCTCATTGATGCCGTCAAGCAAGGGGCCTCTGATATTCATTTTGAACCTGAGCTGGCGTTCTTGCGAATTCGGTACCGTATTGATGGCGTGCTATGGCAAATCCGATGCCTGCATGGGCGTTATTGGCCTGCGATGTGTGTGCGGCTCAAGATACTGTGTGGGATGGATATTGCCGAGCAACGTTTGCCCCAGGATGGCAGAGTAGATCTGTTTTTATGTGGACGGCAAATTGATTTCAGGGTATCCAGCCATCCCACATTGCATGGTGAAAATATAGTATTACGCGTGCTGGATCGTGACAAGGCCATCATTCCTTTAGATGGGATGGGTTTGCGTACCCCTCAACTCGAGCAGGTCAAGGCAATGCTTGCCAAACCGGAAGGCTTGCTCATTGTAACAGGCCCTACCGGCAGTGGAAAAACAACGACCCTGTACTCCATGCTGGCGCATCTCAACCACGAGCATGTCAATATCATGACACTTGAGGATCCCGTGGAATATCCTCATCCACTGATGCGGCAAACCTCGGTCAATGCTGCAAATAAGGTGGATTTTATCAATGGTATCCGCGCCATTCTGCGGCAAGACCCAGACATTATCCTGGTCGGTGAAGTGCGCGACGAGTCGACGGCTGCCATGGCCATACGTGCAGCGATGACTGGCCATCTGGTCATGACGACCTTGCATACGAATAGTGCTGCCTCTGCTTTCGCACGCCTGAAAGACCTGGGTGTCAGTTCTCACATGATGGCAGGATGCCTAGTGGGGGTGATTGCCCAACGATTAGTCAGGCAGCTGTGCTTATCTTGCAAGCGGGAAATCGAGACTGATCATGCCCTGATCGAATGGTTGCAGCAAACGACAGCCGCTGGGCAAGCAGAGTCGTGTCGCGTGTTTGAGGCAGTGGGATGTACCCACTGCCGTATGAGTGGTTATCGCGGTAGGTTGGTGATGATGGAAGTATTGGCCATACATAGCGACATGGAATCAATGTTGACGCAATCACTGACGATGGAATGCCTGCAAAATCAGGCGCGGCAGCATGGATATACTACCCTGGCAGAAGAGGGGCTAAGGCTGGTCAGGGCAGGAGAAACCAGTCTGCAGGAATTGCGCCGGATGGTCGACTTAAGCGCCCTCAGCAATCATACAGGGTTGATATGACTTATTATCGATATACTGCGATTGACCAGCTTGGTCGCCAGCAACGTGGCTGTATGGACGTGCCCTCAGAGCAGTCGCTTGTGGAGTGTTTGCAGCAGCAAGAGCTGGAGTTACTGACATACAAGCTTGGGCAACCCTTATTCAGGCGCCAGCCACGTGTAAATAGCGCCGTGTTGATCGTGTTTTGCATACAAATGGAGCAATTGCTACAAGCGGGTGTGCCCCTATTGCAGGCAATCGCCGAGTTGGCGGAACAAAGTGAACATAAAGGCCTGCAGGCAGCATTGCGTATTTTATATCGCGATCTGGAGGCGGGCAGGTTGTTGTCACAAGCATTCCAGGCGCAAGCCAATATATTCCCGCCTTTATTCGGTCAATTGGTCGATGCGGGGGAACGCACGGGTCAGTTATCCGAGATCTTCGGGCATTTGACTCGCACGCTGAGTTGGCAGGCTGAATTGCTGGCCCAAATCCGTCGTGGCCTGACTTATCCTGCGGTGTTGTGTGTCATGGTGGCCGTGGCGGCCTATGTGATGTTGACATTCCTGGTGCCGCAGATGGCCAGCTTTTTGCAAGGCCTCGGTCAGGAGCTGCCTTGGTCCACGCGGTTGCTGCTCACACTTTCAGATGGTGTGATGGCCTATGGCGGCTGGTTGCTACTCGGCATGGTTTTGCTGGTCGGCGCGCTGATCGGGATAGTACGCCAATCTCCCCAAGCGGCATTGTTGCTGGATCAATGTCTACTTAAAATCCCGGTCTTTGGCCGGCTCCTGCATCAGTTGGTATTAGCCCGGTTGTGCCGTTTCCTGGGCTTGATGTACCAGACCGGGATTCCTTTATTGCAGGCGCTAGAGTGGTGTCAGCCCCTATTGCGGCAACGTGTCATGGCACTGGCATTGGCAGAAGTGCATCAGCGCGTACAGGCAGGTGAGAGTCTGACATCCAGCTTCAAAGCCACGCTGCAATTTCCACCATTAATGTTACGTATGCTCAGTGTCGGTGAAACGACAGGTGCGCTGGATCGTATGCTGTTGCAGTTGGCTACCTTTTACGACATGGAGGTACAGTCACAGCTGCAAACCCTGTTGCGTTTACTGGAGCCCGCGCTCACTATCAGCCTGGGCCTGATGTTATTGTTTTTGATGGCAGCCGTGATGCTGCCAGTGTATGACAGCTTTTCAAGTCTGCGCTATTAATGATGATGGCTAAGCATCGGTTTTTGATCCTCATTGATCAAGAAACAGGTGTGCATATCGCCCATTTTTCCGGGCAGGAGATGCTGGCGTTGCGGGCATGTGATCTCGCTAACGAGGGAAGTCGCCTGGCTTTGCTGCGCTGGTATCAACAGTTTCCGCAGGCAAGGATTATATGTTTAAGCAATCTTGCGGATGAGCAATATCACGTCGAAACTCTACCCCATGTACGTGGCGCCGCCGGACGCCAGTTCTTGTTGCGCAAGTTGGCTGCCTGGCCTTTTGCACAAGGATTGCATACGGTATTCCGCCTGAATAGCGTGAAAACCCTGCGCAAGGAAGATCGCTTTCTGTTCGCAGCCATTTTCTATCCGACATTGTCAGCTTGGCTACCGGAGTTACAAAGGCAATCGCTTGGTATTGAGGGTGTGTATACGCAGGCGCTGACGTTGGCCTGTTGGTTACCGGCATTGCCAAAAGGAGTGGTGCACCGCTTATGCATCCAGTGCAGGCCACAGCAGGTGCGAATGAGTTATTTGCAGCAACAGCGCTTGTTTTTTAGCCGTCTGATTTCTTTGCCGCGAGAGGGGTTTTCTGATCTGGATCTCCAGTTTGAGCGCATTGCCCAAGAGGCTAATCAAACCCTTATGACACTCACTCATCAGCGGTGGATACAGGCAGCGGATGTGGTACAGATAGTCTGGGTGGGTGAAGTGCCAGATGATGTGGGAGAGGTAAAAAAGTATTTGCCATCTCACTATTTATGGGTATGTATCCCTGCACTTGAATTATCGCGTCAGTCAGGTGGCAATCCAGCGCCAGAAGCCCTGGACGCGATGGATTGGGCCGCCATGCAATCTATCTTGCAAAGAGATAATTTTTTGCCCAATTTAGCCCCCGAGGAAGCTTTGCGGCCTGGGCACATCGCTCGTTTGAAGCGTCAGTTACATTGGGCAGGTATTGCCATGACCGGTTTGATGTTGTTGGCGGGTTGGGTGGGGGTGCAGGCTACGCAACACGATTTGCTGCAAGCAGAACAACTCAACCATCGTCTACAAGGCTTAAAGTCAACCCAGCCTGTCAGTGAGATGAGCCCTGCCCAGTTGCCACGATTGCGTGCATTAACGCAGACCGTGCAAACCTTAGAGGCTTCAGCGCGCTTGCCAGATGATGCATTGCTTTTACTACACAGCACCGTGGCGGATATCTCTCACTGGCAACTGACCGCCCTGGAATGGGAGGCGAATTGGTCAATGGATTCACCTGACGATGGTAAAGATGACCATCAAGCACTGCTAACGACATGGATAACCACGGAATTCAATCATCAGGCACAGGCAGAGTGGCAGCAGTTATACAAAAGCTTGCAGAGCCTGCCAGGGATTGAAAAGGTAGAAGTGGTCCGTCCCTCTGATGCCTATGCTTCACCTCGGCAGGGCGACACTCGTCAAATGCCTTCGGCAGACAAGGTCATACTTAAATTGTATTTAAAGCGTACTCAGGAAATGGCGCAATCGTAATGTCGGGTTTCTATTGGCGAGAGTTACGTATCACTATGCTAGCGTGGTTAGCCGTGTTAAGTATATTGGGCATGTTGCTAGCGTTAGTCCTGTATCGTCAGCGCAATGCTGAAGAGGCATTGGTAGAGGCGGAGAGACAATGGCAGCATTTCCAGCAACAAACCAAGCAGTATGCCAGCTATCAGCCTGAAATGAGCTACTACTTCGCGCATCGCGAAGGATGGCAAACATCCGGGTTGATGCAACTACCTGATTTTGATCAGTGGGAGTCTGCTTGGGCTAAAATGCAGCAACAGTTTTCTCTCCCTCATTTGGCATATCAGATTCAGCCATCGATGGCTTGTCCAGGAGGCCAGTGTCGTCAGCAATGGCCGCTTAAGCAATTACCTGAGCTCAATTTCACGGTCACTCCCATCCAACTCAGCTGGTCGGTGCTTCATGAGTTGGACGTGAGTCCATGGTTACGGGCGTTGCAGCGTCAATATCACGGTATGTTGCTCGTGCGTCGTTGCCAATGGCAGTTGGCAGAACAGGCAGGGTCTATTGCCGTCCAATGCGATCTGGCGATGTTTAATTTCCCTAATGTATTAGCAAGCGCGGGATCATCATGATGCACACGCCTATCTTGCAGAAAGGCGTGGCCGTCTGGCTTGTCCTGTTATTGCTGTCTGGCGCGGGCGGATGGATGCTGTATAAGCTTTCCCATATCTATCCTGCCAAGCAATTGACCATGCATAAAACGATCACTTCGCTTGCGCTGGCAAAACAGGCGTTATTGGCTTATGCCCAGCAGCCGCTGGGGCTCACCCAGTGCGAGTCAAATTGCCCACGTCCTGGAGACCTGCCATGTCCTGACCGTAATAACGACGGTATTGCTGAGACCTCATGCAGCAATACCGCCCGCCTGGGGCGACTGCCATGGAAAACCTTGGGCATTGGCGACGTGCGTGATGACAGTGGAGAGCGATTGTGGTATGCCGTGTCTGAGCGTTACAAGAACAACCCGCGCATATTGCCATTAAACCTCGACACGCCTGGTACCTGGAGCCTGCTACTAACAGAAGGCTTACACTGGGATGCAACCCAGGGCAATGGCGTGGTTGCGGTGATCATTGCGCCCATGCACCCACTGGTGCGGGAAGATGGTTGGATACAGCAAAGGCAAGAATCCTCCAGCGAAATAGCCAAGCACTATCTTGATGTCCATGCTTTGGATAATGCCAGTCCTATCGAAAATGCAGTAAACGGTTTTGTCATGGCGGCATCTAGCCCTCACTTCAATGATGTGGTTTGGCCCATCACGGCGGGGAGCATGCACCAGCAAATGCAAAAGCACGTCTTGAGCGAACTCAAGCGCAGTCTGCGCTGTACGGCAGCACCATGCCAGGCCTATCCATCACCCGCTGCGGCAGAGGATGAGCGCTGCCTGGGTTTCCAGTCGGTGGCTGTCGGGCAATGCCTCTCCACTCTTGTAAATATTGGGCGCTTACCTCTGGATGCTACGTCACATTGGCCTGGCACTACGCAGCATATGCTGGACGGCGATGCCAGACACCACTGGTTCCAGCAGAATAGCTGGCGGGAACAAGTGTTTTACCAGTCTGGCCCAACGCAAACAACTATTATCGTGGCAGGAGAGCGTCTACCGGGGCAATCCCGGGAGAGTACAACTGATAAGGGGAATCTGAATGCCTACCTGGAGGCATCCACGTTACAGGCCTTGCAGGCACAAAATGCCTACGCACTGACCTTGCCAAGTAACGACATTCTTGAGCGTGTGATGTAGCAATGAGCCAGCGTCTTCCCCAGTTCCGGCAGAAACAAAAACTGATCCACGGCTTTAGTTTACTGGAGATGGCCATGGCGCTCGTGATTCTAAGTTTGATGATGGGGTGGTTAATTATGCCCTTGCGCGTACAGAATGGTTTACATAAATATCAGCAGACTGACCAGCGTCTGACGCAGGCGCAGCAGGCATTACTGGGGCATGCCATTATTTATCATTATCTGCCATGCCCGGATACTGATCAGCCGCCGGATGGCTGGGAGAACGTCTTGGCGAACCAGACTTGCACCAGTGATGAAGGGCTTCTGCCATGGCTGCAATTAGGTGTGGCGGCAACCGATGCCTGGGGGCGCTTTTTTCGTTATCGGGCGGATAGTACGTTTACCCATCATGCCCAGTGGTTTTCCATCTCCGCCGCTGAGAGTGCCAGTAATATTCAAGTGACTGGCGAGGCTGGGGCGGTCACCAGCATCCCTAGTCGGCCAGGAGCAATCATCCTTTCGCATGGCGAAAATGGCCTGGGTGGCATACAATCCGTGTCTGGTGGGCAAACATATGCCGTGTCGGCGCCTGTACATCCTGACGAACAGGAAAACGCAGATGGCGACCTTGTTTTTGTCGATAAAGCACAACAGCAGGCGGGTGGTGCAGTGTTTGATGACCGCCTGGTGATGCTGTCACCTAAGGTGCTGATACAGCAGATGGTGCAGGCGCAAAGACTGCCTTGAACAAACGGAATTTAGATGCAAGACGATTTATTGTTACGTTACAGCAGACACATCATGTTGCCGCAGATTGAATATGCGGGGCAGGAAGAGTTGACGCAAAGCCATGCACTGATTATTGGTGCAGGAGGGTTGGGTGCGCCCGTGTCAATGTACTTGGCGGCAGCAGGTGTGGGCACATTGACCATTTGTGATTTTGACCAGGTGGACCTGACCAATTTGCAGCGCCAGATTATTCATACCACGGCAGCGGTAGGGCAAAACAAGGCCCTGTCAGCCCAGGCAACGATTGCCAAACTGAATCCTGAAGTCAAAGTGTATGCCGAAACGATCCAGCTCAATGAGGAGGCGCTTGCCGGACGTGTTTCAGTCGCAGATGTGGTAATTGATTGCTCTGATAATTTTGCCACGCGCTACTTGCTGAACCAGCTTTGCTTCAACCACAAAACCCCTTTGGTCTCTGGGGCTGCGATCCGTTTTGAGGGACAGTTAAGCGTGTTTGATTTCCGTCATGAAGATAGCCCGTGCTACCACTGTTTGTATCCGGATGTGGGCGATGACCAGGAATTGCGTTGTGCTGATAACGGTGTGTTTGCGCCATTGGTGGGCATGGTAGGCACGGCGCAGGCCGCCGAAGCGCTGAAGATTTTGCTGGATATTGGCCAGACCATGCAGGGCAGGTTGCTGTTGCTGGATGCGCTGAGTGCCGAGTGGCGCACCATACGCCTGAAGAAAGACCCGTCTTGTAAAGTGTGTGGCGTTTAAGTCTTTGGCTCAGTTGGCTGTGTAGCCTGAAGTTGATTGACCAGTTCGGCGATATCCCATTCGCAGCCGCCGCACCCGCTGAGAGCGCCAGAATAACGCGAAATACCCTCAAGGTCCTTGCCCTGCCTGACCAGCTCAATAATCAGTCCGCGGGTGGTGCCGCTACAGCTGCACAGTACTTCTTTCGGGTTTTCTTCGTCGGTTTCACACATCCGTATACGATCGGTTAGTCTAGCCAACCTGCATTTTAATGGCAGACCGGCCAGCAAGGCCAGTAGTGCATGTTCCTTCCACTATTGCTGTGAAGCCAAAAGCCCGCTAGCATCCATGCATATCCGAGAAAGGGCTGCTGATGAGTAAAGGCGTTCGTTTATCCGAAAAGTGGTTTAACCGTGCACTATGGATGGTAGCAATCATCTTTGCCTGGTTTTTAACCGGGCTGGGTAAAAGCATTATTGGTGATTTGCCACGTGTGGAGACTGATTACACGACCGAGCATTTTGTGAGTCATGCCCAAGTTGATCCATTACGCACAGAGTTGAAAGGGCTTGCCAGGCAGCGCCAGACACTTGCTGATCAACTCGAACAAGCCAATTTACAGCTCATTATCCGGCAAAAAGATTACCAGGCGGCACGCACCACGTTCGATAACTGGGTCAAAACCAGAGATACGACAGAGGAAGTAGATGACCTGGTCAGCCGCACTCGCACACTGGATACGCTCAAGAAACTGGAACGGGATGCGGAAAGGGCGATTGAGGATATTCAGCAGCAGCAAACGAATATTTCCCAGCATGAAACGCAACTGCTGACGCAGGTAGATACATTGGAAGACGCTGCTCGCCAACAATTAGACGATGCTTATGAGGCGCAGGCAACACGTGTGTTTTTATATCGCTTATTAGTGACTTTGCCTTTGCTGGCTTTGGCTGCCTGGTTATTTGCCAAAAAGCGTCAATCCCAATATTGGCCGTTTGTGTGGGGATTTATTATTTTCGCACTGATGGCCTTCTTTGTTGAGCTGGTGCCTTATTTGCCAGACTATGGTGGCTATGTCCGTTATACCGTGGGTATTGTATTAACTGTCGTGGGCGGAAAGTATGCGATTACCGCCTTGCAGAATTACCTGAAACAGCAAAAGCTGGCAGAGTCGCAGCCTGAATTTCAAAGACGGGAAGAGCTTGGGTACGACACTGCACTGGCAAGATTGGCAAAAAATGTATGCCCTGGCTGTGAGCGCAGTGTAGACCTTAAGAATGAGCAAAATGATTTTTGTACGCATTGTGGCATTTGTTTGCACAACTATTGCAATGCCTGCCAGTCTCGCAAAAGCGCCTTTGCCAAGTTTTGCCACAAGTGTGGCACCGCCGCCTGAACAGGCGACGGTGTGAGGCTTGATTAGAAAATTATTTCAGTTTAGCCAGTTGTGCCTGTAGTTTTTCCAGGCTGGCACTAAACTCTGCCAGACGGGCCTTTTCCTGCTCAACCACAGCAGCGGGCGCGCGGGCAACAAAGCTTTCGTTACCCAGTTTGCCGTTAGCTTTGGCAATTTCGCCTTGCAAGCGGGCAATTTCCTTACCTAAGCGTTCTTTTTCAGCGGCGACATCAATTTCCACCTTAAGCATTAATTTAAAGTCTCCCGCCAGCATGACTGGCGCGTCGGCTTCTGGCAATTCAGCCACAATATCTACGTTTTCAAGTTTAGCCAGCGACTTCAAATAAGGGGCGTAAGCCGCTAATTGCTCGGCGTCACCTGCGGCGATTAATGGCACCTTGGCGGCGGGTGAAATACTCATTTCGCCCCGCAAGCTACGGCAGGCTTCCACGGCGGTTTTCAGTGTGGCAACCCAAGCTTCGGCTTGCTCGTCAATTTTTGCCGGGTCTGCTTTAGGATACACCTGCAACATGATGCTTTCGGTGCCGCGTGACTTATCTTTGAGCTCAGTCATTGGTGCAATTGTCTGCCAGATTTCTTCTGTCACAAACGGAATAATCGGATGCGCCAGGCGCAAGATGGTTTCCAATACTCTCAATAATGTACGTCTGGTGGCGCGCTGTTCAGCGTCACTACCACCCTGAATTTGTACCTTGGCAATTTCCAGGTACCAGTCGCAGTATTGGTCCCAGACAAACTCGTAAATGGCTTTTGCTGCCAGGTCAAAGCGGTAGTCGTTAAAGGCGCGCTCGACGTCAGCTTCTGTTCGTTGTAACAGCGAAACAATCCAGCGGTCGGCCTGACTAAATTTACGGCCACCGGCGTCACAACTCTCGGCGCCAAAGCCATTGTCTTGACCTTCGGTATTCATTAACACGAAACGTGTGGCGTTCCATAGCTTGTTGCAGAAGTTGCGGTAACCCTCGCAGCGTTGCAGGTCAAATTTGATATCCCGGCCAGGTGAGGCCAGGCTGGCAAAGGTAAAGCGTAGGGCATCTGTTCCGTAAGCAGCAATGCCTTCCGGGAATTCTTTGCGTGTACGTTTCTCGATTTTTTCCGCATCTTTCGGGTTCATCAAGCCAGTCGTGCGCTTCTTCACCAGTGATTCCAGATCAATGCCATCGATCAAGTCGATAGGATCCAGCACATTGCCTTTTGATTTCGACATCTTCTGGCCTTCGGCATCGCGGATCAGGCCGTGCACGTAGACATGTTTGAACGGAATCTTGCCCGTGACGTGCTTGGTCATCATGACCATACGCGCCACCCAGAAGAAGATAATGTCAAAGCCTGTGACCAGCACAGAGGAGGGCAGGAATTGCTGTAAAGCCTGATTCTGTGCGTCCATGGCTTCATCGCCGGTCCAGTCTAGTGTGGAGAATGGCCACAATGCGGATGAGTACCAAGTGTCCAACACATCCTCATCACGTTTCAGGTTGCCGGTATAACCTGATTCTGTTGCCATTTGTTTGGCTTCAGCTTCATCATGCGCGACAAACACTTCACCGTTTTCGCCATACCACGCCGGAATTTGGTGACCCCACCACAACTGACGTGAGATACACCAATCCTGAATATTATTCAGCCACTGGTTGTAAGTGTTCACCCAGTTTTCCGGGTAGAACTTGATCTCGCCATTGGCCACCACTTCCAGTGCTTTTTCCGTGATGCTCTTGCCATCTTCACCAGGCTTGCTCATGGCAACAAACCACTGGTCGGTCAGCATGGGTTCAATGACCACATTAGTGCGATCACCACGAGGGACCTTGAGTTTGTGTTTTTCAACTTTAACCAGGAAGCCACCTGCTTCGAGGTCTTCCACTACTTGTTTGCGGGCGGCAAACCGCTCAAGGCCAACCAGGTTGGCTGGTAGGTTGATGGCTTGTTTGGCGCTGCCATCATTGGCATACACCTCAGCCGCAGCAGGTACAAAACCTTGCAAGTTCAGGATTACGATCTTATCCAAGCCCTGACGCTGCCCGACCATGTTGTCGTTAAAGTCGTGCGCGGGCGTCACTTTCACGACGCCGGTGCCGAACTCTTTATCCACATATTCATCTGCAATGACCGGGATCTCACGGTTGCAAAGTGGCAGAGAAACACTTTTGCCAATCAGGTGCGCATAGCGCTCGTCTTCCGGATGCACCATGACGGCCACGTCACCCAGCATCGTTTCTGGCCGCGTTGTTGCGACAGTCAGATGGCCGGAACCATCCGCCAGCGGATAGTTGATATGCCACATGGAGCCGTCTTCTTCCTCTTGCACCACTTCGAGGTCAGAAACAGCGGTACCCAGTTTCACATCCCAGTTCACCAGGCGTTTGCCTCGGTAAATCAGGCCCTCGTTGTACAGGCGCACAAAAGTCTCGGTGACAACCTTGTTGAGGCCTGCATCCATCGTGAAGCGTTCACGGCTCCAATCAGGTGAGGTGCCCAGGCGGCGCATTTGCTTGGTGATGGTGCCGCCTGAATATTCTTTCCACTCCCACACTTTTTCCAGGAATTTTTCGCGGCCCAGATCATGACGACTCACGCCTTGCGCATCGAGCTGACGCTCAACCACAATCTGTGTCGCGATGCCTGCATGATCAGTGCCTGGTTGCCACAAAGTGTTGTCGCCACGCATGCGGTGATAGCGGGTCAACGCATCCATGATGGTCTGGTTAAAGCCATGGCCCATATGTAAGGTGCCTGTGACGTTGGGCGGGGGCAGTAAAATGCAGAAATTGTCATTGACGTCGGGGTTCATGCCGGCGGCATAGAAACCTTTGCTTTCCCAGAAGGCATACCACTGGCTTTCGATGGATTTAGGATCAAACGATTTAGCGAGTTCGCGCGCTGGATTGGAGTTTTGAGTAGGAGTAGTCATGCGCGTGATTTTAACACAGCGGGCCAGTGGGCAGGGGCTGGCCGCTGTTTCAAGCCGTGTAAAATCTATCGTTGAGAGTCGGCGCGACCACCTTCCAGTATCGGCTGAAGCGCATCAGCTGATGATCGGTTAATGTCACGTCAGTGATGCGGTTTTCGGGTTGCCATCGCACCTGCAAGCCTGCCACCGCTTGCTTGAGTACTGGTTGCGGTGTATCCATGCTTGATATCTGTCCCTCGGAGAGCTGCGTCAGGACTTGCCTGGTGTTTCCATGCCATATTTGTGTCCCTGGCATTTCTGCGAGGCAATCAGCCATGAATTCCAGACGTTTGAGCGGCCAGTGTCCATGGATTTCCGGGTCAAACACAAAAATGGCTGGCATATCCAGCGTATGTAAAGGATGCTCGGGCGAAAGCATTTCATCATGTACCCAGACCAACTCCGATAAGGCATCTGAAATGGTGGATAAGGGTGATTGCGAAGTGTTCGCTAGAGGTTGTAAATCTGTCTCGCGGTTGTCGCGGATATCTTCGGGAAACAGGCGTTGCTGTAAGGTTTCGTAGCTGCTGGCGAAAGGGCATTTGATTTTGCACTGATGACACCAGGCTTCCCCACCAAACTTAATAATGTTTTCCTTATTGAAGTAATAGGGCTTGTTGCTAAAGCTGGAGGCTATCCATTGCCATGAAAGGTGATTGGACGCGATATCACCATCCAGTAACTGCTGCTCAAACCAGTCAGCTGCCTGGCGCCAGTCAACTTTGAGCCAATGTAACAGATAAGCAGCCAGCCACATGCGGGCATGGTTGTGGACATAACCTTGCTGCTGCAGCGACCGCACGATCTCATCCATGCAAATGAGTCCGGTAAATCCCTGCGAAATAAAGTCTGGCAATGGGTTGTGGCCTAGGGTGACTTTAGGCGGCTCCATTTCCTGCATGATTTGGGTGCCAAAGCGGTACCAGACCTGACGAAAGTAATCGCGGTAACTTAACTCTGAAGCTAGTTTGTTGGCGCGCTTGTCAGAATTTTTCAGGATATGGTCAAGCGCTTCCGGCAGGGTGATGCAACCGTGTCGCAAATAAGGTGAAAGCCGGGTGACCGCTCCGGACAGGTGATTACGGCTACGGGCATATGATTCGGGGTCCACGGCCTGCAGTCGTTGTAGCGCCATGGTGCGCCCTCCTTGCCATGCCGTATCCAGTGCAGGTCCCGGCGCATGCGGAAAGCAATCTGCAATTTGTTGCATGCGGGTGGGTCGGTCTGTTGCGAGTGAAAGGCGGACTGGATGAGTCATGGCACACTATTTTGACATAACTAGTGATACCATGGCTTGCAATGTTGTTGGCAAGGATACTTGGATGAACGCCTTATGGTTGTGGTGTGGACTAGGCCTGGTGCTACTATGCGTGGAAATGCTGGTGGGAACCCTGTATTTTTTATGGTTGGGCATTGCTGCGTTGGTAATGGCGGTGTTGTGCGCCTTGTTTGCAGAGATGCCACTGGCATTGCAAGCCTTGAACTATGCTGTGCTGGCGGCGATTGCGCTGGCAGTCATGCGAAAACTGGAAAAGCGTAAGCCGGCATTGCGCGTGGGTCAGGCACAGGGAGAAGAAATCGGCCGAGAAGGCGTGGTGATTGTGGCTATTTCACCAGCCAATCCTGGCAGAATCCGTTTTAGCCAGGGGGTATTGGGCAGTCGCGAATGGGTGGCATATGCCGATACTGCGATTGCAGAGCAGCAAGCGGCCAGGGTGGTGGCAGTAGAGGGTAATAGTCTGCGTGTTGCCCCGTTGTCCTGAGCTATCACTAGCCATGAATTAATGAAAAAGGAGTAATCATGACTGAAGTCAGTTTAATCGTCATTGTGCTGGTGGTGATTGCCATCGTCAAAGGCGTGCGCATTGTGCCGCAAGGTGAAGAATGGGTGGTTGAAAGATTGGGCAAGTTCGCTGGCATCCTGACGCCGGGCTTGCATGTGATCAACCCTATCTTGAGTAGTGTCAGTTATAAAGTCACCACCAAGGACATCATTTTGGATGTACCCGAGCAAGAGGTGATTACACGCGATAACGCGGTGATTCTGGCCAATGCGGTCGCCTTTATCAAGGTGACCAATATTGAGCGTGCGGTATACGGTATTGAGAATTTCCGTGAGGCCATGCGCAATATGGTGCAAACCAGTTTGCGTTCGATTATCGGTGGCATGGACCTGAACCATGCGCTGACTTCGCGTGACCGCATCAAGGCCGAGTTGAAAGAAGCCATTGCCGATGAGGCACTGGACTGGGGCCTGACCGTAAAAAGTGTGGAGATTCAGGATATCAAGCCTTCTGCCAATATGCAGGATGCCATGGAGCGTCAGGCAGCGGCCGAGCGTGAGCGTGTGGCCGTGGTGACCGAAGCTGAAGGCGCCAAGCAGTCTTTGATCCTGAATGCAGAAGCACGGCTGGAAGCCGCCCGTAAAGATGCTGAAGCGCAAATGGTGGGTGCTAAAGCCTCCGCCGAGGCGATCAAGATGATTGCGGAGGCGGTTAAGGAAAATAATACTTCAGCAACGTTTTTGCTGGGGGATCGCTACATTCAGTCGCTGCAAAAAATGGCAGACTCCAGCAATAGCAAAATTGTCGTGATGCCAGGCGATGTGGTGAGTGCGGTGAAAAACCTGGTCGGCGGCGGCAAGTAATCCAGCCCCCGTTTTTTACTGTTTAGATGGCTGCCACGCGAGTCTGTTTTGCGTGGCTGGCATATTTCCTGCATCACGCTGCTTAAAATCATAATATTCTTGAGGATCAGCAGTGGCTATACGCGTCGCTTTACATCACCGCACCCGCTATCAATTCGACCGCCTGGTTAACCTTTCTCCACACGAAGTCCGCCTCAAGCCCGCTGCCCACGCGCGTACGCCGATTTTGTCGTATTCGCTGACCGTGAAACCGGAAAAGCATTTTATCAACTGGCAGCAAGACCCTTACGGCAACTACATCGCCCGGTATGTGTTCCCCGAAATGGTGCGCGAGCTCGATTTTACGGTCGATTTAGTGGCAGACATGACGGTGATTAATCCGTTTGATTTCTTTGTCGAGAAATATGCTGAGCACTATCCTTTTCAATATACCGAGCAGCAGTCATTTGAGCTGACTGCCTATTTGCAGCCTGATCCGGTCGAGCCCTTGCTCAAGCAACTCATGGCCGAATTGCAGAAAAAGGTGATTCAACCGGAAATGGGCATCGTCGATTTTCTGGTGGCGGTCAACCAGCATGTACAGGCGGCAGTGGGATATACCGTGCGCATGGAGCCGGGCATACAGACGCCAGAAGAAACCCTGACCAAGTTGACCGGTTCCTGCCGGGATTCCGCCTGGTTGCTGGTGCAGATCATGCGCAATCTGGGCTTGGCCGCCCGCTTTGTCTCCGGCTACCTGATCCAGCTTAAGGCCGATGTCGCCGCGCTGGATGGCCCCAGCGGGACGGATAAGGATTTTACCGACCTCCACGCCTGGACTGAGGTATTTATCCCTGGTGCCGGCTGGGTCGGGCTGGATCCGACGTCCGGCTTGATGGCAGGTGAGGGGCATATCCCGCTTGCTTGTACGGCGTTGCCTTCTTCGGCCGCACCGGTGACGGGATATACAGATGTGGCGGAGGTGACGTTTAACCATGAGATGACCGTGACGCGCATTCACGAAGACCCGCGTGTGACCAAGCCTTACAGCGAAGAGGACTGGCAGGCCATCCTCAAGCTGGGAGACAAGGTAGATGTGCAGCTCAAAAAGCAAGATGTGCGGCTGACGCAAGGCGGTGAGCCGACATTTGTCTCGATTGATGATATGGATGGCGCCCAATGGAATACCCAGGCGCTGGGTGAGCATAAACGGCAATTAGCCGGTGACCTGGCCTTGCGTCTGAAAGCGCATTTTGCGCCCAACGGCTTTTTGCATTACGGCCAGGGCAAATGGTATCCCGGCGAACCGTTGCCTCGCTGGGCGATTAATATTTACTGGCGGTCCGATGGCAAACCAGTCTGGCGCGATGCCAGTTTGTTTTCTGCCGAGGGCGTCAGTGATGGCTATGGGGTGAAGCAGGCACAGATGTTTGCGACGCACCTGGCAGGCATGCTGGGCTTTCCTCCGGCGTGTGTCATTCCCGCTTATGAGGATGTGATGAGCTTTGCACAGCAGGAACAGCAACTACCTGCCAATGTCGATCCACTCAAGGCTGACCTGAAAGATGCGTCCGAACGTAAACGACTGGCCAGCTTGCTTAACCAAGGCTTGGGGCAGATTGTGGGTTACGTCATGCCGCTCAAGCCGGACGAAAGCCGCAGTGCTGGCGAATGGTTGACTAGCAAATGGCCGTTACGGCGTGAGCATTTGTACCTGCTGGGCGGGGATTCGCCAATGGGCTTGCGCTTGCCGCTGTCTTCATTGCCCTGGCAACTGCCTGCGGATATTGAGCCAGAGTTTCCGCTGGATCCGTTTGCTGACCAAGAAGCTTTGGAGACATCGAAAACGCCCAAAGTCAGGCTCAAGCACAAAACCACCCAGCCGCTGGCGCGCGAGGTGGTACACACCGCATTGTGTGTGCAGGTGCGCAACGGCCGCTTGCATGTGTTTATGCCGCCGGTAAACCGTCTTGAAGACTATCTGGATTTGTTGAGTGCCATTGAGCAAACCGCCAGTGACTTAAAACTGAAGTTGTGGCTGGAGGGCTATACGCCGCCGCGTGACAGCCGCCTCAAGTTGCTTAGTGTGACGCCGGACCCCGGCGTGATCGAAGTCAATATTCATCCAGCCAGCACCTGGAAAGAGCTGGTCACCAATATGAATGTGCTGTATGAAGAAGCCCGTTTGTGCCGGCTGGGGACGGAAAAATTCATGCTGGATGGCCGCCATACCGGTACGGGTGGCGGCAACCATGTGACGCTGGGAGGCGAGACCGCCGCCGATAGCCCGATGTTGCGGCGTCCCGATGTGCTGCGTAGCCTGATTACTTACTGGCAGAACCATCCGGCACTGTCTTATTTGTTCTCGGGCACCTTTATTGGCCCCACCAGCCAGGCACCGCGTGTGGATGAGGCGCGCGATGATAATTTGTATGAGTTGGCGATTGCCTTCCAGCAAATGGCGCAAGCCTTGCCGGTTGGCGAGGAGAGCCAGCAGCCTTGGCTGGTTGACCGCTTACTGCGTAATCTGCTGGTGGATTTAACCGGTAACACGCATCGCTCTGAGTTTTCCATCGACAAACTGTATTCGCCTGATGGCCCGACCGGCCGCTTGGGTCTGGTGGAATTCCGCGCTTTTGAAATGCCGCCACACGCACGCATGAGCTTGCTGCAAGGTCTGTTATTACGTGCGCTGGTGGCCCGATTCTGGAAAACACCTTATACCGGCAAACTGGTCCATTGGGGGACCGAGTTGCATGACCGCTGGATGCTGCCGCACTTTGTAGCGCAGGATATTGCCGATGTGGTGGCCGATTTGCGTGAGGCCGGTTATGCCTTTGAGCAGCGCTGGTTTGAACCATTTGTTGAGTTCCGTTTTCCGCGCTATGGCACAGTGGCCTATCATGGTGTGGAGCTGGAGTTGCGTCAGGCGATAGAGCCCTGGAATGTGCTGGGCGAAGAGATGGCGGGCGGCGGCACGGCGCGCTATGTGGATTCCTCGGTGGAGCGCATGCAGTTGCGCGTGCGCGGCCTCACCGATGGACGCCATGTGGTGACCTGTAACGGACGGCCTTTGCCACTGCAAGCCACTGGCCATGCGGGGGAATATGTGGCCGGGGTGCGCTTCCGTGCCTGGAGTCCGTGGTCGGCCTTGCACCCGACGATCCCGGTGCAGGCGCCACTGGTATTTGACCTGGTGGATACCTGGAGCGGAAAGTCCTTGGGTGGATGTACTTACCATGTTTCTCATCCGGGTGGCCGTAATTACAATACTTTCCCGGTCAATGCCAACGAAGCCGAGGCGCGGCGCTTTGCCCGTTTCTGGGCGCATGGCCATACACCGGGTAAGGTGACTGTGGTAAAAGAGCCACCAAATCCGCGTTTCCCGTTTACGCTAGACCTGCGTTGGCAGCCGAATGTGTGAACATCCTGTTACACTCAGTGTCTTGTTAGATAATCCCTCAACGATCACTTAACGACGCATGCAACCGGTGCTTAACCAGCTTTATTTCTCTGACCGCTATAACGAATTGTTGGATAGCCAGGGCCAGCCACGTCCGCATTGGCAGGCGCTGGTGTCGCAATTGGAGAGCGAAGAGCCGGCCGTCATGCGTAAGCGCATGGAGGCGGTGCAGCGGCAGATCCGCGATAACGGTGTGACCTATAACGTCTATGCGGACACGCATGGCGTGCAGCGGCCCTGGGATCTGGATGTGTTGCCGCTGATCATTCCCTCGCATGAGTGGCAGGAGATTGCCGCCGCGGTGGCACAGCGCGCCACCTTACTCAACCAGGTGTTGCTGGATATCTATGGCGAGCAGCGGCTGTTTGCCAGTGGCCAACTGCCGCCTGCGCTGATTTATGGCCATAATGGCTTTTTGCCATCTTGTGTCGGCATTCCGCATTACGACAATATTGCTTTGCACAACTATGCTGTCGATCTTGCGCGTTCCCCCAACGGGCAGTGGTGGGTGTTGTCTGACCGTACGCAGTCGCCCACAGGCGCGGGTTATGCGCTCGAAAACCGTACCATTATTTCCAGTGTGTTCCCCGAAATGTTCCGCGACCTCAATATCGAGAGGTTGAGCGGCTTTTTTGCCAGCATGCGGGATAGCCTGGCGCATTGGGGCCACCGCGTGGCACAAAATCAGGCACAGACGGTCCCTGGCATTGCCCCACTCAGCCAGGGGGAGCCGCCACTGGTCGTGATCTTGACCCCAGGGCCGTATAACGAAACCTATCATGAGCAGTCATTTTTAGCTGGGTATCTGGGCTATCCACTGGTGCAAGGCAGCGACCTGACCGTGCGTAACGGGGTGGTCTGGCTCAAGACTATCGCCGGGCTCAAGCCTGTGCATGCCATTTTGCGCCGGATAGACGATGATTACTGTGACCCGCTGGAGCTGAATGCCGAGTCACTGTTAGGCGTTGCGGGACTCACGCAGGCCGCACGCCTCGGCAATGTGCTGATTGCCAATGCGCTGGGTGCGAACCTGTTGCAGTCCGGGGCTTTGCTCGGCTTTTTGCCCAATTTGTGCCAGTCCTTGCTGGGCGAATCGTTGCGCATGCCTTCGGTGGCGACCTGGTGGTGTGGCGAATCCGCTGCGCTGGAATATGTGATCGATCATCTGGATGACCTGGTGATCAAACCCGCGTATCCGCAGGTGCAATATTCGCCGATTTTTGGCGAAGATCTGAATGCGGCACAAAAAGAGGCGCTGATTGCCAAGCTGCGCGCGCAGCCAGGACACTATATCGCTCAGGAGCAAGTGGATATTTCGCAGGCCCCTGTGCTCAGCCATCATCACCATCAAACGCAAATGAGTTCGCTGGCCGTGAGTTTGCGCGTGTATGCGTTTGCCACGCCCAATGGTTATGCCATTATGCCGGGTGGCCTTTCCCGGGTCGCCAGTGGTAAAGATTGCCGGGTGGTCACCATGCAACGGGGCGGGACCAGCAAAGATACCTGGGTACTGTCAGAGTTTACCCAGTCGCCCTTTAGCCTGTTGCGCAAAACCACTTCCAGCCAGGACTTGGTGCGTGAAAATCGCTCGCTCTCCAGCCGCATGGCAGAAAACATGTTCTGGTATGGCCGTTATTCGGTACGCAACCTGCAAAAAGCCATGATGTTACGTGCGACCTTGCGCGCCTTGCTCGAATATACGCCGGAGTCGCGCGAAGGCGAGTGGCCCACCATGCAGGGACTCTGCCAGTGGTTTGACCTGTTGCCTTCACCCAAAGATGAAGAAGAGTGGGCGACATGGCAGCCGTATAGTGATGATGACATTGAGCCTTTGCTGGTGCAGGCGGTGTTCTCGCAGCAGTCCGGTAGCCTGGCCACCAGCGTGCAACAGTTGTATCAACAGGCGTTTAACCTGCGTGAACGTATCTCCAATGACCATTGGCGCACCGTGAACGTGTTGTCCCGGCAATTTATTACCCGGCATGCGCATGCCACCCTGCAGGATGCGATGTCGTACATCGAGCAGGCGGTGAATCATTTTGTCACCTTGACAGGCTTTGCTATGGACTGGATGACGCGTGACCTGGGCTGGCGTTTTATGTCGCTGGGGCGGCGCATTGAACGCTTGCAATTCATGTGTGTACTGTTGAGCCGCGCCTTGCAAATGCCTCAGCACAGCAACCTGGAATGGTTGTTACAAGTGACCAATAACCTGGTCACTTACCGTGCCCGCTATGCCTCGCAACCCGAGTGGTTGCCCGTGCTTGATCTGTTGCTGATGGATGATAATAACCCTAACTCTGTGGTGTTCCAGATCAAGGGGCTGGTCAAATACCTTGAAGAGATGGACGCGCAAGATAATGCGGGCGGGATCGCCGCCGAGCTTCAGGACTGCTGGCAAGCCCTGCTGCAACTGGATCCTGATCAATGTTTCCTGCCAGGCGACGCGACATTGTCGGCCTGGTTAAACCGCACCTACGATGTGACCCTGACTTTGTCTGATCGGCTGAGCTTGCGCTTTTTCAGTTACGCCAGCCCGGTGGTAATGTCAGGACATTAAGGCCCACGATGCGTTACCAGGTCGAACATCAAACAGTTTATAGCTACGATTTGCCGGTGATTCAATCACAGCAATTGCTGCATCTCATGCCACGGCAGACGCCTTTCCAGCAATGCATTTCTTATACGTTGGCTTGCGAACCACAACCCGCCGAACAGTCACGGCGGCAGGACTTTTTTGGCAACAACAATGATTACTTCACCATCATGACGCCCCATCAGGCGCTAGAGGTCACTTCCAGATTTCAGGTTGATATCCAGCCGCGGCCGCTGATGGCTGATTTTGTGCAAAGTCCGCCCTGGGAGCAAGTAAAAGCCCTGTTAAAAGACCAGGACACCCAACATCTGGATGCGGCCCCGTATATCTATGCCACAACCCGGGTGACTTGTAGTGAAGCATTGGCCAACTTTGCCCTGAGCTGTTTCACGCCGCAGCGGTCGCTACTTGAGGCTGCCATGGCCTTGACGCAAAAAATTTATACCGAGTTTGAGTTTGACCCCCAAGCCACCGATATCTCCACCCCCCTGGATACGGTACTGGAAGGCCGCCGCGGCGTCTGCCAGGACTTCGCGCATCTGATGATAGGCGCGCTACGCTCTATCGGCCTGGCTTGCCGTTATGTCAGCGGGTATATCCTCACCCATCCGCCCGCTGGCCAGCCACGCATGATCGGTGCAGATGCATCGCACGCCTGGCTGTCAGTGTATTGCCCGGTCTACGGCTGGGTAGACTTTGATCCTACCAATAATTGTTTGGTCCAACAGGAACATATTACTGTGGCCTGGGGCCGTGACTTTGGCGATGTGTCACCCATGCGCGGCGTGGTGCTGGGAGGCGGCGCGCAGCAACTCACGGTGAGTGTGACTGTGACGCCACTGGAATATGCGGTGGCTTAAACGCGATCAAAAACAGAGTTTCTCCTGTGTTTTCAGCCAACCTTTGATATTGATCAAACCTGTATGCGGGCACATTGTTTAATCTAAGGCCTTGAGAGATAGGTAAGTCCACAATTCGCCCCGATCCATCGGGGCATTTTTTTGCCTGGTGCTTATCCGTAACGCTTTTTATATTCGTCTTTCAGCAACTGCCTGAACTCCGTCATGGTCATCGACAAGGCACCGCCAGGATCATTCTTTCGCCAGCGTCCTATGCCTTTGGGGCCTGCCACTTCGTCATGGCCCAGCACATAGTCAAAGTTAAATACACTGGGATTGTTTGCCTTGGCCCAGACTAAAAACTCAATTAACGTCGTTTCCTGTGCTTTGGTATAAGGCAAGTAAGCGCCGGCCAGAATATTGTCCTGGTTTTGCGTGATCACGCGTACTTTTTTGGCATCCAAAGGGTATTTGCGGCCAGTGTCCCAATAGGTATAAAACTTGCCGTCATATACATCGAGCCGACCTGGATTAGTGATTTCAATCCCCACCAAAAAATTGGAGACCCCATTGCGTTTTGCGCCATCAATGGTCCAGGCACTTTCACCGGCATGATAGCCCCATTGGTTGAGCGGGTTGGCCTGCACCAACTTGCCGTCGGTGCCTATGCAGCAGAAAAAATAGGGGCTGCTTGAGATGGCCGTGACCGCATTTTCAACACCCTTGGAATATTGGCCAGCCGTAAAGTGGATGATGGCACCAGAAGGATACCCTTTAGGGTATTCTCCCTGCGCTGCACGTTTGATATCAGCGCGTATCAGGGCTTCGGGGTACCACAATTTTTTTTCGCCGAGCGGGTAGCGCTTTTTTGCCGGGGCCGCCTCTTCAACATGCAAACTGGGGCGGGGCGGTTCGGGCGGCCTGAATTCTTCAGGCATAGGCTCTTCGAGCAATTGCGAGAGGATTTCAATCTGGCTAAGCGCCAGCGCATCCACTTTGGGGTCGGCGGATAATCTGGCAATTTGCATGGCAGACCAGCGCAAGGTATACAGTTTTGCTTTATCCATCAGGGGCTCCTTAACGATATGCTTCGCTATTGACTGCCGTCACATGCTGCTGCTCCCATCCTGTGGCGGGTCGCTTCATGGCATGACGTTCCGTGATGCAAAATCTGAATACCGTGGTGTCATGTGGTTTTATATTAACCAGCCTTTGTTAAGTTGTGTAGGAATTTCAAGCTGGCAAATTTTAAATAAATGATCGATTCGTGAAAGTGTCTGTTTCACCGCAACGCAGTCGCGATAAAATGCTGTTTTGTCTGGTGGCGGGTGTTGTTTAAGTGATTAAAGCAGCTATTTTTGATATGGACGGTCTGTTGATCGATTCCGAGCGCATTATTATGCAAGGCTGCATACAGGCCGCAGCTACCATAGGGATTACCTACACACAGGCCGAGTATGTGGAACTCGTTGGGCGTGTCTGGTCAGACTCCACCCGGCTCATGACGCAGCAATTGGGCAGTGAGGCTAACTTTCAACACGTGATGCAGGGGCTGAATGCCTTCCTGGAAACGCGAGACCATGCTTTTCCATTGAAAGATGGCGTGCAAGCATTGTTACAGTATTATCAGTCGCATGGGATTATTTGTAGCGTGGCGTCTTCATCACCCATTCCTCATATTACACATCGGCTGACGCACACCGGCGTACTGGATTATTTCAGCCATGTGACGAGTGGCCAGGAGGTTAAGCGCGGCAAACCGCATCCTGATATTTACTTACTAGCGCTTGAGAAACTGGGGCTGCCCGCAGACGAATGTATCGCGTTTGAAGACAGCGAGCTGGGCGCACAGGCGGCGATTGCGGCTGGTTTGCGTGTGGTGGTGGTGCCTGACCTCAGGCAACCCAGCGAGCAGGTGCGGGCAAACGCACACCAGGTGGTAGAAAGCTTGCAACACTGGCTGGAGCACCATGACAGCCTGGTTGGATGCGATTTATCGCGGACGCAGTAACCAGGCCGTTTCTTCAGCAGGGTATTGGCCCTTCATGCCTTTCTCCTGGTAAGTACTGGCCCGTTCTGTCAGCACATAGTGTGGCTCATAGTGGGCGCTAACTTCTGTTCTGCTCACACTAAATGGCGGGCCAGGCACCAGCGACTGATCATATTGAAAGCTGATCAGCAGTTGCGGTGCCGTTTGCGTGATGGACATCAGATGACGAGAATATTGCTTGCGCATTTCGTCTGGCAAGGCAATGAGTGCTGCGCGGTCATAAATGGCATCCACAGTGCCTAGCTGGTCTTGCGTTAACGCGAAAAAGTCGCCCTGCAATATCTCTATCTGCTCGGTACGATAATGTCTCAGTGAGCCTGATTGCGTGATCTCTGGGGCTAGTTTGAGTTCTGTAAAAAAAGCGTCCACTGCTAACTGGCTCAGTTCAGCGCCAACCACCTGATACCCTTGCGCCAGCAACCAATGCATATCCAGTGATTTACCGCACAGCGGAACAAAGACGCGCTGACCAGCCTGCAACCCCAGAGCCTGTAAATGTGCCAGCAAAAACGGGTTGATATCACCCTGGTGAAAGCCTATCTGCTGGTTCTGCCAGCGCTGGTGCCAGAAGTCGTGTTGCATGGAGGTCTCTGCTTACTCAAAACAAGTAGTATAAAACAGTCGCCCGCGGTGCACCGGCAAAATTATTTGGCTCCCAGCTGGCTCAGCTTGGCTTGCGCTTCCAGTACGCCTTCTTCCACCCCGGCGGCTTCCGTGAGTTTAGCCACATTGTCGCGTGTGAAAAAGCCATCAAAACCATCGTAGCGCTGCACGTATTCGATAATCAACGATGAATGTTCGGAGGCATTAGAGAATATCTGTTTCAGGCCTTCTTCCTTGGAGCCAATCACATCGAGTAAAAAGCCTTTGCCCTGGCTGGCAATCGCATCCACCACAAAATCGATATTCTCCTTGCCATCGCGCGTGCCGTCTTTCACCGACAGGGCAATATGATGCAGGCGTGGGCCATAATTACGCACAAAAGTCTCAGTAGGCGAAGGTAGTTTTTCCAGGTGATTGACAAAGTAAGGTGTGTTGTTGGCAGTAAATACTTTGGCCGGGCTTTTGGTTTCGGCAAACCCATGTGCACTTTTGGTGACGTTGGTGGATGAGTTCTGGTCCCAGATATTGTAAGCACCCCAGAAAAAGTAACTGGACCAGGACAGGTATTCCAGGATCGCCACTTCGCGGTTCTGGCTATATACGCGCGTGGCCAGATGGTCCACAGGCAAAATCAGGTCATCTATACGCAGCTTGGCCTGTTGGTCCTTGGCCTGCTCATAGGCGGCCTGCACATCCGGGCGTATGGTACTGATGCCCAGTGAGTACACACGTAATTCACCTGGATCGCGTTTCATATAACCAACAATATTATGCGTATAGGGCGACGGCTTGCTGATCGCGACATTGCCTGGCAGTTCCAGCTTACGCACTTCGTCCTGCGTAAAGAAGCGGAACTCGCGTTCCTCCTGTAATCTGACTACTTCATGCATATTGGTGACACGGATAATCTCACCCATATATCGGCTGTTCGGTTTACGCGCGCCCACCGGGTAAATCTCGTTGAGTGAGCGGAAAATGCCGCGCAGGTTGGGGTCCTTGACTTCGCGCACCAGCAAATCCGGCGAGTTGAGGTCTATGCGCAGGATATGCGTCCAGTGCTTTTCACTCTCCAGCGTCACAAGATAATGGTAAGAGGTCATTAAAGACAGTTCGGCGATGTACTGGATCGAATGATCCGGGTCCACCGTGATCATCAGGGCATCAATCTCCTGAATCATGTCGGTCAGGCCCATCTGGTCGCGTTCTTCTAGCAGTTTTTGCAGATACTCCTCAAAGAAAGCCGAGTTCTGTTTATCACCGTGGCGCGCAAAATCGAGAGAGTTAATCATGATGCTTCAGTATTAAAGGTAATACTACGTTTAAGCAAGGTACGTTCCCGCTGCGCAATCAGCGCCTAAGCCTGTCCACTAGCGCTTTGCAAGCAGGTTTGTATAAAGACATCGCCAACAGCCTGCATTAAAAAGCAACAGGGCAACCTTGGTTGCCCTGTTTTAGTGCTTTAAAGTTTAACGGCCTTTACCACTGAGTGAGCCACGTTTGAGGATAGGGTCATCATAGGCAATGCAGCGGCCTATGCCCAGAAAACTTGGCCGCATCCCCAAGGGGCAACTATTGCTGCGCTCAAACTGCTCTACTTTGGTTTTCGCGACTTCTGCTTTTTTGGCATCCTTGAACTCCCAGTAACCGTTGGAGTGCAGGATCACTTCGTCGCCTTCAACGGTTTTGGCTTGTATGTCATCCTCTGCAGGCTGGGCGGCAAAACTGTATGAGCAACTGAGGCATACTGCAATCAGAAGCCAGCGAGCTGTGTGTAACATAGGGCGGTCCTTGAGTACGTAATAAATAAAAGCCAGGTCTGCACGACCTAGCTTGGGTTATTGTGACATGCCATTATGCCTGAGCAAAGCATCCATGCTCGGTTCGCGGCCTCTGAAGGCCACAAACGATTCCATCGCCGGACGAGCACCGCCTTGTGCCAGTACCTCATTCTTAAAGCGGCTTCCCGCTTCTTCAGACAATACGCCCAGTTCTTCAAACAGGCTGTAAGCATCCGCAGAGAGTACCTCTGCCCATTTGTAGCTGTAGTAGCCAGCCGCATAACCACCGGCAAAAATATGGCTAAAGCTGTTGGGGAAGCGGTTCCACTTCGGTGGACGTAATACCGCCACTTCTTCACGTACTTGCTCTAGCACGTCCAGGGCGGTTTGTTTGCCTGCCGGATCAAAGCTGCTGTGCAGACGCATATCGAATAATGAAAACTCGATTTGGCGCACGGTTTGCATGCCAGCCTGGAAGTTTTTGGCCGCGACCATTTTGTCGAATAGCGCACGTGGCAGTTGCTCACCACTGTCGACATGTGCCGTCATATGGCGCAACACGTCCCATTCCCAGCAGAAGTTTTCCATAAACTGGCTGGGGAGCTCTACCGCGTCCCATTCCACACCCTTGATGCCGGAGACACTATATTCCTCGACCTGGGTCAGCATATGGTGCAGGCCGTGTCCAAACTCATGAAACAGCGTGATCACTTCGTCATGGGTGAAGAGCGCAGGCTTGTCGCCCACCGGTGCGGAGAAGTTGCAGGTCAGGTAAGCGACGGGCAGTTCAATGCCACTGGCTGTTTTGCGGCGCGTGATACATTCATCCATCCAGGCGCCGCCACGTTTGCCATGACGCGCATACAGGTCGAGGTAGAAATAGGCAACTGGCTGGCGTTGCTGGTCGCTAATTTCGTAGAAACTTGCATCCTTATGCCATAAGGGCGCGTCGGTTTTGCGTACCTGCACGCCAAAAATGGTTTCAACCACTTTAAATAATCCGGCCAGCACTTTGTCTTCCGGGAAGTATTGTTTCACTTCCTGATCAGAGAATGCGTATTTTTCTTCACGCAGTTTTTCGCTGATATAGGCCACGTCCCAGGCCTGCATATCGCTAAAGCCCAGTTTCTCGGCGTAAGCTTTGAGCTCGGCCATGTCTTTTTCAGCGTATGGTTTGGCGCGTTTAGCTAACGTATCCAGAAACTCAATCACTTGTTGTGGTGTATCGGCCATTTTGGTGGCCAGTGACAGCTCGGCGTAGTTTTTAAAGCCTAATAGCTGCGCCTCTTCCTGCTTCAGTTTGAGCAGGTCGGCAATTAAATGGGTGTTGTCCCATTCCGGTTTGCTGAACTCAGAGGCGCGGGTGGCATAGGCGCGGTAGAGGGTTTCGCGCAATGAGCGATTGTCGCAATACTGCATCACCGGCATATAAGACGGGAAATGCAGGGTAAACAGGTAACCGCTCTGGCCGTCCGCTTTTGCAGCTTCGGCAGCTGCTTGCAGCGCGTCATCAGGCAGGCCTGTTAACTCAGCAGCGTCTGCAACCACATGCTTGAAGTCATTCGTGTTGTCCAGAATATTCTCTTCAAACTTACTGCCCAGTTTGGAGAGCTGTTCGGCAATTTCTTTGAAACGCACTTTTTCCGCAGGTGGCAGCTCGGCACCGCCGAGTTTAAAACCACGCACTTCGTTATCGATGATTTTCTTTTGTGCCCGGCTGAGTTGGGCGTATTCGGCACTGGCTTGGATCGCTTTGTATTTGTTATACAGGCGTTCGTCCTGCGACAGGTCGCTATAAAAGTCGGTCAGTTTGGCCAGGTTTTCGTTGTAGGCTTCACGCAACTCCGGCGTGTTCACCACTGCGTTCATGTGTCCGACCGGTCCCCAGCTACGCGACAGTTTTTCCGAAAAATCTTCAATCGGCTGCACGAAGTGTTGCCAGTCAGGGGTCTCTGTGGCCGTTGCCAGTTGCTCGACCAGGGCGCGGCCTTCAGCAAGCAAGGTGTCGATGGCCGGAGACACATGCTCCGGGCGGATGTCATTAAACTTAGGCAGGCCAGTAAAAACGAGTAATGGGTTAGTGCTCACAACGTTATCCTTTGATGAATACAATGCTTGATAGAGGCTATTATTAGCCAAATGTTCGCGTGTGGGTCATTGTATATTTTGATGATGGTGATGAATTTTGCAAATACAAGGACAGGGCTAGTCCTTGTTACAACAGCTCACCGTTAAATTTTTTAATCAGGGGTTCAATTTTTTCCAGGTCACTAAACGACAGGATCTTTTTGGCCTGTTTGGCCAATATGCTTTCTTCGCTTTGCAGAATTTGTGATTTCACGCTCAGGATATGGGAAGGATGCATGGACAACTGTCGCATGCCCATACCGACCAGCAGGCGCGTCAGCTTGATATCGCCCGCCATTTCACCACAGACCGAGACCGGTTTCTGGTATTTTTCTGCGGCTTGTATGGTGAGTTGTATCAGGCGTAACACGGCCGGATGCAACGGGTTATACAAATGCGCCACCGCATCGTCAGCCCGGTCAATCGCCAGAGTGTACTGAATCAGGTCGTTGGTGCCTATGGACAAAAAGTCGAGTTCTTGCGCAAACGCTTCAGCATTGATGGCCGCCGCTGGCACTTCTACCATGCCGCCCATGTGTATCTGCTCGTCAAACGGGATGTTTTCCTTGCGCAGTGACTCCTTGGCCCGCTCAAGTAACAGCCTGGCCTGGCGCAGTTCGGCCAGGTTAGACAACATGGGGATGAGGATTTTGACCTGCCCGTAACGTGATGCCCGTAACAGGGCGCGGAACTGGGTGTGGAAAATATGTGGCTCAGCCAGGCAGTAGCGCACAGCACGCAAACCCAGGGCCGGGTTAGTGGCAGTGACCACTTCGTCCGGGTTCAGTTGCTTGTCTGCACCGATATCCAGCGTACGGATGGTCACCGGATAGCCTTTCATGGCCTCGGCCACGTGCTTGTAGGCCTCAAACTGCTCCTGCTCGCTGGGCATCTCGCTGCGGTTCATAAACAGGAACTCGGTGCGGTACAAACCTACCCCCACAGCGCCAGACGCTTTTGCACTGATCACGTCTTCGGGGACTTCAATATTGGCCAGCAAATCAATCGCTACGCCATCGACAGTCACCGCTTTAGTGGTTTTGATCAGTTGCAGCTTTTGTTGTGCTAGCTGCCACTGGTTTTGCTTGAGCTTGTATTCGGACAGGACTTCCGGGTCCGGGTTGACAATAACAACCCCGGCGGCGCCATCGACAATCATCAATTCGCCGTCGTTGATGAGGTCACGTGCGCGTTGCAATGCCACAATCGATGGAATATTCAGGCTGCGAGCCAGAATCGCAGTATGTGAGGTCACGCCGCCGACATCGGTGATAAACGCCGCAAACTGGTGATGCTTGAACTGGATGGCATCGGCCGGCGATACATCATGTGCCACCAGGATCATGGCACGCTCTTGCCGGGCTTGCAGTTTCTTTTCGCTGGCAGCCAGCTGGTCTCGGCCCAGCAACACTTTGATCACACGTTCAACAACTTGCACCACGTCCTGTTTTCGCTCACGCAAGTAGGCATCTTCAATGGCGTCAAACTGGGCCACGATATCATCCATTTGCTGCTTGAGCGCCCACTCGGCATTGCATAGCTCATCGCGGATAATGGCCTTGGGTGCCTCGGAGAGCGACTTGTCACTGAGCATGGCCAGGTGCGTGTTGATAAAAGCACCCAGCTCGGCGGGAGCGTTTTTGGGCAATTGTGACTTGAGTTGCTCAAGATCGTGTTTGACCAGGGCAATCGCGCGTTCAAAACGGGCGATTTCGTCATCGACACCGCTAGCCTCAATCTTGAAGTGCACGACCTCCAGCAAGGCATGGGAAATCAGGTGGGCATGGCCAATGGCGATGCCACTGGACACACCGACGCCGTGCATGCTGAAACTGGTCAATTACTCACCCTCACCAAAGTAGTCATTCACCAGCGCTTGCAGTGCCGCCAATGCCTGTTCTTCGTCCGGACCGGTGGCTTCAATGTCGATGATGCTGCCTTTGGCTGCAGCCAGCATCATGACACCCATAATACTTTTGGCGTTGACACGACGGCCGTTTTTTTCGACCCAGACTTCGCTTTTGAACTGGCTGGCCGTTTGGGTGAACTTGGTCGAGGCGCGAGCATGTAAGCCGAGTTTGTTAATGATTTCTACAGAGAGTTTGGCCATAAGTGTTTAAAGTTATTGTGCGTGATGACAAGTGGTTTTGGTGAAGTGGACGACGCCATCGCGGCCGCCACTCAGTGCTTTCTGGATGCAGGAATGCAGGCCTTCGTGGCGGTAATTGAGAACGCGGACCAGCATGGGCAAATTCACTCCGGCAACGCCTTCGATTTCATCTGGCGTTAGCAGGCGAGTGACAATATTGCAGGGCGTTGCGCCGTAAATGTCTGACAACACTAATACCCCTTGGCCGCTATCGAGGTTTTTAACCAGTGCCTGTGCTTTGGGCAATATTTCGGCTGGGTCGTCATGTTTGGAGATTTCCAGGAAATCCAGCTGTGCCGGGCGATTGCCCATCACATGCGTCGCGCAATCAATCAGGCTAGGCCCCAGGCTGCCATGCGCAATAATCAATACACCAATCATAAGTTTGCTCTCAGAATCCGTAATTAAGGGGTGGCGGTGACAGGCGCATCGTGCAATTCACGATGACGTGTCATCACTTGATGCTGTTGCTTGAAATAGGCGCCCAGTTGTTCCACCAGATAGACGGAACGGTGTTGCCCCCCGGTGCAGCCGATGCCGACAGTGACGTAGCTGCGATGATCGTGATAAAAGCTTGGTAACCATTTTTCTATATAGTGCTGAATGTCTTGCTGCATTTCAAGCACCATGGGTTCGTTTTGCAGAAATTGCTGGATAGGCGCTTCCTTGCCATTGTAAGGGCGCAAAACCGGGTCGTAATGGGGATTAGGCAGACTACGCACATCAAACACAAAGTCAGCATCCAGCGGGATGCCATGTTTAAAGCCAAATGAGATAAATGACAGCACCAGTGAGTGGTCGCGCGCTTGCTGGTAGCTTTGCTCGAGTTGCAGCATCCAGTCACGCGTATGATGACGCAATGCATTGGCCGACAGGTTGCTGGTATCTACATGATGGCCCAGGTTACTCAGCCCGGATAACAGGTCACGTTCGTGATTGATGCTTTCGTCCAGCGCCTGGTCAGGCGTACTCAAGGGATGTTTGCGCCGGGTTTCGGAAAAACGTTTCACCAGCGTCTCGCGGCTGGCATCCAGAAAAAGCAGGTGAACAGCAATGCCCTGTGTTTTCAGCGTTTGCAGGATATCTGGCAGCGATTCAATGGCAATGCTGCGGCTATCGATACTCACAGCGACTTTGGCCGCGTCACGGTCAGCCACATGGTTTTGGATGTGGGGCAACAAGGTGGCAGGCAGGTTATCAATACAATAATAGCCGCTGTCTTCAAACACGCGCAAAGCAATGGTTTTACCCGAGCCCGACAGACCTGTCACGATCACCAGCTGCATGTACCCAACCTTTTCATCTTAATTTGCTTTCCCGGAGCATGATTTGTTTTTGCCGTTGCGTCAGCTGTTTGGTGGCATTCACGCCGCGCAGCAGCAACATATGGTTGCGCACGGCGGCTTCAACCAGTACCGCGATGTTGCGGCCAGCCGCAATGGGGATAATGACCTTGCTGACTTCCACATCCAGCACGTGCTGGGTTTGACGGTTGGCGCTCAGGCGGTCCAGGTCTTGCGGTTTCAGTTCATCCGCCAGTTCCAGCTGTATCATCATGTCCAGTGGTTTAGTCGGTTTGACCGCATTATCGCCGTAGAGTGCGCGGATATTGAGGATACCCAGGCCACGCACCTCTAAAAAATCTTGCAGCAATTCCGGGCAGCGGCCTTCTATGCGTTCCGGCGAGATACGGTAAAAATCGACAATATCATCCGCCACCAGGCGGTGACCGCGCGAGATCAGTTCCAGCGCCAGTTCGCTTTTACCAATCGCGGCGCTACCGGTGATCAATACGCCAAAGCCTTGCACCTCCATAAACACGCCATGCATGCTGGTGGTTTCTGCCGTGGCCACCGCCAGGTAATGGCTCAGCAACTCCATCAGCTGCGGGCTAATCAACGGTGTAGTAAACAAGGGAGTTTGTGTTTGTTGCGCGGCTTCGAGCATGATGGCAGGGACTTTTTCGCCGTTGGCGACCACCACCATGGCCAGGTCTGTTGAAAATAAATTACTCACCGCCTGCTGCACCGCGAGTATGCTCAAACCGCCCAGGTAATCCATTTCGGCACAGCCCAGCACTTGTACGCGATTGGGATGCACAAAATTCAAATGACCGACCAGCGCCAGCGACGGTTTGGTCACGGTGCCTGAAGTCAGGATTTTTTGACCACCAGACTCGCCAGCCACCCATTTCAATTTGAGTTTGCTGCGTATCTGTTTGTACAAATCAGCGACAGAGATTTGCGCCATACGGGGTGTCAACATGTCCACAAGTGATTGAGGCTCATTTTACAACTGAATAGCAGGTGGTGGGAGTGAAACGACGTAAAAGTGATACAGAAGTGGTTGTTTGAATTCTCTACCCGAGCGGGTAGAGAATGTGAGGCAAAACTTAGGAACTCAACTGGTGTTTCACTGCGCCACCAGATTTATGGTGGTCACCGTTTTTTTCCTTGTGTTTTAATACCTGACGGTCAAGTTTGTCAGTAAGCATGTCGATGGCACTGTACATGTTCTCATCGGTGCAGGCAGCGTGCAAATCGTTGCCTGGAACGTGCAGTGTGGCTTCAACCTTTTGGGCGAGCTTTTCAACAGACATGGTGACTTTGACATCGATCACATGGTCGAAGTGATTGCTGATACGCGTAAATTTGGATGAAACGTAATCGCGTAATGCCGGAGTGATTTCTAAATGATGTCCAGTAAGTTGTAAATTCATGACAAACTCCTTTTCTCAGAAATGGTGCCTTTCCAGAGCCAATTGCCTTATCAATTGGATAGAGAGGACAGTTTCAGTTTACTCTTTTGAGAAACAGATGCAACCCGGAAGTGAAGTGCTTTATTGATGTTAATCAGGTGTTGCGCAGACTTTTTATCAACTCCATCATTGAGCGCAAAATCATCCCGCCTTTCTCAAGGTGAGATTGATACGGCAGTTGCCTGTCAGAGAATGTGTGCCTGCCTTAACGGGGCTAACACCATGGTAAAACCTTCGGCTGGCACCTCCCCAGACCACCACATCGCCATGCTGTAGCGGAATTTTCACCGGTTTGTCACTACGCTTGCTGCCCCCAAACAGAAACGTGGCCGGCAGGCCAAGTGAGACAGAGACAATCGGCTGAGTGAAGTCTTTTTCGTCTTTGTCCTGATGCAGACCCATTTTGCAGCCCGGCGCATAGACATTGATCAGGCAGCTATCAGGCACAAACTGGGAATAGCCCGCTTTACCGGCGGCCTCTGCTGCCAGTTGCAAAATCACTGCGGGCAGGGGAGGCCACGATACATTGGTTGATGGGTTGACGGGGCTGTAACCATAGCCTTGTGCGTTACTCACCCAGCCTAGTGCCCCCATGCTGCTGGTTTGCACCGACATCACATAGCCCATGGGGGTCATCATGTGCTGCGGTGGGTGTGCGGTCAGATGGTGTTTTACACAGGGCCACAAGGCATGCATTTCTGGCAGCGCAAATCCAGGCAGCCAACAGGCGCCTTCCGCAATTGCAATTGAGTGTGGGCGTTGTTCGGTAAATAAATCCATCGTCATGGTTTGCGTTCGAAGAGAAAAGTGGATTAGTGCATCCACTCGATACGGACATTCTTTTGCCGCGCAAGTTTTTCCATATGCGGGATGGCGCGTTCCAGATTTAGCAAATGATCCGATGCCGTTTCCTGATGAAAACCTAGCACCATCACAGGATGCCGTGCACTCAATAATTGCTCAAACAGTTGCACCAGCTGTTTGGCACTGGTGTAGTCGGCCAGGCCAGCGTTATTGGGGCATTCCATGAGTTCAACACTCAGTGCAAATGGCTGCTCAAAAGGCGTGCTCTGTGGATGTAACTGTTTAAGCAGGCGGACCAGGCGACTGTCTTTGTGCCAGCGGGTGGTGAGCAAGTTAGCATCAATATAAGAGCTATCCCAGATAAACCGGTTAGCTTCCAGTGCCGCTTGTAATTTGGGGCCAAATTGCCATGCCCCGGCACGAAAGTGACGGGGGCGTTGAAAGCCATTGGTGACCAGCAGATCACTGCTGCAAGCAACGAGTTGCGTCAGTTCCAGTTGGTTGTAAGCATATTCGAGGCTCACTGAGTAACCACAGCTTGCTTCGCGGCAGTCCTCTTTGGCATCGGAGATGGAGGGAGCCGTTTGAAAGGTGACACCGCAGTATTGCACCAATGAACGCATGGGATGCAGATGCAGGCCGACTGTATCCTGCGGCAGGAATGTGCTGCGGATATGGCTGCCGATTTGCGCACGGTTGGCGCCAGGTTGCAAAAAATAGGCCGGGTTAATCAGATGTAATAAGGGGATGTGCGGAAATTTTTCCCTGAAACTGCGCATGGCATGCAGATTGTCTTCCTCTAGCGACAGGCCTTCCCAATCGACTGTGACCCAAAGCTGCATGGTTTCCCCTGCCTTTAGCGGTAAAGCCAGGCAAGCAATCAAGACCGTGAACACTATTTTTACAAGCATGTCCGCGGTCTTTGCATGCATGGGCTAATTCTGAGCGCATTTAATGAAGTGTTGTACCATTCTGCCATCCATCATTTGCGAGGTTTGCTTGGTCAACCGACATTCTTTTTCGGGATCCAGCGTCCACTCGGTATTATCAATTTCTGTGTAGCGGTCTCTGTCCCATGACCAAACGGAGTCATGGCCGCGCGTGGGTTCCTCGCCCATTTCTTTGAGTTTTCTGTATCCGCTTAATTTCTTATCCAGAATTTCCAGGGTATGCGTAGCCGGGTGAGTCCAAATAGGCTTCGCTGTCTTTGCTTTCACAGGAAACATCCACATTGGGCAGTAATGCGCGGTGCAGACACACATATGCGCAGGCTTCACCAGGTAAGCTTTTGAGGCAGCATTCAGGTGAACGATCTCAGCTTCAAATAGATCATGCGGTTTCACTTCCTGGCAACTGGCAATGCGGCTTGGCCCTACTTCTTTGGTCAGGTAAGCGGTAATGTTTGCAGGCAGTTTAGCGGGATTCTGGAAGTGTTTTTCTATGCTGTATTCTTCAGATGCCATTAAGGCTGACGGGAACAGGAATAAAAGCAGGAAAAGTGTTTTCATGAAAATGACTCATTGATTGCAAAGTAGTATTTTCCAGCAAATTTGAGTTTTTTGCGCGTGTATCTTCAATTTTTACAATGCTAGGTGCTTGTTTGCAAGGAGCAAACACGAAGAGGGCGCGCGTCATCTATTTAATTTGGTATTTTTACTGTTTTATTAGTTGATGCGTATGAGGCAAAGCTTTATTGAACAATTTTTGAGTCAGCGTGAGGTACACCCTAAGCTGACATTTTGACAGGAAGAAGGCTTAAGTTGATAAAGGTTGTGCTGCGGCTAAAAGGTAGGTGCGTACGTTATCTAGGGAGCTGTACACAAACTCATCCTTCACTACGATGTAAGAGAGACACAATGAAACTCCCTGTATGTGCTTAAACTTTGGCTCGAGTGATTGTTTTACATGACCACCACTATGCACTAATACATTTCTAACAATACGTAGTTGATTTATACAGGTGTAATTGTCCTTAACTGCATCAAGATTAATTCCTGCATGCTGGGTTAGATAGTTGTGCATGCATTTACGGTCATCTCGACCTTTGGCATCCCACCATGGGAGGCTCAAGTTGTGAAGGTTTTTGTAAGTATCACATAGCTTTATCAGCCAAAACTCTAGAAGGCTGTATGAGTCGATAACCATCCCTGGCTTGATAAGGTGAGAGAAGCCATGGTATTGCGCCTGTGATAACTCAGAGTCAAGGTCTTGAACCTCAAGCGGGGTCTGACTCTCTTCCTTTGTGGCATCATAGTAGACTGCAAAGAGCTTATTGAAATAGTTCTCCAGACTTTTGCAAGAAGAATCAATTTGTGCGGTGAGTTTCATTTCCTAGTCCTACCTGGTTGAGTGCTTGTGTTTAAACAAAACCGAAAGCTACATCTGTTGCTACAGCTCGACGGGAGGCACGGGGGGATTGGCTCCGCCCTAAATCTATTAATGTCCTTACGAAAATTTGCTGTGGAATTTTTCTATTTGGCCTATCCGGGCTATTGTTGAGAGTATATGCCTCTATTAGAATGCATATCGCAGTAAATATTAATAATAAATCACTTTAGGAGAACACTATGCTCGGGAAAGCATTCTTACTTGGAGGAATGTTAGTTTCATTTGGAGCTAACGCGGCTGTTATAGATTTTGATGTCAATGATATTGACCCAACAAACGCTACTACCATTTTACAATTACCTAGCCAGAACGGCGTCTTCAATTTTGCTGGTTACTTAAACACAGGAGGCGAAGTCCAAACAAATCAAAACCCAGGTGATACTTTTGGTTTGTATTTGGGTAGCACTTTATTGAAGCCACTAAGTAGTTTTACTTTTGACAGTACAAATGTGGGCTATTCATTTGACTTCAAAAACTTAGCCGCAGGAAGCTACACTTTACGTTTCAACATAAATGGCAATGCAACTGCTAGAGCTTTCGATTTAACTTCAACGATAACTCCGGTTCCAGAGCCTGAAAGCTTTGCCTTAATGGCAGTTGGTCTCGGTATACTTGGATTAATTGCACGTCGTAAGGCGTAATGTTATGAAACGGATTCTTATTGCAGTGACAGTTTTAAGCCTATTATTGCCCGGTTGTGTGGTTGTAAGAGACCATTGTCCACCCGGACAGGCTAAAAAGGGTAATTGCTAAGGCGAACGCTTATTTTCAAAAGAAAGACTCAGGGTAACCCCTTGGGTCTTTTTTGTTTGCTCTAGGCAAACTCAGGGAATGGATAAAACACGTTGTTGCTGGTAATGCGAGGTATTAGGGTGCATACAAGGGAGGCGGGTGCGCCTCATCTATAGCGGCAGAGTCGCACGAGGTCAACGACGGCTCATCAGCTTTCGCCTACTGCCTGATTCACTGCACCCGCCCTGGAATTGTAGGGCATTCCACGACATTCGGCCATGCATGCATAGCGTATAATTCGTGCTATGTCTTTATCCATCCGTCAGATTCTGGCCCATCAGGGCTATGCGCTTCCCAAGTTGCTCACTTACCGTATTTTCATGGTGCTGTCTTACCAGATGATGATGGTTGCGATTGGTTGGCATGTTTATCAACTCACGCATGACCCTTGGTCTTTGGGCCTGATTGGCCTGGCCGAAGTGATTCCGTATATGGGTAGCGCATTATTTGCCGGACATGCCGTGGATCACTATTTTTCCCGTCGTGGATTTGCAATGGTCTCGGCCCTTTTCCTGGCCATGAATGCTGGTTTGCTGGTGTGGATTGCCCAATATCCCGGACCGCATACTGCGACATGGATTTATGCCACGGTAGCCTTGACCGGGTTTGCGCGCGCCTTGATTTCACCAAGCTACAACACCCTGTTTGCGCTGATTATTCCGCGGGCTTCCATTGCCAAAGCCTCTGGCATCGGCAGCTCCATGTTCCAGATAGGCCTGATTGTCGGCCCCGCCATCGGCGGCCTGCTGGTTGGCTTTGCCGATACATATGTGGCCTATGAAATTTCTGCCTTGTTGGCGCTTGGGGGCGCCGTGGCTGCGCTGGCTTTGCGTGTCCAAGAACACCGCAGCCATGCGCCTATGCGGGTGTTCGCCAGCATAGGCGAAGGCTTGCGTTTTGTGCGGCGCACGCAAGTGGTGCTGGCGGCGCAGCTACTGGATATGTTCGCTGTGTTGTTTGGCGGGGCGGTTGCCATGCTGCCAGCCTTTGTACATGACATTTACCAGATGGGTCCGGAAGGGCTGGGCGTACTGCGCGCTGCACCTGCTTTGGGCGCGATTGTGACCGGCATCTGGCTGGCAAAACATCCTATTCACAAACATAGTGGCCGCTGGTTATTGCTGGCTGTCGCCGGATTTGGCCTGTGCATGATTGCGTTTGGTTTGTGTCGCACCTATTGGCTGGGTATTATCATCCTGGCGATGTCTGGCATGATGGATGCAGTGTCTGTGATCTTGCGGCAAACCATTTTGCAACTGGCCACGCCAGATGGCATGCGGGGGCGTGTGTCAGCCATCAATGGCATTTTTATCGGCTCGTCCAATGAGCTGGGGGCATTCGAGTCCGGACTCACAGCCAGGCTGATGGGCCTGGTGCCTTCGGTGGTCTTTGGCGGATGCATGACGCTTCTGGTGGTCGGCGTGACTTGGTTTAAAGCGCCTAAATTAAGAGATTTGCATCTCATGGATCTGCATTAGTACCTCGTGATAGGGACTCGCTATAACTAGTCAGCTCCCTGCAGTATGGTTGAAGGGTTATGTTCATGCGTGATCTGGATCAGTTATTTCAAGCTTTGCAACGCTCCACATTCCGCACAGGTTTTCGCCTGAATGCTAAAGACCAGCACTATCTGCAGCAAAAAGGCTTGTCAGTGGTGCTGGATCATGCCGAAAAATTCATTGCCGAACGGTTGGCACCGGCGGAGATTGCCAATGATGGTCAACAAACCCCCATGCGTGGTCATCCGGTGTTTGTGGCGCAACATGCCACCGCCACTTGTTGCCGTGGCTGTTTAGCCAAGTGGCATAGGCTGCCCGCAGGCCGTGCGTTAACGCTGGAAGAGCAGGCGTATGTGGTTGTGGTGATTGAACGCTGGTTGCAAAGTGTTATGGCTGATCCAGCAAGCGCTGAAGAAGAATAAAAAAGGAGAAGGCCGTGAGGCGCTTCTCCATGACACGTAGTCCTGATTACCTTATGGATTCGGCGTTGGCTTGGTTTCAGCGGTCTGCCAGCCGCCACCCAGCGAGCGGTATAAATCCACCACGGCCGCCACTTGCTGCTGCTTGGTTTCTATCAGCTCCATCTTGGCATCCAACGCATCACGCTGTGTCAGCAACACTTCCATGTAGTCTGCACGCGCGGCTTTAAACAACTGGTTGGCCACGTCAATTGACTGCGTCAATGCCTCTACCTGCTTATTCTTCAACTGGTAGTTTTTATCCAGGTTGTCGATATTGGCAATCTGGTTTGCGACTTCCATATAAGCATTGATGATCTTTTGCTCGTAGTCATAAGCCGCCTGGATCTGCATCGCATTGGCACTCTTGTACTGTGCCTCAATCGCATTCCGGTTAATCAGCGGTGCCACCAGCTCGCCACCAAAACCGGCCATGACTGAAGCCGGAATATTCAGCAGGTATTTCGGATCAAACGCCTGGAAGCCCAGCCCGGCGCGGATAGAGAACGACGGGTAGAAGTTGGCTTTGGCTACATCAATATTGAGCTTGGCGGCCGAAAGCTCCAGCTCCGCCTGGCGAATATCCGGGCGATTCGACAGTAACTCCGAAGGCACGCCAGTTTGCACCACCTTGTTTTGCATGGACATGAAATTTGCCGATGCACGTGTGATGGGTTGTGGCGTCCTACCCAACAGGAAGTTGATGCGGTTTTCGGTTTCAACAATGCTTTGCTTCAGCACATACTGGCGGCTCTGGTTTTTCTGTACTTCTGCTTCAAACCGTTTCACCGCCAGAGAGTTGGCGCGTGCATATTGCTGCAACTGCTTCACCACTTCGAGCGCGTTCTGCTGGATCTGGATATTCTGGTCCAGCGTGGTCAGCTCGTTATCCAGTGCGATCAATTCATAGTAGGCATGCGCCACCTCGGCCACCAGGTTGGTGACCAGGAAGTTTTTACCTTCAATGGTCGCCATGTACTCCATGACGGCCACTTTGGTTGCATTGCGCAGTTTTTTCCATACGTCCAGTTCCCATGAGGCCACCAGGCCAAACTGGTAGTTGCCGAGGAAACGCGGATTGGAACGGCCTTCCTTGATATCCAGGTTCTCTTCCACCGCCCCGTTACGGGTGTACTTGCCGACTTTCTCTTTATCGGCGCTGGCGCCGATGCCGACAAACGGTAAGTACTCCCCCTTGCGGGCCTGAATTTCATTCTGGGCAACACTAATGCGTTGCGCCATCATATGAATTTCCTTGTTGTTGTTGACGGCAGTGTCTATCAGTGAGACCAGGTGAGGGTCATCAAAAAAGTCCTGCCATTTCACCGCGGCACTGTTGCCTGCTGGCGCCACGGTTTCCTGATATTGCGTAGGCAGCGTGGTATCCGCCTGTTTGCTGTTAATCAGCGGGATGGCGCAAGATTGCAGCATCAGCGACACTGCACCTGCCACTATCCAATATATGTGCTTATTCTTCATCGTCATCATCATCCTGATGGGTGTTGTAATGGTAGGTCTCGGTGAGTGGTTCTGTCTCTTCCTTGCGGATCAGGGATTTGCCATCAGCCAGCGTGCCAAAAATGTAATAGAGGCCAGGGATGATGATCACGCCAAAGATGGTCCCGAACAGCATGCCACCCATGGCCGAGGTGCCGATGGTCCGGTTACCCACGGCACCGGCACCGGTGGCAATCACCAATGGGATCAGGCCGGCAATAAACGCGAATGAGGTCATCAGGATAGGGCGGAAGCGGGTTTTTGCCCCCTCAATCGCCGCATCGCGGATAGACATACCCTGGCCATGTTTCTGTACCGCAAACTCCACAATCAGCACGGCGTTTTTACCTAACAGGCCAATCAGCATGATTAAGCCTACCTGCGCATAAATGTCATTAGCGAGCCCAAGCGCCTTGAGCAGGAACAGCGAGCCGAAAATACCGGCAGGCAATGACAGGATGACGGCAAACGGCAGGATAAAGCTTTCATACTGCGCGGCCAGCACCAGATACACAAAGCCCAGCACCACCAGGAAAATCATCAGCGCTTCGTTACCGCGTTTTTCCTCGTCGTATGACAAGCCCTCCCAGGCGATGTCATAGCCTTTGGGCAAGGTGGCCTTCGCCACCTCTTTGACCGCAGCAATGGCAGCAGCCGTGGTGTAGCCAGGGGCAGGTTCAGCACGGATGGCGGCTGAGTTATACAGGTTGTAGCGGGTAATTTCGTTCGGACCCTGGCGCTTTTTCAGTGTCATGAAGGCCGAGTAGGGCACCATTTCACCATCTTCATTTTTTACAAAGTAGTTCAGCACGTCACTGGGGTAACGGCGGAACTCAGGTCCTGCCTGTGTATACACCTTGAAGAAGTTATTAAAGCGGATAAAGCCTTGCTCATAAGTACTCCCGATCAGGATGTCCAGGTTGTTCATGGCATCTTCAATCGAGACCTTTTTCTGCATGGCCAGCTGGTTGTCAATGATCAACTCATACTGCGGATAGTTGGCAGCGTAGAATGTAAACAGGCCGGTCAATTCCTTGCGTTTGCCCAACGCAGCCATAAACTCCTTGTTCAACTTGTCAAAGACATAGTAGTCAGCCGTGGTCGTTTTATCCAGCAAACGTAATGAAAGGCCTGAGGCCGCACCATAACCCGGTACTGCAGGTGGCTGGAAATACTCCACCACCGCACCAAAGTTCTTGGTTTTTTCTTCCAGCTCTTCGATGATTTGTTTCACCGACTGCTTACGCTCAGACCAGTCTTTCAGGTTGATAATACAAGTACCGGCGTTAGAACCGCGCCCTTCGGTCAACACTTCATAACCGGCCAGAGACGACACAGACTCGACGCCTTCCACCTGTTTGGCCAGTGTTTGCAGATGACGCGCCACCTGGTTGGTGGTTTCTAGTGTAGACCCCGGTGGTGTCTGGATAATGGCGTAGATCATGCCTTGGTCTTCACCTGGGATAAAACCAGCAGGCAGCGTTTTGTCGACATAGAAAATACCAGCAGAGAATAATGCCAGGACCAGGAAGGTCACACTGCGCAAGGTAACCACTTTCTCCAGGAAGTTGGTATAGCGACCGGTGACCTTCTCAAAGACCCAGTTAAAGCCATCCAGAAATACTGAAATAGGCGTTTTGCGTTTGGGTTGGCCGTGGGTATCCTTGAGGATCATGGCGCACAAGACCGGTGTCAGTGTTAACGCGACGATACCGGACAGCACGATGGAAGACGCCATGGTGATCGCAAACTGGCGGTAAAACACGCCGACCGGACCTGGCATAAAGGTGATCGGGATAAATACCGACGTCATCAGCAAGGTAATTGCCACAATGGCGCCACCGATTTCACCCAAGACACGTTGTACTGCTTTATAGGGCCCCACATGGTCCGAGGCCATTTTGGCATGCACGGCTTCTACCACCACGATGGCGTCATCCACCACCACGCCAATCGCCAGTACCAGGGCAAACAGGGTCACCAGGTTGATACTGAGGCCAAACGACTTCATGACAAAGAAGGCACCAATCAGCGAAATCGGTACCGCCAGCGTCGGGATCAATGTCGAGCGCCAGTCGCCAAGGAAAATAAAAACCACGATGGCTACCAGAACAAACGCTTCGCCCAAGGTGTGGATCACTTTTTCAATCGATGCATCCAGGAATTTGGAGACGTCGTAGTTGATTTCATAATCCATGCCGGCCGGGAAGCTCTGTTTTAGCTCCTCCATTTTGGTTTTCACGTCAGCAATCACTTCACTGGCGTTGGTACCATAGTTCTGCTTGAGCACAATCGCGGCGGAAGGGTAGCCGTCCTTGTTGGAATAAATGTCGAAGAACTCACTGCCCAGCTCTACTTTCGCCAGGTCTCTCAGATGCAGGATTTCGCCGTTGGCATCGGCACGGATAATGATGTTGCCGTACTCTTCAGGCTTGTTGTAACGGCCCTTGTACACCAGCACGTATTCTTTTGACTGTGCGTAAATCCCCGAGCTTTGACCCAGGCGGCCAGGACGGCCAATCACGCTCTGGCTGCTGATCGCATCCATCACCTCTTTGGTGGAGACCTTGTATGCCCGCATACGCTCGGGGTTGAGCCAGATACGCATGGCGAACTGGCGGCTACCCAGGTTTTGTGCCTGTGCAATGCCGTGTACACGCTGGATTTCAGGAATCACGCTGACGTTCACATAGTTAAACAGGAATTTCTCGTCAGCGTTTTTATCTTTACTGTACAGGTTCACATACATCAGCATGCTGGGCTGCACGGTGTTAACGATGACCCCCTCTAACTGCACCAGCGGGGGGAGCTTGCTCATGACCTGGTCCAGCCTGGTTTTCACCAGCACCATGGCAGCGTTGGGGTCTACACCCAGGTCAAAGATCACCTGTATCGTCGCTTCACCGGCACTGGTGGCGTCAGACACAATGTACTTCATGCCTGGCACCCCGTTGATGGCTCGCTCAATCGAAATCAGCGAAGACTGCACCAGTACGTCGGCACTGGAGCCTGGAAAAGCCAGCGTTACAATGACGCGGGGTGGCGCAATTTCAGGAAACTGCGAGATAGGCAGGGTTTTAATCGATAAAAACCCCATAAAAATCATGACCAGCGATAACACTATCGCCATCACTGGTCGTCTGAGAAAGATGTTTAGCATGGATGTGTCACTTTCGTGTGATGTCGGCCTAAGCCTTATTCTGCGTAAAGTTCGAGCTCAGGCAGGACTTTCTCGGGTGCCTTGTAGTCGATATCGATTTTCTGGCCATTCTTCACGCGGCGAAGCCCCTCTAGCAGTACGGTGTCCGTGTCCTTGAGGCCGGATTTGATAATGAACAAATGCGGCACTTCGGCAGCGATTTTAACCATGCGCTGTTCCACCTTGTGGTCCTTGGTCACCACATAGACAAAGGTCTTGTCCAACACTTCAAAGGTGGCTTTTTGCGGGATTAGCATGGCGTTGGGGTAAGGCACATCCATGAGGATAGTGCCGGTCTGGCCATGGCGTAGGAGGCGGTTAGGGTTGGGGAAGTCTGCCCTGAATTCGATGTTACCGGTTTTGTTGTCAAAGTCGGCTTCCACCGTTTCAATCGCCCCCGGCTGGTCAAAAATGGCGCCATTGGCCATGCGCAGTTTGACCGGCACGCCTTTCTCCTGCTTCTGGTGCAGCTTGAAGTCCAGATATTCTGCTTCTGGTACGTTGAAATACACCCACATGCGGCTATTGTCAGACAAGGTCGTCAGCAAATCACCTTCGTCCAGCAGGCTGCCTTTTCTCACCAGCAAATGATCCATGATGCCGGTAAAAGGGGCATTGATGTTGGTAAAGTTCAGGTGCGTTTGCGCCAGTTGTACCTCGGCATTGGCTTTGTCCAGTTTGGCTTTGCCCAACGCCAGTTCGTTTTGCGAAACGATGTTTTTCTCAGCCAGAGCCTTGGTGTTTTCGTATTCAATCTGCACAGTTTTGGCTTCTGCCTGTGCTTTCAGCAAATCCACCTGGTATACGTTAGGCATGATTTTAAACATTGGCTGGCCCTGTTTGATCACCTGACCTTCACCTGCGTATACATCCTGTAAATAGCCGCGTTCCAGTGCACGTAACTCAATATGCTGGATGGCATGAATCTGGCAGACATACTCCTTGGTGATCATGGTGTCTTTGTGCCAAGGATGGGTGACCTCCAGTTTTGGCGGCGCCTCTTCATGCGCCTCCTCGTGGTGACAAGCGCTGAGCAGGGAGCCAAGCAAGCCTAAAACGATTAAGTTCTGTTTAATCATAAGTGTGTTCTTATCTTGAAAATGAAGAAAGTTACTTGCACAAATCAGGGGGCGGTGTATGCCTGGCTGCATAAGCCACGCTGAATCACTAAGCTATTCTTCTCTCACTGCTAAAACGTACACCGTTGGTAGGCACAGTTCTGGCGCCACAGCGCAGGTGCTGTCATCGTCGAGGGAATAAGGGCTGGCGATCAGCGGCATCATGGCTGATGCAAGCGCGGATTACACCTGGGGCAGGGCGGGAGGTGCGCGTGAGTGTAGGTGCCGAACACACACCGGGCGTGGAATCACGCGACGGCGAGGCAGCGCCAGTAAAGCAAAGGGAATCACGCAGGCAATGGTCATGCTTGCGGGAGGAGAAATGAGTGGCGTCAGCGAGGTCAGGGGTGACTCGCCGTCCCCTGTATATTCCACCACTTCCGCGACGCGCACACGGACCGTGTCGTCACTGTAACCAGAGTGATCGGAAAACTCTGCGACTAATGCAAAGCCGAGCACAGCCAGCAGCACTGTGACGACCCACAGTCTGAGTTGCAACGCGGCGGTGTTCAGATGTTTATGCATTAAGTGAGTAACGGGAAATAATCAAATTTCTTTAGAGGGTTAACAGTGAGGGCTGTGATCAGCGCTACTTTTTATACCTTTACAATGCTTACATTAAACCCTTTTACATAGCAAATGACAATAAGCGAAAACGCGTAGTTCGAAGAAAAACGGGGTTTGTAAGCTGGGTGTCAGTTTCAGAAGCATTTATTACAATTTATGGATCTATATCGCGATGGAAGAGGACTGAGGTCTCCTCTTTTTGGCCCGAGGCTAGATGAATAAATATTCTTTTCGCCTCTAGGCGAGTTACTTTTCTTTGCTTGCACAAAGATAAAGTAACCAAAAGAAAGTGCACCCTAGCTTCCGCTTATTTCCTGCGTTGCTCACCAAAATAAGCGCTCGCAGAACTCATCCTAGCGGCCTGCACACAACGCCGGCCACTGCGGGATTCGGACAGCCGCTCGCTTAATCTTATTTTGCCTGCGCTACTCGGCGCGTCAGATAGGGGCCCAACAAACCATGAGCGCCACGATTTGTGAACTGAATAACAGAATGTGTGTTTTTTTAAACGTCCAAACTTCTACGCTGTGAGTTTGGCGAGACAAATCCCATCCCATCACGCTTGATTTCATTGCTTGGCAGGCGGAATAAGGTTGCAGCTTGTTTGAATCCCGCAGCAGCTTACGTTTTGTGTAAGCTGCCAGGTTGAGTTCTGCAACCGCGACTGACGAGTAATGAAATCAAGGGAGCCGAAGGCCGTGATGGCTGGGTGCCCTCTTCTTTGGTTACTTTCTGTGGGGCAAGCAACAGAAAGTAACTCGCCTACAGGCGAAAGAGAGCATGACAAACAATCACCAACTACACGCGTGCGCATACATGCCCACGCTACCGTTATTGCAGAGCGCACAGTAGTGCGCTTTTTGTTGTGCAATTAACCCCTTACCCTAGGTTCGGCGCTAACCATCTCTCCAACCAAGCCTTATCCACATTCCGTCTCTGTGCCATGTCTTCCAGCTGGTCATTGCCAATCTTATCCACACTGAAATAGCGGGACTCAGGATGCGCCAGGTAGAACCCACTCACGGCTGCCGCCGGGATCATGGCATAGCTATCGGTGAGTTGCATGTCGATCTCGGTGGCTTGCAGCACCTTAAACATCTCGGACTTGACCGTGTGGTCCGGGCAAGCAGGGTACCCTGGTGCCGGACGGATGCCTTTATATTGCTCTTTGATCAGCGCTTCATTGCTCAAGTCTTCATCCGCAGCATAGCCCCACAGGTCTTTACGCACGCGCTCATGCATGTATTCGGCAAACGCTTCTGCCAGACGATCCGCCAGTGACTTGAACATGATGGCGTTGTAGTCATCGTGGTTTTTCTCAAACTCGGCCAGGCGTTTTTCCATGCCAAGGCCCGCTGTCACCGCAAACAGCCCGATGTAGTCTTCCACGCCCTTAGGTGCAATAAAATCTGCTACACACTGGTTGGGTCTGGCGACACCGTCGATGACCGGCTTTTGCGTTTGCTGGCGCATGCCGTACCAGGTCAGGGCGACCTGGCTGCGACTGTCGTCGGTGTAGATTTCGATATCATCTTCATTAACGCGGTTGGCGGGCAGCAAGGCAATCACGCCATTGGCGGAGAGCCAGCGGCCATCAATGATGCGCTTGAGCATGACTTGCGCTTCGGCGAACACTTTGGTGGCGGCTTCGCCGACGATTTCATCTTTTAAAATCGCTGGATAAAAACCAGCCAGGTCCCAGGTCTGGAAGAACGGACCCCAGTCGATGTATTGCGCGATGAGGGCGAGGTCGATATTTTTGAACACGCGGCGGCCAATGAATTTGGGTTTTACCGGCGCAGCAAGGCCAGTAAATTCCAGTTTGGCAGCGTTGGCACGTGCATCGGCCAAGCTCAGCATGGGCACGCCTTTTTTGTTGGCATGCTGAGAGCGGGCTTTTTCGTAATCAGCCTGGATCTCGGCTAAATAAGCACCACGGGTTTCCGGTGTCAGCAGGTTTTGCATCACGCTGACCGAACGCGAAGCATCCGGCACGTAAATAACCGGCCCTTCATAGTTAGGCGCGATTTTCACGGCGGTATGCGCGCGTGATGTGGTCGCGCCGCCGATCAGCAATGGCGTCTGATTTTCGACAAAATGCGGGTCGCGCTGCATCTCTTTGGCGATATAGGCCATTTCTTCGAGCGATGGCGTGATCAGTCCGCTGAGGCCGATAATGTCCGCATTCTCACGTTTGGCCATCTCCAGAATTTCGGCCGCAGGCACCATGACGCCCATGTTCACCACTTCGAAGTTGTTGCACTGCAACACGACAGAAACAATATTCTTACCGATGTCGTGCACATCGCCTTTGACCGTGGCGATCACCACTTTGCCTTTGGGCTTGGCGACCATGCCGGTGCGGCGTTCTTCGGCGGCTTTTTCTTCTTCAATAAACGGGATTAAATGCGCCACGGCGGATTTCATCACGCGCGCAGATTTCACCACTTGTGGCAAAAACATCTTGCCTTGACCGAACAGGTCACCGACCACGTTCATGCCGTCCATGAGCGGGCCTTCAATCACATGGATAGGGCGGCCGCCCTTGCTCATAATATCCTGACGCACTTCTTCAGTGTCGGCGACGATAAAGTCGGTAATGCCATGTACCAGCGCATATTCCAGGCGCTTGGTCGCTGGCACCGGATTCTCGGGTGTACCGCGCCAGGCCAGCGTGGCTTCGGCTTTTTTGCCACCTGCGACCAGCGTGCCAGCGATTTCAATCATGCGCTCGGTGGCCGCTAATGGATTATCAGGATCCACCACACGGTTAAGCACCACATCTTCCACACGCTCGCGCAATTCCGGGTCAATATCATCATACACACCGACCATGCCAGCGTTGACGATACCCATGGTCATACCTGCTTTAATGGCGTGGTAGAGGAACACGGTATGAATGGCCTCACGCGCTGGCTCGTTGCCGCGGAAGCTGAAGCTGACGTTGGACACGCCGCCAGAAATCCGCGCATACGGCAGGTTTTGCTTGATCCAGCGCGTAGCTTCGATAAAGTCGACGGCGTAATTGTTGTGTTCTTCAATGCCGGTCGCGATGGCGAAAATATTCGGGTCGAAAATAATATCTTCTGGCGGAAAGCCAGTGCTCACTAACAAATCATAAGCGCGTTTACAGATTTCGGTTTTGCGTGCAAAGGTATCGGCCTGGCCTTTTTCGTCAAACGCCATGACGATGACCGAAGCCCCGTAGCGGCGGCACAATTTGGCCTGGCGTAAAAACTCGGCTTCGCCTTCTTTCATTGAGATCGAGTTGACGATGGCTTTGCCCTGCACGCACTTCAGGCCAGCTTCAATCACGCTCCATTTAGAGGAGTCGATCATGATGGGCACGCGGGCAATGTCCGGCTCAGAAGCGACCAGGTTGAGGAAATGCGTCATCGCCTTGACCGCATCCAGCATGCCTTCATCCATGTTGATATCGATGACCTGTGCGCCGTTTTCCACCTGCTGGCGCGCCACGCTGAGCGCTTCTTCGTATTGCTCGTTGATGATCATGCGCGCAAACGCTTTGGAGCCGGTGACGTTGGTGCGCTCACCGACATTGACGAACAAGGATTGCTCATCAATCACAAACGGCTCCAGGCCTGACAGCTTGGTCGTGACCGGCAAAGTTGGCACCTGCCGCGGCGGCAAGTCTTTGATCGCGTTATAAATGGCATTGATATGTGGCGGCGTAGTCCCGCAACACCCACCAGCAATATTAATAAAGCCGCTTTGCGCAAACTCTTTGACCAGGCTGGCAGTGATGTCTGGAGTTTCGTCAAAGCCAGTGTCAGACATCGGGTTGGGCAAACCTGCATTGGGATAGATACATACGAAGGTATCGGCTACTTTGCTGAGCTCTTCGGCATACGGGCGCATCAGGGTCGCACCCAATGCACAGTTGAGGCCCACGGTCAGTGGTTTGGCGTGGCGTACCGAATGCCAGAACGCGGTCACAGTCTGGCCGGACAGGATACGGCCAGAAGCATCAGTCACGGTACCCGAGATCATGATCGGCCAGGTCTTGCCCTGTTCTTCAAAGAAACTGTCGATGGCAAACAGCGCGGCCTTGCAGTTGAGCGTATCAAAAATGGTTTCCACCATGAGGATATCCGCCCCGCCTTCGACCAGGCCACGAATTTGCTCCAGGTAAGAAGTCACCAGCTGGTCAAAGCTGACGTTACGGGCCGCAGGGTCGTTGACATCCGGCGAGATGGACGCGGTTTTTGGCGTGGGCCCCAGGGCGCCCGCGACAAAACGTGGCTTGTCCGGTGTGCTGTATTTGACACAGGCGGCCTTGGCCAGTTTGGCGGCCTGCACGTTCATCTCATACACCAGGTGCGCCATATGGTAATCGTCTTGCGCAACGCTGGTGGCACCAAAGGTATTGGTTTCAATGATATCGGCCCCGGCTGCCAGGTATTGCTCGTGGATTTCCTGAATCACGTGCGGCTGGGTCAGGGTCAGCAGTTCGTTATTGCCTTTGACAAACAGTTCGCGCTCACCAGCAGGCCCCTGAAAATCCTTGAACCGCTCGCCACGATAATCGGCTTCTGTCAGCTTGTAGCGCTGAATCATGGTCCCCATGGCGCCATCCAGGATCAGGATGCGCTGGGAGAGGGCTTCACGTAGCCATTGCTCAGTGGCAGAAACCGGCAGCTGTGTCATGCGTTTCAACTTGAAAATAAAAGCAATATTTTATCACAAGGACAACGCCACCCCTTGCACCTCGGCCACAGGACTTGTCGCATTATGCATTACTCCCGACCTTGCTCGCACCGATAGGCGAATTCAACAAATGTCTTTAACATATCGCTGATAAGGCGCATGGCGCATATAAACGGATCACCACATGATTTCAGGCTTGGTACAACTTTTCTTATGGCAAGGGCTGGGCGAACTGCTCAGCAAATTCTTTTTACCCGGCATCCCCGGCCCCGTGTTGGGCCTATTATTGCTGCTGGCATTTTTATGCTTGCGCGGCCAGGTGGATAAAGACCTGGCCGAGGTGGCGGACAGTTTTCGCCAGCATCTGGGCCTCTTGTTTGTGCCTGCCTCAGTCGGTGTCTTGCTGTTTTTGCCAGAGTTAAAGACCCATGCGCTGGCAGTGAGTACGGCGCTGGTGGTCAGTGTGATTTTGACCATTGCAGTCACCGCCATTGTGTTGAAGGTATTCTGGTATTTTTCACTAAAACGCAACAAAGGCAACGCTTTGCACAGGGAGCAGCGCCATGAATAAGCGTTTGCCGATTTCCGACATCTGGGTCTACCTCTCGGGCGATCCGTTGTTTGCGCTGATTATTACCTTGGCCACTTACCAGCTGGGCTACCTGCTGTATGTGCGTGCCAAGCGCAATCCACTGGTCAACCCGGTTGCTATTTCCGTGATCCTGACTTGCCTGGCGATAGACGTGTTGGACATGCCCTATGAAAAGTATTTTGAAGGCGCCCAGTTCGTGCACTTTTTACTGGGCACCGCGACCGTGGCACTCGCAGTGCCTATCTATCACGGGTTCAAGCGCATGCAGGGCAAAATTTTCCATATCTGGGTAGCGCTCACCGTGGGCAGCACAGTCTCAATTGCCAGTGCAGTAGCCATTGCCAAACTGATGGGGGCAACTGACAACATTGTCGGAAGCATGTACGCCAAGTCAGTCACGGCCCCGATTGCCATGGGCATTGCCGAGCGCTTGAGCGTTTCACCGACACTCACCGCAGTGTTTACTGTCATTACAGGCATGCTGGGCGCGATTCTGGCGCCTTACATCCTCAATGCTGTCAAAGTACAGCAATGGTGGATACGCGGCACCGCGATTGGCGTGGGTGCACACGGGCTGGGGATTACGCGAGCGTTTAGCGTGAATGAAGAGGCGGGGATTTACGCCAGCATGGCCATGGGGCTCAATGGCGTGATCAGTGCCATAGGATTGCCGATAGTGTTGACTTATTTACGGCCGCATCTGGGGTTTTGAAATGTGGTTGGGATAACTCCCACTGTAGTCATTTCATCTGATGGTCGTTCTGACGTAGGGTGTAGCAGGGGTTTCGCAGAGCATGCTCTGCGCCTGCGGAACGGCTGGCTTATGCAGAAGCCAGCGCGCCCTGCAAGGGGGAATCCAGGCGAGGTTAACATTAAGTTGTAGGGTGGGTATGCATGCCCACGCGGAGGACTCGTGGTTGTTTGTGATGTTTTCTTTCGCCTCTTGGCGAGTTACTTTCTGTTGCTTGCCCCACAGAAAGTAACCAAAGAAGAGGGCACCCAGCCATCACGGCCTACGGCTACCTTGCGTTGCTCAACAAAGTGGGCGGCCATCGAAACTCGCCCTAGTAGCTTGCACACTACGCAAGCCACCGCGGAACTCGAACAGCCGATGCCCGACATCCCCCACTTCGTCTGCGCTACTCAGCGTGATGGGATGGGATCATCTCGCCAAACTCGCATCGTTGTAGTTTGGACCGTTGAAAAACACCAATTCCTTTACTAAATCCACGGACCGCTGCGCCCATCTGGTGTTCGGGGCCCCTATCTGCCGCGCCGAGTAGCGCAGACAAAACAAGAGTAAAGGGAGCGACTGTTCGAGTCCCGCAGCAGCTCACGTATTGGGTGAGCTGCCAGGTCGAGTTTCGTGACCGCTTGTTTTGGTGAGCAACGCAGGAAAGAAGCGGAAGCTAGGGTGCACTTTCTTTTGGTTACTTTATCTTTGTGCAAGCAAAGAAAAGTAACTCGCCTAAAGGCGAAAAAGAAGGCTGAAAAATTCTTGGAGTGCTCCAGTCACTGTGCGCTAGAAGAATTAACTTTTAACAACTGCGCTATCGCCATCATCAACCTCTCCGTTGTCCCTCTATGCTGCGCCGTAAACCCCTTCGCCGCCTGCGACATCGTCGCTACTTTCCCCTTGTCCGCCGCCAAGGTGGCAATCATGTGATGCAACTCACTCACATCACTTAATTGCACTGCGGCATCCGCCATGACTGCCGTTTGCGTGACCTGCGCAAAATTAAACATATGCGGCCCCAATATCGTTGGTACGCCCATGGCCGCCGCTTCAATCAGGTTTTGCCCGCCCAGCGGTTGCAGGCTGCCGCCCATCACCGCGAAATCACTGGCGGCATAATAGGTATACATTTCCCCCATGCTGTTACCCAGCACCACTTGCACATCCATATTCAGTGGCTGGGTCAATTCAGTGCGCAATACATAGCGTAGGCCACGTGCCTTGAGCAGCGACTCCACCTCGGCAAAACGTTGCGGATGGCGGGGCACCAGCAGCGTGAGTACGCCGGTGCCTTGCACGGCATCCAGTATCAGTGATTCTTCGCCCTCGCGCGTACTGGCTGCCATCAATACGGTGCGGTCTTGGCCAAGCAACTGCCTGAATGCAGCACCTTTGTCGGCGCTGTCTGCTGGCGGGGTCACGTCAAATTTCAGGTTGCCGCAGATCATCGGATCTTTTGCACCCAGCGCTTGCAGGCGTTCGGCATCGGCAGCGGTTTGGGCGGCGACCAGTGCCAGTTGTTGCAGGCCTTGGCGCGTCAGGCTGCCCAGTTTGGCATATCCGGCAGCGGATTTTGCCGAGAGGCGTGCGCTCAGCAGCGCGATGGGGATATGCTTACGCGTCGCGTGATCAATCAAATGGAACCAGAGCTCGGTTTCCATCAATAAACCTAATACAGGCTTGAAGTGCGCAAGGAAGCGTTTGCTGGCGCCAGGCGTGTCTATCGGTAAATAGGCTTGCAGCACGCGTCCACTGGTGATCTGCTGTTGAAATAGCTGGCTGCTGGTGTCGCGGCCCGTCGGCGTGCCGTGGGTGATGAGTATCTGGTGCTGCGGATACTGTTCAAGCAAGGCGAGGATCAGCGGTTGCGTGGCGCGCGTTTCGCCAACCGAGACGCAATGTATCCAAATCAAAGGCGCCTTGACGGTGTGTGTGTAAAAGCCATAGCGTTCGCGCACATGCTGGCGGTATTCGGGTTGTTTCAGGCTACGCCAAAGCAGCTTGAGTGGCAGCAGCAGCGCTACCAGTGTCATGAGTAGGGAATACACGAATTTTGGCATGGCGCTATTCTCGCATTAATGCTACCAAAATGGGTGCTTCTGGTCGTTGTTTAGAGACTTGTTGTATTGCCGACACACCCTGAAAAACAGGTGAGTGATGACTCACCTATGCGTTGGCGCCTGTTTCTTTCATACTCAAAAAAATGCAAGCCATACCCCACAAAAAAAATCACAAAAAAAGCATTGACGTCAACAAGCTATAGGCATAAATTATTGCCAGCAACACAAGATATTGTGTTTGACCGGCGCCGCTGCTCAAGCCATAGCGTGCGGCAAAATAAGCGTATAAACGCTTGCCACAGGCCGGTCTCGTTGCAACGCGTTGTTTACCGCAGGGTTTTTCCGGTGCACAACGCGTTATCAATTTAATAAGAAACACCAAGGTGGGAGAACTCGATGCTGAAAGCAGTTGAACAAAAGAAAGTCCATTCAGAAGAGGTCGCTGTGGAGATTCCAGTGCAACCTGTCTCACTCGATATTTGGGATAAGAAATACCGTCTCAAAACCAAGTCCGGTGAGCATGTAGATAAAGACATGGACGATTCTTACAGCCGCGTGGCACGTGCGCTGGCGGACGTCGAAACCACTGAAGAGAAAAAGCACGAATGGCACGAAAAATTCTTGTGGGCGTTGCGCCGTGGCGCGATTCCGGCAGGCCGTATTACCTCCAACGCTGGTGCGCAAGAGCACAAGCCAGCCACCTCTACCATTAACTGTACTGTGTCTGGCGTGGTCGAAGACAGCATGGACGATATTCTGGGCAAAGTGCACGAAGCTGGCCTGACGCTCAAAGCCGGTTGCGGCATTGGTTATGAGTTTTCTACCCTGCGTCCAAAAGGCGCGTTTGTCGCGGGTGCCGGTGCTTACACCTCTGGCCCATTAAGCTTTATGGATATCTACGACAAAATGTGTTTCACCGTGTCTTCTGCCGGTGGCCGCCGTGGCGCGCAAATGGCGACTTTTGATATTTCACATCCAGACGTGACTGACTTTATCAAAGCCAAGCGTGAAAATGGCCGCCTGCGCCAGTTCAACCTGAGCTGCCTGATCACCAAAGAATTTATGGAAGCCGTCAAAGCCGATGCCGAATGGCGTTTGGCGTTCCCGGTGACTGAAAAAGAAGCCATTATTGATGGCCTCAATGTCAACGACGAGTCACAAGTGGTGTGGCGCGACTGGCCGATCAAAGGCAAGTACCTGACCAAAACCGAAGGTCCCGAAGCCGGTAAAGTGGCTTGTCGCATCTACAAAACCATCAAGGCGCGCCGTCTGTGGGATGTCATCATGTCTTCCACCTACGACTTTGCCGAGCCCGGCTTTATCCTGATCGACCGCGTCAACGAAATGAACAACAACTGGTTCTGCGAAAACATCCGCGCCACCAACCCTTGTGGTGAGCAGCCATTGCCGCCTTACGGCGCTTGCCTGCTGGGTTCAGTGAACCTGACCAAGTTTGTGCGCGAGCCATTCACCGACAACGCGCATTTTGACTGGGACGAATACCGCAACGTTGTGGCTGTGTTCACCCGCATGCTCGACAACGTGGTTGAAATCAACGGTTTGCCACTCGAGCAGCAACGCCAGGAAATCGCCCGCAAACGCCGTCACGGCATGGGCTACCTGGGCCTGGGCTCAACACTGACCATGCTCAAAATGAAATACGGTGATGAAGATTCAGTGAAATTCACTGAAGAAGTGACCCGCATCATGGCCGAAGTGGGCTGGGAAGTCGGCGTGCAACTGGCTGAAGAAAAAGGCCCGGCACCGATCATGGACGAGAAGTTTGAAGTGACCGCCGACATGCTACGCGTGCGCCCGGAAATGGCCGCTGACGGCATCAAGGTCGGCCAGAAACTAGCCGGTAAAGTGTTGCTGGGTAAATACAGCCGCTACATGCAGCAGTTCCCAGAAGGCCTGCGTAACCAGATCGCGACCAAGGGTGTACGCTTTACGCACCACAGTTCCATCGCGCCTACCGGCACCATTTCACTGAGCCTGGCCAACAACGCCAGCAACGGTATCGAGCCGAGCTTTGCCCACCACTATGCGCGTAACGTCATCCGTGAAGGCAAAAAGTCTAAAGAGAAAGTCGACGTATTCAGCTACGAGCTGCTGGCTTACCGTGAACTGGTGAACCCAAACGCCATGCCGTTCAGCGACAAGCCAGAAGAGCAATTGCCAGACTACTTCCTAGATTCATCCACCATCATGGCCAAAGCCCACGTGGATATTCAGGCCGCTGCGCAAAAATGGATTGATAGCTCCATCTCCAAAACCATCAACGTGCCAACCGACTACGACTTTGAGGATTTCAAAGACATCTACCTCTACGCTTACGACAAAGGCCTCAAAGGTTGCACGACCTTCCGTTTCAACCCTGAAGCGTTCCAAGGTGTGCTGGTGACCGAGAAAGACTTAGAGAGCACCACCTACAAGTTCACGCTCGAAGATGGCACCGAGATCGAAGCCAAGGGGAATGAAGAGATTGAGTACGATGGCGAGATTCATACGGCGGCGAATTTATTCGATGCATTTAAAGAAGGCTACTACGGAAAATTTTAGTGTTTGACTGCTGCGCTCGCCATTGCGGCGTTACAAAGCAGTTTTAAATCCTCATGTACTTGCTTGTACACTCCGGTTTAAAACCGTTTTTTGCCTGGCACTGGCTTCGCTCGCGACGGCAACCATCTGAAATTTTAGCCGTCATTCCGACGAAAGTCGGAATCCAGTGGCTCAAGGTTTAAAGCAAAGGCGCTGGATTCCATGTCCAGCATGGAATGACAGAAAACAAAGGAATGGGAACGCCAAAAAGACCCCACAGGAGAACAACATGGCAATCAAAATCGACAAAAAAATCACCGCATACAAACTGGTGACCGATGAAGACAAAAAAGCAGCCGAGGCCGCAGCAGCGCCTGTCACAAACATCATTCAAATGGGTGAACCCTTGAGCCGCCCAGACATGCTCGTGGGCAACACCTACAAGATCAAAACGCCGGTGACCGAGCACGCGCTCTACATCACCATCAACGACGTCATCATGAACGAAGGCACGCCACAAGAGCACCGCCGCCCGTTTGAGATATTCATTAACTCCAAAAACATGGAGCACTTCCAGTGGATCGTCGCGCTCACCCGCGTCATGTCCGCCGTGTTCCGTAAAGGTGGCGATGTCACCTTCTTGGTCGAAGAACTCAAAAGCGTGTTTGAACCTAGCGGTGGCTACTTCAAAAAAGGCGGCAAGTTTGTGCCTAGCCTGGTGGCCGAGATTGGTGAAGTGGTCGAAAAACACCTGCAAGAAATCGGCATGCTTAAAAAACCAGGCTTAGACGAACACCAGCAAAAACTGGTAGAAGAGAAAAAAGCCGAATACCTGGAAAAACACGCCAAGTCGGGTGAAGAATCAAACGACGAAGGCTTCCCCAAAGGGGCGCAGCTTTGCAAAAAGTGTAATACCAAAGCAAGCATATTGATGGATGGATGTATGACTTGCTTGAACTGCGGGGATAGTAAGTGCGGATAAGAGAAAGCCAGCTTCGCTGGCTTTTTTGTTGTGAGCGACAGTATAAGTTGCAACTTTGTCCTCAAAAGCTGCAATTGATGTCCTCATAAATTGCAATATTAAGACCCGCAGAAGCGGGTTTAATATTATTTAAACGTGATGTGGTAGCGGTTGCAAAACTTCTTTTGGTCACTAATGCATAGTGGCCTTATGATTAAATACATGGCATTACGGCTTAATGGAGTACATGCACAAAAAACGCGGAAAAATGCCCATAGCCAATGACCTATTAAAATAAAAGTGTTCTAACTTTAATACAAGTCACTTCAAAAAATGAACGCTCCGCGCTCTCCAATCTTAACTCTTGAAAATGCGATTGCTGGATGCGCCTTTCGTATTGCGCCTGAACGTAATCATGAGCTGGCCGAATTTCGCGACTCCAGAAATATTAAATTATCTCTTGTCGATGAGCGTGATTTTAATATCAGAGTTCTACTCGATAAGAATGAAATCATCATTGGCATAGCAGCGCTCGAGTTTCTCTGGGCAAGTTGCCATGCTCACTTGGTCATTTATCATGAATACGGTCTGGCACAAAAAAGCGACGCTACTACATTTGACACTGGTGGATCAGATCGTCGACTCAATGCAATGAAGCTTCTGAATTGGGCTGGCCATAATATCCAGAACAGCGGTAAAGAGCTTTGGCCTGCCGATCTTCCTCAACCAGTTCGATATCCTGTACCGCTTAGTGATATTCATGCTGCGAATGAATTATTTCTTTGTGCCATCGCCTGGATCATTCATCACGAACTTGCGCATCTACGGTTAAATCACCAGGCGCTATCTTCACCTTGTACGATCGTGGAAGAAAAAGATGCTGATTTGGAAGCTACGAAATGGATTCTTGATAAATGCACGGACTCAAAAGAGACTCGCAAACGAACTTATGGCATCGCCGCTGCCATATTGGCATTGCAAGGTTTTCAAAACGAAGATCAATTTGTTTCGCTTAAAACACATCCCTCAACTTTGGAGCGCATTGATTATTGCTTAACGGCCGCTAATATTGATGACGATGATGAAATCTATGCGTTCTCTGCGGTCACGATGCAAATACAACTCGCACATCGTGGTATTCATAAGAGTCATGCAGGAAGCAATTTTCGTGAACTTTACTCAGAGTATTTAATTGAATTTTCCAAAGCATCAAGTTAAAGATACCTATTTGATAATACTCTGTGCACATCTATTCAAGCTTACCGCTATTCATCTCGATTGGGAATTAAATGGACCTTAAAAAGATAGACGCTACACTGGCTCATCTCTCTGACATGGTAAGCATGGGAGCGTTTGATGAAGCATTCAACGGTGCTGAAGCGCTATATGCAATTATTTGCTATCTTGATAAAAATGCCATTTATTTCACAGTCTTATCTAATCTCGCATCGATATATATAGATATAGGTGCGATGAAACCCTGCAAGATCTCAGCACAAAAAGGGTTGGATATTTTGATGCTTCATCCTAGTGAAATCGCTGAACAAATTGGAGAGCATCATTATTTTTATAACCTGAGCAATGGAAAATTCAACTTAATAGAAAATAAAAATCCCTTTGATCATACTTTCTCGACGATTGAACAGCTTATCGAAGTAAAAACACTACTCTGGAAAGCCATCAAATCTTACGAGCAATCGCATCACACTCGTGCTGATCCAAAATTTATTGTTAATTTAGGCAATGCATTGAATCAACAATTTCGATTATCTGAAGCTTTGGCTTGCTATGATGATGTGAATCTTCTGCAGCTGGATATTCCTCAATCCTGGATAAATAGATCTAGGACGCTCATGATGCTTAATACGGTCAGTAATTCTTACTCCATACAAATGCTGGAACAAGTTAAAAATGGGTATGAAAAAATATTATCTTCTCCAGAAATTCCACCGCCATGGCTGGATTATTACAAACAGCAAATTGAATATTTTCAATCTGAGCTTACTGAGGCTTGCAGAAGAGATAATATCCAATACGATCCGCATGACTTAGATAAAACAAAAGCTGAATACAACGATTTAAGCGATTACAGAAAATTTTGTTTGGCGCATAACCTGACCTTATCGGAGCATGGTCTATATTGCGCATGCGCGGGCAGTGCCAGAGATAATTTAACGATCCCTACTTTGTCCGGGGTTGTTGGTGACTTTGTAGTACCCATGGAAATGGTACTCAATCGATTGAAATCAGAGTTTTCATTTGCAAGACATTTGTATTATGGCTATTTATCCGAAGAACCTGATGATGAATTGCTTCATGACTCTTGTTTTTCAGAGCTACTCAACGATGAATTGCTTGGTATCGATGTAGAGAAACTCAGAACTGCGTTTAGAGGATGCTTTGGTATATTGGATAAAATCGGAGTGGCGATTTGTGAGTTATTCGACGTGTATCCGCCGAATGATAGCGTTTCTTTTCAGAGTTTTTGGCAATTAGACAGAGATAATCGAAGAGCAAAGTTTAATAGCATTAAAAATCCGGGCCTATTAGCCTTGTACAGTATTGCCACAGATTTGAACGATAGAAAAGATGGTGAATGGTCATTTCTTAAAAAATTAAGAAACGATTTAGAACATGAATTTGTTGTGATTCATAAAACAGAAACGCCTAGTGATATCTATAAATCTTATGATTTTATGAGCCAAATTGTCTTTATTCAGGAAAAAGACTTCCTCAATCATCTTAATAGACTTCTTCAATTAACCCGTTCAGCTATATTTTCATTTGTTTTTGCCGTTAGAGATAAAGCGTTGAAAGAAAAGCAAGACGATAAACTGTATTTTCCCAACTCAATTCTTCGCAAAGATTACATTTAAATTTAAATAGATCACGAGAAGCAGTATTTGTGAGAAACATGCAAATCTGCACGCACCATTAATCACAATCGAAACACTAAAAGTATGAATAAAATGAAAAGCGTTACATACCTGGGAACTTTCGCGGCGACCTTTCTTATTCTGTGCACAGGATGCAGTCATAAAATCGAAGAGACATATGAGTCAATTTCTAATCCAAAACTCAAGCTTGAAATAAACAACAAAGAGGCAACGATCTCTTCTGACAGTGGTTCAATTAAATACGAGGTGGCAGCAAGTGGAAGCAACGGATTCCGTTTAAAACGTCCAGGCAGCTCCTATGAGCTTGGGTTCGATCGTCAAGGAAATACATGGGTTTGCGATCAATGTGTCCAACCTGAGCATACCCTGCCAACCACTTGGGAGAAGAAATGACATTCAGCACATGTTTTTTCGACGCACTAGCAGAAGCCTAAAATTCAACGCTTGACGAAGCAATTAAGTGAATGACGTACCGGTCAGGCCCCGGTATTGTCGCGATCAGCGTTGATGCTTTGGCGTCATTTACCTTGAGTGTTAAGCATCTGCAAATGCTTAGTTAGTACATTTATAGACTTTCCTGCTCAACAACGAACTCAGCTTCACTAATTGCATCTCCTAGTTCCGACCATCCGGCTACTGCAGAAAAGTGTCTGATTTGTGCCAATGTATGCTGAGTAGCTTTTCGCCTCACATTTTTAGGAACGTCATCAGGGTGCATCTTCCATGGTAACAGTTTGTATCCAGCTGAGTTAGCATCGCTGGCCAAGGTGGCGGCAATTCTGAATCCACCTTCATCCACATCTCCCCAATGATACAGGGGTACATCATTTGAAAGGCTTCCAAGCAATCTACGGTACATTGCTCGCCAAGCAGGGGATGGCATCCCGGCAGTGTAGATCAGCAGCACATTTTCATCGCATCGCTGGCGTGCCTCGCTATGAAAGGTAGTAAGGTTCTCGATGGTCATCACCATACTTGGAGTGCTGGCTAATCGAAGGACCGTTTGCGCCGGTAATCCACTGTATGGTTGATCCAGGCAAGCTGTGACGCGTTCACGCTCTATAATCACATTCCCAGCAAGTCTGGCGGGATGCTCCTCCCGGAAAAGCCCAAGTTCCTGCAAGACGCCGGACTCTGGTCGAATATCACCATCTAACCCTCCAACGAGCAAAACATCCAATGGAGCAATCAGCTTCTCTATACGCTTGCTGTCTTTAAACAATTGGCTGCTGAATTTTCGCACAGGCAAGGACATTGTTTGGGTAGATGGGGCGTTTTGGCATGCCACTATCGTGCGAATGGCATCCATCCAATCCTGATATTTTTCCGGCCCAAGGCTTCTCACCTTACGTAGCTTTTTCCAACGATCAATAACTTCCTCTAACACTGGGTAGTCGGCAACGAATGGCTGCAAATGCTCCCTTGCCTCATCGACCTTGTCGTCGGAAAGACGGATTCCCAGAAAGGCTGCTAGATTTCGTCTGTCGACAAGGTTAATTCGCTTGATAAAACCTTCACCGGACTTCTTTCCATCCCAGACAAGTTCAACGGCTCCCTCGGCCCGCGCAGCCCGCATTGTTTCCTCGAAAGATTCCTTTTTTGGTAGTGAGGAAAAGCCGCGATATTCAGCCAGGGTTGATTCAGTCAATGCCGCCTGGCGTGATCTTCGACCCGCATTACACATCTCAGCGGCAGAGAGTAGTTTGCTTAACAGGGAGTGAGCTAGTGTATCCATTACTCAGCCAACTCCCTTTGCCTCGCCATTGCAATAGCCTCTGCTCGCATGACTTCTATTTCCTGCTCGACGAGATTAGGGTTGAATTCCGGTAAGTCTTCCTTGAATTGGATGCGGATTTCTTCAGAAACGTTGTGCCCTTCAAACCTGACCGTGTTATTTTCAGGATCGCGCAATATGTCATAATATCGCCGCAGGAACGCAGTAAGAATTCCAAGATTTTCTCCTGGGCTGGCCATAAATACCTGCAGGCCTAATTGCTCCAAGTAGCGCATGGTAGCAACAATGTTAGTAATATCCATCTTGTTAAAGGCTTCGTCTAGCAGCATCAGGCGCAGCCCGTCATGATTTCCACGATCCAGCCTGTACGCCGAGGCAAGTGCGGCACCGGCGATCACATACAAGGGAGAGCGATGTTCGCCGCCAGATCCAGGGCCCAGACGTTTGCTGAGGTGACCCACGACCTTGTTTTCTTTTGTGATAGTATCTTCGCGCAGAATCTCAATATCGAAGTCATAGAACTCTCGATAGTCATCCAACGGACTCTTAATGCCTGCCGCACCTGGAGCAGCCTTTTCATTTAGTAATTCCTTGAATTCTTGCGGCAAATCTCCCGCACCGCCCAGCAGGTCTTGCGTCGGGCCATAGGCCGCCACATCCTTGATAAACTTGAGCAAAGACGCTAAGTGTGGTTTTACCACGCGACGGAAGCGGTAACGCTCGCCATTCGAGAATGATGGACATTTGCTCAGGACTTCATTCAAGCGACTCATAGTGTCTCCGAGCCATTCAAGGTTGTCATTCAGCGCAATCGCAACGTCATTTCGGAATGTCTCCTGCGAGGTACGGTATGCTGCATCCATTTCTTTGCTGTAACCGGCAAGCTCTGTCTTCTCAAGACGCTGAAGCAGTTCGGCAAGCCATTTGTGTGCATCCCGCCATTCACTGGTGTCCGTCAGGGTCTGTTCCTTGTAGTTCGTAAGGAATGCGCCGAACTCCTTCATGCCACGAACGATGGAGTCATTCATACGGTCTTTGGCACGTTCCCGCTGCTTATCGCAATGTGTCACCCTTTCCGGCAGCTTATCGTCGAACATTTCAATTACTCGATCCCATTGAGACAGCCAATATTCGTGGTCATACTCTGGGTTCTTCCGAGCCTCCTCGGCCGCATTTACAGCAGCTTGAACTCTCTCTTTAGCCTGCTCCTCATCCTTAACCAACTGAATGAGTTTTTCTTCGATCTTACCGACTTCTCGGTTAAGGCTATCCTTTATAATGCTAAGTTCGGATGCTTTGTTTATCCATTCCTGTTCCTGCTGTCCCATACGGACATATTCTTCATCAGCCATGCCCTCCAACAGCGAGGCATTCGACGACGCTTCGCGCTGCGCTCGATCCATTTCGACCAACGTTTCCGTCATGGACCTGACGATCAAATCCTCATTGGCAATAAGGCGCAGACTATCTATCAACGGTTGCAGACCTCGAATAGCGTTCTTGATAGCAGATATTATGGAAGCCGCCGCGGCAACTTCTTGTTGTACAGCTGCGATATGAGCGGGGCTACCTGTTCCGATCATAAAACTACTCTTGGGTGTTGGTCGCATCTTTTCGAAATCAGCGGCGGAAACCAGCATGCCGTCTGTCGTCATAGTTCTCTTTCCGGAGAGCGCCTCTGTATCCGTTGTCACTCGCATGATGTCGCCAAGCTGACGGCGAAGGAAGGCTACGGCAGCTGGGTGGTCTCCCTCAATCAGTTCTGCAACAGTGCCGGGTTCTGTATTTCGCCCTGTCTGCTGTCGGCTCGCCATGGCGATCTTCGCGCCGTAGACCGCTCGCTGGCCATTCATGCCGCGATAGATACGAAAAGCTTCCTTTTCCTCGTTGGGTTCGACCAATAAAGCCTGCAAATTGATGTTCAGGTAGGACTCGATCACCGGTTGCCACTCTAAATCAATGATTCTGACTAAGTCGCATACTGGCGTTGGATGCAGACCGTGATCCTGTAGCTCGGTGAGTAATCTTTGCACATGATTAGCCAGTTGTGGTCGTCCATCCTTGACCCTTTCTAGTGATGCCTGTAAGTCCTTGTGATTTTTGTCGGATTCTTCCAGTTGCTGGTTAAGCAAAGTCATTTGCCTCTGAACTTCGGAAAGCGCCTGCTCCGCACTCTTGATGGCTGGACGTATCGTGGTGTCCACGTCGTCGCTGGTCAGGATTTGCTCCCGCTCGGCCAAAGTGCGAATATCTTCTGCAGCAGCCGACATGGTTTCTGCCTGTCCTTTCAGGACTTCGGACTTGGCAGCTTCCGCCAGAGTCTTCTGAACGAGCTTTAGTTCGCTGCGAAGACTCTTCTCTTTCTGCTGTACCAGTTGCGTGTCAGCCTGAATTCTCGACTGCAAGACGCCATAATCTTTATGTGCGCCATGAGCTTCCTTCAAGGTCCGGTATCGCAGCGCCTCCTGGCTAGCAGAAGAGATATCGTCTTCCACTCTCTTCAGCTCATCACGCTTGGACTTTTGCTCATCCTCGACCTGCATTTTAGAGTCGATGGCTTGATTGTGGGCCTCTGTTGCAATCTCTAAGGATGTCATCTTACTCATGACATCCCATGTTGCCAGGCGGCCGCACTCCTCAGCCGCCTTAATGAACTCGGCTTCTACTTTTTTTCCATCGATGATTTTTCGCTCAATGTCGGCAACAAGTTGAGAGAGCTGCCGAAAAGTATCGGTGACCTCGCGGAACTTCCTAATATTGGTCGGGCGCGACTCCAGCACATCGTTTCGGACGATATGATCGACGGTGCGGTCGAAACGCATGCGTAAGGCGAAACGAAAAGCTCTGACAAACGATTCCATTTCTGGGACATTTCCCGAACCACGCAGTGCCAGCAGTACAGCTTTAATATAGCGTTGGGTATCTGGGTATAGCGAATCTTCTCCAGTAATCTTTTCCTTATCGCGCAGTTGATGACGGAAACTTGACCACTCGCGGGGCCGCTCCCGCCCGTCGACTACTTCCAGGTGATCGCTCATCTGAAGTTCGACTCCTGGCAACAAATATCGGCCAAGGACGTCATGACCATCACGATCCGAAGAGGCGCCGATACACACTCCCATTGTCAACGGAGCACCTGTTACCGTGTCTCGCCAGATTAATGAGATATACGTTGTGGCATGGTCTCGCGCTCTATCCTCGGCATTTTCTCCGTATTGCCCCAGGCAGTAGGCGCGAAGCGTGCGTGACGTGCGTTGCTCCTCATCTGCTTGAGCATTCAGGGCGAAATTGCGAGTATTTGCTCCAAGCATGGCTATCTGAACCGCGTCTAGCATCGAGCTTTTGCCACTGGCGTTTGGTCCGAAAATACCGGTGATTTCATCCACCAAAATCTCTTCCCTCTCAAACAGGAAAAATTGGACTAAACGGATTTTTTCCAGTTTTTTCATTCAGTCACCTCATGATCGTCTTCCGACTCAGTATCCTCAATTCGAGGCATATGATCTAACTCCTTCCATTGGGCGAGGCGAAGTAATGCCATTTCTCCGAGGATGTCAGCGATTGCTGGTCGGATGATGACGGCGTAAGGCAGTGTCTGATCGGAATCCCCCCTCTGTACCAAGCTTTCGTCGGACTTTTTGGCAATTCCCCATCGCTTCATAGTTCGCATCAGCTCGGAAAATTCGCCTTTGCCTGGCAGTTCGCGCCCAGTCATTAAACGATATTTCTCTTCAAGCTCTACTAAGTCACAGACGACCTCGCCATCATCGGTAAATTGGCCAAGCCGTGCGCCTTCATCATAGAGTGCTCGCAGCACGAGGGCGAGCAAAGTCTGAGCCACGGATGCCGTGCCAGCCTTTGCGTACTGGGGCTTGGCATAGACATAGCGCAACTGTCGGTTGACATCTAGTGTGATGCCCAGTGGGGCGAGGGCTTCCCTGAAGTCACGTTCGAAGCCCTCGATCAGCCAATAAGTGGCGCGGCTATGACGGTCCGCATAATAAATGACCTGTTCTACGACAAGTCGGTAAGCTGCAGACTCGAACTCCTCCGACGTATGTTGCCCATTGGTGCGGGCGGAAAGATTATCCCAGTAGTGACTCATTTTTTTGACTCCGAAGATCCGGCAGTGGCTTTTCTTGATTCAACGATGAAGGGACGGCCGGAAATTCCATTCCCCTGGGTTTCTAATGTGCCTGTAAAGCGTACGCGGAAACCCTTGGCTAGTGTCATCGCCGAAAGCATTAGCCGCCTGCTGTCGGCGCTCATAGCCATGCTGATGGACGACAGAGCCTGAAAGTTGCGCACATTGCTGACGGACTCCATATTCAGTTTTTCGCTGGACAAATGTTCTTTTGAGTCCAGTTGCGAGCGTACATATTCAGCAAGTTTAGGTGCAGAGACAGACCGTGCTTGCTGCGCACGCAACATCACCCTAGACTTTGCCAACTCTCTTTCAGATGGCACATGCCGACGTAGATTGGAGGGCGCTGGGCGCTCGATATGTTTGCGCGGCTCTGCTAAAGCTTCTCCGCTAACTAACACCCGTACAGGGAAGGGGTCACCTAGCCCTTGGGCATTGGATGACAACACGGCTTCAATTGCTTGCTTTACCATGTGATCGACTGGTCTCAGGGAGCGTAGCCGATATTCGAGGTAAGCGAGAGCTCGACGGTTAGCCATCCGGATCTCGTCATCAAGGCGCTCAAGATACTCGTCGATGCGACGTAAATCCTGCAACCTCTGTATATCCCGCTCAAATAGCATCTCTGCCCGGCGTCGATCGCCCGCACAGCGCCTGGACTCATACCAGCCAATCAGACGCGCTCGATGTTGTTCGGATTCCTGAATTTCACCCACTGCTCGGAGGATTTGTGGTCGGCGAGAAAGTGGATGTTCCTTTGTCCTAAGCTCTCGATAGTCACCAATGAAGACGTTTTCAATATACTGATTGAAAAAGAGCCGCACATATTGTGCCGTAGCGGTTTCTTTCGACAGTGAGTCCATGATGTCGCGCACGGTGGTGCCAGTGTTGCGCACATGTTCCATCAAACTCCGCGCCTGATCTGCCGTTTCAGAGAGCGTGTCGCCATCTGCCTGTCCATCAAGCACTTGCTGGATGTTGAGTTCTATGGAACGAATTTTGCCAGAGACGAATACAGGGCCGGTCTCAGCAAAAGACACCATAAAGGTGAGAAACTTGCTCACAGCAGGTCGCATCGTGACGCGCTTCTCAAGACCAAATGATTCCATGCGAAACCAACCACTATCGGACAGGCGGTTGAATATCATGTGCGCTCGCACCGAAAAATCCGTCTCTAGCGGCTGACCATCCTCATTTTCCCAAGAGTCCTGACTCAGCAACTCATCTTGGATGTCCTGTAGTATTTCCCTAACTGCGAACCCCTTGCTCGGTGGTAGGGGAGCATCCGGGCCAAAACGGTTGGCATGCAAAGTGCATAAAAGCGCCCAGTATCGCTGACGGTTTGGCGATGCCAGTGGTGCGAAGATTCTCTCAGGCAAGCGCTCGAATAACAGGTTAGCAGCCGAGCCTACTCCATTTCGAGACGTTATGTTCCAGGGAATAGCCATGGGTGCACCTCCTCGATATTCGAAATTGCCAGTTGATACTCAGGCGGCTTCTGTTTCTTTATATCCGTAGCCGCGCGTATATCCTGGATGAAGTAGTTAACCAGAGCCCCTCGGCAAGTATCAGTGCGCGCCGCAGTGTTGTTGAAGTATTCAAATCGGATCACGGACTCTTGTGCAGCAGTCAGCTCTGGATGTGCAACGAGTCGCACCTGCACATAGGTCACCCAAGCTACGTCATCTATCTCATCCCTTTCTGAATCGTCGTCGAGCAATACAGCCGAGACGATACGGCCAAGCGCATAGTCTCTGAACTGTTGATGTTCTGAACTGAACGCTCGGGTGTGCCAGCGTCGGCCTGCCTGTACCAGGCTATGTGGTGAGATTATTCGCTTGTGTGGCTCTGGATCGCTCATGGACATATAGCTGATCTCAATTCTCCGGTGTAACCGAATAGCCTCTGTTATCGACGAAAAAATGCGAGGGGTTGGAGCTGAGATACTTGGATAAGCTGACCATGCTCCTCTATGGAGGGAAGGCTCTGTTGAAGCGTATGGCAATCCGACCAAGGCCAGATACTGGTTCAAGGATGCCGAAACGTTATGATGCCCTTTAGCAGTCCTTGGCGCAGCTGTGAAGGCTGTCTCCGTGGCGTGATAGCTTTTAGTGACATTATCCCACTCTAACCAATCTGGATGAAGATCGCGAAATTCCCGAATCCACTCGCTAGCGCGCACCCCTTTTAGGTCGAATATCTCACGTAGACGGGCGTTATTAAGCCTGCCTTCCCATAAAAGGATGGCTTCCAACAGAAATAGTCGCCGCACTAAAGAGGATGGTGTCTTCATCTTACGGAAAATTGTATCATACAATTTTCCGTAAGATATGCCTGGTTATAGATTATTTGTTAGATTGATCGGCTAACACGAAATGTAGCTTAATGCCGTGCTTCTTCAGAAGCATGTGGCCATACCCATAGTTTTTAATGTGGCTTACTTAGATATAATAAATTCCACTTTTTATTATTTTCATCTTATTAGTAAAGCACCAGAATCGGCGTGAGGATGATTTTTGTAAAAATACCGGAACGAATGGGACCGTGTTTGATGTCTTCATCCTCAATTTTGATTAGCATCTTTTTGATGGTATGGAAACTTGGTTCATTTTGACAAATTAATGCCTCCCTCAATAAGGCCAGTAATGCTATGAATCCATATGGCGAAGGGTTTCTAACCAAGCCTTCGTAAAACGCCGATTCTGAAATTAATTGTTTTCGCCAGAACAGTGTGGATGAGTTTGCATTTTCGAGAATGATATGTTTACGTATCTCGAGGGGAAGTGACTCAAAAACCTCTCTGACAAACTTCATTGTGATTTCTTTCTCCATGTTGGCTAAGTCAAAAAACTCATCTGTCAGCCAATGGATGGTGCCAGGATATTTTTCTTCAACTAATTGAGCAATTCCTTTTCTACCACCCTTCTTTTCCTTAATCGTTGGCATTGTCTTGCCAAGACGGTATTTCTCCCAAAGTCTCGCACGTTGTTTATTGAAGTTTTCCCTGTCCACAGTGGACGGTGCAAATTCCTTTTCTAATTCATAAGCCGTTTTTCCACTCGCCTCTGCAACAGCGTTAAACCAGGTCTGCACTCTCAATTGCTGCAGGGCTTTGTTCTTTTTTGGCCTGCCAACTGATCTTTTTTTGACTGATTTTGATTCGACCATCGCGAATTCCGAGTATACACAGAGGAATTTAAAGGCATTTTATGCTAATAGTGTCATATTTTACATGAATAACTTGATACTAATGTGCAGTCTTGATTATTGAAAGTCCTAGGTTAGTTTGAAATGGAGACCCCCATTAAATGCAACCAAACGCAGGGTGTCTCAAAAGGTCAGCAACCATCCGGTTGTTGTAAACAAGAGAGGAACTAGTTCAGAAGAGTTGATATAGCCAAGAATGTCTTTTGCGGACATGAAATGCAAAACGACCCAAGTAGTGCAAATACTTGAGTCGCTTTTAAGAACATCTGTTTGTGTACCAGATGATTCTATTCTACGACACGTTAGCTGCTAGTCAAGAGCCTTAACGCGGGTAGTCTCGCATTTCTTCTGGAAAGGTGGTTTCAGCAGGCTGTTTTGCTGATGTCATCTTCAATTCGCTCACTAGATCGTCTCTAGATTTTTTCTAGGAGGCTTTTATGAGTTATTTAATACCATCAGACTGCTCGGTAACGAGCATCGCTTTTGCCCCACCTGGGGAGTTAAGCCGCAAGGTTGTGAAGCGGTCGAATGCTAGGGTGACCTTCAAATACCCGAGCTGGAAAATGCAGACCAGTCTGCAGTGCGAATCTGAAAACGAGCGCAACTGCATGCTGTATCTGGACATGAGCCCTCATGTCATCAGCTTCAGACCGCAGCCCTGCGAAATCCAGTATGTCATGAATGGGCAAGACCATGTCCACTATCCTGACTTCCATGTTGAGACCAATGGTGGTCAACACCTCATTGAGGTTAAAACCTTATCGGGTCTGGATCAGCATATTCGTGATCGCTCAGATCTGCTGACAAAGCTGTTGCCGAATCACGGATTCCAGTACCACCTAGTGATTGCTGAGTTGATTGATAACCCGGTGTTTCTGAGTAACGCCTGGTACATCAAACGCAATGGCAAGATTCAAATGCCTATGTTGGCCCGTGAGCAACTTCGTCGGCTTTTTCAGAGCATGGGTGGTATTCCATGGCGCTCTCTGCAGAGTACTTCTGAAAACCCGTACCTCAACCAGTACGTGTGCCAACTGATTCTGGAAGGGTTACTAGTCGTTGACCTTACAAAGCCCATTACAGCTGAAACATTGGTTGCCTGGGTTAATTATCAACATGCGGAAGGAGAAGGAACATGGGCGTCGCTTATTTCCAAAAAGGTGCAGTAATTTCGTTCAAAGGACGCGTGTCTACGCTCAAGCGTGAAGTGGGTGAAGCCCTATGGCAGCTTGAGGATTCACAGACGGGCTATCTTGAGACTTCTAAGTTGGATGAAATGTTATTGGCGCTTGAGTCCGGGGATCTGACTTTTATTTTGGAGCGTGACAAGTTTGTCAAAACACCCCCTACTAAAGCACTGCTGATTGATACCACTGATGCAGGATTTGATCTTGCCAAGCTCAAACGTGGATGCGTGAAAGCAGTAGAGGGTCTACCCGCGACCAAGGCAATGTATCAAGCCGCCTTACAGGAGTTTTGGAATACCCATAGTTTGACGCAGCCGATTCCCCACTGGATCACGGTGCGAAGATGGGTATTGAAGTTCATGAAAGGGGCACGGGATATTCAAGCTCTTTTGGAACAGCATCAACGCAAAGGTAATCGTCGCAACCGCTATCCTGATGCAGTGATTGAAGTGGTTGAGCGTTTTATTGATAACGTCTACCTGACCACATCACGCCCAACCCAAACAAGAATTCTGGAGTTGGCCACAGCGGATATTCAGGAGCGCAATCAATGGGCGATGCAAAGTGGCAAGTTACCTCTCCCATCTGCGCGGCTGGTGAAGCGTTTAATTGATCAAATCCCGGCCTTTGACCGAGATGTTGCCCGTCGCGGGGCGACTGTCGCGCGCAGAATGTATCGCGGCAAGCTCAACCATATCGAGACCAATCAGCGGCTAGAGGTGGCTGAGATTGATCACACCCAACTGGATATCTTTGTGGTGGATGACGCTGGTATTCCACTGGGGCGGCCGTGGCTCACGGTTTGTATTGATAAGCATACCCGTTGCATCTTGGGTATTTATATCGGTTTCGAGTCGCCTAGTTATCTGTCTGTCGCCAGATGCTTGAAGCATGCGCTGAAACCTAAGCTTTCTCTGCAAACGGAATACCCGAGTATTAAAAATGCCTGGGAGGCGTTTGGTGTGATGAAAACACTGGTGGTGGATAACGGAATGGAGTTTCACAGCGATAGCTTTGAAAAGGCCTGCTATCAGTTTGATATCGAGATCAAATATACACCTCGTAAGTCTCCCTGGTACAAGGGCAGTGTTGAGCGTTTTATGAGAACGATCAACGATGGTATCAGTCATGGTAACCCTGGGACTACGTTCAGCAACATCTTTGAGAAAGAGGATTACGACCCAGAGAAACATGCCGTGATTCGCTATGAAAAATTCAAGGAAATCGTTTTCAAGTGGATTGCTGACTATTACCACCAGAAGCCTCACGCAGGTCTGGAAAGGGTGAAACCGGCGGATGCTTGGCGAAATGCTGACTCACTCAGTAATACGCCAGTCGCCACCAATCTTGAAGTCATCGACATGTTGTTGGGCAGACGCGATGAGTGCTCTCTCACGCATAAGGGTATTCAGGTGAATAACCTGCTCTACAACTCACAGGAAATGATCCTCTGGCGTAAGCAGTGTGGCGACAAATTGACGGTCGAAGTCTTAGTTGATGAGGGCAATCTTGGCCAAGTGCATATCAAGCATCCAGTGGATGGTAACTATGTCGCGGTGCCTGCGCTGAATCAGGCATACGCCCAAGGCTTATCGCTTTGGCAGCACAAGCTTTATCGCAAGTATGCCAAAAACAGAATCGGCCAGGATAACGAAAAAGGATGGATGCGTGCTTCCAAAGACATCCACGAAATGGTGATGGCTGAGGTTGGTTTTAAAAAGACCAGCGCAAGGCTGCGAGCCAAACGGGGTCGTCTGATTGAAGATCAAAAGCGTACCCAACACATCGTCGAGCAGTATCACGAAGCTGAGGCTGAGTTGATGCCGGATGCCATGATGATGTCTTTATCCCTAAATGAAGTTGAAGGTTTTTCCGCAATCGTACAGGAGCGTCGTAAATGAATACACAAACTATGAACCAAAAAAATATCCGTAATTGTATTGATGAGATGTTGATACAGAGTTCAACCTTTATGCGTGCCTCAACACGCCTTGAGCAGCATTTCAATAATTCTGTCGGTGCGTTTGAGCCACTCGGGATTGCGGTGGTTGGAGAGTCTCGCAGCGGTAAGTCCAGAGTGATTGATGCTCTTATGCTCAAGCATAAAGAAGATCGCACTCAAGAAGGCTTGCGGGTCCCCATTCTCAAAGTCACCACCCCAGCCAAACCGACTGTCAAAGGATTCGTGGACGCGATGCTGTATGCGATTGGTGACCGCGTCAAGACTGGCCGTGAAACCGAGATCACGAAAACAGAGCGACTGAAGCTACTGCTGAAACAGGCCGGTACCACGTTACTGGTGATTGAAGAGTTTCAGCATTTTTATGATCGAGGTTCGCGTAAGGTTCAGCATCACCTGTCTGATTTCCTGAAGAACCTGCTGGAGGAAACCAAGATCTTTTTGGTCGTCGTTGGTCTGCCAACTTCCATTAACGTGATTAACCAGAACGAACAGTTGAGTGGTCGTATGCTGGGTGTTATCAAAATGCAGCGTTACAACTGGTCGAATAAGGACTCTCAGTATGAGTTCATCAGGATTCTAATGGGGTTTAAGTCTGGGTTGAGAGGCTTCAAACTGCCTGCGATCGGTAATGAGAATATTGCCTTCCGGTTTTTCTGCGCGTCCGGCGGTTTGATTGGTTATGTCGTCAAGATTCTCAAACAGGCGGTATGTGATGCCATCGAGGAGGATAGAACCGAAATCACCATGCGACATCTGGAGGAGGCTTTCAGTAACGCTATATGGCTAGAGGGTGTTTCGTTTGCGCATAACCCGTTTGCATCATCGTTCGATCCTACTCCCACCAAAGCGCTCATGGATCAGGTTGCAAGGATTGGTCTTTCGGCTGCTGACCTGGAGAGTTTACGCATGCGCGAGCTCAATACCAAAGGCGCATTATTAACGCCGAAAGGAGGTTTGTACAATTGATGTTTGATAACGTTCAGCCATTAGTGGTCACACCTCAACCTATGCCTTTTGAAAGCTATAAGGGCTATATTTTGAGAGTGGCTGAGGCTAACGGTTATCGTTCCATTCACGGCATGCTCCGGCATGCCGGAATGACTGAGAACGAAATCCGTTCGGCAACGCCTGACCCTGAAAAATTAAAGCGGTTGGTAGGCAGTGATCTGTCAGAGTTTGACTTCCTCTCTGAGAAAACCAAGCATAGTCGCTATCAGGTCCTTTCAGGCCACCGCATTCCAAGTTTGTATCTGCGCTCCAAGCACACGAGAGTCTGTCCTTGTTGTATCGCTGAGAAGGGTTATATCTCCAGTTTTACTGAGCTCAAGTATGCTGTTGTCTGCCCTGAACATAAGATTGAAACCATCGAAGAATGTCCAAGCTGCGGTAAAGGGCTGGATGTCTTTCGACCAGGACTCTCCAAATGTCAATGTGGCTATGATTTTAAGCATGCAAAGGCTCGCGAGGTGACAAATCATGCGGTGGTTGGGTTGATGCATATCCTCAAAGCCAAACTGGAAAATCAGGATCTGAACCGCTCCCTGCTTGAGCCCTTAGGATTTCCTGTCGAGGCGATAGCTAAATTGTCGCTAAACACAATGCTGAGTTTGTTGTACCGGCTAGAGGGACGTTCAGCTGATGCGCAACCCAATAGCGACGTAATGGCTACAGTCACTTTGGCGGCCAGCATCTTTACGAACTGGCCTCGGGGTTTTCACAAATATCTGGAGGAAACGCAGGGACCACAGGCCGATATGGCAAGCACAGGGCTGCGTAAGCAGTTTCTGCCCATCTATGAAACCTTGTTTAAGAATGGGCTACCCAAGGATGAAGTGGCATTTATGCACCAGGCCTTTGTTGTGTTTGGCCAAAGCCAGTGGCGTAAAGCGCTGATCCACCCTAAACTCCAACAAGGTGGCGCATCTAATATCGTTGGGATTTATGGACTGGCGCAGGCATTGAGCAAGCAGCCTGCCACATTACGAAAAATGGTGGCTGCAGGCCTGATTCCTGTACATGCAGTCAACGCCAAAGGGCAGGCACTGTTTGAGGTCACTGAGCAGTTGGTGTTTGAATTTTCTGCAGGCCAAAGCCTCACAATTAAAGAGGCTGCGGAACGTTTGGATTTGCCTGTGGCCATTTTGAATGTATATCGTCAAAAAGGGTATTACCAGGAACACTTCATGACCAATCCAATGAAGCTATTTCATGAGCGGGATGTAGAGCGGTTGAGAAGTGAGTTAGTGGACGGTGTGGAGTTTATTTCCAATTCACCACAAGATATTCGCTACATCAGTTTAAAGCAGATTATGCTTAAGAAGCTGGGGCCATCGGTTATCAAGGCGGCATTGATTGAAGCCATCAGAGTTCGAGAGATTCTGCCTGCTGGCATCGCTGGCGATAAGCCTGGAGATTTGCTGTTCAAGCGCTCACAAATTGATGAGACCATTTCTAGCCTAGCGCAAAAATTCTCTGGCATGGTTTCATCTGAAAATGCTAGCGAGATTTTGGGAGTAGATGCCAAGGTTGTTAAAAGCTTGATCAAGGCGAATGCGCTTGAGGCTTACTCTACGGACTACGGGATATATGTGATCGAAGAGTCTTTGGTTGGATTTAACCAATCTAGTATGCAAGAGTATTCTGTCAATCGAGCATGATTTATTCCAATAGTTGAAGGAGCGTCATGATGAAAAAATTTCGAGAAAAAGTGGTTCCGGAAATATCTGGCTACGTTTGTGATCGTTGTGGCCGTGAGGCCGAGGCTCATGATGGAGAGGCTGAGGAACTCCTCTCAATTGATCGAGTGGGCGGGTATTGCTCGATTTTTGGGGATGGCAATAGAATTTCAGTCGACATTTGCCAGCATTGCCTCAAAGACGTTTTGGGTGAGTGGTTACGTATTGTGCCGTTGAGGTTTCTATGACTATTGAATCTAATCCTGCACAAAATCTGGCAAAGATTCGATCTTTAGCGATTGATACCTTTGGTTCCGAGTCGGCGGCAGAGTCTTGGCTCAATCAATACCATGCCTTGTTAGGAGCCGCTCCGATCGCTGTGGCCGAATCATCCTCTGGATTTATTGAGGTTCAGAAAATGCTAAGTGCGATCAGTTATGGCGGAGCTGTTTAAACTAGTTATTTAATGAAGTCAGTTGCGATTATCTCGCTCAGCATGCCTAGTGCCGATATTGCATTTTGTCTAAAATACTTTGCACTTTACTATCTTTCATCCGTTAGATTCTGCACATTCATGCAAGACTTTATTACCTACCTAGATAAAACTGAATCCGCCGTTAAAAATATTTTTGATGGAATTGAGTACTATAAAAAGATATTGGCACCCATTAAAGGAGCAATTTACGTTGGTGGTGGGGCAAACAAACAGGAAGCTGAAAAGAATTTCAATCAATGGGCGGAAAAAAATCAAGATGCTCTGAACGCCTCTATCGAAGCACAAAAAAAGTTTTTTGAAGAGTCATTTGCAATGGCTACTCTTTGTGGAGCAGTTCTTCAAATTGCCGCTAAAGCTATTGAATGTTTTTCAGCACTAGATCATGTGCCGGAAAATCTTTTGCCAATTATTGGAGACTCAAAAGCGATACGTAAATTTTGTATTGGCAGAGAGGTTAAAGGGCTTCCGATTGGTTTAATCATTTACGCTGGAAGAAATCAACATACTCACTACAATGATGCTAAATTAAGCGCAGCGAATACTGCAATTTTTTCTAAATTAGCCGAAGTGCCTGGACATCCAGATATTGCAGATCCCGCACTAGACTTAAGAAGGCCAAACATATTAAGCCTCGCAGATAATATAACCTTTATCCTAGGTTGGCGAACCTATAGAGACTATCGAATGGATATGGAAAGTTTACTAAATACTAAGCCTGACTAATTGGGGTAGCTGAAAATACTTTTTAAAGGAAAGGGTCGATTTAAACCTCTGCAACAAAATCTGGCTAGAGTCGAAGCTGACTATTCTGCTAAGAGCGATGCTACTGTTAATCTCGAACTCGTTTGTAATTCAAGTGTTAAAGTACTTGCTCTTTCAAAGAGGGGATTAAAGGTTTTCGCAACTTCGATGTTGTACTTCCCTAGGTATAAAGCTGAAGCTTCAATGTAGAACATCATGCTTGTCAGCACCATATTCAATGAAAAAGCATATGTTTCAATTTGAACCGCTTTCTCAGAAGTAGTATTTGAACTGGCTCTGGCTATCAGGTTATTTAATATATCTTCTGGATCATTATGAGCTTGTGAACATAGGGCTGCATAAACAGTCCTATACGCAATTTCATTTCCAATTTTTGAGAACCGTTCAAAAATATTAGGCCATGAGCCTGGATATTCATCGTAATCTATTCCGGAAATTGCAAAAGCAATTCTAAGACTGCTTTCATAGGAATCCAAGCTTCTATCTTTATTGGTAATGAGATCTCGGTGGTATTTCTTTATATGTTCAGAGTTGCCGGGCTTCTCGACACTATTGAGCCAAGCCCGATTCTGTTTTCTTTCTGTAGCTATATATTCACGCAAGTAACCTAATACATTTCCAATGTCATCTCCTATAGTGACATACTGAAGATTTACAGCAGACTCTACAGCTGTTCTGCAAAGTGCTTCAGCGGAAGCTATGTGACTAATTATGAATGTCGCCAATGCACCACCAGTGAACTCATAGCACTTTTCGTACATGTCATGAACAATGCTCCACACGGTTTCATCGTTCAACCGATCAATGTTTTCTCCAACTAATTTATTTACTTCGTTATTCGTAAGTTCAATGATCTCTGCGGCTTCTAAGACAAACTTGTTTAGGCCCATCTCAGTAGAAATACATCTACTTTCAAAAAAGCGACGAGCATTGATGTTCATGTCTTCGTTACTCATTAAGATTCAATCCGTCATAACCCGATTTAAACTATTCAGTCTTTAATAAGGGAACGTGTCCGAATCCATTTTTCTGTAGTAAGGTTGCCACATCTTGAGTCGAGCATAACCGGCCAACCACAACCGAAACTAGTTTTATATGGCAAAAGTCATTTTCGAGATCATCAATTGGTATGGGAAAGTATGATGAACTTCCTTTATTCACAATCAAGTCATGACCAGTACCTGAACCCCAAGTTTTAACTAACAATCTAGTCTCTTCTTCAGACTCCAAACCTCGGTCCACAGGAAGGTAGAATGCACCAATTCTGCTAATACCTCTTAGAACAAAATCTCTGTTGCATTCTTGTTTCAGGCGAGTTGCAATAGTTTTGAACAAGGATTTTCCAAGGTCAATTTTGGAACTGTATTTCATAGGCCTCAACTCAGATCGATCTCGATTTACAGTAATTTCAAATTGAAGCTTAACTCCTTGATTTTGTTTTCCGAAAACGCTCCAAAGTAAATCTTCATTTTTAGGTTGTAAATTCGTGAATGAGCAAAAAAATATCTGTTCCATTAATACTTCATCAATCGCACGTCCATTCTCGTCATAGTGGCCCGCTAACCCATAATCTTCTGAAAAAGTCCTAAATTCAGCTTCTCCCAATTTATTTAATAAGCAATTTAGTCGAATAGTTCTAGTAGATATGATTGATTCAAATTTTTCCAAACTTGTGTAGTGTGCCAAAACGGATGAGGTCACTTTTGAGGGAAAGAAATGGTTAATAAGAGCTTTTGACAGGCGACCATCGCTGCTTGTTTGTTCAATTATAGAACTAGAATCTTTGTGAAAATGTAATTCATTGATATCCCAAGTGAGGTTGAGTCCTGCATTCAGCAGTTCTTCATCGATGATGAGCTTGGTTTTCTCTTTGATATTCACTATTTCAATCACCCTGTTTTTAAATTTCTTCACATAACAAAGGTATCCACACGATTAAATGGATTTTGTGCCAACATCCTAACTCCATCAATGAATTGAAACAAATCAATGTGACTGACCAATATCAATATGAAGCAGAACGCGACGAGGTGCCATACGTTTTCTGGGACCAGCTCGATTTTAGTATCATTACTATGGGGCTTAAACGCCTTCCATTCTTTAAGGATGATATTTATCTGGGAATGCAGGCTATCAATGTCGGTGTAGCTGATAGCGTAATCACGCAACTAGAGTACGAGCTAGTAACCGAATATCATGAGACAGAGCGAACGCCTATCGAAACTTCAATGGCTGTATCCGCATTATCTCAGATGTGGATCTATGGCTTATACGAAGTGCTAAGAATGTGGCGCGACCGTAAATTTCAGTTTGAAAAGCTCTTCCAAAACAGTTGTATCGACTTAAAGGTGGATAGCATGTCTAGCGATGAAACCTTGAACATCACAATCGAAACCCGAAAAAAGCAGCTGCAAAGATTCAATCAAGATGAAGACTATCGAAAACGAATTACAGAAGTCTGGGAGTTGTTAAGCCCCGTGTACCGAATGACTGAGTTAATCCGCATTAACCTTGCAAAGCACTGCGCACCTGGCAAGGACGGCATGGTCCCGCGTGCGCCTGGGTATGGTCGAATTAATAGATGGTGTGGAGCTATGGATTTTGAGTTGATTGAAAAAGATGGGTATTACACTACTTTAAATCGCCGGGATATTGCCGATGCACTTCGCGCTGTAATTGCTAATTGCTAGCTGAAAAATCCGTTTGCAACTTATGCATAAATTTCTGATGATATTTGCAACTTTTGCTGTTGCATGAATTGGTAAGTGTTTGATTATAAATACACGTCATTTGCAATTTATCTGTGAACCCACATTTGTTGACATTGATGTCCTTTGGCAATTCAAGGCTTTCATTTAGATACGTCTCAAAACTCATGAATGATAAGACATAACTTATGAAATACAACTCTGAAACTCCCCCTCACATAATCAAAGAGTATGTAAAAAGTAATAATGAAAGATGGGACCAATTAAATAACCTCATACTTTCTGTAATATCTGACGGTGTAAAATTTTTATTTGTAATTAATGGCGGTGGATGTATCGCTATGTTGGCTTTTTTGGGAACATCCGAAGAGTTACGGAAACAACAATGGACATGGAGCGTGCTTTTCGTTTTATTTTTAGGAATTGTTTTTATTGGTTTTCTAAACTTTGCTCGTTATCATGTAATTAGTTATTTACAACAAAGATGGCATTCAGATGTTATTCAGTTTTATGAGGGACGAATTGATTTTGATGAGTTGAGTAATAGAGATGATCGACGAGTAAGAAATACAAGTTGGATATTATTATTTGCATATGCAGCTTTCAGCTGTTTTTTAATTGCAGGTGTACTTGGGTACAAGGGAGTTTCTGAGTTAAGGGAAACACAAAAATCTAATGACGGAGTTGCTATGAATTACACTACTTGCTCTGATGATAGAAAAAATCATGTACCTAGACCTGCCCCAGTTGCTCCGCCGGTTCAACCCCCAAAAAGTAAATAAACTCATCCTAAACTTTAAATAAAAATCACTGAGGTTAGACTTCCTTGATTTTATTAGTGGGTATTGATTAGGTCAGAATCTCTAGACTTCTTTTGAAATCAATAAATTTGCCCTATATGAGACCTAGTGAATATAAATCTGACTCAAATGTTATTTGTGCCAAAAACTTTAAATCAGCGGCATTATACTTTGACAGGGTGCTACCGCTTTATTTAGGCTCTGATAGAGGTGTTAAAGAAGCAAATGATTGGATGATGGGGTATCCAGCCGAGGAAATACCTTCTAGAGCCTTAGTTAATTTAATTGATAAAACTGTCGTACCCAAAAATTCTTTTTCCCATGCTCATCGGGTAATGGAAGAAATTAGACATGGTGCGTGGATGCCATTTGCACAAAAAATTTTGCCATATGGAAATCCCTATTTAAGTCATAAGTACGACTTTCAAGAGCAGAAAACCGTTGACGAATTATCTAATAATTATAAGAAAATAATTGAAGCATATTTAAACGACGTAACTCTGAACGGATCTGACTCCATTCGTAAAATATTCAAAGACTATGCTTCTGCAGTTGGAATAGTGGATTTTGACGTATTGCAATTCTGTTCAGATAGCTCCTCAATGCCTTTTAAAGATCCCAGTGTCACCCTTGCTAACATACAATTGATAGATACTGCCAACACAGAATGGGAGCAAATTATTGAAATTAGGAAGGATGAAAGATCTCATCAAAAACTTAAACGATTAAAATTATTTCTTACAAAAGACTATCAAGATTGTTCACTTCAATTTATTGAAGACGATTTGTCCCAGCAAATTTTTGATTATGAGCAAACATGCAAAAATTATGGATTTAATACTTTTAGCTCCAGCCTTTCATTGTTGTTAGACTCTAGAAATTTACAAGCTACATTAGGTGCAAGCTTACTAGCAGCTATTTTTGGGGGTCCATTATCAGGTTTGGCGGTAGGAGCAACTATAGAAATAGGGAAATTAGCTATTAATTTCGCTGAGAAACAGCATGAATTAAAAAACTGGAAGAACGGTCACCACCTAGCTTATATTTTTGAAGTTAAAGAAAGGTTGAAATAAGGATTCTTAGCAATAATTGGGGTAAGGGTAAATTAATCTTCATACAACCCTAACGCCAATGCCTATAAATCAATGGGGTCGGACACACTGCTGTCCCACAATTCCTAGCCTAGCATAATATCCCCTGAACAAAGCCCAGCGGTTGTGGCGGCGGCTCAGGTTTGAGTAGTGCGATCAGGTTACGCTTGGCAAATACATTCACACTGATGAGTCTTAATATCGGAACCTTCGGGTCAGATACCGTCTTGAATTGCAAGCCCCTTGAGCGAAATTTCTGCATCAAAAGGCTTGCCTGACTTCACCACGCCATAAATCAAACAACTCTTGGGGTCAGACTCCATTGATTTGACAATCATGCCGCAGATTATTTTCAAAACCCTCAAGTTACTAACTACAACTTCTCCCAAGCTTAAAAGCCTCTAACCAGTTGCGCAAAACATCGTCATAGCGCACAACTCACCATGGTCTCCACCCGCAGTGACGGTGTATTGATACTCTTCTTTTGCTTACCTTCATCGCTTTAAAAGCTGTTTGACAATCATGCTGGAGTCATGCACTCTGACATTGCCAGAAAAGCCTGCTAGGTTGCATGATTTTGGCAGATTGAAATGCCGTCAATTCTAATAATTAATTTAACAAATGAGGGGGAATAAAATGCTCAGAAAAATAGTTTGCTGTTTATTTGGTTGCGCCAAACCTGTTGCTAGCCCTGTAGAAACCGTGGCTGAAAAGCCGGAATCGGCGCAGGTTGTCGTGCAATCAACCGACCCGATTCTCAGCCAGATTCAGCTATTTGCATTGGATTTTGCACCTGTTGGCTGGTTGATATGTGATGGCAGGGAAGTGCCGATTGCGCAGTATATGGCCCTGTTTGCCTTACTGGGTAACAAGTATGGCGGTGATGGCAAAGCGAGTTTTGCATTGCCTGATTTGCGTGACAAGGCGCCAATGCCCAATATGGTTTATTGTCTTTGCGTTTCAGGCGTTTTTCCTCAACGCGGGTAATTAATCACGGATAGTTGGGGTCAGCGGAAAAACTTCGGGGTTAGGTCTTTCAAAGTCACATATTCTAAATATACTAAAGCCGCAGATCGCGGCTTTTTTATTATTCCAAAATTTCATCTCCAACTTGTGGTGGAAGTCCGCTTTGTCTGTTGAGTAAGTCTAATGCGGCTTGAACGTTGCCATTTTTTGCGCGCTCGGTAAAGTAGTCGGCGGTTTTCATGGCTGCTAATTTTTCAGCCACGGCGCAGACTATGAACTGGTTAATTGAGGTGCCATCTTGTTGAGCCACTTGCTCGACTGATTGTTTGAGCGATGTGGGAATGCGTAACGCGTATTTGCTATTGGTGCCCATGAGTTAGCTCCTTTAAAAATGAATAGTTGGGGTCAGAGTACGTATTAGTCTTCGTTAATAAATACTTCATGATCTAACAGTAGTATGATTTTTTAAATTTCTAACAAAAAATTATCATTGGGGTCATCATGAAAATAATAACAACATTTCTATTACTCTGTATTTCAGGCGCTGCATTTGCTAACTCCGCTTGTGATAAACCAAGAGATGATTTCGACGGTTTGTATTGCCTAAATAAGGTTTACCAAGAAGCAGATAAAGAGTTGAATGAAAACTTCAAAAAGCTAAATTCAAAATTGGACTCTGATGGTAAAAAGGCTTTAAAGTCAGGCCAACTTTCATGGATGTCGGAAAGAAATAGTAGTTGCTCCAAGCGCGATGGTGAAGCTTTCTTCGTAAATCTGAATTGCGCCTCCAGTATCACCATAAAACGCTCCCAGTTTTTGCAAGACCGCATTCGAGAGTGCGTAAGTTCCGGTTGTCAAAATAGTAAGCTTCTCTAATAAAGCAGTTAATCCATACACCGGGGTCATAGATGCATATTCACTCATCTTATCGACCTACTTATCTTCGAGGTGGTGTTATCCCCGATGACATGAGGTTTTTTTGGCTTTATATCGCCTTGTGTATTGTATGTTTGGTAATTTCTGCGCTATTAGCAAGAGTCAAACTAACGACTTTCCCGCTGAATCCAATTTACTGGCACTACTGGGTAATGGCTAACGCCAAAATTCCACCAGTGGTTGGAGATGTATTTGAGCGACCAAGAAATTACAGGTTTTATGTAATCTTTTGGGCCTTATCAGTCTGCTTTCTGATTTTTTCAGTAGTCATTCTTTTATCAATTCTTTTCTAAGAAAAATAACTTCATTTTTTATGCGCAATCTGATTGGTTTTAATTTAGTACTCTTTATTTTTACTTCTCAGGCGCTGAAAGCAGAAACCGAAGAGATTGAGCTTCGATATAGGATAAATCCAAATACCGACTTTATCTCCGAGTCTACGAATGAATCAGTGAATTCATTACAAGTACTCGAAGACCGTGGAATCATTGCGAACTCTAAAGGCAAGCTAACCATGGAGCCTAAAATCCAACACCTTGTCACGAAGAATAAGATTCGAATAAATACGGGTAGCGTGCAAGCAGACCAGACATATCCATTGGAATTGAGCTTTCTGGAAAAGGAAACATATAGAAAGGATCAATCTGGTAAAGATACACTGGTTCAGCAACCGATTGATGTTAAAGGCATGCACGTTTCAGCCTCAATTAACGCTTCCGGACAAATATTAGAAGAGTCAGTCAAAATCTCCGGCATGAAAGAATTGCCACCCGAGCTTGCTCAGCTAGTTCAAAAAATAGCGTCCTCAACCATGTCACAAATTACAAGTGTTGAAACACTGAAGATATCACTGGGCAAAAGCACTCCTCAAGAAATTTCACTCAAAGTGCCTATCGGTAGCATAGTCGTTATTGACGTTAAAATGCATATTGATAATAAGTTACTGGCTATCGATAACGGTATTGCCCGAATTTCCCAAACTTATTCCATGGATTTTATTGTGCCGAATGGTCCTTTCAAAGCTACTACGGTAGGTGATGGAAGTGGAATGATGCTTTACGATACAAAGGCTCAGATATTCCAACATAGTGAAACGGATACGCGGATGTCGATAATTTTCGAAACTGCTAAAGAAGGCAAGATCGAAATTAAAACGAATTCAAAGCAAATTCAATCAACCTACCCATTCATAGAAGATCAGCCTAATTGATCGGGCGCAAATCGTGACTTTTTGATTAGTATTGGGAGCCAATTATGAAAACAATTTTAAAATCACTCACATTGGGCTTTGTCATTTCTGCCTTAGCATTGGTGGGGTGTTCATCTCTTCCAGAGAGTTTAGCTAATTCAGATAAAAACAAACTGGGTATCCTGATTATGGCGGGTGAAGGTTTTAATCCCATCTACGATGATCCTAAGGACCAAAAAGTGAGAGCGACTTGGCTGGACACCTCTAAAAAGTTAGCAGAGTATCTAGAGACTGAGATTGAACAAGAACATCACACGGATGCTGAAGCCGCGGTAAATTTAAATTCTACGATTGATTCCAACACTTTTATAGCACAGCAGTTTGCGCAGAAAAGAGTCGATGGACTGATTCAAGTCAGAATTAGCCATATCAAAAACGCTTCTGAGAATACTATTTATCTAAAATTGGCATATAACGCAGTGCACTACGGTAAAAATCAGCAGGGGGGTGACACGATGATTATTGGAAAAGGGATAGAAGAAAAATACACGCTGGTAGGCGTTAATTTTGAGGGTTCGAAAACACCCCTTAACTACTTTACCCATGACTTTATTCGCAAGTTATCCCAAAAAGGATTTATTGCGGATTAACCTATTACTCGTTATTAACAGGTTTGGGGCAATCTCTCTTGCCATCCGCCAGGTGATTAATTTCAATACTAGAAGCAGAGTGAAAGTTAATATTCACACAACCCTAATGCCAATGTCTGCAAAATCTCCCCTGTTCCTGAGTTCTGCACAAACGCAACCACGCTAATATCACGCTGCTTCCAAGCTGGTTGAAGTTGAATCTCATGACTAGCACTTATTTTTCCATCAGCCCCTACCTTAAACGGCCCTAACCACTGACGTACGACATAATCATGGCGCAACAGCTCGCCACGGTTTTCACCTGCATTGACGGTGGATTGCAGATTATTTTCTTGTAGTGCGAGGTAATAGACGAATGGCCCGGCATCAGCGGTTTTGATATTGGTGGAAACTTGCACTGACCTGGTTGTTGTCGCGTTGGCTGCAAGGCGAATCTCGGCTTTGGCTGGCATACGGTTGATGCTGGCCACTTCACTTTTAAAGCGCGCATCACTTAACCAACTGCGCGTATCTTGACCATTGATGGCGAGTTGCGGGGTATATACGCCACGTGCACGACCTAAGGTGGCCATTTCACGTTGCCGTTTGGCAAATTCTGGGTTGGCAAAGTTGTCTTTCCAGCCAATGTAATCCCAATAATCCACATGCAAGGCGATGGGCACGATGTTGCCAATCGGGTTGCTTTGATTTTTTAAACGGCTTAACCACTGGTCGGCGGGTGGGCAACTGCTGCATCCTTCTGAGGTATAGAGCTCAACCAGCGCATTGGTTTGCGGCCCGCTGACGGCGCTGCATTGTGGTTGTGCGAGGGCGTTTGACGCAAACACGATTGCGCATACAGCGGTTAGCAGAGATTGTTTTTTCATGACTCGACTCACTCAATTGGCTGGAGTGGATTGGTCGTGTCACTGAGCTATCCCTTACAGGTATTTAGGCTGGGGCTGAGAGCTGGTGAGTAATTTTGCACAAAATGTACAAAATAGACATTTTGTACTATTATTTGGAAAACAGGAGGGTGAGTATGCAATATGTTTCTGCAACAGATGCTAAACAAAATATGGCGGCTTTAATTGATACGGCACAACGTGAGCCAGTGACGATTCGTCGCCAAAATCGCGATGTGGCGATTGTGCTTTCGCCCGCTGAATATCAACGCTTGCGCGGGTTGAATCTGGCTGAGTTTCAATCGTTTTGTGACCGAGTGGGGCAGCAGGCGGAAGCAAACGGCTTAACCGAGGACAAATTAGCCGAGTTGCTGACCAATGAGTGAGGCGTTACGGATCGTCTGTGACACCAATACTCTGATCAGTTATTTGCTGTTACCGAACAGCGTTTCATCAATTGCCGTGCGTAAAGCTTTTGAGCGAGGCGTATTGCTGGTGTCTGAATCTACGCTCAATGAACTGGCGGACGTATTATCTCGCCCAAAGTTTGACCGCTATATTTCACTGGAGGATAGGCAGGCTTTTTTTAGACTGTTTAGCCGCATGTATGAACGTGTGCATATTGTCTACCCTGTGAATGCCTGCCGTGATCCGAAAGACAATCAATTTCTAGAAGTCGCCGTGAATGGTGGTGCGTCCATCATTATTAGTGGTGATGCCGATTTGCTGGTGTTGCATCCTTTTCAAGGCATCTCTATTTTGACTGCCGCACAGTTTAATGCGCTTTGAATTAAGCAGGTCTCACATTCTTGTAAGCCAAGCCACATCTCCGCGTTTTTATTACCATAAAGACGCATGCGACGTGATCAGGTCGCTATTCTTTCATGCGGCTCCCAAGCAGGTTTGCAACTATATTTTTCTTGCTATACGCTAATGCTACATGCGTTTTGACGAGAGGGATGAACGATGGCTATAAGCACTGTGTTTATTAATAATCGCACGCAAGCTGTACGCCTGCCTGCTGAAATGCGCTTGCCAGAGGATGTGAAACTGGTGAACGTGCGTGCACTTGGTAACGAGCGCATTATCACGCCGATTGCTGAAACCTGGGATAGCTTTTTTAATGCTAACTTGACGGTGAGCGATGATTTTATGCCAACGCGGTAGGGCGGTCTCGCTTACAGACCACCGCATGGTTCATTTCATATACGGCGCGCCGTGAGCGGGTGCGCCCTACATAAAAACAATTGCCTTCAACATTTACCGCGCATTTTTCCTGTAAGTACGGAAAGACTCCACACTTAACTGCCTGGTAATGGTTTTGATTTCCAGCCGTTGTTTGCCTTTTTGGTACAAGAATGTGCAGCCATCAATTTCCATCGAGATGCAATCGGTGACTTCTGTGAGGCCCATGGCGTAGATTTCTTGTGCGTATAGGCTAGACCGATCAATCTTGGTGTTTTTAATTGGCGCCCAGCCGTTATCTATGAGCGTTTGCTTGACCTCGTTGTATGACTTGCCTTCGGCAATAAAGCTTAAGTCATTGGCAGCAAAGGCCAGGCTGCTGCCCAGCATCAAAATGGGTACTAATAATCTGGCAAGCATGGTTTTCATCACCTGATTAGTCAAAAATGTTAGGCAAACTGCGCCACAAACTGCTCAATCTCTTGGTGAATGTTATCGTGTGCGGTGAGGCCTTTGATCCAACGCTTTGGAATCGCACTCACCCCTAAGGAGGCACCCAAAATCGCACCCAGCACGGCACCGCGGTGGCAGTTATCCCCGCCGACATTGGTGTTGGCGATGAGTGCGCTTTCAAAGTCGTCGTGATAGCGGGTGGCGAGGTAGAGCACAGATGGAAACGATTGGTCGATGTAGCAGGCGGGGCTTAACAGTTTGCCGATGACATCGAGGTCAGAGCCTTGCTTGGCGCGCACTTGCTCCACCACTTTGGCGGCCGGAAAGCCCAACTGACTGGCGACGGCGCTGGAGAGTTGTTCATTATCTGGCTGTGGCGAATTGAAAATTTCAAACAACAGTTGGCTGAGTGCCAGTGTATGCCGTTCAAGTTCTGTTGAGCGATGCGTGAGGTTTTGCTGGGTGAGCGCGGCTTGATTGCAGGCGGCTAGATCATTTGTTTTTACATTGGCCATGACCACCAGCGGAATATTGACCAGGCCACCGATGGAAGCCGTATCGTGGCCTTCGTCGCCCGCACACTTTTCCGGGGCGACGCCTTTGGCGTAGTTGGCAAAAAAATCACGGTGGTACGATTCAGCATAGGTGTCGTTGTGCTGGTCGGGCTCGGTCATAAACCGAATATAGGCCTGCAAAAAGTCAGCGGGGTCATGGCGGCCGTTGGCGGTGAGCGAGCGCAACAATACCCGCGCACATAACAGGTTGAGCGTGTTGTCGCCTGCGTGCATGCCTTGGTGATAATGGCCGTTGGGAAGCCCCCAAAACTGTTTTTTGTCTTTTAAAATCACGCTGCCGACTATGTCGCCCGCTTGGTTGCCACGGCCTGCCTTGCCGGTGCTGGCCAGGGGCATAATCGAGTTGGGGTGATGGGCTTTGGGCGCTTGATAGTCGCGTATTTGGCCAAAGTCTTGCCACAGGGCGGCGATGTTGTAATACCAGTGCACTGGCATGGCGAGGGCATCGCCAACAAACATGCCCCAGAGGGCGCCGCGCATCCGGTCTGCACGTGGGAGAGTGGTCATTGGCATCAGTGTTCCTCGCTTATCCGCTTTATCACTAGGGCTTTGGGAGTGCTGTCAGGCATTTGCCAGTGCACCATTGGCTGCGCAAGCGGTCTTGCATCATGATCTTTTCCAAAGCCAGGAGCGAATTTAGACAGCAGGTTTTGGAATATGTCTGCCCAAAAACCGCAACACAGAATAGCCGACGATGCCTGCGATGATGGAGGCTGCCAGCACGCCAGTTTTTGACATTAATAAATATTCCGGACTGCCCTTAAACGCTAATTCAGCGATAAAAATGGACATGGTGAATCCGATGCCACCAAGAATGGAAACGGCCACAATCTGCGAGAACGTCGTGCCTGTGGGCAGTTGACCGAGTTTGAGTTTTATCGCTATCCAGCAGGCACCGGAAATGCCTACCAGCTTGCCCAGCGCCAAGCCTAGGAATACGCCCAGAAACACCGGGTGAGAGAATGTTGCGCCAAACGTAGACACATCGATGCTGATGCCAGCGTTAATGATGGCAAACAAGGGGATGATGAGAAAAGCGACCGGCAAGTGCCACACATGCTCTAAACGCTGCAAAGGCGTTTGTACCTTGTTTGCGTTTTGTTCTACTTCTTCAGCCAGCATATAGAGGCGGTCATTGGTCATGACGGTGTCATGGTCAGTGCGGCTTTCGTTAAATCGAGTCACTAAATCTTGAAGGTTTGCGGCAAATTTATCCAGGTTATATCTGGACCTGGCCGGGACTGTAAATGCGCCTAATACCCCAGCCAATGTGGCATGGACGCCTGATTGAAACAGGGCGTACCAGAGGAAAACAGCAACAACAAAATAGGGGCTGACTTTACGCACACCGGCGAAATTCAAGGTGATTAAGACGAGCACCAGGCTGGCGGCAATGAGTAACCATGAAATTGAGAGATGTTGCGTGTAGAAAAAAGCGATGACTAATACCGCACCGAGGTCATCGGCAATGGCAAGCGCGACTAAAAAGGTGATGAGGGTCTTTGGCACCCGGTAGGCCAGTAATGCCAGCACGCCGACAGCAAACGCGATATCTGTCGCCATGGGGATTCCCCAACCTGGTACGGCATCAGTGCCATGATTAAAGGCGAGAAACGTCAACGCTGGCATGACCATGCCACCGATGGCAGCAATGATAGGTAAGGCGGCTTGTTTAATATCTGAAAGTTCACCAACCAGGAACTCTCGCTTTAACTCCAGGCCGACGACAAAAAAGAAGATTGCCATCAAGCCATCATTGACGAAATGATGCAGGCTCATTTGCATTTGCCACTCGCCAAACATGACACCAACAGGCGTGTGCAAAAGATGTTCATAAACATCTGCCAGATTGCTGTTGGCAATGATCAGTGCAAAGACTGCCGCCAGCATTAACAGGATGCCACTGGTGGTTTGTTGATGAACAAAATGTTCGAACGGGGTGATGACTTTGGTGAAGATTTTTTCCCACGGGGCGTAAATCACCCCATCTTTTTCAATCCCCGCTGCTTTTTTGCTAATAGACATGCGTTACAACCTAACTTTGATTTTTGCGTGATGCGTTTAAATGGGTGACATCACTGGCACTGGAGGCGCTGAATAATATATTGGGATTCATTTTATTACGATACTGCACAATATATAAACCTTTTGCGATCAGTGAAGGCTTGCTCTCGTACCCAACTCAGTACTTAACAGCCTTGTAAGTGTTGGTTTTTACACTGTGCAGCCAATTGCTTGGCGGTAGTCTTTTGCTCTTCTGTCATTTGCGCCGCAAGATAATTGAGCATTTTGGTGTGGCGGTTCACAAAGCGCTTGTCTTCGTTTTGCGTGGCCAGCAATAACCACATCGCCGCTTTGACGGTGTTTTGTTCAACGCCTGCACCTTGCTGGTAGAGGTCAGCCAGATAGCCCTGGGCTTCACTGTTGTTGTTGCTTGCGGCCTGGCTTAGCCATTGCACGGCGGCGGGCATGTCTTGGGCAATCACATCGCCACGCAAATACAGCATGCCTAAGTTGAGTTGCGATTTCACATGCCCTTGCTTGGCTGCCTGTTCGTAATACGTCACGGCTTGCGGGTAGCTAATGCTTTGAATCTGGCGCTGAAACACCAGTGAGGCCAGCAGGTACTGCGCCTCTTTGTAGCCCAGGTCCGCTGACTTGGTGTACCACTTGATCGCTTCATCCATGTTTTTGGTCACACCATCGCCATCCTGATACATCAGACCCAGGTTGTAGCAGGCTTTGGCATCGTTCTGGTTCGCCAGTGTCAAATAAATGGCGTGGGCGGCGGCAAAGTCTTTTTCCGCGAGTTTTTGTCTGGCTTCTTCCAGCGTGTTTGCTTGCGCCACGATGCCTGTGAACAATGCAAGTAACAACACCCCAGCTAACATCATTTTCCCTGTTTGCATCATGCGTTTTCCTTAAAGGTGAATGCTGCGTCTGTTATGCATGGCGAGTTAACGCGTTTTTTAATCGCGCCAGTGCTTCGAGTACCTTGGCTTTAGGGGTGCCTATGTTCATGCGCATAAAGCCTTCACCGCCATGACCAAACATGGCGCCGGGGGAAAGGCCGAGTTGCGCTTCTTCAATAAAAAAGCGTTTTAAGGCGGCGTCATCCAGATGGAGTGCGCGGCAATCCAGCCACAGCAGATAAGTGGCTTGCGGGGCGATAACTTTAATAGCCGGTAATTCTGATTCAATAAACGCGATGGAAGCATCGCGTGTGGCTTGCAGATAAGGCATCAGCTCATTTAGCCAGTTGCCTCCGCCGCGATAGGCTGCTTCAAAGGCGGCCATATTGAGTGGGTTGGTGACTGAAATGCCCAAGCTATTGAGGCGGGTTTGAATCGCTTGCCTATAGGCGGTGTTAGGCACGATTAAGGCAGAAAGACCCAGACCGGGGATATTAAAGGTTTTGCTGGGCGAGACAGCGGTAATCACGCGATGCGACTGCGCAGTTTGTTCGGCGGTTTCAGCCTGCATCGCCAGGCGACTAATGGGCTGGTGCTGCGCATCGGCATAGACTAAATCGGCATGGATTTCGTCTGAGAGCACAATCAGATTGTGCTGGTCGGCGATGCTTAAAATGGCTTCCAATTCTGCCGTTTGCCACACACGACCTACTGGATTATGTGGAGAGCACAGCAAGAATAGCCGCGCCTGTTGGGCGCATACGGCCAGGTGGTCCAACGCCATCTGGTAGTGCGGCTGGCCTGCGTCATCGACAAGGCTTAACGCGTTTTCCACTAAACGCCGCTGCTGTCCGGTGACGGCAGAAAAGAACGGAAAATACACCGGCGGTTGCACGATCACACCATCGTCTGGGTCAGTCAGCGCCGCGACGACCAGATTGAGCGAGGGCACCACGCCGGGTGTGAGCACGATCCACTCGCGCGGTACTTGCCAACCGTGCTTGGTGGCTAGCCAATCTATCAGCGCTTGATACAGGCTGTCTGGCGCCAGGGAGTAACCTAGCACCGGATGTGCGACCCGGGCTTGTAGCGCCTGGGTCACCGCTTCGGGCACGGCAAAGTCCATATCGGCTACCCACATCGGCATGACCTCGGTAGTGCCGAAGGTCTGCTCACGGCCATCGTATTTTAATGCGCCGCTGCCTTCACGCGCGATGGCTTGGTCAAAGCGGCTGGTCAACGCACGCGCTCCCATAGCGTCACTTCTGACAGCGTATGCTGGAATTTGTGGCGAGTTTCGCGGATTACAAACGGAATCTCCACCGGGGCTTGCATGAGTGTGAAGTGCGGGCTTAGCAGCGCTTTCAGGCCATCCAGCGTGGTCACATTTTCACCATCCTGCTTGTAGCCGCCTATCCATTCTTCGCGTGGGGTGTGCTCCTCCAGCCAGGTGTAAGGTGAGGTGATCATCAGCACGCCGCCCATATTCAGGCGTTCATGAATGCTGCTTAAGAACTGGCGTGGGCTATACAGCCGATCAATTAAATTCGCAGCCAGAATAAAGTCATAGCCCGTGAATTGGGCTTTGAGGTTGCAGGCATCACCCTGCCAGAACTCCACTTTATCGACAATCTGGTCTAAGCCCAAGGCGCTCAGGGTGCGTTCCTGGTAGCTGACCAACTCACCTTCGTCCACTAGGGTGTAACGCAATACGCCTTGCTCGGCCGCCTGCATTGCCAGCCCAATAAAGCGGGCAGAAAAATCGATGCCAGTGACGTGCTCAAACTGTTTGGCCAGCTCAAACGTTGCGCGTCCGGTGGCGCAGCCTAAATCGAGCGCTTTGCGCTTGGGCTTGGCTTGTAAATGCTGCAAGGCATAATCGCTCAATGCCTTGGGAAAGTTAGGCACGCCAAAATAGCTGTCGCCATAATGAAATTCAGCATACTCAGACAGCTGTTTGTCTGATTCGTAATACGCGGCTTTATTTTCTACGGGGGTGTCAGTCACAATATAGCGGAATCCTGCATGTTGAAAAAAGTGGCGACGAAACGCATAGCGCGAGTGTTTAATCGCCTCGTTACCGGTCGAAATCCACGAACCACCTTTGATGATGTTATGGCGGCCATCATAGGTCGGTGTCGTGAAGTCATCGTACAAGGGGTGCACTTTAAAGCCATCAAACGGGAAAATCGGCGTTTCTGTCCATTGCCAGACATTGCCCACCACATCGTAGAGATCACCCTGCGCAAACTGATTGACCGGGCAGGATGACGCGCCATGGTCTAAAAACAGGTTGGCGTGATGACCATTGGCGATCTTCTCATCTGACAAGCCTGCCTGCTCATACAGACTATACCACTCATGCTCGGTGGGCAGGCGCACAGGTTTGCCGGTGTGCGCAGACAGCCAGTTGCAAAACGCCTTGGCCTCATGGTAATTCACTTCCACCGGCCAGCTCCAGGGCATGTCGACTTCTTCGGTCATCAAGCGCAGTTTCCAGCCGCTGGCGTGTTTGATCCAAAACGTAGGATGTTCAGCTTGCGCGTATTGCCTCCAGGCCAGGCCTTCTTCTTGCCAGTAGGTATCGGTCTGGTAGCCGCCTGCTTCCACAAACTTTAAAAACTCGGCGTTGGAAGTGAGGTATTTTGCCGCCTCAAACGCCGGACAGTGCGTGTGAAAGTGACCGTACTCGTTATCCCAGCCGTAATACTCGGCAGACTTATTCAGCACAATTTCGCGCGCGGGAATACTTACCAAAGCGTTTTCAGGGGCGGCGACTGTCAGGTCGGCAGTATGCGTCCAGGCGGCCGAAGGTTGCACATACTCTAAGGCGTGTTGCCGCATCAGCACCGAACTGGTTTCCAGATGAATGCGCTCATGCTCTATGCCCATCAAAATTGGCCACCATGGGCTTTCCCAGTCGATCGCTTTATCTAACGGCAGGCGATTGATTAAGCCATCTACCACTTCACGCACGCGCGTCCGGTAAGCTTTGACCTCGGCGGGTGTCGGCCACTGATAATGCGCTTCGTTGACATCATCCCAGCTCATTTCATCGACGCCTACGGCAAACATGGACTCAAACCTGGGGTTCACCCGTTCTGTGATCAGCCCGGCCAGAATCAGCTTGTTGATAAAAAAGGTATGAGTATGACCGTAGTAAAAAATCAGCGGATGCCGAAGTGGAATCGGTTTGATGTAATACGCCTCATCGCTGGTGAGGACGCTAAACAACGATTCATAAATATCGCAGGTTTCATGAAAGTAAGCCCGTATTTGCTCACGTGTCACTGGTGTTTGCGAATGGTTCAATAAGAGGCTTCGATGGGGATGCTTGTTCATATTGTTAATCGTGTGTGTATGTTTTTAGTTATAAGCCTGTTGATACTCGCCAAAAAATGAGGTCGAAAATCAGGTCTATGCCGGCGCCAGTATAATCACCCGATGGCGCTTGCTAGTTTATTGAATAAGAATGGAAATGATTGGTTCAATTTGCGTGCAAAACAATATCGTGTCATGCCTGCAGTTCCATCCATTGCACGGCCGTGCGCGTCTTGGCTTGTACCGCTGCTCGCCAGAATTGAGCAGAAAGTGGCCCGTAGTCAGTGTTGTCAATATATGTATAATCCATGACGCAGTTTTAACAGCTCTTCGGAGCTTAACCCCAGATTTTGCATTTCAAGTCCTAATGGAAAATCTGGGTTAAACCAAACATAACAATGAGGATAGTACATGTCTAAAATAATAAAACGAGTAGGGGTAGTGGTGGCACTGGCGGTATTGAGTGGTTGTGCAGCCGCACCTGCAAACAAGCAGGCGATGGTGGTGAGTCCGGTGAGTACGGTGAGTGCCGAGCAAAAGGGTAAGTTTGTGGTCAATACGGTGACTGGCGGCAAAGCGACGAATCCGTTTTGGACTTCACAAGTGAGTAATGAAAGTTTTGAAGCAGCATTAAAAGAGTCATTGGCTTTGTCAGGCTTATCTGTGGCTACAGGCAGTGCTGGCAAATACAAAGTGGATGCCGAACTGGTGTCATTAAAGCAGCCATTGTTTGGCTTGACCTTTGATGTTGTTTCTACGGTAAATTACAAAGTGGCCGGTGAAGGCGTGGAAAAAGTGTTTCCTATCGTCGCGACCGGGACAGCCACCACCTCAGATGCTTTTGTGGCGATTACGCGATTGAAAATTGCGAATGAAAAGTCTATACAGGAGAACATCAAGGCTTTTATTCAGCAACTTTCATCGAGTGGGCTCAAATAGTGGTTAAAAACCAAGGCGGGGATTGTGAATAAACAGCCTGTCTCAAATGCTCAAAAGCCGCAATTTGCGGCTTTTTTATGGCTTCGCTTGCCATTGAATAAGCCATTAAGTAGCGGCTTGACGCTGATACCATGCACCACGATGGAGAGCGCAATGACAATAAAGGTGAGTTGAATCAGTTCTCTGGCGATGGGCTCGGGCAAGCCATGCTGGATGGCATACATGAGGTAGTAAATGGAGCCTATGCCACGCACGCCAAACCATGCCAGGCTTGCTTGGATGGGCCAGCGCGTTTTGCTGAACATCAATCCGCATAACACGCTCAACGGGCGTGCTACCACAAAGATAAACAGGGCGAGGCTGAGGGTGCGCCAGTTCCAGAAATCAGCCACCAGCATGCCTCCTACCAGCAATACCAGCATGAGTTCCGAGAGTCTTTCCAGATGCTCTTTGAATACCAGGGCTTCTGCGCTGACAATCGAAGGCACCACAGTGTCGGCGTCTTCCACCACGGGTTCTGCTACTCCGGCTCCAAGTTGTTCCGGCTTGATCCCGGCGGCTTTTGCGAGATTGAGCTCGGTATGCCTAAGCGCCACGGCGGCAAAGAATACGGCTAAAAATCCCCAGCCATGTAATAACAGGCTAAAGCCATACACAATAGCGATTAATCCCAGACCGACTAAGTCATCCAGCACGTCTTGCCTGGGTTGCTGGCCTCTCAGTTTCCACACCATTTTACCGACGGCAATCCCACCGGCGATGCCGATGAGGATGGCGATCGCCGTGGCCCAGATGATCTCTTTAATCAGCCATTGACCACCGGCGGTGCCCAAGTCGTGCAGGCCCAGCAAGCCGAGGCCGAGCATGATAAAGGGAAACGCAGTGCCATCATTCATCCCGGCTTCGCAGGTGAGCGTGAACCTGAGTTGATCTTTGTCTCCCGGGTAGCGGGACTGTGCATCCGTGGCCAGCACAGGGTCGGTGGGTGCCAGCAAGGCTCCGAGCAGTACGCCTGCGCCTAATGGCAACTGGAGTATAAACACTGCAAATACGGTAATCAGTGCAATGGTGACCATCATGGAGAGAAAGGCCAGCCTGAGCGGTAATTGCCACTGTTTCACTTTAAACGGGACGGGCATTTTAACCCCGGCTGAAAACAGCGAGATGAGGACTGCGATCTCGGTCAGTTTTTCCAGGAGGGGTGCTTGTTTGATAGGGTCAAAATAAAAGAAATTTAAAACAGATGGTCCGAGCAGGAAGCCAATCACGAGATAAACAATGGCCGGGGTAAAAGGCAGCTTCTGCAAGCAGGTTTGGCCTAACCCCCTGGTTAACATTAATAGTCCGATGAGTAAAAACCATAGGGAAGCAGTCATCTAAATTGATAGCCATTGAATGAATGTCACTGGTATACGCGCTTGAAAAGGTTGATGGATGGCATCATGACTTCCTTCTGACTTCCTGTAGCGGTAGATTACTGTGGCGGGCAAGTGGTGTTTATCAGGAAGACACTGAAAACCATGTCAGAATCAGCGCACCAGACAACGGTGTTTAGCTAGCAGAGCATCCGTTTTTTGTCGCCGCTGCAGGTCTGATCAAGCCAACCCCATCCATTGCGCGGCGCCTCGAGCAGAGGCTTGTACCGCTTGTTGGTAGGTGGCCGTCGCTGGCAAATGGTCAGCCAGCTGGTGGAGTGAGAGATAGCCGGGGTCTAAACGGATATCTTTTTCGCGGAAAATGCTGTGCTCGAGGGCGTAGGTTTCTGCCAGTGCTCTGAGGGATTCAGCCAGGGGTTTGGCAGGGTCGCTGGGCGTAAAATCCCCAAGTAGCCAGAGGTGTACATCTTCTTCTTGGCTGTAGCCAGCTTTCGGGTCCGCCAGGCGATAGGCATGGTCTATCCTGGCCTGGTTTTCAACTTCTTTCGGGTCACCATAGGCGACTTCGTAGTATTTTACTTTGGCGGTGAGTAGCGAGGTCGGGCCATCAATCGGCACCTGGCCGACCGCATGATAGCCAGCAATGGCGCGCAAGCTTTTTAAATGATGCTCCTTGCCAACAAAGTGGATGGTTTCGCCACGGGCTTGCAACGCTTTGATGCCTGCTGCCATATCTTTGGTGGCCGCGTAAATGAAGGCGGCGCCATACGCTGCCGTTTTTTGGGCAAGACTGTAGTTGATCATGGCCGTGCCATTGCGATATAACTCCATCGCGCTGGCGGCCGCTGCCTCAGCTTGTGCATCCAGCACCACTGAAACAGCCATTTTGGTGCCGTTTTCATTGCCAGTGGCCAAGGCTGCGAGCCAGTTTTGCAATTGCTCCGCAGGCCATTCAGGGTATTGCTCGCTGGCCATGGCAAACACTTGCGGTAGCAACCGGGTTTGTTCGGCCAGGCTCAGGTCTTGCAGCCGCAACGTGTTGTAGCCAGGCGGCAGGTTGAAATCTTCTCTCATTAAAATGCCATGCCCTGTTTACTTCTTGTGCAGCCTCGTATTCAACTGGTCTATCACTTCCGCCCAGTCTGCGTCTTTCAAAATCTCTTCACGCAGGAATGCGGCTTGGGCCGGTGTCCAGTAAGGAGCTTCAGCGAGTGAAACATAGCCAGCCAGATGGCTATGTGTTTGTATAAATGCGTCGATCTCTGCATCGCTATTCGGCAAACCGAGTTGTGCAAACAGGTTGTTGAGGGTGTGTAGTGAAGCTTCCATGATGCGGTCTCCTTAGGGATGGTCATTGTTTTGGCGTATGACTGCCTGGGCCAAACTGGCCAGCCAGTACCGAGTAGAGCGGGCGGCTGAAGATTCTGGAGGTGACAGTGGCAATGAGTGAAACGGCCATCAGGCTGATGACCATTTCGTGGCCGTCTATCATTTCCATGACAATAATAAAGGAGGTAATGGGCGCCTGGGTGACGCCTGCCAGAAAACCTGCCATGCATAAGGCACTGAATGCAATGGCGATCTCGTGGTAGTGAAAGATGGTCGACAGGTCGTAACCGATGCCAGCGCCTATCGACAGTGCCGGGGCAAAGATGCCGCCGGGGATGCCGCTGAGATAAGTGAAAATGGTGGAGAGGTATTTGACGATAGGGTAATACCAGGTTTCATTGAGGGTGCCATCTAGCATGGCTTTGGTCATTGAGTAGCCCGAGCCGTTAGCGGCACCGTGGCTGACAATCCTCAGGCCTGCCACGAGTAGTGCGCAAAAGCCTGTCCAGTAAAGGGGGTGGCGGGTACGGAATGCCGTGATTCTGCCAGGCAGGTTTTCAGAGAATTCGATCAGCGTCCGGCTGAAGATGCCGCCAGACATGCCGCAAACCAGCCCGCAGATGAGCACGGGCAACAGGATCTCGGTGTGGATGGCGCCGACATTCAGGCTGCCGAAATAGGTGTAATTGCCTTGTAATGAAATGGAAACCAGGCCGGACAAGACAATGGCGGTGATCATGACGCCATTGGTTTTTTGTTCAAACTTGCGGCTCAGTTCCTCAATCGCAAATACAATCCCTGCCAGGGGGGTGTTAAATGCCGCCGAAATACCTGCTGCGCCGCCCGCCAGAATCAAGTGTCTGGGATACACATGAAAGTGCGCCGGGAAATATCTGCGGAAACCATGCATGATGCTTGCGCCTACCTGCACCGAGGGACCCTCCCTGCCTGCAGAGAATCCGGCGGCCAGCCCCAGCGTGACAAACAGCATTTTGGTGACGGCGATTTTAATCGACACCAAATGGCTAATGGACTGGTGTTCTTCGTATTTGAGGGCGGCAATGGTTTGCGGGATGCCGCTACCGGCGGCACCGGCAAGCCAGGTGCGGGTCACCCAGACAATCAAGATGCCCACCATGGGCATGATCAGGATAGGTAACCACCAGACCGCGGATTGCATGCCATAAAACCAGGCAATCGCCTGCTCTGTGGCACGCGCAAATAATACAATCATCAGCCCGGTAATGGCCGCTGCGGACCAGATGATCAACCTGCCCAGCCAGGCATGTAGGTCAGTCATCTTGATGGATAAGGCGATTCTCCTGAGCTTTTTCAGCATGCTTGGATTGCTTTCATTGATTCATGTTGGGTGAGCGGCAGCATCCATCCGCTAATCACTATCAGTCCATAGTCTAACTGAAGCATGGACCAATCCTAAATAAAGTGACCATCCCTGTTGCAGATGTTTCAATTTTTTCTACCTGTTCACAGATCTCCGGTGTTGTGGAAAAGCCGTTTATAAAAATTTTCAACCTATTTGAAAAATACATGTAAGTAATTTCTTTCTCGTCAGACTAAAGGTGGCAGTCCTCATGGGCTGGTTCATTTTTTTGATTGTTACTTTTAGGAGATGTGATGAAAACGACTAACAAATTAGCTGCTGCAGCACTTTTGGGCCTGTTTACCGCCAGTGTGATGACTGCCACCCCGGCATTCGCAGGCGAAGAGAGCAAGTCTGGCTGTCATGGCAAAGACGATGCCAAGATGGAAAAAGCCAATTGCAAAACGGCAGATGGTAAAGAGAAGCATGCGTGTAAAGGTAAAAACGCCTGTAAAGGCCAGGGTGGCGATGGCAAGAATGCTTGTAAAGGCCATGGTTCCTGCGCCACGGATGGTAGCAAGTAATCTAGAAACTATCTCAACCAGATTCAAAAAGGCAGGGCAGTCACCCTGCTTTTTTGAAAGGAATTTTTAAATGGGCTTAGATTTAGATCATCCATCACTCGGTTTCGGACTCGGGCTCAGGCCTCAGCACTATCCCTATATTTTCGAGCATCAACCCAGCGTGGACTGGTTTGAAATTATTTCTGAAAATTTTATGGATACTGACGGCAAGCCCAAACGCAATCTAGCGCGTATCAAGGAACAGTACCCGGTCGTCATGCACGGAGTGTCCCTGTCGATAGGGAGTATGGATCCGCTGAATTCTGAATATTTGACCAAGCTGAAAGCGCTGATGGACTGGGTGAATCCGGCCTGGATTTCCGACCACCTGTGCTGGACTGGCGTGGCGCATAAAAATACGCATGATTTGTTGCCGCTGCCTTATACCGAAGAATCGCTCAAGCATATTGTCCACCGTATCCAGCAGGTGCAGGACCGGCTGGGGCGCAGAATTGCGCTGGAAAATCCTTCGACGTATCTTGAGTTCAAGCATTCCAAGATGCCGGAAGCCGAGTTTATTGCAGCCATGGCTAATGAAGCTGACTGCCATTTGCTGCTGGATGTGAATAATGTCTATGTGACCTGTTTTAACCACCGGCTGGACCCGCAAGCCTACCTGGATGCACTGCCTCTGGACAGGGTAATACAGATGCATCTCTCAGGTCACAGTAATAAAGGTAATCATATTGTGGATACCCACGATGACCATGTGATTGATGAGGTGTGGAACCTCTACAAGTATGTGGTGCATAGGGCCGGGCGTGTGCCGAATACCATGATTGAGTGGGATGACCGTATCCCAGAATTTCCGGTGTTATCTGCAGAACTGGATAAAGCCAGGGAAGCCGCCAGGCATGCCGCCGCATTTGCCTTGCCGCAGATTGCGCATGATGAAAGCGTCGTTCCGGTTGAAGAAAGCGTGCCGCTCTTAACGGCACAAACTCATATGCAGCAGGCGGTGACGTTGGGTGACCGGTTTGATAGTGTGCCTGAGCAGTGGATACGGGCAAAAAATGCCTTTGCGCCGCACGAGCAACTCTCGGTGTATATCAATGCTTACCGCTACCGTTTATACGACGTGGTGGCAGATGACTATCCGGTATTGCAGCATTACCTGACCGACAAAAAATTCTCGGACCTGATGTGGGCATTTGTGGGCGAGGTATTGCCGGACCACTTTAATATTGGCCGCTTTGCACTCAAGCTCCCGGCCTTTATTCAACAGGCTTTACCTGACGATGCCTTTGCGCATGCCTTGTGCCAGTTGGAAACCGCGGTGGCGCAAATGACGGACCCTACCGAAACCCAGCCACTGGATGAAGTGGATATTCAGGGGCTGACAGCCGAGACATTGTTAGACCTGATACTGTATCCACGCCAGGCGCTGGCCTTGATGCAGTTTGATCAACAAGTGAATGCTTATTACCAGGCCGTGATGGATGGCGAGGTTGCGGTGCCAGTGGGTGAAGCCCTTTACCTGGCCGTGTTCAGGCACGAGGATGTGGTCTGGCGCATGGAGCTGGAGGCGCAGGAGTTTGGCTTGCTCAGCAAATTATTTAGTGGCTCAAGCATAGGCGAGACCTTGGTTGATGTGCAGGAAGAGGCGCAATACAAGATCACTGAATATTTTTCAAAATGGATGCGTAACGGCTTGCTCGCATCGCATCAATACGCGTAAACATACACACTGAAAGGGGAAATACCAATGAACGCATTACTGAACCTGTTGATCTGGTGGCCTAAACGCATCGCCGCGCATTTTGAATGGGCTGGCCCGCTGGTCGCGCGTATCGTGGTTGGCTATACATTTATGCTGACTGGTTGGGCCAAGCTCAATAACTTACCAGCCATCATAGAAAACTTCAAAAGCTGGGGTATTCCATTCCCAGAATTGCTGACACCGTTTGTCGCCGGCTGGGAATTTCTTGGCGGGCTTGGCTTGATACTCGGGTTGATGACGAGAGTGCTGGGCGGAGGATTGGCCGTGGTCATGATCGTCGCCATTATTTCCGCCAAGCTGGCGGATATTGATTCGCTGGAAACCTTGCTGGGGTTTGAAGAAGCGACTTACTTTGCCGTATTCACCTGGCTGGCGATTTGTGGGGCGGGCAAGGCCTCGCTGGATTATTTTCTAGAGCGCAAACAGTCTGATAAGTAAACTAAAACGGTGGCTCCCGCAGGAGCCACCGCTGTGCTGATGACCATTTGTGAGATTTAGCCCCAGGTGGGCTTAAACGCTTGGTATCAACGATTCCAGAATACTGCCAATCTCATGCCGGATTCATCGGTCATTTTCTGGTTGGCTTGTCAGAATATCCAAGCCTAATGCGTGACGATGCCACCGCTACCGTGAATATGGCCGTCACCACTGGGCGCATATAAAGTCCCATCGGGGTCTCTGGGCGCTTCTGCGTACTGTTGCCGGTTAGCCTGTTTGGCCGACATTTTCTCCGCCAGTGTCGGCATCAGGTTTTGCAGGGTGGTATTGACCTTGGACATCATGCCCACCTTGATGTGATGGGTAATGCTGGTGGCGGCCTCCAGAATCGCATTGGTCACATCGGCAGGATCAATCTGCGGGGTAGGCAGTTTGGGTTCCTTGTTCATGTAGTTTTTGGCATGCTGTGGATAAGGCGTATTCACCGCCGTGGGCTGGATTAGAGTGATTGAAATCGGTGCGTGGTCCAGTTCTTGCACTTCTACGCGCAAGGCATCGGTAAAGCCTTTCACCGCATGCTTGGTGGCAGAATACATGCCCTGTAATGGCAGTACCGCTTCAGATACTTCACTACCCAAATTAATCAACGTGCCTTCACTTTTAATCAAATGTGGCAACGCAACCAGAGAGCCATACACCACGCCCCAAAAGTTGATGTCGAATAGTCGGCGATGGTCTTCGTCACTCACTTCATCCAATCGGCCATAGATAGAGACGCCTGCATTATTAACCCAGGTATCTATGCTACCAAATCGCTCAATAGCGATCTGCGCAACTCTTTCCAACTCCTCACGTTGGCTCACGTCTGCCACGACATACATGGCTTCACCGCCATTCTCAATAATCAAATCGACCACATTCATTAATATGTCTTCACTGCGGGCAACCAATACCAGCCTTGCACCTTGCTCTGCCGCAGCATAGGCCGTTGCCAACCCGATGCCACTGGAGGCGCCAGTGATCACAATCACTTGTTCGCTGATGGGCGTCATAAGTTTACTCATGATTTCTTCTCCTTCACTGATAACAGAAACGGCGTTTTAAACCGTTAAAGTAACGTGTAGGAAGCAAAGAAATCATCCGGCTAAGACTGATTAAAGCGTCGGAATTTCACATGAGCGTAAATAAGAGTATTGTGACTTATAAATGCAGCTTCTTCTGCCGTTATATACAACTAACCGCTGACAAACGAGGTCTATTAGACAAAGGGTGATTTTCAACAGTGCGTTCTGGTGCAGCTAATCAAATAAACATTGTTGCGGAGGAAATGTGATGCCAGTTGCAAAAGGAGAGAATTTTCCGGATTTTGAGTTGTTTTCACGTTTCTCGCTTGATAAGGTTCAAGATTGGATTACCTGGCTAAATGCGGCGGGTGATCTCGTTTATGTCAATGAGGCGGCGTACAGGGCCTTGGGCTATAGCAAAGAAGAGTTCTATGGGTTGAATATTTTTCAGATTGATGAAAGTTATTCACCTGCATCATGGGCCGCGCATTTTGCCAGTTTAAAAACATTAGGCGCTAAAACGTTTGAAACGCAACATCGAAAAAAAGATGGCAGTGTATTGCCCGTGGAAATCAATTCAAATTATATTGAATACAACGGCCATGAATATAACTGTGCCATCGTCAGGCCCATCATAGAGCGCAAGCGTGCAGAAACACGGGAGCACATCAAAAATCATGTGCTGGATCTGGTTGCCCGCAATGCACCTTTAAAAAGTATTCTCGGCTACCTTGTACAAGGGGTGGAAGAAGAAAATCCGGAGCGGTTATGCTCGATTCTGCTACTGGATAAAACCAACCAGGTGCTTAAAAACTATGTGGCGCCCAGTTTGCCCAAGGGTTATTGCGAGGCCATAGAAAACCTGGAGGTGGGACCCAGTGTGGGTTCATGCGGTACGGCTGCGTTTAGAGGTAAGCCAGTCATTGTGGAGAACATCCAGACAGATCCCTTGTGGGAGGGTTACCATGCGCTGGCTGCCCAGTATGGGTTGGCGTCGTGCTGGTCTATGCCGATTATTGTTGACCATCATGAAGTGATCGGCACCTTCGGGATTTATCACAAAACACCCAAAGTGCCTACGCAAGCCGATCTTGAGCAAATGGAATATCTTTCCAACCTGGCCAGGATTGCGATCGAGAGGCATCGCGCTGCGGAAGAACTACGGTTATCGGACTCCATTTTCAAGAACACCAGTGAAGCCATGCTAGTGTTGGATATTGATGGTTTGATCATCGCGACTAACCCGGCGTTTAGCAGAATCTCCGGCTACACTGCTGAAGAGGTCATTGGGCATCACCCGATGGCGTTTGGCTCACCGCGGCATGACCAGGATTTTTATAGCGCGATACGCAATGATCTTGAAGAAAATGGATCCTGGCGAGGTGAAATATACGGCGTTAAAAAAAACGGTGAAGAATATATCAACTGGGTGACAGTGAACACCACCAATGATGAAAAAGGGCAGCCATTCAGACGCGTGGTGTTGTTTTCTGACATTACCGAAAAGAAAAAACACGAAGAAAGTATCTGGTACGAAGCGAATTACGATGCCTTGACGCATTTGCCGAATCGCCGCTTGTTCCAGGAGCGCCTGCAACAAGAAGTGTTTCGAGCCAACCGCGTGGGCGCTAAAGTGGTCTTGTTATACTTGGACCTGGATGGTTTCAAGGAGGTGAATGATGCCTTGGGGCATCAAGGCGGAGACCAGTTGCTCATTGAGGTGGCAAGGCGGCTCATGCATGTGGTCAGGATTACCGACTGCATTTCGCGCCTGGGCGGTGATGAATTTACCGTGACCCTGGTAGATGTCCAGGATTCACAAGCCGCGACCAAGGTGGCAACCTCTATCCTGGAGCTATTACAAGCCCCGATCATGATTGATACGCATGCCACTTACATCTCCGCCAGTATTGGGATTACGGTGTACCCTGACGATGCGGAAAGTGCATCCAGCCTGATAAAGAATGCCGACCAGGCGATGTATGAAGCCAAAAAGCGTGGTCGTAACCAGTATTCTTTTTATACGCAGGAAATGCAGTATTTGGCGCAACGGCGCACTGAGCAAAAGCGGGAACTCAGGCATGCATTGGCCAATCATGAGTTTGAAATTTATTACCAGCCGGTGGTAGAGCCCAAGTCTGGGATGGTGACGAAGGCAGAGGCATTACTGCGGTGGCGGCATGGCACCATGGGGATTGTCAGTCCGGCAGAATTCATCCCCTTGGCTGAGGATGCAGGCCTGATCCATGAAATCGGTAGCTGGGTATTTATACAATGCCTGGAACAGGCACTTCAGTGGCGTAGCCAGTTTCATCCCGACTTTCAAATCAGTGTCAATGTCTCCCCGGTCCAGTTTAAAAATACGGCTTACTTTGATCACTGGTTCAATTTGCTTGCGTCAACGGCCACCAGTAAACATTGCCTATGCGTCGAAATTACAGAAGGCGTGTTGTTAGATGCTTCGGACAAGACGTCAGCGCAATTATTACGTTTCCGGGAAGCCGGAGTGGAGGTGGCCATCGATGATTTTGGCACCGGGTATTCTTCACTGGCTTACATCAAGCGCATCAATGTGGACTATCTCAAAATCGATCGTACTTTTATCACACATCTCGCCAGCGAATCTGCCGATTACCCCCTGGTTGAGGCGATCATCATGATGGCCCACAAACTGGGACTCAAGGTCATTGCAGAGGGGGTGGAAACAGAGACACAACTTGCATTACTCACCCAGATCGGTTGCGATTATATCCAGGGCTACTGGTACTCCAGACCTTTGTCAGCCGACGCATTCGAGGACTGGCTGACGACGCGGGTACAGCATCGCGCGTAAGTCGCTTATTGTGGCGTCAGGCCGCTACATCCTTGTGTCAGATAGTTGTGTTTGGTGACGATTTTATAAGGCTGACTGCTGTTTTAAAGCAACTCCTCCACATGTTTTTTAATGTTGGCAGCCATTTTGGGTGTGGGTAAATCGTTGGTGTCGGTGCCAAACGGATCTTCAATTTCTTCGGCAATCAACTCCAGGCTGGCTAACACATAAAAAATAAACACCACTACAGGGATAACGTAATAACCCAGGTTAAACACAAAGCCAAACGGCAGGGTCATGACATAAAAGAAGATGAATTTCTTGATAAACGCGCTGTAGGAATACGGGATAGGCGTATTTTTGATCCGTTCGCAGACCCCGCATATATCAGTGAAGGCTTTGAGTTCTTCGTGGATGATAAAAAACTGATCCCCTGTGATGTGGCCTGCGGTATAGAGTTCATTGGCTTTCTGGAATATGCGTTGTGCGATCTGGTTGGGATGGTGTTCATGGTGGTCGATCTCCAAATCCAGGCCATCAAACAGCATTTTACTGACGTCCTCATTCATCAGATGTTTGGATAACACCGCCGCATAAGTCGGGATAATTTTCCTGAAAAAGTCACGGTCAGCTTGATTGGTCAGGTAGGCCGACAATTTAATCGCCAGGTTGCGGCTGTTGTTGACCAGTGCGCCCCAGGCTTTGCGGCCTTCCCACCAGCGGTCATAAGCAGTGTTGGTGCGGTATGCCAGTAATAATGACAAGACAAAACCGACAGTGGTATGGATTAACGAGAGGTTTTTCACATGGCTGCTATCGGCCAGTTTCCAGTATTCCAGCTCAAGATAGGCAATGCCACCTGCGTAGCAGCCGATCAGTATCATCATGGGCATCAGTTGCCGGAAGGTATCAGACTCGTGAAAGCGGAAAATGAAGGTGAGCCAGTCTTTGGGGTTATATTGAATCATGATTGCGGAAGCCGTTGAGAGACTGGCACGAGTGTATCACGGCGGCATGATCACGGTTGACTTTGCACACCCGGTCTCAAAGGATGGCTTGGTCTTTTTCCATGGGGCAGCATAGAAAAACCGCCAACGTTACATCGTTGGCGGGCTGCAATGACTTCTTACACATGCGCATGTTGCGAGCGCATGTATCGTCAGCTAAACCAATGGCGGATCTATTTCGCGAGCATGGTCGCGGGGCTTGGCCAGCGTCATGAGGAACATTTCAATCTCATCAGATAGCCTGTCTTCGGCAATGATCAGCCCGGGGTCAGGGTTGCCGTCTGGCAGCATGGCCTCGATACCGGCTTTTCGCAATAAATGGCTCGCACCCCTGGGGACGAGGATAGGCTTGCAATGACGGTATTGGTCACGCAGGAATTCCACAGTGCGGCCATCCAGCGCCAGATTGGCAATAGAGCGTTCGCCGTCCGCAATGACCATGGCATCAAACAATACGTTAGGCATGGTTTCCAGTGTCGCTTCTGCATCTAATGCACTCCCTTGGGCTGTTTCCACCTTGCCGAGTTTGATGCTTAACAGACGGGGGACACCGCCTTGCGACAGGATGGCGTCATAGATGGCATTGACGCTGATTGCGTCCACCCCATTGGCAGCGAGGATGGCCACTTTCCTGGTTTTGATTGAACCATCGCCCGGGTAATGCGTTTCTGACAGGGCGGGGGAGGCTAGCAACACCGGGAAAGGCTGGTCGCTGGCTAATGGCGCGGGTGCTGGCAGCGGGATACCCAGGCCATCCGCGACGGCTTGCGCCAGGGTGGCGTCGACATTGACCAGGAGTGACACCATGCGTTCTCGAATAGCGGGCGTTTGCACACGTGTCAGCTCAAACCGGTAAGCGTTAATAATATGTTGCTTTTCGGCCGCTGACTGACTGTTCCAGAACAGGGTGGCCTGAGAGTAATGGTCAGCAAACTTTTCCGGTTTACCGCGTACTTTATCTTCACTGATGTGTTCGGGAAAACTGGTAAAGCCATTCATGCCCGCCTGGAATGGACATCCACCGCCCAGCGAGTTGGGCTCATAGGACACTCTTCCGCGAGGGATGTTTTGCCTGTGCATGCCATCGCGCTGATTATTGTGGATTTCCTTCAGCGGCGCATTGATCGGGATTTCATGGAAGTTGGGGCCGCCCAACCGCGTTAATTGTGTATCGACATAGGAGTGGATACGGCCTTGCAATAGTGGGTCATTGCTAAAGTCTATGCCTGGAATAATATGCGCGGTGCAAAAGGCTACCTGCTCGGTTTCGGCAAAGAAATTATCCGGGTTGCGGTTGAGCACCATTTTGCCGACCGGGGTTAGCGGTACCAGTTCCACAGGGATGATTTTGGTCGGGTCCAATACGTCAAAATCGAATGAGTCGGCTTGTTCTTCAGTGAATATTTGCAGGCTCAGTTCCCATTCCGGGTAGGCGCCCGCTTCAATGGCTTCCCACAAATCGCGACGGTGGAAATCAGGATCGGCACCGCTGATTTTTACTGCCTCATCCCAAATCAACGAGTGTGTGCCGGCCATGGGGGTCCAGTGGAATTTACAGAACACCGACTCATTATCTGCATTCACCAACCTGAAGGTATGTACACCAAACCCTTGCATCATGCGGTAGCTACGCGGGATGGCGCGATCTGACATTTGCCACATCACCATATGTGTGGATTCTGGCATCAGCGAGATAAAATCCCAGAAAGTATCGTGAGCCGAAGAAGCTTGTGGAATCGCATTGTGCGGCTCTGGTTTGACCGCATGCACCAGATCAGGAAACTTCATGGCGTCCTGGATAAAAAATACCGGGATATTGTTGCCGACCAGGTCCCAGTTGCCTTCATCAGTATAAAATTTGACAGCAAACCCGCGCACATCGCGGGCAGTGTCGGTGGAGCCACGCTCGCCCGCCACCGTCGAAAAACGCACAAATACAGGTGTTTGTTTGCCTGCCTCACTGAACGGTGTCGCTTTGGTGACTGCGGTGAGTGGCTGGTAGTTTTCAAAATAGCCATGCGCGGCAGAGCCACGGGCATGCACCACGCGCTCGGGGATACGTTCATGGTCAAAATGGGTGAGTTTTTCACGCAGGATAAAATCTTCTAATGCCGTAGGGCCGCGCAGGCCTATTTTGAGTGAGTGCTGGTTGTCGCCGACGGTTACTCCCTGGTTGGTGGTTAATGCCTGCAAATTGGAATCGGAGCGCACGCGGTCCAGATCGCCCTTGAGCATATTTTCGCCCTCGGTGGCCCCTTCGCCGGTTTTTTCATTGGGATTGTCCTCGGTAATGGTACTGGCCCTCACCACAGCGTCATCGGCTTCACGAGCTATCCCTGTCATGGGACATCTGGCCTTTTTCCCGTATTCCGCCGCCTTGGTCTCGTTGTAGGGAAACGCTTGTGACAACACATCACCACCGACCACTTTGTCAATCAAGTCCGGAGGAACGGCCCCTTCCATGGATGACATCGGTGGCTCATGGGTAGAAGGCCCGGAGACAGTGGATAAAATGGAGCCGAGGCCTACTTGAGTCTTTGATGCTTTTGCCATGATTGTTTTTCCCGAAAATGAAAGTGCAAGAATGCAACGCAAAAATGAAGTAAAAGTACGAAACGATTATCGGGATATCACCATGGGGTGGATATAAGCGCTCTCCGATTTGATTGTAGGAGAATCACTGCTGAGTGCCCGCCAAATTCACTCATCTGCAAGCGAATATTCCGCGCCCTGAACTTCTGCCAGAGTCTATAAACAAACCGATATGGCTCATGCTCACATCCTGATTGGCATCTCTGGCTGGCGTTATGCGCCCTGGCGGAAAGTCTTTTACCCTGAAGGCTTGACGCAGAAACGCGAGCTCGCATTTGCCTCACGCGCCTTGCCGACCATAGAACTCAATGGTTCTTTTTATGCCCTGCAGCGCCCGAGCAGCTATCAACAATGGTACGCACAGACGCCAGCGGATTTTGTATTCAGCATCAAGGCGACGCGTTATATCACCCACATTTTGCGGTTGGAAAATATTGAAACAGCCATGGCAAACTTTTTTGCTTCCGGCCTTCTGGCGCTTAAGGAAAAGTTGGGCCCCATTCTCTGGCAGTTTCCGCCCAGCTTTCGTTTTGATGCAGACTTGTTTGAAGGTTTTCTCAAGCAATTACCACACGATACTCAGACTGCGGCCAACCTGGCAACACACCGTGATGCCACCATGCATGGCCGCGAATTTCTCAGAACGGATAAAAAACGACCGTTGCGCCACGCGGTTGAAATCCGCAACAAAAGCTTTGAAGACCCTGCATTTATTCAATTGCTACGAAAATATAAGGTGGCGCTAGTGATTGCGGATACGGCAGGCAAATGGCCGTATAAGGAAGATATCACCGCAGACTTTACTTACTTGCGTCTGCATGGGGATGCAGTGCTGTATAGCAGTGGCTACAGCGATCAGGCGCTGGATGGTTGGGCTGCACGCATCACGGCATGGAGCAAAGGCGGGCAACCGCAAGATCCACAGCTGATCTCGCATCAGGCGCCTGCTCTCCGTAAATCGCGCGATGTGTACTGCTATTTTGATAACGATATCAAGGTGAAAGCCCCTTTTGATGCACGCAAACTGTTAAGGCGGCTTCATCTGGAGACCGGCCTGGCAGAACTGGATTGGTCGCATGCCGATGCACCGGGAGAGATGAATCCGAGCAAAACGCGTGGCCTGAAAAAGCAGGCAACCGGACTGAAAAAACGGTAGTATGCACTGACACGCTTGGAATGAAGGTGTCGTTTGGCAACTCTTCAGGAAAGGCTCAGGCAATAGGATTGCGGGTCATGTCCGCTTACGAACCGCGCAAAGTCATCGGGGGGGAGCGGTTTGGAGAACAGGTATCCTTGCAACATATCGGCCCCTAATTCACGGCATAACCTGGCTTGCTCCAGGGTTTCTACCCCTTCAACAATCACTTCAAGATCCAGGCTTTTTGCCATGGCAATCAGCGCTTTCAGTATGCGGCTGTCGGCTTCGCTTGCAGGCACGTTTTGGACGAAGGATCGATCCACTTTTAAAATAGAGGCGGGCAACCATTTCAGATACGACATGGACGAGTAGCCGATGCCAAAATCATCCAGCGCGATCGTGATACCTAATGTTTTGAGTTGCTTCAGCAATAGCGAGGTCTTGTCAAAATCCGATACCAGGACGCTTTCCGTCACTTCTATGGTGAGGCAGCCACCGGGCAGGCCTGTGCTTTCGAGATCGCGTTGAATGTCATGGCACATTGTCTCTTGTTGTAACAGTTGCTCACTGGCATTGACCGCCAACACAAAATGCTCGTTAATCAAGCGGTCTTCGCGCCACTGGGCCACCTGCCTGCATGCCAATTCCCTGTTTTTGGTATCGATGGCAGCCATAAAGCCCAGCTCTTCCACCACATCGATAAACACAACAGGCGGTAACAGACCCCTGGTTGGATGGTTCCAGCGGATGAGCATTTCTGCACCGCATATCTCCAAGGTTTTGGCATGGATGACCGGCTGGTAATATTGCACCAGCTGGTTCTGTAAGCGTTGCGAGCGCAGTTCGGCTTCCATCATAATGCGGTGCAAAATCTGGTCTTGCAGCTCTTCGCTAAAAAAATGAAAGCCATTGCGACCCTGGCGCTTGACCTGATACATGGCGAGATCGGCATGTTTTTGCATGTTTTCGGCATTGAGCGCACAACGTGGATAGGTTGAAATGCCGATACTGCAGGTAATAAAGTGCTCGGCATTGTTGAGTGTAATCGGTTCGCGCACGCTTTCGAGTATACGTTGTGCCAGTGCGCCCACTGAGGTTTCGGTATCGAGGTCGTGTACGACAATGGCGAACTCATCGCCACCTAAGCGGCAGACCACATCGCCATCTCTCACCACTTGTAGCAAGCGTTGGGCGATCTGCTGCAATAATTGGTCGCCTGAGTCATGACCCAGGCTGTCGTTGATCAGTTTGAAGTTATCAATATCCAGATAGATCAGGCCCAATTGAGCGTTGAGCCGCTGTGCCCGTTGAATGGCGCTGTTCAAATGTTCTTCAAAGAAATAGCGGTTAGGCAAGCCGGTCATGGGGTCATTTTCGGCCAGGTATTTGAGGCGTTTGTGTGTGTCGATTAGCTTGCTGTTGAGCGCATGCCGTGCCTGGGCATGGAGCAGTGCCTTGGTCAAGTGACGTTCAGAGAGTTCTTTTTTCAATAAAAAATCCTGAGCACCGGCGAAGATACAGTTGCGCTCTATGATTTCGTTGTCCTCCATGCCGGTGAGGATAACGACCGCGGCCTGTTTCTCTGCGTGCTGGGTCAGTTGATTAAGCACATCCAGGCATTCCATATCCGGCAGGCGGTAATCGAGCAGCACAATGTCAAAGGTATCCTCATCAAATAGCTTCAGTGCTCTCACTGCCGTATTGGCTTGTACGATGTCTTTGACCAGGCTTGGATTTTTCAGGACCCTGATGACGGCCTGCCTGTCCAGTTCGTCATCATCAACGAGTAGCAATCGCATCCTTTACTCCTTTGTGATTGGTAGTTCGACCAGCCGCCAGTAATGCTCAATTAAACCAACTACCTCCAGAAAATCTCTGTCCATGTGCTGTTTGAACACATAACCAGCGACATGTTGACGGTAGGCCGCGACCAGATCTTCATCTGACTTGGACGTCGTCAATACAAACACGACGGCATGAGTCAGTAAGGGATCTGTGCGCAAACTCTCCAGAAACTCCAGGCCATTCATGCGCGGCATATTCAGGTCGAGCAGGATCATATAGGGGGAAGACACTTTGCCTGCGCGCAGCAGATCGAGTGCTTCACGCCCATCTCTGGCCCGTATCACCGTATTTAGCAGGCGTAATTTGCGCAATGCACGTTCCAGTGCAATGGCATCAATGTCATCATCATCCACAATGAATAAAGTGGCTTCCTTATAGTTTTGCTTCTGCAGGATTTGCACGGATCAGCCTTTCTCCAATATTGATTGGCCAGGTAAAACGGATGGTCGTCCCACGTATACCATCAGAAACAATACTAGTCGTACCGCCATAGGCTTCCACAATTTTCTTCACCAGCGCCAGCCCCATGCCACTACCCTCGACTTCATCGCGCGGACGCAGGGTCTGGAACATGAGGTACACCCGCTCCTGGTACTCGGGTGAAATGCCAGGGCCATCGTCAGTGACACTAAACTCATGATACGTTTTACTGGCGGCCCGCCAATCCAGACGAATACGGCCTTGAGGACGGTCATGGTGCTTGATCGCATTCGTAAACAGGTTGCGCAGGACCTGCTCCAGCGGCGTAGCAAGCGTGGTCAGGGTGGGTAGATCGGCGGCTACCTCAAGCGTGAAGCCTTCAGGCGGTGCTTGCATCTCGAAGATGTTCTGGGCCCATTTGCCAAGTGCTACCTGGCTCACGCTGCCTTCTAACCGCCCGGCGCGTGAATAGGCCAGCAAGTCATCCAGCAGGCGCTCCATACGGCGCAGACGCCCACGTAACAGGCTCATATGTTGGGGAATCGCGTCGGTTTGCCCGTTGTTCAGGTCCTCTTCTATCCAGTGTGAGATCTGGAAGATGCCGCGTAATGGAGATTTCAAGTCGTGGGAGGCCACATAGGCAAACGTGGCCAGTTCTTTATTGCTGCGTTCTAGTTCATCCCTGTGCTCAGCCAGTTTTTCGCTGGCTTTGACGCGTGCAGTAATGTCAGTGATGGCCGAGAGTACTTTGACGCCATCATCGGTTTCAATCGGGTTGAGGCCCACTTCCACCGGAAATTCGCTGCCATCCTTGCGACGGCCATAGAGGTCACGGCCAGTCCCCATCGCGCGCGGACTAAGGTCGGAGAAAAAAGAGGCTCGGTGAGCGGGATGCTGGTGGCGGAAGCGTTCTGGCAGCAAAATATCAATCAGTTGCCCTAACAGCTCGGCACGGGAGTAGCCGAAAATCCGTTCTGCCTGGGTATTCACCATCTCGATGATCCCCTTCTTATTGACCATCACCATGGCGTTCGGGGCGGCCTCTACCACTTGGCGAAAGCGCTCTTCCATGCGCTTGCGTGCGGAAATATCGGTAATGGCCGAGAGCACTTTGACGCCATCATCGGTTTCAATCGGGTTGAGGCCCACTTCCACCGGGAACTCGCTGCCATCCTTGCGGCGGCCATAGAGGTCACGGCCAGTCCCCATGGCGCGCGGACTGAGGTCGGAGAAAAAAGAGGCTCGGTGATGCGGGTGCTGGTGGCGGAAGCGTTCAGGAAGCAAGATGTCGATCAACTGGCCTAATAGCTCTGCACGCGAGTAACCAAAAATGAGTTCGGTTTGCGTGTTCACCATTTCAATGACGCCAGCCTTGTTCACCATCACCATCGCAGTAGGCGCAGCTTCTACCACCTGGCGAAAAGGCAGGTTGGCAGGTTCGATCTCCCCAGTTTCCTCACTCATGACGACAGCCCCCTTTTTTGTTCCCGCAAAAAATCTGTCTGGCGAATAGTTTGTTGCTATTTACTTGAAACCTGGATGTGGCATGGCATGCTGCATGTATTGCCAGCACTGCCATGGTGTCCTTTTTGAACGATAAGTCATCATAACAAACGGCCATCGGCTGGGCAATCTGCCATTAAATAGCCTTGTTTGATAGCAGATTTCTCTCGCTAGGGGATGCCGATGATCTTGAGGTATTCTTCAAGCGTGAGTGCCAGCGCCTGCAAGGATTCATTAACTTCATCCAGATGCTGGTTGTTATTCAAGTGCAGCTTTTCCAGCAATGCCTGGTGTTTTTCCAATGCCTGGCGATGAGCCTGCAAGGTTGCCATTTTCAGATCTTCGCTCATGACGACTCCTTTCTAACTTTACTATCAGTCTACCGGATAACGGAGGGTAGATGTCCGGTATCAGAACCATGATAGTGAGATTTAGGACATGCCATTAAGTTTACTCCTTGCCAGCCTTACCATGGTCTTAATCCGATGTCTGAATAAAGTGAATCTTTCCTATTGTCTGTCGCCAGCCCTTTGCCTAGGCTTGTAACAGATGATCCCCACTAGTGAGAAGATGCATGAAATACAGGATGGTTGTCACGGGACTGGTTTTGCTCATGAGCTTGCAGTCCGTTGCCGGACAAGTTGTAGATGAGCGTGCGCGTGAACAGCTTTCCGCTGATCAGGTGAATGCTTTGAGCCCGACAGAACAACACACCACGGAAGACCAGAAAGGCAGTCTGCCTGAGTCGCAGTCCACCTATCAGGAGCAGACCGGGCCCAATACCATGGATTTATCTTCTGATTTTTCGATGTAATGCAGTCATGCTGGCATAGCCATATACAATGGCTACATGTCAGCCATGCTCATCCAACAGTTTTTACCTCATTACCCAGCGCATTTGCGTGAACAGATCGCTTCCTTGCACGCAAAGGGGCAGCTCGGGCACTACCTGCAACAGCGCTATCCAGAGGAACATAGAGTACAGAGCGACAAGTCATTGTATGACTTTTGCATGGAGCTCAAAAACCGCTACCTGAAAAATGCGCCCATGCTGGACAAGGTGTATTTTGATAACCGGTTGACCATAGAAAAACAGACGCTAGGCTTGAATACAGCCATCTCGCGTGTGCAGGGTGGCAAACTCAAAGCCAAGAAAGAAATTCGTATTTCTGCATTTTTCAAGACAGCCCCGCTGGCGTTTTTGCAGATGATTGTGGTGCATGAGCTGGCACATCTCAAGGAGCGCGATCACGACAAGGCGTTTTACCAATTGTGTTTGCATATGGAGCCCAACTACATGCAATATGAATTTGATTGCCGGGTCTATCTGCTATGGCTGGCTACTGGTAAACTCACTGCTGAAAGTGTGCGCTAACTATTTTAGTTCTTTTCACGGTTTTTGTACTTGCAGCCAGACAGCAGCGATTCTCTCGGCCTCAAAATAGGCTTCGTTCATCAGTTCTTCACTAAAAATATCAGGATCGATTTCGATATAGCTGTAAGTGGCGCCCGCGCTTTTAATTTTTGGGCTGATGGCATGGATAAAAGGGTCCTCCCCAGCCAGCATGGCGACACCGGTATACAGCATTAACGTCCCCCTGGGGGCCAGTCGGGCCAGTGCGGTATCCACAATATCCAGCGAAAGTTGTGCCCCTAACGCTCCGTTGCCATGTCGGTAAGCGCGTTCCAGCGGGTCAACCAGGTAAGGCGGATTGGCAACGATGAGGTCAAAATGGCCGTCGATATCATTGAGCAGGTTGCTGTACTGGAAGCGGACATTATTGACCCCGTTGGCCTCGGCGTTGCTGGCTGCGATTGTCAGCGCGTTTTCGTTGATATCCACGCCCCACACTTCCGTTTCAGGCAGCATGCTGGCCAGTAAAATGGCGGCTGTGCCAGGCCCGGTGCCGATATCAACACAGCGTTGAATCGGCTTGTGCAGGCCTGGCAGTGCCTGATCTAACGCACGTATAAACCGGTAAGTGTCCGGCCCCAGAAAAACAGCATCACTGGCGTCGGTAGGGAAAGGCGAGTGTGCAAACAGGGTATTGTTGAGACTGGATACGCGTATGAGTGATTGCCACCCCTGGGCAAACGGCCGCACGATGCCAGCCGCCTGCATCAGCTCAAATAATTCGGCATCGGGTGTGCTGGCTGCAAACGGCCGATTCCAGCCAAAAATATCCTGCAAGGAACGCGACCAGCGATTCTCTGGCCGCTGATTAACCAGCCGATGCGTGGTCGGTGTGACGGTCACAAAATGATAATCGCGGGCTTGTAATGCCTGCAGCACTTTCACCAAGGGCGCATTTATTTGTGGCAGGACTGCTGTCTTTACAGTGTTTTTCATGGAAACAAGCTCTTGAAGAAAGGTGGCTTTTAGCTTAGCAGAACCTCGGTTTTTCTCTTATAAGCGTATTCCTACAATGCGCTCATGGATTGTCTGATAGGGATTTTGATCACATCTGCGTAACGTATCTGCTTTCTACTTGCAATGACACCTGCAAGTTAATCTTTGGAGGCAGAAGAAATGTCGGTCATCAGCAATGAAGTTGAAAAACGGGCAAGAACGGTCAATGACTGGTCGGCAAGGGACATGTATTTTTCACTGCTTTCGCCCTCTGGCTTTAGCAAGGGCAGGGCAGATAGTGCAGGTTTCCTCACAGCGCATCTCAAGGAAACAAGCCAGCATTTTAACAATATGCCAGCACATCCGGAACAGCTTGAAGCCTGGCTGGATGAGCACACTCAAGTGGTTGGGCGACAGTTTCAGGAGTACCTGGCGGTTCGTCAAGAAGGTGGGCGGCGTTGGTACTTCAGTAGCAAGGCACATGCGTTATATTTTTTGAGAGCGGTCGCCCCGACAAAAATGGTAGATGGTGCCTGGCTTTATGGCATCACCCGGCACTGGCATGATGCGCGATTTGCCTCTTTGCTTAAAATTTATCTAGAAGAGTTAGGGAATGGCGTGGAGGCGATGAACCATGTTGTCCTCTACCGCAAGCTGCTTAAAGTCAATGAATGTGAAGACTGGAAAAACCTGGACGACAAGTTTTTCACGCAAGGTGCGCTTCAACTGGCCCTGGCTGCGAACACTGAAACGCATTTGCCAGAAGTCATCGGCTTTAACTTGGGGTATGAACAATTACCCCTGCATTTGCTGATCACGGCTTATGAGCTCAAAGAGCTGAATATTGACCCTTATTACTTTACCTTACACACCACCATCGATAACCCCCACAGCGGGCATGCACGCGCGGCAATTGATGCAGTGACTGAGGCATTGCCCACTTTCGGTTCTGTCCGACGTTACATGGAGCGCATCATGGCTGGTGTGAAATTGAATGACGCCGGGCTGGGCACGCTGGATATCATTAATCATTTTGACTTGCACGGGGAAGTGATACGTGTGCTACAAAACAAGGCGGACATCGGCCGATACATGCATTCCAACCGCTGCGTGATTGAAGGCAAAACCATGAATGAGTGGTTGGCGGACCCGGATCAGGTGGCCAAATTGCTGTATATCATGCAGAAAACAGGTTGGATCAAACGTCACCAGGATCCGGAACAAAGCCGTTTCTGGCAAGTAATTGCTGCCGAAAAAGCGCCGATGTTCGGCGTGTTTACGGCTTATGAGCGGCAGGTGATTTATGACTGGATTGCTGGCGATGTGTTGGAGACTCTGCCCAGGGTGTCCCGTTTAGGCCCTCCGTGGCGGATGGCTGAACATCCCATGACACAACCTGAGAAACAACGCGGAAACGTCTATGATTTGCGTTCCGGGCTGCGCCTGGCGGAGCTTGGCCTCCCGGATGACGATTTTAACCAGGAGCAGCTATCGCTGGAACGTTACCTGCACGGCTTAGGCCCAAAACGGATGGACTTCCTGATTGACTGGTTGTCACCTGCCAAGCACCACACCGCGCTCGGCTTGTGTGCAACCCGTTACTTCAAAGCCTATATGGATGCGCCCTATTCGCAATACAGTCGAACATAAGTTGGCGATAAACTGCAGTTAATCTTTACGTTGGACCAAACAAATCATCCAGCGGGTTTTTGCCGGAGGGTGCCTTGTTTGAGACACGGTGCACCGTGAATTCGTCTTCAATATTGTCACGGTAATAACTCCACTGTGCGCTGGCATTCTTTAAGTTGCGCCATAGGCTTTCGCCCACGTTAAGGTGCTCTAGTGTACAGCCATCTTCAAGCTCCACTCTCAGTATGCGTTTGCTCGCATCATAGCCAATCGCACGTAATTTGCCGGAATGGATGCGGATCATGTCCATCACAGACGCCTAGCCACAGCACCCTGTCTTTGTCTTGCAACCACAGGACTTTCCGCCGCTCGTGAGGCCTTGTTTCTGCCAGGCTTTTAAAAAGGCCTCTTTGCTCATGGGCTGTATATTCAGCGATTGCTGTAATTCTGAATTCACCACCTGTGCCTGATAATGCTGAAAATGCGCCAGGTATTTGGCATATGCACGCTCTGATCCGCGTAGTTTCTGCCATTGTGACCATAGCCATTTTTTCAATCTAAACATGACCCTATCCTTTGCTAAAAATGGTTTGACCACCATTTGGATGATTGTATCCTCAGAGGAAACGACTGCCTATACATCTTGTTACGTTTGGTGCCTCCATTTTCTTGCAGCGTCATGCTAATCTGGCAACCTGTCTGTCACTAACACCCTTCTGCAGTCAATGTCCAACGCGTTTTATTTCAATCTGATTTTATTTTTCCTAGTCGCCATTATTGCGCTGGAGGTGCTGGCAAAGAAACTACGCTGGCCGCCTGCCGTGGCGCAATTAATGGGTGGGGCCATCATTGCGTTTATTCCAGGATTACCCGCATTTGAAATCGACCCTGCGCTGGTGCTCGTGGTGTTCTTGCCACCACTGTTGATGGCAGGGGCTTATTTTACGGTATGGCATGAGTTCCGTCGGCATCTGGGGGGGATTTTGCTGCTGGCCGTGGGGGCGGTGCTATTCACGACACTGGTTGTCGGGCTGGCGCTTCATGCATTGACGCCGTCGTTACCTTGGGCAGCCTGTTTTGCTTTGGGCGCTATTGTCTCTCCGCCTGATGCTATTGCCGCCAAGGCGGTATTGCAACGTGTTGCATTGCCGCGCAAATTGCTGGTGTTACTCGAAGGTGAAAGTTTGCTCAATGATGCAACGGGATTAGTGTTGTACAAGTTCTCGTTGGTCGCCGTGCTGACAGGGGCGTTTTCCATGACGGCTGCGCTCGAAGAGTTTGCCTGGTTGAGCATAGGCGGCATAATGCTTGGCGGGGCATTTGGCTATTTCGTTTATAAAACCTTGCGCTATTTGCAGGATACCGAGTTGATGATACTGGCCTCTGCGTTACCCGGCTGGATATGTTACGTCGTAGGTGAGCATATTGGCGTCTCAGGGGTGATAGCCACCGTCACCTACGGCATGATGCTGGGCTGGCACCAGCATGAAATCATGACTGCTACGGCGCGTCGCCGCGGCACAGCCTTTTGGCAAATCATGATCTTTGTGTTTGAGTCACTGGTGTTTATCCTGATTGGCCTATCGTTGCGCGGCGTGTGGGAGCGTATTTTGCATGCCGACACATCGCTGACAGATTACAGCTTGCAGGTATTGCTGGTGTTGGCCGTGGTGATTGTGTCGCGTTTTGTCTGGGTGTTTGCGCTAGAGGGTGTGTCCAGGCTATTTAGCTCATCTACGTCTGACTTTCATCATGGCTGGCGAGAATCTTTCGTAAAAAGTTGGGCTGGTATGCGTGGGGTGGTGACGCTGGCGGCGGCGCTGGCTGTGCCTGCTGAAGTGCCTGGCCGCGATTTGATGTTGCTGTGCGCCTTTGCGGTAATCCTGGTGACGGTATTGTTCCAGGGGACCACCATAGGCTGGGTGATCCGCGTGCTCAAATTAAAGGCCACACACGAACGTACCTACCTCAATGAGCCCCAAACTTGGGCACGGATTGAGCAGGCGCAATATGCCGTGGTAAGCAAGTTGGCTTACGACGAGCAAGGTCAGCTATTACATCCGCGTTTGCTAGAGCAATACAGCTACCGGCAAAGCCTGTCTGACAAACATAAAAATGATGCCATGTTACCTGACCACATTCGCAAGGCACATTTTAGTGTGATTTTGGCTGCTGTCGCGGCGGGGCGGGAAGAGTTACTCAAACTGCATCGTTCCGGCCAGATTCATGATGAATTACTCCATGTCATGGAGCGCGATCTGGATATCCAGGAAATCGCAGCCTTGCATAGTCGAGGTTAAAAGGCACTGTCCACATTTTTTGTGGATAACTTTTGGGTTGTGTTGTGGGTGGGTGGTGTAAGTGTATGATTCAATGATGTAAATAGCGGTTGATTAAAATCTGTACGCTAAAATTATTTGCTGAAAATGCTTGCTGACAGCTGTTTTTTGTGTATTGCCAGCTGCCAAGAGCCAGCGTAGCATTAAGCGCATCATTGTCGCCAATATGGGGAGTGTATGATGAAGAGACTGTTTTATATCGATTATCCGCAAGAGCATTTTGAAGGCCAGGCACACCGTTACCGTTGTGCTTTTTGCAAACAGGAAACGACCAAAATTAATGGGCGCCTGGAAGGGCACCTGCCGACGTGTGATTACCGGATAGCGTTGGAAAAGGCTGGTTTTGAATGTAACCGTCATTCATCTGTTCCACATGAAGACAGGGCAGATGAAGTGGATTAACAGCTGGGGGGCTATATCCTTTGGCTTCAGAAAAACTGAACAATTAGAAAACATATGTCTGACTTTACTCCGTTGCAATCATTGATCGGTGGCTTACTGATCGGTTTCTCAACCTTATTGATGATACTTTTACTCGGCAAAATTGCCGGCATCAGCGGCATTGTTGGCCAACTCTGGTCAGCTGCTAGCGGTGACCGTGCATGGCGCTTTGCTTTTGTGGTGGGTTTATTGGTATCGCCAATGTTATATGCACAGTTCACTTCTTTGCCCGAGATCGTTGTGATGACAAGCACGTCCTGGCTGGTTGTGGCGGGGTTGCTGGTGGGCTTTGGTAGCCGTTTAGGCAGTGGCTGTACCAGCGGGCACGGCGTGTGTGGCTTGTCGCGTTTGTCATTACGTTCCCTGGTCGCTACCGTGACCTTTATGGCGACGGCGATGCTCGTCGTGTGGCTGGTTCGTCATGTGTTGTTGATAGGGTAGGAAAAAATGGTCGTATTGATCGCATTATTAGCGGGTGTCATTTTTGGCTTGGGATTGATTGTGGGTGGGATGACCAACCCGGCTAAAGTACTGGCTTTTTTGGATATTACTGGGGATTGGGATCCCTCGCTGGCATTTGTCATGCTGGGGGCCATTGCAGTGGGTTTTTTTGCTTTCCGGGCTGCGGCAAGAAAGTCTGAAAGTGTGTTGGGGATGCCAGTGCAATTGCCAGGAACCCGCACGATTGATCGCAAGTTGCTACTCGGTGCCGTGCTGTTTGGCACAGGCTGGGGAATAGCCGGATTCTGCCCTGGTCCTGCAGTCACCTCAGTCTTCACTGGCGGCATCTCTGTCTGGCTGTTTGTCGCCAGCATGCTGGCCGGGATGGCGGTACATACTCTGGCAGTACGTCGCGGCTGGTTGTGACAGCATTATTCTTTTTGCCATAATTTACGGTAACGCCACAGCGTGGTGCGGCCTATCCCGAGCTGTTTGGCTGCTTGCGTCAGGTTGCCCCGGCAGTCAGCCACCGCCTGCAAGATGGCTGCTTCTGATGGCGCCTGCCTTCCGGATTTTGCGGGTCCGGTGACCTGCATCTGAGGTATGGTTGACTGCGCTTGTAATTCTGGCGGCAAATCTCCCACGTCCAACTGTTTGCCATCCGACATCACCAGTGCGTAATTCAGCACATTGCGCAGCTCACGCACATTGCCCGGCCAGTCGTACGCCATCAGTTGCTGCATCGCGGCTGCGGTCACCACAGGTAGTTGTTCCCCGGTAAATTGCTGTTTCAGGAAGTGACGCAGTATGAGCGGAATGTCCTGCTTGCGGGTCTGTAGGCTCGGTAAGAAAATCGGCACCACGCGCAAGCGGAACAATAAGTCTTGCCGGAAACGCCCGGCTTTAACCTCTTCACGCAAGGCTTTATGGGTGGCGGCCACGATGCGGACATTGGCTTGCATGGGTTGGCTGGCCCCCACTGGCAGGTACTCGCCAGTTTCAAGCACACGCAATAATTTGGCCTGCAACTCATACGGCAGCTCAGCGATTTCATCCAGAAACAGCGTGCCACCCTCCGCGCGCCCAAACAGGCCTTGGTGATCGCGAATGGCGCCGGTAAAAGCACCTTTAACATGGCCGAACAATTCACTTTCCAGCATGCCCGCATTGAGAGTGGCGCAGTTGATGGCGACAAAAGGCGCAAGATGACGCGGGCTTTCACCATGGATCGCGCGTGCTACCAGTTCTTTACCCGTGCCTGAGTCGCCGCGGATCAAGACTGGAATTTCAGTGGGGGCGACGCGCCGTATCATCTCAAACACTTTTTGCATCTCGGGTGCGTGACTGATCAGTCCATACTTTTCGCCCAAGGAAGCAGGCCCGCTAGTTTTTGTCTGCTCGGGCTGTTGTGGCAGCAGGATTTCCAAACCGCCAGCAAATACGCCATCCTCTTGCTGGTAGGCCATGGCATATTTCAATACAGCCTGTTGTGTGCCATCTACCCGGTGCAGCAGTAATGGCGCACCTTCTACCTTGCCGGATTCGGTCAAGCCGCAGCTACGCATACATTGCTCACAACGGTTGGCAGTCAGGCAGTTTTCGCCCAGTAGTGTTTGTTGCTTGAAGCCTAGCAATTTCTCTGCGCCTGGACTCCAGTAGCTAATGCATTTGTGTGCGTCTACGGTAAATACGGCAGCGTCCGGCATGATCAACGAAATCATGCGAGCCAGGGATTCCCCCTGAGTGCGCGACAAGCCTGCATGCTGACTGAAAAAGTCTGGGGTGGTATGTTCCATGATGAGTTTTGAAACGTTTCAATTTGAGATAAGGTGTTTCATTGAAACACTGTAGGCGGGATAACGCAAGCGAAAAAATAGTTTAACTCTATGATTTTAATAGGCTTAAATCCTGAATGAAACATTGGCATCCCTTTTGCTCAACACATATTGTCGTTTTCAGGAGAGCCATCATGATCTTTGAGCAATTTTTTGAGCCGGACAGTAGTACTTTTACTTATCTTCTCGGTTGCGAGCACACCAGGCAGGCGGTGCTGATTGACACTGTGGAATGCGATGTTGAGAAGTATTTGACTGCTTTGCATCAGCATGGCCTCACCCTCGTCTATACACTGGAGACCCATGTACATGCAGATCATGTCACGGCGGCAGACGCCCTGCGTAAACGGCTAGGTAGCAAAAGTGTGGTGCACCGTGATGCAGGTGCCATGTGTGGTGATTTGCTAGTGACCGATGGCATTCATGTGCAGGTGGGCTCTCTGGATATTGAAGTGCGCTACACCCCTGGCCATACCAATGGCTGTGTTAGCTACTACGTGGGTGACCGTATTTTTACAGGCGATGCTTTGTTGATCGGGGGCTGTGGCCGTACTGATTTTCAGCAGGGCAATGCCGGGCAGTTGTATGACAGCATACACAAGCAGATTTTCAGTTTGCCGGATGACACCTTGATTTACCCCGGTCACGACTACAACGGCAACACAGTCTCTACGGTCAGCCAGGAAAAGCGTGACAACAAGCGCTTGGGTGGCCATAAGTCTCGTCAAGACTTTATAGAAATCATGGCGAATTTAAAACTGGCTTATCCAAAACAGATTGATATTGCACTACCTGCCAACCAGGCGTGCGGCAATATTGCGGTCAAGCAATCTGCCTGATGAAACTGGCCCAGTATTTTCCGGTCCTGCGTTGGGGGCGACACTATCAACCCCAACAAGCATTGCATGACCTGACTGCAGCCGTGATTGTCACCTTAATGCTGGTGCCGCAAGCCCTGGCGTACGCCATTCTTGCCGGTTTGCCGCCTGAGGTGGGCCTGTATGCCAGCATGTTACCCCTGGCCGTGTATGCCCTGATGGGCACCAGTGCCACCCTGGCAGTGGGGCCAGTGGCAGTGGCGGCGCTAATGACTGCCAGTGCCATTGCACCTTACTCGGCCGTAGACTCTGCTCTGGGCCTGCAGGCTGCCATCATCCTCGCCTGCCTGTCAGGCATGTTTCTGGGGCTGGCAGGCTTGTTAAGGCTGGGCTTCCTGGCCAACTTCCTGTCACATCCCGTGATTGCCGGTTTTATCAGTGCCGCCAGCCTGCTGATTGCCAGCAGCCAGCTCCCAGCATTGCTAGGCATCAAGGCAGGTGGTGACAATATGCTCAGCCTCTGGCAGGGCGTTCTTCAGCATGCCAGCCGAGCCCATCTGCCTACAGCCATTCTCTCCGGCCTGACTATCCTGATACTGGTGGCAAGCAGGAAATATGGCGTTCGCCTGTTGCAGGTCATGGGGTTAACACCTTTTTGGGCGCAGGCAATGTGCCGCTCCGTGCCAGCCATGCTGGTGATTGTTGGCACCCTTGCCGTGCAATGGGCGTGTGCATGCATGCAAGGGGTGGTAACGGTAGGCGATATTCCGGCAGGCTTGCCTGCATTGACGTTGCCTGAGGGGTCGTACACCATGTGGCAATCATTGCTGATGCCCGCCATTTTCATTTCCATTGTCGGCTATGTCGAATCCATTTCCGTGGCGCAGAGTCTGGCCATGAAACGCCGTCAGCGCATAGATCCAGACCAGGAGCTGATCGCGCTGGGCGCGGCAAATCTGGCTGCTAGTTTTACAGCTGGTCAACCAGTCACTGGTGGCGTTTCGCGCTCGGTCGTCAATCGGGATGCGGGTGCCGAAACCCCAGCTGCCGGCCTGTTCACTGCGCTAGGCATGCTACTCGCCACCGTGTTTCTAGCTAGCTGGCTGAGTCAGCTGCCCCGTTTTATTCTGGCCGCTACCATCATTGTGGCTGTCATGAGCTTGTTCGACTGGCGGATGTTTGCCGATAGCTGGCGCCGCAACCGAAGTGACTTTATTGCTTTACTCATGACATTCGCCATCACACTGCTGGTCGATGTAGAGCACGGCATCAGTGCGGGCGTGTTGATCTCGATTGCCATGCATGTTTACCGGAGCAGTCGCCCGCATATTGCCGTGGTGGGGCAGGTGCCCGGCACTGAACATTTCAGAAACGTTACTCGGCATGCGGTCAACGTCTGCCCTGATGTGGTGACACTGCGCGTGGATGAGAGTTTGTATTTTGCCAATGCGCGCTATCTCGAACAAAAAGTGCTGGAAGTGGTGGCAGACAATCCGTCCCTCAAACATGTGATCCTGATGTGCTCGGCCGTCAACGAGGTAGATGGCAGCGCTATGGAAGTACTTGAGGCAGTAAATCACCATCTATCTGCGCTGGGAATTGGCTTTCATTTGTCCGAGGTCAAAGGGCCGGTGATGGATATGGTGCAACATTCCACACTGAGGCAGCAGCTCAATGGCAAGATTTATCTCACCCAGTACCAGGCTTATGCTGCGCTGGCCTGTCATTAACAAGAATATTTCGATCAACAGTAAGGAGAGACAGTGATGGCAGATAACATCAATCAGTTGGAGCGATATTTAAGAGTGATCGTTGGGGGAGGCTTGTTGCTATGGACGCTGTTTTTTGAGGGGGCGGTCTGGGGCTGGTTAGGCGTCGTACCGTTAGCAACCGGGCTGATTGGCTGGTGCCCGGTGTACTCACTGTTTCGCAAGTAACGCATCCGGCAATTTTTCCCTTAACCAGGCCTGGTGATGAACATGAAAAAACTGGTGACGCATTATCGCAGCAGCGCCCTGTTTCGTCATTTGACGTGGGTATTGCTGATCAAAGTGATTCTGTTGTGGGCGCTTTGGCTATGCATCGTCAAGCCGCAGAAGCAACATCCGGATATTGAAAGTGTGTTCAGGCATTTGGTCAGTGTGTCGGCGCAAACCCCTGCAAAGACTGGAGGTTCAAAATGATTTCTCACGAACTGGTGGACTTGTCGCGGCTGCAATTTGCCGCCACCGCCATGTACCACTTTTTGTTTGTGCCGCTGACACTGGGCATGGTCTGGCTACTAGTGATCATGGAAAGCGTCTACGTCATGACCGGCAAGGTGATCTGGAAAGACATGACACGCTTTTGGGGCAAGCTGTTTGGTATCAACTTTGCCCTGGGTGTCACTACGGGTATCACCATGGAGTTCCAGTTTGGCACCAATTGGGCCTATTACTCGCATTATGTGGGGGATATTTTCGGCGCACCGCTGGCGATTGAAGGCCTGATGGCGTTCTTTCTCGAATCTACCTTTATTGGCCTGTTTTTCTTTGGTTGGGACAAATTATCCAAACCCAAGCATCTGATGGTGACACTGCTCATGGCCATAGGCACCAACTTGTCTGCGTTGTGGATATTGATTGCGAATGGCTGGATGCAAAACCCGGTTGGCGCCGAGTTTAACTGGCACACCATGCGCATGGAAATGACCAATTTCTGGGATATTCTGATGAATCCGGATGCGCAGGTGAAGTTTGTGCATACTGTGTCTGCCGGTTATGTTACCGGCGCCATGTTTGTCCTTTCCATTTCGAGCTGGTACCTGCTCAAAAAACGCAATGTAGAGTTTGCCAAACGCAGCTTTAGTGTCGCCGCCGCGTTTGGTCTAGCCGCTTCAGCCAGTGTGATTGTGCTGGGGGATGAGTCCGGTTATACCGTAGGCGAAGCGCAGCAAACCAAAATGGCAGCGATAGAAGCGATGTGGGAAACCAAGCCTGCCCCGGCCGGACTGACTTTGCTGGCGGGCATCAACGAGGCCGAGCACAAAAACAACTGGGAAATCGAGCTGCCTTATGTGATGGGCGTGATCGGTACCCGCTCGCTGAGTAAAACTATCCCCGGTATAGACGAAATCAAGGACAAAAACCGTGAACGTATTCTGAATGGTATCCCCGCGGTAGTCGCGCTGGAACAACTGCGTGCCGATCGTAATAACACTGAGGCAGAAACGACGCTCAAGGCGCATATGCATGACTTGGGCTTTGGTTTGCTTCTCAAGCGTTATACCGAACATGTCGCTGAAGCGACCCCTGCCATGATTGCGCAGGCCGTGGATGACACCGTGCCGCATGTGGCGCCGATGTTCTGGTCGTTCCGCATCATGGTGGGCCTGGGCTTTGCCATGCTGGCGCTGTTTGCGCTGGCTATGTGGAGCAGTCTCAAAGGCTGTTTTACCGAAAAACCATGGTTGCTGAAGTGGTCGGTGTTGATGCTGCCCATGCCATGGATCGCCGCCGAACTGGGCTGGTTTGTGGCCGAATACGGCCGCCAGCCCTGGACCATTTACGGCGTGCTGCCTACCCATTTATCGGTGTCCACGCTGAGCCCCGCCAGCTTGTATGGTTCATTGATCGGCTTTGTTGGCTTTTACACGGTGTTGCTGGTGGTCGAGTTATATCTGATGGTCAAATTTGCCCGGCAAGGGCCAGGCTCTCTGGGCACTGGCCGTTATGATCAGGAAGTACATGCTTAGGAGAACACCATGCTGGATTACCCAACCCTGAAAATCATCTGGTGGCTGCTGGTCGGCGTCTTGCTGGTCGGATTTGCCATCATGGACGGCCACGACATGGGCGTGGGCACACTGCTGCCGTTTGTCGGTAAAAACGATGATGAACGACGCGTGGTGATTAATACGGTCGGTCCGCACTGGGATGGCAATCAAGTCTGGTTTATTACCGGAGGCGGGGCCATTTTTGCCGCCTGGCCACTGGTGTATGCCACGGCCTTCAGCGGTTTTTACTGGGCCATGCTGGCGGTGTTGTGGGCTTTGTTCTTCCGCCCGGTGGGCTTTGATTACCGTAGTAAAATCCATGATCCTCGCTGGCGCAGTACCTGGGATTGGGGCCTGTTTGTCGGTGGTGCCGTACCACCGCTGATTTTCGGCGTGGCTTTTGGCAACCTTTTGCAAGGCGTCCCTTTTAGCTTGGATAATAATCTGGTGTCGCACTACAGCGGCAGCTTTTGGGCGTTACTCAACCCATTTGCGCTGCTGTGTGGCGTGGTTTCGAGCGCCATGATCACCATGCAGGGCGGGATGTATCTGGCGCATCGTACCGAAGGCCGCATACAGGTGCGCAGTATCACGCTGGCAGCATACTGCGCTTGGGTCATGGTGGCGGCTTTTGTGCTGGCCGGGTTATGGTTGCGTTTTGGTCATATCGATGGCTATGTCATCACCTCTAGTGTGGATGCGGCAGCTTTACCGGATCCACTGGCCAAAACCGTGGCACGTTCAGCCGAAGGCTGGTGGCAGAATTATCGGGCGCAGCCCATGTTATGGCTGTTGCCTGGGCTGGCGATCTGTGGCGCTTTACTGGCCACCTGGCTGGTGCAATCAGGTCGGACCTTACGCGCATTTGTGGCTTCCTCGCTGAGTATACTGGGTGTGATTGGTACTGCAGGTGCCGCCATGTTCCCGTTTGTGATGCCGTCTTCGACCCAGCCCAACGCCAGTTTGACCGTGTGGGACAGTGTCTCCAGTCACCTGACATTGCAGTTGATGTTTTTTGCCACGGTGATTTTTATGCCGCTGATTATTTTTTATACCAGCTGGGCCTATCACGTCATGCGCGGCAAAGTCACCGTGGCCGATATACAGGCCAACAGTCATCAGGCTTACTAAAGGAGAATACACATGTGGTACTTTACCTGGTTGTTAGGCGTCGGTTTTGCCGTACTACTGGCGATCCTCAATGCCATGTGGCTGGAGTAGGGTGGCTGCGATCAGTGTCGTCACCCAGAGCAATGATAGGTTGAACGAGACCATGGCTTTTTGGATGGGCGCCGGACTGGGCTACCACCATGTGTTGCGAAATGATGAGCTAAGGCCGGAGCGAAGATTTTAGAATCAATACCGACGCTTTGCCAAACCCATAAGAGGTCGTGATCAGGCTGGCAAACAGGTAAACCTGGAACAGCATGGGTGGCGGTAATTCAGGATTGTCCAGCGACGGAAAAATGGACATCAGCAGGAAAAGGCTGGAATTGGTAAAGGCCCCGATGACCATGGCCCAGCGTACCGTCCAGGGCAAGCGCACGCGGGAGGCCGCAATGCCTAAAATCAACGCTGTCATGAGCAAGAAATCAATATGTGCCTGCAACAGGCGGGTGAATTTTCCGGCAAAAATTGTTTTGAGTGGCGTCACGCCAAAGTTCAGGCCTACCATGCACCATGCCAGTAATAGCGCCATCAATAGCCAAAGGCCCGCTCCACCGAGCAGCATACGATGTTCCGTGTCACTGGATTGATGATCAGTCATACAGCCTCCTATTTCCCATCATTGGATTTCTTTTTTAAGCATAAAACATTGCTTTGCTCTGGCTTGGTTGTGCTGGAGTCAAAACTTGACTGAAACGGAGGTCGCTCACTTGCCTGGACCATGACTTATGACTTAATCTGGGGGCAGGAAAGGAGGCAGTGTGCAAACCAGACAGCGAGGAACAGAGAGCGGTCGCCGGTTTAGTACCGAAGATATCCAGCCCTGGCATCGCAAGGCTTGGCTATGTGAAGTCATCGGCAGGGAATATGCTGAGGTTGAAATCATACCGCCTGCCGACATGCCACTCTTCAATGAAATGACGCTGTATCCCTGGCAGGATTTGCAGTTATCCGTCATCCGTTCGAATGGCATTACTATCCAGCGGGGTACGCGCGAGATCAGCCAGGCCAGCCTGGATAATTATTTTGCGGTGGTGTTGCTTGAGGGGACTTACAGCTTGCAACAGCAGGGACGGGAGGTGTTTCTGCAACCGGGAGATATGACGCTTTATGATGCCACGCGGCCGCATCGCATTTATTGTCCCCAGGCATTTTCAAAATTGATCGTTTCTATTCCTCGCTCAGTGATGCATCAGGTACAGCCAGCCGCCGGGCATTTAACGGCCATGCGTATGGATGGAAGGCAAGGCCTGGCAGCAGTTCTCTCGCCATTGATCCGTCAGGTCGCTGCACAGATGCCACAACTTTCCGGCAGCAGTTTTGCCGCCAGTGCTCCCAGTGTGGTCGAGTTGCTGGGATTAAGTTTGCGTGAACTGGATGGCTCGGGGCTGGCGCAATCTGGCAGTGGTGCCGTGTCGTTGCTCAAGGTCAAGCAATGGATAGTTGATCATGTGCAGGATGGCGAGCTGAATAGCGACATCATTGCAGCAGCGACCGGTCTCAGCAGTCGCTATATTAATCAGCTGTTTGCACGGGAGGGCACGTCGCTGATGCGGTATGTCTGGCAACAACGACTGGCCTTGAGCGCGCAAAGCCTGACACGTCCTGCATGGCGTCACCGCAGTATTTCCGAGATTGCACTGGCCTGCGGTTTCAATGATTTTTCGCATTTTAGCCGCGCTTTCAAACAGCAGTTTGGCATATCGCCGCGCATCTACCGCCAACAGTCCTTGCTTTAAATGCGCTGGCAGGTCAGCGATAAAAACTTAACAAATTTAAATCTTTGGGTGAATAGCAGATCACCAGTCATACATACAATGGTGTATGTTAGTATATTTAAGTCAAATGGATGTTATGGGTCCAGCTGCATCAACAACAATTCAACAAGGAACAACCCCTATGAAACTGAATATCAATGGCAAGGATACAGAACTCAATGTGAGTGACGATATGCCTATTTTGTGGGCAATCCGGGATGTGGCGGGCATGACAGGCACCAAGTTTGGCTGTGGCATGGCGCAGTGCGGTGCCTGTACGGTGCATCTGGATGGGCAGGCGATTCGATCCTGCGTGACGCCAGTGAGTGCGGCCGTTGGCAAGAAAATCACCACCATAGAAGCCATGCAGGAAGATAAGGTCGGGCAGGTGGTGCAGGCCGCATGGCAGCAGATTGATGTCGTGCAATGCGGTTACTGCCAGTCCGGGCAGATCATGTCAGCAACCTCGTTACTGAAACAGAATCCTAAACCCAGCGATGCTGATATTGATGCCGCCATGAGTGGCAATATCTGCCGTTGTGGGACTTACCAACGCATCCGGGCAGCGATTCACGAAGCCGCTGCCAAACTCGCTTAAGGAGAGACACCATGAACGATATGATCAATCTCTCTCGCCGTACTTTCATCAAAAGCACTGCGCTGGTGGCTGGTGGCCTGGTTGTGGCATTCAGTATTCCGCAAGCCAAACGTTTTATGGGTGTAGCCAATGCTGCAGAAGCCATGCCATTGCCCGCCCCCAATGCTTTCTTGCGTATAGGCGCGGATGACAGTATCACTGTATTGCTGGCCCATAGTGAAATGGGCCAGGGCGTATGGACCACCTTGCCGATGCTGATTGCCGATGAGCTGGATGCAGACTGGAACAAGGTGAAGGTGGAGCATGCCCCAGCAGCCCCGGCGTATATCCATACCGCGTATGGACTCCAGATTACAGGTGGCTCTACAACCACCTGGTCAGAGTTTGATCGTTACCGCCAGGCAGGTGCACTGACCCGTGCTTTATTGATGCAGGCCGCGGCCAAACAGTGGAATGTCCCTGTGGATAGCTTGCGCACTGAAAACGGTGCCGTGGTTAACGGCCACAAAACGTTGAGCTATGGTCAACTGGTGGAGACTGCCAGCCAACTGCCGACGCCGACCACAGTCAACCTCAAAAAACCAGAACAATGGAAGTTTATTGGCAAGGCCACCAAGCGTCTGGATAGTGCAGAGAAAATTAATGGCAGTGCCAAGTTTGGCCAGGATATACAGTTTGATGGCCTGAAAATCGCCATGGTGGCGCGAGCCCCCGTGTTCGGTACCAAGCTCAAAAGCGTGAACGACAGTGAAACGCGCAAAATACCAGGGGTGATCAAAGTGGTCAAAGTACCTACCGGGGTCGCCGTGATTGCTGAACATTACTGGGCCGCCAAGCAAGGTCGCGAAGCGCTCAAACTGGAATGGGACCTGGCAGGGCATGACAAACCTGATTCCGCGGCCCTGTTGAAACAATACCAGGCCCTGGCGCAACAGCCGGGCGTGCAGGCAGCCAAAGCCGGTGATGTTGCTGGTGCCAGCAAGCAGGCCAAACAGATGGTAAGTGCAGAGTACGTGTTGCCATACCTGTCACATGCGCCTATGGAACCATTGAATTGCGCGGTAAAAATTTCGGACCACGGCTGCGATATCTGGACCGGGACCCAGATGCAGACTACAGACCAGGCGTCTGCAGCCAAGATCCTGGGTCTCAAACCAGAACAGGTCAATATCCATACCCAATTCTTAGGCGGTGGTTTCGGCCGTCGTGCCAATCCGCGGGCGGATTTTGTGTCTGAAGCGGTGGAGGTGGCTAAAGCCGCCGGATTACCTGTTAAAACAGTCTGGAGCCGTGAAGATGACATCAAAGGCGGCTTTTATCGCCCGATGTTTGTGCATAGAGCCAATGTGGCATTAGACAAGCAAGGCAAGCCACTGGCATGGCAGCATACCCTGGTCGGTCAGTCCATTATCAAGGGTACCCCGTTTGAAGGCGTCATGATTAAAGACGGCATTGATGCGACCTCGGTGGAGGGCGTAGCAGATTCGCCTTATGTCAAAGGCACGGCCAATCATCAGGTGCATCTGCATTCGGTGCCAAGTGAAGTACCAGTGTTGTGGTGGCGTTCGGTCGGGCATAGCCATTCCGGGTTTGTCATGGAAAGCCTGATTGATGAGCTGGCGCATGCCAGCAAGCAGGATCCGCTGGCCTATAGACGTCAGTTACTCAAGGATCATCCGCGCCATCTGGCTGCGCTCAACCTCGCTGCCGACAAGGCCAACTGGGGTAAACCACTGCCTGCGGGGATATCCCGCGGCATTGCGGTGCATGAATCGTTTGGCAGTTATGTGGCAGAAGTTGCCGAAGTGTCGGTGAAAGACGGCGAGGTCAAGGTGCATCGCGTCGTTGTCGCGATTGATTGCGGCCTGGCGGTCAACCCTGATGGTGTGAAAGCGCAGATGGAATCTTGTGTGGCTTTTGCGCTCGGTGCGGCCCTGAGCAGTGAAATCAGCTTCAAGGATGGCCAGGTCGTACAGTCCAACTTCCATGACTACCAGGTATTGCGCATGAAAGACATGCCCAAAGTCGAGGTGCATATTGTGCCTAGTACAGAAAAAATGGGCGGTGTTGGCGAACCTGGCGTACCACCACTGGCACCTGCGGTGACCAATGCCATCTTTGCTGCGACGGGCAAGCGTATCCGTCGCCTGCCAATTGGCGACCAACTGGCTTAGGTGCGATGCAATCGTCTGATTGGGAAGTGCTGCAACGTGCCAGTGAATGGCTGCAACAGGGTTACCGTGCACACCTGTTCACGGTGATCCAGACCTGGGGGTCTGCACCAAGGTTACCAGGTGCCATTCTGGTGGTACGTGAAGATGGTCATCTGGTGGGCTCAGTGTCGGGCGGCTGCATTGAAGATGATCTGGCTGACAAAGCCAGGCATCAGCAATTGCCCACACAACCTGCCATTCTGGAATATGGCATCAACCAGGCCGAAGCACAGCGTTTTGGCATCCCGTGTGGCGGGCAACTCAAGATTTTTGCCGAGCCGCTGGCGCGTGCCACGCAACTGGCACCCATGCTTGATAGCTTGTCGCAACGGCGTTTGTTAAAGCGCTCGGTGCATTTGCACAGTGGCGAGGTGCGTCACACCATGGTGTTGCCTGAAGGCATGCCTTACCTGGAAGATGACTGGTTCCATAGCTATTTTGGCCCGCAATGGCGCTTGCTGATCATTGGCGCCAACCAGTTGGGCTCGGTGCTGGCGGCGATGGCACAAGCGCTGGATTTTCATGTCATGATCTGTGACCCGCGTGAAGAAATGCGTGCCGAATGGCATGTGGAAGGCGCTGACTGGCTACCCGGCATGCCTGATGATGTGGTGCTGGACATTGCGCCAGACACGCACACTGCCATTGTCGCCGTCACGCATGACCCCAAGCTGGATGATATGGCCTTGCTCGAAGCGCTGAAATCAGAGGCTTTTTATATTGGTGCACTGGGGTCGGTCAAAAACCAGGAAAAGCGCAAGCAGCGTTTGCGCAGTTTTGACCTCACCGAGCAGGAAGTGAACCGCCTGCATGGGCCGGTCGGGTTGCGCATCGGGAGCCGTACCCCGGCCGAAATTGCGGTCTCTATCCTGGCCGAACTGATTCAGGTGCGCTCGCAATTGCAACAGGTGGGTGTCGCGCAAATGACAGCGCGTGCCGTTGCCTGATTCAGCCTAAATCTGCAGGCGTATCAATGTCCTTTAAAATGCCGGGATCCTGGCATTCCAACCGCAATATGTTGGCTTGATGCGCACGTAATACCTCACGTGCGCCCTGGTCGCCTTCAATCGCCAGTAATTCAGGTATCAAGCGCGAAGCAAAGGCGACCGGATGCCCAGGTTGTCCCTGCATGACTGGCTGCACAATGCTGGCCTGGGCCAGTCCGGCGGTCACCTGCCTGATGGTTTCCACCTGAATGTATGGCATGTCCGCCAGCGCAATTACCAGGCCTGTCAGATGCGGAAAAACAGCCTGCGCAGACTGGATGCCCAGTTTCAGGCTGTCTGCCATCAGCGCATGTTGCATGTGGCAAAGCACCACATGGTAACCCAGGGCGGCCAGGCTTACAGTGAAATCGGGGTCATTCTCACGTACCACAGCAATCGCCACAGGCAAGGCAGCAATGAGTGTTCTCGCCGAGCGTATTCCTATCATTTCGCCATCGGTTAAGCGTTGCGTGAGCTTGTTTTGGGGGCCAAAGCGGCGTGAAAAACCGCCTGCAAGCAGGATACCTACGGTGGATGAGGGGACAGGGCTGGCAGCTAGCATGTTTTTATCAGGATCACTGGTCAACAAAGCCTGCCACAGGCGCGTTTAAGCAGGCTGATCATTCGTTTATCCGGGAGAGTCTAAGATGTTGTCTAAACGTTTATATTACAGCCTGTTGCTGAGTTTGCTCTGTTTTCCTGCGTATGTGCTGGCAAATCTGGCAGCAGGAGATTATGAGTTCGCCGTCAACGTCAATGGCGATAAACGTCCTTACCTGGTGCACATCCCCACGCAATCGCAAGCAGACCAGGCCTTGCCCATGGTATTGGCCTTGCATGGCGGACTGGGCAATATGCATGTACAGGCCAGCGAGCGGTTTTATCACCAAGTGTCTGCGGCAGAAAAATACGGTTATATCGTCGTTTTTCCCAACGGCTACAGCCGTTTGCCAGGTGGCAAGTTTGCCACTTGGAACGCAGGCCTTTGCTGTGGACCTGCCGTTAAGAAACAAAGCGATGATGTGGCGGTGATCCGTGCCATCATTGAGGACATGCAGCAGCGCGCCCAGGTCGATGCAAAACGTATTTTCGTGGATGGCATGTCTAACGGCGGCATGATGAGCTATCGTTTGGCTTGTGAGTTATCTGGCACAGTCAGTGCCATCGCCGCGGTGGCGGGCACTGACAATACGCAGCGTTGCCAACCGGCCAAGCCGGTGGCGGTATTACATATCCACGCAAAAGATGATGACCATGTGCCATTCGAGGGTGGTAAAGGCCAGCAATCCATGGCAGATATGAGTTTTAATTCCGTGCCTGCCACTATCCAAAAGTGGGTGGAAATCAATCAGGCCAACCCACAGGCGGAACGCATTCTGGAGGTGCCGGGTGCTTACTGCGAAATTCACCGTGGCGGCCTGGCTCCTGTGCAACTATGTGTCACAGAAACCGGCGGCCATTCCTGGCCTGGCGGCAGCAAGCCTCGCGGGGGCCAGGCCCGTTCCAGCGCCATTTCAGCCAATGATGTGATCTGGCAGTTTTTTAATGGTCAGGGCCGCTAGACATCATAAATTAAAACGGGATGCTGTAACCTACATAGGCCAAGGGCTGGATTCTGGTTTCGGTAATCGGGCTGTCATTTTGCTCATTACTGAGGCGAGTGACAAATGCGCCAAACAGCAAGGAATGATTTTGAAAGGCAGGCATCATGCCATTGATGCCAAGCTGCCACTCAACGCCTGAACCTGCGCGGTAAAACGGCCGGTTGGGAGTGACTTCATCGCGGCGTACACCAAAATAGTAGTCATTGAATTTCTGGCTGTTCCAGGTTGCACCGACCAGCCCGTTCAGGCGTAGTTGCGGTGAGCGGACCAGGCTCTTGATATATTGCACCTGGAACTGCTGGCCATCGCTGTTGCCACTGGCGTCTGTCGTCCATTGCGCATTAAATGTGCCATAGTCGGTTTGCCAACGAAGCAGCGGGCCGACAAAAATTGAAAAGTCTCTGTCGTCCATGCCGCGCGTGCGGTCGCCTTTGCTGGCATCCCAACCAAACTTTGCTTCGGCCGACAAGCCAAACCGCAAACGCTGGTCTTCACTGTCCAGCAACCAGGCGCCCGCCTGCAATGCGTTGATAAAAAAACGGTCACCGTAGTTGGCATTGATAATCGGTAACACCAGCGCGCGGTATTCGTCCGAGCCGGAAGTCTTTGGCAGGACACCGACGCCAATACCATACAGGTTTTGTGACCTGGGCACCGCGGTTTCGGTTTGACGGTCTATGCGCGATTCTGCAGTGGCCGTATTGCTCTGCAACGTCAGGGCCAGGCAGGCACCTGCCAGAAAATAAGCATGATATGAGGTCATTGTGTGTATCCGTAATTATTATATGCAGCTTGCTTGAGCAGTCTATCAGGGATTTAGTTCCCACATCACTGACATGCTTTTTTAACTGGTTAAAAAACCAAAAGGATTGAGAACGGTCACATCGCTGCAAAGAGGAGAAATCAACATGCGATCAGCACATATTCAACTGGCCAAAACCTTGGCTTTTATGGGCGCGTTGCCCTTTATTGGCGCAGTTGTCGCGCAATCACAGGGCATGGCGCATTATCACAGCGGTTACCTTGCCTTAACGTATGGTGCCGTCATTATTTCGTTTTTATGTGGTATTCACTGGGGTTTGTTTTTAAGCCATGCCCACGAAATTCGGCTTAATTTGCTGGTAACTAGCAACCTGTTAGCGGTAATTGCCTGGGCCACGCTTTTTTTTGTGGTCCCGGTGACGCAATACCTTGTGCAAATAGCAGCGTTTATTGCGCTATGGCTGATTGACCGCAGACTGGTCGCCGAGGGCGTGATTGAGCGCTGGTTTTACCAGTTGCGTAAGCAAGTCACGCTGATAGTCCTGGGCTGTTTGTGCGTGATGCTGGTGTTGCAATTTTAGCGTCGAGTCAGCTTAAGGCGTGGCCTGTCGCAGTGTCAGGATTTGTTGTGCGACTTTTTCGCCCTCTGCCGGATCTATCGCCTGGATGCCTGGCTGAAGGGTTTCCAGCGTCGCCAGATCTTTTTGCAGGAAGGCCACTCGTGACAAGGCCAGCAAGGCATCATAATCCCGCTGGTTTAGCGCATATGCCCGTTTTAAATCCTGTTCGGCCTGGGCATAGTGTTGCAAGCCTTCTTCTGCGAGACCAAGAAAATACCAGGCATCGGCAGAGGCTGGTTCTTTTTTAGACCAGTTGGCTGCAATCGTTTGCAGTGATGGCCAGTCAGCATTCTGGTAAGGGAGGACGACTTGCATAAAGTAAGGGCGCTCCTCCAATGGTAGCGCCCAGAAGGGAACATCATTTGTTTTCAGGGAGGTGACTTCCGGTGCCTCCATGAGCTCCTTGATCCACTCCACGGGCAAGCTGTAATAAAACGCCTGATGCCCGGGACTCTTAAAAGTGGTCAGGCCAATCAAGTTGAAATTCTGGTCAAACAGGGCGCCGCCGCTAGACCCCATATAAAAAGAGGCATTTGAGCGCACAACTAGGCTACCATCAAACGGATAAATGCCCTTGATCGCCCCATAAGAAAGCTGCGGCACCGGCGCCCCGGCCGGAAAACTCATGCTAAAGACCTCCTCCTCATATTGCAGGCTTTTGCTGTCCCGCATGGGGATAGGTTTGAACGGTAAAGGATCAAACTTGAGCAGGCAGACATCCCGTTTCCAGTTGGCTTTCAAGGCAATGGGCTGATAGCCATCCCTGAACTTGGCAATATTGACGCCTTTGCTATTGGCAATCACATGGCAGTTGGTCGCGACATATTCCGGACTCACCACCACTCCAGAACCTCGCCCGTTAGAGCCATCTGGCAGGTCAGTGGTCACCATCACAATTGAGTGGCCAAGCTCCAGCGTATCTACAATGGTAGGTTGCGCCTGCGCATCAGCAATAGTCAATAAAACGATAGGAAATAGCAGTAATGGCTTCATCAATTCTTCCTTATTAAGCGGAAATCGGGAGCATCATGCGCCCACACTTGTCGTCTGACCAACTTTGCGCGTAAATGTTTTATGCGGCAGCTTTTTGTAAGGATTTTCTGACAGCTAATTAAGCGCTCGCCTACTTATTCTGTCAGACCCAACCTCTACCATACGCGGAGAAAGGAAATAAAATGCGACACACAAAATCCTATATGGTCCCCAAGCTAGTCTGCCTGAACGTGCTGGCATTGATGATGTTCTCCTTTGAACACACTACTACTGCGAATGACCAGCCTTTAATGAAAACTGCCAAGGTTAAACAACCTGCCCCTGCTGACCAGGGTGCCTTCATGCCGGCATCTGTCGCTACATCTGCGGCTGAGCCACAGCATGCGATCACAGAGAACAGGCCGATGGCAGTGAAAAAAACAGCCGCATATAAAAAACCTATGCAGCATCATGCCAGGTCGAAGAGCCAATCCATATTGATCAAGGCAACATATACGGCAAACTCTGCTGTGGATTGTTGCTTCCGTGGCAATCGCACCTAGTCTTTATTTGAACCACTACATTTAAACCCGTGCAAAAGCCTCCATCTGGAGGCTTTTTTGTTGCAGGTGTGGGAAAGAGGCAATACACTCACGGGGTATTTGTCGCAACAATCATTTGAAAATATTCTATAAAGAAAAACTTATGTTCAAGTCCTTTTTTCCCGATTCCCGCTGGTTTTGGCCTTCAGTCATCGTCTGGTCTGTGATTTGCTGCGGTGTGTGGTTTGAGTATTCTACCGTCATGGGTACGGCATTCGGCTTTACCATGTCCGAAGAACCCCCTGTCATTGGTCTGGGCCACTTTGTCACCGACTCATTCAAGCTGTTTTATGCGTATTATGCTGTGAGTGTCGCCTTGTTTGCCCTGTTCTGGTTTCTGTTCAAGCCCAGCCGCTGGCAGTGGTGGTCCATTGTCGGTTCGGCGTTTGTATTGTTCTCCACCTATTACTCGGTGCAGGTGTCGGTGGCGCTGAATAATTGGCGCAGACCTTTTTTTGATGCGGTGCAGGCGGCATTGTCTCCGAACTCTAAAGTGACGACCACTGAGTTATATACCTTGATGCTGCAGTTTTCCGAAATCGCTTTTGTAGCGATTTTTATCTATGTGATTACCCGTTTTTTTGTCAGCCACTATATCTTCCGTTGGCGCACGGCCATGAACGATTTTTATACCAGCCAATGGCCGCAGGTGCGTGGTATTGAGGGTGCTTCCCAGCGTGTACAGGAAGATACCATGCGTTTTGCCACCATCATGGAAGGTTTGGGTGTGTCCATGGTAGAGGCAATCATGACGCTATTTGCATTCTTGCCTGTGCTATGGAGCTTGTCTTCTTACGTCAGTGAGTTGCCAGTGTTTGGTGCGGTACCGGCGCCATTATTTACGTCAGCCATTGCCTGGTCAGTGTTTGGGACCTTACTGCTCGCGGCGGTGGGAATCAAATTGCCAGGACTGGAGTTCAGAAACCAGCGTGTAGAAGCGGCTTACCGTAAGGAGCTGGTCTATGGTGAGGATAATGCAGAGCGCGCGCAACCCGCGACCTTGAAAGTGCTGTTTGCGGATGTTCGTAAAAATTACTTTCGCCTGTACTTTCACTATATGTACTTTAATGTGGCGCGCAGCCTGTACCTGCAGGCTGACAATATCTTTGCTTACCTGATTCTGGTGCCGACCATTGCCGCCGGAAAAATCACCTTTGGTATCCTGCAGCAAATCCTGACCGCGTTTTCACAGGTCAGCAATTCGTTTCAGTACCTGGTCAATTCCTGGACCACTATCGTTGAGTTGTTGTCGGTATATAAACGGTTAACGGCTTTTGAGGCAGCCATCAAGCATGAAGCCTTGCCGGAAATAGAACAAACAGTGGCCTGATGCACCCTTATGCTAAAAACAGAAGTGACCAGCGTTACCTGGTCACCTGTTGCAAGTGATCAAATTTGGGCCGCTGGTCACGCATGAATTCTGCCAGTGCTTCCTCAGAGAGCGGTCGGCTGTAGTAATAGCCCTGGCCCACATCGCAACCACTGTGTAGCAAAAAGCGATGCTGGTATTCAGTTTCTATGCCTTCAGCCGTGACTGATTTATGCAGGCTTTTGCCAAGGTTGATCAATGCCAGCAAAATGTTGCCATTGGTCACACTTTGCTCCAGATCTTGCACAAAGGCCTTGTCGATTTTTAATTCGTCGATGGGATAGTTTTTGAGGTAGGCCATGTTGGAATAGCCAATACCGAAATCATCAATGGCAATACATACGCCCAGCCGTTTCAACTGCTCCAGCGTGCGCGTAAACATGGCCTCATCTTTGAAGCGTGCATTTTCCGTGACTTCCAATGTAATCAGGTGTGGTGGAACGCGCTCTTGCCGCAACACGCGCTGCACCGTTTCCACCAGGTTGCCACGCAAGAATTGTATGGGCGAGACGTTAATGGCAATCGGGACCAGGTAGCCCCATTCCGTCTGCATGGACTTGATTTTCTGGCAGGCGGTTTGGAGTACCCATTCGCCAATCGCAAGAATATGACCAGTTTCTTCCGCCACCGGGATAAACTGATCGGGTGGAATCAATCCCTTTTCCGGATGTTGCCAGCGGATCAGGGCCTCCAATGCGCTGATATTGCCATGTTGCATATTGATTTGCGGCTGGTAATACAGCATCAGCTCCTGCCGTTGCAAGGCATGGCCAAGACCGTATTCAATTTCGTTGCGTTCGCCCAGTTGTTGAGCCAGCACACCGCTGAACATCTGTACCTTGTTTTTGCCGGCATTTTTGGCGCTGTATAGAGCCGAGTCGGCACAAGTGAGCAGGCTATCAATTTCTTGGGCGTGGTCAGGGTAAATGCTTACGCCCACGCTACAAGTCATATTGAAAACATAGTCGCCAATTGCAATCGGTTGTGAAATGGCTTTCATCACGCGTTCCAGCAAAGGTTCGGCATCTTCAGCAGAGCGCAGCCCCGGGTAAAGCATGACAAATTCATCGCCGCCAAAACGCACAATGGCATCGGTGGGACGAGTGCTTTGGATCAGGCGCTGCGCCACATTTTCCAGTAGCTTGTCACCGGCACGATGTCCCAGGGTGTCGTTAATCAGTTTGAAGTGGTCCAGGTCGATAAAAGCAATTGCAATTTTGCGTTGCATTTTATCTGCTTCAGCAATCAGGCTGGCCAGCTTGCCGCTAAAAGCATGACGGTTAAGCAGACCGGTCAGATTGTCTGTCACCGCCAGTTGGCGGATTTGCAGTTCATGATTTTTACGTTCAGTAATGTCTTCTACTGTGCCTTCGTAATAAAGGATATTGCCGTCTGCGTCATACACAGCATGCGCATTCTCCGAGATCCAGATCGCGCCGCCATCGAGCCGGTAAACCTCCGATTCAAAGTTTTGCACCCGCCCTTGAGCCCTGATGGCTTCAGTAAAGTCACCACGGCGTGCTTCGGATACATACAACTGGCTGCTGATATTATTAAGGTCGCTAATGAGGGCAGCAGGGGAGGCGTAACCATACAGTTTGGCCAGGGCAGGATTGGCGTTAAGGTAGGTGCCTGACTCTGTGGTCTGGAACATGCCCAGCGTGGAGTTTTCGAACATGGAGCGGTATTTTTGCTCGGTACTGAATAACTCGTGCTCTATGCGTTTACGGCTGCTGATATCTTGAATAATGCCTTCTAGCGCCACCGGTTGCCCGGCTGGATCAAGCACTGCACTGCCACGTTCGTTCACCCACACCACTTCACCATCTGCACGGATAATGCGGTACTCGAGTTCATAACGCTCCCCCCTTGCAACGGCTTCGGCAATGGCGGCACGTGATTTCTGCCTGTCTTCAGGATGTGTGATGTTTTCGTAGGAAATTTCTTTGTTGAGCAGTAAGTCATGTGCCGGATAGCCCGTCAGGCTATCGCAGCCCTTACTGACATAAATCATGGTCCAGCTGCTGTCATACAGGCAGCGGTAAATCATGCCATCCAGATTGTCCAGCAGGGTATCCAGCAATCGCTGTTGCTGTGCTGTCAGTAAGGATTCCAGGATTTCGTTTTGCATGATGCCAAGAATGGTCGTCTGGCTATTCATCAGGCGTATACCTGCGCTTCAGGCTGGGTGCGACCCGTCAACACCTTTTCCCACAGGCTGCTGGCAGTGATCAGTGTCAGCATGCTGTGCTGGGCCAGATTGGCAATCGCAACGCCAGGATTGTTGCTGGCTCCTCTGAAAAAGGTATTCATGGGCTGGATCTGCTGAGTAGTCAAATAGGGAATTTCACCCAGTGCCGATACAAACACGCCGAACTTGAGGGACTGGTCTTTGTCTTCTATGACGACAATTTGCCGGTAATCGGTAAAGTAATGAGGATGTCCTAGCATGCGGGCCAGGTCAATCACCGGGATCACACCCTCACGATAGGTATGCATGCCGGCGATAAACGGCGCTGACTCCGGCAATGTGCGTAATTGTTCTTCATCGATGGCCTCGCGTACAAACCGCGCCTCAATGCCCAGCCAGGAATCCCCTACATAAAAGGTGGCATATTCCTGGCTCTCCTGTCCGGACTGTGAGAACAGGCTGGGGTTGAATTTATTATGGATGACTTGCGCTTCGGCATGAATGCGCTGGTTAATTTCATCCACTTTGCCCAACGGTGTGAAGATCAGGGCGACGATCTTGTTGCGGTAGCTGTCCTGTTCGCTCTTGAATTCACGGTAACCATAAGCTGCACGCGCACCCACCGCATAATAAGTGTTTTGGTAAACTGCAATATCAAACAGTTGGTCACCTTCTTTGAGTTTGGTGATGGCTGGCATCAGCTCAAACGTATCACTGGTGTTGAAGTCGGGGTGTGTACTCGCAATGACACTGAGCTGCTCATTCACAAATAAAGTGAAGCTGCCTTTGACGGGCGTATCTGTCTTGTCGCGCGGAATCACATCCTGCAACATGGCCTGGAACTGGGGGCTACTATCGAACACGATGGCGATGCCACCAACGATGCTGTTGCCATCCAGGTGGCGGATAGGGGCGGCGTAAATATAGGTCGGTTTGTCATTGTAGAGAGGGGTTGGTTCAAACTGCGAAACAACATAATCTTGCGTCGAGTTACAGCTACGCGTTCGACCGACCCATTCATCGGCCAATGGCTGACCAACCAAATGGGCATATTGCATATTTGATACGGCCATGACTTCGCCCTTGCGATCAAAGATGATCAGGTTGTCATAAACCGTATACAGGCTGTTGATGTAGCGCAAGACTGCCGTCATTTTGCTTTTATCTTCATCAGCCAGGTGACTCTGTGCCAGCATTTCCCTGAAAACGTGTGTGAGCGCCCACCAACGTACATCATTGGCGCGCTCGTACAAGTTGCGATCCATGATTTCTACCGCCAGCTGCGCATAAAAACTGGAGTTCTCCAGCATGACAGATACTACCGTCTGGTACAGCTCAGACACCATGTTTTCAATGATCTTCTGCGTTTTGTGACCGGTATGGCTGATCTCCGAAAGCAGGCTTTTGGAGAAGTTTTTCTGCTGCGTATTCACATAATTGCTTTGCCAGATATTACCGTTCCAAACGGATTGGTTAAGCTTGCTCTGGATGTTGGCTGCCTGTTTGGGGATATTGAGCAGGCTTTCGGAAAAAATCAGCGGACTACGCATGACTTTGCGCAGGGTGTCCGCATCAATGTTGTTGATGGTGTCGTGTATGCTCTGGTTGAACGCATGTTCTAGAGGAATCATGGCCTGGCCCAGCCAGCCCGGCCCCTGGTAGCCCTGATAGCCTTCAGACTGTTTGGTGACACACAGGTATTCCCGACCACTGAAGCGAGTGATAAACCAATCGGTATCCGTATTTACACAAAGATTGATCCCGGGGGGGATCTGATAGGGATCGCTGGAAGCAATCACATTGCGCTCTTCATCAAGCAGGACACCTATGGTCCAGTCATTGGGGGAAATCAGGTTGCGGAAAATAGTATCCAGCTCGTTGACGAATTTAAAGCACAGGCAAAGGACCCCTAACGAACGGCTGTCATCTTTGCTACGTACTTCGTGCGCATACACCAGTGATTTACGCATCCTGCCATTGATCTCGGTTTCATAAAAGCGCTCCACATAAGGGTCTGTGGATTGCTGTGCCAGTTCAACAATCGGGTGGTAATGGAATAACGTGGTTTGCGTATCATCCAGTTGATGTAAAAGATGTCCTTGCGCATCAAACAGCACAATATTCTCGTAAACCGTATATTTCTTCTGGTACTCCTGGAAGCGAAACTCTATCCGGTGCTGATCTCCTGCGTCCAGGCTATCTGCAGCCTGCATCTCCAGATATTCACGTAGGTCATCATCGGTGGCGAAAAAGCCAATATCAGCCGTTCGTTCAAACAGGTTGCGGACGAGCAGGTTAATAATCTCAAAGGCTTTGGAAGAGAGTTGTGCTGCCGTTTTATGCAGGGTTTCCTGCGATAGATGGCGTAATACATCGTTTGAGATGGTGTTGAATGCGCTACGGGTTTCTTCCATCTCAGACCCTGTTCCCGACAGCTGGGCCATCAATGCCAGGCTATCCCAGGCATGTTGCAGTTGGTAAATGTGGGTTCGAAAATCATTGACCTTCTTGAAGTGGCTAGCTAAATCCTCAGTTAAAGGTTGCGGGTGCATCTATTATCTCTTCTCTATACTTAATTCGTTAATGCTGGTGATTACCACAAGGCGTAGAGCAAGAATGGTTCCCGTTTTCATAGGTCAAATTGCAAAACAATGGCAAGAAAAATGCTTTTATTGCAATATGAGCGCCTTAAATGCGTCTAACCTGGCGTAAAAATCGCTTATCAATCCCTGAATTGGCAGCGAACTCCCTTCTTTTTTGCAAAATTGATTTTTCTGTGCATTTTTAAGGTGCATCAATCTCCAAAATAGTGCGGAATCTGGCAAAGTCATCTTATCAACCGCGATAGCGCTTTTTAGTTTTTTTGAGATCAGTTTCCATGATCAATACCATGATTGAAATTCACAGTGTGTCTGATGCCATTCGGGATGCGGTGGCGCCAGTGTTTTTGTTAACCGGCATAGGCTCTATTCTCGGCGTGTTGATTGGCCGCCTGGGCCGCTCGATAGACCGTGCTCGCTTTTTGACCGATGTACCGGAGGAGAAGCGCGAGCGTTTTAAGGATGAGCTGAAGATTATTGTGCGCCGGACCAAATGGCTGCGGCGGGCGATTGGGCTGGCCACCTTTGCGGCATTGTGTATTTGTGTCTCGATTGCGAGTATGTTCATCTCGGTGGAGACCGGTCTGCGGTTGCCGCACCTGGTGATGGTCTCCTTCATTATTTCCATGGCCTCGCTCATTCTGGGCCTGTTGTGTTTTTTACGCGAGATCGTACTGGCTTCGCGTGAGGTGATTGTGCCTTTTCAGCAGCAGGAAAAGTCAGGTAGGCATTAACGGTAAAGCGCGCGTATGACGTCGGTCTGGGTGAGGATGCCGACCAGCTTATTGGTGTGGTCAACGACAGGCAGCAGCTGTAAATGATGGCTGGTCATGAGCGGGATGGTATGCATGAGGTGCATATTTTCGGAGATGGTCAGGGCGGGCGTGGTCATGATCTGCCCAACCACTTCCGGTTTGTCGCTGTGCGTGGTGGGTGACCAGCGGATCAGGCGCTTGAGGGCAGGCGCCACTTCGCGGTAGCTTTCCGCCTTGGCATGGCGCACAAAGTCGGAAACACTGAGCAGGCCAATCACCAGTTGCGCCTTGTTGACCACCGGGATGGCGGGCTCTGTCTGCTTGAGAATCACTTGCCATGCCATTTCCAGCGCATCTCCAAACTCAAAAGTGGTGGTCACCGGCCGCATGATTTGCCGGCACTCAATGGCTTCCAGTTTGCGTTTGTAGGCGATGAGTTCGGTTTTCTCCAGCAGACTTTGTAGCTGTTCGGGGTTGATGTCCAGCACTTCGTGAAATTGCCCCAGCGCGGCTTGCAAATCTTCCTGCTTGAAACCGAACTGGTAATGCATGTGCGTCGGTGTATTCGGTGTGTGGTCATGATGCACGGCAGGGTAACGGTAGCCGGTCAAGGTGTGGTAGAGCCAGGCAGCCAAGACCAGTAATGCACTGTTTGCCAATACCGGCCACCAGACAAAGTCATAACCCAACTGGTGAATGGCATCCCCACCCAATACGGCGGTCAATGCCACGGCACCACTGGGGGGGTGCAAACAGCGTAGCGCAAACATGAGTCCAATGGCCGTGAGCATGGCCAATGCCGCCGCTAATACTAGCTGGTCAGCCAGCAGTTGCGTAAAACACACCCCTGCTAATGCGGCAACAGTATTCCCGGCCAGGATGGCCCATGGTTGCGCCAGCGGGCTGGAAGGCAAGCAGAACAGAATCACGGCAGAAGCGCCCATGGGCGCGATCAGGAAGATCACCCCATGCCAATCGCCAGAGACGGCGGCCAGAGAGATCAGGCCGGTAGACAAAATCCCTAATCCCGCCCCTATCGCCGCCCGCGCATAGTCGCGCAGGGTGCCAGTCATGCGTTGAGGCCAGTAGGGCTTCAGGAAAGACGGTAAATCTGCCATTGCATGTCAAAAAAGCAAAAAACTCAGTGTATCACGACGGGCAATGGATTCAGTTTTCGTTAGCCGCTGCCAGGCAATTGATGCCGATACAATCGAGATACAAAAACAGTGAAACTTCGAGGCAACTTTAGCGCTCATATGCGCAGAAACCGCAGTTTGATAGCGGGATGCATTGACTGATACGCAAGAAAGGAAACTGTGATGCAAGCATTTTTACACTCCAGGATCACCCACTGGGTGACTGTTCCACTGGCCGTGGCCGCCTTGTTTGGCGCCGGTTATTGGGTCAAGGGCGATACGCTGGTCAATCATGCGCAGGCGACCGCGCCCGTTTCAGCAAAAACCATGACCGCTCCCAGTGCTTATATTACCTTGCCTAATTTCGCCAGTATTGCGAATAGCCAGGGCGCGGCTGTGGTCAATATCAGTGTGACGGGCACGGTGAAAACGGCAGGGATTCCGGGCGTTGATCCCAATGACCCGATGTTTGAACTGTTCCGCCGCTTCCAGCCTAACCTGCCGCAAACTGAAACACCAATGAATGGCCTGGGTTCAGGGTTTATCGTCAAGTCAGATGGTGTGGTGCTGACCAATGCCCATGTTGTCGATAAGGCGGATGTCGTGACCGTAAAACTGTCTGATAAGCGCGAGTTCCAGGCCAAAGTGGTGGGCGTAGACAAGTTGACCGATGTGGCCGTGTTGAAGATTGATGCCAAGGATTTGCCAACAGTGAATATCGGCAGTACCAAAAATAGCAACGTTGGTGACTGGGTGGTGGCCATTGGCTCCCCGTTTGGCTTTGAGAATACAGTCACGGCAGGGATTATCTCGGCCAAGTCACGTGCCTTGCCAGATGAAGGCTATGTGCCATTCCTGCAAACCGATGTGGCCATCAACCCCGGTAATTCTGGTGGCCCGCTGTTTAACCTGAATGGCGAGGTGATCGGGATTAACTCACAAATTTACAGCCGTAGCGGCGGGTATCAAGGCCTGTCGTTTGCCATCCCGATTGATGTGGCGATGAACATTGAGCAACAATTATTGGAAACAGGTAAAGTCAGCCGTGGCCGTCTGGGCATCGGTGTGCAGGCGATTAATCAGGATTTGGCGAGCTCCTTTGGTTTGAAGTCGCCGAGTGGTGCGCTGGTCAGCAACATCGAAAAAAATGGTCCGGCAGATAAGGCGGGCCTGGAACCTGGTGATGTGATTGTCAGCTTTAATGGCCAAAGCATAGACCGCTCAAGTGATTTGCCACCCATGGTGGCCAGTGTGAAACCTGGCAGTACGGTTAACATTGAAGTTTGGCGCAACAAGCAACTGAAAAAATTGTCCGTACGTGTGGCCGAAATGCAAACGGCTCAGGCTGGGCCTGCAGCATTGCCGGATAGCCAGCAACCTAGTTTAGGGGTGAGTGTGCGTCCTTTGACTTCGCAAGAGTTGGCACAAACACAGCTCAAGCAGGGCTTGTTGGTTGAGGAAGTGGCTAAAGGCCCTGCCGCCGCCGCAGGCATTCAACCTGGCGATGTGATTTTGGCGGTGAATGGCGATCAGGTGAAAAGTGTGGCGCAATTGCGGGATGAGTTGTCTAAAAATGGCAAGAACGTTGCGTTACTGGTGATGCGTGGGGAAAGCAAGATTTACGTCCCGGTCAAGATTGGCTGATTTTTGCGTGTGTAATCCTTAGAGCCTTGCCCCGCGATCGCGGGGCTTTTTTATGGGCACTTCCAGACATTCAAATGTCTGTCGCGATACGGCGTTGCGCATATAGTGTGTTAAGCAGGCCATGCGTGAAACGCATGCTGGCAAATTTTTAATCGTGCCTTATCTGGCTTAGGAATTTGAATTTATAGAAACGCCCTTATGCGTGAATCAGCAGATTATTTTGATACGCTTCAGTTTTGATCGGTAGAATAACAATATGCAGACATTCCAGATTACACCCATCCACAACGAAACCTTGCAAGCGGCACTTGTCCAACGCATCAACCAGAAAACCAAACCTTTGGGTGCGCTTGGTCGCCTTGAAAGCCTGGCGATGCAGATCGGGCTAGTGCAGCAAACTGAACATCCTGTGTTGCAGCAGCCAGCCATGCTGGTATTTGCCGGAGACCATGGCATTGTGGCTGAGGGTGTCAGTCCTTATCCGCAGGCAGTCACTGCACAAATGGTGCTCAATTTTTTAAATGGCGGCGCAGCCATTAATGTGTTTGCCAGGCAGCATGGATTTGATCTGCATGTCGTGGATAGCGGTGTGAATGCTGTACTGCAGCCACATCCCATGCTGATTGATGCCAAGTTAGGCATGGGCACAGCCAACTTCTTGCAACAGCCAGCCATGACCGCGGCGCAATGTGCAGAAGCGATTCGCACTGGGGCCGAGATTGCGCGTGATGTGGTGATGCAGGGCACGAATGTACTGGCGCTGGGCGAAATGGGGATAGGCAATACCTCCAGTGCCAGTTGCCTCATGAGCGTGTTGTGTGGGCAGCCTATGCACCAGTGTGTGGGGCGCGGTACAGGGCTCAGTGACAAGGGCTTGCAACATAAACTGTCAGTCCTGACCTCCGCCTTGCAGCATCATCACGTTTCCGGTGATGATCCCTTGCAAGTGCTGGCCGTATTTGGCGGCTTTGAAATTGCCATGATGGTAGGCGCTTTACTGGCTGCGGCAGAGGCCAGGGCCACGCTCCTGATTGATGGGTTTATTGCAACTTCCGCTTTGCTGGTGGCGGCCAAACTCTATCCCCAAGTGGTCGATTATTGTGTGTTTGCACATTGTTCGGATGAAAGCGGGCATCGCATGATGCTGGATCATCTCAAGGCACAACCTTTGTTGCACCTTGCCTTGCGATTAGGCGAAGGCACGGGCGCGGTGCTGGCTTATCCCTTGCTGCAGTCATCCGTCGCTTTCTTGCATGAAATGGCCAGCTTTGACAGCGCTGGCGTCAGTGGGCAAGTACAGTGAGGGTCATCAAGTCAGCGAGGATGGATCAGTGAAGCTGCAATGGCGCTATTTTCTGCTGGCCGTGGGTTTTTTCACGCGGCTGCCGGTCCCGGCGTTGCCGGATTTTCAGGAGGCTGAGCTCAATCATGCTGCCAGGTATTTCCCCATGGTGGGGTTGCTGGTTGGTTTAATGGCAGCCGTGACGTGGTGGCTGGCAAGTTGGGTCCTGCCACCTGCGTTAGCCGTATTGTGTAGTATGGCCGCCACGATTTATGTGACAGGGGCCTTTCATGAAGATGGCCTGGCCGACAGTGCGGATGGTCTGGGTGGCGGTATAGACCGCGCACGACAACTGGAAATCATGCAGGATTCCCGGCTAGGCAGTTATGGGGCGATTGCACTGGTAGGCATGCTGCTATTCAAGTTCCAGGCTTTATCCGCGCTTACCCCTGCAATCTTGCCGTTTGCCTTGATCTCTGCGCATGCCCTGAGCCGCCTGGCGGCGGTGTATATCATGGCGACGGCAAGTTATGTGCGGTCTGCCGGTAAATCCAAGCCACTGGCAACGATGCTCACACGGCAAGATCTGTGGTTCGCCAGTGCGTTTGGTTTACTGTGCTGGTTGGGCTTTGCTGCGATGCTGGGTGTGAATCAATCGATGATGGCTGCGATTAGGTTCCTGCTTGTCACAGCGCTGCCGGTGCTGGGTATCTGGTGGTGGTGGCGTCGCCTGATTTTGCGAAACTTGCAGGGCTATACCGGCGATACGCTGGGTGCGACCCAGCAATTGACTGAACTGGCATTTTATTTGGGCCTGCTGGCCTGGGAGCATGTCGTATGAAGCTGACACTGGTGCGTCATACCAGTTTGCAAATTACCGAGGGCATCTGTTATGGCCAGAGCGATATCGATGTCTCGATTAATTTTGCCAGCGAGTTGTCGCAACTCAAACAAAAACTCATCCATGAACAGATTGATGCGGTTTACAGTAGCCCCCTCCAACGTTGCAGCAAGCTGGCGCATGCACTGGGGTTTGATGGTATTTTGCATGATGAGCGCCTAAAAGAACTGCATTTTGGCGATTGGGAAATGCAATCCTGGAACGATATTCCACGAGAATTATTTGATGTGTGGGCGCAGAACTATGCCGAACTGGCGCCTCCAAATGGTGAAACCTTTGCCGGTTTGCAGCAGCGAGGCATCGATTTTTTGCAGGAAGTGCAGGCGCGCCATCATGGCCAGCATGTGTTGGTCGTGACTCATGGCGGGATGATACGCGCCTTGATTGCACATGTGCTGAACATGCAACTCAAAGGCCTTTTCCGCTTTCATGTGGATTACGCCAGCCTGACGCGGCTGGATCTCTCTGGAACAATTCCAAAGGTGGAGTTTGTAAATAGGTAGTTGATCAAATGTGTATGATATAAGCTTAATTGGCTTCTATAAAGAAATCATTGCACTTGCCCCGTTCTAAAGATGGGCCACCATACTAATCGGATGAACACCAATGTATACGCCAAAACATTTTTCTGCTCCCAGTGATCAAGCGTTGCAAGATTTAATGCGGGCATACCCGTTTGCTACTCTGGTCATCCATTCCGCCGATGGGTTCAATGCACATCATCTCCCGTTATACTTTGATGGCAACAGGACATTAAGCGGTCACGTTGCCCGTGCAAACCCTTTATGGCAAGAGGCGGAAAACGCTCAGGAGGTGCTCGTGATCTTTCATGGGCCCAATGCCTATGTTTCGCCTTCGTGGTATCCCACCAAGGCTAGCACCGGTAGGGTGGTGCCGACCTGGAATTATGTGGTGGTACATGCGCGCGGCAAATTGCGGGTGATCAATGATGTGCACTGGTTACGTTCACATCTTGAAGCGCTGACTGCCCACCACGAGGCCCCCTTTGAGCAGGCGTGGCAGTTGGGCGATGCGCCTGCAGACTTTATTGATCAATTGATGCAGTTAGTCGTGGGAATTGAGATTGAAATCACACAATTGACCGGTAAGTGGAAGGTGAGCCAGAATCAGCCGCTGGAAAATCAATTGGGTGTAGTGGAAGGCTTGAAAAGCACGGCTAACACTCAAGCCAGCGAAATGGCTGGGATCGTGGAAACGATTAATCGCTTAAAGAGTTAATCGCCAACGTCAGTGCATCATCCAGTCTATCCCAATCCTGGGTGGACGCTAGTCCGAAGCGTAAGGCAGCTGGTGCGGCAAAATAACGCGTCCACACCCCATGTTTGGCCAGCACTTGATGCAATCGCAGACTTTGAGGATGCGGCACATATTGAAATAAATCTGTGCCTCCCGTCGGAGTCAGACCATGCTGGTTGAGTAATTGGGACAGTTGCGCTGATTGCGCTGGCAACTCAGCACGCATGTGTTGTTGCCACGCATGATCGGCCAGCGCCAGACTCGCGATATATTGGCTTGGGCCGGTCACTGACCACGGACCCAACCGTGATTCAACTTGTGCCAGGGCTGTCGGCTCACCCAGTAGAAAACCAACCCTGAGTCCGGCCAGGCCAAAAAACTTGCCTAGTGACCTTAACACCCATAAGCCCGCTTGTCCGGTATGGCTGGCCAGGCTGTGTTGTGGCGTAGTGTCCATAAAGGCTTCGTCCACCACCAGCCAGCCACCACGCGTTGCCAATTGTGCATGCCAGTCTAAAAGCTTGTCAGTTGCATATAAATGCCCGGTGGGATTGTTTGGGTTACACACCAGCAATACGTCCGACTGTTGCAGGATGCGGCTGTCGGGTGTTTGTTCAAAAAACTGTATCTCATGTCCTGTGCGTTGCCAGGCATGCGCATGTTCCTGATACATGGTGCGCGGCATGGCGACACGACATGGCGGGCGCAAGGTGGGTAGTAGTTGCAAGGCTGCTTGTGAGCCTGCACAGGCCAACACATGTTGGCAGCCATAATAAGCGCGGGCTGCGGCATGCAATGACTCAGTTACCGGCGGCAGGCGTTGAAACAGTGATGGCTCCAGTGCCGGAATTGGGTAATGTTGCGGATTAATACCTGTGGAGATATCCAGCCAGTCTGCCAATGGCCTGCCGTATTGCTGCGCTGCCTGCTGTAAGTTGCCGCCGTGTTCAAGCATAGGTCATCGCCCCAATCAGGACAGCAATCACCAGCCACCCCAGCATGCCATTGCGCACCAGTTGCAACGCCCTGGGAATATCTTCAGCCGTTGCTGCCACTGTTGTGCCGAGGCGTGGCCGTTCATGCCATTCGCCGTGATAGCGCGCCGCGCCGCCTAGTTGCACATTGAGTGCGCCCGCCCCTGCGGACATCACAGGGCCTGCGTTCGGGCTATCCCATAACGGCGCTTGTGTTTGCCAGGATTGCCAGGCCAGTGATGTCTGGCCGAGCAACGCGTAGGTAATGGCCGTGAGCCGTGCCGGGAGGTAGTTCAGTACATCATCCAGCCTAGCGGCGGCCCAGCCAAAATAAAAATAACGTGGGGTTCTATAGCCCCACATGGCATCGAGGGTATTCACTAAACGATAAGCCAGCGCACCGGGGCCACCAGCGACAAAAAACCAGAAGAGGGCACCAAACACACTGTCGTTGCCGTTTTCCAGCACCGACTCGATGGTGGCGCTCACGGGTTCTATCGCCTCCACATCGCGGCTGACCATATACGAGGTGGCGCGTTGTGCCTGCGCAAATTGCCCGGCTTGCAAAGCCTGATAAACAGCCAGGCCATGCTGGCGTAAGCTACGGTGACCAATGGCAAAATACAGGCAATACACATGCAGTGCGAGCGCCAGCCAGCTAGATAATTGCATGAGCAACACAACGGTAAAAATGATAGGCAATACCAGCAGGAGTACACTCACTAGTCCCCATAGATATTGGATCCGTAATGGCTGCTTGGGTGAAGGGTTGAAGCGCTTTTCAAGCTGCGACACCAAGTGACCAAAGCCAACCAGGGGATGCCAGCGACGGGGTTCACCCAGCCAGGCATCGAGCAGCACCGCGCCACAGGCAAGCGCGGCGAGTGTGAGATAATCGAATGATGGATAAACAGGCAGTGAAAACATTAATGGTTCAGGGCACCACGTCGGATGCCGGTAAAAGTACGCTGGTAGCTGGATTGTGCCGCGTATTGTACCGCAGCGGGGTGGCCGTCGTGCCATTCAAGCCGCAAAACATGGCCTTGAATGCGGCGGTGACTGAAGATGGTGGTGAGATTGGCCGCGCGCAGGCGGTGCAAGCCATGGCCTGCGGATTGCCGCCGCATACCGATATGAACCCGGTGCTGCTCAAGCCTAACTCGGACACCGGCTGCCAGGTGATTATTCATGGTAGGGTGGTGGGCAACCAGGAAGCGAGTACTTACCACGACTACAAAAAAACAGCCATGCAAGCCGTGCTGCAATCATACCAGCGCTTACAGCAACAGTATGCTTGTATCGTAGTCGAAGGCGCAGGCAGCCCGGCAGAAATCAACCTGCGCGCCAACGATATTGCCAATATGGGCTTTGCTGAGGCAGTTGATTGCCCGGTGATCCTGGTGGCGGATATTGATAAAGGTGGCGTGTTTGCGCACCTGGTCGGCACATTGGCCTTGTTATCGGAAAGCGAACAGTCCAGGGTAGTTGGCTTTGTGATTAACAAATTCCGCGGTGATATTGCCCTGCTGAAACCAGGGCTGGATTGGCTGGAGGAACGCACCGGCAAACCGGTGATCGGTGTGTTACCCTACATGCATGACTTGCACCTGGAAGCCGAAGATGCGGTCGCCAAAGGCCATACTAAAAAAAACGATATTCAGCTGACCGTGGTCGTCCCCGTATTGCCGCATATCGCCAATCACACTGACTTTGATGCCCTGCGATTACACCCGCAAGTAGACCTTAAGTTTGTACGTTTCAATGAGCCTATTCCTGCGGCAGATTTAATCATTCTGCCCGGTAGCAAGAATGTACGTGGCGACCTGGCTGCCTTGCGAGAGCATGGCTGGGAAGCAGTCATTGCCCGACACTTACGTTATGGCGGCAAAGTGCTAGGAATTTGTGGCGGCTTTCAGATGTTGGGCGAGCAATTGCATGATCCGTTGGCGATCGAAGGCGAAGCTGGCAGTAGCGCAGGCTTGGGTTGGCTGCCAATGGAAACGACCCTTGAACCCCATAAGCAGCTCAAACAAGTTTGTGGCAAGCTGGCTTTTGCCGATGCAGAATTGCAAGGCTATGAGATTCATATGGGGGTGAGCTGCGGGCCAGCCTTGAAGCATCCGGTACACCTGATAGACGGTCTTGCGGAAGGTGCGCGCTCAGAAGATGGCCAGGTGGCTGGTAGTTACGTACATGGTCTGTTTGACCATCCACAAGCGTGCGCGGCATGGTTGCAATGGGCGGGGTTAGCTACACAGGTGGATTATGACTACACGCAATTGCGTGAAGAAAGTCTGGAGAAGCTGGCAGACAGCGTGCAGCAGCACTTCAACTGGTCAGCGCTTGCCCCTTACTTGCCCAAAGACTTTGTGCCAGCTTAACCAGCAACGACCTTGATGGTCTGCTCAAACGCCTGTACCACCTGTCCGGCACGGATTTTGGCGGTTTTCCGACGCTCGATAGCGCCATCTACCTTGATCAAGCCTTCTGCGACCATGGACTTGCCTTGGCCGCCGCTGTCGGCCACGCCTTCCAGTTTGAGCAAATCACACAGCGCGATATATTCGCCTCTCAGTTGAAAAGTCGTTGTTGCCATGTTTTATCTCATCGATCTTTTAAAGCAGTCATTTTAAGGCTTGTTTGTATTTTCTGGGGGCAAATTCACTTCCAGCGTCAGCGAGGCATTCTGGCTTTCCCACAGATTTTCATTGAGCTGGTGATGCACCGTCACAAAGAGAAAGGTGAGCCCGGCTTTTTGCGGTTTGAAGGTAAATTCGCCTTGCTGATTGGTATGAAGATTGGACGTCCGCACGTTTTCAACATCATACAGGTCTTCAATCCGGCGCTTGCTAAAGTGCTCGTTATCGGTGACCACGATAATGCGCGCATTCGGCACCGGCTTGCCATTTTCCAACACTTGCAAACTTAACTCACCCCCTAATATCACCCCATTTGGCGAGGCCAAAGGGATGATCTCCAAGCCTTTATTCAAAGGTACGGGCTTGTATTTTTGTTGCCCTTTGAAAATATAAGTATCGGCATAGCTGTAGTAATTCATGGTGGTTGGCTTACCGCTGACCCGCTTCATATCTGCCGCAAAATACAGTTTTTTATCAGGCGTCTCCACCGCTTTATAAACAGGCCCTAAACGTTGGCCAGTGCTGATACGGTAAGTGCCTTCCTCCTTGAGTTCCGGTTCCAGGTACACAGCAGCCTTGGTTTTGGCAATAGGCTTGATGGCCGTGGTTTCGCCACGTGGTGAAGTGATGCTAAAGTTTGGCGAGTCCATGGCAAAGTCAGCCTGGAAAGGGAACTCGGTAAACGCGGATTCAATGGTCAGCCGATGATGGGTGACGTTGAACTGGTTAGGTTTTAAAAACGGCACATGCGCCTCGGCAGCCAAAGTTGTGACTAAAGCGATGAGGGCGAGGGAAAGCTTTTTCATAAAGGTCTTTCTTGTTATTTAAGCTTTAGCGGCAAGCCTGCCGCAATAAAGCTGACGTGATTAGCAACCGCTGCTACATGCTGGTTTAAACGGCCTTGCTCATCCTGGAACTGGCGGTTGATTTCACCGAGCGGAACGATGCCCATGCCGACCTCGTTACTCACCAGAAACACATGCGCCTGTAGCTGTGGCAGCGCGGCCAGCAAGGCCTGTTTTTCTGCCTGCCAATCCAGCCGTTCCGGTTTGTCGCAATCTGGACAGATGCACTGCGCCAGCCACAGGGTTAAACAATCGACAATCAGGCAGGTGTCTGGCGCATCGTTGTCGAGTAAAGTCTGCCCAAGGTTGAATGGCGCTTCCACCAGCCCCCAGTAAGGCGGACGCCGGGTTTTGTGGTGCTCAACACGTTGCGCAAATTCGTCGTCATACACTTGTGCGGTGGCAATATACGTCACCGGTAATTCAAGTGCCGAGGCCAGGCGCTCGGCATAAACACTTTTGCCACTGCGGGCACCGCCTAAAATCAAATGGGTGCTCATGTGTCGCTCCTTTGCTGTTGCCAGCGTTGAATAATTGCCTGCAGTTGCGGCAGGCCTTCGCTAAACAGGGCGGGGCCAGGCTGCAAGATATCAACAGATTTGATTTCGTAAACATGCCCGTCACGAATCGCAGGCATGACTTGCCAGCCTGCGCGTGCTTTGACTTTTTCTGGCTGAAATTTTTTGCCACACCAGGAGCCGATGATGATATCCGGTTGCCTGGCCAGCACTTGTTCTGCCGTGACTGTGCGGTCACGTGCGCTATGAAAGGGGCTGAGTTCCGGGAAGCAATCCTCACCACCAGCCGCTTCAATCAGCTCAGCCGCCCAGCGGATACTGCACATCATGGGCACATCCCACTCTTCAAAATACACCTTGGGTTTGCGTGTCCAGGTGGCCGCTTGCTGTCGGGCAGCTGCCAGTTGTGCCTGGTAAGTGTCCACTAGCTGCTGTGCCTTGTCGCTGGCGCCAACCAGATCGCCGACGGTCAATATCATCTGCAACGTTTCATCCAGGCTGCGCTGGTTAAACACATGTACCTGGCAACCGGCTTTGATCAGTGAGGCTGCAATCTCAGCCTGCAAGTTGGAGAAACACAGCACCAGGTCTGGTTGCAGTGCCAGGATTTTTTCAATATTGGCACTGGTGAAGGCGCTGATCTTGGGTTTCTCTTTGCGCGCAATCGCTGGGCGCGTGGTGAAGCCTGAAATACCCACAATGCGGTCTTGCTCACCGAGCAGGTAGAGCACTTCGACGGTTTCAGTGGTCAGGCAAACGATACGCTCAGGCCAGCGTTTCATGGTTGCTTTCCTTGCGTGGTCTGCCAGCCGTTTTCCATCAGCATGTCAGAAAGCGGTTTTTCTGTGGTCCAGCCTTCTTCCACCAGCATGGGTGATTTGTAAAATGTATTCACATAGCCCAGGCATAAAATCGCTACCGGTTTGGCGCCCTCAGGCATATTCAATAACTGCGCCAATTGTTGCGGGTCAAACAGGCTGACCCAGCCCATGCCTATGCCTTCTGCACGTGCCGCCAGCCACAAGTTTTGGATCGCACAGCTGACCGAAGCAAGATCCATTTCCGGCAGTGTACGACGGCCAAAAATATGTTGTTCGCGCTGGTCACATAAAGTGGCGACCAACACTTCACCACAGTCCAGAATGCCTTCCACTTTGAGGCGCATAAACTCGGCCATGCGCGCGGTGTTTTCAACTTCGCCAATGGCTTCGGCTGTCTGTTTGCGCTCTTCATCAACCAGTTTATGAATGGACTGGCGCAAAGTGGCATCGCTAATTCGGATAAAACGCCAAGGCTGCATGAGACCGACGCTAGGCGCATGATGTGCGGCGTGGAGCAGTTTTTGCAGTAACTCGGGCGCAATCGGCGTCGGCAGAAAATGCCGCATATCGCGCCGCTCGGCAATTACTTTGTAAATGGCCGCTTTATCGGCCTCAGAATAAGCAAAACTCATGGCAGGAAAAACTGTGCGGCCAGGGCCGGGTTAGATGGGAAGTAAAAGTGCAAAAAGCTGGCCGTGATGCTGCCTTGTTGATAGACCGGCTCACCGGCGCCATATTTGCCTTTGCCTTGTGCAATCACCGGTAAATCGGTGTCAAAACGCCCATAGTGAAAGGTATGTGCGCCTATGCTTGCTGGTTCTTTGCCTTCAGCAGCAAATGTGACATGTTGTGTCCCCAGACCTTGTAGTTTGGGTTGAATTTCGGCGGTACCTGGCAACAGGCCGAATACCGGTTGTCCATTCAGCGTGTCGCTCAGGGCGAGCATACCGCCACATTCGGCCAAGATGGGTTTCTTAGACTGAGCAGCAGCTTGCAAACCTTCGCGCATGGCGGTGTTGTGTTGCAGTTGATCCAGATGCAGCTCAGGGTAACCGCCCGGGAGCCAGTAAGCATCTGCCTCAGGAAATTGCGCATCCTGCAAGGGTGAGAAAAACTGAATGGTTGCACCCAGGGTTTGCAGCAGATCGAGGTTGGCCTGATAAGTGAAGCAGAAGGCTGCATCTTTGGCGACTGCGATGGTTTTACCCTGTAACAGTGGCGTGACTGTGTGCGGTTCTGGCGCTGAAAATTGCACTGCAGGCGGTAATGGAGTCTCTTGCCCCAGCAGTTGTGCCGCTGCTTCTATGCGCTGGTCAATATCGCTAATTTCCTGTGCCAGATGCAAACCCAGGTGACGTTCAGGCAAGCTCAGTTGCGGGTCGTTTTTCATGGCGCCCAGCCAGGGTACATCTGCTGGCAAAGCGGCCTTGATCATATTGGCATGACCTTCGCTGCCGACCTGGTTGGCGATGACGCCAGCGCGTTGTAGCGCGGGCCGAAACGCGTATAAACCATAAGCAATCGCAGCAAAGGTCTGTGCCATGGCTTTTGCGTTAATGACCAAGGAGACCGGGATACCAAAACGCTCGGCGATATCGGCACAAGATGGTGTGCCATCATACAAGCCCATCACACCTTCCAGTAAAATCACGTCATTTTCTTGCGCAGCTTGATAGAGCAAGCGTTGCGCATCGGTTTCACCACACATGCCAAGGTCGAGGTTATAGACGGGTTTGCCAGTGGCGACTTGCAAGATCATGCCGTCGATAAAATCTGGGCCACATTTGAATGCCTGTACGCGCAGGCCACGGTTTTTATAGGCCCGTGCCAATGCGGCCGTGGTCATGGTTTTACCTTGCCCCGACGCCGGAGCCGCCATCAGCATGGCATGGCATCTTGATGGTTGTTGCATTACAGGTCTATCCCGGCCTGGGCCTTGATGCCTGCGCGCCAGGCATGCTTCACGTCCATGAGTTCAGACACGGTGTCGGCAGCGTTTCTCAACGCCTCGGACGCGCCACGGCCAGTGATCACCACATGTTGCATGGGTGGGCGGTTGGCTATGGCATCCAGCACCATTTGCTCGTCGAGGTAACCGTATTTGAAGGTGTAAGTGAGTTCGTCCAACACCACAAGATTGATCGCAGGATCTTGCAGCATCTCGGCCACGATTTGCCAGCCGCGCATGGCCGTTTCGGTATCGCGCTGGCGGTCTTGCGTGTTCCAGGTGAAGCCTTCGCCCAGCACATGCCAGGTCACCGTTGGGTGTTGGCGGAAAAAGGCTTCTTCGCCGGTATCTGAGCGGCCTTTGATGAATTGTGCCACGCCGACACGCATGCCGTGGCCCAATGAGCGGGCTACCATGCCAAAAGCGGAAGAGCTTTTGCCTTTGCCGTTGCCGGTGAGAATGAGGAGCAGGCCTTTTTCCTGATTGGCCTGCTCGATTTTTTCGTCAATGACCGCTTTTTTGCGGATCATGCGCGCCTTGTGGCGGCTGTCGCGGTCACTGGTCTCCATGAACGTTTACGCTTTTTCTTGCACTGAGCGCTTTGCCAGGCCAAACACCACATGCGCGATCAGCGCAACTACCACCCAGAATGCAATCGCTTCCAATTGTTTAGGGAAGTATTTGACCAAACGTGGTATAAATTCAGCAAAGCTTGGGTCAGGGTAACGGCCACCAAAGAAGTAGAAACCACCACTTGAGAACAACTCAGCAATCGCTGCTGCAACCACGACGACACCCGTCAGTTTAAACAAGCTGCTAAAAGCCCAGCTTGTGTTGTCTGCCAGCCAGCGACCTGCCAGCCACATCGTGCCATACGCTGGCAACAAAAAGCCATAAGCCGGGGTCACGCAAAAGTTGCTCACGCCACCCCAAGTCACGGCTGCCATATCCAGACCAGCACACAAAGCCAGTAATGCAACAAATAGGATAGTAGAGCGCAGGTAGTAACCGGCAATAAAAAACGCTGCGTAAGACGCGCTAGGCAAAAAATCGATAGAAGCGAAATGATGCCCACGTGTGACGATGACCATCAGTGCAATGACAAGCGCAATTGCCAGAGATTGGGTTGAAATGTTACGTGGCATGCCAGCGTCTCCAAAATTAAGATTAATCACAAGGGGTGAATTTTAGCCCAATTCGATCAGGCTTGGGCAAAATCCACCTTTACGGGGTTACTTCATGTCGTAGTTCAGGCTCACAAAGATATTAGTGCCCATGGTGTTGTAATCGACAGTGGATGAGGCCGCTGCCAGCACATAGTTTTTATCCAGGATGTTATTAGCTCGAGCCAGAACTTTCCAGTGATTATTCAGTTTATAACCGAGCGAAGCGTTGATAAGGGCATAGCCCCCTAGTTTTAAGTTATTGTCCGCGTCGTTGTAGCGTTGCGAGGCGGCAGTCACCTCGGTGCCAACATCCCAGTCGCCAGATTTGTATTGCAATTGCAGGTTGCCATAACGCTGACTTCTTCTTACTAGCAAATTATCTGTGTCATCGTTGCGTGGAGACTGAATAGTTAAGTTTCCTGTGAGTTGCCACTGAGGGTTTAACACGATGCTGCTTTCAGCAGTGATCCCTTTGATTTCTACCTTGCCTGCATTGGTTGGGCAGAATCCTGCAAAACTACAGCCTGATGTTGCAGGGCCTGCATTCTGTATCAGGTCGCGGATATGATTTTCAAATATGGTCAGCTTGGCCTGAATAGCCGAGGTTTGATAGCGTAGGCTCGCTTCAACGTTATCCGATTTTTCCGGTTTCAGAGCCGGGTCACCAAAGCTTGGAAAATACAATTGGTTAAACGTAGGTGCCCTGAAGGCTGATGCATATTGAGCCGTGATTTGCCACTCGGGTGAGATGGCGTAGCCATAACCTGCGTCACCGGTGACGTAGTTGCCATATTGGGTGTTGTGATCTTCACGTGCTGAGAGTTGAATGCTGTGCGCTTCGTGATTGCCAACGAAGCCAAGCATAAAGCCGTCATCGTTACGCGTCTTGTCTATGCTGGGGTTGCCATTTGAAAAAGTTAGGACATCTTGCTCTAGCCTGTCGTAGGCAAAGGTCAATGTGCCGAACGGCAGCGTGTAATCATGTTGCCAGGTAATCTGGGTTTGTTCTGAGTCGAATTTACTGCGGCTGCTCGCGCTGTTTAAACTGAATGAGCGCTCACGCCCGATGCCATATTTCAATGTGCTCGTCCAATGCTCAGTCAGCCGGTTTTTCAGTGTCGCACCATAGGTTTGCTGGTTGGTGGTGGAGTAGTTGCGATAGGCATTATCAAACTGATTTTGGCCATCAGACTCCATAAAGCGCAAACCGAGGCTATGGCCTTCTGCAAGCTCTAGGTCTGCATAAGCCGTACCGCTCAGATTGTTATAGCCATCACGGTCACGGTCAATCGCTTGCGGTGGACGTTTTTTTGCAGAAATGCCTCTCGTATCATAACTGCTCATTTGAGCACCAAATTGTAGTGCCTGATAGCGGCTATCGAATCCTGCGCTGCCGGTGTATGTGTCGTAACTGCCAGCACCTACACTACCGTAAAAGAGGGTCTGGTCGGTTTTTGCGCGTCGAGTAAAAATCTGGATAACGCCGCCAATAGCATCAGCGCCATAAAGGCTGGAAGCAGGGCCACGTAGAATTTCAATTCTTTCTATTAATGATAATGGCAGGTTTTCGAAGGCAGTGGTTCCCAGTGTCGCGGAGTTGACTCTCAGTCCATCGATAAGCACAATCAGTTGTTCCGCATTGGTGCCACGTATAAATACACTGCTGGCCGTGCCCATGCCGCCATTGGTGGAAATCTGCAAGCCGGGCTGTAATCTGAGTAGGTCTGGCAGCGAGCTGCCTTTCATTCTTTCAATCTCGTCATGCGTGATCACTGTGATGTCACCAGTCGCCGTTTTGGTTGACACCGGGATTCTTGCTGCGGTTACGTTCACTTCGTCCAATGACAGTGAAGCGAGATTGGAGGTGTTTTCAGAAAAAACCTCTTGAGCCAAGGACATGGCTGGGTAAAGGGCGATGAGTCCCAAAATGATTTTTTTATTCATATTTGTTTCCGATAATGCATACGACCCCGCATGCAGAACATAAAGTGGAAACCTGGGATGTGTATTGACGACTAAAAGCCAAACAGGCACTTCAATTAAATCAAAGTGCCATTTTTTAGAGTCACCGTCACCCCGCGGTATTTCCATGCGATTTGGTTGCTAGGCCGGTCTCCGGGCTGGCAAGTTTTGATCTATCGCCTTCCCGAGTTTGAACTCAGTGGCATGTGGATAGACCCGCACTTGCTTACCGTTGCGGGGGCAGCACAGGCATTGTGAATGGCTTCACGCACCTGTTTCCCAGTTTCACCTTTGTCTGCAAGAACACAGACTTGGGCACCTGACAACTTGGCGCATTTTAGTCTAAAGGCTGCTCCTTTACTAGCGAACCCGTCTTGAGGAGGGAGTCATACATTCTTAATTTACTTTGAAAAAATGCGCTTAGCTATTGACCACACTCGTTTTTTTAAAAGATAATGGGCTGATGGATGCCGATTTAAAAAGTCTTGAAGAGCGTGTCACCAAGCTGGTTGCTTTGTGTGGGCAGCTGCGTGACGAAAACGTGGAGTTACGTCAGGAGGTCACACGTTTGCATCAGGAGTCGCAGTCACTTAAGTTGAATATGACGCAAGCCAGCGTGCAGCTTGAGAGATTGTTGTCGGCATTGCCTGAGGAAGGTCGTTAATCATGGCTTCCAATCCTATTGATATCGAAATCATGGGCCGCGCGTTTAGCGTGACCTGTACCGATGAGGAGCGGGACAGTTTGTTGCAAGCTGTCGGCTATCTGGATGGTAAAATGCGTGAAATTCGCGACGCTGGCAAAATGGTTAGTGTTGAGCGTATTGCGATTATGGCGGCATTGAATATCACACACGAGTTGCTGAATACCCGCACTGGTGGCGTGGATGTGGGCGATGTGAAAAAGCGCATTACCGACATGCAGCAGCAGATTGACGATGTGTTGTCCGGCCAGCATAAGTTGTTGTAATCCGCTTCATTTCACAAATTTTTCATCGTCATGTTTACTAAATGGCGTATCATAAAAATACGGTGTGCTAAGGCGTTGCCTGAGTCCAAAATTCCTTGAACTAGTCTTTGTTATAGGTTTCGGCTCATCAGGTGCTGTGAGATCGCACTAAGTTGGGTAGTCTTTTAAGACGCCCTTGGCGTGTGAACCTAATGTACCTTAGGCTGTTACCACCTGAACTTTTTGGTTCAGGATTAGCGGCTCAGGTAACCCCTTAGCACATCTCTTTTATGAGATCACTTGATCTCGGTCATTTAGCGCAATGCGTGATACATCAGGTCAGCCAGGCTGACTACCTCCAGACAGCTTTCATCGCAGGATTCCAAAATGACTGGCGGCGCGTACCCCGCTTCGCTGGCTTCCAGCCAGCGCCGTGCACACAAGCACCAGCGATCCCCGGCTTTGAGTCCGGGAAACCCATATTCAGCCACCGGAGTTGATAAATCATTGCCTTGTGCTTGAGAAAAAGCCAGAAACTCATCAGTCATCTCGGCACACACGGTGTGCCTGCCAAGATCTTCGGGATGAAATCCACAACAGCCATCGCGCATAAAGCCAGTGATGGGCTGCATGCTGCAAGGAATAAGAAGTGTACCGAGAACGTTTTTTTTCATGATTGTGAGCTGAACTATAACTTGGTTTATGATACTGGCATTTGATGGACAGCAGAAGGTTTTAAAGCATGGCGCGTTACTGGTTGATGAAATCCGAGCCCTCGGATGTTTCTATTGATGATTTGGCTGGGTTTCCCAATCAGACGGTGGATTGGTATGGCGTGCGAAATTACCAGGCACGCAACTTTATGCGTGACCAGATGAAAGTCGGCGATGGTGTACTGTTTTACCACTCTAATTGTGACGAACCCGGCATTGTGGGGATCTGCGAAGTGAGCCAACTGGCTTACCCGGACAAGTTCCAGTTCATAGAAGGACATAAGTATTTTGATCCAAAATCCACACCAGAGAATCCGCGCTGGGTGAATGTGGATGTCAAGCTGGTGCGTAAAACCCGATTGCTGAGTTTGAAGGAGATGCGTGAAATCCCTGAACTGGCAAATATGCGCACCTTGCAAAAAGGGAACCGTTTATCGATTACACCCGTCGATCCCAAAGAGTGGGCAGTCATCACGACGCTACTGGGTTCTTAACCCTGGAAACAGTCGCGTTTCTTAAACTTGCAAACGAGTGACCTGGACAGAGCGCATGAATAGACCACGAAAACGTGCGGTATTGTATATCCTGATTGCCGGGTTCCTGATTGCTTTTGTCGGTGCATTGTTATTCATCTGGATTTACTTTTCCAGCATGCGCGAGATGCACCAGACCACGCGCAAACTTTATGAATACCCTTTTGCCGTGGCAAACGCAGCCCTCGCACTGGAGGCTGATCTCTACCAGATTCGCAGTCATCTGCTGTATGTCACACTGATCCAGGCAGACCGCCAACAACTGGCAAATGCTGAGGCATTGATTAATGCATGCGAGCAACGGGCTCAGCAGAAGATTGCAACCATCACCCGTAGTTATTCCCATGACCCCCAACAGGTCATGCAACTCAAACAGCAGCTTGCCTTGTTGGGAAATGTTCGTGAGCAGGTGTTGCAAAAGCTCTCCGCTGCTCGTTATGCTGAGGCTAACCAGCTGATTGAAACCGAGTGGACAGCCCGCTTTGCCAAGGTGGCTGGTCTAAACGAGATTATTCTCAAACATGCGCATCAGCGTGCAATTGAGTATGTCAATGAGAGCCAGCAGCGTCTGGAACAGCATACCAAGCGTGGTTTAAGTTATGCCGCTTTACTTCTGAGCCTCTTTGTTGGGGTGGGAGCCTTTGTTGCCTGGCGTATCTATCAATTACATATTGAGGCTGACAAGTTTGCCTTTACCGATTTCTTGACGGGTATTGCCAACAGGCGGCATTTCATCCACGAGCTTGAATCTGAAATCCGGCGCAGCCAGCGTTATGAGTTGCCGTTCTCATTTGCAATGGTAGACATTGACCATTTTAAGAAAATCAACGACCAACACGGGCATCATGCTGGCGACCTGGTGTTGCAGAACTTTTGCCTCAGGTGTGTCAACGCTTTGCGTACTAGCGATATTGTCGGCCGACTGGGCGGTGAAGAGTTTGGCATCCTGATGCCGATGACGGATCTGCATGAAGCGGCGCGCGTGATTGAGCGTTTACGCGCCGAGATTGATCACAGTGTCATGACGGATCAGGGAGAGAAAATCCATTACACGGCTTCGTTTGGCCTGGTGTCTACATCTCAGCTAGGTGAGCAGCAAGGCATGGCGCATTTGATGAAGATGGCGGATGCAGCACTCTATACAGCCAAGCAGCAAGGCCGTAACCGGGTATTTATCGCGCATCCCTGAGTTTTAAATGCGTATCAAGCATGGTGATTGAAACAGGGAATCTTTTCCTGCTGCTTTAGTCTGTTCTGAAATGTCTGCGAAAAATATTAATGCGATAGCAAGAGGGTGGGTTAGTGGCTTGTTGGGAATGCTGGTCACGGCCTGCAGGCCGGTTGCCATATTGAATGCCATGATTCCCAAGCGTCAGATGGAGATCTTACCGGATATTCCTTTTGGAGACTTGCCTCGGCAAAAACTGGATATCTATCGACCTCGTTTGCTTTCCGGAAAATCACTCCCGGTAGTGGTGTTTTTTTACGGCGGCAGCTGGGACTCGGGGAGCAAGAATGATTATTTGTTTGTGGCAGAGGCACTCACTGCGCAGGGATATCTTACGGTGATCGCCGATTATCGTCTTTACCCGGAAGTGAAGTTTCCCCAACTGATGCAGGACCCGGCACTGGCACTCCAGTGGGTTAAAAAACATATCGCCAATTATCATGGCGATCCGCAACGCCTATTTATGATGGGTCATTCCGCCGGCGCGCATCTGGCAGTGATGCTGTCTCTTAATGAGGAGTACCTGGCGGCTGTCGGCCTGAAGCCCGACGCGATTGTCGGCACTATTGGGCTGGCTGGTGCCTATGATTTTCTGCCATTGACCTCAAGCCGATTGAAATCCATTTTTGCGCCAGCCGACCAAGAATGGATTTCTCAACCCATCAATTTTGTCAATGGACATCATCCGCCCTTGCTTCTGCTCACAGGCACTGCGGATCGCACTGTTTGGCCCAGAAATTCCATCAATCTGGCACATGCCGTTGAAGCCAAAGGCGGCCAGGTTCAGCTCATCACTTATCAGGGGTATGACCACGTGGATATGATTGCCAAGCTAGCCAGGCCATTGCGTGGAGATCAGCGTTTGCTGCAAGATGTGGTGAACTGGTTGCGACTGCGCGGCGGCTAGCCTTGGCTCCTGATTATTGCATGCAGAGTCTGCATCTGTGTTCGGTATTTTAGGACTGGTCATTATTCTCTATGACTCACAGTCACCACCCCATCCCTTGTGCTAACGGGGACTAGCCCCTGGCATCATCGGTTTTAAGCTCGGAAAAAAGCAACATTTCTGCATTTGTTTCCGTGTTAGCTATGTTCACGCATCCACTTTAAACCTCGAATGCCTCCTGGTTGTGCATTCATAAAGGGCAATGCACTTTTATAGTGCTATTTTGGGCTGTATCACCGCTAGAAAACTCTCTTGTTCACTCCGTGATATGCATGAAAATAAAGTTGTTTTGTATTTAATTGATTGATTATTAATGATTATTTGTTATTTTGTCATTGATTTTCCATGCGTTTTTAAGGTGCGGAAAAGCCAGCTCCAGGGTTGGAATACGTCTTGCTAAAACAAGCTTGAACAGCTTTCCAACTTACTTAATGCCCATCGGGTCATTGCCCAGGGCGCCACGGATTGGAGCACGACATGACGAAGTTAATGATCGGATTATTGTTAGGACTCATCAGCACATCGGTGACGGCGGAGCCAGCAGACGAGCTGATGCAAGCGTTAAACAGTCGTGTGTTGCGCGTGCAAGTCGGCCTGAAAAACGGTCAATATGGTTTGGGCTCTGGCGTGGTGGTGGCTGAAAATCAGGTAGTCACTAACTGCCATGTGGTCGCGAATGCCAGCAGTATCAGTGTGGTGAGTGGTGGTGCCGCTTACCATGCAGTCGGTGTCAAGCCAGACTGGGAGCATGATGTGTGCATGCTGCAAATGGAAGATTTGCCGCTCACCCCAGTCACCATGAAATCCAGCCGTGAGCTCAAGTACGAGCAACCGGTATTCACCATTGGCTATCCAAGTTTTGTTGCTGCCCCGGTGAGCACCAGTGGCGTGGTCAAAGGTCTTTTTACCATGGATGATTCTGTCATCGTGCGTGCGACCAGTACCTTTAGGCAGGGAGCCAGTGGCGGTGGCCTGTTTGATGACAGTGGCGCATTGGTTGGCTTGATCACACTTAAAAGCCCAGGTAAGGACGCCTATTACTACTATATGTCAGTCGATTGGATCCAGGCATTGATCAGCAAACCGGCAGGTCCCATTGTGGTGAAGAGCGAACTGCCTTTCTGGGGCAAACCGGCTGCCGAGTGGCCTTACTTCATGAAAGTGGTTTTCCCCTACTTGCACAAAGACTGGCAAGGCCTGAAAGTGATTGCCGAACAATGGACGGCTAAAGAGCCTCATAACACCGAAGCCTGGTTTTACCTCGCTGCCGCAGAGTATGAAACACGCGATTTCACCACAGCTGAACAACATCTGCACCGTGTGATCAGTATGAACGACCAGCATAGCCAGGCTTTTTACTACCTGGGGATGATTGCTGAAGCCAGCGGTAATCATGGCGAAGCAATGGCGAGGGTAGATACATTAAGCCATCTGGATACCGAAAAAGCAGAAGAGCTTAAAGTGGCCATGAAAAGTCTTCCATAGGCAGTCTTGATTAATTCATCAGCTCAGGGATAATCAGTCAGTCAAGTGTCAATAGTGAGCCATAAAAAAGCGCCCAACCGGGCGCTTTTGTTTTAAATCTTTAAGAGTATTGCAATCGCTTAAGCCACTGCCATGTCTAACTCTTCAACATGGTAGTAATGTTCATCATCCCACAAGGTAAAGTCTTGTGCGGTATATATCGCTTCCTGAAAATGATGAAAGGTTGCGATGCAATGGTTCTCTTCATCCATCACTTGATACATCGTCATGTGAACCACCTTTCCTAATCTGTTGTCTTGAGTGTTGCTGTGATGACATCATGGCATAGGTGTATGACAATGATTTTGCAGAGTAACAGGGGGGAATGACGTCAGTTTATAGATTCACGCAACACACCCGGTTTAGCGGTTTATTTGCGTCGGATTTATCCCTTTGTTTGAAGTTTGCAAGCGCTGGCTTTTTTGTAAAATGCCAGGGTTAGCGTATAATCCGCAACTTCTGAGGAACGCTGCGAGAGTCATTCGGCTCCCAGGCTCAGAGCATTTGCTGCAAAGCATCTTAACGGCGTTCACTTTTCACTGTGCGAGCACGGAAAAAAGGTGAACAAACGTTTCCCCGGTTCTGATGAACATTTCCTGCTCAGTTTTCATATTTTTAAAGGATTGAAACATGAATACTGTAGCTGATATTAAAGATTACGTTGTTGCTGACATGTCCCTGGCGGCATGGGGTCGCAAAGAGATTGCGATTGCCGAGACCGAAATGCCTGGCTTGATGGCAATTCGTGAAGAATATGCTGCTCAACAACCGCTCAAAGGCGCCCGTATCACTGGCTCCTTACATATGACTATCCAGACCGCTGTACTGATTGAAACCCTGAAGGATTTGGGTGCTGAAGTGCGCTGGGCTTCCTGTAATATTTTCTCTACCCAAGACCATGCTGCGGCTGCGATTGCTGCGACCGGGACTGCCGTATTTGCCGTCAAAGGCGAAACACTGGAAGACTACTGGGATTACACCCACCGCATTTTCGAATGGGTAGATGGTGGTTATTCCAACATGATCCTGGATGATGGTGGCGACGCCACATTGCTGTTGCATCTGGGTACTCGTGCTGAAAAAGATTTATCTGTCGTGGCCAATCCGACCTCTGAAGAAGAAATTTGTTTGTTCAACGCGATTAAAGCCAAGCTGAAAACAGATCCAAACTGGTACTCTGTACGTTTGGCTGCAATCAAAGGCGTGACCGAAGAAACCACCACTGGCGTGCACCGTTTGTACCAAATGCACAAAGAAGGCAAGCTGGCCTTTCCAGCGATCAACGTCAATGACTCTGTGACTAAGTCAAAGTTTGATAACTTATATGGCTGCCGTGAATCACTGGTTGACGGTATCAAGCGCGCGACTGACGTGATGATTGCCGGTAAAATTGCCGTCGTAGCCGGTTACGGTGACGTGGGTAAAGGTTCTGCACAAGCGTTGCGTGCCTTGTCTGCCCAAGTATGGGTGACTGAGATTGACCCGATTTGTGCCTTGCAGGCAGCCATGGAAGGCTACCGTGTGGTGACCATGGATTATGCGGCTGAGCATGCCGATATTTTTGTCACAGCTACCGGTAACTACCATGTCATTACGCATGAGCATATGGCCAAAATGAAAGACCAGGCCATTGTGTGTAACATTGGCCACTTCGATAACGAAATCGATGTTGCCAGCATTGAAAAATACCAGTGGGAAGAAATCAAGCCACAAGTGGATCATGTGATTTTCCCTGACGGCAAGCGTATTATCCTGCTGGCAAAAGGTCGCTTGGTCAACCTGGGTTGCGGTACTGGTCACCCAAGCTATGTCATGAGCTCCAGCTTTGCTAACCAGACCATCGCACAAATCGAGTTGTTTACGCAAACCGACAAATATCCTGTTGGCGTATACACCTTGCCTAAGCATTTGGATGAAAAAGTGGCCATTTTGCAGTTGAAAAAACTCAATGCGCAATTGACTACTTTGACGGATGCACAAGCAGCTTATATTGGCGTGAACAAAAACGGCCCATACAAGCCAGAGCATTATAGATACTAAACTGCGGTATCCACACTTGTAGCCATCGCCAGATGTCCTGGCGGTGGTTTCGGTGTACACTCTCCTCACATCCATCCTGAGGAGTGAGCATGTTTAAGTTGCTGGTAGTCTGGGTTTTGAATGCAGTGGCGCTGATATCCGTCACCTATCTGGTGCCTGGCATTCATGTGGCGAACTTTAAAGCGGCACTGGTGGCTGCGCTGGTAATTGGCCTGGTCAATGTGCTCATCAAGCCACTACTAGTTCTTCTGACATTGCCTATTACTTTATTAACGCTGGGCCTGTTTATACTGGTCATTAACGGACTGCTTTTTTGGGCGGTGGGCAATTACCTGGAAGGTTTTTCGGTCAGCTCTATCCTCATCGGCGTGATTGGTGCGCTGGTGTACAGTCTGATCTCGGGCGTACTCAGCGCGATTGTCGTGGATGGCAAGGATTAAGTGCACAGCCAGCTGGCGTCGCGTCAAGCGCAAATAGATAAAGATTAAACAAGTGAATAATAAACTCTCTTACAGTTTTGAATTCTTCCCGCCCAAGACGGCGGAAGGCATGGCTAATCTGCGCAATGTGCGCAATGAGCTGGCGGCATTCTCACCCGAATTTTTCTCGGTCACTTTTGGCGCAGGTGGCTCCACGCGTGACCGTACTATGGAAAGCGTGCTGGAAATTCAGGCGGAAGGCCATGGGGCAGCGCCTCATATTTCCTGTATTTCCTCCAGTAAAGAAGAAATTCGTGAGTTGTTACAGGCTTATCAAGCCAAAGGCATCAAGCGACTGGTCACCTTGCGCGGCGATATTCCTTCTGGCGAAGTGAGTGCTGGCGATTTTAAATATGCCAATGAGCTGGTGAGTTTTATCCGTGCTGAAACCGGTGACTGGTTTCACCTCGAAGTAGCGGCTTACCCTGAGTTTCACCCGGAAGCTGGCTCTGCACAAAAAGACCTGGAAAACTTCAAGCGTAAAATCGATGCCGGTGCCGATTCGGCCATTACGCAGTATTTTTACAACGTAGATGCGTATTTCCGCTTTGTGGAAGCTGCGCAAAAAATGGGTGTCGCAGCACCTATTATTCCGGGCATTATGCCTATCTACAATTACACACAGCTGGCGCGTTTTTCCAATGTGTGTGGTGCCGAAATTCCGCGCTGGTTACGTTTACGTCTGGAAGCTTATGGTGATGACTTGTCGTCATTGCGTGCTTTTGGCGTGGATGTAGTCACCGATATTTGCGCCAAGCTGATTGCGTCTGGCGTGGATAAAATGCATTTCTATACGCTGAACCAGGCTGGCATTATTGGCCAGATTATCCGTCAACTGTAACCATAAAAAACAAAAGCGCGACCTGATTCAGGTCGCGCTTTTTTTTGAAGCATACGCTTATTGTAGTGAAAGACCTTGCGGGTTAAACAAGGCATCTTCGACAAACAGGTAATCCTGCTTGCGAGTTTCGTCCCACAACACCATCATGGTGATCCAGCGGATATCTTCCATACTCAGTGTTTCCTGTGGCAGCACCATGGCGCGGTCAATAATCAGATCGCGCTCATAAGCCGAGATAATGTTGCTTCTTTGCAGCAGGCCCAGGAAATTCAGGCTGTCGTCATTAATCTTGCTGCGTTCCATATCGCAGAAAACGCGGATTGCCGCTGGGTCTTGCTGGTATTGCGGTTGTTGTACCGAGCGGCGCAGGTCTTTGACCCAGTCCACTGCGTGCAAGATATCCTGGTGATTAAATCCAGCCTGGGATAGCTCGTAAGCCATGATGGTTTCGTCTGTTTCTTTCAGCTCCAACGCATCATGTTTGTCCCAGTAATTTTGATAAATAAATATCAATACTTCCAACATGTATATAGTCTCCTCAAATACGCTAAGACATTGCCAGCGTTTATGGGCAGGTTTAAGCCAGTCGTTGGAATTGACCATTGGCGAGATGGCTAACCACACCTTCTAATTCAAGTAGTGTTAGCATGGTGGAAACTTGTTCGGGCGTCAAGCCTGAGCGCGCCGCAATCTGCTCTGCAAAGAGAGGGTCAAATCCCATGCAGGCCAATACAGGGCTTGCTTCGGCGGGTAGATTAGTCCAATCGGGTAATGGCCCATTCGGGCTAATCGAAACTGCCGGGTTTGGCAGGCGGACATGACGCAATTCGCTCACGATGTCTTCGGTGGATTCGACCAGTTTTGCGCCTTGCTTAATCAATGCATGGCACCCTTTGGCCACTGGGGAGTGAATTGAGCCAGGAATGGCAAACACTTCCCGACCTTGCTCAGTGGCGAGCCTGGCGGTAATCAATGAGCCGCTATCAATATTGGCTTCTACTACCAGGCAACCCTCAGATAATCCGCTGATGATGCGGTTGCGTCGCGGAAAGTTGTGCGTGAGGGATGGGGTGCCCAGCGGGTATTCGGAGAGGATTAGCCCGTATTGCACAATCTGGTGGGCCAGGGCTTTATGCCTGGCCGGATACACAATATCCAGCCCGGTGCCGACCACAGCAATCGTCGCGCCATCCGCTTTCAATGCGCCGCGGTGTGCGGCACCATCGATGCCCAATGCCAGTCCGCTCACAACAACAAATCCTGCCCGGCACAGGCTCTCAGCAAAGTTTTCGGCGGTGGCTTCACCCTGTGGTGTCGCGTGTCTGCTACCGACAATCGCCATGCCAGGGCGTTTGAGCATTTGCAGGTTGCCCTTTGCGTATAGTACTGGCGGGGGCTGGTCAGTTTCCAGCAGTCGCTGTGGATAATAAGAGTCGCCGAGGGTAATCAGGTGGTTATCCGTTTGCGTCAGCCAGTCCAGTGTGAGTCCAATATGCGGATCATCCATGGCTTTCTGGATGCCATCGGCGACCTCTTTGTTCACAATCTCGCGCAGGGCGGTATAGGGCGCTGCCAAAACCGCTTCTGGGGTTTGAAAGCGCAATAGTAGCTGGCAATAAGTGACGCTACCTAGCCCGTCAACCAGGCTAAGCGCAATCCAAGGCGTGAGTTGATTAGTTGTTAAAGTCACGCGATTGCTGAGGGGTTATGGGGTGCGTACAACGTCTTCGGTATGGATGGGCTGTGAGGCCTGCATCACCAGGGCGTAAGACAGTTTGGGGAAGGTCTTGAACACCATCACCAGGCCAACCGGCTCATCTGGTAGCTGTATGTTGACTGGTTTTTTGGGGTCGGATTCCGGGTCCACCATATTCACGCCCTTGCGCAGTACCGATAACACATGTCCCCGTTCAATGCCTTGTTCTTCACCGCGGTTAAGTACAACAACCCGCCCATAGCCGGTTTCATCAATTCCCTGGCTGACACGTGCAATCTGTCCCTGGATGTGTGTTTCAGGCGCATGGGGTATGTAAGCTGGTGTCAGTTCGTCTTCCACCGCGATCAGTTTGTCCTTGACGGCAATTTCTTCCTTGGCTTGGGTAACAGTCAAGGTGGCAGGCTTGCCTGGGCGTAACAGCCTGGCTTCACCGAGGTAATGGGCTTCATTACCAAGTAGTTCTCCCGTTTCGGGGTCTTTGACGGGCTCGCCTTCGCGGTAGATGGCCCACACGTTTCTGCCGGATTCTGGCAAACCTTGTACGTAAATATGTGTTCCCGGGCTTAAGATCTCTCGCTCTTCCTGTGCTGCGACTATCCTTGGTGCCGCTTTCAAGTCTTCGGGCGAAATGAGCATGGGTTTGGTCAAGAATGGCAGGATGGTGCTGGGCTGTATGGCTGGAATTGCATCGCCTTTGATTGGCGTCACAATCACGCCAGGCTCCAGCGTGACCGATTCACGCACCAGTTTCAACACGGGTTTACCGCTGCTGGTATCCAGCACAATCACATCCCCTGGATAAATCCAGTGCGGGTTTTTAATCCGTTCACGGTTGAGTTGCCAGATTTGCGGCCATTGCCAGGGATTCTTGAGAAACTTGGCAGAAATATCCCATAGCGTATCGCCTTTGACCACGACATGGCGGTCCGGATGGCGCGCACGCAAGGGAATTTCTTCTGCCTGCACCAACAAGCTGCAACAAGCCAGGGCAAGCGAGGTTATAATTTGAACAATTTTGGTCATGGGGCGTCTCTGTACTATGCAGCTGAAAAGGATGGCAGTACTCACGGTGCGCAGCGTCTGCGCAATGTCGACCAATCTAGCATGGGTTTAAAGTTCTGATCAAGGTGAAAAAAGGGCGTTTTGCCCTGTTTTCCCGCAAACTATTTGAATGGAAAGATTTGTAGAGCATGGCACACCTTCCAATTTTGCAATATCCGGATCCGCGCTTGCACACTGTGGCTAAACCCGTGCAAGTGTTTGATGAGGCATTGCAGCAACTGGTCAGCGATATGGCAGAGACCATGTATGATGCGCCAGGCATAGGTTTGGCAGCCACACAGGTGGATCAACATATCCAGTTGATTGTGATTGACTTAAGCAAGGAAAAAAATGATCTGCTGGTGTTGATTAACCCTAAAATCATTGCCCAGTCTGGCAGCCAGGATTATGAAGAGGGTTGTTTATCCGTGCCTGGCATTTATGAGAGTGTCACCCGCGCCGAATTCATCACTGTTGAGGCGCAGGACGTGCATGGCAAAACCTTCAAGCTGGATGCAGACGGCCTGCTCAGTGTGTGTATCCAGCACGAAATGGATCATCTCAAAGGCAAGGTGTTTGTTGAGTACCTGTCTCCACTGAAACGCAACCGTATCCGTACCAAAATGGTTAAGCACGCGCGCGAAATCGAGCGCAACAGTTACTAAGCACGGAACATAGAAATCATATGCGAATTATTTATGCCGGGACACCGGAGTTTGCCGTGCCTGCCTTGCAGGGGTTGATTGATGCCGGTCATGAGATTGTCATGGTACTTACGCAGCCGGATCGCCCTGCTGGACGCGGCATGCAGCTTAAAGCCAGCCCGGTCAAGCAACTAGCACTCCAGCATGGCTTGCGAGTGTTTCAGCCGGAAAGCCTCAAACCAGCCGAAGTGCAAGCCGAGCTCGCCGCCGCACAGGCAGACGTCATGATCGTGGCGGCGTACGGCCTGATTATTCCAACTGCCGTGTTGAATCTTCCTTCCAAAGGTTGTTATAACATTCACGGCTCATTGCTACCGCGCTGGCGTGGTGCCGCACCTATTCATAGAGCCATTCTGGCGGGTGATGCCGAGACCGGAGTCACGATTATGGAAGTGGTGCCCAAGCTGGATGCGGGCAATATGATCAGCAAATGGGCTGTTGCCATTACCGAAGCTGACACCACACAGAGCCTGCATGATGCGATCAGCCGTGAAGGTGCGCGCTTGATGGTCGAAGCCATGCACACCTTACAAAACACGGGGCAGTTGCCATCTGAGGTGCAAGATGAGTCGCTGGTGACCTACGCCCACAAACTGGAAAAATCTGAATCGGCCATCGACTGGACTCAGCCAGCCCAACAACTTTCGCGTCAGGTACGGGCGTTTAATCCGTTTCCGGTAGCCACAGCCAAATTTAAAGAGCAGGTCTGCAAAATATGGTTTGCGCAGGCGGCAAATGGGCAAGGTCAGCCTGGTAGGGTGCTTGAAACACAGCCTTTACGTGTGGCTTGTGGTGAAGGTGTATTGGACATTCATGAACTGCAAATGCCTGGTGGCAAACGGCAAACGGCACAGCAGTTTGTACAAGGTCAGCACGTGCAGGTGGGCAACCAGTTTTTCTAAGAACAATGGTGATCCTGAACGTCAACTGTGTTCGAGATCATCTGAGTATTTGAGTCCTTAAGTATATGGGTATCAGCCATTGAAAAACGCCTGTCATCCCCACATATTAGGAGGATGGTATTCAATGTATTCAAGGAGTATGTATGTTAGGTAACTGGACCAAAACCTTTGTGCTGATGGCAGCAATCACGGCATTATTTGTCGCTGTCGGTGGGGCATTGGGCGGTCAGGGCGGCATGTTACTGGCCTTGTTGTTGGCCGGAGGCATGAACTTTTATGCCTACTGGTTTAGTGATCAGGCGGTATTGAAGATGTATGGCGCGGTGGAAATCAATGCCGAGAACAATTTTGGCAATGGGCAGTTCCGCAATTACTACAATATGGTCAAAGAGCTCGCAGAGCGTGCGGAATTACCCATGCCACGCGTATTTGTGATCAACGAAAGCCAGCCCAATGCGTTTGCTACCGGTCGCAATCCTGAAAATGCGGCCGTTGCAGCGACCACAGGGATTATGCAAATCTTGAGTGAGCGTGAGTTGCGAGGTGTGATGGCGCATGAACTGGCCCACGTTAAAAACCGTGATACGCTGATTTCGACTATTTCAGCGACCGTTGCCGGTGCGATTTCATCTATTGCACAGTTCGGCTTGATGTTCGGTGGTGCCCATAGAGAGGGTGAGGATAGACCCAACCCGTTGATTGGTATCCTGATCATGATATTGGCGCCGCTGGCGGCGTCATTGATCCAGATGGCGATCTCGCGGTCACGCGAATATGAAGCGGATCGCATGGGCGCGGATATCAGTCGTGATCCCAAGGCCCTGGCAGCAGCGCTGGAAAAAATCCATAACTATGCCCACCAGATCCCGAACATGACAGCGGAGCAGCATCCTGAAACCGGGCAAATGATGATTATCAACCCTTTGTCTGGTGCCGACCTGGCAGGGTTGTTCAGTACCCACCCGCAAACAGAGGAGCGGATTCGCCGGTTGATGGCGTTGGCAAGCCAGTATTAAGTGCTAGACGTGTTGCAAAAGGCTTTCCTTGTGAAGGCTTTTTTTATTGCAAGCGTTTTCACTATGCAATCGGGGCGCATCAAGTAAAATAAGCTTTTTTGCCTAGAGATTCCCGGTGCAAGTTGCCCAGTTAATTGCCGCGTATGCGGTGGCCGAGGTGTTGGCCGGACATAACCTGACTGTTTCCATGCCCAAAGCCTTGCGCAAGGTCAAATCGGCCACGCCACAACAACAGGCGGCAGCGCAGGATTACAGTTATCTGACCCTGCGATTTTATGCAGAGGCGGCCGCGTACCTGCAGGCCCTGACCTCAAAGCCAGTGACAGATGATCGCGTACAGGCCTTGCTCCTGGTGGCATTGTCGCAATTGCTGCATGGTGGAGATAATGACTTCACGGTGGTTGATCAGGCGGTAGAAGCAGCCGGTAAAACCGGCCAGCGCTGGTCAAAAGGGCTGGTCAATGCTGTCTTGCGTAATTTTTTACGCCAGCGCACAGCCTTGCAATCCACGGTTGCCCAGCGAGAAGAGGTGAAGTTTAATTATCCGCAATGGTGGATAGACACCCTCAAGCAACAGTATCCGCAGCAGTGGCAAACCATCCTTGAGATCGGCAACAGCCATCCGCCCATGACCTTGCGTGTGAACCTGCGCAAGACGGATGTCGCGTCATATATGCAATGGTTGGAAAAGGCCGACATCAAAGCGCATCATTTGGGTGGGGCGGCCATCCAGTTGCAGCAGCCTTTGCCTGTCCACAAGCTACCTCATTTTGCGGCAGGCTGGGTGAGTGTGCAGGATGCCGGTGCGCAATGGGCGGCTCCATTGCTGGACCTGCAGCCGGGTATGCGCGTGCTGGATGCCTGCAGTGCGCCAGGTGGCAAGACCTGCCATCTCCTGGAGACATGCGAGGTAGATTTGCTATCGCTGGATATAGAGGCAGAACGATTGCAGCGGGTAGAGGATAATCTCCAACGGTTAGGGTTGCAGACGCAAGTGATGGTTGGCAATGCGGCACAAGCTGACTGGTTTGATGGTCAGTTATTCGACCGTATTCTGGCAGATGTGCCTTGCAGTGCCTCTGGAATTGTACGCCGCCACGTGGACATGAAATGGTTGCGCAGGCCGGAAGATCTGGCGACTTTTGCTAGAACGCAGCAGGAAATTTTGTCGAATTTGTGGCAAATGCTGGCAAAAGGCGGTAAATTGCTGTACGTGACCTGCTCAATATTTCAACAAGAAAACGAAATGCAAATTCAGCAGTTTTTAAGTACGCATGCAGATGCGACAAGATTGCCAGTCGTTTTTGACGTGTCCACATTGCCATGTCAGTCGCTTGGTGGTCAGTTATTGCCGACTGCCGAACATGACGGATTGTTTTATGCGCTACTGCAAAAACATTAATCGATTATTTTGGTCATGCGTATTGCTACTGGCCCTCACCACCTGGATGGCGGTGGCAGCTGGCAATCATGCGCATATTCGTAATGCCGAATTGGTGTTGCGTGATGATGTGTGGACGCTGGATGCGGATATGGATATCCAGTTTGGCCGCGCGCTGGAAGAGGCACTCAATAAAGGCGTGCCCCTGACTTTTTTGTATGAATTCCAAATCGTCAAACCCCTAAAGTACTGGTTTGATGACGAAGTCGTCACGGAACGACGCGCGGTCACACTTAATTATCATGCGCTGACCAAGCAATACCTGATTAATTATCCCCAGCAGCAAAAGGTATTTGACAGCCTGGGCGAGGCTAAGCGCGAGCTGGGAGTCATCCATGACTGGCGTCTTGTGCCGCATGCCACGTTGGAAAAAAACCAGTCTTATCAGGCGGCGCTCAAAATGCACCTGGATACTAGCAAACTGCCCAAAGCATTGCAGCTGGATGCATTGGGTGAAAGCGACTGGGAGTTGATGACGCCCACATTTACCTGGTGGGTAAAGGAAACGCAGCGCTAGCTTATGCGGTATGTCCTGATTTTGTCCATTTTCCTGGCAGCAGTCCTGCTTTACCTGCTGTCACTGGCCAGTGCGAATACGGCTATCAGCGGTGATTATTATCTGGTCTTGCTCTATGTCAATGCCGGATTAGCCTTGCTGTTGCTCGGTGTTATTGCTTACCAGCTGCGCCACCTTTATCTGACTACCAAAGCCAGGCAGGTCGGCAGTAAACTCAATTTCAGGTTGCTGGTCACCTTTGCGTTGATGGCATTGATTCCAGGCATGATTGTGTATCTGGTGTCTGTGAATTTCCTGTCGCGTTCGATTGAGTCCTGGTTTAACGTCAAGGTCGAATCTGCGCTGGATGGTGGACTTAGCCTCGGGCAGCGTGCACTTGATATTATGCTGGGTGATGTCAAGGAAAAGGCACAAAGCATGGCAGTGTCATTGTCTTTGCAGCCTGCACGTTCACATTACAGCCAGATTAACGATTTGCGTGAAAAGGCGGGCATTCAGGATGCGGCCTTGCTCACGCCTCAAGGGGCGATTCTAGCCGTCAGTAGTTCCGATCCCAGCAGCTTTTTGCCGGAACTACCCTCAGTCCCCCAGTTGCGCCAGGCCAGAAGTGGTGTGTACGGCAAAATCGAGCCTATTCCCGGCAAGGGTTTATACATGCGGGTGCTGATTCCGGTCGAGACCCTGGGGATTACCGGGGAAATGCGTATTTTGCAATTAATGCAGCCTGTGCCCAAAGCCCTGTCAAATACGGCTGAATCGGTGCAGGAGGTCTACCGAGAGTACCAGACCCTTTCTTATAGCCGCCAGTCACTGAAAGACATTTTCATGCTGACGCTGACCATGATCCTGCTGCTATCCATGCTTGGCGCCTTGACGATTGCCTTTGCCTTGAGCCGCCGCATGGCGCAACCATTGACGGTGCTGGCAGAAGGGACGCGCCTGATTGCAACGGGTGATTACTCGCAGCAGCTGCCTTCGTTTGGCAAGGATGAGCTCAGTGTGCTGGTGAAGTCATTTAACAGCATGACGCGCCAGTTGCAGGAGGCAAAAAATGCTTCCGAACAGAGCCGTCAGCATGTCGAATCCGCGCGTGCTTACCTTGAGGCAATTTTGTCGCACCTGAGTTCCGGCGTCATGACGATTAATGAGCGTGCCGAGTTGCGTGTGTATAACCTGGCAGCGACCAATATCTTGGGGATTTCGCTGGTCGGTTTCAAAAACAAGGTTTTTACCGAGATCGCTGCCGAAAATCCCTATTTGAGTCCTTTTACGGGATTGGTCATGCAGCACTATGAGGAAACCTTGCAGTTCGAGCGCCATGAGCGGCACATGACCAGCCAGATAGAAATTGAAGGCGTGCACGGCACGCAGATTCTGATGTTGCGAGTGACACGGCTGCCTGAAGGGGCCGGGCATGGCCTGGTAGTGGTGTTCGATGATGTCACTGCCATGGCACAGGCACAGCGCGATGCTGCCTGGGCAGAGGTGGCGAGACGCCTGGCACATGAGATCAAGAACCCGCTGACACCCATTCAATTGTCGGCCGAGCGGTTGCAGTTCAAATTGCAGGACAAGCTAGAAAGCAAAGACGCCGAGATGCTGTTGAAAGCGACAGATACGATTGTTAACCAGGTACAGGCCATGAAAAACATGGTCAATGAATTCAGCGAGTACGCCAGGACGCCCGCTGCAAAGTTGGTCAAACTGGATTTGAATGCGTTGATCCGCGATGTCAGCAGTCTTTACAATGCCTCTACGGTTAAGCTGGTGCTGGCTTTGCATGAGCAGCTGCCGGAGATTGATGCCGATGCCACCATGATGCGGCAAATTCTGCATAATCTGCTGCAAAATGCCCAGGATGCGTTACTCAATGTCGCTGATCCGCAAATTGTCATCTTGACCGATTATGATGGCGAGCGTATAAAACTCGCAGTGACCGATAACGGTAGTGGTTTCCCGACGGATGTGATGGCCAGGGTATTTGAACCTTATGTCACCACCAAGTCACACGGCACTGGGTTGGGATTAGCCATTGTCAAAAAAATGATAGAAGAGCAGCGTGGACAGATTCGCATAGACAATCTGCCACAAGGGGGCGCCAGCGTCACCATCAGCTTGCCGGTAGATAAACAACAACAGCGTCGGCGCGTTGAGCGCATCGTGTAAGGAAGTACCATGGCTTCACGTAATATTTTGGTGGTCGATGACGAGATAGGCATCCGTGAGTTGTTGAGCGACATCTTGCGTGATGAAGGGCATGTCGTGCGATTGGCGGAGAACGCGCAGATTGCACGTGACGAACGCCTCAAACTGCGACCGGATCTGGTCCTGCTGGATATCTGGATGCCGGATTGCGATGGTATCAGCCTGCTGAAAGAGTGGGCCAATGCTGGTTTACTGACCATGCCGGTCATTATGATGTCTGGTCATGGCACCATAGATACCGCCGTCGAGGCGACACGTCTGGGTGCCTTTGATTTTCTCGAAAAACCCATTGCCCTGCAAAAATTGCTCAAAACCGTGGGTGCTGCCATCAAGCACACCGAGCACCTCGCCCACACCGAAATTAACCTCTCCAGCTTTGGTAAAAGTGCTGTCATCCAGGAGCTCAAGCAGCGGTTGGAGCAACTCGCCCGACATAAAAATACGCTATTCCTGATTGGTAAAAAAGGCGGTAGTGTGCCTTTGTGCGCCAAATTTTTACGTCCGCAAAATACACCCTGGGTCGCGCTGACAGAATATGAAAAACTGGTGACTGCCCCTATGGAAATCCTGGAGCAGGCGCGTGAAGGCGTGGTGTTTGTCGATGAAGTCACCAGGCTGGGTAAAACTGAACAAAAAGGCCTGAGCCTGCTGATTAACAAATCAGAAAAATATGGTGTCCGTGTGATTTGTGCCAGTGAACATGGCTTGCCGCAGCTCATTGAAAAAGCCATGCTGGAACAGTCGCTGCTGCAAACACTGGCAGGTGCTGCGGTGAAGGTGCCGTGCCTGGATGAACACAAGGAGGATATTCCCGACCTGGCGAGTGCCATGGCTACCTTGATGGTTGAAGCCAGTAAGATTGACTATAAAGCGTTTGATGTGGCGGCTTTGAATGCTTTGCGTAATGCCGACTGGCCTGGTGACCTCGGTGAGCTGGAGTCTGTGGTACAAAACCTGCTCATGACCAGCCTGGGGGAGGTCATCACACAGGCGGATGTGCAGCGTGTACTTGCGAATTTTCAGGGCCAAGCCACGGAGTCCGCTGAGCAGCATATGCCGCTCAACCTTGACCAGCCTCTACGTGAAGCGCGTGATGAATTTGAACGTTTTTACTTTCAGTACCATATGCGGCTGGTGAAAAACAACATGAGCCGCTTATCAGAGATTTCCGGGCTGGAACGTACACATTTATACCGCAAGCTTAAACAGTTGGGGATCAAGATCAAGGGTTGAGTGTTTGCCTTTTCTGCAATAAAAAAGCCGGGGTGATCCGGCTTTTTTAATCAGACATGATTTATGAACTGCGGTTATCCAGACTGCACGCGGTTTGCGGGTAAACGCTCAGCAGCAACATGCCGCCAGCAATACCCATATAGGCGAAGAATGCATCCAGCGAGGCCTGGCCCAATACCAGCGCCATAAACACGGCCAGTCCACCTAGGACACGTGCTGATAGCTGAGTTTTAAAACCAAGAATCAGCATCAAGCCAAACACAAACTGAATCAGGATCAATAACGGGGCAAAGACTGCGGGCAAGCCAAATTGACCGAGCATCATCTGGTATTGCAGGTAACCATCCGGGGTATTCAATATGGCCATCAGTTTTAAAATCACCACGCCAAAAAATACCAGTCCCAGCAAAATTCTGGCTGCTGCAGTTTGAAAACGACTCATTTCTTTTCCTCAAATCCTGTTTTAATAAAGCACGTATGATGCCTGTCGACAGTTACAATTGCAATATTTCCCCTGGAACGGCTATGACTGTACAACGCACCAAGCTCATCATCCATACCCTGGCGATGCACGATCCATTATGGCCAGCGTGCTGCCATATCCGGCAACGCGTGTTTATCGAAGAGCAGCATGTGCCTGTCTCGCTGGAGTGGGATGAGACAGATGAAACCGCGCTACATCTGCTGGCAAGCCGCGATGGTCAGGCCGTTGCCTGTGCCAGGGTCGTGCCTGAAGGCTATATCGGGCGCATGGCTGTGCTGCCTGAATGGCGTAGGCAAGGAGTCGGTGAGGCATTGTTGTTGCAGGCGATCCAGACTTGCCGCCAGTTTGATGTGACGCATGCGCGTTTGTCGGCACAAATGCATGCTATCGGTTTCTACCAGCAGGCCGGGTTCGAAGTCTGTAGCGAACCGTATCTGGATGCCAATATCTTGCATGTTGATATGCAACTTGAGCTGGTATAATAACGGTTTCAGTTTTTCTCCAACTTGCAGACATAAAAGGAATTCTCATGTCAAAAATCGTAATGAAAGCCGGTGAAGCAACCGTATTTTCCGAAGGCAAAGATGTGACTGCAGCCATGCCGGAAATCGTCATCGGTTCTGTAGACGGCCCGGTCGGTACTGCGTTTGCCAACATGATGGCGCAAACCAAAGGCCATACTGCCATGTTCGCCGTGCGTGACATTAACCAGATGGTACGTCCTGCCACCATGATGGTGCCAAAAGTCACCTTGAAAGACTCGCTGAACATTGAACTGTTTGGTGGCGTGGTGCAAGCAGGCGTGGCTGATGGTATTACTGATGCCGTGATCGAAGGCATTATCCCTAAAGAGCTGGTGAATGACCTGTGCATCGTTGCATTGCTGTGGATTGATCCAGGCTGTGCCAAGGAAGCAAACCTGGACAAGGCTGACCTGTACAAAAACAACTACGAAGCGATCAAACTGGCCTTGAAACGTGCCTTGAACGACGAGCCTAGCATTGATGAAATCATCGCTAACCGTCACAAAATCAAGCACTGTATGTGGGAAGATAGCTGGGATCAGAAGTAATCCAAGCGTTTTCTGCCTGACCCCGCAATTGCGGGGTTTTTGCTATCTGGATTAAATGATGAAGTACTTGATTAAACGTTACCTGGCAGTGCTCTACGAGGCCTTGCTCATGCTGGCCCTGGCCCTGGCCCTGACGGCGGCCTATGTGATGCTGGTGGGCGATGCCGGACATGGCTGGAAGAGGCTGGGACTGCAAGCTTTGCTATGGCTGGTAATGGGCGCTTATTTCGTGCGCTGCTGGGTGGTGACCGGGCAAACGCTGGCAAGCCAGACCTGGAAACTTAAAGTGGTGGATGGGCATGGTCATCAGTTGCTAAGCGAGCAGCAAGCCATCCTGCGTTATGTAGTGGCTAGCTTATTGTTGGTACCTGCCGGATTGACATTGTGGTGGGCCTTGCTGGATCGCGATCAGCAGTTCTTGCATGACCGCCTGTTAGGATCACGCATCATTGAATTACCCAGGACTTAGCGCCGTTCAACGTAATACAGCATGCCGAGACCAGCCGCTAAAAAAATCAGTGTCGGGCTGATGGCGCTCACAAGCGGGGACCAGTCATTCAGTACCCCCAAGTGCACAAACACACGGTTCATGATCTGGTAGACCACGCCCAGGAAAATCCCAGCAAAAATCTTGGCACTGATGCCGCCTGCGCGTTGCTGTAAAAAGCCAAATGGCAGGGCCAGCATGACCATTACCAGGCAGGCCAAGGGGTAAACCAGCTTGGACCATAACGCGACCTGGTAACGGGTGCTGCGCTGGCCATTCTGATGCAGGTACTGGATAAAACTATACAGGTTCCATGCCGACATTTTCTCTGGCAGTACTAGCAAAACATTGAGCAATTCCGGTCTGATCAGGGACTCCCACTTGGTTTGCTTGAAAAATTGCGAGGTGACCGAGTTGTGCTGGACGGCCTTGCTGGTGTTCATTTTGGTTTGTGTCACATTGGATAATACCCAATGGTCATCCTCAAAATAACCTTTGTCAGCATGACTGATCGTGCGTAAACGGAACTCAGGATCAAAGTCATAAATACGGATATCTACCAGGCTGGAGTCCGGCATCACCGTGTTGACATTGACGAAGCTGCTGCCATCCTTGATCCAAAGGCCAGACTGGAAATCCTGCGCAATGACGGAGTCCGTGGCCTGGATACGAATGCGTTGCGCCATTTTTTCGCTGATGGGGGCAATGACCTCACCAATCAGGAAGGTGACCACCGCAAAGACCAGGCCGATGCTCAGCAGCATTTTGGCAATGGTTTGCAATGAAATGCCGCTGGTGCGCATAACGATGAGTTCGGAGCTGCTGGCCATGGCGCCGAGTGTGTAGACAATCCCCAGAAGCACGGCGACCGGGGCGACTTCGTAAATATGGCCGGGAATGCTGAGGCCCACGTAAATCAGCATGCTGTTGATGCCGTAATGTCCTCTTCCCAGGCTGTCCAGCTCTTGCAACAGGTCAAAGAAGGAAAACATGGCGAGCAGGCCCAGCAGCACCAGCATGATGCTAAAGCTGATTTCTTTCCAGAAATAACGATTTAAGATGACGAGTGTCATGGCTTTATACGCGTTTTGCCCGACGTTTGAACCAGTCGGGAATCAATGGTTTAAGGTATTTGCGCCGGTAATATAAATACCAGCCAAGCAGGATAAAGCTTAAATGCACTGGCCATAGCCCAACGACAATCGAAATTTTCCCCTGCGTGATCCATGCTTGAAAGATACTCAGCATGTTGTTGTAGATGATAAAGATCAGGATGGCAAACATAATGTTGAGTGAACGCCCGGCGCGGGGGTCGACAAAGCTCAAAGGGATGGCAAGTAAAACCATGACAATGGTCGAAATGGGAATGGCTAGCCGCCAGTGAAGTTCTGCCTGATCAGCAGTCGTGGCGCCAGTGATTAATGATTGTGTAGACTTGGTTTGCGCAGTACTGGTCGGCGGTGTGGATTCCTTGATCTCTACCCGTATATCGTAACGTTCGAATTCAGTCGTGGTGACTTCCAGAGTGTTGGGGATGGTTTCATAGCGTCGGCCCTGTTCCATACGCAGGAAATTGTCGCCGTTTGGCGCTTTGTAACGGCTACCTCTATTGGCGGTGATAATGCCGGTTTTGCCATGCTGCTGCGATTGCACAAAGATATTCTTGACCTCGTAGCCCAGTTTGTCGAAGCTCTCAATAAAGTAAATACGCTCACCGTTATTGGACTCTTTAAATGTCCCTGGGCTGATGGAGGAGAGTTCGTCACGCTTTTTAAGTTGTGCCCGATAGTTTTCGGCCTTGTCATTGGCCCAGGGCATGATCACCAGGCTGAACAGGCTGATGATGATTACGATAGGCGTAATAAAACGCATGATGGGCATCACCCACTGGCGTAAACTGAGCCCGGCATTCATCCAGATGACCATTTCCGAATCACGGTGCCAGCGCGTCAGCGTCAGGAGGACTGCCAGGAAAATCGCCAGCGATAGCATCATGGGCATGAATTGCACCAGGCTGAAGGTCAGGATGGTGCCGATGGCGTCATTGGGTAAAATGCCCTTGGACACCTGGCGCACGATATTGCCGGCACGTTGAGCTACCACAATACCGAGGATAATCAGGAAAATCGCAGAGGCCGAGGACATTAACTCTGCAGACAATGCACGTTTGAATATTTTCAATTTAGATGCACCGCTTTGAAATCAGCATAAAACACTAGATAATACAACCATCACTCAGGCTAGTTGCATGAACCAAAAAGGATAAAGATGGAATTTAGCATAAAAAGCACCTCCCCGGAAAAATTGCGTACGGATTGTTTGCTGGTCGGCATTTATGAAGGGAAAAAACTGACGGATCTGGCGAAATCACTGGATGCTGTCAGTGAAAAAGCAATTTCTAACGCCCTTAAGTCAGGGGATATGGAAGGCAAGGCGGGCAGTACGCTGATGTTGCGTCAATTGACAGGTGTCATGGCCTCAAGAGTCATGCTGGTTGGCCTGGGTAAAACAGATGAAGCCACTTTAAAGAGCGTGCGTAATAGTTTCCGCGCCGCATTAAAAGCCTTGCCCACCGGGGTGGAAAATGTTGCGACTGACTTTTCCAGCCTCACCCTCAAAAAAATAACAGTCCAGCAAAAGGCCGCGGCATTGGCTGAAGTGGCATTGGATGCCACCTATAAAGTGAATGCCATCAAGGCCAAGTCTGTGGAGCCGCACCCGCTAAAACAATTACTTCTATTGGTAGATAAAGCCGATACTGATGCCGCTGAAGCTGGTGCCAAGCAAGGCCGTGGCTTGGGACAGGGTGTTGCCCTGGCTAAAGACCTCGGCAATCTGCCACCTAATATCTGTACGCCGACGTATCTGGGCAAGCAGGCTGAAAAACTGGCCAAAGACTATGGATTCAAGGTGGAGGTGTTGGACCAGGCAGCGATTGAGAAACTCAATATGGGTTCCTTCCTGGGGGTGACGCGTGGCAGTGAAGAGCCGCCGCGTTTTATTGTGCTGCAGCATTTGCAAGGTAAAAAGTCGCAGAAACCAGTTGTGCTGGTGGGGAAAGGCATCACGTTCGATACCGGCGGTATTTCGCTCAAACCCGGCGCAGACATGGATGAAATGAAATATGACATGTGCGGCGCGGCCTCTGTGCTAGGTGTGTTTAAAGCCATTGGTGAGTTAAAGTTGCCGCTCAATGTGGTTGGCCTGATCCCGACCTGTGAAAACATGCCGAGTGGCCGTGCCACCAAGCCCGGCGATATCCTGACCAGTATGTCCGGCCAGACGATTGAGGTATTGAATACCGATGCCGAAGGTCGCCTGATTCTCTGCGATGCGCTGACGTATGCCGAACGTTTCGAACCTGCTGCCGTGATTGATATTGCCACCCTGACCGGTGCCTGTGTGATTGCCTTAGGCCACCATGTCAGCGGCTTGTTTGCCAATAATGATGACCTGGCGAAAGCCTTGCTGGCAGCCGGTGAGCAAGCCAATGACCGAGCCTGGCAAATGCCATTGTGGGACGATTACCAGGGCCAGCTCGACAGCAATTTTGCTGACATGGCCAACATTGGCGGCCGTGCGGCGGGTAGTATTACCGCGGCCTGCTTCCTGTCACGCTTTGCCAAAAAGTATGATTGGGCACACCTGGATATTGCAGGCACGGCCTGGAAATCTGGCAAGGAGAAAGGCGGCACAGGTCGTCCTGTCCCCTTGCTGGTGACTTATTTGCTGGAGCAAGCAGCCAAGTAAGCGGTCATGACCAAGATTCGTTTTTATACTGACGTGACAGACCAGGTGGCCTTGATACAGCATCTTGTCAGCCAGGCCTTATCGCGGCAACGGCAGGTAACCATTTATGTGCCAGACCGGGAACGGGCGTTGCAACTGAGTGAAGGGTTATGGCTGCAATTTGCCGACAGCTTTTTCCCGAATGCATTGGCTGATGCTGAACATGCGGCTTTGGCACAAGTGCAGTTGGCCTGGCAACCAGAGCAGATTCGTCAGGATGACCTGTTATTTAATTGCCAGGCCACGCTGCCCAAATTTTTCAGTCGATTCCGCCACCTATTTGAGCTGATTGGTACGGAAGAACAGGAAAAGGTGGCTGGACGGCAACGTTGGACGTTTTACCGCGAACGCGGTTATGAGATTCAGCATATGAGCAAGCAGTAATTCAGCTTGTATACGGAGGTTGTGTGGATATTTCAGAAATTCCGGTGTTAACCAAGGTGGTACAAAAAGCCGCGGCGCCTGCTGCGGATATGGACGAACTGGTGATACAGCTTAAAGAGGCATTGCTCCCTGAAATTGCACAGATGGTTGCAGCCCAATTGGCCGGACAGCCTAACGATGCGCTTGGGGCCGGGCAGCAATCATTGGCTGACTATGCCAATACCTTGCAGCAGGAGTTGACGGTAAAAGCACAGGTGCAGATGGGTGACACGATTCAATCCGTTGAGCAGGCCTTCACTGAAGCCATGGGGAATATCAGCAAACAACAATTGCAGACATTTCAAACCACGCTGGAAAGTCAGTCACAACAGCAATTGCAGGTGATTGAAGAAAAACTCTCGCAGTTAACTGACACACAACAACAGTTACTGTCCTCAGCGGAACAGTCGTTACGAGAAGTCTTGGAACAGGCCACGGCACAATCGCTGGAAAATGCCATCAACCCGTTGATTGAACGCCAGCAAGCGCAATTGGAAGGGCGTGTGCAAGTGTTACGTGAGCAATTGGAGCGTGGCCTTGATGCACATTTGCAGCAACTGCAAGAAAATAGCCACCAAACGCTGACTGCTGGTCAGGAAGCCGCCACCACACAACTGGTGGCAGAGTACAAAGCGTCTTTGCAGCAGGCCTTTGCCGAATTAAATGCGACACAACTCAGCGAATTCAGGCAAAACATGCAGTCTGAATTGATGACTTCTGAAACTGTTTTGCAGGAAAAAGTCGCGGCCATGGTCGCCACGCAATTGCAAGAGATGGAGGCTGAGATGAACAAACGGTTGAAATCGCGCATCCTAGAAGTCTTGCAGGGCATCAAGTTTGTGATGCCCACCATATAACCCAGATTTTCCATCAGGCGATTTTCACTCTACTTGAGCGTCAACTTGTTCAGATTGCGTCTTTTTTGCGCAAATTTTCGGTCAACAGAATGACTATTGATCCTCAAATATCCACAAAAAATCCATCAAACTGACCTGCGTTGTCATTTCAAGCCCCAGTAGACTGAGATTAGTTAAGCATCAGCCAGTGTCAGCACCACTGGGGTGTGGTCACTTGGACGCTCCAGTTTGCGGGGTGCCTTGTCTATGATGCAGCTTTGACATAAAGGCTTCAAGGCTTCGCTGACAAGGATATGGTCTATGCGCAAGCCCATGTTGCGGCGGAAAGCCGCCATCCGGTAATCCCACCAGCTGAATTGACCGGCTTCTTCATTAAATAGCCGGAAACTGTCGTGTAATCCCAATCCCAATAGTTGTTGAAACGCCTCCCGCTCCGGCGGGCTCACCAGCACCTGTCCTTGCCAGGCTAGCGGGTCGTGGCAGTCCCTGTCGTCTGGGGCAATGTTGTAGTCGCCCAGTAACGCCAGTTTGTCGTGCTGCCTGAGTTCTTCTTTCACCCATGCATGCAATACCCCTAACCAATTCAGTTTGTACTGGTATTTGTCAGAGTCTACGGACTGTCCGTTGACCACATAAGCGCAAATCACACGTACACCCTGGATTGTCGCAGCAATAATTCTTTTTTGCGTGTCGGCAAAATCAGGTAGGTCCAGATGCACATTTTCAATTGGGTGTGGGCTGATGATGGCAACCCCGTTATAGGTTTTTTGCCCGTTATGCACTGCGTGGTAACCTGCTTCTTTCAGCGCCGCATACGGAAACTTGCTATCTTCCTGTTTGGTTTCCTGCAGGCAAAGGACATCTGGCTGATTGGCAGCCAGCCAGTCCAATACATGCGGCAAACGTACAGTCAGTGAATTGACATTCCAGGTAGCCAGTTTCAACAATATTCTCCCCAACTTTTTAAAGGCGCTTTAGCCGCGCCAGAATTATCCAACACAGGATTCCTGCGCATTTTACATGAGTCTGTGGCGCGTGCTGCCACATCACTGCAGTGATGTGCTTGCGTCTGGCAGGATATCAGGCAAATGGCGTATTTTTAAATCCTGCCATCGCCACTACAGTCTTGCCTGACAGGATTTATTCAGGAGCAACGCATGCCAGGCAATAAAGCAAGTTTTTCCAGGGCCGAATGGGGATTGATTGTAGCCATTGTATTGGTGGCGATCAGCCTGCGACCAGGGATTGTCTCTATGGGGCCGGCCTTGCCTGCCATCATAGACACCTTCCAGTTAACCCATGCCATGGCCTCGATGATGACGGCGATCCCTGATGTCTTGATGGGCGCATTAGCCTTGCCTACCCCCTGGCTGGTGCGCCGCTTTGGTGTGAACAGAGTGCTGATGCTGGCGCTGGGTATCTTGAGTATTGCGATGATCGTGAGAGCTTATGCAGCCAACAGTACTGTCCTGATGACGGCAACGGTAGGCGTGGGTGCAGGCATTGCGGTGGCGGGTGCCATGTTTGCCGGTATCGCCAAGGCCAGTTTTGCCAATCACGCGGCTTTCATCATGGGGGTGTATGCCACAGCCCTATCTTTAGGGAGTACGTTGTCAGCCGGATTCACCGGCTGGATATTGCAATCGGCAGGCTGGCGGCTGGCCACTGGTGTCTGGGCGATTTTTGGCCTGATTGCAATCGTCGCCTGGTGGTGGGTGATACGGAAATCAATCACAACCAGGCGACTTTCTGCAGTGCCATCTATGACAGCAATTCCTCAATCACGATTGCCATTGCGCACGCCAGTGGCATGGCTGATTGCGTTATTCTTTGCCTGTGTCAATTTCCTGTTTTATTCCATCCTGACCTGGACCGCTAGCATGTACCAGGAGCGGGGGATGTCTGCCGCTGAGGCGGGAGCTGTCCTGGCCAGTTTCACTTTTTGTTTCATGCTCGCCAGCCCCATTGTGGGCATGTATAGCCGAGATATCGACAGGCGAGGTTGGCTGGCAGGCTGTGCATTATTGTCTACCATAGGCCTGGTTGGCATTGCCACTCCTGGGACATTGGCTTGGCTATGGGTACCATTGGCAGCGCTTGGCCTGGGCGGCGCATTTACGCTGGCAATGACCTTGCCGCTAGATCATACGCATAGCCCCGACGCGGCAAATCGCTGGAATGCCTTTGTGCTCACCATTGGCTATCTGATTGCGGCGACCGGGCCGTTTATCATGGGATGGATGCGGGATATCAGCGGCCACTTTACTGGCGCATACCAATTACTGGTGGTGGTTTCTTTATTGATGTTGGCGTTGGCCACAAAGTTAAAACCGCCGGTGCATTGAGTCTGCGCATTCAAATGCATTGATACCACTATAAACGCCTGCTTATTTGGGTCATGTGTTCAACATCTTTTGCGGTATAAATTAAGCTGGATACGATTGTCGGCAGTTTGCCTAATCAGTCATTGCACTTAATTATTACTCCAATACGCATGAAGCTTGTTCCCATCCTGTGGTTGATCAGATGGCTGCTGACACTTGTCACGCTGGCCGGACCAGCCATCTCCTTCGCTTCGGAAACGATTACCGTACAACTCAAATGGCGCCACCAGTTCCAGTTTGCGGGTTATTATGCAGCGGTTGAGCAGGGCTATTATCGTGAAGAAGGGTTGAATGTCCGGCTCGTAGAAGCTAGCAAGAACCTGTCACCGTTGCAGCAAGTACTGTCAGGGCAGGCCGACTACGGTATTGGTGATGCAGATATACTGGTGTCGCGCATTTCCGGTAAGCCGGTGGTGGCCTTGGCCGCCATTTTTCAACACTCTCCAGGCGTATTACTCAGCCTGAAGCAAAGTAATATTCAAACGCCCGCAGATCTCATAGGTAAGCGTGTCATGCTGTCCAGTAATGGGCAGGGCGTATATCAATTCAAGGCCATGTTGTTGAAACAGCATCTGGATATCCGCCAGATGACCATTGTGCCGCATACCTGGCGCCTGCAAGACCTGATCGAGGGCAAGGTAGATGTGGTCTCTGCCTATGCCATGGATGAACCTGGGCAGTTGCAGCAAATGGGCTATGAACCCTCTGTGATCAGCAATCAGCCCTATGGCGTAGATTTTTATGGCGATGTGCTGTTTACCAGCGAGCAAGAAATTTCAGAGCATCCTGAGCGGGTACAGGCCTTTTGGCGGGCAACCAAAAAAGGCTGGATGTATGCCTTCAAGCATCAGTCAGAAATGGCGGAGTTGATTGCAAACATGCCTGGTGTCACCACGCGTGGCCTCAATAAACAAATGTTGTTACATGAGGCTAACGTGATGTTGCCTTATGTGCTCACCGATCTGGTCCCTTTGGGGCATATGAATGAAGAGCGCTGGAACAGCATTGCACAGACCCTGGCTGATCTGGGCCTGGTACCGCAACAGTATAGCTTGGAAGGATTTCTGTATCAGGATGATATGCTGGTCAAGCGGCCATACATGGTCTGGCTGTTGCGCGGTATTTTTATCCTGCTGCTAGTGCTGGGGGCTACCTTCGTCTGGAACGTGCAGATACGGCGACAGGTCATCCAGCGTACCCAGGCCTTACAAAACGAGATTGATAGGCGTACCCAGGCTGAATATTTGTTAAAAGTGGCGGGTAGTGTGGCAAAAATCGGTGGTTGGGTCATTGACCTGAAAACCAACCTTATTCATTGGTCTGATGAAGTGGCTGCTTTGCACGATATGCCGCCTGGATACTCGCCTACCGTTGAGGAGGGGATGAGTATGTTTGTGCCCGAGTCGCAACCGATCATGGCCAGTGCGCTCAAGGCATGTATGGAGGCCGGGGTGTCATATGATCTGGAATTAGAGAAAATCACTGCCACCGGTCGCCGGTTTTGGGTACGTGCCATGGGGCAGCCTGTACGTGACAATGCCGGCAATATTATCAAGCTGCAAGGATCCCTGCAGGATATTACTACGCATAAGCAACTGGCAGCGATCAAGGAAGGGCAGGATAGGATCCAGGCCATGATGTTGGCAGATATTTCCTTATCTGAGATTCTGCATACAGCGGTGTTGCTGATTGAACATCAATTCCCGGATGCCTGCTGTGCCATATTATTGCTCGATCAGGAAGGCTCGCATTTGCGGCATACAGCCTCCGCCAGATTGCCTGCTGCCTATGCGCAAGCCATTGATCGTATGCAGTTGGGCAGTTGCGGCATTGCAGCATTGACAGAGGGTAGAGTCGTGGCTGAAGACATCAGTGAGCACCCACTCTGGGATCAGTGCTATGAACTCGCCAGCATGCACGGTTTACGTGCATGCTGGAGTATGCCTGTCTTGTCCCGTAGCCGACGTGTGCTTGGTGTGCTGGCCATGTACCGCCAGCAGCGTCACGTTCCGAGGTTGGCCGAACTGGATTTTGTCGATAGTTATGCGCAGATTCTGGGATTGGCGATTGAACGTGAGCAATCGGATGAGCAATTGCATCTGTTACAAAGTGGCGTCTCCAGGCTCAATGATGTTGTCATGATTACCGAGGCACCCATGCATGCGCCCATGCAGCAGAAAATCGTATTCCTCAATGAGGCTTTTGCAAGGATTACCGGTGTGCCTGTTAAGCAATTGCAGGGCACTTCACCATTTGAGCTGTTTCAAGAGGCCACACCAGGGCGTGAGCTAGAGCGCATCAAGAGCGCTTTCCTGCAGATGCAGCCAATCAAGACTGAGGTGGTAGCCATTAACCAGGAAGGCGTTGGCATTTCACTTGAAATGGATGCACTGCCTTTGCATGACAAAGGTGGCCTGGTCACGCACTGGGTGGCTGTGCTGCGTGACATTACCCAGCGCAAGCAGGCCGATGCGCAGATCCGCCAACTGGCCTACTACGACACCATGACTGGCTTACCTAACCGATTGTTGTTGCAGGACAAGTTGTCTTCGCACGTACGCAAAGCCATGCGAAAACAAGTAGGTGGTGCCTTGTTATTTATTGATATCGACAACTTCAAGACACTCAATGATACCTATGGTCATGACGTCGGCGATGCCTTGCTGGTCGAAGTTGCCAAACGTATCAGACAGTCCGTCCGCCGTTTGGACACCGTCAGCAGGTTGGGTGGTGATGAGTTTGTGGTGGTCCTGGATAGCTTGCATTACGATTCAGCACAGGCCGAAAAACAGGCCCGGAGAGTCTGCGAGAAGATTATGGCTGCATTTAAAAAGCCATTCAAACTCAAACATTACCAGCACTACACCACCCCCAGTATTGGTGTGGTGTTATTTGACCCTGAACACCTGAGCCAAACAGACGAATTGCTGCGCCGGGCAGACCTGGCCATGTACAAGGCCAAAGAGGCAGGCAGGAATGGTTTCCGCTTTTTTGACGCGCAAATGGAAACCGAACTCCGTCAGCGGGTGGCGCTGGAAGCTGACTTACATGCAGCCATTGAAAAGCAAGAGTTCACGCTGCATTTCCAGCCACAATACAACCAGGCCCACGAGATTGTAGGTGCTGAAGCACTCGTACGCTGGCAGCATCCTGAGCGTGGATTGATCATGCCAGGGCAATTTATCAGCCTGGCTGAAAGTTCTGGCCAGATTGGAGAACTGGGCCATTGGGTATTAAAGGAGGCCTGCAAAATGCTGCAGCGCTGGTCTACGCATCCGCAATTGCGTCATTTGGTGCTCTCGGTCAATGTGAGTCCCAAACAATACCTGCAGCCCGCCTTTGTCGCTGAGATACAACAAATGCTTGTCGAGACTGGCATTTCACCACAACGCCTCAAACTTGAGCTGACAGAAAGTATGCTGGTAGATAAAGTCGAAGACATTATTGCCAAGATGGCGGCGCTCAGGGAGCTTGGCATTTGCTTTTCGCTGGACGACTTCGGCACGGGATATTCCTCATTGTCTTATCTGAAGCGCTTCCCGTTTGACCAGTTAAAAATCGACCAGTCATTTGTGCGAGATATGCTGAATGGTCATGATCATGAGAGCATTGTGAATGCCATCATTTCGCTGGGTCAGAGTTTGCAACTGGAAATTCTGGCTGAGGGGGTAGAAACAGAAGCGCAGTTAAATGTCCTGAAAGACCTGGGGTGTGAGATATTCCAAGGCTACTACTTTACCCAGCCATTAAGCCTGGAAGCATTCGAGGTATGGATATCGCAGCCAATAAACTCGGCCAAGCATACCGCCACAGCCTAAGCCGTTAACACGGTCTTAACTGGCCAGGCTTATTGGTAAAGCACAAACACCCCTTCAAACGTAGAAGTCGTTTTGGTTTGACACACGATGCGAGCCTGCACGGTCATTCTCGCGCGACCCTTGTCACGATAATCCGCCACAAATTGCGCCCATGTTTCAGCGGATGGCAAAGTGGCGATACAGTCAAAGTCGGCATGCACGGGCAACAGAAATTTAATCTCCTGCTGTTTGATGACCAGGTTTCCTGCCAAGCCTAACCGTTGAATGTTGTGCTTCAACAGTGACCAGGCGGTGGTGATCGAAATGGCGGCAATACTGCCACCAAATACAATATCCAGATGGTTTTTATTGAGCGCATACGAGCCGCGCACAACCAACTCGGTCTCGCCTATTTCGGTAAACTGAATGCCAAAATTTTTGGTTTGAGGGATCAGCTCAAACAGCGTTTCTTCAAATGTCGTTTCGAGGGATGTCACTTTACTTTCCATATGTCGCTTCTCTTCAGATGATCTCTCTATGGGGACATTATCGCTTAATTATCAACATGACTGGAGAACGAACTTTGGCGATCTCATATTCAAAAGCAAGCAACGGAGTTTTTTGCTGCAAGTGATGCTGTATATTCTGGTTTCTTATGCACATACATCAATTCAATATGAACGTGGATGCAGCCCAAACAATATTAAGCGATCCGCGTTGGCAGCAGGTGCTGGCGCGTGATGTCAACGCGGATGGGCAATTTTTCTATGCAGTAAAAACGACGGGCATTTATTGTCGCCCTTCGTGTGGTGCCCGTCAGGCCCGCCCGGAGAATGTAAGCTTTCATTTGACCGCTGCTGCTGCCGAAGCTGCAGGATTCCGCCCCTGTAAACGCTGCAAGCCCAACCAGGCCGGGGCAAATGAATATGCAGCCAGGGTGGCAGCCGCTTGCCGGATGATAGAAGACGCAGAATCGCTGCCCAGCTTGGCGCAATTGGCAGCACACGCTGGCTGGAGCCCTTTTCACTTTCACCGTATTTTCAAATCAATCACAGGGCTCACACCTCGAGCCTATGCGACGGCTATCCGGGCACAAAAGCTGCGTCAGACACTGGGGGCAAACATGAAAATTACCGATGCAATGTATGACACTGGCTACGGCTCAAATAGCCGTTTTTACGCATCCGCAACGGATATACTAGGCATGAAACCGTTGCAATACGCTAAAGGAGGTGTAGATGCGCAGATTCATTTTGCCATTGCAGAATGTATATTAGGCAGCCTACTCATCGCCACCAGCAGCAAAGGCGTGTGCGCGATTTCCCTCGGCAATGATCCTGAAACACTTCTGCGCGAACTGCAGGATAGGTTTCCGCGAGCGGACCTGGTTGGTGGAGATCGGGATTTTGAGTCGATCGTGGCAAGTGTCGTTGGTTTTATTGAAACACCTGGGCCAGGGCTGGCCTTGCCACTGGATATCCAGGGTACGGTCTTTCAGCAAAAAGTATGGCAGGCTTTACGCGAGATTCCATACGGCACCACTGTGACTTACAGTGAGCTAGCCAGTCGCATTGGTGCCCCTAATGCAGTGAGGGCGGTTGCCAGCGCCTGTGCAGCCAATACCTTGGCTGTGGTGATTCCCTGCCATCGTGTGATCCGGCAGGATGGCTCATTGTCAGGATATCGGTGGGGAATTGCGCGCAAAAAAGCCTTGATTGAGAAAGAGGCGGCAGCGACCGCTGTCCCGCCCAAGTCATCGAAGTAGAGCTGTTTTGCCAAACTGTGCCGGAAATCAATATTTCCGGCACATTCATGGTTAAGGCTGCACTTTTCTACCCAGGAAGTTGTGCATCAGGTTTCCTATTTCTTCACCATCCTCTTCTAAGGCAAAGTGGCCAGTGTTGAGAAGATGTAGTTCGGCATTTGGCAAGTCTCGCAAGTAAGGGGTCGCACCTTCTGCCGGGAATATTTTGTCATTTTTACCCCACACGATCAGCATAGGCGGTTGATATTGACGAAAATAGGCCTGCCACGCTGGATAGAGTGGCGGGTTGGTGCCATAGCTATAAAACAGTTCTATCTGAATGTCTTTATTGCCTGGGCGGTCCATATAAGCCTGGTCCAGCATCCAGGTGTCCGGGCTGACATGGTGTGCTGGGTCACGAAATCCTTCTGTGTATTGCCATTTGGTCGCATTCAATTCAAGGACTGGGCGGAGCTTGGCAGCATTGGCTTCAGTTTTGTTTTTCCAGAAAGCTTTAATCGGATCCCAGAACGGATTATCAATGCCTTCGTTATACGCATTGCCATTCTGGACAACGATGGCAGTGACTTTTTCTGGATGCGCAGAAGCCAGGCGATAACCTATCGGTGCGCCATAATCCTGCACGTAAATGGCATATTTAGTCAGCCCAATCTGAGCGGTAAATTTGTCCACAATAGCGGCTAGATGATCAAAACTGTAGGTGAATTGTTCCATAGCGGGTTGGTCACTTTGCCCATAGCCAGGATAGTCTGGAGCAATCACATGGTAGCGATCAGCCAGTTTGGGGATCAAATTCCTGAACATATGTGACGAGGTTGGAAAGCCGTGAAGTAACAATACTGTCGGTGCATTTTTCGGGCCAGCCTCTCTATAGAATACCTTGACGCCCTCAACCACTTCAGTGTGGTAAGAAACCGTGGTTTCATTTAAAGCACCGTGGTTGGATGCAGGTGCAGATACCGCTTGCAGGGGCATTGCAAACGCGGTCATCGCTGCCCCAAGTAAGATCGGCCGCACCATCCATTTTAAAATATCGTTTTTCATTATCAGTCCTCTTAATATATTGGATTAAGTCATTCATTTCATTTGAGCTCGTCACACTGACGGCGTGACTGAAATTTAAAGGATTTTTTAACACTGAAAATCCAGGCTGGCCGCAATTCATTATTGCAGGCAACGAAACAATCACCGGAGACCTTCTGTGGACAATTGTAGAATGACTGTTCTACAATGCTGGGATGACAACCAATGAACCCCTGCAACGATTATTATTGGCGACCGAGAAACTGATTTATGCAAATGGCATCAACGCGACTGGCATGGATGCTATCGTCAGTGAATCCGGTGTAGCCCGTAAAACGATTTACCGTAATTTCCCCACCAAGGAAGCGCTGATCGCTGAGGTATTGAGGCAACGGGATCAGCGGTGGATGACATGGTTTATTGACTCCACGCGCACGCTGACAGAGCCTAGAGCCCGAATTCTTGGCTGTTTCGATGCTTTGGAAGCATGGTTCTCCACCCCTGATTTTAACGGCTGTGCGTTCATTAACGCCGCTGGCGAATGTGGCAGCAGCAGCCAATTGATTGCTGAGGTCGCCAAAGAGCATAAGGTCAATTTAGAACGTTATTTGGAACAGCTGGCTGCGGCTTATGGCGCCGCCGAGCCTCAAAAAATAGCCTCAGAGTTATTACTCTTGATAGAAGGCGCAATCACCGTGGCCAAAGTGATGGGGGATAAAATGGCGGCGAGTACTGGAAAACAGTTGGCTGAGCGCTTATTTTTGCAATCAATAGAAATGTAAGTGACGATCTCACCAAGGTCATGTATTGGCCGGTTTGTGCCGACCCTGATTGCTTATAACCCTAATTCAGACAAGCCGGGATGGTCATCCGGACGTCTTCCCAGCGGCCAGTGGAATAAGCGCTCACTCTCTTTAATCGGCACATCATTTAAGGATGCGTAGCGGTTGACCATCAGTCCATCCGGGTTGAATTCCCAGTTTTCGTTGCCATAAGAACGGAACCAGTTTCCAGAATCATCCTTCCACTCGTAGGCATACCTGACGGCAATCCGGTTGCCATCAAACGCCCACAACTCTTTAATCAGCCGATATTCATGTTCCTTGTTCCATTTGCGTTCAAGAAATCTTTGAGCTTGCTCACGCCCTTTGATGAATTCAGACCGGTTTCGCCAATGGGTATCTATGGAGTAGGCCATGGCCACTTTTGCCGCGTCACGGCTGTTCCAGCCATCTTCGGCCAACCTGACTTTCTGGATGGCAGTTTCTCGGGTAAATGGAGGCAGCGGTGGCCTGCTGGCTTGTATAGTAGTCATGGATACTCCTTTAGTGGCGCAAGATGGTGATATAGGTGTGACAACACACTTGATACTCTGCTCAGACTGACCTTATAAAGAGAGGTAGAATGAGTATTCTACTTATGGTAGAACGATTGTTCTTTTTTGTCAATCCGTTATTCCAAGTTGTGGATTAGAAGGGCCACTTTCGGAAAAAACATTGCATTCACAAGGGCAGTCAGTCGTATTGCTTGCGCAAAGCAGACCCTAGGCTGATTTGCAGGGTTTTATCGAGAAATTAAAAATTTTTTATGAATTTCCCTAAAGTTCTCTAAAGCAATGCCGTAAAGAAGTCAGTAGTCCGAAAATCCGTGCCCCCCGATTTAACGACTTTTCCAAGGCCCAGAACCCGCCTTTGTTGTATTCAGCCGCTATTGTGAGCTGTAGGCAACATTTAATTTTCACTATTGAAAGTTTGCGGCTATGTTCGGGTTCCAGGAATCAATGATTTTAGAAGCACATCCCATAGATGTTGCGCTTCAACCTCTTTCCTCAAGTATCTATCTCACTTTGTTGTGTCTGATCACTTTAGTTTTGTGGCGATCCACAACTCTGGCCATTGGTATTCCTGTCAGTTTTCTGTTTGTCATTTCCGTGAGTGCAACAGTATTCAACACTCTGACTAGAGTGCGGAGATTGGTGCAAACAAACACGCCTCAAACTTTCAATACTTGGAAGCATGCATCCTCTTCTGAAAGGGTATAAAAATGTTAAACAGTCTTCGCAAGGTATTTGGTGGTCATCAATACACAAAGATATCCAATATTGAACTTGCTAATTTAAGAGGTCAAATCGAAGCCATTGGTAAATCGCAAGGCGTGATTGAGTTCACGATGGACGGCTTGGTGATCACGGCAAATGACACTTTTCTCAATATCTTGGGTTATACGCTGGCCGAAGCCAAAGGACAGCATCACGGCGCATTCGTAGAGTCTGCTTATCGTAACAGCCCTGAATTTAAGGCATTTTGGGCCAAGCTGAACCGTGGTGAATATGAAGCGGGCGTTTACAAACGCATTGGTAAAGACGGGCGCGAGGTATGGATACAGGCTAGTTATAACCCTATCCTGGATCTCAATGGCAAGCCATTCAAAGTGGTGAAATATGCGACCGATGTGACGGCAGAGCGCCTCAAGAATGCGGATTTTGAAGGCCAGATTGCCGCCATTGGCAAATCACAAGGCGTGATTGAATTCACCATGGATGGTCATGTGCTCACAGCCAACAATACCTTTCTGGATGTATTAGGCTATAGCCTGGATGAAGCAAAAGGTCAGCATCACAGTACCTTCGTTGAGCCTGCTTATCGCAGCAGCGTTGAGTATAAAGAGTTCTGGGCCAGGTTGAACCGTGGTGAATACCAGGTGGGTGTTTATAAACGTCTTGCTAAAGACGGGCGCGAGGTATGGATACAAGCCAGCTATAACCCTATTTTGGACCTCAACGGCAAACCATTCAAAGTGGTGAAATATGCGACCGAGGTGACTGCAGAGCGTCTCAAGAATGCCGATTTTGAAGGCCAGATTGCTGCGATTGGCAAATCTCAGGGAGTGATCGAATTCACGATGGATGGCAAAGTGATGGCCGCCAACGATACCTTCCTGAACCTGTTGGGCTATAGCCTGCCTGAAGCCATAGGACAACCTCACAGTGCTTTCGTGGAGCCTGGTTATCGGGCCAGTGGCGAGTACCAGGCTTTTTGGGCCAAACTCAACCGGGGTGAGCATGATGCCGGTGTGTATAAACGCATTGCCAAAGATGGGCGTGAGGTTTGGATACAAGCTAGCTACAACCCCATTTTGGATTTGAATGGCAAACCATTCAAAGTGGTGAAATATGCGATCGATGTGACGGCAGAGCGCCTCAAGAATGCGGATTTTGAAGGCCAGATTGCTGCCATTGGCAAATCACAAGGTGTGATTGAATTCACCATGGATGGCCATGTGCTCACAGCCAACAACACCTTTCTGGATGTATTAGGCTATAGCCTGGATGAAGCAAAAGGTCAGCATCACAGTACCTTCGTTGAGCCTGCTTATCGCAGCAGTAATGAATATAAAGCGTTTTGGGCCAAGCTGAACCGTGGTGAATACGATGCAGGCGTCTATAAGCGTATTGCCAAAGACGGGCGTGAAGTCTGGATCCAGGCCAGCTATAACCCCATTTTTGATCTCAATGGCAAACCGTTCAAGGTCGTGAAATACGCCACTGATGTCACGGCTCAAATTCATGCTTCCAGAGTGCTGGCAGAAGCCGTTGCCGAAACGCAAGTAGTGGTCAGTGCGGCTAAAGAAAATGATTTGACTAAGTTTATCCCCATGGAAGGTAAAACTGGGGAGATTGCCAACTTGTGTGAGGGTGTGAATGTACTGATTGGCAATATGGCGGAAATCATCACACAAATCAAAGAGGCCAGTGAGACCATTAATACGGCAGCTGGCGAAATATCTGCGGGCAATAATGATCTTTCGCAACGTACTGAAGAGCAAGCCTCTTCATTAGAAGAAACCGCCGCCAGTATGGAGGAACTCGCTTCCACGGTAAAACAAAACTCACAGAACGCCAAACAGGCCAGTCTGCTTGCCGTTGAGGCGTCCAGTGTTGCAAATAAAGGCGGCAGTGTTGTAGAGCAGGTCATCACAACGATGTCGGATATCAGTGCAAGTTCCAGCAAGATCGAAGACATCATTTCAGTGATTGACGGCATCGCTTTCCAAACCAATATTCTGGCACTCAATGCCGCAGTCGAGGCTGCGCGTGCAGGAGAGCAGGGACGAGGCTTCGCTGTGGTTGCCGGTGAGGTGCGCAATCTTGCCCAACGCTCAGCCACTGCTGCCAAAGAAATTAAGCAACTTATTGCTGACTCTGCTGAGCGCGTGACTACAGGCACCAAGCTGGTACAAGAGGCGGGCGAGACCATGCATGAAATCGTGAGCTCGGTTGGGCGCGTGACCGGCATTATGGAAGAAATTTCCGTGGCATCCACAGAACAAAGCACCGGAATTGACCAGGTAAATTCAGCTGTCGCACAAATGGATGAGGTCACTCAGCAAAATGCAGCGTTGGTGGAAGAGGCTGCAGCGGCTTCTGAATCCCTGCTGGATCAGGCGGATGCATTAATGCGTAATGTGGGCATGTTCAAGTTGAGCAAGAACGTGATCACTCACATGGCCGCCAGCAGTTCCAGAGCCTCCCACAACACTCACACTGTCACAAAACAAGCTGGCCGGTTTACCTCAGCACATGCATCAAGCTCAAAGGCGGCTTCTCCATCCATGGGGCTTAAAACTGCCACGGATAATGAATGGGTTCAATTCTAATGCGAGGAACAACGACCATGAATACGACATATGCAACATCTGAGTCTTCCAAAAATGAGTTCTTGTCTTTTCAGTTGGGAGAAGAAGAGTTCTGCCTTGACATTCTCAAGGTTCAGGAAATCCGGGGTTACGCTGGTGTGACCTCCATCGCCAATACGCCAGACTATATCAAGGGTGTCGTAAATTTGCGGGGAGAGGTGGTGCCCATTCTTGATTTACGCATCAAGCTTCAATGTGAACAAGTTGAATACAATGAATTTACGGTGGTGATCATACTTAATCTGGGCGGCCAGAATCTCGGCATTGTGGTCGACGGTGTGTCAGATGTAATTGCCTTGAATGCGGATCAGATACAGGATCTGCCGGAGATGCTGAGTTGTATAGATACCCGGTTTATGACCGGTGTCGCAATTATCGATAGCCAGACGGTCGTGTTGCTGGATATCGAAAAATTATTAAACAAGGACGAACTGGACTCCGTGGTTAACCAGTCCGTGCATTAGTGAATATGCCCCTTGGAATTTTTAAGGATCCCATATGTTAAAAACAATCCACATTCAGGAGTTAAAGCTGGGCATGTTTGTCCAGCAGTTACAAGGTGCGTGGTTTGATCATCCGTTCTGGCGTAGCTCATTTTTACTCAAAGATCAAAGTGATCTGAATAAATTATTGGCAAGTAACGTCGAGCATGTACTCATAGATACGGAAAAAAGTCTTGTTGCCACTACGCCATCAGGCACTTTGGAGCATAGTGTGACGGGTAAGTCTGTCAACGATGCCATGGCCGAGCTAAGGAAACGTGAGATTGGCAAACCGCGCGCACAACACCTTTCAGCGGCCGAAGAGCATCAAACGGCGATGAAGTTAATCAATGCGAGTAAGGCATCCGTACGCCACATGTTTAATGAGGCCCGGATGGGGAAAGCGATGAATGCCGAAGAAGCCTTGCCATTGGTGAAGGATATTTTGTCATCCATAGACCGTAGCCACAATGCCATTACCAGTTTGGTGCGGCTCAAAGGCAAAGATGAGTACACCTATATGCATTCGGTGGCAGTCTGTGTGCTCATGATTGCCCTCGCCCGGGAGTTGGGGCTGAGTGATGAGCAGACCCTGCAGGCGGGCGTGGCTGGACTGTATCATGATATTGGCAAGATGGCGATTCCGGACGATATTTTAAATAAGCCCGCCGCATTGTCGGAGGATGAGTTTATCGTGATGCGCAAACATAGTGAGTTTGGGCATGCAATTTTGTCGCGGAGTAAACAGATTGATGAAGTATGCCTGGATGTATGCCTGCACCATCATGAGAAAATAGACGGTACGGGTTACCCGCATAAAATGAATGGTAGTGAGATCAGCATTTTTGCAAAAATGGCCGCAGTCTGTGATGTCTATGATGCGCTGACTTCTCATCGCCCATACAGGACTGGCTGGGAACCGGGCATTACCCTGCACAGGATGACGCAGTGGACCGGGCATTTTGATGCGCACATCCTGAACGCTTTTATTAAATGTATTGGCATTTATCCAATTGGTAGCCTGGTAAAACTGAAATCCGGCAGACTGGCTGTCGTTATTGATCAGTGCCCCACCTCCTTGTTGACGCCAGTGGTGAAAGTGTTTTTTTCTACCAAGTCCAATATGCACCTTGAGCCACAAGTCGTGTACCTATCAAGAATCGGGGGCCACGATGAAGTGATAGGACACGAAGACCCTCGGGTATGGGGCATCCATGATTTGCATACGATGTGGGCGAATGGCTAGTGCAATAAGTGACTTGTTTAATGAATGACCCTTGGAATGTGCTAGGCGTCATTTTCAAGGTTCAGACGCTCACGCGAATGAATAATGCTGGTGGCAAAGTCAACCAGCTTTATCCGTTTACTGCGGGCGTTATTGCGTAACATGCTATTTGCTTCTTCGTAGCTGATGCGGTATTGATCCATGATGATACCGATGGCGACGCTCACTGCGCGGTCGCCATCGAGCGCGGTTTGTAACTGTTGCTGCTGGGATTTCATCTTTTTCACATCTTGTGCCCGTGAAAGTGCGGTTTGAATCGCTGGAATCAACTGGGCGCTATCAATCGGTTTGACAAGGTAAGCCATGGCACCCAAGGTGTTCGCTTCTGCATTCACCTCAGGCTCACTTCGCGCGGTGAGGAAAATAAATGGAATATAGTCCAGCCTGTCCAGGCTTGCAGGCAGCTCCAAGCCACTACGGTTGGGCATATTGATGTCAATGATGGCAATGTCAGGCCTGGGATTACTTTCCAGCCAGGCTTCAGCATCATCCACAGACTCCGTGGTGTTGACTTCGTAGCCCGCTTGCATGAGGCCAGTGGCCATGGTCGCCAGGATCAACCGATCGTCATCGACCAATAAAATAGAGGCTTTATTTTGTTGCAATGACTTTTCTGAAGACATGGTTAATCGCTCCTCGATCCAATGTCGATGATGGGGGCTGTTAAATCTATCCGCGTGATCACGAACTCACCCGCCTGCTCCCAAGACAAGCTGGCGTTCCTTTTAGGTAGCAACACCGTTGCCAGTTGTAGGCCGGTGCCAAAGTGTGGCGTCATGTTGGTTGAGGTCGCTGCCAACTTCCCTTTATTGCGGATGACGATGGAAACTTTATTGCCGTCAGCATCATAGGCCAGTTCAATCTCTACTTGTGATTGATCACCGTGCTTAATGGCGTTTGTAATCAATTCATTCATGACCAGTGCCAGGGGGACGGATTCTTTTTCTTCAACAAGAATAACAGTCTCATCCGCTGGCATGCTCAATACCACCTGGGTATTCCATAGCAGCTGGTTATTGTTTGCGATAGCTTCAATGAGGCCTCTCAAGCCAACGGCGCTATTCACAAATTGTCCTTGCAAGCCATGTACGGCAGCAATACTTTTTACTTGAGTAATGGCAGTGTTGAGCGGCTCCGCCAGTTTGGGGTGTTGGGCTGAAAAGTTGCTCAGTAAACTGGCGACGCTTTGCAAGTTATTTTTAATACGGTGATGCACTTCGCGCACTAAGGCATCACGCTGATTTGACTCATCGGCAAGACGTTGCTCTTCATGTATTTTATATTCGGTATTGTCGCTAAAAATACCCACATAATTAGTGATTTCGTCATTACTATCTGCGACCGCTGTAATCGTCATATTCGCGGGGTATATTTCTCCATCCTTGCGACGGTTCCAAATCTCGCCTTTCCAAACCCTTGATTCCTTAAGACGAGCCTGCATGTCATCAAAAAACGCTTTTGCGTGATAACCTGAATTGAGAATACGTGGCGTATGCCCAAGCACTTCATCAGCAGAGAACCCGCTAATGGCAGTGAAGGCCGGGTTGACTGAAACAATCACATGATTGATATCAGTGACCATGATGCCTTCAATGGTGTTTTGAAACACACTTGCTGCAAGTTTTAACTCATTTTCAGCCTTGATGATGGGCGTGACATCTGTCACCAGAACATAAAAGCCATTTACTGTTCCGTGAGCGTCAATATCGGGGATATAGTTGGCCCACGTATAGCCAATACTTCCATCCGCTTTGGTCAGCATCCGTTCGAACTGCTGACATTCTCCAGCCAAAGCACCTCGAATATACTGCTCATTCATTTTAAACAGGGTTTCCCCTAACAGGGATTTGATAGAGGTACCGATAATGGCTTCTGGGGGCTTGCCAAACCATTGCATATAAGGCTTGTTGGCGAACCGGCAAAGTAAGTCCCGGTCCCAATAGGCCACCATGGCCGGCATGGCATCAGTAATGGTTTTAATAAATCGTGCATTCTCTACAATGGCCGCTGCAGATGTTTGGCGATCGAGTTCGCTCGCTATCCTGGCAGCAAAAATCTTTAGCGTGGATTCAATTAATACTTGTGATTTTTGTAAGATGGGTTCACTAAAGAAAACGAATAATAAACCCACCGCTTTGCCACTCGAGTTGTAGATGCATAATCCTGCAAACGCCTGGAACTTTGCAAAGTTCATCATGCTCATGTCTGGGAAATCACGGTAAGCATGTTCAGGTACAATATGCAGGTCAACACTACTGAACAGCTCGTTTGCCAGTGCGTCAGAAATTGAATAATCAAAATTGGCTATGATTTCATGATTCACCACAGCCGCAATGGTTTGGGCTATCACTGGTTTCTCAGGCAAGAAACGGGAGGCATGCCCTGCTTGCGCGCCCAGTGCGCTGACCATATTAGTTACGAGCTGTGAGAAAAAGGCTTCGCCACTGCTGACACTGACCGCTGTCGCCACCTTAAGCATGGCATTTTGCAACTGCTGCCGTTCATGCTCGGCACGAATATTGATGATCCCCGCCGCCAAATTGTCCGCAAGATCTTGCAATAGGTGGAGTTCATCTTGCGCAAAATGGTGAGCGTCTCCCAGATATAACGCGAGCAGGCCAAACGCTTTTTCTTTGTTTTTTAATGGCAGGGATACTAATGAACGGTATCCTTGTTCCAAAGCCTCTTTTTTGACCGGGTAGCTGGCATCTTTCAATAAATCTTCAACAACCACGGTCTGGCCATTACGAATGGTTTTTCCGCCTGGCCCCAAACCGTTTACGACATGTTCTGACCAACTCAGTTTGATTTTATTAAGGAAACCTTCGGAATGTCCAAAATGCGCTTGAGGCAGGATAGATTTATAGTCATCATTTTCTGCATAACCAACCCAAGCCATACGGTATCCGCCAATGACAACCGCAATACGGCAAACCTCAGTAATTAGTGCCGTTTCATTGTTGATGTGAATAAGCAACTCATTGCATTTGCCAAGCATCTGCAAGGCACGATTGACCCATGCCAGATCCAGCTCGTTTTTCTTGCGTTCAGTAATATCCTGGAAAGCACCAATCAGGCGGACAGGTTTTCCTTGCGCTATCACTACTGTCCCTTGGGTACGAACCCAGATATGCCTGCCTTTGGCCGTGATCAATGGCAACTCAAGATCCCAGGGGGTATGGTCATCGAGGGTTTTACGAACGGCTTGGCGAATGACAGGGATGGCTTCAGGGGCATAAAAGTGCAGCGCTTGTTCAAGCGTCGGTAATTCGCCTGAATCAATTTCATGAATAGCGAATATTTCTTTGGACCATTGCAATTGCTGTGTTTCCAAATCGACTTCCCAACCACCGATTTTTGCCATCTCACCGGTACGTTGCAATAAATCCGCCATGCTTGCCAGCGACGCTTTCGCTTTTTCACTGGCTGTAATATTAGTTGCAACCCCTAAAAAACCAATTAAAGCGCCTGTATTATCATACATGGCTGTGACGGTGAGCCTGACAGGGATGCGGTGCCCCTCCTTGCTGATATATGTCCATTTTCGGGTATCAGAATGGCCTTGTTTCGCTTTGATGACAAAGACCTCAAAGCCAGGCTCAATCTGTTTGCCTAACAGCGTACTCAGTTCGTTGGCGTAAGCAATCACTTCGTCCGTATCATGAAATATTTGCGGCTGCTTTCCTATCATCTCAACAGCCTGATAACCAAGCAATTTTTCGGCACCGATATTAAAGCTTGTGATGTTGCCTTCTACGTCTGTTGAGATAATGGACTGGTCTACACTGCAAAAAATGGAATCAAAAAATGCCGTTTTTTCTGCGAGTTTTTCATTAAGAGCGACTAATTCCAGCCGGTGGGTTCTTGACTCCACCTGTGCAACCACTTGTTTGGCAAGCATCTTTAGGGATGTGCGCTGTTCATCCGTGAGTTTGCGCGGCACTTTATCGATGACACATAATGTGCCAAGTCCATACCCATCATGCGTCATCAATGGCATGCCGGCATAAAATCGCAGATGTAAACTGCCAGTAACTAATGGATTATCGTGGAACCTTTCATCTTCCAGTGCATTAGGAATCTCAAACAATTCTTCCTGCAAGATGGCGTGGCCGCAAAATGAAATTTCCCGAGCCGTTTCTGTCGCATCAATCCCTATCTTACTTTTAAACCACTGGCGCTTCTCATCAATAAGGGTAATCAGGGCGATGGGCGTTTCACAAATTTGGGAGGCAAGGTAGGTGAAATTATCGAACACTTCCTCCGCAGAAGTATCCATCATTTGGTAATGATGTAATGCACTTAATCGTTGGATTTCATTAGGAGCTATGTCAGGTTTTTTCATCAATGAATGCTCTTCACTCAGATTATCCAATCATGGACTACTCGCTCAGCAGTGCTGGCGAAACTTATTTGCCATTGACCATTGAACCACTGAAAACAGAATTAGCAAAATGACTGGTATACCAAAACAAATGCCAGTGTATTTTTTGCTAGGTGCGATAAGGTCTGAAAGTCCGAAATATCGTATGCATAAAACCTGATGAAAATGAAACGCTTAAAAATATACCCCCCTCAGAAACTGAGGCATTATTTAAGCATTCGGCGGGAATTAATGTTGTCATTTAAGCTGCCTTTTAAATCCTTTACCCTGACGATAACCTGGCTGAAAATTGGTTTATATCAGCCAATTTAAGAGGGGATATTTTATCTTTTCAGCCTTTTTTAATTGCTATCAAACTTTTATTTCAACAAATCAATAGATTAGCTAGTTGGAATGATTTATGCATTTGAATAATTATGCTCCTAGTCATGATTCGTTATATTTCATCATCTTAGGGCATTTAGAAAATGAGTCATTCGTCAAATACTTTAGTATCACAACTGTATACTGACCACCATCGCTGGATTCTGTCTTATCTCAAAAAGCGTCTCAGAAATGTAGAAGATGCTTATGATTTAACCAACGATACCTTCTTGAAGTTAATTTTGAAGGGCGACATAAGTAAGATTATCGAGCCACGCGCTTTTTTAACTAACTTGGCTCATGGCTTAATGGTGAATCACTTAAGGCGGAAAGAGATTGAGTCCAAGTATCTGGAATTCTTAATCCAACATTCTGAAGACTTTCATGATTCAGTGGAAACCCGGACGATTATTTTAGAAACCTTATACCAAATTGATTTAATCCTGGATGGACTGGAACAAAAAGTGAAGAAGGCTTTTCTGCTGTCACAACTGGAAGGCATGGCTCACGGTGCAATTGCGAATGAAATGCAAGTGTCAGTGAGTAGTGTGCGGAAATATATTTCAACCGCATTGCTGCATCTGATGCAGCATAAAGATTAAATATGCGCTCCCATGAAGACGTCGTTCCTGAAGCAGTTAATTGGTATGTACTGCTTTCATCCGAGCATGTGACTGATGCAGAGCGGCAGGCATGGGATAGGTGGATGCGCGAATCCGATGTGCATCGGCAAGCTTGGGAAGACATCAAACGCAAGCTCTCCATCTTTGAGGGGATTCCATCCAATCTTGGTGTTGAGGTACTTAGCCGCACACCAAGTAAAGTGAATCGTCAGCGTAGAGAAGCAATCAAAACGCTGGGATTACTTGCCGCTGTGTTATTGCCAACCGGATATGTGTTCAAAGACGCATTGTTTGGACGGATTAATTATGACCATTTTACTGACGTTGGGGAGCGAAAGAATATTACCCTCACGGATGGCACCAACCTTGTCTTGAACACTAAAACAGCGGTCACGATTCATTCTTCCCGTCACACCATGATAGTTCAATTGCATCACGGTGAGATCTTGGTGTCGACTTCCAAGTCACATCAAAAAACACAAGTACTGATGATTGAAACCGGTCATGGTCGGATTCTTCCCCTGGGTACTGCATTTAATGTTCGACGATTTGATCAATTTTCACGGGTATCCCTTTTTGAGGGCGTGCTCAAGCTATCCCCTCAACAAAACGGTGAAGACGCTTTCATGCAGCCCCTGCAAGAAGTGGACATTCATTCCAATCGTGTTGTGTTTAGGCCCCGGCTGAGTGTCCTATCCCCCTCTTGGCAGAGAGGTTATCTGGAATTGGATAATATGCCGCTCAAGTATTTTGCCGAAGAAATGGAAAGATACCGTTACGGAATCATAAAATGCCATAGAGATATTGAGCAGTTGATGATTTCAGGATCATTTTCATTGGATGATGTTGACGCTTCCTTACGCAGTCTGGCTCAGACATTTCCAGTCAGAATTCAGCACTACACACGCTTTTTGATAATGATCCTGCCTCTGAATCAGTAAATTTTTAGAAAAGTATTGTCACTTTTGAGTTTTCGATTGGCATAGCTAATGAGAACAATATTTTCAGGAGTGCAATATGTTATTTACCCATTCAAATCCTCTTCCATTAAAACCAGGCAAAAAGCGTCGCTTGCATTTGATGGTTGCCGCTAGCTTGGTGTTGACTCAGTCCTGGCATACGCCACTGATCGCCGCTGAAAACACCGTCGCAGAAACTACAAAAAAGGCTTACAACATCAGTGCTGGTCCTTTAGGGGCGGCGCTATCTGCGTATGCCGCTCAGGCCGGTGTACTGCTGTCATTTGATCCGCAGTTAACTCAAAACAAGCAGACGACAGGACTCAATGGCGCGTACAGTCTGCATCAGGGGTTCGATGTTTTGCTTCAAGGCAGCGGCCTGGCTGTCATACAAATTGAAAGCAACAGTTTTTTACTCAAGAAAACGGTGAGACAGTCGGAAGAAAATATCTCTGTTTTGCCCGAAGTCAAGGTGACGGATAAATTCATCATTGATGAGCCTGATCAGCAGTTTTTGCAGAAGGAGTCGTCAACAGCATCCAGGATCCCGCTCGACATTAAAGAGTCTCCTGTTTCAGTCACGGTCATACCGAAGAAAATCATGGATCAGCAAGCGGTGAGAGTGCTTGCTGATGTGGCTAAAAATATCGCCTCAATTAATCAGGAAAGTTTTAATGCAGGACGACAAGCTGCACTGCGGTCGCGAGGTTTTCTGCTGGACGACGAAACAGGGTATTTTGTCGATGGGCAACCGTTGTATGGTTTGCTTGATCAGCCCGTTGAACTGTTAGAACGGGTGGAGTTCTTGCGGGGACCTGCCTCCATACAATATGGTCGTGCCCAGCCGGGCGGGGTCGCTAATTTAATTCGTAAAAGACCCACGCAAGAGAGGTTTACATCGTTTAAGGTAAGCAAGGGCAGTTACGATTACGATCATATGCAGTTGGATGCAGGTGGCCGTGTCCCGGATTATGAGCATATTGGCTACAGGATTAACGTCGCGCGAGAGCGCAGTGACAGTTTCAGGGACAATGTGTATTTAGACCGCGATGTGCTTGGTTTGGTGTTGGATGCGCAAGTGACTGACGACCTCAAAGTCACAGTGCTTGCTGATTACGTCAATCGTGACACGCCTTGGGATAACGGCCAGTTTTACTATCGTGGCGCTGTCAATGATGTGCCAAGAAGCCGTTACTTTGAACTGCCATGGGGCAGTCAATCTTCTGTCAATACCACATTGGGCTATGAGGTGGACTGGAAGTTAAATGATCAATGGAAGCTGAAACATCAATATACCTATCAGGATTACTTTATTGACCGCCATCAATCTAACAAATCTGCACCCAATGCCGTGACGGGTAACTTTAATGTGACCGAGCAACGCTCGACCCAGGATGTAGATGCCCGCTCTTATATCTTTGACTTGATCGGGGACAATACACTGTGGGGCATGCGGCACAGAACGGTGTTTGGCTATCAGCGCGTCGATCTGGAGCGTACTATCCACTCGCAAAGTGGGACTGGCAATGTCTATGCATCCAATATTTTTAACCCTGCCACTTTTGTACGTAGGCCTCTTCCAATGGTTGCCTTACCTACCCAAGAAAATAACAATTTATTTCAGGGGGTATATGCTGAGGATTTTATAGGGCTGACCTCCAAGCTTAACTTGATGATAGGCGGGCGTTATGACCGCTTTAGCCAGGGCTCGAAATTTCCTGCAACAGGGGCCGCAAGTGACACCGTCAGAAACAGCGATTTTACGCCTCGTGCTGGAATCATATACACGCCTTTTGAGCCGGTCACTTTGTATGCCAGCTACAGCCGTGCCTTTAATCCAAATAGTCGTGTGGGCCCAACCTTTGCCAATGCCGGACAGGTGCTTGATCCCCAAACCGGCAAGCAATATGAGGCTGGCATTAAAACAATGTGGCTGGATAACAAACTGGCCATCAATGCCGCCGTGTATGAGTTAACCCGCGGCAATTTAACGTTTACCGATGTCGCTGCCAACACCGTGACGCTGGTAGGCGAGGTACAAAGTAAAGGCTTTGAGCTGGAAGCGATTGGCGAAGTGGCAGATGGCTGGAATATCATGGCCTCTTATGCTTATCTTGATTCCGAAATCAAAGAGGGCACCAACAAGGGCAATGCGCTGAACCAGGCACCTTCTAATGCCTTCAAGGTGTGGACTTCTTATGATTTCACCAGCGGACCATTCAGGAATTTATCCATCTACGGCGGCGCATTCAGCCAAAGTGAGGTGTTTGGTGACCCGGCCAATACCTTCAAATTAAGTGGTTATACCCGTTACGATATAGGCGCCAGTTACAAACACAATCTGGGTAACCATAAAGCAATTTGGCGTTTTAACGCAGAAAATATCACGGATAAAGTCTATTACTTCGGTAATGGAGCACAATCCATTTTCCCAGGCATGCCAGCCAATGCCAGAGTGAGCCTGGAGGTGCTGTTTTGATGTTTGGTAAAACACTATTTTTGGTTTTGATGCTGGCCTGGCATCCAGCCTTCGCAGCAGAAGGCCCTGTTCCCGTGATTAACTTTGAGCTGATTGCCGATGCCAGCACGATATTCTCGGGGGAAGGGGGCAAGTTTAAAGAGTTTGCAACCGCGCCCGTGGTTGATGGTGACGCCATATTCTTTTCTGCCACACGTGACAACGGATTAACCGGTATTTTTAAAAGCAGGCTGGGCAATATCGATATGCTGGTCAGTTCGCTGGATGATATCCCCGGAGGCGTGGGCAAATTCATTAGTTTTGAAGGCGCACCGATGGGCGTGGGTGATCAACTGGTTTTTCGTGGAACAGGAGCGGATCAGCAGCAGGGTATTTATTATTCTGCAGGTGGCAAGATCAGCAAAATTGTTGACCTTAATACCCTGATGCCCAACAGCAAATTTAGATTTACCTCTTTCAAGCGCCCGGTCTTTGATGGCCGGACGGTCGTATTTGTTGGCCGAGGCGACGTCAAGGAAGCGAAAGAAACGCGCCAATATCAGGGCGCTTACCAATACGATATTCAAACAGGGCAACTCAGTGTTGTTGCAGACTGGACGACAAAAATCCCGCATCAGTCGCTCTATTTTGGCGCCATGGATGATGTGACAGTCGGCCACGATCGTGTATTGTTGACCGCCTCAGACCAGCTTGGAAAAACCGGGATATATGTCAAACAAAGTGGTGCACTGCTTGCTCTGGTCGACGCTTCAACCCCTATCCCCGATGTACCTAACGCCACCTTTCAGGGTCTGAATGACGGGACGGTAGACCGCTCTTTTGCGACGCAAAATTATGCGTTTAAAACGGTCTCCAAAGACAATACCTTAAATGGCATGTATGCGTGGATAGACAATAAACTCTATACCCTGGCCGATAACAAGGCAGAAATGGCCGGAGGTTCTGTCAACTTCAGCAGCTTTAGCAAACCCAATATCTTTAAGGATCGGGTATTTTTTATTGGAAAAAATCCCCAGGGGCATGCGAGTATCTATGTGTGGAAGAAGGGAAGTCGCTTTCCCATCGTGCATCCTGAAATCAAGCTTTCCGGTAAAACCCCAAAAAGCTTTAATCTTAGCCTGGAGTCTGCCACATCAGATGGTCTGGCATTTCAAGTGGCATTTGAGGATGGTTCTAGCGCAATTTACAAAGCCCACTTAAGAGATCAAGTTGGCAGAGTGGTACTTTCTGACAGTTTGCACGGCAACAGCCAGGGGCAGGTACAAGGCGGTCAGTTTGTGGAGGGCGGTGGGTGGACACTGCTTAATGATAACGACCGGATCGTCTGGAAAATCCCGCCGATGTCTTCTCATGGATTGCTTGAAGTCGATATCCGTCACTTTGATCCCCGAACACAATTGACGGCCAATAAAAATATTTTTCTGGGGCTATGGGGCAATCTTTTTAATAATCACGAGCGGATGAATCTGCCGGAAACAGACAATTGGGAGCTCAGGGTAGGCAAAGCGCATGCGCAATTCAAGATCGAATATCACGCCCGAGGCTTTGGTAAAGCCAAGGAATGGGTACCCTTTGACGGCCCCTTTGACCCGCAACATACCTATCGTTTCCGGGTGGAATGGCATGATGGCAAAGTGACGACCTGGATCGACGACAAGGTATTACACTTTGAAGGTTTGCAGTATGAGCCTGTAGATAAATTCAATTATCTGCATATAGGCACCAGTACCCATTTTGGCGGTGCAGGCACGAGAGGACCGATATATTCCAATGTTCGGATCGTGTCATTTGATCATTAAGCTTGCGTCCAGTTGATCCGGAAAGCATGCAGTGTCCTCATCTTGTTGATGGTAGGCTTAACATTGTTTGCCAGCATAAAAAAACTCCCGGAAACCGGGAGTAAGAGAGAGTCAGGTCAGTTGCCAGAGAAATTCACAGCAACTTCAGCTGCGTCATGCGGATGCATAACGGCTGATCATAAGAGGTATCGATCAGAAGGTGGAGCTGAGCGTGATCACCCAGCGGTTATCTGTCAGGTCCTTGGAGCCCGTGCCGCCATTAAAGCTGGAGCCACCAAACCCACGGCTACTCCAGTAGCCAGTATCATCGGCCCCAACGTAGTAAACCCCGAGGTTAAGCCCATTGGTATTGGCGAATGCAATGTTTTTGCTCAAACCAATCTTGTAATCCTTGTTGTCAGGATTGCCCCTGCCTGAAACAAACGTGCCATATGCGCCAGGCGTGACTCTGCCTGCGACATCGAGCATGCCTACGTGGGCAACCAACACCAGATCATAGAATGGCAACGGATAGTTTGCATTGAGTTCGAGATAAGTCGAGCCTTTGGTATTGCTGTCAAAACCGGTACCACGGTTCGCGCCAAACCAGTCTGTCAACGTCATGGAGGCTTTTGCGCTAATCCAGTCGTAGCTAAGTGCGGCATTCACCTCATAGGTGTCAAAGCGCTGGCTCGAAACTGCAGATCCATCACTACGCGTACAAGCTGTACATTTGTCCCAATTGCCGCCTGGATAGAGGTAGCCAATGAGCCCGGCTGACCAGGCGAGCTTTTCAACCGAAGCAAAACTGCCGTTATAGCCAGCGTAAATATCAATCTCGGTCGTGCTGTCAACATAGGTCTGGGGCGAGATACTGGATCCCCACAAGCCTGCATAAAAGCCGCTCTCATGGGCAATGTCTAAGCCGGCCTGCACGGCAGGTTTATGCCATGACTGAGAAATGCCGCGTGAGTAATAGTCAGATACAAACGACAGATTTCTGGATAAAGACCAAGCGGATTTTTCTTCTGCCAGGCTGGGAGTGGAGACGAAACTTGCTGAAAAAAGTGCAAGAGCAAAGAGGATAGATTTACGCATAAGTAAGGACCCTGTTGATGAATAATGTGAGGCCATTTTGCGGAATGCTTTACTCTGCGACTATCCCAAATCGGCAAAGATGCAGATAAAAATGGCGATGAGAGGTTTGATGATTAGGTGAGCAACCTGATGCGCAGACAGCGCTTTTTGCGCCCATGTAATGCACTAAAAATAGGCGCAGTATGCGTAATTGCACCTGGATTGATGACTTTGTGATTGGGGTAACCACAGTTGCGAAATAAAAGTGCACAGGAAAGGCTTTGTTAGCCTGCATGAGGAGCTCAGTGCCGGGCAATGTGCTAAAGCCGGGGAGTTGGAATGTTATTTGCTAATACAGCTATTAAAGTTAGCTCGCACAATAATAAAGAAGACTCAGGGATACCATAATGTTAGAACATTGCGCGCGCAATGCGCCATTATTGACGCTACCACAGCCAAACTATTTGCATAGGGAAAGTCAGGATTTTGATGAGCAGTCTCAGTTCCTGCAAGGCTGGCATCAGGATTATTCACAGCTTTCGGCCGGGCATTTTAATGGCTTTTTGACCCATGTGCACTTGCCTGAGGTGTCGCTATTCCTTGAGTTTACCAATCAGCAACTCCATCAACAAGGCTATCTGGATGAGGAAAAAATTTCCATCGGTGTGCCTATGAATAGCATTGAAAAGGGCATGTTTTGTGGCAGCCTCTGCGAGCAGCAGGCGGTGCATATTTTTTCTGGCAGAAACGGGTTTGAATTTGTCTCGCCCGCAAACCTGACCATTGGCTTGATTGTGATTTCGAGAAAGTTTCTGATGCAGTATTTGTCTGATGACGATCAGGAGCGACTGTACCAGCAGTGCCAGAGTGCCAAGATTTTATATTTGAGTCAAACAAAGTATCAGAACCTGGTCCGCTTTTTACGTTCTGTATTTGCGACGCTCAAGGCACTGCCCGGCTTTATTCAATACCCTACGCTGGTGCAAGAAACACAAATGATGGCGTTGCAAATGGTTGCCGATACATTGCTGTGTGACGATTCGGCGCCAAGGACGGTTTATTATCAGAATCAATCCTGGCAAGTGGTCACCAAAACACGAAAAATCGTGCGTCAACGCCAGGATGATCCTATCAGTGTCGTCGAGTTGTGCGAATCTTTGGCCATGAGCCACCGCACCTTGCAATACCATTTTCAAAGAACGCTGGAGAAAAGTCCGGTCGTCTACCTGCGGACTGAGCGCCTGAATGGCGTCCGTCAAATGCTGAGGCATGCCAACTCAGTGACCGAGGCCGCGACTTCATGGGGCTTCTGGCATTTTGGACATTTTTCGCAGGAGTATAAAAAGATGTTTGGTGAAGCGCCCTCTACCACCTTCAAGCGCTTTCATGGATGAGGTGGCAGTTTAGCGTCATTGTCCGGAAGGCGCGTCTTGAACCATAACGACATCGCTTTCATCTTTGAGTGCAACGCCGGACAATTTTAAACGGTTGGCTTCTTTTGCCAGCCATAACAATTTTTTTGCGGCGGCGGCATAGCCCAGGCCATCTGGCCTGACATTGGAAATACAGTTTCTGTCCGCATCACTACGGCCACGCCGTGGCTGATGCGTCAAATAAATCCCCAGACTATCCGGCGAACTTAGTCCAGGCCGCTCACCAATCAGCATGGCCACCATGTTTGCCCCTAGCATTTCGCCCACTTCATCGGCCAGTGCAACCCTGGCCTGAGAGGCGATGACCACCGGTCCCAGATGCCATTCCGCAGGAGCTTGCGCATGAATTTCTTGCAATAATGGCAGCGCGTGATTTTTGATTGCCAATGAAGACAAGCCATCCGCAACCACCAGTAATAAATCAATGGCTTGTTTTGTGTTGGCGGCTTTGAGTTTTAGCCCGCTGTCTTCGCTCAGTTGACGGCCCCAATCGGGCCTTAATAAATAAGAAGCCCGGTCTGGTGCCTTGCTATGAACCTGATGGACATCGACTGACAATGTCGCTTGAATTTGCACCATCAACGCCTGGGTATCGAGGCCAAGATGAACCGCATCCCTGGCCAATGCATGGCTCAAGCTGAAATCCAGGACTTCTTGCGTAGGCAGGCTGCTGCCTACCCTGCCGATGGCAATCCGCGCTTGTGTGAAGCTTTTAAGTTGTGACCAGGGATCTTCACTGACGATGCCTGTGCTAGGGGCTGCAGGAGGCTGATGCATATTAAGGGGCACTCATTAATTGCTTGGGTTTATTTTGTAACAAGGCATGGCTATTGTCTACCGGGCGGATCATGCCAGTGTTATCCATCAGGTTCATGCGCTGTAGCCATTGCTCAAACTCCGGTGCTGGCTTCAGGTTAAGCGTTTTACGCAAATAGAGGGCATCGTGAAAAGAGGTGGTCTGATAATTAAGCATGATGTCATCCGCCCCTGGAATGCCCATGATGAAGGTAATACCAGCCACAGATAGCAAGGTCATCAAGGTGTCCATGTCGTCTTGATCCGCCTCGGCATGGTTGGTGTAGCAGACATCACACCCCAGTGGCAGACCTAGCAACTTACCGCAGAAATGGTCTTCCAGGCCGGCACGGATGATTTGTTTGCCATCGTACAGGTATTCCGGCCCAATAAAGCCCACCACCGTATTGGTGAGCAAGGGGGAAAAGTGGCGGGCGACGGCATAGGCACGTGCCTCACAGGTTTGCTGGTCCATGCCAAAATTGGCGTTGGCCGAGAGTGCCGAGCCTTGGCCTGTTTCAAAATACATGACGTTTTGGCCTACCGTGCCGCGTTGCAGTGACAAGGCTGCAGAATAAGCTTCATCCAGAATGGAAAGATTAATGCCAAACGTTTTATTGGCTTGTTCGGTGCCGGCAATCGATTGAAACACCAAGTCAATCGGCGCGCCTTTTTCAATCAGTTGAATCTGGTTGGTGACATGGGTCAGGATGCACGACTGGGTGGGAATCTCATATTGGTTAATGACTTCATCGACCAGGTAATATAAGTTCATCAAGCCAGGAATACTATCGGTGGCCGGATTGATGCCGATCACCGCATCGCCTGAGCCATACAGTAATCCGTCGAGCAAAGAGGCGGCAATGCCGCGGGCATCATCGGTTGGGTGGTTGGGCTGCAAGCGCACGGACAGCCGACCCGGCAGACCGATGGTATTTCGGAATGCGGTCGTCACTTGGCATTTTTTGGCGACCAGGATCAAGTCCTGGTTGCGCATTAGCTTGCTGACCGCCGCCGCCATTTCCGGCGTGATGCCTTTGGCAACGCGTGTCAGCGTGGCGGTATCCGTGGTATCCAGCAACAACCAGTCTCGAAAATCGCCCACGGTGAGATGGCTGATTTCACTAAATGCCTGCGCATCATGCGTATCAATGATTAAGCGCGTCACCTCGTCTTGTTCGTAAGGCAGCAGCAACTCTTCTAAAAAGCGTTTGAGCGGCATGTTGGCAAGGCACATCCTGGCAGCCATGCGCTCAACATAAGTCTCAGCTGCCACGCCTGCGAGAAAGTCGCCTGAGCGTGGCGGGGAGGCCTTCGCCATCACTTCTTTCAAGTCTTTGAATGGGTACTGATGTACGCCAACGCGATAACTGTAAGCCATCTTTTTCTCACTCTCCAAAGAATCAACAGGGTACTCCTTTGCATACCCTACATGGATTGCCTGCGTTTAACGATCAGTCGCGGTGTCGCGTTGCCCTTTTGTCAGGCTGAAATAAATATAGCCCACTGCCATCAGCACGGCAAACACCAGCGCCAATGCCTGATTGTAGTAGATCATGGTCAGCAAACTGATCACGGCAAGGCTTAAGGCAATGGCCGGAAACAGCGGATAACCCATGGTACGGAACGGGCGATCCAGCGCAGGCTCGTTTTTTCTCAGCGCAAAAAAGCTCAGCATCGAAACGATATACATGACGATGGCCCCGAATACCGCCATCGTGATCAAGTTTGCCGTGAGCGTCATGCCATTAAACTGTAAGTCATCACTCAAAATAGCTGCCAGGCCAACCACTGCCCCGGCAACCAATGCGCGATGTGGGGTTTTAAAGCGCGCATGCGTGGCTTCAAAGTATTTCGGCATAAATCCGGCGCGTGCCAGGGCAAAAATCTGCCGTGAGCAGCCAAGCAAAATTCCGTGAAAAGAGGCGATCAATCCTAGCAAGCCAATCCAAACCAGCATATGTAACCAGCCACTGTTCTCACCCACCACCACTTTCATTGCCTGTGGAATAGGATCGTTGACATTGGCCAGGGTTCTCCAGTCACCCACGCCACCTGCATATAACATCACGCCTATGGCCAGAAACACCAGCGTCAGAATCCCGGCAATATAAGCTTTGGGGATCGTTCTTCTCGGATCTTTGGCTTCTTCTGCCGCCATGGCCACGCCTTCAATGGCGAGAAAAAACCAAATGGCGAATGGAATCGCCGCCACCATGCCAGGAATCGCTGCGCTACTAAAAACGTCATTACCTGCCCAGCCATGTGCGACAAAGTTTGTCATCGAGAAACCGGGGGCAACCACGCCCATAAACACCAATAACTCAATAATCGCGAGCAGGGTGACCAGCAGTTCAAAGGTGGCAGCGATATGCACCCCAACAATATTCAAACTGACAAATACAATATAAGCACCCACGGCAAAAAGCTTGGGGTCTATGCCCGGATATTGCACATTCAGATAGGCGCCAATCGCCATCGCAATGGCCGGCGGTGCGAACAAAAACTCAATCAAGGTGGCATAACCGGCCACATACGCCATCTTAGGACCAAAAGCCCGTCTGGCGTAAGCAAACGGCCCACCGGCATGTGGAATAGAAGTAGTCAGTTCGGTAAAACTGAAAATAAAGGTGGTGTACATCAGCGCGATGAAAAGGGTGGTCACCAAAAAACCCAAGGTTCCCGCTTGATCCCAGCCATAACTCCAGCCAAAATATTCGCCAGAAATCACCAGCCCGACGGCTAGTCCCCATAAATGCCAACCATTCAGCGTTGGCTTTAACGATACGCTCATGACAGCTTCCCCTAGCAATTAAAAATCATGGTCGTATGATGCGAGTTTCGTGTGAATTCAACTATCCCATTTTCGCAATGATGGGTTGCGCGCTATAGATTGCCTAAGGTTGGGCTTGAGTCGTACAAGCTTGGGTAATTGCAACAAAGTAAGCTACATCAGCAGAGTCTGCTTGATCACAGACGTGCTGTTAAAAGAATAAATACGTCGTCTCACGCAAGGTGAACGTTAAGTGAACGACCCCTTTAGGGCGTGTACTGTTGCCATTTCATGGCTTATGATCCGGCAACTTTCATGAGTATCAGCCCAGAAATGATTAAGGTTGCCGCAAGTAATCGCAACATTGTGATGGGTTCAGAGAGCACCGTGATGCCAACGATAAATGCACCAACGCCACCAATCCCCGTCCAAACAGTGTAAGCAGTGCCCATGGGTATCGTGCGCATCGCCGAAGAAAGCAACCAAAAGCTTCCTATCACTGTAAGCAGCGTCATGAGTGATGGTAGCAGTTTTGAAAAACCATCAGACTCTTTGATCGCGTAAGCGAAGATGATTTCCAGAATGCCAGCGGCGAAAAGTTGTAACCAAGCCATAAACTGTCCTAAAGTGAAGCCAAGCTGTCCTGTGAAAATGCAATGACTGGAGGGCCACTGCGCGTCATTACCACAGTACTTTGCCTAGGCGATTGTGTACCCTTTGATCAGGCTGGGTACTTTTTATCATATTGAATACAGCGTCCAGGGCTTTTGCAGAGAGAACTGCTCAAAGCGAAAACATTCGACGGTCATTCAAGTGCTTAACCTGCCAACCCCCGTCGCTGTTAGTTCTGCCGTCGCTTGAACTTTGAGGCTGAAACGAGGGCGCTTAGCCCCGCTGCGCTAAAAATAGTCATCTTTTTGTGCAACATCCCTATTAAAAGCAAAAAATATTTTTGAATGGATCAGGGAAAGGTCAGCGGTTCGCTGACAGACCCAGCAACGTTATTGGTGTTGCAAGTACTCTCGCCATCCAGAAAACTGCGAGATTGGATCTGCAGTTTCCAGGGCGTAATCCTCACAGATAAATCCGGTGACCCACGAGCCATCTATCAGTTCAACCTTGCCCAGTCCTAATGGCGCAGGAATATCATTTAGAAAGGCGCCTAACTCTTGGGTGGGGATTTCCCAGATTTCTACCTCAAATGATCGGCCACCTGTTGAAACTCTTCTTAAACCTGGTCGTTTGGGCGGTGAGCCCGCCAAGGCATAAAACTGGTAAGCAGGGGAGGTCTGTGTTTTCTTGAGCAACTGCCCGCCTTTGTCTTTTAATTGCCAATTCAAGGGCAAGCCCTCTAAATGTGCGCCACACACCAGCAGCTGTGAGCGATCATTTTTTGCCAATGTTGTCTGGGGCGCGGCCGTGAATTCGAATTGACCAATCAGCGGTAGTTTTGAGGTGCGCTGAAAACTGTCCGCAATACTTAAAAGATATTGGTCACAGAATGCACGCCCAAAAAAAGTTACCCCGGAAGGCAGGCCATTCCGCATGAATCCAGCCGGTACCGCTACCGCCGCATAGTCCAGCAGATTCATGAAGTTGGTGTAAGTCCCCAAATCAGAGTTACGTTTCACAGGCTCTGCCGCTAGCTCGGCCAAGGTGACTGGGCGCGGATAGGCCGGTGTGATAATGAAATCCAGGTTGGCAAGAATGGCATCCGTCTTGACTTTCAGGGCTTGTAATTTGTATTGCGCTTTAAACGCTTGCACCGCCGTGGCAGTCGGGGCTTTCTGCAGCACATCTCTGATGACAGGCAGTACCGTTTCAGGATTTTTCTCAATCAACTCGCCAACGACGCTGTATCTTTCAGCGACCCAAGGACCTTCGTAAAGAAGCTTCGCAGCCTCCAGAAAGGCACTGAAATCGATTTCAATGGCAACTCCTCCCATCTTCTCAAGGGTGGACACTGAACGCTCAAAGAGTGCCTGACTTTCAGTGCACCCTAGAAACTCTAATTGTTTAGGGATACCAAATTTAAAGCCAGCGGCTGGGATGCCAAACGATCTGCCTGTGTTCCAGCCAACATTGGCACGACTGTACTCATCTTCTGGATCCTGATGGGCAGTCAGTGCTAGCAGCTTGCTTGCTTCCAATGCGGTCGCTGTAAAAAAGGTCGTGCAATCCAGTGTGCGGCAAGCTGGCACAACGCCAGCCGTTGAAATTAAGCCCTTGGTGGCTTTCAATCCAATCAGGTTATTGAGCGCTGCCGGAACACGCCCGCTGCCTGCGGTATCTGTGCCGAGTGCAAACGATGCCAGTCCCAATGCCACTGCCAGCGCGGAGCCTGCACTTGAACCACCGCTTGGGTATTCAGCAAGGACGCTATTGCGGCAGAGTCCATAGGGAGAGCGGGTGCCGTTCAGGCCAGTTGCGAACTGATCAAGATTTGTTTTACCGATGGGGATCGCGCCTAGTGCAATCAATTGCGTAACAATGGTGGCATTTTTAGCCGGGATATAACTAAATGCGGGGCATGCGGCGGTGGTCGGAACGCCCGCCAGGTCGATGTTATCCTTGACCGCAAATGGGACGCCATACAACGGTAAGCTTTCAGCCCCGGTTGCCTCTAAATTTGCCAGATAAGGCGCTAACTCTTCTTCAGTCAGAATGTGGATGAAGAGCTTGTATTCCGCATTTAACTGGAGGGCTCTTTCGCGCAATGCTTGAATGAGTTCACGTGGTGAGAATGCATGGTTGGCATACGCACTTTTAAGGGCATCCAATTGCAGGTTATATGGGTGTTTCATTTCAATGTCCTTTAAGCTTCGTTAATCACGACCACACACTGCCCGGCTTTGACGGGTGAGCCAGGGGAGACCCGTATCTCTGCCACTTCACCATCGACAGGTGCTTGGATTTCAATTTCCATTTTCATGGATTCAAGAATGACTAAGGATTCGCCAGCGTTAACTTTCTGCCCAACCTTCACAACGACTTGCCATAAATTCCCAGCAATATGACTCTCCACGCCGATCTGCCCCTCGGCCAAAGTGGATTCTTCAGTATCACTGGCTAAATTTTCATCTATTTCAAAATGGGCCTGGCCCGTTTCAATCCAGCGCTGACGCTCCGCATCGAATGCCGTTTTTTGATGGCTTCTGAAGACTTGAATCGATGATGCCTCCCTCGCCAAAAAGGATTGATATTCCGAAAGATTAAGGCTGGTTTCTTCAATCTTTAATGGATAGCGACCGAGTGGGAAATCGCGCCGGATGACCAGTAACTCTTCGGCCGACACCGGGTAAAAGCGAATCTGGTCAAAGAAATTCAGTAACCATGGCTTTCCTTCAAACGCAGCTACCTTTTTATAGCGACTCCACATTTGCAGGGTGCGGCCCACAAACTGGTAACCCCCTGGGCCCTCCATACCGTAAACGCACATGTAAGCACCGCCAATCCCAACGGAGTTCTCGGCAGTCCAGGTTCTGGCAGGATTGTATTTGGTAGTGACTAATCTGTGCCGTGGATCCAGGGGGGTCGCGACCGGTGCACCAAGATAAACATCTCCCAGCCCCATCACCAGGTAACTGGCGTCAAAAACGATTTCCTGCACTTTTTGAATATCCGGCAATTCATTGATGCGGCGGATAAACTCCAGGTTGCTCGGGCACCAAGGCGCATCTTTACGCACCGTAGTCATATATTTTTCGATCGCCAATTGGCACGCCGGATCGTCCCAGGACAATGGCAGGTGAACCACGCGCGATGGCACGGTAATATCTTGCGTTGAACTTACCTTGCCCCAAATTTCCTGGATCAACGCCAATAATGTTTTTAATGGCAGCTGTTCCGGCTGGTAATGCACTTGCAAGGAGCGTATGCCAGGGGTGAGGTCAATAATGCCGGCAGGATTGCTGTGCTCAATGGCTTGCATCAAAGCATGCGCTTTGAATCGTAAGACAAGGTCCAGCTCAGGCGCGCCGATCTCAATCAACAAGTGCGTATCGCCAGATAGTCTTGCGACGAGCTTGGCATCCTTTTCCCCAATTTCCAGAACGATAGGCGACTGCAGTTCTGCGGCATGCCAGGATCCGGTGACTGGACTCAGGCCTGCGATTTGTTGCTGTTGATCTTTAAACGCCTGTCTGGCGGTGGCGATGGTCACCGGGATAAAGCGAACTTTGTCACCTGCCTTGAGTTGCCCTAGATGCCATAAATCCGCTTCAATAATCGTCACCGGGCAGACAAAACCGCCCAGGCTGGGCCCATCAGGCCCGAGAATCACCGGCATGTCACCGGTGAAATCAACCGCACCAATCGCATAAGGGTTGTCGTGAATATTGGAAGGATGTAACCCCGCTTCACCGCCACTCTCTCTGACCCACTCAGGTTTTGGTCCAATCAGGCGAACACCGGTTCTGCTGGAGTTGAAATGCACTTCCCAATCAGTGCTTAAAAACTGATCGATATAGCGCTGGGTGAAATATTCCGGGGCGCCATGCGGGCCATAAATGACTCGGATCTGTCTGGTCTCAGCAAGGAGGGGGTAGAGGCCTGGCGGTAGCGCGATGCCCGCAGCCGCATGCGCTAAGGTTGACAGGTGGATGACATCCCCGGCTCTTAAAGCGCGCCCGGCATGCCCGCCAAATTGGCCCAGCGTAAACGTACTTTTACTGCCCAAATATTCAGGAATCTCCAGGCCGCCGCTGAAAAGCAGATAGCTGCGGGCGCCTGTTTCGGCAATTTTGCCTAAGCTTAACGTTGACCCTTGCTTGATATGTAGAGAGACATTTTGTGGCGCGTGCTCGCCATCCACTTTGACCGGGATATTTGCACCCGTAATAGCGACGACTGCATCCGTATTGAAACGTAGGGTGGGGCCACTCATGGTGATTTCCAACCCGGCAGCACTTTCTTCGTTCCCCAGCAAACGATTCCCTAAACGGAAAGCCAGGCTATCCATTGGACCTGAGGGTGGAACACCGACTGCCCAATATCCCTGGCGACCAGGATAATCCTGAATAGTGGTTTGTGTTCCTGGAACAAGCACTTCAAATGTCTCAGCGTGATACGCTAACCCCTCAAGGCAGCGCGTCCACGGATTGCCTTCTGAAAATGGCTGGTCGGATAATATTTGTCGGAGGTAGCCACGGTTGGTTTCTACGCCGTATAGCACGGTCTCTGCCAGCGCGTCATCCAGACGCTTTCTGGCCTCCTCCCTGGTGACTGACCAGCTAATCACTTTTGCAATCATGGGGTCAAAATAGGGCGGGACTTCACATCCTGCCTCAACCCATGTGTCTACACGTAATGCTTTTCCATCCGCGTGAGGAAAAGCAACATTGGTCAACAAACCAGGGCTGGGTTGAAAATCTTTCCCTGGATCTTCCGCATACAGGCGCGCTTGTATTGAATGGCCTTGGGGGTGCAGTGTTTGGCGAATGTCTGACAAAGGCGGTAAGTCGCCAGCCGCCAATTCAATCATCCAACGCACCAGGTCAACGCCCCATACTTGCTCGGTAACACCATGCTCTACCTGTAAGCGGGTATTCACTTCTAGGAAGTAAAATTGCTCGGCAAGGCTGTCATACACAAATTCTACGGTGCCCGCACTGCGATAATTCACTGCTTTTGCTAATTTAATCGCCGCTTCACACAGTGCCTGCGCCATGCCGTCTGGCAAATTGGGCGCGGGGGTTTCTTCTAAGACTTTTTGGTTTCTGCGCTGCACAGAGCAATCACGCACCCCCAAGGCAATGACCTCGCCTTTGCCATCTCCAAACACCTGAACCTCTAAGTGTCTGGCGCGTTCAATGTATTTTTCAATAAATACACCAGAGTCACTAAAGTTGTTCTGTCCCAGGCGTCTGACTGCCTCAAATGCTTCGGCAAGGTCGCGTTCGTTCCAGCATACGCGCATGCCTATGCCACCACCACCTGCGGTACTTTTCAGCATCACCGGATAACCTACTTGCTTAGCTGCAGCGATAGCCTCATGCACACTATCCAGTAACACAGTGCCTTCCAGCATGGGCACCTGGTGGGCTTTTGCAATCGCTCTGGCCGTGTGCTTAAGCCCGAATACGCGTAATTGTTCCGGGGTTGGGCCAATAAAGGCAATGCCCGCTTGTTCGCAAGCTTCTGCGAACGCTGCATTCTCAGATAAAAAACCATACCCAGGATGAATGGCAGTCGCCCCGGTGGTTTTTGCGACTTCAAGTATTCGCGCTACATTGAGATAAGTATTTGCAGCGGGGCCTTCACCTAGGCTAATCGCCTCGTCGGCCTGCTGAATATGTAAACTGGCAATATCCGATTCTGAATAAACCGCCACCCCTTTCACGTTCAGGGCTTTTAGGGTGCGGAGGATGCGGCAAGCAATTGCCCCTCGATTTGCAATCAGTAGTTTATTGAACATACAAATGATCTTCTGAGGGCGGGTCGTCCCGCATATACGAAACCACGCTGAGGTCGTCCACAGCGGGATCCACTGGCTAGGTGATCGTTTGGGTAGCCGGCTTGACTTGCTAAAAGCGCGCTATTTGGAAAAGTCTGCTCTTGCAACCATTCCTTGATAGAGCGTCGTGAGTATTTTTCTAAAGATACTACGCATACTTTTTTTAAGCCTTAATTCCATACAAACACCTCCGCTTGGGTTGGGTTCCATCCATTACAGGGATTGTTAAGTTGCGGGCAATTCGAGATCAACACAATTAAATCCTGGTGCGCTTTTAATTCCACATATTTGCCTGGTGCTGAAATGCCATCTGCAAAGGTCAAGCCGCCCTCCGGAGTGACCGGAACGTTCATGAAGAAGTTAATGTTTGCGCCAATATCCCGCTTGTTCAATCTGCCATCATGTAAACATGCGCACATGAAATTGTCTCTGCAACTATGCATGTAGCGCTTGTCGAGTGAATAACGCACGGTGTTGCTTTCCTGAGCGCATGCGCCTCCCAGCGTGTCGTGGCGACCGCAGGTATCTGCCACAATCGTGGCTAATGGATTGCCCAGGTTTGAATACAGCGTTGTACCGGTTGTCAGGTAAACCTTGTTCTGATTGCGCATGGTCCGTTGCGCGTCATAACGCTCTCTTGGATTGCTCGCACTATAAAAAAGGGTATCCACGGCCTGGTTACCTTCACTGTCTAACAGCCTGAATGTCTGTCCTGCTTTGACTTCAAACAAATAAGGTTCGCCTGCCGGAATAACATGGTGGAAAAAGGCGTTTTCAGCAACTAATTGGCTTGAGATGATGTTCATATTGATTCCTTCCTCACAGGTAGAAGCGTTCAGTGTTATGAAAAGCTCTACCGTTTTCCGGCCGAGACTGTCGACACACTTCACTGATACTTTCACTCTCTGCTTTGCGCCATGACAGTTGTACTGGGCGGGGGTGGTATTCAGGATTGGGATCCAATGGATGTTGAATGGCGGTCAGAATCACCAAGGTATCCATCGGGGCATACAACTCCACGTAATCGCCTGCACAAGAGTGGTTGGGCTCAAAGAAAAGGGATCCCTCGTCATCCACGGTCACTTTGCTAAAAAAGTTAACGACCATGAGCAAATCTTGAAGATCAAGGTTCCATTTACCCATTTCCACCAACAGATTGTCGGTGCCATTTCGATAGAAATTATTTCTGAGTTCCTGATAGCGGCCAACGCCATATTTCGTTTCAACTTCTTGAGCGTTTAATACCCCGCCCAAACTGTCATGCCAACCGCATGTGTCCTCAGTGATGGCGGCGAGTACTCTCCCCATGTCCGAGTAAAAGCAATGTCCTTTTGTGAGCTTGGCCGTGTGTTGCGCTTTTAATGTGTCTGGTAAGTTCAGTCTCTCGCTGTGTTGATGTGCATTCAACATCATCATGCTGACATTGGCGTGACCTTTGACGTCGGTCATTCGCAAAACCTGATCTTTTTTCAGGATGAAGGAGGTGTGACCGCCCCCTGGAACAAACTCTTCATAGAGGATGTTGGATGTATTTGTATAGTTGTTCATGGGTAAACCTTTTAATTCGTTTTAAGCACATGGGTGGGCAATGTCGCCACCTGTGCTTGTTGCTGGAGTCTGTCCTGATTGAGCTTGATGTCGTAGGTGATACGCGCACCGTAGGCTTTGGGCGCATGTGGATCGACTCTGACCTTATCAAATACCATCAATCGGGTGCCCAAATGAAAGCCCTCGGACAAGTCATGGGTGACCATGAAGACCGTCAATTTTGTCTCTTTGCATAGCGCTAACATCAGTGCATGCATATCTTTGCGAATGCCAGGATCCAGCGCGCCAAAGGGTTCATCCAGCAACAGGATGCGAGGTTGAGCTATCAAAGCCTGTGCAATGGCCAGCCGCTGTTGCATGCCGCCGGAGAGGGCTGATGGATATTGATGCAAATGATGCTCAAGCCCCACGCGCTGAAGGATTTCTGTTGCCTTGCGCCTGGCCTCCTTCTTTTTTGAGCCCCAGAAACGACCCCAAAATGGCGAGGCTGAAAACTCCATGCCGATGACGACGTTCTCAAGGACAGTCAGGTGCGGAAACACTGAATATTTCTGGAACACGACCCCTCTTGACTGGTCTGGCTCAGCAGGAAGCGTTTCCCCATCCAGAAGGATTTCTCCTTTTGACGGGGTTTCCTGGCCTAAAAGCATACGCAGGAATGTGGACTTGCCGCAGCCAGAGGCGCCTACCAGTGTGCAGAATTCGCCTTCCTCAATTTGCAGATTGAGCCCTTCCAGCACCACATGATCGCCATAGCATTGCCATACATTATTGAATTCTATAAAGCTCATGCGCCTGCCCCTTCAGCCCAGGGGAAACAGATGTGATGCAGCTTCTTCAGTGCATAGTCTGTCAACCAGGCCAACAGCGTGATCCACAACACATAGGGCAGGATGACATCCATCGCGAGATATCTACGTACCAGAAAAATACGATATCCCAAGCCCTCTGTCGCCGAGATAGCTTCAGCGGAAATCAAGAACAGCCAGGCTGAACCCATCAGTAATCGCAACGAAGTCAGCAGCCTCGCAAGCAACTGCGGAAGAATGACCCGGATCATGACAGTCCACGAATTAGCGCCCAAGGTCTGCGCTTTGATAATGATTTCTTTTGGCAACTCTCTTGCACGCTGTTCTAAATCACGTGCGAGCATCGGGGTGAGGCCAATGACGATCAGCATGACTTTTGATAGCTCATCCAATCCAAACACAATAAAAAGGATGGGCAGAATCGCCAGCGGTGGCACCATGGAGATCACGCCGACTAATGGAGAAAGCGAAGCCCGAACCAAGGGGATGGCGCCCAGAAAGATACCGAGCATTAAGCCCAAGCATGCCACAATCGCCAAGCCTAGTCCCAACCGCTTCAAACTGGACAAAGTGTCATCCAGCATCAGAAAGGTCCCAGTGGAGGGGTCTTCTGTAAAGGCCATCAGCTTCAGGGCTTCCCACATCTGAGAAACACTAGGCAGGAGCTTGTCCTCTGGATTTTCAACCAGGCGAAGATGTGAGTTCACCAAATACACAACAATGATCAAGATCATTGGGATTGCGGCAAGCATCCATCTCGTCCCCCGGCTGGGGTGTTGATTAATTAATCTCATGATTGACCTGTTTAGAGCTTGCCATCAATCGCCATTTGCAAATACGTGTCAGTGAATCTGAGTTTGATATTTTTGCTATTACCGGTGACGACGCCGTTGGGATATTCAATGCCAATGGCGGTTGCAGATTTTGCTGCAGGCCCTAGCAATCCATTATCGAAAGAAAAACTAGAGACCTTTTGCATCACCGTTGGCAGTTTGGCGTCCCTGACAAAGGCCAGTGAGGCAGCAGGTTCATAAAACAGGGCTGTGGTGGAAATTTGCTGCATGTATGAATCCAGGGTTGTGCCAGAGTGCTTTGCCATGTATTGCAACGCCTCTTTATCTTTTGCTTTCATGAGTGCCATCACTTCAAACCATGCCCCCGTCAACGCTTTCCCTAGCGAGGGGTTTTTTCGTAAAGTGTCTGTATTGACGACCATCAAGTCGATGATTTCGCCAGGAATCTGGCTGGAGGTGAATGCCTTTGAGGTATTTGGCAGCGCGGCTAACTCAGAGAGTTGAGGGTTCCAAGTGGCCATTGCTTTCACAGAGGGTGTGCTAAAGGCTGCGACAACATCTGCATCTGAGACATTGACTAACTTCAAGTCCTTTTGTGTGAGTCCGGCCTGTTCCAGGGCTCTCGCCAGTAAGTAATGCGATACAGAATATTGAACCAAGTGTACGCTTTGCCCCTTGAGGTCCTTGATCTGTTTATTCGCACCCTTAATGACAATGCCGTCGTTACCATTTGAATAGTCGCCGACAATTAATGCGGTGGAGTCAACGCCACCAGCCGCTGGCACAACCAATGCATCCAGATTGGCCATACTGCAACCATCAAATTGACCAGCGGTGTATTGATTAATTGACTCAGCATAATCGTTCAACTGAGTGACTTTAATCGTGATGCCGTATTTCTTTGCCCATTTGGCGACGATGCCTTTTGCTTGCGCATAATCCCATGGCATCCATCCAGCATAAATGGTCCAGCAAATATTGAATTGTTTTTTTGAGTCAGCAGCGAATGCTGTGGTATTCAAAAGTGAAAAGCAAAGCAGCGTCAGTGCGATTGTAAAGCGTCGAACTAGCATAGGAGAACTCCAAGTAAATTATTCGGCAAGGGAGCAGCTAACATTCAACATGTTGCTATCTCCCGGGCTTTTATCCCGCCGTGTAACCTCTTGGAGGTCGTTAGCTCTCGGACCAGCGCTCACTTACGTAAGCCGGAACCCTAGCCAACCATTAGGTAATGCAGCGTTCATACCTGCTGCCCCACATGATTAAACTAGCAACTAATATGCCAGCCGGTAAATCCTTGTTTTCAATAGATTTCCTATAAAGTAGATCAATATTTATGCACTTCGATAGTGCGTTAAGCCCAAGTTTGGGCGTGATTAAAATCGTGCAATACGATAAAAATGCCATCATTCATTTTTAAATGACAGAAAATACTTTTAGACAAAGTCAGCCTCACCTCACAAAGGCATGATTACTAAGTGTCTCTATTCAAACTGATCACCCATGAAAAAATAAAGCCCCAGAAGGTCCGGTGCTTGAACGCAGGTGTTTGGCATCACCAAACAACGATTTTAATAATACGGGTTAATGTTTGCGACTTTAGAAGAGATCGATTTATTGTCGACAACGATATTGCTCGTTAATTAATACGTAACTTGGTTGCTCGATTCCAATGAGAGTTTTCAAGGATAATCTTCAATGTTCTTAGGGATGTACGTAACTGTGAGTCGCAGCATGAGATGCAACTTTGTCTCCAAAAGCTGCAACTTTTAACCTCATAAGTCGCAATCAAAAAGCCCATTTTTAGTGGGCTTTTTGATGATGGTGCCAACGGCATATTTTGTTGAGAGTGGATCTATCCAGGTAATCTGTGCCCCGCTTGTTTTTGCGACTCTATCCAGCTGCTCTATGTCGGATTGGCATTTTGTACGACGGCTCAGAGTGAAGCCTAGTCCAGCCTTCAAAATGCGGATTAGTTGTGAGACAGGTAGATGATCAAAACTCATCTTAATTAAGCTTTCATTTAATATACTTGTATTAATTAAATGCATCCCGCCAGAGCGGGATGACTCTAGTCAGAGCTTAAAGTATTTGCCTATTTTGCAGTTGTGCTGCAGGCAGATTCAGTTTTCTTTTGAGCCGAATTACAGGCTTCCATCGCTTTTTTAGCACTTTCTTTTGCTTCTGAAACGTTATTTTTGTTATGACTCTCAGAAGCACTCAAATGATGTTTCGCTGCCGCTTCATGATCGCTTGCTGCTTGTTGATGCAATCCGCTGGCTTGATTGGAAATTGACATGACTTAATCCTTTATGTTGTAAATCAATCTGACCCTTGGAAATTCAAAAGCCAGTCTTACTACTTTACAATCAATTTTTAAGCATGTTTGTTCGCTAGCCAACACCCCTTTGATTATTCTGTTGTCACACCATCAAACAACCGTTCCGTGACATCAGCATACACTCGCAGATGACAGACTGTTCCATCTAAGTGGTTAGGTGGTGAATATACTGAATGTACTTTTAAATCAAACTTTCCCGTATTAATAAGGTTGTGATTGACTCCGGCGGGGACAATAATGGCGTATCCCGTCTCAACCTCAGTCGTGACGCCATTGATGATGATATGTCCCATGCCTTTATCCACCCCTAAGAACTGATCCTGCATATGCACTATAAAGCCAGTTTCTTCACCAGGTTTTAGTGAGACCAGTAGTAATTGACTATACTTTCCCGTGTATAAGACTCGTCTGAAGTCAGTATTCATAACACTGGCTTGCTGAAGGTTTTGGATATATCCATGCATAAGCGATTTCCTGAGCGTCATGAAGCGTCACATTGCAGATAGGTGGTTCCTGAGAGTACCGATAAGACTCCTCTCTGACATGTGAGGTCATGCACTATGATGTTAATGGTATTTGATGTCTTGTACCGAGTCGGCAAATGCATTGATTTGCTTATTCGCTTCCTGTTTGTTAATACCGTATATATGCTGTAATTTATCGACGAGTAATTCCCGTTTGCCGGCAATGTCATAAATATTGTCTTGTGTTAGACGCTCCCAGTTGTCGAGAATCACACATTCAAGTTCTATCCAATGATCTTGTATCAGTCGCCATTCCATGGTTTTCTCCTTAGCGTTCGAATATCCATATCCTCATGTAGAGATGATCAAGAGGTTTTCCACTTTTTTGACCCCTGCAGTATGTCTGCAAATATCCGAGGCTTTTTCGCTCACAGCAAGTGAATTAGCATAGCCTGTTAAGGTGACTATGCCTGACCTGGTTTCTACGCGTATGGTCGTATCCATTAGTAGCTTTTCGTTCTTAAAGGCTTTGTTTATTTTTTTTGTAATATATGCATCAGATAATGCGCTCTGTTCCCCCCAGATTTCCAGCTGAACAGGATGTTCCCTCTGATTATGCTCTGTACCGTCTGATTGCCGGTGAGTTTCAGCAATCGGTGCAGAGGTCGCGCCAGGGTCGCTGCAAGCAGATAGTGCGATACAGAACATTGCAGTCATCTGCATTCTAAAATTAAGCCTCTGCTTAAAGGCACGATCAAGCATCATCGTTGGCAAGCTCATGATGGGAGTATCTTCAGGTCGCAATAGTCATGCGCTGAGTGATGCATCACCTCTGCCACAATTGCAGTTTGCTCAATCGAGTAGGTCATCACCGAAAGCTTGATTTTCTTCTTGCTCATAAGCATGCGTATCCATTGATAGCTCCTGGCAGGAAGCTGCGAAAGCCGATGATGATTTGCCCGGTCATCTTTCATCATTGCTCCCACCAACATTCCTGTGAGGGTGCCTATGATGACGCCTGAGCATAGCAAGAACATGGTTGAAACACCCCATTTCGAATGTAATAGACTCTTATCCATAATAACCAAAGCCAGCTCTACCAGGCAGGCCAAAAATATGCCATTGATAGCACCAATACAAGACATTAGCAGCAGCCTTTCACCGAGATAACTAGGCTGAGTGTTTGGCTCTAACCCACATGTATTTGTTAGATGCTTGGTAATTGAAATCTGTGACTCAAGTATTCCTTTTTCAATTAGGGCATCTTTCGCTAAGCGAGCATTTAGCATCTGTTCGAAGACCCCAGAAATATGGTGACGATATGAGTTCATGAGGCGCCTCAATCAACGAAATAATAGTGGTCACCATAATCAAAGATTTAGCGCGCTGAGTCTGTTCGCTACCGAACCAGAAACGCTCATAAAAAACTAGACGGGACATGCGTCAATGATAGAGCTTGATACTGGCTAAACGTGCGTCAACGCACAGAACAGGCTTTTTCTTTACGTGAAGATGTAGCCAGATCAATGACCCCATTGCTCTATCATCACCCTTTAAAGGAGCACATTATGCACGCTAATATGAAGCACTTTCTGGTTGGATTCGCCTTCACAAGTGGTTTGGGACAGGCCTACGCGACCCCACTCTTAGTCAACTTACCCACAGCAAATGTAGACATTGTTGCTTCTGGATTTGGGGGAACTTTGCTGGATAGTGCCACCACGTTGATCAGTAACGCCAGTTACAATGGCACTGCCCGTGCTGCAGTTTACAGTACTGCTACTGGCCTCGATTTTTATTATCAATTTACAAACAATGCCAGTTCGCAAAACGGCATCAACCGCATGACGGCTTTCGACTTCAGCAGCCTGGGTAATGGAGTCGTAAATGTTTATCAAACAGCCACCGGGTTTGATATGTTTAGTAATGGGACGGAAAACTCACAGTATGCTGATCGCACGATGGCAGGCGTGATAGGTTTTAACTTCTCCCCCGTTAGTATTGCTGATATTCCCCCGGGAACGACTAGCTTTATTCAGATAATTCGTACCAGCGCTACCAATTATCAGCCAGGTAACTTCGGCATTCTTGATGGGATTGGTTCTAATGCAGCGGGCTTTAGTCCAACAACGACAGTCCCTGAGGCTTCCACATACGGAATGATGTTGCTAGGTTTGGGGTTGCTAGGGTTGATTAGTGGTAAACGGATGAAAGATTAATTTCTAATAATCATTGGTTATGATTCCATAAAGCGCCTTTCAACCGGCGTTTTTTTGCATTAAACAGCCTGCAATGTACGCTATCGCACTGAGCCGCACCGACGATGGAGAGACCATGATGACTCAATATACCGCTGGAGAACATGGTGAAAGCAGACTTGCAAGTCCAAGAAGATGTGATGAAAGAATTGCACTGGGAGCCTTCAAAGAATGCTGCGCATATAGGGGTTGAAGTCCACGAGGGCATCGTCACCCTGTCAGGGCATGTAGACACTTTTGCCCAGAAATGGCGTGCTGAAAACGCCGCAAAACGTGTGCATGGCGTGAAAGCCCTGGCGATAGACATACATGTTCAATTGCTAGCTGGATCCGAGCGTTCAGATGCCGATATCGCCAGATCGGCAAATAATGTGTTGCGCTGGTCTAACGATTTGCGTGATAACTCTGTACAAGTCATGGTCGAGAATGGCTGGATCACTTTGACGGGTTTTGTTGAATGGGCATACCAAAAAAAGAATCTTGGATATGCAATTTCTAACTTGTTGGGTGTGACTGGGCTTAGTAATCAATTGAAAATAGAGCCCAAGGTTACCTTGAAAAACGTGAGGGATGACATTGAGCAAGTTTTAAAACGGAGAGCATTGGCTGAATTAAAGCATGTTTCCATTAAGGTCAACGGTACAGAGGTGCTGCTCTCAGGTCATGTGAGCAGTTGGGAAGAGCGTGAAGCCATTCACCACTCTGCCTGGAACACACCTGGTGTCCAAAATGTAATCAATGAGATTAAAGTCGCCTAGCGCAGGGCGCCATAAAATGTATGCCATCTCCACTGCAAAAGTTACTTATCATAAAACACAGTAAAGTTGCCTATGTGGCGGACTTCGCCTTGTACTTTCTCTTGATTGGCTGGATGACGACTTCCCTGATTCTATTCCCGGTCAGGATGTCAGCGCTCTCTATTGTCGTTTACATAATACTTGGCGGTTTCAGCTGGACGCTGATGGAATATGTATTGCATCGTTGGGTGCTACATCAATGGCCTCCCTTTTGCGAATGGCATCACGAGCATCACCGGCAACCAAAGGCATTGATTTGTACAGCCACGCTAGTGAGCTTAGGCGCGATTGCATTGACCGTCTACTTGCCGCTGTATTGGGCAGCCTCCGCTGAAGTGGCAACGTGCTTTACACTAGGGTTATTAATGGGCTATCTCGCTTATGCCGTCACACATCATGCGATCCACCACTGGCCCAACTCAAGGGTCGCATGGCTCAACAACAGGCGGGTGATTCATTGTTTGCATCATGCATGCCCCCATCACTCTTTTGGGGTGACGTCTACCGTTTGGGATAGGGTGTTGGGCACTCGCCTCACACCCCTCACACCCCCTGCCGTCAAGGGACTTGAAAATTCGGCGCGTGTCTAAATTGCAGCGCGAATACTCCTCTTTAGAACTGCAAAATGGCTGGGCGAGTGGGCGATTTTACTGACATATAGTCTCTGGTGAGCGGTTGCTTCATGTGATCAGAAGCTCGGTGGCCAACCAGTATCTGGTAAAGACCCAAGTGACCGTTTTCAAACGATAGGCGGCTTGCAGTCATATAGGATAACCAAATTCGGAACGTTGCCTCACTGACATGCTTAAGTGCATGCTCGTGTTGATTAACCAGCTGTGAAATCCAGTTCTTTAAAGTCAAGACGTAATGTCTGCGCATTGACTGCACATCAATGATTTCAAATTCCGCTAACTCCATCAGCGTTTGAATATGACTGATTGTTTCCAGTTGTCCATCCGGAAATACGTAACGGTTGACAAAAGTATGACCAAGATTATTTGGCCAACCCTTAGTATCACTAGTGATGCCGTGATTGAGGAAAAGGCCATCACTCGTTAACAAGTGCCGGATAGTCTGGAAATACGCAGCCAGATTTTTGATCCCCACATGCTCAAACATGCCCACACTCGCAATTTTATTGTACTGGGCCTCGCCAGGGATATCACGATAATCTTGTAACTCCACGGAGACACGTCCTACCAAGCCTGCTTTTCTGATCTGTTGCTGAGCATAGTCGTACTGTTGCGAGCTCAATGTGACGCCATGCGCTTTCACACCATAGTATCTGGCGGCATGGAGGATAAGTGCGCCCCAGCCACAACCCACGTCCAGAAAAGCATCGCCTCTCGTCAACTGTAGTTTGCGGCAGATTAAATCGAGCTTGGCGGTTTGGGCGCTAGCAAGGTCTTGTGTCTCGGTGAGAAAGTAAGCACATGAATAGACCATCCTCGGATCGAGCCACAACGCATAAAACTCGTTTGAGACATCGTAATGAAATTGAATGGATCGCTTGCTTTCGTTTCGGCTATGCGTAAGTACCGCTTTTGCGGTCGCTAAATGCGTGAGTTGAAAAGGCCTAAACGAGATCGGTTGCCTTACTTGCTTGATGAGTTGATCGATTAGCGCCCGGCCTTTCAGCCGCCAATCGAAGTGCAACCGGTTAAATTGCTCTCGCAAGGCCAGCAAAGCTGCCAGGTCACCTTCTATGTCCATCTCGCATTTAAAATAAGATTCGGCAAATGTCAGGGGGTCTTTGCGCTTTAGAAATGACTCAAGAATGGCAGACGTATGAAAAATCAACACAAAAGGGCTGCCATTCACTGGCGGTGCTTGCATGCCCAGATTGACGCGCTGGCCATCCCATAACTGTATTTGCAAATGGCCATCAAATTGATCAAAGATGCTTCTAAGCATATTCACCATTGAAGCGGAGGGGTCTTCAGCCCACACTTTAAAAGTCAGTAGCTTTTTGACAGGTTTCATTTGTACCCTCCGCGGTTCGAAATGAACTCAAGCTAGTATTTGCTGCCGTTTGTCGCATCCCTGTCATTCACCTCGGGATTATCCGTGGTAGTACCCAGTGCTTTTTTATTCATAGAGCTGTTGTGTGTATCCTTATCAACTTTCTCCAAGTTGATCGTGCCATTTTTTTGCTTGATTTTATCGAAGCGATCTTCATGAAACTTTAGAAACTCGGCTTTTGAAATTTCTCCATCGTTGTTTCTATCCATTTCTTTATACTGAAGATGGCCTTCACAGGAGTTGGGTTTCATATCGCGAGCCTCAGCTAATATGCTTTGACTGCTTATAAGGAGAATAATGAGTAGCGAGGAGAGTGTTTTAGTCATGATGGTTCCTAATAAAATATGAGCAGATGAAATTAAAATGCAGGCTTAACTCTGTCGAGGTTCGGAGCATTCAGGTAACAGATTAATGCTTGCTCACACAATACTCAGTGCGCTAACGTACGTTGGGCAGACAAGTGCTTATGTACGATATCGTACATAAGCGTATAGTGATTTCTTCTATGATGTACAGACTCATAAATCAAAGAGATCACTATGAACTCATTCAACGCTCCGAGCCAAAATCTTTTGCTCAATGCATTGCCAGAAGTGGATTATTTGCGGATCAAAGATGCGCTCGAATTTGTAGTCATGCCTTTAGGGCAGGCTTTGTATGAGTCTGGAGGACATTTAAAACACGTCTACTTTCCAACGACTGCCATTATCTCTTTGCTGTATGTGCTGGAAAGCGGTGCCTCTGCAGAGATCGCAGTAGTAGGCAATGAGGGAATTTTGGGGATTTCACTCTTTATGGGAGGCGAAACGACGCCAAGCAGGGCTGTCGTACAAAGCGCGGGCTTTGGGTACAGGATGCGAGCCAGTTTTTTGAAACAGGAATTTAATCGTGCAGGACCCATGATGTACCTATTATTAAGGTATACACAGGCCTTAATTACTCAAATGTCTCAAACTGCCGTGTGTAATAGACACCATTCGATTGAACAACAATTGTGCCGATGGTTATTGTTGAGCCTGGATAGATTATCTTCAGATGAGCTGAACATGACACAGGAATTGATCGCCAATATGCTAGGGGTTAGGCGTGAAGGAGTCACTGAGGCCGCCGGTAAATTGCAGCGAGCGGGCTTGATTGAATATACACGAGGGCATATCCGGGTGCTTGATCGTGTCAAGCTGGAGAAAACCGTCTGTGAATGCTACCAAGTTGTTAAGACTGAGTTTGACCGCCTGCTCCCTGACATGCATAGGCATCATCAATAGCCGCTGGTCCAAAACTTGCAAGCTGTGATTTCCCTATCCACCCGGAGTAGCTGGCTGCTACGGTTTACGGTCGCGATTGATAATGTTTGATCCCAGCACTGCTGCACCTAGCCCCAGTATCGTCATGCAGGAAAGGATACTGATGGCCATAATGACATACCACTGTGTATAGGTGTACCAAGCCGGTGAAACCGTCATCCATAAAGGGAAAAACAAGATGTACAAGCCAAGAAGCAGTCCTATTCCTCCGCCATACATCACGCCATGCCATCCCTCAACCCATATTTTGGTTCTCAGGACAGCAGGCTGCTTGGGGTCATAAGGCTGAAATTTTCCCCGCTTGACGCCAGCACTTTCCGATGTATTTAAATAATGGGAGTGCTCGCCATTTAGCTTCAAGGTATTCATCGTCATTAGTCCAAGTCTTCGTTTCATAATCATCCTTTATACAGTCAGTTTTTGAGCTTATTTAGGTCTCTCATAAAAGATCATTATAGGCTTGAGACACTGTGCATCCGTCTGCCAGCACACAGAGACTCATCTCTTCTCATAACTCACTGCATGTGTGCAATCGAACAGAGGCACATGCAGGATTCTGCTATTTTTTGATCATGAAAGGCCATCCTAACTGTAATCAGCTGATAGAGTCATTAGATAGTCATTGTCATCATCAGCTTTTTAAACATGGCGGCTGGGTAGAACTGACATCCGGTCAAAGATTGAATACGCCAGGAGAAGCGACCGAGTACGCTTATTTCCCTACTGGAGGCGTGATTGCACTGATGATGCAACAGAATATGAAAAAACAGATGGCACTGGCTCTCGTAGGTGCTGAAGGCATGGTAGGCATTTCGCATATCCTTGGAGTGGATGCGGAGTCCTATGCATCCATAGTACTTACTCCTAGCAAGGCTTTCCGTATCAAAGTCAAACAGTTGTACGGGATCAAGCTCAAAAATAGTACTTTTTGCCGAGTGCTGGATAAATATGTGGCTGTCATGTATGCACGTTTTGCACAAGCCATTTTATGTCACAGCCAGCACAATGTGCAGCAACGCATGGCCAGTTTACTTCTCACCTACAGTGACTGTGCTTCTGCTCTAGAGTTTGAAATGACACAAGCCCTGTTGGCCAATTTGCTAGGCGTGCGCCGCTCTGGTATCAACAATGTAGCCATTACCTTACAGCAGATGCAGATTCTGCAATATAGCCGTGGTCATATGCATATCATTAACCGAGCATCATTGCTCAAAGAGGCATGCCAATGTTATGCCAACGACAAAGATACATACACGAGATGTTTCGCCATATAAACATGCATGCACGCAATCTTGGATAACGTAAGAAAATAAATTAACGACCAGTACAGAGTTTTATTCCTTTGCTTGACAATAGAACACTTCCGATGCTGGCTAAGACTATGATCGCAGCAATTAAACTTTATACATATAAAGGATACTGAAAATGAATACACTAAAGGCTAAAACCTGTTTTTTAATGATGGATAACAAGTCATTAAAGAAACCACTTGAGACTTCATTAAACAGATCCAAGAACGATAAAGAAAATATTTCGTCTCCCCAGGCCCAAATAAAAACAAGTTATGGACATACAACAGCTGATGTTGAGAACCAAATTCTAGATTGGCTGAAAGAGATTAAAAATGAGATATAAAAGTGACCGTCAATGCCTTGAATCTATTAAAACGTTATGGGACTGGTAACTTATTGATTCAGAATAAGTTGATACTTTAATTCCGAGAAAGTACAAAGCAATGTTATTTTCCATAAGAAAAGGGCCTCTAAAAGCTAATTTAGAGGCCCTTTAAATTACGTATTAATTAAATCGCTATTTGATAAAACTTAGGTTTAATTAACGCGAAATAAACGACGCTAGTGTTTGACAATGAAACCGTAACCTCCACCTATGGTTTTAATGGGTTCAATTCTGTAATTAAGATTAGTAGCAGCTTTTAGAACCGTAACTTCGATGGTGCATTGATCATTTTTGGCGATGAGTATGACAATAGAACCGTAACTTTGACTCTAGATGCGCTTAAATAATGAATTGAGCATACGGCATACTATCTTTTTTTTACTCTCTTACTCCACTCTAAAACTCCGCTCAACTCAGTTAATCCCTCGTCATCTTTCACTTGTGCTCCGAATCTATCATATTCTTTTTCGGGTAAATCTTCGTGGTCGAACCACAGTAAAGAAATAGTTGTATCAGAGGGAGCATAGTGTCTGGAAAGCTCCCACATATCGAGCCCATCCTCCCAATTTTCAAACCAAATATCTTGAGCAACTTCTCCTACTTCTGTGGAGTTCAAGTTATTTGCTCGGATGCTGTGTGCAATTGACCCTTTAGGAATAACAGAGCCTGATGATATCCATGCTCGGGCTTGTCGTAAGCTGGCTGATCTAGCAGCATAACGAACAGCACCTCTTTCCATGGTTACAAAAGCACAAGGCAACGGACTTAATGTGGCGAATCTTGATGCAGTTGCTGGAAAAGAGGTATTAAACAATTTAGCCATATGTTGAATGAGCTCTAAAGATGGTTCTTTACCAGGGAGATTGGCCAGCCATTGCTTGTAGGGCATTAAGAGCTCTGCTGCAAAGGTATCACAGCATATTTCGTTAGGATGTCTCTTGGCTATGGAATACGATGGAATTTCTTCATGGCTTGATTTTAAATTTAAAACTACATGTGCGATTTCATGACAAACAGTAAATCTTTGGCGTTCTTCGCTTTCTAAAGAGTTAACTACAATGATGTGTTTTCCATTGGGCTTAGTCAAGGTGTAACCTGATGCGCCCTCTTCCATAGCTTCAAATTTAACTTTGGCATTTATTGCGGATATGTAAGGGTCTAAATCTTCTCGAATATTTGAAACATCTACCTTGGAAACAAACTCACGAGCAATCGAAATTACATCCGCTTCATCCATTAATCGTCCTCTTCCCCAAAAAGAATAGTTACTTTATTTATTAATGTCTCAGGATCTGGCCTTGTGGTTCCTCTGTGCCTAATTCCGGCTGCACCTACAAAAATATCGAATGAAACTGCGGGATTGTTTAAAACATATTCAACTAACTCTGGATCTGTATCTGGGTTATTAGCAAGCCATTTTATGATGAAAGCATCTCGAGTGGATGGTTTGAGGTATTTCAGTAATTTCTCTATTACGTCTTCAGAGGGGTTCGTCTTTTCTCCAGTTTCTAACCTATAAATATAAGCATGATCAATTCCGGACAAAGTACCAAATTCTCTTACAGAGAAGGTCCTGGTTTCCCTAAACCTCTTTAATGCTAAACCCAAGCCAGTTGTAGGCATGTCTTCCTTTCAAATTAGAGCCTTTTGATACAAAAACTCAACAATAAAAAATGCTCAAAAAATACTTGAAAAGTAGAAACTCTTCTGATAGTGTGTTGTCTAGCTGGACAACACACTAAGTTAATACATGATTTTTACCTATATATTCATGTTTTTTTTGTTGTTCAACTGAACAACGTTATTGTGCAGCATTCATTAGCGCATGACAACATAAAGCGTGAATTTGTTCAATTGAAAGGAGTACGAAATGGCAGGAAAAAATCAGCATGTAGTGCCTCACTCAAACGGTTGGGCGGTAAAAGGCGCCGGCAATCAACGTGCTACCTCGACGCATGGCACTCAGCAAGAAGCAATTAATGCTGCACGAGAGATTGCGAAAAACCAACACTCGGAATTAGTAATACATAGACCTGATGGCCGCATCCGCGACAAAGATAGTTTTGGCAACGACGACTTTCCACCTAGAGGGTAAATAATGGACAGCATTCCCACCTACCACGTGTTAGCGCTCTCTGGCGGTGGTTACAGAGGGCTCTATACGGCGACGATTCTAACCGAGCTTGAAAAAGCGTTTGGACAGCCTATTGCCAAACATTTTGATTTGATATGCGGCACTTCGGTAGGGGGAATTTTGGCACTGGGATTGGCAAACGAAATTCCAGCGTCAAACCTCAAACTTATGTTTGAAGATGAAGGAAAAACCATTTTTCAAAGCAGAAATTTGATCCGTAAAGTTTTCGGCTACTGGGGTTGTGCTAAACACGATAATAGTGGATTAAAAACTGTATTAAAAAAATATTTTAATGACACAACTCTTGGTGAGTTAAAGCATAGAGTGTTTGTACCATCCGTTAACTACACCACTGGTCGAGGACAGTTTTTTAAGACTCCCCATCATAAATCATTCGAGATGGATCATCGGATGTCTTTAGTAGACGTTGCTTTGGCGACAGCAGCTGCACCAGTTTACTTTCCACTATTTAAACATTCTCGTGGTGTATTCGCAGATGGTGGGCTAGTTGGAAATTCACCTGGTTTTTTTGGATTACATGAAATTAGGCAATTTCTGGCTCCAGATCAAAAAGTACGAGTGCGAGTTCTCTCGATTGGCACTATGACAATTGGGGCAACTGTTGGTGGTGACGTTTCGCTTGACCGTGGATTTGGGAAATGGCGAGGTGACCTTTTTGATTTGGTGATATCGGCTCAAGAATCGTCAGTCGACTATATGTTGAGACATGAATTGAAAGACGACTATTTCAGGATAGATGACCAAGCCACACCAGATCAAAGTGAGGATGTTAAGGATTTAGATCGTGTATCAAATGCTGCAACGAATACATTAAAGACAAGAGGGATGCATGCTGCGCAAAAGGCTCTGGGAGATGCGAAGTTTGCACCCTTCAGAGCGCACTTAGCTTCACCTGCGATTTTCTTTCATGGCCCACGAAAAAATTTTAAGGAGTGATTATGCTGAATTTGAGCCCATTATTTTTCACAACACTGGAACATGAGTCCTGTTTAGTCACTAACCTTGATTTAAAGGCTACTCAAGTTGATCTAATTTCGAGAGTCAGGACAGACGTTAGAAATTGTTTAAGAAATGGTATTCCTAGAGTGCTCAGAAAAATGGGATATACGGATGATATCCCGACCCCGCGTTTTTTTACTCAAGGCTCTTGGGCTTATAAAACATTAAACTCGCCAGCTAAACATCCACAGCAGGCAGATGTTGATGATGGATGCTATCTTCCCCTTAGCTTCGTGTCTCAAACCAAAAAGCCTAGTAAAGCGGCTTCAGTGTTTTTTCGTGCCGCAGAGGAGGCGTTAACTGACTTAGTCAATGAAAGAAACTGGAAGCTCATCACGGACAAACCAACCTGTATTCGAATTGAGTTTTCAAATTTTGCGCACATAGACATTCCCCTATATGCAATCCCTGACAGCGAATTTCAAACGCTGGCCAAATTGGCAATGGAGAGATTTGGTTATGCCTCATTTGCTGAAGCACTAGCTACTGTCGATCAGGACATTTGGACCGCGCTACCTAAAGACCAGGTTTTACTGGCCCATCGCGAATGCGATTGGAAAGCTTCTGACCCAAGGCCTGTTAAAGATTGGTTTCTAAATGAAGTAGATGTCAGAGGGGAACAATTACGCAGAATCGTAAGATATTTGAAAGCACTACGTGACTGGAAATGGGGCAGTGGTGGACCATCATCGATTTTATTGATGGCAGCAGCAGCCCCACTTTTTGTTAAACATGACCGCCGGGATGATATTGCACTTCTTGAGGTTCTAGCAAAATTACCTCAGAGATTGAGAGCTGGAGTTAATAATCCTGTCGATGTTTCAGAGTCGTTAACAGACCGCCTAGGCCCTGAAGGCGTTGAAGAAGCGGCACTAGCATTTGGGGAGTTTGAAAAAGCTCTCCGAGGCAGTGTACATTCCAGCAGTCCTTCACAAGCATGTAGCTGGATGTGCAAAGTTTTTGGTACTCGATTTCCTAATGAGCCAGATCGGATCGTCGTTGTAACTGTTGTTAGTACTATATTAGCCACCCCTGCAACTCCTGGTCCAAGTGAACTTGTTGGTAGAATGAAGTCGGGATGAGCAAGGTAGTTAATATTTCTGATTTGATTGATGCTTTCATTCTTAAGGGGTTCCAATATGAAGGCAAATCAGATGATGGGTGGCACAGGCTGAATGGCTGCCTGTGCCCTCCTAGTGATACTGACACATATAGTTGCAATATTGAGATAGATCCAAATTTCATAGATTTACCTCGAATTCAATTAACAACAATCCCGCAACAACTTCCTCAAATCAATCCTCACATTGGTGACGATGGTAATCTTTGTTATTTGGCAAAGGGAGCTGTTGTTCTAGATATATTTGATCCAATTGGACAAGCTTTAGCTTGTTTAGCGCGTGCTGAAAATGTTTTAGGGCAGATTCTCAATCAGGAAGTTGTTGATGATTTAATTGAAGAATTCAACGCGTATTGGAGTGGCACTTTTTGTTTCCTAGATTTGGAGAATGACTGGTTAGGTTTTCAGAATTGTATTTATGCGGAAAACAAAACATCCGAATTCTTAATCGTCACAGACAACCCTGAGAGATCCTACAAAAAGTTATCCAGCTTGGATATCAAGAAAAATGAAAGTTACGTCTTAACGTATAAGTTAAAAACTAACGCATTGCCAAGACCATTAAGTAAAAATTGGCCACCCAAAAATGTTAGTGAAGTTCTTGCCTGGCAAAGTTTGCTTGATTCTCGTTCTAGAAAAAAAATACTTCAGCGAATTAATGAAGCAATCAAGTTATCAGCAAATTGTGTCTTGATTATTATTGAGTCGCCTACTATAACTTACGGCTTTGGTGTCTTTTTCAAGAAAGATAAAGGTAAAACGAAAGGACATTACTCCTCACTAAAAGGTCGGATTTTTGATATGAATATTCAGCCAATTACAATTATGCGAATCGATGATAAATATCTTTCTCAACGCAATATTCCAAAATTGAGAACTCTTTCAGGTAAGAGGATTGCGATGATTGGTTGTGGAACAATTGGAGGGTATTTAGCCGAAATGCTTGTAAAAGCTGGTGCAGGCACTTCTGATGGAAAGCTAATTTTAATTGATGGTGACATTATTCTTCCAGAAAATATTGGTCGACATCGATTGGGCTTCCCTCATTTACTTACTAATAAAGCGACTGCGTTAACTGAAGAGCTCAAAAGACTCAGTCCAGGTTCAGACATTCAAGCTCTTCCTATAGATGCTAAACAAGCCTCTTTGGAAAATATTGATCTATTAATAGATGCTACTGGTGAGGAGGCTTTGGGTCACTGGCTGTCTAATAAATATTCGAATTTGACTACCATGTTATCAGTATGGGTAGAAGGTCCTGGCACGGCAGTTAGAGCATTATTGAAATCAAATAATGCTGGAGCCTGTTACAGGTGTCTTTGGCATAGCAATAAGAAGGGGAAGCTGCGTTCAGTGACAACTCAATTGCCTATGGACATGGCCGGTAACGGTTGCGAAGGATTGTATGTTCCATTTCCTGCGCATGTATCAGTTAATGCGGCCTCTTTAGCTACTGAAATGACATTAGATTGGGTAAATGGAATTTCCACACCATCACTTAGAACAAGATTAACAGATACATCATTTGAATTGGCAACACCAGATTGCAACCCCCTAGTTGATTCAGACTGCCCAATATGCAACTAATGAAGTCTTGGGCATCCGAAGACAAGAAAATACTTTTGTACTTTGAAGATAGCGTAATTATTGCATTTACAGATCATATTCAATTTTCTGATACTCAATCCGAAGCGGGAGGGATTCTGTTAGGATCACTCCATGCATCTAATTTATTAATTAGTACCGCTACAAAGCCGAGCAATAGAGATAAACGGTCTAGATTTCTTTTTGACCGTTTTCCTGATGTACATCGATTAGTGGCTCTAAGTTTATGGATCAAAAGCAAGGGGACTCTGCGTTACTTAGGTGAATGGCATACCCACCCTGAAGATTATCCAACGCCATCAAATCTTGATAAAGTTGAATGGAAAAGAATTAGCGCTTCTCGTAAAGATAAAAGGCCATTACTCGCTGTTATCGTAGGTAGAAAGGCATTGCATGTAGAATTAATTCATGCAGATGGAGCTAATATTATTATGTATCCAATCGAATAATGCGTCAGCCACTGCAATACAGTAGTAGTTCATTATCAGAACATAAGTTGGATCAACTTACCTAGAATAGCAAGTTGGCTTAAAAAGCTGCGTTTAATTGTTTGTTGGGTACAACGATGCCTAGCCGGAAATATCAAAATGTGTTCCCATCGCTACTCAAGATACAAGAAATGGTTCAATAACTAAAAAACGGACTTCCAAGTCCGATGTGTTATTTCTGCTTAAGGGAAGGGATTGAGATGCAATTCTTTGTTCATTTCATAAAAAAAGACAAACCAAAGCCGAAGCAATATCCGCATGCGGTGTTAACCCAAGATAATTGGGATGATTTCGGTTATAAAACTACATTTCATGTTGTCTTGCATCTTTCAGATACCCATGTAGAAGATCTTGGTAGCATAAAAATTATTGAATCGGATAGAACCTCTGGCTAAGCCTGTTTCAAAAGATAAATCCAAGGTTATCTGGCATGGCCATTTCGAGGCTACAGGAGCCTCAGACGAAGATGCGAAAAGAGTGGTAACGGGTATGTACAAAGCTGGATTAGAAAATCTTAAAAAGATTTCAGAAACTAAATAGGAAACTCAGGGGCTTAAAGCCCCTTTATCGTTCTTCATACTCATTCGTATATGACTTAACAACCTGACCATCTATTGAAAGGCCAAGATCAAACTTGCTGATATCGGGGAGATTTTGGAATGGGCCAGATGGATCAACAGACCTGTAGCTCAAACATAGATATATCGTTGGGGTAATCATCAGATCGTAGCGTTGAGCATAGGTGAAGGTCGTCGAAACATCACTCTCAGCAAAACCGAATGTCTGCACTGCATTCCTAGCAATCGACCAATCGTGGTTTTGGCATGATTGAACAATCGAATTTTTAATTATTTCAAATATTTGGTCTGCATTTTCTTCCGGTTTCAGCATTTTTATTCCAGCCTTTCTTAATGTCAGTTAACTGACCTAATCTGCTTTATCAAAGTTGCTTCAACTCGCATGAATTTTTTGTTTGGGGCATCCACCTAAAGTGCTATTTGGATTTCATTCTGCAAAAAATGCATAAATCATTTGTATAAATTTAATTGATCCTGCAAAAAATGCAGAGCTACTAATCAAAACTACAGAATTTCTTAGTAATTAGGCCGATCTCGGCTTGGCATTTAATTTGCTAATACACAGGAAATATTAGCGCAGCAATTAATTGCCACACACCAAAAACAAAACTAAGAAATGACGCATGTCTTATTAAAATTTAAAGTAGTAACAGTAATGTTGGTTTTAGCAACATTGATAGCAATTCCTGTCATCGGCTCCTTTATGTGTATATCCGATGATGTTGTCACGCATACACATGGCTCTGAGACTCACGAAATTGTAAATACTGCCATGGGTGAATTAGGTGAGCACTGTTGTGATGATCACACTCACCATGATATTAACCTGATTGGTTCTAGCTCCTCCTTGAGTACGCTTTCTACAGCAGTGCCAGGATATAAACGCCCAGACAATGAAAATCTAATCCCTCATCCTTTAATCGAGTTCGATAAACCGCCGAGTTTTTAATGTATTTCGCCCCTTTGGGGCTGATCTATATTTAATTAACTGAGGTGGACAATGATTATTTTTATAAATCGGCTGGCTAATGATGTGTCTGAAAAGGCTGCTGCAGCTAATTCTTTAAGCCAATTCTGCAGTGAACCAGCAGTAACGATGGCACCAAATTTGAGTATCTATTCCCGGATAAACCAACGAACGGTTCAAAGGGAGGACTTCAAATGAATGCCAGTCTAGATAATTCCCGTTTCCGTGCGCAGATAGAGTCAGGAATCCCTGACATCCATCCCAGCAGACTTTTATTATCAATAGTCGTTCCGGTATTCAATGAGCGTTCAGTCATTCAACTCTTTATCGCTCGCTTATACACCGTACTGCTCCAAATTGATTACAAGTTTGAGATTGTATTTGTAGACGATGGAAGCACGGATGGCACAACAGAGTTTCTTCAAAAACTTGCCTTTCGACATGGCTATATCCGCTTGGTAAAGTTAAGTCGGAATTTTGGTAAAGAGGCTGCCATGACGGCTGGTCTGGATCGAGCTCATGGTGATGCAGTAATTCTTATTGATGCTGACCTGCAAGATCCTCCAGAATTGATTCCAGACATGATTGCTGCCTGGCAACGTGGAGCTGATACCGTAGTTATGCGCCGCAGCTCCAGGGCCGGGGAGAGCTTTCTAAAACGTGCGTCTGCCCACTGTTTTTACAGATTACTCAACTTCTTAAGCGAATTATCAATCCCGGAAGATACTGGTGACTTTAGGTTGCTAAGCCGCAGAGCAGTAGACACCCTTTCAACGTTACCTGAGCGCAGTAGATACATGAAAGGCTTATTTGCATGGATTGGACTACCTGTCGAAATCATTAACTATAACCGTGCTCCCCGTGCCGCTGGAGAGACGAAATGGAGCTTCCTAGGGCTATGTCGATTGGCGATGGAGGGGATCGTTTCATTTTCAACCATTCCTCTTCGTGCAGTGACCTGGCTAGGAGGCATCGCCGCATTAGGGAGTGTTGCCTTTGGTATATGGGTTGTCTGTAAAACATTCTTGTTTGGCGAGCCGGTGTCTGGTTATCCATCCATTATTGTCACAGTGACCTTTATAGGCGGTGTTCAGTTAATTTCTATAGGGCTTCTTGGTGAATATATGGCCAGGATCTACGTTGAGTCCAAGCAACGACCAATCTATGTGATCCAGGATGAGTACAGCGTCAATCCGGTAACCCAAAGAGATGCCTCTGCATTCAACGCAGGAGGCCATCATGCTTAAAGACTCTACAACGCTTATTAAAATTGTTGTGGTATTGGTTTTGTTGAGAATTTTCAGTATGGTTTATTTTCCATACGCGGATACAACGGAACCGAGATATGCAGAAATAGCCAGGATTATGGCTATTACAGGAGACTGGATCACTCCATGGTTCGAGTCTGATAAACCGTTCTGGGGAAAACCTCCCTTGTCATTCTGGTTCCAGGCAATATCTATTAATGCCTTCGGTGTGGAAGAATGGACCGCACGCTTTCCTTCTTTAATAGTTACGCTAATCACGGTTTGGGTAATTTTTAAATGTGCCATAGAGTACGCCGGAAATCGTGCTGCCTATTGGGCGGTGGCCATCTATGCAACTTGCGCATTGCCATATGCCTCTGCAGGAGCAGTGCTCACTGATCCTTATCTGGCTTTAGGCACTGTTCTTTGCATGGCTGGTTTGCTATTCCCCTCTGTCAGTTGGAGGATTGCAGGCTTCATTGGATTGGCTATAGGTTTGCTATCTAAGGGACCATTGGCTCTAGTGTTGGTGCTTGGACCAATCTTAATGAGTTTGCTTGTTTTTCGTACCAAGTTTTGGCCTCCAATCCAGAAGCCTCTCCTGCTTATGGGCTCATTATTGGTCATGGCACTAGTTCTACCATGGTACATATTGGCTGAGATTAAGACTCCTGGTTTCTTGGATTACTTCATCGTTGGTGAGCACTTTAGAAGATATGTAGACCCCGGCTGGGCTGGAGACATTTATGGATCTGCGCATGTCAAACCTTACGGTAGCATCTGGCCATTGTGGATAGAAGCCACTTTCCCTTGGGGGGTCGTCGCTATCATTGCAGCCGTAAATGTATTCATAAAGGGACGTGCCAAACTTTATCTGGAAAATATCACTAAAGACCCAGTGACTTTCTATTACGTTAGCTGGGCAATATTCTCGATGGTGTTTTTCACATTTGCTGGGAATATTCTTTGGACTTATATCCTGCCAGCGATTCCGCCATTTGCGATTCTCTTTGGGAAGAAATTGTCTGAATGGAGTGATACCTCGAACAACACAATCACCTCGATCATGGGGATCTGGTTTTCAATATTCGCCGTACCACTTGGTATCTTCATTGCAACGGTTAATATCTCTGAAAACCCTTATTTGGTTAAAACTGAAAAAATGCTGATTGAGTATCCCAAAGCGATAGGTTTAGGATATCAGGACCTCTGGTATATCAACGAAAGACCATTTTCTGCACGGTATTACTCAAATGGGAGCGTTAAACTAATCAATGTGGATGATTTTGATCAGATGCTAAAACTTCATCCATATGATGAGTTATTCCTGGCAGTACCATTTGGGATTATGTTTGACTTCCAAGAAAAACATCTCGATGAAAAAGGGATCAAGTGGGAGTATGTAACTAAAGGGCATAGTAAAAGATTTGAGTTGCTTCACATTCATAAGACTCAAGTGCCGGGCAAGCTACATCATCCGTTATAAAAAAAGCCCCTGCAATGCAGGGGCTTTAACTAGTGGTTTCATGGCCTATTCGCGGCTTCATAACTCATTAGTCTTAAGCCATTCATCACTACGATCAAACTAGCGCCCATGTCTGCAAATACAGCCATCCACATGGATGCATCCGCGAATAGTGCCAGTATTAAAAAAATAAACTTGATACCAAGTGCAATAGCAATGTTTTGCCACAGAATCGTATGGGTTTGTTGAGACAGGCGAATGGTTTCTGGCAGCCGACGTAGGTCATCATTCATCACAAGAACATCAGCTGCTTCCATGGCTGTGTGTGTTCCAGCTGCACCCATTGCAAAACCAATGTCTGCTCTTGCTAATGCTGGAGCATCATTAATACCATCACCGGTCATAGCTGTGGTGCCATATTTTTGCTGAAGCGCTTCGATTTCCTTAAGTTTATCTTCGGGCAACAAATTTCCTTTAATCTCAGTAACACCAGCCTGCATGCCTACTGTTTTTGCTGTTGCCTCATTGTCTCCGGTCAACATTACCGGGGCCACGCCTAATTTCTTTAGTTCCTCTATCGCTATGGTAGAGAATGGTTTGATAGTGTCTGCGACAGCGAAAATTGCCAGTACCTTTTCATCATTAGCAAGTAAAGAAACTGTCCGACCAGCATTCAAATATGAACCAAGTCGAATTTCTAGGTCATCCGTGCTTAAATTGAGTTCTTTAATCCACCTATGATTGGCTAGATAGTAAGTTTTACCTTTAATAGCTCCTTGAACACCTCTGCCGGCGACTGCTTTGAAATCAGAGACATCTTTCAATTTACCAGATGATTTTTCAGAGATTGCTTTGGAAACAGGGTGGTCAGACCTATATGCCAAACTAACAGCAATACCCTCGATTTCGGTCTTATTTTCTTCGCCATCTAACATCACGGATGCAACCAACTTAGGCTTGCCTTCAGTGATTGTTCCAGTTTTATCTAATGCCACAGCTTTGATCTTGCGAGCTTCTTCAAGGTATACGCCACCCTTGATCAGAATGCCACGCTTCGCTGCTGCAGCTAAACCACTGACTACCGTAACGGGTGTGGATATGACTAAAGCACATGGGCAGGCTATCACTAACAGTACCAGAGCCTTGTAAATGGATTGCAACCAAGTCCAACCCATCAGCCAGGGCATTAGAAGCGCTACTGCTAGTGCCAACACGAAAACGGCTGGCGTATAAACTGCCGCAAACCTATCTACAAATCGTTGAGTAGGTGCTCTTGAGCCTTGAGCTTGTTCTACAGCCTCGATAATCCTGGAAATGGTGCTGTTAGTTGATAGTGCTGTGACTCTCATTTCCAGTTCTGCTGCCTGGTTAATGGTCCCAGCATAAACTTCATCTGCCGGGGATTTATCGATTGGCAAGCTTTCGCCCGTTACAGGTGACTGATCAACTGCGCTTTGACCAGCTATAACAATCCCGTCAAGAGGAATTCGCTCGCCGGGCTTGACCCGTACTTTCGCATCTATCTGGATATCTTCTACAAGTTCACGCTTCCAGGAACCATCAGGCTGCTGAACCTCAGCATTCTCTGGGGTAAGTGCCATCAGGCTTTTAATTGCATTGCGGGCGCGATCAACGGCCTTAGCCTCAATAGCTTCTGCGATTGCATAGAGTGCCATAACCATGGCAGCTTCTGGCCACTGACCGATGAGGAACGCACCAGTTACTGCTACAGTCATTAGCGCATTGATATTCAATCGTCCTTGCGTCAGCGCTTTGAAACCTTTCACGTAAACTTCCAAACCAGCCAGTACAATTGCAATGCCTGCTAAGGCCATACTTAAGTTATTAATTTCCTGAAAGTCTGGAAACGCGAAATCGAGTGCCTCTGCCAAGACCGCAAGAACTAATGCACCTAGCAATTTCCCCCATGTCGCCCAAAATCCTTTTTCAGGCTCAATTAGGTTTGGAGAGTCTGCCTCGGGATCAATTAATTCAGGAGTGAAACCTGCTTTTCGAATGGCCTCTACAGCTTGGATCACGCTGTTCGAATCCGCATCTATTCCTAGCTCTCGTTTTCCAAGGTTAAATCTCAGACTGCGTATTGTTTCAATCTTACCCAATGCACGCCTGATTTCTGCCTCTTCCGCAGCGCAATCCATTTCTTCAATTCGTAATGTAGCTAAATCTCTAATATTCGAGATGGTAGCCTGAGCTTCATGCACCACATCTTCACTGGATACAGAAGTCACTTCTTCAGGTGTTTTACTACAACAGTTTAAGCAGTCCTTACCATCATTTTGGGTATCTTTTGAATCATTCACGACATTGCTCCTAATGAATACTTAACTAAATGGTCAGGCAGTAGCCCCACCTGACCCAGTTTGGTAATTAACTAGCTTTGCGAGACATCCCTTTTTCGTTTGCTTCCCTTCTGGTTTCCATCCAGTCATAGGCAACGGGTAAGAAAACTAGTGTCAACACGGTAGCAGTGAGTAAGCCACCAATCACCACCACTGCAAGTGGTCGGAGGATTTCAGAGCCGACACCTGTTGCAAGCAGGAATGGGATGAGGCCGAAAATTTCAACCATTGCCGTCATCATAACCGGCCTCAAACGAAGGGTTGTGCCTTCTAATACCGCTTCATCAATTGTTTTGCCTTCTTCTCGCAGGCTATTGATGAATTCGACAAGGACAATACCGTTCAACATTGCTACGCCGAACACGGCAATAAATCCAATTGCAGCAGGAACTGAGAGATACTGCCCTGCTATAGCCAGTGAAAAGATGCCCCCAATCGCAGCAAACGGTACGTTGGCGATGATCAGCCCTGCGTATCTGAATGAATGGAAGGCTGTATACAGAAGGACGAAAATTAACCCGATGGTAAGAGGCACGATGATCGCCAGTTTGGTCATAGCACGTTGCTGGTTTTCAAATGCACCACCCCATTCAATCCAATAACCACTAGGCAACTTCACTTTCTGATCAATGGCTGCTTGGGCCTCTTTAACGAAGCCATCAATATCGCGACCTTGGACATCCATTTGAATAACCGCATAACGCTGCAATTGCTCACGTCTAACAAATGAATAACCTTCTTCGATATTGACACTTGCAACCTGAGAGAGCGGAATCAAAGCACCTTGAGCGGTTGAGATTGGAATATCGTTGATGGTTCTAATGTCACTTCGATATTCAGGCTGGAGCCAGACTTGGATGGCAAAGCGTTTAACGCCATCAATCAGAGTCGATACTGGTTTACCGCCAATGCCAGACTGAACCACTTGAAGCACATCATCTGCATTGATGCCATAACGAGCAATCGCCTCTCTATCGACATTAATAATCAGTTGAGGCTTACCTACGTTTGCTTCCAGCGCAAGATCCGCTACGCCATTAACTTTAGCAACAACTCCTTTTACCTGATTGGCAATACGGTCAATGGTTGCAAGGTCTTCGCCGTAGACTTTTGCGGATAAAGTAGCCCTGACCCCAGAAATCAACTCCTCTACCCGGGACTGAATTGGCTGAGAAGCAGAGATGACCGCTTCAGGCACATCCTCTTCAGCCTGTTCTTGAAGTTTCGCTGCCAGGTCACCATAAGTGATTTTCTTGGGCCAGGTATCTGCTGGATTTAGATGAACTAATACCTCCATGGAATTAACATCTGCGGTTTCGCCTTTTTCAGGTCGACCAATCATGGCAATGCTGCTCTTAACTTCAGGTGTTTTCTTCAGGCTTTTAGCTACGCGATCAGAAACTGAAATGGATTGCTCCAAAGAAGTAGATGGAATCCCGGTAACTCTAAAAAGAATGTCTTGTTCCTGAAGGTTAGGCATAAATTCTTTACCCAAGAATGGGAACATCGCCAATGCTGCAACAAAGGCAATACCTGTCGCGCCAACGACAATTTTCTTATTCGCAAGACACCATTTTAGAAGGGAAACATAGCGAGGTTTCAAAAGGCGAATCAGCCAAGGATCTCTTTCTTCTTTTGGTTTCAGAGCCAAAGAACAAAGTACAGGGATGAGTGTCAACGTCAGGATCATCGAACCAATCATGGCGAATGTCATGTTGATTGCTAGTGGCTTAAATAACTTTCCTTCCAAGCCTGTCAAAGAAAAGATAGGTAGAAATACCACTGTAATGATGAGAACGCCAAACGTAATTGGGTTGATAACTTCACGGGAAGCATCCAGCACAATCTTCGTTCTATCCACATTTTGACCAGCATAGTGGGCTAATCGACGGAAACAGTTTTCTACAAGCACCAATGGACCATCGATTGTCATACCAAGCCCAATGATTAAACCACCTAAGGACATCAGGTTTGCCGATATCCCGTATTTCTCCATGAATATGAATGCAATCAAACGCCCCATTGGAATCGCAACAACTACCACCAGAGCAGAGCGCACCTCACCCAACAGCATGAAGAGCACAACGATTACTAGCAATGCACCTTCAACCATTGCACGATCGGCCATTTTAATCGCTTTGTCGATAATGGCTGTGCGGTCATAAACCGTTTCAAGAGTGACGCCCTTTGGTAACGTAGCCTTCACCAGCTCTAGTTTCTTTTTAGCGGCATCTACCACTTGCTGAGCATTTTCACCAATTCTGGCAAGCACCATGCCCATCACTACTTCTTTACCATCCTGAGTGACTGCACCGAATCTCGGACCTGCACCTTCAATGACTTTGGCGATGTTTTCTACATAGACCGGAGTGCCTTGTTTTTCAGAAACAACTATACGTTCAATGTCTCGACTGTTCTTAACCAGACCCAAGCCGCGAACCAGGAATTGTTCTTGGCCAATATTGATGTACTGGCCTCCAACTTGATGGTTATTCGAGGTTAGTCTTTCAATCACTCCAGAGAATGTCAGGCCGTACTTAAACAACTTCTGAGGGTCAATTTGAACCTGAAATTGTTTCTCGTTACCACCCCAGGATGTAATGTCATCAACCCCTGAGACTGTACGCATTACCATTCTTACGCTCCAGTCATGCAAGGTTCGTAGGTCAGTGGTAGATTGTTTATCGGAATTGAGCGTGTACCAGAGAACCTGGCCTAAACCAGAGGTGTTCGGACCAAGGGTTGGCTCTCCATAACCCGCTGGCATTCTTGACCGAGCATCCGCCAGTTTTTCACCCACCAAAAAGCGTGCTTGTTGAATGTCCGTAGTGTCATTGAAATACACGCTGACATATGACAATCCAAACAGTGAAACTGACCTGATTTCCTCAATACCTTTGAGACCGGCTAAAGAGCTTTCAACGGGAAACGTAATCAGTTTTTCAACATCCTCTGAAGCTAGCCCAGGGGATTCCGTATACACGTTTACCTGAACAGGGGTTACATCTGGGAAAGCATCCAAAGGCACTTCCTGCCATGCTTTGACTCCAAAAAATGCAGCAACTATAAACGCCAGAATGACCAGAAGTTTATATTTTAGCGCAGCATCTAATATCCAATTTAGCATGCTGTTCTCCTAGTGCTCATCGCTGATTTGAGATTTGAGCTGTCTGGCTTTTAGCGCATATACACCAGTCTGAACAACGAGTTCACCTTCTTTGAGGCCAGATTTAATCTCAACTACCTCGTTATATCTGGAGCCTAATTCAACTGCCCTTGGAGTGAAGCCGCCTTTCTCATTGATATACACATTTGGAATGCCTTGTACCATTACCACTGCGGAGTTTGGAACAACAAATACATCCTTGGTCCCGGCATGGCTGAACAGTACTTTTGCAAACATATCAATGCGTAGCTTGAGGTTAGGATTGGGAAGCTCGATCCGGGCTTTTACTGTGCGAGTAGTCTTATCAACCACGCTTGATAAATAACTGACCTTACCCTGGAAAACCTCATCTGGATAAGCTGTGACTGTGACACTGGCTGATTTACCAACAGCTAGGGATTGCAAGTCTCGTTCTGGAACATCTGCATCAATCCAAACTGAAGACATGTCTGCAATAGTGAAAATCGTGTTTGCAGGACTAGCTAACTCACCGATCACTACATTTTTCTCAATCACAATGCCGTCGAATGGCGCTTTGAGTAAATAGGTTGAACCATTTTGTTCTGTCAAACCGCCATACATTCGCAATCTCTCTGAGTCTGCATACAGGGCTGATTTAGCTCTCTCTAGTGCAGATTGTGACTCGATCAATTGTTTCTGAGGAACAACCTTGTCTTCATACAGTTTTGAAATTCGATCAAAGTTGGCCTGAGCCAGCGCCAAGTCTGTTTTAGAGCTTCTGTATTGGGCTCTCGCTTCACCCATTTGAATACTATCGATCTCAGCTAATATCTGACCTGTTTTAACTCGGTCTCCAAGATTGGCAATCACCTTGGAAAGCTTGCCTTCAATTCTAGGAGTTACATGGGCAAGTTTATTTTGGTTAGCCTGAATGTTAGCTGTAAACGTTAACTGGTCTTGAACGGCACTCTTGGATGCAGGAGTAACTGTTAATTGGCTTTGCTGGACTTCAGTATTACTTAATTTAATCACATCTTCATTAGCTTCACTCTCCTCAGGAACTGAAGAGATGGCCTTGGTTTCTGAATCTGGAACATCTTTTGAGCTGCATCCACTTAGGAGCATGAAAAAGATAATTGCGGAGAAAACCAGTGCAAATAGATATAATTTTCTGAGGAAAGTTAACATTTTTGTTTCCTATTCTTGTGTAGCTGAAGCTAATGGGGACAGCCAGCCTGAAACATATTCCAACTCAATCTGTACAAGGCGAAGATCTTTTTGTGTTTCAATGATGTCGCGTTGAGCATCCACCACTTGTCGTTGCACAATCAGTAATTGCGGCAATCCAATTTCACCGTTTTCGAATGCCTTTTTGGAAAGCGTCAGGTTTTCCTCTAGCTTGGGATAAACTTCACTGTTCAAGCGTCTGACTCGATCCTTGATGTTCTCTCTACGCAACCAGGCGGCTTCAATGACTGCTTTGGCATTACGTGTCTCAGAAGTCAGGTTGATTTCTGATTGAGTGAGCTCTGCTGTTGCTCGACCTATGCCAGTCGCATTGCGACGGAAAATCGGCAGCGGCATAGATACGCCGATGGATGAAATATTGTCACTGCCAGCGAGACTGGCCTCCGTCGTATTGATTAGAGACACAGTTAGGTCTGGGTAACGCATACTTTTTTGCAGCTCTAAACGCGATCTGGCAGAGGCTTCTTTACTTGTGAGAGATTGAATTCCTGGGCGGGTATCAAGCTTGTTGAATAATTCTTGTAGAGTGTATTGCGTTTGGGCTGGAGTTAACTCCCCAGCCACTTCTGGAAATTCATTTGCCTTAAGCTGCATGGTGGCTGCCAGTTGAGTTCTTGCACGCAACAATTGTTCATTGAGGGAGATCAATTGGTTACGCGCACGCTCCGCATCTACGATGGCCAAATTCCCATCAAGCAAACTATCCTCACCGGCGCTTACTCTCTTGCGAGACAACTGCGTATTTTGCTCGATGAGTTTTAGAATGCGCTGTTCAACTTCAATACGCTTTTGGACAGCAAGTACATTGATGAACTGCTCTTCTAATTGCGCATGCAGAGCGCGATATTCTTCAGCAATATCTTGGGAAATTGCAGTTTTACTTTCTTCTGCAGCTTGTCTACGAAACCGTTGCTGCCCGGCAATTTCGAAGGTCTGGGAGATACCGATACCATATTCACCTCTGTAAGGGTCAGATGCGCCGGTTTGAGCAATACGGCGGGTTCTACCTTCCAAGTTCAGTGTCGGGTTGTAATAGAGCGGGCCAGAAGCATCTTGGAACTCGCCAGCAGGAATACTCTGATTGGCGATTAAGCGCTTTAAGTCCGGGTTGTTCTGGGCAGCAATAGTCCAGGCTGCCTCCAGCGTTAATGGCTCAGCATTGGTAACTGAACTGATTAAGAAAGCTATTAATACAAACAGCCATCTTATAGACGATGAATCATACACGGTAAGACCTCTCTCGTTGGATCAATAACCAAGATGCTGAAATCACTCAGCATCTTAAAAATTTAATCAAACAAGCGCAGGAGGTCTGTAGAGACTTTTAAGGACTGGATTGGTGAACTGATCTTTAGATTCAATGTTGTAGGTAGATGAATCTAAATCAGGAAGAATGTGACTAATTCCACTCGTCTCAATGGCTGTGATGTGAGCAGAGATATGGCAAGCATGATCACAAAATTGTTCTGAGATTGGTACATTTATGATATCAGAATTGCTATTCACTTGGGATTTGTTAATCAGGTGAACATCCTGCATGACTGCTTGAGACGAAACAACATCATCAAACAAAACTTCAGGCGAGAAAGCCCACGCCGATGAGCTCAGAACTGAGACCAGCGCAAGAAATGCCATGAATTTTCGGATTAGTTGAAACATGCTTTTTTAATTTAGCAATAACTCATTGATTAGTCAATAATTTCCATGTATCGAAACGTACAGAATCCATCTTCGGAATCATTCTTAAAAAAACCAAGTTTTGACTCTCAGCTTCTGCAAACTTTGCATAATAAAAAATTACGATCCTGCAAAACTTGCAGGAATTTACGTGCCTGACTGAATATTTCCATTAATAATCAATGTGATAAGAATTGGCATACGGTTTGCTGATTTCTGATGATTGCCATCAGAAAAATGAGCCCATGTTTTTAGAAAACTTAAAATCAAAGATTTCGAAATACTTGCCTGTTCCAAAGACTCAAAATGCCTGGATCATGATGGCATCCTTGTTCATTATGGTGACTGGCAACATTTCGCTTTGCCAAAACCTGTTGAAGACGTATCCACTCAGCCTTAATAATCTTCCGTTCCTGGCATCATTATTCGTTTTCTTTTTCGTCACGCTAACAATCGTCATTCAAATACTTTGCATTGGTAAATCTGCAAAGTGGGTTTTAGCTGTTCTGCTGATTGTTTCTTCTCTGAACGCATATTTCATGGATAGCTTTGGTGTAGTGATCGACCACACCATGATGGATAACGTTGCTCAAACCGATCAGAGAGAGTTGCAAGGTTTAATCACATTTGAATTGGTGGCCAGATTGATCTTTTTGGGTCTGATCCCGGCATTTCTTGTGATTAAAAACTTTCCAAAGCAGATGGAGTTTTCTCAGGAATTCAAGAGTCGCATTAAAGCTATTTCCAGCCTGGCTCTAACTGCGATCATAGTGGTTGCACCATTCACTGCTGGGTATGCGTCATTTATCAGAGAGCACAAAATCGTAAGGTTTTATGCGAATCCAACATTCTCGATTTATTCTGCTTATAAATATGTAAATCAAGAAGCCAAAGTTTTTGAAGCACGGAATGTCCCTTTAAAAACGATTGCCACTGACGCCTACAGAAACACTCCAAACAACAACAAACGTAAGCTTGTCATCGTTGTTGTAGGTGAAACAGCACGGTATGACAGGTTTGCGTTAAACGGGTACCGACGCGCCACCACTCCTAATCTGGAAGCTGCAAACGTTGTCAGCTTTAGTAATGTCAGTGCTTGCGGTACCTCCACCATGGTATCCGTACCATGCATGTTCTCTTCCCTAGGGCAACGTGGTTATAACAAAGAGACGGCTTTGAAGCAGGAGAATGTGATTGATGTGCTGGCCAGAAACGGCATTGATGTTTTATGGCGCGACAATAACTCAGACTCGAAAGGTGTTGCACTTCGAGTTAAATATCAAAATTTTCAATCAACAAACCTCAATCCAATATGTGATCCAGAGTGCCGTGACGTAGGTATGTTAGATGGCTTGGATAAGCACATCCAATCAAAAAATGGCAAAGACATTCTGATCGTATTGCATCAGATGGGTAATCACGGTCCTGAATATTTCCGACGTTACCCAAAGGCATTTGAGAAGTTTAGCCCCGTGTGTAAGTCGAAAGAACTTAAAGATTGTACTAAGCAAGAGATCGACAATGCTTATGACAATGCGATTCTCTATACAGATTACTTCCTATCCGAAGTGATTAAGTTTCTTAAGCCATACGAAGAAAACTACGATGTGGGAATGATGTATATCGCCGATCACGGTGAGTCACTAGGCGAGTATGGAATGTATCTTCATGCAGCCCCGGTGGTGATTGCGCCTAAAGAGCAAACCAAAATACCTCTCATTGTATGGACTGGCAATTCGTCTGCTTTTCCAGAAAGCCACTTAAGGCAGCATAAAAATCTTGCATTAAGCCACGATGATGTTTTCTGTTCGCTGATGGTCGCTTATGACTTCAACAGCAACATGTGTAAGCCATATATGGAGGCTGCAAGACATTTACATAATTCACTGGATCATGATGCTGTTACAGCTGTAGTTGATAAGGGTATTTCAAGCTAATTTTTAGGATGTAATTTCGGGAGAAAAACTATGTTGAAAAAATTGGATGCCGAACTGAATGTTCTTCAAAATGCGCTGCGTATTCGCAGTCAGCGACAAGAGTTACTAGCTTCTAACATTGCGAATGCAGATACACCGCAATACAAGGCGAAAGATATTGATTTCAAGTCAGCCATGCAATCAGCTATGCAACAGGCAGAAACTAACGGAACTGCATCAGCAGATCCAAGAGCAGGTATTCTTAAACAAACTAGCAGCGAGCACCTGAGTGGAGATCCAGATCAAGTGAAAGGTCATTCTGGAGATGTTCTATTTCGCTCTTTAGTACAAGGCTCTGTAGATGGTAATACTGTAGACATGGATTTGGAGAGAAACGAGTTTGTAGATAACAGTGTTCGCTACGAAGCTGGCGTCACGTTAATGACAGATAAGCTTAAAGAAATGATGACCGCAATAAAAGGAGAAGGTTAACCGACCGTCGATTTAGTTGCCTCGCCGGCACGTGCCAGCTCCCTGACTGGCTGAACAGGCGGTGGAGGAAGGGAGTTATCAGTTTTATACCTCGGGAAAGGAATCCTGATAACTCCCAAATGCCACAGCGATATGGAAGTTATTCCAAACTAAAAATATTCTGGATATTTTATATATCTGTCGGTTTAGTATTGGCTTTTATTTCAGCTAATTTTTTTCGAACGCTCTGTGAAATTTCCTGTTTGCTTTTCCGTAATAGTTCAATTTGCTGACTATTAAGCATGCCATTTGCAGGAGGATTATTTTTCAGCATCTGATTCAATAGTAACGTGGACGGAGTAATGCTGTTCTCGTCAGGCCTGATTTTATCTTTGCTCAATGTAACCTCACTTTACTCGATATCAGACTTTTTAAATTAGTGGTTAGCATCTTATTTTAAAACTCTACCATGAAGTCTATGATCATGGCTGTATTACCCATTTAGACAGGAGATAACCTTTCATGCAGGCTGCGTTGAGCATTCTCACATTTGCTTTTTATCCTGCTTTGGCCGTAATCTTTGGAGGGTTCATTGCGCTATGGCGGCCGTTGAAACCTGGGACTGTCAGTGCTATACAGCACTTTGCTGCTGGTTTGCTTTTTTGCGCTCTGGCAACAGAACTCCTCCCGGACCTAGTGCACCGAAAACTTCCCTGGATCACCCTAATTGGATTCACCTTAGGGGTGATGGTCATGCTGACGGTTAAGCACTTTGCCGAGAAGACGGGGCAAAACACAATCAGTACCGCGACTGTACCTACAAGCCTGGTCGCCGTTCTTGGCATTGATGTGGCTTTAGATGGTTTGTTAGTGGGACTAGGGTTTGCTGCCGGGCAAAAGGAAGGCTTGCTGCTAACCATTGCACTTACTCTTGAAGTCCTATTTCTTGGATTGTCAGGAGCTGTAGCATTAGCCCAAGCTGGAAGTAGTCGCAAACATATACTCATGGTAACAATTGGCTTCGCTTTGATTTTACTCATCGGAGCACTAGCCGGCAGCACCTTGCTGGTTTTTGCGAGTGACACTGTTGTGGATGCCATCTTGGCGTTTGGCCTTGCTGCGCTACTGTATCTGGTCACGGAAGAATTGCTTGTTGAAGCTCATGAAGTGCCGGAAACCAGTTTCCAGACAGCGATGTTTTTCTTTGGATTCATTTTGCTGCTAACCATTGAAATGTTGATGTAGCCCTGCTTAACCATTTACACGAATCGAGACGCTTGATGTATTCAGAATACGCTCACGACAACGTCAACAATCAAGGCAAGCGAAATTGCTGTCCACTCCAGTGGGTGGGCAGATAATGGATTGGAATACCGAACTATTGCTGACCTTCCGTATTTTGTTAGCTGCCGTACTTGGTGGTCTCATCGGATGGGAACGAGAAAGCCATAATCGAGATGCCGGCGTTCGAACTTACATGGCAGTTGCAGTAGGCTCCTGCGCCTTCAGCATCGTCTCCAACCACATACCTGGTGTAGATACCCGAATCGCTGCGCAAGTCGTTTCAGGCATGGGTTTCATCGGGGCGGGAGTAATCCTACAAGTGCGAGGGCGCGTTCAAGGGTTGACCACAGCTGCGACATTGTGGGCAACTGCTGCTGTTGGTATGGCAAGTGCCTTCGGTATGTATCTGCTCGCCTGCCTAACCGCCTGCCTGATTTTTGGTACGCTTATTCTGAATCATCTTCCAGGTTGGGCAAACTTCATCAAAAGACATCACCCGGGCTCTGAACGAACTGATGAGTAAAGCCAGAGGCAAATATACTCTGTAAATAATAGGTTTGAATGAGATAAATTTGAAACGGATGGATAAGAGTTTTAAACGACGCTACCATCTTTAATTGCCTGCAGAATCTTTTTTACTTCAAGGACTCCGGCGTCTGTTTTTGCATAACCTAGAGGAGTGTCATTTAACAATTGATGAAACGTATTGAACCAAATGTCAGCTTGAGCATGGGAATCGAAAGTTTCAATCGCTAAGTTGTAAATCTCATTAGCAATTGATGATGTAGACTCAAGCTGCATGTGCACTTTCTCAGATCAATTGATACCAGTCGGCCCATTAAGATAACTAAATTTAGTAATAGCTTGGTTTTAGCCAGGGATGGCGAGCTGTTATAAATTGAAAGATTTTTCTTCGACCCCAAAATCTATAATAGGCATCTCGGAACATAAAACCGAACACTGTCCCTGTTAAATATCCAAATGCTAGGACTCTCATATCCGCAAATACATTCCATACTAGCGCAACAGCGAATGGGAGAAGCATAGTCAGTAAAATCATTTGGAGCGTGGCATAGCGACGGTCCTTGTTTGTGGGCTCTACCATTCTCATGGCGCCATCAGAAACAAGCAACATTTTATACGTATTGATAACTCTCACTTGAGAATGCCTGACCACTTTTTCATTAAGCAAACTTTTTATAAAGTTACTAATCGATGGATCTGTATTGATTGGACCTGTTTTGAGGATAGTCCAAATTCTGACTGGGAATAAGGCTACGCATTTGACCAGATTAAATAGACTTGATGGTTTGGTTTTTTTATTTATGTCTTTACGCGCAAGATAGTCATCATATTCTGAGGATATAGAGGAAATCAGGTGCAATCCAAGCTCACCTTTACTTTGAGCATTTTTTGCAGCCTCCCGAATAAGCCTCTTAAACTCCGTCAGATTTTCATCCTGCACGCTCATTTTCACTGATCGCACCTTTCATTTCTACCTTGTCATCGGTCAAATCGGGCCGTGTGATTCCTAACGCTGCCTCAGCAACTGTTTTAAATGCTTCGAATAATTGTTCAGGAGTGTATTCGACATCCACTCTTTCAACGAAAGAGTGTTGAACCATCATGTAAGCATTTTTCAGAATTAACCAATCAACTTTGTTACTGATAGATCTCTGTCCAGATGCAAGAAAACAAACATCGACCCCGTTCTTTCTAAGATTTTCCAAGTACTCCATTGTTGGCCAATTTTTCCCTGTCTCATAAAAAGATTGAGACGTAATCGAAACGCCTCCCAGTTTTGCAAATTCACCTTGCAACAACCCCATACGCCTCCGCTCAAACTTCAAACGGTCCGGCAAGCTTAGGAGCGTTTCATTATCTGACATTGAATTACCTTCTAGAATATTAATAATAATTATTGCACATCACTTAAAACTATGGCAAATTTAGGAACATTATTAAACATGTTTAATTTATCCACATAATGATTTCTTTCGACCAAGCAAAATCACATTTTCAGGCTGAAGGCATTTCAATCGCTGAATGGTCTAGGAGTTGGGGATTCAAGACAGCTTTGGTTTACCGCGTGCTCCGCGGTGAAGCCAAATGTTTGCGCGGCGAGTCACACAATATTGCAATGGCGCTTGGGATCAAGGAGAAAAGTCTGAATAGTGCCCTTCAAATCAGAATGAAGGAAACCTCAATGGAAGCGAATACTTCTGAAGGAGATGCTAGCAGCTGACAGCCAGATAAAAAAAGAAAAAGCCGAAATAAATTTCGGCTCTTCAGTTTTGTAAGGTTCCTGCGCCAACAGGAATTTGCTCACATCGACGAGAGCATATTGCGCCTATCAAAACTAAGAGTCAAGGGGTTTTTTTTCCTTAATTATTGGTAATGAAAGGATAGATATGCAATATCCAGTCATACCTCCTGTTCATGGAGGTAGGTAATGGCCAGGCAACCTAGAGTTACATGGGATTTTCTAAACAGGAAAATTGATGCTGGTGAAGGTAGCGGCTTCGGAGAACACTATCAAGCGTGGATCAAGATTAAACGCTCGAATCCTTCTAAAGTATCTTCGCAAGTATTCAAAAAAATCCCCCCATTTCATCGTGCTTTTCATTTCCTAAGCAAAGCCGAATACAAACTCGCTTTAATCTTCTCTTGGGCTGGCTGTCACTTTCGAGAGCAATTACCCATCTGGCCTTGGCATCATCCTCATCCAGAAGCCGGTCGTGAACCTGAAATCGAACGATATCTCCGACCATCTGCAGGAACCATTGAGCTTTGCAAAGAGGCTGGAATAGATCACGGCTGTTTTGTCGGGACAAATATCCCCTATGTTTGGACTATGGACTTTTGTATGCACCTTCCCTGGGTGGAAGATAAAACGAAAGCAAACGTCATGGTCTCCGCAAAACCTTCCGTACAACTAGATCCCGAAAATGCATATGACCACTCCCGGGTTCTGGAAAAGCTTGAAATTGAGCGACGGTATTGCCAAGAAATTGGTAGTGCATACCTTGTAGGAGATTACGGAGCTTTCCCTACCATGCTAATGATTAATCTCGATGCCATTGTTTCCTGTGCAGTCATTCCTCAAAGTCATTATGCCCACCAAATTAAAAATTCCTTTCTTGATAAACATGGTCATCATCTACAAAAAGAACACTTAGGTTTTACCAATGACGTTCTTAAGAGTGACTTTAAATGTTCAGAAAATGTAGCTGCACTAATTCAAAATAACCTGATTTGGAATCAAGTCATTGATGTGGATTTATCAAAATCCATCCTGCACTCCAAAGCTCCCATACCCGGGGGAATATCTATGAGAGCCTCCTTGCGTAGTAACCTGGAGAAAGCTTTATGAATTTACTACCAAATATGGTGTTGTCTCCTGTCGACAATAGAAGTCTGCTAATCCAACATCCTGTCAGAGTTCTGACTTCACATCTGATATCAGATTCAGTAACGGTGATTGAAGTGGCTCCCAGAGAGTCGACTAAAAAACGAAAATTCTTCACTGCACCCTTCAAGCTTAAAATTGCTCATATAGAGGCAGAGCTTGAAACCAAAGTAATGCGATGCCAGGACAGTATTAAAGCAAGGCCAGACGTTATAGCCTCGGATGAAGCATTAAACAAAAAGTATAAAAAGTTTCCTTGTTATTCAGTGAAAATCAGGGACTTTCGGTTTTCAGTCATACAAGAACTGGCTCCCACATCTCATGACTATTTCTTGTTTTTAGACTCACAATCCCGCAATGAAATCATCGAGAAATATCTTATCAATAAAGACAAGGCAAACAGCCAGCTCCTCAAGAGAGCAACCCAGCAAATTATTTTTCAATTTTTAGCTGAGGGATCCAAGAGAGAGTCTGTCACTCCATATACATCGGGAAAGGGAGCAAGAGGCGTAGAGCGTGAGCAAAAAAAAAGTTAGGTAGAAAAAATGCGGTGACCCAAGCCGGAGAGTTAAACCTCGAAGGCTTTGTCATGACTGAAGATGACAAAGAATGCTGTGCTTTCGCTTTCAGAAATTATTTAATGCGTGGTGTTACGATTCAACGCGCACTCGATAAGATGTGGCGGGAGTTCTATTCAGATCTAGCGATGGGGGACGATGGAAAAACCAAACTCATTCTAAAGCCTCGCAATCAGAGACCAAGTAAGCGACAGTTCAAACGCTGGGGCGAAAAATATTCTAATCAGGAAGCCTGGCAAAAAAGATTTAACCCGCTACAGCTTGCCAGAATTGATCGTAGCATCCTTGGAAACCAAACCGATGAAATAATAAATGTCGGTCAATTAGCTGGTATTGATTCCACTACAACCGATACAGAGTTTGTATCCGTTACCCATCGTTTAAAACGTATCGGCCAAGCTTACCGTATGTTGTTGGTGGATGGTTTGTATGGATACATACCAGGCTTCTATATGGGTATCGAAGCACCTAGTTATGAAACAGTAAAGCTGGCTTTCTTACATGCTGCATCGGATAAAACCGAATGGATAGAATCTTTAGGCCTGTCCGACATCATGACCGCTGCCGATTGGCTTCCTATCCAATTCGGGCATCTGAATGCAGATAATACAGATGCAAGAAACTCTAAAACAATGGCAGAGTTGGAGGCATTAGGCACTGGTGTCACCTACCTCCCTGTTGCCCGTTCAGATTTAAACTCTTTAGTCGAAACCAAACATCTGAGTTTACACAGAGCTTCCGATCATAAATTGATTGGTACTACGCAAGGGAAACTGCACACCAGAGGAGATGAAAAAGCCGACCATCTCGCAAGGCTGACCATCATCGAAGGAATACGAGAAACAGCGCGAGCAATTCACTATCTCAACACAGTCCCTCTTGAAAATGAAGAGATTACTCTCGAGATTCGCAGAGAGTTGATTAATAAAGGGCTAACAGTCAATCGACTCAACCTGACCCGCTTGGCAATGAGTCAGGGCAAGCTAGATTCATCCCTTAATAATTTCGAAGAATTGATGTGTATTTTTGGTACTCGGATAGAAGGCACATTTACCGCCAAAGGAGTAAAACTGCATAGAGGGAATTCGATCAAAAGAGAATTTATCGAGCCAATATGTTTTGTTTCTAAATCACCAGAAATGCTTAAAATTTTTCACGAAGCTAAAGTACATAGGGATGCTTCCCCGCTTCACTTTGTAGCCACTTTTTACATTAACCCATATTTTCCGAGCAAGATTTACTATCTGGACCCTTATTCAGGCGCCATACACGAGCTTGATCGTGAAACCAAGGATGAAGAGCGCGATGAACTCACACTCTATGACTATTTGGCTGCAATGGAAAATGATTCCTTGTACAACTACCAGACAGAGGAGGAACGAGATCAACGGAGAGCTGAATTAGATATTGGTATTGAAAATACAAACCAAATTGCCGAAAAAGAATATCAAGCTGCGAAAGCTAAATCACCCCCGATACCAAAATCTAAAATAGCTAAGGATAAAAAATTAAATCGACAAATTGAGAGATCAATTGCTAAACATGGGGTTCCAGAGCTCCCCGCCGAAATTCATTCTCAAGCTCATGCCCAAATTGCACCAGTACTTCCTAAGCTACCCAAATCTGAAGGCCGAAATCTCATTAATGAACTACTTTTGGGGCTTACCCAATGATTCCCTTCAATTTCCCGAACCCCTTGCTTGAAGGGCTGCCAGATTACAAAGAGATCAGAGAACTACACGAAGCGCTGCGCTATGACCCTCTTGAAGGAGTTGATGTCGAATCACTTAGTATCATGGAACGATATTCGCTACTCAATGGGGAAAAAGTACTTTTATACCCCACAGGTAAATCACTAATGGCGGCGTTGACCTGGCATGGGATGTTCCGAATTGGGCTTCAGAATAGAAACCCAATGATCGCTGCAAATCGCAAGAGATACTTTGAATTAATCGACCCCAATACCCTTTTAAAAACCATTAAAGCTCCCAGCGCTGGGATATCCGTAAACCTATTGATGGGACCAACCGGAACAGGTAAGTCTACGATCGTTAACAGGTTTTGCGCGACATTACCCCAAGTAATTATTCATGACAGAAATGATGGAGCCCTTTGGCAACAACACTCCCAGCTTGTCTATCTACGAGCAGACCTGCCCCATGATGGTAGTCGGCGCGGACTTTTAGAAAATATCCTCTTATCAATGGATGAGGCATTAGGCACCTCATATGCAATCCGTCTTCCAAAACAGCATAAGGGAGTAACTAATTTATGCTTGGCAACAATTAGAACATTGATCTCTCACCACACAGGCATCATTTTTTTAGATGAAGCACAACTAAGAAACCTTGTCCAAAACAGTCAGGCAAGTGTCATGCAGACTTTCTTAATGGAGTTTGCAAACAGTGGCATCCCCTTAGTTTTTTCTGGAAATGAGCGAGCATTTGATTGGCTAACCAGCAGTCAAGACATCACCAGAATTACGATTACTGAAACTGCGCATTTTCATCCTATTGGTGTGCTTGATGAGGAGGATTGGGAGGTTGAATGGCAATTACTCTGTGATCGCGGGATTATGAAGTTTTATGTGCTCCCTCAGCCAATAGTCGATTTCTCTGGTTGCTCCCAAATGTTATACAAGTGTAGTGGCGGCATCGCTAGATTAGCTCTCACTCTTTGGTGCTTAGCACAAAAGAAATGCTTATCAAACAAACTAAGTGAAAACTGTAGCATTTGCCCCGAAGACATTTATAAAATTTACCTGGGCAAATCTTTTACACTCTCAAGACCTTTAGCTGATGGCTTCAGGTACAAAAGTGCGAGTACATTAGCCGAATTTCCTGATGTTGATGTCGACTTTTACCAATTACATTGGCAAGGCACTCCACCTGCCGACTATCAAATCAACGCTGCAGCCCACCTAAGCGCACCTAATGAGCAAGTAACACAATCAGCTCATACGGATCGAGGGATGAGTGAACAGGCAAAGCTTAAGGCGCACCAAACACGCCAAAAAAACAAACAAAAAAGACTAGAACAATCACGAGTCGGGTTGTCTGATGAGGATATGCGTAAAAGCGGTCATATCCAACATAACATCGATCAGCTCGCTAAACTCAGGTCTGAAGTGGAGGACAAATGATCGACTCACTCAACTTACCGGCCATAACAGACGAAATGACATTTTTTTCTTTCATGTCATTAACCAGTGTATTAAATGGCCAGACTGGATTCCAGATCAGTAAAACGCTGCTCGGGAACGGTTCCGCTGGAACGAGACTCGACTTTCCTTCCCATTTAACGAACTTCTGCAGCAATACAGCTTACGCATACGGGTACCCTATAGATATAGCATTAAGTCACACTGTATTACCGTTCTATATTGCATTCCGCCCGTCCAACTTTGCTCGGGAATGTGTACAAATCATGTCAGGGAATAGTGTCGAAACATTGAAATTCAAGCTAGGCCTACCGCCAGCCCATCTAAAAGACATCGCGTTTCTTAAGTACTGCCCAGTATGCTTTGAAGAGGATATTAGTTCGTTAGGCATTGGATATTGGCATAGAGCGCATCAACTTCCTTCATCACAGGTCTGCGCCAAACATTCTCTGGCACTTGAAGAAATATCACTACGTGAAAACGGCGCGGATAAGAATACCCTGATGCTTCCATCTCGACACACGCCAAGTGTTTCAATTTGTCATGGGAGCACAATCAACCAGCTTTTTGCAATTTCCGTAATTTCCAAAAATATCCTTCATCACAATCTTCCAAATGGCTTTAATCCGAAACAATTACAAAACGCCTATTTACATGGTTTGAATCAGCAAGGTTTCTTGACAAAGCGTGGGCAGATTAGAGCGAGTCATTTCATGCTGCGCCTGGAACAATATTTTGCACATTTAAAAGATATTCCAGTCTACGAAAGGTTATTACGATCAGAGAACATTCCATACTTTTTGAAATTAATCAGAAAACCACGCGGCTATTACAATCCGGTTGCGCATGTGCTTCTAATTCAATTCCTGTTCGGGACTTGGGAGCTATTCAACTCTGTATACCTATGGGAAAGCCAATTTCAATTGGATTTGGATACTGAGCCAGTGTTACAAGCCATAGAGATAGATGATCACCTGATAGAGATATCTCAGCGCCATGCTGCGGGCGAATCCCTCAGTAGTCTTGCCGATATTTTTGAATATGACTTGGGTACTTTGATGCGAAAGTTGGGAAAGTCTGGCCTAGTCACCATAAACCGCCGACCTAAAAAGCTCACCCAAGAAATATTGGAACAGATAGAGGGTTTGCTTGATGAGGGCCATCAACTCAAGCATATTCAGAACATCACAAGCCTATCAAAAGCGACCATAGACAGAGTGTTATGTAGTCATCCCGACATTAAAAGACAGTGGGAAACCAAGCGAGCCGAGCGGATGAGGGATGCCAAAAGAAATGAGTTGAACGCTTTGATTGAAGTTAACCCTGAATACAGCAAGAGCGATATAAAAATGGCCATCAGTACAGCGATTAAATGGCTTTCAAGCAACGATGCCCAATGGCTTAATCAGATTTATAAATCAATACCTGATAAAAAAGTGGAGCGCATAGATCATCAAAAACGACAGCGAATTGATTGGCAGAAAAGAGATGTTGAGTGCCTGTCAGCGTTACGCATGCTAGGCCATTTTGAGCTTGAGTGCTGGGAACGTTTAAAACCACCGATTTTCCTCAGACGTTTGCCGGCCCTATCATTCACTCCAAGACTTGAGAAATTACCTCAATCGAAGCAGTGGATCTTCGAGGAGCTAAAACGGATGCAAAATTTGAAAGTCTAGAATAGCTCGGAATTAATGAGGCCTATCCTTACTGTTTATCCTATTCAGCCTCTCTGTGCTTTTCTGCATCAACGCCTCTTTGATCTGATTGAGTATTTCGCCGAACTGGTTGCCAGCACTTCTAACCACTTGCTCGAAATGCTCACGATTAACTCCAGGCCGTGAAAGAATTTCAGCTAACGTAGCTCCTTTATAAAAGTCAGCCAAAGCCTTGATAGTTTCAAGGGATAGATTAGTTAATGGAGGTAAGCCGTATTTGATCAAATTTTGACGAACTTGGTCGTAGTCCCCTCCGATGTCATCAGCAATTGCTTTACCGGTTCCGAGATTCTTTATGTAAATCTGTCTTAAATCGTTTCCACGCCAAAATTCGGCATTTCTTTTGATCAGGGCACGACGTGGTTTCAACTCCATGTTCGAGGAATTATTTAGCGTCATTAATGCCTCATCCGCTGAGTCGAATAAAACAGCCGCAGCCAGTACATAATTAGTGACATTGTGATTTTGCAGACGGAACACCGCCGCTCCATCAATCGTTTTCAATGCCTTATTAGTCACTTTGGCTTTTAGTGTGGGAAAGTTACGCAATAGCCAATCTGAAGATATTTCTTCGACCAATACGTCACTAATACATCTGGCAGATTTAGCCGGCGAAGTATTGAATCCTGCTTTCTTTGCCTGCTGCTCCAGCACCAATGACACATGATCAGCTGACAGCGTTAATGAATTGCTGATTAAACCATCAAATATCTCAACGTACTTTTGTATGATTTCGTGCTGACTCTCAAGTGGCTCTTGAATAATCGATTGTTCGTGAAGCAAACCAAATTGACCTGGGCCAGGAATATCATCAAGAGATGAGAAGCCTAAACGACACTTGTGCTTCAAACACCAATCAATGCCAGTCACTTGATGGATTCTTCTGAGATAGGGGAACCCTTGCCCAATATACTCCCAGTCTTCCTCAATGCATTGATGGCAAAATTTGACAGGCTTCTGCATTTTACGCATTGAAATGCTTATTTGATGCGCTTCACTGTAGGTCTTGAAATAGATTGCATGTTTCGCAGGAAACAACGTATTTTGCTGTATCAACTCCTTGACTGGCCGATCAAGCAATTTAGCTATTTTGGGAATTGAATCCGGTGAATCGTGGGGAGGTAATGGAGCGATAAGTTTATTGAGCTGTGGAATATCTAAACAGCTATTTTGGACTGCGAGACGGCTAAAGTATCCATGCAGCCATTCTTCAGGCATCAATGCTGAGACTTCGAGCATTGATCTCTTTTCTTTTGACGGTGTAACCAAACCGCAATTATGGTTAGTGCTATTAGACCCAGCGTTCCAATAATCGCTAAGAAATAAGCAACATTGAGCATATAGAATCTCGGCAATATCTATCAATAAGACGCTTTAATACTACTTGATTTTGAGACAATAGGCGACCCTTGAATGTTCTGTATTTTACGATTCCGCAGTAAGCTAATCATTAATTTAAATAGTCTGCCATCGCAGTAAAGTGAGGTTACCTTGAGCAAAGATAAAATCAGGCCTAACTTTGAGAATTAGTGAAGGTGCACTTACCCCAGTCATTTATTCGACTTGCTAGTGAATAATCCAAACCCAGCTAATGCAATTAAACCTACCAAGGTTTGTGAGGTGATCGTTTCCAGCGTTGGATACACCCCTAACCACTCGATGCGCGGTATGGCTGAGATTACATTGACGCCTATCCATCCGGCTTCTTGTAGGGCAGACATGCCTTTGCCGATCAACACTACAGCCAGAATAACTACCAGGACGGAAGTGAATGAAAAGAAACGCCCCAGGTTCATTCGCGCACTCGTATACAGCATTCCCCAAGCAATCAAGGCCAGTAGCAATACCGCTGTTATAAAGCCACCTGCAAGAGCAGTATTATTGCCGTCAGCCATCAATGCAGAGTAAAACAATACAGTTTCAAATACTTCTCGATAGACAGCAATAAATGAGAGTGCAAATAATGCCCAGACAGACTTGCTTGAAATGGCCTTAGATAATTGACCTTTAAGATATTCCTGCCACTTACCAGCACTACTTTTCTGATGCATCCAAAGGCCGACACTCAGTAGGACTACTGATGCAAGTACCGAACCAATCCCTTCAGTCACTTCTCTGCTAGTGCCGCTAATCCCTATCAAATAGGTTGCAACAACCCAGGTTAAAAGCCCTGCCAACAAAGCACTGATCCAACCACGATGCACGTGCTGAAGCAGGTCTGGCCTTTCCGTCTTTTTCAAAAAGGTGATCATGCCAATCACAATTAAAAGTGCTTCTACACCTTCACGTAAAAGTATTGTGGCTGCGCCAATGAACGTTGCCGTTGGATCAGCCTTCGAGTCCTGCATAATAAGATCAACCCTGGTGAGCAACCTTTCCAAATTATCTGCCGCATTTTGTGCTTGATCGACAGTTCCTTTTGTCACCGCTGACCGGTAATCAAGCATGGCTGTTTCAACTGATACAAGAAGCTCTTTGTTTCTAGCACGGAGCATGGGCTCGATTGGCTCAAAACCATCCAAGTAGGCTGATAGCGCTAATTGAGTTGCCAGCGGTACATTGCCTGACTTCTTAGCTTCCAAGCTTTGTATAAGCTTAAGTCTGGACAAGGCCAGACCTTTCGCCTGATTTTTTTCAACTAGGTCAGGATGGGTTCTCAGATAGGCGACTACATTGCGTACAGTATCTGCGGGTAATGTCTCGGTTAATGAAGTTTCAGTAAGCGTGCTGAGTTTATCCAAGCCAGTGAAGCGTTGCTTGATGTTTCCATCATTGTTATCCCAAAGTATCTTCCCTTGGTTCTGCATGTCCTCATTATGTGAAAGCGTGCCAATAAAGAATGCCAAGGCCCAACGATCCTCTTCAGGCAGCCTAGCAAAGCTTGGCATCGAAGTACCATTCACACCTTGAGAGATGACCTGGTAAAGCGCCATCAAACTTCTTGATTTTGCACGGTCAGCATCAGTGAATGCGATAGGTTCAGGATCTAGTGTGGCAGCAAGTGGGCCATCTCCATTCCCTGTAGCACCATGACATGAAACACATTGCACCGCGTAAAGTGATTTCCCTCTGTTCAAGTCTGGAACAGATTTAGGGGCAATGGGAATTGGATACGCGGATAATAAGACTGCGTTTGCGTGATGAGCTAAACGCGTAATGTCTGAATCAGCGGCTTTATTGGTAACAGCAACCCGTAATTGGTTAATCGCTTCAGCAATTTGAGTCTTAGCTTTGTGAGCTGGCAATGAGGTTAATAACTTGTCTGCATTCTCAACAAAGTCCTGCATTTCAGCATATTCGGCTTCGCTGACGACAACGCCATCTTGAACGGCGCCACTGTAATCGACGGCAACATAGTCTAATAATTGCCATAGTTGTTTTGGGGCATCAGCCTCTTGGCCCTGAGCATGTACTGAGCCTGTAAAAATTACCCATGCAGCAAGGAAACGTAAAAACCAATGATAGATTGTCATTCAAGCACTCTTAATTATTTTTTTATCCCACTCTTGGAAAGATACGGATATAAACTAGTTCACTAATTAATTCGACCACAGTTTGAGTGACGATGACTGCAGGTATGACAGGAATTGCTCCAGGCACGGCTAAAGCGAGTGGTAACACTACAAGTGAGTTACGAGTTGCAGAGCTAAATGACACGGCTCTTTTGGCCGTGGTTTCCAGTTTGAATAGGCTCGATACCACCCACCCAATGACAGGAGCAATGATCGCAAACGCTACATAGATTGGTACGGCTTTAATTGTTGCATCTAGCGCTGATTCAAGCTGAGGAACCAATGCCGCAATCACTATAAATAGTACAACCGCAGTTGCAGGCACTGGGCATAAACCAAGCACCGTTGAAGCTTTCTCGCCAATGGCAGACTTTGCAGACCACAGCTGTACCACCCCGGCTAAAACCAATGGCACAGCAATTAACCAGATAAAGGCATGAATGAAAGGACCTATTTGCACAAGGCTGGCAGCGGATTCACCCATCATGAAATTTAGATAACCCGGCAACAAAAGCATCTGAAGTATGAGCAATGCAGGCGTCGAGGCCAGCAACAGTCGAGCGTCCGCTTTACCTAAATGTGAGAACGTCACCACATAATCAATGCATGGAGTCAGCAGCACAAATAAGACACCTAGTTTGATCATAGGCGAGTCTGGTAGAAATTGAGTTAGAAACATAACCAGCAGTGGAATCGCCACAAAGTTAGATACCAACAACGCACTTAGAAACTTTATGCGTGTAAATGCTCTACCCAAATCAGACAGTGGCACTTGAAGGAATGTGACAAAAAGCATGAATGCCAACGCAGGATTGATCAAGTCACTTAAGCCACCATCCACTTTAAACATCAGCGAAATGGCCGCTGCCAAAATCACCGCAATAAAGTAAATGGATATTTGATGGTTCTCTAGTTTTTCACGAATGGCCTGCATGATATTGATCCTCATAATTCAGGCGAATGGTAAATGAGATCATTTATTATTTCAATACTTGTTGAAGTATTGAAATAATAGTATTTTGCTGCTTATATTCGTAGGGCACCACATGAATCCATCACGTTTAATGAAAGAACAGCAAGCACTCGACAGTTTCGCAGCAATCGCACAAGAAACTCGGCTACGCATCATCCGCCTTTTAGTTGTTGCCGGGGCTGAAGGTCTGTCAGCAGGTGCAATCGCGGAGCAGCTAGGAGGTGTATCACCTTCTCGTATTTCGTTTCATCTTAACCATCTTGAGCAAGTCGGGCTGATTGTCAGCCGTCGTGAGGGACGTTCAATAATTTACAGCGTAATTTTTACTATACTTTCGGATCTGGTAGCCTTTCTGATGCATGATTGCTGCCAGGGCCACTGTAAGTACTGTGATCAAGCGATTGCATTATTTGAGATGTGTGAGGGCAGGCCAAGCGACTCCAAATAAACAAATGCGCTCTCTATTTTTTGACTAAAGTTCCCTTAACGATCTGATTTAAAATGCTTTGATACTTTATTACGAAAAAGTATCAATAAAAAAGCCTCTAAAACTCAATTTAGAGGCTTGTAAGTAACGGTTTTATTGTTCGCTTCTTTTTCAAAAGTTACGGTTTTATTGTCGGAGTTACGGTTTTATTGTCACCAAATAGACGCTGCGAATTAAGCAAAGTTCTTCGCTGCAAATTCCCAGTTCACCAGGTGGTTGAGGAAAGTTTCAACGAATTTAGGACGTGCATTGCGGTGATCGATGTAGTAAGCATGCTCCCATACGTCGATGGTCAGCAACGCTTTGTCGCCAGTGGTCAGAGGTGTGCCCGCTGCGCCCATGTTGACGATGTCAACAGAACCATCCGCTTTTTTCACCAGCCAGGTCCAGCCAGAGCCGAAGTTGCCAACTGCAGACGCTTGGAAGGCTTTCTTGAACTCTTCGTAAGAACCCCACTTGGCGTTGATGGCAGCAGCTAAATCGCCTGTTGGCTCACCGCCACCGTTGGGTGACAGGCAGTTCCAAAAGAAGGTGTGGTTCCACACTTGGGCGGAGTTGTTATAGATGCCGCCAGAAGATTTTTTGATGATCTCTTCCAATGGAGCGTTTTCAAACTCGGTGCCTTTGATCAGGTTGTTCAGGTTAGTCACATAAGCTTGGTGATGCTTGCTGTAGTGGTAGTCAAAAGTTTCTTCTGACATGTGTGGGGCCAATGCGTTTTTTGCAAATGGCAAAGCTGGTAAGGCGTGTTCCATGGAGGTTTCCTTTTTTGGTTTGTTGAAATAATTGCCTGCATTTTTAATCCGCAGGCGATGTGACGTTAGAGTCACGAGACTGGCAAAGGTTTACTAATTTAGTCGGGTTATTTTGCCATATTTTTCGGACTTGCAAAACCTCCCTCTAGCAAAATCATAGGGCAGAGAGATAACACAAAGAGGTTATTTTTTGCGTGCACGAGGATGCGCGGCGTCGTAAATCTTGCTCAGGTGCTGGAAGTCGAGATGGGTGTAGACTTGCGTCGTGCTGATATTGGCATGGCCAAGCATTTCCTGTACGGCGCGCAAGTCGCCACTGCTTTGTAGCACGTGACTGGCAAAGCTATGGCGCAACATATGTGGGTGCACGTGGGTAGGCAGGCCTTGTTTGATCACCCAATGGTTGATGCGGGTTTGTACCGTGCGCGCATGGATGCGGCGGCCTAGCTGGCTGACAAAGACGGCTGTTTCAGAGGGCCGTTTGACCAGCCATAGACTACGCACTGCAAGCCAGTCTTTCAAAGCAATCAGCGCTTTGCTGCCCAAAGGCACCATGCGTGTTTTATTTCCTTTCCCGATGACTGTCACCAGGCCCTCTTGCAAATCCAGGCGATCTAGGTTCAACCCTACCAGTTCGCTGAGGCGCAGCCCAGAGGAATAGAAAAGCTCGAGAATAGCGCGGTCACGCACAGCAATCGGCTCGTCACTGTCGATTTCAATCAGTTTGTTGGTTTGTTCGATGGACATCGCATGCGGCAAGGGTTTGGCCGCTTTGGGTGCGCGCAAGCCTATGACCGGGTTGGATGGAAAACCTTTGTGCAAAACCAGGTAACGGAAAAACCCACGCCAGCTTGACAACATGCGTGCGATGCTGCGCCCATGCATGCCTTGGCCGTGCAAACTGGCGATTTGGCGGCGGATGTCTTGTGGTGTGAGGGAGGCTAAGTCTTGTACAGAAGAATGCAACAAACGTTCGATATCGCGCTGGTAGTTGTTGCGGGTGTGCTCGCTGAGGCCGCGTTCGAAGTGCAGGAAGTCGAGGTAGTCTGCTAGTAGTTCATGCATCCAAACTACCTCTATCAGGGGAGGTTACGCTGACAATTGCCGCAAGAAGATACCCCTCGGCGGAAACCTCAGCGGGGGCTTTCATATAATGTATCTGGCCAGTGAAGCGCTGACCAGTTCACCGATCTGGTTGAGGAACAAGGTACCCATGCCGGCATAAAAACGGCTGCGCTGCTCGCTGGGGATGGCCATTAGCCCAAATGTGACCTCCTGGTAACGCATGGGGATCACTGCCAGCGAGGCCGGTGTGTCGGTAAACCAGCCAGCGATATCCATGGTAGGCAAGGTGCCGCAATACGGCTGGCTCAAGTCCTTGGCCCAGTTTTTGAGAGAGTCTTCGGCCGCTATAAACAGGTGATCCGCAGCATGACTCTCGTTCACCCACAATTTAAGTTGCGCATTCGGCAACTGAAAGTGTGCAGCGAGGAAGTCCACCAGATGCACGTGCAATGCTTCTACATCTTTGGCGTAAAGTAAGCCCAAAGTCAGCTCATGCACTTTGCGCGCCGTGGTTTCATTCTCTTCTGCGGTGAGGATCAGCTCGGTAAAGCGTGATTCGAGCACGCGGATTTTATCGCGTTGGGCGATTTGCTGGCGTTCGGCCAGTGAAATGGTGCCTTTGCCATGTGGACTGGGCAGGAACAGCTCTGCCAGTAAGTGGGCATGACGCTCAAAGAAGTCAGGGTGGGCTTTGAGGTAATGCTTGATGTCGTTTTCGTTGATGCTTTCTTCCATGATACTGCTGTGCTTTATCTTAAGTTCTTTGTTTTAAATTTCAATTTCGCCGTCAAATACAATCTCTGCCGGCCCTGTCATTAAGACTGGCGACTCTCCACCTGCCCATTGTATGGTCAGGATGCCGCCACGGGTATGTACTTTGACCGGGCTTTGCAAAGTCCCCAACTGGATGCCACTGACGGCGGCTGCGCAGGCGCCTGTGCCACAAGCCAGGGTTTCTCCGCTGCCACGCTCGTACACACGCAGGTTGATTTCATGCTCATTAAGTACCTGCATGAAGCCCGCATTCACGCGTTGCGGAAAGCGTGCATGGGATTCGATTTGCGGCCCCAGGCTGGCTACTTCCGCCGTGTGTACGTTATCCACCAGCATCACGGCATGCGGGTTGCCCATGGAAACTGCGCTCACTGTGACAGTTTCGCTAGCTAGCGGTAATTCATAAGTGGTCGCTTGTTGCTCCGCCTCAAAAGGGATCTGCGCGGGCGCAAAACGTGGCGCGCCCATGTTGACGGTGACCTGGCCATCGTCTTGCAACATCAGTGTAATAATGCCGCTGGCGGTTTCAACGCGGATATCGCGTTTACTGGTGAGACCTTTGTCGACCACAAAGCGTACGAAGCAACGCGCGCCATTACCGCATTGTTCAACTTCGCCGCCATCGGCGTTAAAAATGCGGTAACGGAAATCGACGCCTGGCGTGTCGGTGGATTCAACCATGAGTAACTGGTCGCAACCCACACCGAAATAGCGGTTGGCAATGTGCTGGATTTGCGAGTGGGAAAGATGCACAGGGTTCTTGGTTGCGTCAATCACTACAAAGTCATTGCCAGCGCCCTGCATTTTGGTAAATCGTAATTTCATAGCTCAAGATGATACTCCATCGCGCCGTTGAAGGCACTCATATGCGAAGATTTATTCCGTGGTGTGGGTAAACTCAGGTAGAATCTTCGTTCCCATTTTAGGTGCTGGCTTCAGCCTTTAGTCAGTGCCATTTATTAACTTTTTTACTTTTCAAGGCGTCAAACATGAGTGAATATCTTTTTACTTCGGAATCGGTTTCCGAAGGCCATCCCGATAAACTGGCTGATCAGGTGTCCGACAGCATTCTGGATGCGATCCTGGCACAGGACCCAACTGCACGTGTGGCTGCGGAAACCCTGGCAAATACTGGCTTGGTTGTATTGGCTGGTGAGATTACGACCACTGCCAATGTGGATTACATCAAGGTCGCTCGTGATGCGATCAAACGTATTGGCTATGACAATACAGAGTACGGGATTGATTACAAAGGCTGCGCGGTCTTGGTGGCTTACGACAAGCAGTCTCCTGACATTGCCCAAGGCGTGGATAACGCGAATGATGATCCTCTGGATCAGGGTGCAGGTGACCAGGGCCTGATGTTTGGCTATGCCGTCAATGAAACCCCGCAACTGATGCCATTACCGATCTGGCTGAGCCACCGTGTGATGGAGCGTCAGTCGCAATTACGTAAGGATGGCCGTTTGCCATGGTTGCGCCCGGATGCAAAATCCCAAGTGACGATTCAGTATGTGGATGGCAAACCACATAAAATTGATACGGTGCTGGTGTCTACACAACATGCGCCAGAAATGTCACTGGAAGCGATTCGTGAAGCCGTGATCGAAGAAATCATCAAGCCTACACTGCCTGCTGAGTTGATCAAAGGCGAGATCAAATACCTGGTAAACCCGACTGGCCGTTTTGTGATCGGTGGTCCGCAAGGCGATTGTGGCCTGACTGGCCGTAAAATTATCGTGGATACCTATGGCGGCGCAGCCCCACACGGTGGTGGTGCTTTCTCGGGCAAGGATCCTTCTAAAGTTGACCGCTCTGCCGCCTATGCTGGCCGTTATGTGGCAAAAAATATCGTCGCTGCCGGCCTGGCAGACAAATGCCTCGTGCAAGTCAGCTATGCAATTGGTGTGGCCCAGCCAACCTCCATCATGGTGGAAACCTATGGGACAGGTAAGGTCTCCGATGAGCGTCTGACACAGCTGGTCCGTGAGCATTTCGACCTGCGTCCAAAAGGCATCGTCAAGATGCTGGACCTGTTGCGCCCGATTTATACCAAAACTGCTGCCTACGGCCATTTTGGGCGTGATGAACCGGAGTTCAGCTGGGAAGCCACAGATAAAGCGGCTGCCTTGCGTGCGGCTGCCGGACTGTCATCAGGCATATGATCAGCCGTTAAAACATTCACGTAAAAGTAATTTTCAAGAGGGCTTTCTGCCCTCTTTTTTTTTAATTTTTTTCCGATAAGGAATTATAAGATGTAAGCATTCGAAGGGGCGGTCGGGGTCGTATGCTAAAAACAATCGCAGTCAAAGATGTACGGATGGGGATGTATATTCATGCGCTTAAGGGTCCATGGATGGATCATCCCTTTTGGACTAGTCAGTTTGTGCTGACCGATCCCGAAGATTTGAAGAAACTGCTCGCCAGCCCGATCAAAGAAGTGGTGATAGATACGGTCTGGGGCAAGGATGTGGCAGATAACGAAGCTAAAGATAACGAAATCAGCCCCATGACGGATAAAGAAATGGCCATGCTGGAGCTAGATGGCCCAGTTGAAGACCTTCCGCCATTAAAGAGTTCTACGGTGGAGACTCCTGTCTTCAATAGCGTGAAACTGAAAACAGCGACACTTGAGGCTGAGCGTGAACAGGCTGCAAAAATCATCGCCTCATCACGCCAAGCGGTTGCCTCCATGTTTAACGATTTGCGCATGGGAAAAGCGATTGAGACCGAAGTGGTCATGCCGATTGTGGAGGAAATTTCTGCCTCTGTGGCACGCAATGTACATGCCCTGATTAGTCTGGTGCGTCTCAAAACGGCAGATGACTATACCTATATGCACTCTGTCGCGGTCTGTGCGTTAATGGCAGCCCTCGCCAGGGAGCTCAAGCTCTCAGAAACCGAAGTCAAACAGGCGGGATTGGCTGGCTTGATGCATGACATGGGTAAAGCAGGCATTCCTTTGCCGATACTGAACAAGCCAGGCTCCTTAACGGATAATGAGTTTCATGTGATTCAAGAGCATCCCAAGCTAGGCTATGACATGCTGTTAAAAGCCAATATTTCTGATCCCGTGACGTTGGATGTGTGCTTGCATCATCATGAAAAAATAGACGGCTCGGGATATCCTGAAAAACTGACTTCTAACCAGATTAGCCTGTTTGCCAAAATGGGAGGCATATGTGATGTGTATGATGCGGTCACCTCGGCTCGGGCTTATAAACCTGCCTGGGAACCGGGAATGGCGCTGAAGCGCATGGCAAGCTGGAACGGGCATTTTGATCCGGTGGTGTTCAAGGCATTTGTTAAAAGCCTGGGGATTTACCCGATAGGCACCGTAGTGATCTTGAAGTCTGGCCGCTTGGCAGTCGTGGTCAAGCAAAATACACATAGCCTGCTCAAGCCGGTCGTGAAAGCATTTTTTTCGACCAAATCCAGAATTCATATTCCTGTGATTGAGCTGGACTTGTCAAAAAATATGGATGAAATTGTGGGAAATGAATCCGTAGACAACTGGGGGATAGGGAATATTGATCATTTATGGACCAACCAATAAATGGATCCATAGCAATAGACCCATTAGGATAAGTGACCATCTTTAAGGAGAGATACTCCTTAAAGATGGTTATTCTGTTGCTGTCTTTTTAGCGCGTTTGCTTGCAGCGGTTTTGGTCGCTGTGGTTTTGCCTGCAGCCGGTTTCTTGGCCGCTGACTTTTTGGCTGTGGTTTTTTTGCCAGCAGTTTTACCACCCTCTTTAGCGGCTTTCTCGGCCAGGAGCTCCAGCGCCTGCTCTACCGTCAGCTCCTCTGGTGTCACGCTCTTAGGCAGCGTTGCACGAATGCCATTATGTTGTACGTAGGGGCCAAAACGTCCTGAAAATACCTCAATCCGTCCTTCGCCTGATGGGTGTTCACCCAGGTCTGCCAGTGGGGCAGGGCCACCGGCAGCTGCCAGCAGTTTGACTGCACCTTCAAGGTCTATGCTGAAGACGCTCTCGGTTTTTGGGATCGATTTAAACTTGCCATCATGGTTCACATAAGGCCCGAAGCGGCCGATATTTGCGACAATTTTTTTACCTGTTTCAGGGTGTTGGCCCAGGTCACGCGGCAAACTCAGTAGCATGTTTGCCGTATCAATATTGATCTGGCTCAGCGGTATCTCTTTGGGAATGCTGACGCGCTTAGGCTTTTTCTTTTCGCCTTCAACCGGTTGGCCGACCTGTAGATATGGACCATAAGGGCCGTTCATCAGGTAGATTTCCTTCTGCGTCTCTGCATCCAGGCCAATGACGGTAGGCTCGCTCGCGTTATTGACTTCACCATCCAGATTGCGTTTGTAATCGCATTTAGGTGTCGCGTTATAGCCGGTACAGCCGATAAAGCTGCCATAACGGCTAAGCTGTTTCTGCAACTGGCGGCCGCATTTTGGGCAGAACTCGTCGATCAGTTCATTGCCAGGACGTTCAACATCGGCTTTGACTTGAATCTGCTGGTTAAAGCCTTGCCAGAATTTGTCCATGACTGGCACCCATTCCAGGTTGCCTTCCGCAATCTCATCCAGCTCGTTCTCGAGCTTAGCCGTAAAGTCATAGTCGACATATTGGGTAAAGTGCTCGGTCAGGAACTTATTGACGACACGGCCGACATCAGTTGGTGTAAAGCGCTTTTTATCGAGCAATACATATTCGCGGTCTTGCAGGGTAGAAATAATACTGGCATAGGTTGAAGGGCGACCGATGCCATATTCTTCCAGCGCCTTGACCAGGCTGGCTTCAGAATACCGCGGCGGTGGTTCGGTAAAGTGCTGTTCACCGAAAATCTTCTCTACCGTCAGTATCTCACCAGTTTCCAGATGCGGCAATTTCGCTTCTGCGTCTTCGTCATCCTTGTCGTCGTCCTTGCCTTCCATATAGACGGCAATAAAGCCCGGGAAAATCAGGGTCTGACCACTGGCGCGAAACAGATTAGCCTCGCTGCCTACCGACAGGTCGACACTGACGGCGTCATATTTGGCCTGTGTCATCTGGCAAGCCAAGGTACGCTTCCAGATCATTTCATACAATTTGAATTGTTCGTCGTTCAGGTACTGACGCACGCTGGCAGGTGTACGTGTAATGTCAGTGGGCCGGATCGCCTCGTGCGCCTCTTGCGCATTTTTGGCTTTAGTTTTGTACATGATGGGCGCTTTGGGCAGGTAGTCTGCATCAAAGTGCTTTTTCACGTAGTCACGGATTTGCATCACGGCTTCAGTGGCCAGGCTGAACGAGTCGGTACGCATATAGGTAATCAACCCCACCGTGCCGCTGCCAACGTCCATGCCTTCATACAGTTGCTGTGCCACCCGCATGGCGCGGCTGGTGGTAAAGCCGAGTTTGCGTACGGCCTCCTGTTGCAGGGTGGAGGTGGTGAATGGTGCGGCCGGGCTGCGGCTGCGTTGCTTTTTCTCAACACGCGTCACCGTCGTTTTACCGGCAGAGGCTAGTAACAGCTTACCGACGATATCTGCCTGCTGGTCATGGTTGGTGACCGTGAATTGCTCTACTTTCTGGCCATTGAGCTGTATCAGCTTGGCATCGAACCCATGCGCATGCTTGAGCGCGCTCATGTGGATGCTCCAGTATTCCTGGCTGGTAAAGGCTTCGATTTCGAGCTCTCGCTCGACAATCAGGCGTAAGGCCGGGCTTTGTACGCGGCCCGCAGACAGCCCGCGGCGGATTTTTTTCCACAGCAACGGCGAAAGATTAAAGCCCACCAGGTAATCCAGCGCGCGGCGCGCTTGCTGCGCATTGACCAGGTCCATCGAGATGTCGCGCGGATGGTCAATGGCATGTTTTACCGCCGTCTGCGTGATCTCGTTAAATTCGACGCGTTTGAGCAGCTTGTTTTTAATCAGTTTTTTCTCGGCCAGAATCTCGGCAATATGCCAGGAAATCGCTTCCCCTTCGCGGTCCGGGTCGGTTGCCAGGTAAATGCTGTCGGCATTCTTAACCGCTTTGGCAATGGCATCGACGTGTTTGCTATTGCGGTCGATGATGTCGTACTTCATCGCGAATTGCTGTGCCGGGTCAACCGCGCCGTTTTTGGGGATCAGGTCGCGCACGTGCCCGTAAGAAGCCAGGACCTCAAAATCACCGCCCAAATATTTTTTGAGGGTTTTGGCCTTGGAAGGAGATTCAACGATCAGCAGTTTTGACATTGCGCGGTCTGTATAAGAGTTGGCTAGATAATAGCAAGCGTTTTAACGACTAGACAATATATCGGTGCGGAAAGTCTGACATTAAAGTCTTTCTGCACCAAAACATTGTGTTATTCCTCAGTGGTGACCGCAACCGGGAAAGGCTTGCGCGCAAATTCAATGCGTTTGTCATCCTGGGTGGCAATGGTAAGCGCCATGTCGTTAGACGAAAATTTTTCATGGTCAAACATCGGGTCTTCGTCCTCCTCTTTGGCCTGGCTCAAATGCTTGAAGTCATACAAATCGAAGTCAGCCAGGTGCGAAGGCTCCACATTGCCAATCGCACGGAAAATATTATTGATTCTTCCCGGCTGTTCTCGTTCCCAATTGTTCAACATATCTTTGACTTTCTGGCGCTGCAGGTTTTCCTGGCTGCCGCACAAGTCGCATGGAATAATCGGGAACTGCATGCCGCGCGCATAAGACGCAATGTCTTTTTCGGCGCAGTAAGCCAACGGGCGGATCACCATGAATTCACCGCGGTTGGTCGCCAGTTTGGGCGGCATGGCTTTCATCTTGGCGCCATAAAACATATTCAGAAACAAGGTTTGCACAATATCATCACGGTGGTGGCCCAGTGCAATTTTGTTGGCGCCCAATTGTTGGGCCGTGGTATAGATAATGCCGCGGCGCAAGCGTGAACAAAGGCTGCAAGTGGTTTTACCTTCAGGAATTTTTTCTTTGACGATAGAATAAGTATCCGCTTCCACAATACGGTATTCCACCCCCAGTTTATCCAGGTAGGCGGGCAACACATCGGCCGGAAAGCCAGGCTGTTTCTGGTCCAGATTCATGGCGATCAGCTTGAAATTGATGGGCGCGCGTTCCTGCAAGGCCAGCAAAATCATCAGCATGGCGTGGCTATCCTTGCCGCCGCTCATGCACACAAGCACGGTGTCGCCCTCTTCAATCATGTTGTAATCGCCAATGGCCTTGCCCGTGGCGCTAATCAGTTGATTACGCAACTTGAGGAAGTTTTGGCTGACGTCGTCTGGATAATGTTTGATCTTCATAGGCGCGCATTATAGCGGAAAGCAAGCTAAAGTCACGCTAAGTCTTTGATTATTCGAGTTGATTTTATTCAGATAATTCTACGTCTGCGTCACAGACAGTGTCGGCAGCGATCCAGCGTTTAAATAAACGACTTGCGGCAAGGTTAAGCCAGCCAGGTAACCAGCGCAGAAAACGGGCCGGGTCACTGACCATGCCGCAAAAATAGCGTTGCTTGTGTTCGTGCCAGATCAGCGCCCGACACGGCGCTTGATGCGGCCAGAGCAAGGTGAGGCTTACCGGGCAAGGTTCAGCCGCGCAGCAGACCCCGCAACCATTGCACGCCTGGCCTAGAGCAGGCTTGGCTGGCGCATTGGCATGAATGGTGATGATTTGCTGACTTGGCATTGTCACGCGCCAGCCCTTAAATGCTCAAATGGCGGCCGCCATCTACGGCGAGGACATGGCCGGTAACAAATGGCGCATCGTAAATTAAAAACTTTACCGCTTTGGCGATATCACTGGGCTCGCCAGTACGTTTAAGCAAGGTCTGGTTAATCACTTGCTGGCGATATTGCTCATCAAACTCCTGATTGTTGTCGGGCCATAACACGGGCCCTGGCGCCACTGCATTGACGCGCACTTTGGGTGCCAGCTCCTGGGCCAGCGATTTGGTCAGGCTGACCAGGCCCGCTTTTGCGGCGCTATACACAATGTAGTGTTTCTTGGGGCGCTCAATATGCATGTCGGTAATATTGACGATACAACCACCACTGGCCTGCAACGCATCCGCTGCCGCCTGGCTTAAAAACAGGGGGGCTTTGAGATTGCTGCCCATCAGGTCTTCCCATTGTTCAAGCTGTATGCTGCCAAGCTCAGTAGGGTAGTAGCTGGAAGCGTTATTCACCAGGGCATCCAGTCTGCCGAAGGTTTGCAGCGTGGCAGCCACCAGCGCCGGAATGCAATCGGTTTCCAGCAAGTTGCATTGCGTGATGGCAGCGCTGTTGGGGCGGATCTGATTCAGTTCGGCTTGTAGCGCAATGGCTTCAGTTTCGCTGGTGTGGTAGTGCAGCATGATGCTGGCACCTTGGCGATGCAGTTCGCGTGTAATGGAGGCGCCCACCCGTTTGGCACCCCCTGTAATCAGCACAACTTTAGTCTGGGAATCAGCGTTCACATTAGTCTCTTTATTCTAGACAGCTCACATTATAATGGTTGAATGACTGCTCAACCGATTTCTACACGATTGCCCGCGCTGGATGCCGGGGCGCAACAGCATAGCGACAAGTTACTCGCCCACATTCAACAATCTATCAGGCAACAGGGCGGCTGGATTCCATTTGCTGAGTATATGCAAATGGCCCTTTATACGCCGCACCTTGGCTATTACAGTGGAGAAGCGAATAAGTTCGGTCGCGGCGGAGATTTTGTCACCGCGCCTGAGATTTCGCCGCTGTTTGCGCAAGCGCTTGCCAATCAGGTTGGTCAAGGGTTGCAAGAAACTGCCGGAAATGTGCTGGAGCTTGGGGCAGGGACAGGTAAGTTGGCAGCAGGGCTGTTGCTCCAACTTGAAGCGCTAGGGCAATTGCCACCACATTATTTTATTCTTGAGGTAAGCGCTAACTTGCGCCAAAGGCAACAGGATAGCCTGAAAAAACTGTTGCCTGAATCTTTATTCTCACGCCTGCAATGGCTGGATGAGTTGCCAGCTAACTTTGATGGCGTGGTGATTGGTAATGAGGTGCTGGATGCGATTCCGGTACATGTGCTGACCTGGCAGAAGGGCGTTTGGCAAGAACGGGGCGTTGCTTTTGAGTCCGGCCTAGTTTCGCAGCTACGGCCATTGCAACATGCCTCATTAGTTCAAGCTATCGATTCCGACCCTTTACCTGATGGCTACACCACGGAAGTTTGTCCGGCAGCACAAGGTCTCATCGCCAGTCTTGCAGCGATGTTAGGGCGTGGGTTGATTTTGATGCTGGACTATGGTTTTGCTGCGAGTGAGTACTACCATCCGCAACGTACACAAGGCACTTTGATGTGCCATTACCAGCATTATGCGCATGATGATCCACTTGTTTATCCCGGCTTGCAGGATATTACTGCGCATGTCGATTTCACTGCCATGGCCGAAACGGCGTTGGCACATGGGTTGACCTGTGCAGGTTATACCAACCAGGCGCAATTTTTAATCAACTGTGGCATTCTGCAATTGCTGCAACAGGTTTCGCCGGAAGAGAGTGCGCGTTATTTGCCGATGGTGGCGGCAGTACAAAAGTTGCTATCACCTGCGGAGATGGGGGAGTTGTTTAAGGTACTGGCGTTGAGTAAGGGGTTGAGTGAACCGCTGGTTGGGTTTATGAGTGGGGATAAAAGGCATCAGTTGTGATGGTTTTTTGAGTGTTGCGTAATAAAGTCATTCTTTGGGATGGGGTCGAAGGAAAACAGGCTCTTAAAGTATAATGCGCCCCATGACCGATATTGATCCTATCCCAGAATCTTCAGAAGCGCCTTATCAACGCCGTATTCGCAGTTTTGTGCTGCGCCAGGGGCGTTTGACCAAGGGGCAGGAGCGAGCTTTGCAAACGGCGTGGCCGACCTTTGGTATTGAATATGCCGATCAGCCGTTGGATTTAAATCAGGCGTTTGGCCGAGCCGACAGCAAGAAAATTCTTGAAATCGGGTTTGGCATGGGCGACGCCACTGCCAAAATTGCGCAGACGTTACCTGACTGTGATTTCCTCGCGGTTGAAGTGCATACGCCAGGGGTGGGTAGCCTGCTCAAGTTGATGCAAGAAGGGGATATTAACAATATCCGCATCATTCAGCACGACGCCGTCGAGGTGCTGCAACATATGCTGGGAGAGGCTGTGCTGGATGGCGTACATATTTTCTTCCCCGATCCTTGGCATAAAAAACGCCATCACAAGCGCCGCTTAATTCAGGCTGAGTTTGTTAAGCTGTTATGCTCCAAGTTGAAAGCGGGCGCTTACATTCATGTGGCGACTGACTGGCAGGAGTATGCTGAATGGGTGTTAGAGGTGTTGCAAGGTGAGCCGCAATTGCAAAATACGGCTGTAGATTACGCTGAAAAACCTGTCTATCGTCCACTGACAAAGTTTGAAAACCGTGGCCTGAAGTTAGGTCATGGTGTTTGGGATTTGGTGTTTAAACGGGTTTGATGGCGAACTTTGAAAAATAAAAAAGCAGACTTCGGTCTGCTTTTTTATTCGGTGGGAGCGGTTTCTTCTGGCATCCCGGCTTCGTTGCCGAAAAACCATTCACCCAGGACTTTTTCTGCTTCGTCCACACCTTGTTTCTTCAGGCTGGAGAAAAGTTGCACCGTGATCTTATCCCCCCAGCCGCTATGGAGTTCTTTGCGCACTTTGCCGAGTGTGATGGTTGATTCGCTACGAGAAAGCTTGTCACTTTTAGTCAGCAATACGTGTACGGGTTTGCCTGAGGGGCAAAACCAGTCCAGCATCTGCCTATCCAGAGGTGTCAGCGGGTGGCGGCTGTCCATGACTAGTACCAATCCTGCCAGGCTTTGCCGCTCACTCAGGTAGCGTGAAAGCACGGTTTGCCAATGCGCGCGCATTGCTTCCGGGACTTTTGCGTATCCATATCCGGGTAAGTCCACCAGATGTCTGTCATCCCCCAGCGTGAAAAAGTTAATCAATTGTGTACGGCCGGGCTGTTTGCTGACGAATGCCAGGCGGTTGTGATTGGCTAAAGTGTTCAATGCACTGGATTTGCCCGCATTTGAGCGTCCCGCAAATGCGACTTCAATCCCGCTGGCTGGCGGTAAGTCTCTGAGGTGGTGTGCCGATAAGTGAAAGCGGGCATTTTGGAAAACTGGCATGATGGAGTTGAGTTGCCTCAAGGTTTTATAGACTATTCAGCTGTGCATGCTATCACGAACAAGGTTTGTTTGATAAAATGACGCCGAATAAAAACGTTGGGGCATTGAGAATGATGTTGAATAGTTTTAAAGCAGGATTGTTTGTACTGTTTGCCATGGGTGTGCAACCAGTATTTGCTGAGGAGGCTGCCTCAGCGGAAGCCGCGCCAGCCGTCAATGGCCCGGAAAAAATTGTGCAAAATGTTTGTGCAGCCTGCCACGGTGCAGATGGTAACAGCGTCATTACCACCAATCCGAAACTTGCCGGGCAACATCCCGAGTACCTGGTCAAGCAGTTGGCCAATTTCAAGGAAGGTACGCGAGCCAACGCAGTGATGTCCGGGATTGCCGGTGCATTAAGCCAGGAGGATATGGAAGGCTTGGCCAAATATTTCTCCAGCCAGAGTATCAAACTGGCCAAGGCGAAAAGTAATGGCAAAGGGTCTCTGGGCGAGAAGATTTACCGCGGTGGCATAGCAGCTACCCAAGTGCCTGCTTGTGCAGCCTGTCATGGCGCCACTGGCGCCGGCTTGCCAAAACAGTTTCCACGCCTGGCTGGTCAGCATAGCGACTACACCGTGCAGCAGTTGAGAACTTTCCGCACTGGTGAGCGTGCTAATGCGCCAATGATGATGACCATTGCCGCAAAAATGAGTGATGCTGAAATGCAGGCAGTGGCAGATTATATCCAAGGCCTTCGTTAATTCAGTTGAAAGCAAAAAAGGTGGCTGAGGCCACCTTTTTTTACTGGTTGGTCATGCAACCTTTCGCCACGGATGTCGTCCACATGTGCGCACCTGGCGTTAGTGTCATGCCGGGCTAACAAAAACTGGTTTAACCTTATCCATCCATTTTGAAGAGAATGTTTTGAAAACACCCGTTTCTTTGTCGCAGCGTGTTTATGAGCTACTGAGTTCCATGCGCTTTGCAGTCAGCCTGTTAACGCTGTTGGGCATTGCATCAATTATTGGTACGGTGCTCAAGCAAAACGAGCCCTATACCAATTACATCGTCAAGTTTGGTCAGTTCTGGTTTGAGATGTTTGAAATGCTGGGGTTGCTGGATGTTTATCATGCGGCCTGGTTCCTGGTGATTCTGTTGTTCCTGGTGATTTCGACCACCTTGTGTGTGATCCGTAATGCACCGCTCATGATCAAGGAGTGGCAAGTCTATAAAGAAAATGCCACCGAAAAGTCATTGCGTTTGTTCAGCCATCAGGCCAGCCTGCCTGCGCAGCAATCTCCCGCCATTTTGCAAGAGAAGTTAGGCGCGTTTTTAACCTCAGAGCGCTACCGCTTCAAGACCCAGCAGCAGGGCAACGGCGATGTGCTGATTGCTGCCAAACTGGGCACTCATCAGCGCCTGGGGTATATCTTTACGCATGTTGCCATTGTTGTGATCTGTTTCGGTGGTTTGCTGGACGGCAATTTGCCATTCAAGGTACAAGAACTCCTGGGTTTGAAGAAAATCGAAACCCGCGACATTTCCTCGCGCAAGGTGCCTGAAGAAAGCCGCCTGAGCGTCAATAACCTGTCGTTTCGTGCCAATATGACTTTGCCGGAAGGTGAGCGGGATAACGTGGCCTTTGTGCGCGTGCGTGATGGCTATTTGGTGCAAGACCTGCCTTTCACCGTGGCGCTCAAGGATTTTCGTATTGAGCATTATGCAACCGGGATGCCAAAGTCGTTTGAGAGCGATATCGAAATTACCGACCCGGAATTGACTAAGCCGATTGCGGCGACGATACGCGTAAACCATCCATACATTTACAAAGGCATTGCCATCTACCAGTCTGACTTTCAGGATGGTGGTTCGCAACTCAAATTCAAACTATGGGATTTATCTGCTGCTAAGTCGGATGGATTTGATATTGACGGCGTGATCCTGCAAAAAGGCTCCCTGGGTGACGGTGCGCAGAAAATGACGGTGGAGTTTAACGAATTCCGTCAGTTCAATATTTTGAACCTGTCTCCCGATGGTAAAGGCAAGCCACATAACGTGGGCCCTAACACGACATTGAAATTGCGTAATGCCAGCGGCCAGGCACGTGAGTATGTGAATTATATGCAGCCACTGCAACTGGATGGCCGTGCTTATTTTGTCTCAGGCATGCGTGAGACTGTACAAGATGAATTCAAGTATCTACGCATTCCGGCAGATGATGAGATGGAAATCACGGGTTTTATGCACCTGCGCCAGATGTTGCGGAATGACCAGGAGATTGCCAACATTGCCAGCCAGGTAGCCAAGCAAATGCCAGGTGATAATGCATCATTGAAGGCGCAGTTTGAACAAAGCCTGCAACATTTGCTGCTGACGTTTAAGCAAGGTGGTTACAGTGAGTTGTCGCGCATTATTGAAAGCGCTGTGCCCAAAGATCAGCGTGAGCAAGCAGCACAAACCTACCTGAAATTACTCAACCGGGCAGCCTTGCAGGGCTACCAGATGAGCCGTGCCCAGCGTCAACTGCCCGCTGCTCCTGAGAATGAGGCAACAGTGGCCTTTGTGCAGGACAGTCTCAATGCCATGAATGATTTGTTTTTTTATGGCACACCGTATTATTTCCAGTTAAAGGATTACACTTTGAAGCAGGCTAGTGGCTTCCAGCTAACCCGGTCACCTGGGCAAAATTGGGTATATTTGGGTTCGGTCATGTTGGTGCTGGGGATTTTTGCCATGTTCTACATCAAGGAACGTCGCGTCTGGTTATTGATCAAACCTGCACAGCAGGAAGTTTTGCTGGCAATGTCGTCTAACCGTAAGAATATGGATTTGGATCAGGACTTTGCGCGTATGCAGCAGCAACTGGCTAGCGTGTTGCAAGCAACACCATCCGCCTGACGGAATGAAGAGGGGAATGCAATGAATACATCATTATCAGTAAAGCCAACATCGTTTTGGCAATCATTGAGCAAGTTTGACTGGATATATGCAGTGTTACTGCTGGCGGGAGGGATATTCTCTTACCAGCGTTATGCGAGCTTTATGGATGTCTACGAAGTCAGCTTTTTGTTTGGTGCGGTTGCTTTGTTTAGCTACATGGGTTGGCGCTGGACGGCGGTTGCGCGATTGGTGCTGGGTGTGGCAATACTCAGTTTACTGGCGGTATACAGCTATCAGGGTGATCTCGCCAATGGTGGCCAGCGCTTCCTGCTGAAGTTCCTGCTCGCCAGCCAGTCAGCCGTCATGTGGATGAATGTGCTGTTTGTATTGGCTATGCTGACCTATTGGCTGGCCCTTTTCCAGAAATCTGCGTTCACTGCCAAAGTGGCTTCAGCATTGACATGGACCGCGACCTTGTTCGGTTTTGTTGGTCTGATGGTGCGCTGGTATGAGTCTTACTTGATTGCCCCGGATGTAGGTCATATTCCTATCAGCAATCTGTATGAGGTCTTTATCCTGTTTTGCCTGATCACATCCCTGCTGTACCTGCATTATGAAAAATTGTTCAATACACGCCAGTTGGGCGGGTTTGTCCTGGTGGTGATCAATGCCGCAGTGGGTTTTATCCTGTGGTATACCTTCGACCGGCATGCCAACGAAATCCAGCCATTGGTGCCAGCCTTGCAAAGTTACTGGATGAAGATACATGTACCGGCCAATTTCATAGGCTATGGCTCATTTTCGCTGGCAGCCATGGTTGCCGGGGCTTATCTGCTGGCTAAGCGTGGGGTGCTGGCCAGCCGTCTGCCAGCGCTGCATGTGCTGGATGACCTAATGTACAAGGCAATTGCCATCGGCTTTGCCTTCTTTACCATCGCGACCATTCTGGGTGCGATGTGGGCGGCTGAGGCTTGGGGCGGTTACTGGTCTTGGGACCCCAAGGAAACCTGGGCCCTGATTGTGTGGCTTAACTACGCTGCCTGGTTGCATTTGCGTTTAATGAAGGGTTTGCGCGGCTCGGTGTTGGCCTGGTGGGCGCTGGTCGGCTTGCTGGTCACTACTTTTGCTTTCTTGGGGGTGAATATGTTCCTGAGTGGGTTACATTCTTACGGCACCTTGTAATTGACACAGAAAATATTTTCCTTGAACGGGCGGATGCATAGGTATCCGCCCGTTTTTTTCGTTTCGTCCTCTCTTATTTCCTTTGTAAATATTAATATTTATTAATTAGTGTTAATATTGTTTGCGCTGCTTCAGCGGCTTTCGCCTGACTTGGAAGCTGGGGGCGGAAGTTATATTTTTATTACTTGAATATAAGGGGAATTCGATATGAAAAAGGAGCTGGGATTTAGTTTAATTGAATTGGCCATTGTGCTGGTGATCGCAGGCTTGTTGTTGGCTGGCGTGATGCGTGGTCAAGAGTTGATTGCGAATGCAAAAGTGAAAAGTCTGGCAAGTGATTTTCGGAATATTCCTGCTTATTTTTATGGGTATCAGGACAGGTTCCGTGCGTTACCCGGCGATGATCATGCCGCGGACACTCATGTGGCAGGTGTAGTTGCCACTACCGTTGGGCAGCAGCAGAACGGTTTGATTGAAGGCACGTGGAATTCAAACACCAATACGGATGAGTCATTTTTGATATGGCAGCATTTGCGATTGGCTGGTTTGGCGACAGGGGCAGCTAATGTTGCCAGTGCACAATATTTGCCACGTAATAGCGAAGGTGGCCAGCTCGGACTCACCAGTGCCACTGCATTGACTGCTGTGACGGCCAATACATTTAATAGTGCCCACGCCATGTGTTCGGACGGGATACTAGGGCGCTATGCGCTACAACTGGATACCTTGCTGGATGATGGTGCAGGCAATAGTGGCGCGATGCGCATATTGGTCAATGGCACGCCGGGAGTGGGAGAGGCAGCGCCCGTTGCGGGGACGCCTTACTTAGTTTGCATGAGTTTTTAGTGTAGAATACAACATAAATTTGTAACAAAAGGCCTGGTTTCTCAGGCTTTTTGTTTTATAAAAGATACATACACTCATTTAACTCCATTCTGCTTTAGAATAAGAGCCGTTTTAAATCAACCATTCCCTATGGCAAACGCAATTGTAGAAATTCAGGACCTGTCTTTCGGGTATAAAGGTCGCTTGTTGCATAAAGGCATCAACATGACTTTCCCTAAAGGTAAGGTCGTGGCCATTATGGGAGGCAGCGGCAGTGGCAAAACCACGTTACTGCGCCTGATTGGCGGGCAACTTAAACCGACCAAGGGTCGTGTGAATGTATGCGGCGAAGTCGTCCATGAGCAAGACCGTGAAGGTATTTACCGCCTGCGCCGTAAAATGGGCATGCTATTCCAGCATGGGGCCTTGTTTACCGATTTGTCTGTGTACGAAAACGTGGCTTTCCCCATGCGAGAGCATACCAGTTTGCCTGAAAGCATGATCCGTGATCTGGTGCTGATGAAATTGAACGCAGTCGGTTTGCGCGGCGCACATGCCTTGATGCCAACTGAGTTGTCCGGTGGGATGGCCAGGCGCGTAGCCCTGGCGCGCGCGATTGCACTTGACCCCAGTATTATCATGTATGACGAGCCCTTTGCCGGGCTGGACCCCATTTCCATGGCCGTGATTTGCGATTTGATCCGTAGCTTGAATGATGTCTTGGGCGCTACCTCCATTATTGTGACGCATGACGTTGAAGAGACCTTCCAGTTTGCAGACTACGTCTACTTTGTAGCTGATGGTGTGGTTGCGGCAGAAGGGACGCCTGATGACTTGCGCCAATCAGAATTACCTTTCATACACCAGTTTGTACACGGTGAGAAAGACGGGCCTGTCCCGTTTCATTATGCTGCGCCTGAATACCACGCCAGTTTGTTGCGGGGTGCACGCTAATGGTTTTGCATAAGCTCAAGCGCCTGTTTTCCAGGCTGGGTGCCGGTTGTATCAATAAAATCTGGCGTCTTGGCGCGGGTGCCCGTTTATTTGGGCTCACGCTGATCTCGTCAGGTGAAAGCTTCCGCCGCTTCCGGTTAACTATACGTGAAGTGTATTTCACGGGCGTATTGTCACTGATCATCATCCTTGTATCAGCATTCTTTGTAGGCATGGTGCTGGCTTTGCAGGGCTACCATACGCTGCAAAAATATGGTTCCTCTGAAGCGATTGGCGTGCTGGTGGCGTTGGCACTGGTGCGTGAGCTGGGTCCTGTTGTCACTGCGCTGTTGTTTGCTGGCCGCGCGGGTACTGCAATTACCGCAGAAATTGGCCTAATGAAAGCCACTGAGCAATTGTCGGCCATGGAAATGATGGCTGTGAGCCCGATTGCGCGTGTGATTGCGCCGCGCTTCTGGGCCGGGGTGATCGCCATGCCAGTGCTGGCCACCTTGTTCTCCATGGTGGGGATACTCGGCGGCTACCTGGTGGCCGTGCCCTTGATCGGCGTAGATGCCGGAGCCTTCTGGTCGCAAATGCAGGCCAATGTCGATTGGGAATACGATATTTTGAATGGGGTGTTCAAAAGCCTGGTATTTGGCGTGGCCTGTACCATGATTGCCTTGTTTGAAGGGTATGATGCGCCACCGACGGCAGAAGGAGTGAGTCGTGCCACAACGCGCACAGTCGTCACTTCCTCGCTGGCTGTGCTGGGGCTGGATTTTATATTAACGTCGTTCATGATCGCGGTTTAGCATCAGGAATTTACGGGGAATTAATCATGGAAAGAACAACAATAGATTTATGGGTGGGCATTTTTGTCGCTTTGGGATTGGCCGCTTTACTAGGGCTGGCGATGAAAGTAGGTAACCTGACTACCAGCAATCTTGGTGACACCTATATGGTCACCGCGAACTTTGAGAATATTGGTGGTCTTAAACCTCGCGCACCGGTTAAAAGTGCAGGTGTCGTGGTTGGTCGTGTGGGAGATATTGGCTTTGATGCCAAAACTTATGAGGCCGTTGTGAGTCTGAACATCGACAAACGTTACAACTTTCCAAAAGATACCTTTGCCAATATTTATACTGCAGGCCTGTTGGGTGAGCAATATATTGGTCTGGAGGCTGGTGGAGATGAGAGTAACCTGAAAAATGGTGACAAGATTTCTCAAACGCAGGATGCCGTAGTGCTGGAAAAACTGATTAGCCAGTTCCTTTACAGCAAGGCGACTGAAGGTGACGATAAGTCGAGTAAAACAGCATCAACCGAATCCGGTGCTGATGCGTTAGATGCCAGTCCATTGGACAAGATTGGTAAATAACTAAACAAATTGATAAAGGGAAAGCGATGAAAAAATGGTGGATGGCAGTTGCCATGTGGCTGGTAAGCAGTGTGGCAATGGCAGGTATGACGCCAGATCAGTTGGTGAAAAAAACAGCTGATGATGTGATAGAAGTCATTAAAAATGACAAAGATATCCAGGCTGGCAACCAGCAAAAGATTTTCGCCCTCGCAGAAGAAAAAATCCTGCCCAACTTTGACTTTGAAAAAGTTTCCCGTTTAGTGTTGGGTAAAAACTGGACTAATGCAACGCCAGAGCAAAAAACCGCATTCCAGGCAGAGTTTAAGACATTGTTGTTGCGCACTTATGCAACAGCCTTGTCCAAATATAAAAACCAGGTAATTGAGTACAAACCCTTCCGTATGGAAGCAGGTGCTGAATCTGCCACAGTGAAAACCGCGATCCAGCAACCAGGCGGTGACCCGATTGGTGTTGATTACACTCTGGGGAAAAAAGGTGAAGACTGGAAAGTGTATGATATCGTCATTGAAGGCGTCAGCCTCGTGACCAACTACCGTAGCCAGTTTGCCCAGGAAATTCGCCAGAATGGTCTGGATAGCCTGACCAAGAAACTGGCCGACAAGAACAAAGCGGCCACTGGCAAGTAATCGTTCGTGGTATTCATGACACCGGAGAAGTTTGTGGCTCAGATTACGCAACAACAGAACACATTGCATTTCAGTGGCAATCTGCTGATTGGTAACATCACTGAAACCCTGAACCAGTTGCAGACGTTGCGTCTTGAGCCGCCATTATCCCTGGATTTTTCCAAGGTGGATGAAGTTGATACCGTAGCAGTCAGCCTGATCCTGGAAATTCAGCGGCAATTAAACCATCAGCATACCCAAGCCAGTCCAGTATCAGTGATTGGGGTGCCTGACAATCTTCGAAGTCTGATGCAGCTTTATGGTGTTGACGAATTTCTGTTGAATTAGTTGAAAATCAAGTCTAACAGCCCCAGCTCTGACGAGGTGGGGTTTCGTTTTTTTGGGATAGCGAAAGGGTATACGTGGCTGCAGCCATAGAGATCACAGGGATTACCAAACGTTTCGGAGCCTTCGAGGCGCTCAGGGGCATTGATTTGCACATTGAGCAAGGCGAATTCTTTGCCTTGCTCGGTCCCAACGGAGCGGGTAAGTCTACCTTGATTAATTTGTTGGCAGGATTGTTGCAGCCGACGAGCGGCAGTATTCGCATCATGGGGCATGATGTACAAACCGACTATCAGCAAGCGCGTCGTGCCCTGGGTGTTGTCCCGCAAGAGCTGGTATTTGACCCGTTTTTTAATGTGCGTGAAATGTTGCGCTTTCAGGCAGGCTATTTTGGCCATGGTCCGGAAAATGATGAATGGGTCGATGAGGTCATTGAAGGCCTGGGTCTGACTGATAAAGCCTATACCAATATGCGCAAACTCTCCGGCGGTATGAAACGCCGCGCCTTGATAGCACAAGCATTGGCGCACAAGCCGCCGGTGATTGTGCTGGATGAACCGACTGCTGGCGTGGATGTTGAATTGCGTCAAATGCTGTGGGCATTTATCCAGAAACTCAACCAGCAAGGGCATACGATTATACTGACCACGCATTATCTGGAAGAAGCGGAAACTCTGTGCGAACGGGTGGCCATGATGAAGCAGGGTAAGATTGTGGCGCTGGATACTACGCGTGCCTTACTCAAAAGTCATGCTGCCAAGCAATTGTCACTCAGGCTTGCGGGCGCACTGCCAAATCAATTGCAGTCCTTACTCAAGCAGCAGAATGGTGACGAGTTCGTGTTGGCATTGTCTGAATTGTCCCAAGTGGAAACCGTATTAAGCACGCTGCGTGAAGCAAATGTGGTGGTACAGGATATGCAATTGCAAGAGGTGGATTTGGAAGATGTGTTTTTGAACCTGGTTGGCAATCAGAAAGGGGCGCAAGCATGAAGTGGCTGAATCCTTTCTTCTGGCTGGACGATAAAATCAGCCCACAGCGGCGTGGCATGTATACCCTTTTTAAAAAGGAGCTATTGCGTTTCTGGCGTGTCGCCTTCCAGACGATTGCCTCCCCAATTTTAACGGCTTTGTTATACCTGCTCATTTTTTCGCATGTATTGGAGTCGCATGTCAAAGTCTATGACCAGGTTAGTTATACTGCTTTCCTGGTACCGGGCCTGATGATGATGTCTTTGCTGCAAAATGCATTTGCCAATAGTTCATCTAGCCTGATCCAGTCCAAAGTCATGGGTAATATTGTGTTCCTCTTGCTAACACCGCTGACGACCCTGGAATTCTTTGTCGCGTTTTTAGCAGCGTCCATGATACGTGGTCTGCTGGTTGGGCTAAGTATTTATCTGGTTGCCTTATTTTTCGTCGATGTACCTACTCAGCATCCGTGGTGGATTATCACATTTGCACTCTGTGGAAGTGCCTTGCTAGGCACTTTTGGCGTCATTGCCGGGATCTGGGCCGATAAATTTGACCAGATGGCCGTATTCCAGAACTTTGTCATCATGCCGCTGACATTTTTGTCTGGCGTGTTTTACTCGATCCATTCTTTGCCGCCGTTCTGGCAGGCCGTGTCGCAGTTGAATCCGTTTTTCTACATGATAGATGGATTTCGGTATGGCTTCTTTGGTCAGGGTGATGTTTCGCCATGGTTGAGCCTGGCCGTCGTGGCTGGCTTCTTGCTGGCATTGGCGTGGCTATGCCTAAAGATGTTAAAATCCGGTTATAAATTACGCAGTTAGCTGAACTGGCAGGAATGACTTTCCTGCCAGTTCAGTCTGCATTTTCTTGAATAGGTGGTTTTGTGTTAACAGCAGCGCAACTTGAGGCTTATATCCGCAATGGCCTGGAATGTGAATACCTGAAAGTGAACGGCGATGACGGCACCCATTTTGATGCGGTGATTGTCAGTCCGGCGTTTGAAGGTAAGCGCATGGTGCAACAGCATCAATTGGTGTATGCCGTATTAGGTGACCGTATGCGCGCCGAAATTCACGCACTGTCTATGCAAACCTATACCCCGACGCAATGGCAGCAGATGCAAGCCTGAGGCGTTTTTGACTGAATAGTGGAGTAAATGAAAATGGACGCACAAGCACAAATTAAAGACACCGTGACCAACAACAAGGTGGTGTTATACATGAAAGGTAGCCCGAAATTCCCACAATGTGGATTTTCCAGCGTGGCTGCGCAAATTCTTACGGCGTGTGGCGCTGAGTTCGTTGCCGTCGACGTATTGCAGGATATGGATATCCGTGAAGGTATCAAACAGTATGCAAACTGGCCGACGATTCCACAGCTGTATGTAGGCGGTGAGTTTATTGGTGGTGCCGACATTATGCGTAGCATGTATCAAAGTGGCGAATTGCAAGAACTGTTGGCGAAAGCATAATTTTGGACAAACTGATTATTGAGGGCGGCGTGCCTTTGCACGGCGAAGTCGTTGTATCTGGTGCCAAGAATGCTGCCTTGCCGATTTTATGTGCGGGTTTGCTGGCAGAAACACCATTCACCTTGACTGGCGTGCCTGAGTTGCGAGATGTGGCTTCCACACTCAAATTGCTGGACACCATGGGCGTCAAGGTCAGCAAAAATGGCGATCAGGTCACCCTGGATGCCAGTGATGTGGCTTCGTTTGAGGCGACCTATGATATGGTGAAAACCATGCGTGCCTCCATTCTGGTGCTTGGACCATTGCTTGCACGGTTTGGTACTGCGCGAGTCTCTTTGCCAGGCGGCTGTGCCATTGGTTCGCGTCCTGTAGATCTACATATTAAAGGCCTGCAAGCGATGGGTGCCGCCATGCATATCACGCACGGTTATATTCAGGCCAGTACCTTGCATCTGCCTAACCGCCGTCTGCAAGGTGCCAAATATTATATGGATCTTGTCACTGTGACTGGTACTGAAAACCTCATGATGGCCGCAGCCCTGGCGCAAGGCACGACTGTGCTTGAAAATGCTGCCAAGGAACCTGAAGTCGTTGATTTGGCCGAATGCCTCAACAAAATGGGGGCCAGAATCAAGGGTGCCGGTACCGATACCATCACTATTGAAGGCGTAGAGCGGTTGAATGGTGCGCAGCATCATATCGTCTGTGACCGGATTGAAGCCGGAACGTATATGGTGGCTGCCGCCATGACTGGTGGCGAAGTGACCTTGAAAAACGCACGAGCCGATTTGCTGGAAGCAGTGATTGAAAAGCTACGTGAGGCGGGTGCCAGTGTTAGTCATAACAACGATAGCATCACCGTTAAAAGTGATGGCAAGTTGAAAGCAGTCAATGTGCGCACTGCGCCACACCCAGCATTTCCTACCGATATGCAGGCGCAGTTCATGGCTATGAATACGGTTGCAGAAGGGGTGTCTACGGTCATTGAAACCATTTTCGAAAACCGCTTTATGCATGTGCAGGAACTGCAGCGCATGGGAGCGAATATTGACGTCCAGGGCAACACGGCACTGGTCAAAGGCGTTGCTGCGCTAGAAGGCGCCAGTGTGATGGCGACTGATTTGCGTGCTTCTGCCGGCCTGGTGCTAGCTGGTCTGGTTGCTGATGGTGAAACGGTGATAGACCGCATCTACCATCTGGACCGTGGCTATGAAAAACTCGAAGAAAAATTGAATCAACTGGGCGCCAAAGTGCGTAGATCGAATTAATCATGATTACTATTGCTCTCAGTAAAGGGCGCATTTTTGAGGAAACGACGCCGCTACTGGCTGCGGCAGGCATTCAGTCTTTGGAGGATCCTGAGTCGTCACGCAAACTAATTTTGCCGACGAATCGTGAAGATGTGCGCCTCGTGATCGTGCGAGCCACTGATGTACCGACCTATGTGCAATACGGGGCAGCGGATATTGGGATTGCTGGCAAGGATGTCTTGGATGAGCATGGTGGTGAGGGTTTGTACCAGCCGCTGGACCTGAATATTGCCCGTTGCAAAATGATGGTGGCTGTACGGGAAGACTTCGATTATGAAGCAAGCATACGCCAGGGTGCACGCCTTAAAGTCGTCACCAAGTATGTGAAAACGGCGCGCGAACATTTTGCCGCTAAAGGCATGCATGTGGACCTGATCAAGCTATATGGTTCGATGGAGCTGGGGCCGTTGGTTGGTTTGGCCGATGCGATTGTCGATCTGGTCAGTACCGGGGGAACTTTGCGCGCAAACAAACTCAAAGCAGTGGAAGAGATTGGTGCCATCAGTTCGCGCTTGGTGGTTAATCAGGCGTCTTATAAAGTGAACCGTCCGTTGCTACAACCAATTATTGACAGCTTTGCCGGTGCCATCCGTAAAGACTAGCCGCCATTCATAAAGATTAATTGACTGAGATCTATGAAGATTAAACGTTTAAATACGCAGGACGCAGGTTTTGAGGCTGAACTGAAAGCCTTGCTGGCTTTTGAAACAGCGCAGGACGACAACATTGACCAAGTGGTCGCCAATATCCTCAGGGATGTAAAGGCACGCGGCGATGCGGCTGTGCTCGAATATACCAACCGGTTTGATAAAACCAATGCGGCCAGTCTGGCCGCGCTGGAAATCCCTCACGCTGAATTGCATGCAGCATTGAATAGTCTGCCAGTGGCGCAACGCGAAGCTTTGCAAGCCGCAGCTGAGCGCGTTCGTAGCTACCACGAGAAACAAATTATGCAATCGTGGCAATATACTGAGCCGGATGGCACCTTGCTGGGGCAGCAAGTGACTGCACTGGACCGCGTTGGGTTGTATGTGCCGGGCGGCAAAGCAGCATATCCGTCCTCCGTGCTCATGAATGCGATCCCGGCTAAAGTGGCTGGCGTGCAGGAGTTGGTGATGGTGGTCCCTACGCCTAACGGTGAGAAAAATCCGTTGGTGTTGGCAGCGGCTGCAGTATGCGGCGTGGACCGCGTATTCTGTATCGGCGGCGCCCAAGCCGTGGGCGCCCTGGCTTATGGCACTGAAACCGTCCCACAGGTTGATAAAATCGTTGGCCCGGGCAATGCCTATGTGGCTGCAGCCAAGCGCCGAGTCTTCGGCGTAGTCGGTATCGATATGGTGGCTGGCCCGTCTGAGATTCTGGTCATCAGTGATGGTAAGAGTAACCCGGACTGGACGGCGATGGATTTGTTCAGTCAGGCCGAGCACGACGAATTGGCGCAAGCGATTTTGCTGTCACCGAGTGCAGCATTCCTCGATCAAGTACAGGCAAGTATTGAGCGCCAGGTGGACGAAATGCCGCGTCAGGAGATTATCCGTACCTCATTGCAAAATCGTGGCGCCTTGATTCAGGTAAAAGACCTGGCTGAAGCAGCCGAGATTTGTAACTACATTGCGCCTGAACACCTGGAGTTATCCATGGACGATGCGCTGACATTCAGCAAGCAGATCAAGCACGCCGGTGCCATCTTTATGGGTCGCGATACCTGTGAGGCGCTGGGTGATTACTGTGCCGGCCCTAACCACGTATTGCCGACTTCAAGGACTGCGCGGTTTAGTTCGCCGCTGGGTGTGTATGACTTCCAGAAGCGTTCCAGCCTGATTATGGTGTCATCCACAGGGGCGCAGACATTAGGCAAAATTGCAGCGACACTGGCGTATGGTGAAGGCTTGCAGGCCCATGCCCGCAGTGCTGAATATCGCCTGAAGTAAGAGGTAAATAATGAGCCAATACTGGAGTGACATAGTTCATCACTTGACGCCTTATGTGCCAGGCGAGCAGCCCAAGCTACAAAACCTGGTCAAGCTCAATACCAATGAAAACCCATACGGCCCTAGCCCCAAGGTCATTGCGGCATTACAGGCCGAAGCGGCTGATAGTCTGCGTCTGTACCCAGACCCTGATTCTGGTCGGCTAAAGGTGGCGATTGCAGACTATCATGGCTTGCAGCCCAGTCAGGTGTTTGTGGGGAATGGGTCGGATGAAGTGCTGGCGCATGTGTTCCAGTCCTTGCTCAAACATGATCAGCCACTGTTGTTCCCGGATATCACCTACAGTTTTTACCCAGTATATTGTGGGTTGTATGGCATTCAGTTCGAGACCGTTCCGCTGAATGCGCAGTTTCAAATTACGGTGCAAGACTACATGCGTCCTAACGGCGGTATTATTTTCCCGAATCCAAATGCACCGACGGGTATTCCGCTGCCATTGGCGGACATTGAGCGACTCTTGCAGGCAAATACACAATCTGTCGTCGTCATTGATGAAGCCTATGTCGACTTTGGAACCGAGTCAGCGGTCTCACTGGTCAATCAATATCACAATTTGCTGGTGACGCACACCTACTCAAAATCACGCTCCCTGGCTGGTTTACGCGTGGGTTACGCCGTGGGTGACGCAGGATTAATTGAAGCATTGATGCGGGTTAAAGACAGTTTTAACTCTTATCCTATTGACCGCTTTGCCGAAGCCGGGGCCATTGCTGCGATCAAGGACGAAGACTTTTTTCAGCAAACGCGCCAGCAAGTAATGGCGTCACGTGAACAGTTGGTTGTCGAAATGACAGCAATGGGGTTTGAGGTGCTGCCATCGGGCGCTAATTTTATCTTTGCGCGGCATCCCCAATACTCTGGTGAGCAACTGGCGGCGGGTTTACGCGAACAGGCCGTCATTGTCCGCCATTTTAAAAAACCGGCCCGCATTGCAGAGTTTTTGCGTATTACGATAGGCGATGATTCACAAAATCAGGCCTTAATGAAGGCATTACGCACGCTTCTACAGCCTTGATGTCGCTAAAATCGAAGTATTTGCCGTAAATTCACCACTAACATCGTGTAAATGATTGCATAATGACTTAAAAAAAGTCGTCGCAATATTGTCATTTTTTTCAAAATACGGTTATGATGCACGCTATTGTACATAATGTGCAGTGAGGGCTGCGTTTGCATAATTGCTGCGCATTAATTCATTGGATTTAAAATAGAGCAAACTCGGAGGAAGAAAAATGGCACAAACCCAGATGGCATTGGACTCATTGGATTTTGACGCAACGATTGCATTGGCAGCTAAAGTAGCGCCACACGTTGATATTCTGGAAATTGGTACACCTTGTATCAAACATAACGGTATCGAACTGTTGAAAGCATTGCGTTCTAAATTTCCTAACAACAAGATTTTGGTTGACCTGAAAACCATGGATGCGGGCTTCTACGAAGCTGAGCCATTCTACAAAGCAGGTGCTGATATTTGTACCGTGTTGGGTACTGCAGACATCGGTACGATCAAAGGTGTGATTGACGCTGCCAACAAATATGGCAAAGAAGCGCAAATCGACCTGATCAACGTTAAAGACAAAAAAGCCCGTACGCTGGAAGTCGTTAAACTGGGTGCACACATTATCGGTGTTCATACTGGTTTGGACCAACAGGCGGCTGGTCAAACCCCATTTGCTGACCTAGGCCTGGTATCTGGCCTGAAAACAGGCGCTAAAGTGTCTGTTGCTGGTGGCGTGAAAGCGGCAACAACCAAGCAAGTGGTAGACGCAGGTGCTGATATCGTGGTGGCTGGTGCTGCTATCTACGGCGCTGCTGATCCAGCGGCTGCTGCTAACGAAATCACCAAAATTGCTCACGGTTCTGGCGCTGCTGCAAAAGGTGGCAATAAGTTGCTGCCATGGATCATCGCTGCGGTTGCGGCAGTATTGGTATTCTCATTGCTGGGTAAAAAATCTGAAGAAGCTGCTCCTGCTGCCGAAGCACCAGCAGCTGAAGAAACCGCTCCTGCTGAAGCTGCTCCTGCCGCAGAAGCACCAGCAGCTGAAGAGACTGCTCCTGCTGAAGCTGCACCTAGTGAAGAAGCTGCGCCAGTAACTGAAGGTGCTAACTAATCAATCGCTATTCACGCGGATAGCTTTCTGATTTAAAAAGCAGCCCAACCGGGCTGCTTTTTTGTTTTTCATAACGGCTTTTTGCCTGTCGGGCAAGACTTGCTGTAAAATGACTCCAATCATTGCAAATTCTCTTTGAATACCTTCCTTTCTCATATGTCACGTCAAGCTGAAGTCACGCGTAATACGTTAGAAACACAAATCACTGTCTCGATTAACCTCGATGGCACTGGCCAATCCGAGTTGCACAGCGGTTTGGGTTTTCTGGATCATATGCTGGACCAAATTGCCCGTCACGGCATGATCGATTTGAAAGTGCATGCCAAGGGCGACTTGCATATTGATGGACACCACACGGTGGAAGATATCGGTATTACGCTAGGGCAGGCGTTTTTCAAGGCGTTAGGCGATAAAAAAGGCTTGACGCGCTATGGTCATAGCTATGTCCCGCTTGATGAAGCATTGAGCCGGGTGGCGCTGGATTTGTCCGGTCGTCCCGGCTTGGAGTTTGATTGCACCTTCACGCGTGCCATGATTGGTGAGTTTGATGTGGACCTGATTCATGAATTCTTTCAGGGTTTCGTCAATCATGCATTAGTCACGTTGCATATTGATAACCTCAAGGGGCATAATGCTCACCATCAGGCAGAAACCATCTTCAAAGCCTTCGGGCGTGCGCTGCGTATGGCGGCGACCCCAGATCCACGTATGGCAGGATTGATGCCATCTACCAAGGGTGCGTTATAACGCCTGATTGCTTATCATGAGTCGTTTGCAAGTTGCCATTGTTGATTATGGCATGGGTAATTTAAGATCGGTGGCCAATGCTTTCAAAGCTGTCGCCCCATCCATTTCTATTGCGGTTACCAGCGATGCCGAGCAGATTGCGCAAGCCGAGCGTGTCGTCTTCCCTGGCCAAGGAGCTATGCCGGATTGCATCCGCGAGCTCGATGCGCGACATCTACGTCAGTCAGTTCTAGATGCCACACAGCAAAAACCTTTCTTGGGGATTTGTATCGGCCTGCAGATGCTATTTGAGCACTCTGAAGAAGGTGATGTACCTGGCCTGGGCGTTTATCCTGGCGAAGTGAAACGTTTTCCGCACGAGCGGATGGTCGATGTGCATGGTGCCAAGCTGAAAGTGCCACACATGGGCTGGAGCCAAGTGCATCAAACCCGGGTCCATGCCATGTGGGCTGAGATTCCTGACCGGGCACGTTTTTACTATGTACACAGTTACTATGTAGCCCCTGATGATGCCAGCCTGACCGCAGCCACTACGGCTTACCCATTTGATTTTACGGGTGCGATTGCGCGGGATAACGTATTTGCCGTACAGTTTCACCCGGAAAAGAGTGCCAGTGCAGGCTTGCAACTTTTACGAAACTTTGTAAACTGGAAGCCCTAGGCGGGTTTTCGGTCGTTTTAGTCATTACTCGTATTTATCATTGAAAACAACATGTTAATTATTCCAGCAATTGATTTGAAAGATGGTCACTGTGTGCGTTTGAAGCAGGGCCTGATGGAAGAATCCACAGTATTTTCCGAAGATCCGGCCGCCATGGCCAGACATTGGGTAGATAAAGGCGGTAAACGTTTGCACTTGGTGGATTTGAACGGTGCTTTTGCCGGAAAGCCAGTCAATGAAGATGCGATCAAATCTATTGTCGCGGCCGTGGGTGGTGATATCCCTATTCAATTGGGTGGCGGTATCCGTGACTTGGATACGATAGAGCGTTATCTGGATGACGGCATCAGCTATGTCATTATCGGGACAGCTGCCGTGAAAAACCCAGGTTTCCTGCACGAGGCTTGCTATGCGTTTCCAGGCCAGATCATGGTCGGCCTGGATGCTAAAGATGGCAAGGTAGCGGTGGATGGTTGGTCAAAACTGACCGGGCACGATGTGATAGACCTGGCCAAGAAGTTTGAAGACTACGGTGTGGAGAGTATTGTCTATACCGACATTGGCCGTGATGGTATGTTGACCGGCGTGAATATTGAAGCCACGGTCGCCTTGGCGCAGGCCTTAACCATCCCGGTGATTGCCAGTGGCGGAGTCACCAATCTCGACGACGTGCGCAACCTGTGTGCTGTGCAGGATGAAGGCATTATGGGCACCATTACCGGCCGCGCCATCTACGAAGGGACTCTGGACTTTGCTGCGGCGCAACAGCTGGCTGACCAGCTGAGCGGTCAATAATGGGGTGTGCTAAACGCATTATTCCTTGCCTTGATGTGACCGATGGCCGCGTTGTTAAGGGCATTAATTTCCTTGAGTTGCGCGACGCTGGTGATCCTGTGGAAATTGCCCAGCGTTACAACGATCAGGGCGCAGATGAGCTCACCTTTCTCGATATCACTGCCAGTTCCGATAACCGCGACCTGATACTGCACATCATAGAACGCGTGGCCGAACAGATTTTTATCCCGCTGACAGTCGGTGGAGGTGTGCGTAAAGTTGAAGATGTGCGACGCTTGCTCAATGCTGGTGCCGACAAAGTCAGTATCAACACCACTGCAGTGTTAAATCCGCAAGTCGTCGAGGATGCCGCTGGCCGTTTCGGGTCACAATGTATTGTTGTAGCGATTGATGCTAAAAAGGTCGATAACCAACCATTTGAATGGGAAGTTTTCACGCATGGCGGTCGTCATCCCACTGGTTTGGATGCCGTCAAATGGGCGCAGAAAATGGTGAGCCTGGGGGCTGGTGAATTGCTGGTCACTAGCATGGACCGCGATGGGACCAAGATTGGCTTCAATAATCCGCTTAACAAAGCGATCAGCGATGCGGTAGACGTACCGCTAATCGCTTCCGGCGGGGTGGGCAACTTGCAGCACCTGGTAGATGGCGTGACGATCGGTGGCGCAGATGCGGTACTGGCTGCCAGTATCTTTCATTATGGCGAATTCACAGTCCAGCAGGCCAAAGATTATATGCGTGAACACGGATTGGAAATGCGATGAGCTGGCTGGACCAAGTGGCCTGGACTGAGGACGGACTTGTACCCGTCATCGCTCAGGAAAAAGAGACTGGCAAAATCCTGATGTTTGCCTGGATGAATCGCGAGGCTTTGCAGCTCACACGCGAGACTGGGCATGCCGTCTATTTTTCCCGCTCACGAAACAAGTTGTGGCACAAAGGCGAAGAGTCCGGGCACACACAGATTGTGCATGATATCCGCCTTGACTGTGATAACGATGTCGTCATGATCACGGTCGAACAGTTGGGTGGTATTGCGTGTCATACTGGTCGGCATAATTGCTTTTTCCAGCAATTACAAGGCGATGAGTGGGTGACGGTAGAACCTGTGCTCAAAGACCCGAAAGCGATTTATCATGAGTGATGTATTAAACAGGCTATCCGAGTTGCTCGAACAGCGTAAGGCCGCTGATCCATCTTCTTCCTATGTTGCGAAGTTGTATGCCAAAGGTATGGACAGTATCCTCAAAAAGATCGGTGAAGAAGCCACTGAAACTGTGATTGCTGCCAAGGGTGGTAAGGCCGACGAAATCATTTATGAAACAGCAGATTTATGGTTTCATACGCTGGTGATGTTGAGTCATGCCGGACTCAGTGCTCAAGATGTGCTTGACGAATTGGCGCGCCGCGAAGGCTTGTCTGGCATTGCAGAGAAAGCGAACAGAACAGAATGAGTGCAGACTGTATTTTTTGCAAAATCGTTGCGGGTTACATTCCGTCAAAAACGATATTTCAAGATGACGAGGTCATTGCGTTTCACGACATTCGTCCATTAGCCAAGGTGCATTTTTTGATTGTGCCCAAGGCGCATATTGAAACGCTGAAAGATTGCACGGCTGAACATCAGGCCTTGTTGGGGAAAATGATGTTGCTTGCTGCCCAGTTAGCCGCTGAGCAAGGCTTGACGGGTTACAAGACTGTCATGAATGTTGGTCGCGAAGGCGGCCAGGAAGTGTTTCATATTCATCTGCATGTGTTTGGTGGCGGACCTGCCGCCTGATGCCAGAAAGATAAAGGAGATTGCAATGGGTTCATTTAGTTTGTGGCATTGGCTGATTGTCTTACTGATTGTGGTGTTGGTATTTGGTACCAAAAAGCTACGTAATATCGGTGGAGATGTAGGCGGGGCGGTCAATGAGTTCAAGAAGGCAATGAATGAAGGTAAGGATGCATCCAAGCCTGAAGAGATTTCAGATAAAAGTAAGTGAACACTGACGCGCCGTGTTTGATATTTCATTTTCAGAACTGATGGTCATTGCCATCATCGCGCTCGTGGTGATTGGGCCGGAAAAGTTGCCAAAAGTCGCCCGCACTGCGGGCGCTTTTTTTGGTCGGCTGCAACGTTTTGTCTCGCAAGTGAAAGACGAAGTAAACCGGGAATCACGTTTTGCTGAATTGCAAACACTGCAGCAGGAAGTACAATCCAGTTTGCATCAAAGCTATACGGAAATTGAACAAAGTATTTTGCCCGCAAAACCGGCTGCAGATGAGGTTGTGGCAGACCCTGTGAAGGTTAAAAAGCCGCGTAAACCGCGCCAACGTAAAACGCCTTCAGTGGTTGAGCAGTCTTCTGAAGCAGAGTCCATTTCCACCAAACAATCAATCGCCAAGCCTGGTGATCCACAAGCTGAGCTGTTTGCAGCGGCACCTATGCCTGAGCAAAAGAAACCGCGCCGACCACGTAAAACAGTTAAAAGAGAAGATCTAGTCGATTCTGTCTCTGAACAAAAACCGCTTTCTTAAGCGTTTACGAAATCCCGCTCATCATGACGCCTACCGAAAGTTTTATTTCACACCTGATTGAATTGCGCAACCGCCTGCTACGTGCAATCGTCGGCTGGCTGGTCGTGTTTGTGGCCTTGTTCCCGTTTGCCGACAAACTTTATAGCCTGATAGCGGCGCCGTTATTGAGCAAGTTGCCCCAAGGTGCGCAAATGATTGCCACGGCAGTGACGACGCCTTTTTTTGTGCCCATGAAAGTGACTATGCTGACGGCCTTTCTCGTCGCCCTGCCGTGGATGATTTACCAATGCTGGGCCTTTATTGCACCAGGGTTGTATGAGCATGAAAAACGACTAATCCGTCCTTTGCTGGCGGCGGCGATGGTCTTGTTTTTTGTTGGTATGGCTTTTGCCTATTTTGTCGTGTTTCCTGTCGTATTCGGCTTCTTGGTTGGCAGTGCGCCGCAAGGCGTTGCTGTCATGACCGATATTGCCGAATACCTGAATTTTGTCATCGGCTTGTTTGTTGCCTTTGGCTTTGCGTTTGAAGTGCCTGTTGCCGTGGTGCTGATAGCATTGATGGGGTGGGTGACCTTGGACCAATTAAAGGAATCACGTTCTTACGTCATTGTTGGCGCTTTTGTCTTGGGGGCGATTTTCACGCCGCCCGATATTGTGTCGCAATGTATGCTGGCGGTACCGCTGTGGTTGCTTTACGAGCTTGGCCTCCTGGTGGTGCGCTGGTTGCCGCAACCGCCAGCGACTGATTCTCCGACAAGCTAATTATTGCGGTAGTTTGCTTGGGAGTGGGCGCTTGCCAACTACCAGTGCAATATTGACTTTTTTGCCCGCACGTATGATGGACAAGGTTGCTTTGTCGCCTGGTTTAAGCATGGCAATAATATTGAGCATAGATTGACTATCTGCTACTGGTTTGTCATCAATGCCCACCAAGATATCGCCTGGACGTAAACCTGCCTTGTCAGCCGGGCTATCCAACAGGACGCCGGCAATCAGGGACCCGTTCGCTGTTTTCAAGTTGAAGGACTCTGCCAGCTCTGGCGTAATATCTTGGGCCTCGATCCCTATCCAGCCACGTGTCACCGAACCATTAAATGTAATTTGCTCCATGACCTGTTTGGCAATGCTGACCGGGATGGCAAAGCCAATCCCCATACTGCCGCCATTGCGTGAATAAATGGCGCTGTTGATGCCGATCAGGTTGCCGTTGACGTCTATGAGGGCGCCACCGGAGTTGCCTGGGTTGATTGAGGCATCTGTTTGAATGAAGTTCTCAAAGGTATTGATGCCCAGATGATTGCGACCCAATGCACTGATGATACCCTGAGTCACGGTTTGGCCGACACCAAACGGGTTACCAATCGCCAGAACGACATCGCCTACTTTCATCTGGTCACTGTTGCTGAAGGTGATGGCTGGCAGTTTTTTGCGATTTATTTTAAGCACTGCTAAATCGGTATCCGGATCGGTACCTACCACCGTGGCAGAGGACTTGCTGCCATCGCTAAGCGCCACTTCGATCTGGTCAGCTGAGCTGATGACGTGATTGTTGGTCAGAATCAGGCCGTCGGCGCTGACAATCACGCCGCTTCCCAGGCTGTTTTCAGGTTGCTCGTCTTCCTCTTCCATCTCTTCACCGAAAAAATGGCGGAACAATGGGTCATTTTTTAAAGCATGATGCGGATCCTGGCTGATGCCTTCGGTGGTGAAAATGTTCACCACCGAAGGCATGGCTTTGCTCACCGCGGTGCGATAGCCGGTTTTGGCGATCACCGTGCTACTGTTGGCCGCCGTTTCCTTGATCACCAGTGTTTTGTTAGCGGGTTGCGTGAGAATGTTTGGATAAAATAATTTTAAGACAAACAAAACGCCCAAACAAACGGTGACGGCTTGTGAGAAGATAGTCCAAAGATATCGCATAATTGCAAAAGTAAAATGAGTCTTAACAAGTCACTAGTATATATGAGAGTCTGAGATGGAATTGAATCTTCTTGTTGCGGAATTGGCCAATTTTTTACAAGTTGGAAAATTTCAGGATTATTGCCCGAATGGATTGCAAGTCGAAGGTCGGCCGCAAGTGCGGCGCATTGTCAGTGGTGTGACGGCCAGCCAGGCTCTGATTGAAGCTGCAATTGAGGCGGATGCGGATGCCGTTCTTGTGCATCATGGCTATTTCTGGCGTGGTGAAGCGTCTGAGGTCACTGGGCTCAAGCGCAATCGTCTCAAGCGCTTGCTGACTTATGATCTGAGCTTGCTTGCCTACCATTTGCCGCTGGATGCACACGCTGAAGTTGGAAATAACGTACAACTCGGCAAAGTGCTTGAGTGGCCCATCGTGCGTTATCTGGATGATAAAAATATGCTGCCAGTAGCGGAGTTCTCACAAACGATGACGCTGAGTCAATTGGGTGATCACGTTAGTCGGAAACTTGGGCGTTCAGCACAAATACTCGGCAATCCTCAAAAGCCGGTACAAACAGTGGCTTGGTGTACAGGAGCGGCGCAGTCGTATATCCAACAGGCAGTCAATGCTGGCGTGGATCTCTTTGTCAGCGGTGAAGTCTCTGAGCAGACCTGGCACACCGTGTGTGAAACGGATACGGCTTATATCAGCGCAGGGCATCACGCGACTGAGCGTTATGGGGTGCAGGCGCTAGGACATTGGCTGGCGGAAAAATATGGGATTGAGCATATTTATGTGGAGTTGGATAACCCGGTTTAGTTGATAAATATCAATGACTTATTGAATTATATTTGGCTTGTTTATGCGAAAAATGTATAATCGCGCCTGAAGTTTTGATCACACTGTTACCTCAAAAGGGTAGATTAAGGAAGCCAATGTCAGAAAACAAAATTGACAACAACTGTTTGTCGTTTTGCCAGCCATCTGAGGTGGATTTGCAAAAACGCGACTTTTTGGTGAAGGCCACGGCTGCCACCGGTGCTGTGGGTGTTGCTGCTGTAGCGGTCCCGTTTGTAGGTAGCATGCTGCCTAGTGAGCGTGCCAAAGCGGCAGGTGCGCCAGTAGAAATTGATATCAGCAAGTTGAAGCCGGGCGAGAAAATGACTGCCGAATGGCGCGGTCAGCCGGTATGGATTGTGCGCCGCACGCCGGAAATGTTGGCCAAGCTTTCCAAGCATGATGATCAGCTTTCCGATCCTAAGCTAGAAGTGCCTCAGCAGCCTGAATATTGTAAGAATCCCGCACGGGCAATCAAACCAGAATTTGCGATCATGTTGGGGACCTGTACCCATCTTGGTTGCTCGCCGAATGACAATTTTGCCATAACGGCAGATTGGGACGGTGGTTTTGTCTGTCCATGTCATGGATCTAAGTTTGACTTGGCAGGTCGCGTCATGAAGGGGTCTCCTGCACCCACCAATCTCGTGGTGCCACCGCATCAATATCTTACTGAAACGACTATTTTGGTTGGCGACGACAAGAAAGCGGGAGCTTAAGCATGGCGGACACAAAAAAAATAGAAACGACTGGTCTGTTGGGCTGGATTGATTCCCGTTTCCCACTGACCAGTACGATAAAAGGACATCTTACCGAGTATTACGCACCTAAGAACTTCAATTTCTGGTACTTCTTTGGTTCGTTGGCGTTATTGGTGCTGGTGCTGCAGATTGTCACTGGCATCTTCCTGACCATGAACTACAAGCCGGATGCCGAATTGGCGTTTGCTTCGGTCGAATACATTATGCGTGATGTATTTGGTGGCAACATTATCCGTTATATGCACTCTACCGGTGCTTCCATGTTCTTCGTGGTGGTCTACCTGCATATGTTCCGTGGCCTGATTTACGGGTCATACCGTACACCGCGTGAATTGATCTGGCTGTTTGGCGTAGGCATTTTCCTGGTATTGATGGGTGAGGCCTTCTTCGGCTACCTGCTGCCATGGGGCCAAATGTCATACTGGGGTGCGCAGGTGATTGTGAACCTGTTCTCTACCGTACCATTTATCGGTCCTGATCTGTCTGAATGGTTGCGCGGTGACTACTTGGTGTCGGATGCAACATTGAACCGCTTCTTTGCTTTCCACGTGATTGCTTTGCCGTTGGTTTTGTTGGGTCTGGTGGCAGTGCACATTGTGGCCTTGCATGAGGTGGGTTCTAACAACCCTGATGGCGTTGAAATCAAGAAGCATAAGGACAAGGAAACAGGTATTCCATTAGATGGTATTCCGTTCCACCCTTACTACTCTGTCAAAGATATGGTGGGTGTGGTGGCCTTCCTCATGGTGTTCTTTGCGATTGTGTTCTTTATGCCGGAAATGGGCGGTTATTTCCTTGAGGCGAACAACTTTATCCCGGCAGATCCGCTGAAAACACCACCGCATATTGCGCCAGTCTGGTATTTCACGCCTTATTACTCCATCTTGCGTGCAGTACCGCCTATCGGTATTTCACAGTTCCCTGGTGTAGTAGCCATGGGCTTGTCAGTGGTGGCGTTTGCTTTCTTGCCATGGCTGGACAAGAGCCCAGTGAAATCTATCCGTTACCGTGGCAAGTTGTACAAGCGCTGGTTAACGGCGTTCGTGATCAGCTTTGTCATCCTGGGTTACCTGGGTACAGTGCCAGGCGATGTCTGGGGGCAATTCGGTCCATGGATGGGGCGCGCAGATCGTGCGACAGTGCTTGCCCGTATTTGTGCCGTTGTGTACTTCGCATTCTTTGCGTTGATGCCTTGGTACACCAAAAAAGACCAAACCAAGCCAGCGCCAGAAAGGGTGACATACAAATGATGAAAAAATGGTTTATTCAGGCATTTGCTAGCCTGGCATTGCTGGCCTCCGGCGTTGCTCTGGCGAACGAAGTGCATATTGACGTCAAGGCGCCAATCAAAATGACGGATAAGGCGTCATTGCAGCGCGGTGCCAAGATTTTTGTAAACTACTGCTTAAACTGCCATAGCGCAAACTACATGCGTTACAACCGTTTGCAGGATATCGGCCTGAGCGACAAGCAAATCAAGGAAAACTTGTTGTTTGCCGGTGAAAAAGTAGGCGAAACCATGCGTATCAGCATGAACCCTAAAGATGCCAAAAAGTGGTTTGGTGCTGCGCCACCTGACCTGAGCGTTGAAGTGCGTGCGCGTGGTGCCGATTGGGTATATGCCTACCTGCGTAGTTTTTACAAGGACGACACTCGTCCTACCGGCTGGAACAACCAGGTATTTGACAAAGTAGCGATGCCGCACGTGTTGTATGAGTTGCAGGGTATCCAGGTGTTGGACCATGAAACACATGCGCTGAAACTGGAGAAAGCTGGTAAGTTGAGTCCTGAAGAGTATGACCAGTTTGTTGGTGATCTCACCAACTTCCTGGCCTTTATGGCTGAGCCAGCCAAACAATCCCGTTTGTGGATTGGCGTGGTGGTGTTGCTATTCCTGTCTGTGCTGTTCGTCTTGGTTAAAAAAATTAAAGCGGAATACTGGAAAGATATTCGCTAATTGAAACCCAAGTCCGACACCAAGGCGTGAGGCCTTGGTGTCTTTTTTTATAGGGAAAATAAATTATGATGAGATTGTATTCGGGTACCGTAGATCCTTACAGTCACCGTTGCCGTATCGTACTGTTCGAAAAAGGGATGGACTTTGAAGTCATTGATGTTGACTTAACCAATAAGACCGAAGATTTGGCCATCTTGAACCCATATGGTGAAGTGCCGGTGCTGGTTGAGCGTGACCTCGTATTGTCGGAAGCCAATATCATCAATGAGTATATTGATGAGCGTTTCCCACATCCACAATTGATGCCTGCGGATCCTGTGATGCGTGCACGTGCGCGTCTGTTCCTTTACAACTTTGAAAAAGACCTGTTCAGCCACATCAAGGACATTGAGTCCAGCGATGAGGAAACGGCTGACAAAGCACGTAAAGTGGTGCGTGACAACCTGACGCAGCTGGTGCCGATTTTTGGTAAACAAAGTTACCTGATGGGTGATGAGTACTCCATGCTTGATGTGGCGATTACGCCATTGTTATGGCGCCTGGGACATTATGGGATTGAGTTGCCAAACCAGGCAGCGCCATTGCTCAAATACGCAGAGAGACTATTCTCCCGCCCGATGTATGCAGAAGCGATGACGCCTTCTGAAAAGGCGATGCGTAAATAACGCCTTGGCATACAAGCAGCGCGGATGATATTCGCGCTGTTTTTTTAAGGACATGTCCATGAGTTCATTGATTCCAACCACTGCTTACCTGATACGCGCCATTCATGAGTGGTGTATCGATAATGGATTAACCCCGCATTTGCTGGTCAAGGTCGATGCACATACGCGTGTCCCCATGGCTTATGTCAAGAATGGTGAAATTGTGCTCAACGTCAATTACACCGCGGTGAAAGACTTGCATATCGATAACGATGCAGTCGTATTTTCTGCACGCTTCAATGGGGTGGCACAGCATATTTATGTGCCCATCCATCGTATAGGCGGTGTTTTTGCCAGGGAGAATGGTCAGGGCATGTTCTTTGAGGTGGCCGATGGACAAGCGCCAGAACCTAATGATCGCGATGTTGTGCCGACAATTGAAACCCCAGAGCCGCCGCCTGCTAAAAAGTCGCACCTTAAAGTAGTGAAATAGGTGTGTGTTGTAAGAATGTCCTGCTGATGGTATGGCGGAGCGTCAAATTGGACAATATTTTCAACAAAAAAATAAAAAAATTCTTAAAAGCACTGGATCACTTCCCGAAAAAAGTGATATAGTTGCGCCTTCCTGAAATGCCGGGTTAGCTCAGTTGGTAGAGCAGCGCACTTGTAATGCGAAGGTCATCAGTTCGATTCCGATACCCGGCACCAAAATAATGCATGTTGACATTGACGTCGGCAGTATTAACCGCGATAATCGCGGTCGATTTTTTGGAGGGGTGGCCGAGTGGTTAAAGGCGACGGACTGTAAATCCGTTCTCTCTGAGTACGCTGGTTCGAATCCAGCCCCCTCCACCAAAAATGATTGCCTGTAGGTGTTGCTGTAAAGCGGGTCGGTGAGAACCTTCCTTGGGTGTTCTGCATAGTGCGGGTGTAGCTCAGTTGGTAGAGCACTTGCCTTCCAAGCAAGATGTCGCGAGTTCGAACCTCGTCGCCCGCTCCAACAATAACAAAAGGCATAACGCCCATGTGGCTCAGTGGTAGAGCACTCCCTTGGTAAGGGAGAGGTCGCGGGTCCGATTCCCGCCATGGGCACCAGATTCGCTCTATAAGCATATGGGGCTTGGTAAGTAGTCGCGTGCAAGGGTGCTGTCATCCGCGTCGCATAATTTGTGAAAACAATATTATTGGCTTTATTTAGTACTAATAAAGGAAAAACATCATGGCAAAAGGCAAATTTGAACGTACCAAGCCACACGTGAACGTTGGTACGATTGGTCACGTTGACCACGGTAAGACAACATTGACAGCGGCGATTACAACCGTGTTGACAAAGAAATTTGGCGGCGAAGCAAAAGCTTACGACCAAATTGACGCGGCACCAGAAGAAAAAGCTCGTGGTATTACCATTAATACAGCCCACGTTGAGTACGAGACTGCTACTCGTCACTACGCACACGTTGACTGCCCAGGCCACGCTGACTATGTTAAAAACATGATTACCGGTGCTGCCCAGATGGACGGCGCGATCCTGGTATGTTCAGCTGCTGACGGCCCTATGCCACAAACACGTGAGCACATCCTGTTGGCCCGCCAAGTTGGCGTACCATACATCGTTGTGTTCCTGAACAAAGCGGACATGGTTGATGACGCTGAGTTGTTGGAGTTGGTTGAGATGGAAGTGCGTGACTTGCTGAGCAAGTACGACTTCCCAGGTGACGACACCCCAATCATCAAAGGTTCTGCTAAATTGGCCCTGGAAGGTGACCAGTCAGAAATCGGCGAGCCAGCGATCTTCGCATTGGCTGATGCATTGGATAGCTACATCCCAACGCCAGAGCGTGCCATCGACGGTACCTTCCTGATGCCAGTAGAAGATGTATTCTCTATCTCTGGTCGTGGTACTGTTGTTACAGGCCGTGTTGAGCGTGGTATCGTTAAAGTCGGCGACGAAATCGAAATCGTTGGTCTGAAACCAACCTTGAAAACCACCTGTACTGGTGTTGAAATGTTCCGTAAACTGCTGGACCAAGGTCAAGCAGGTGACAACGTAGGCGTACTGTTGCGTGGTACTAAGCGTGAAGAAGTTGAGCGTGGTCAAGTGTTGGCTAAATCTGGTTCTATCAAACCACACACCAAGTTCACAGCTGAGATCTACGTGTTGGGTAAAGATGAAGGTGGTCGTCATACGCCATTCTTCAACGGCTACCGTCCACAGTTCTACTTCCGTACCACTGACGTGACTGGTGCAGTTGAGTTGCCAGCAGGTACCGAGATGGTGATGCCAGGTGATAACGTATCTATCACAGTAACTTTGATCGCGCCTATCGCGATGGAAGATGGTCTGCGTTTCGCGATTCGTGAAGGTGGTCGTACCGTTGGTGCTGGCGTTGTTGCCAAAATCATCGAGTAATTGTTGATGTAAATGAAAGCTGCGCTACAACCCGTGCAGCTTTCACTTTAAAGAGTACAGGCCAATAGCTCAATTGGTAGAGTATCGGTCTCCAAAACCGAGGGTTGGGGGTTCGAGACCCTCTTGGCCTGCCAAACACCCAGAATGGTCTGTGGTGTAAATCATAAAGTTAAGTATATGATCGATAAAATCAAACTGGCTTTATCCCTGTTGTTACTAGCTTTAGGGATCGCCGGTTTTTATCTTTTTGAAGATAAAGCAATGGTTGTCAGGATACTTGCCGTATTGGCAGGTATTGTCGCGTCTGTTGCAGTCGCGTGGACTGCGCCGCAAGGTAAGCAGGCGCTGGTTTTCTTTAATGAGTCTGTTGCTGAAGCCAAGCGTGTAGTATGGCCTACGCGTCAGGAAACCATGCAAACGACACTGGCTGTTGTCGTGCTGGTCGTGATCATGGCTGCTTTTTTGGCGTTGGTGGACATCAGTTTTGCCTACATGGTGCAATGGATTATGGGTAGAGGTGCTTAATGGCTATGCGTTGGTATGCAGTTCAGGCCTTCTCCGGCATGGAGAAATCCGTCAAGGCCGGTTTGGAGGAGCGCGTCGCAAGATCGAATATCCCAGATCAGTTCGGTGACATTCTGGTGCCGGTAGAAGAGGTGATTGAGTTGAAAAATGGTCAGAAGACCATTTCTGAGCGTCGCTTGTATCCAGGTTATGTCTTGGTGCAAATGGAAATGACTGACGAAAGCTGGCACTTGGTAAGAAGTACACCCCGTGTCACTTCATTTATCGGTGGGACAGCACAGCGTCCGACTCCGATCAAGGATAAAGAAGTGGAGATCATTCTGCGTCGTATGGATGACAGCAAGTCTAATCCAACGCAGAAAATGACCTTTGAAAAAGGTGAGAGCGTACGTGTGGTTGACGGCCCATTCAAAGACTTCTCTGGCAGTGTCGAAGAAGTGAATTACGATAAAAACAAACTGCGTGTTTCCGTGGTCATTTTTGGCCGGGCAACACCGGTGGAACTGGATTTTGCGCAGGTAGAAAAAGAAGTCTAGTTGCGCACTGGTCGGCTGCTTTTACTGGCAGTCGATATTTTTAACGGGGAGCCTGTTAAAGGCGCTATTACCCATTTTAGGAGTCAAATATGGCAAAGAAAGTCATTGGCTACATCAAGCTGCAGATCCCTGCAGGTAAAGCCAACCCAAGCCCACCAGTTGGTCCAGCACTCGGTCAGCGTGGTCTGAATATCATGGAATTCTGTAAAGCGTTTAACGCGGCAACACAAGGCGTTGAACCAGGTCTGCCTATCCCAGTGGTGATCACTGCGTTTGCAGACAAGAGCTTCACTTTCGTGATGAAAACCCCACCAGCAACCGTGCTGATCAAAAAAGCGGCCAAGCTGGAAAAAGGTTCTGCACGTCCACATACAGACAAGGTTGGCAAGATTACTCGTGCGCAAGCTGAAGAAATTGCTAAAACAAAACAGCCTGACCTGACGGCTGCTGACCTGGATGCCGCTGTACGCACCATTGCTGGTAGCGCACGCAGCATGGGTATCGAAGTGGAGGGTGTATAACATGGCGAAAAGAATTGATACGTTGCGCGCGAAAATCGATCGCAACAAGCTGTACCCGGTGGTTGACGCACTGAATCTTGTGAAAGAAGGCGCGACTGCCAAATTTAACGAGTCAGTAGATGCAGTGATTAACCTGGGTATCGATCCACGTAAATCTGACCAGCTCGTTCGCGGTGCTATCGTATTGCCTAACGGTACTGGTAAATCCGTACGCGTAGCCGTATTTGCACAAGGTGCGCAAGCTGAAGCGGCTAAAGCAGCTGGCGCTGACATCGTTGGTTTTGAAGACCTGGCTGAGCAAGTGAAAGGCGGTATGCTGGACTTCGACGTGGCGATCGCGACACCGGATGCAATGCGGATCGTGGGTGCTCTGGGTCAAGTGTTGGGTCCACGTGGTTTGATGCCAAACCCAAAAGTGGGTACCGTGACACCAGACGCAGCCACTGCGGTAAAAAATGCTAAAGCCGGTCAAGTACAATACCGTACTGACAAAGGTGGTATCGTACACTGCACGATTGGTCGTGCTTCATTCACTGTTGAGCAATTGCAAGGCAACCTGTCTGCATTGATCGAAGCTTTGAACAAAGCCAAACCAGCGAGCTCAAAAGGTGTATACCTGAAGAAATTGTCCGTCTCCAGCACCATGGGTCCTGGTGTACGTGTCGACCAAGCTTCAGTAGCAGCTTAAGCATTGAATCAAGTCCCGGTCCATTGCTGGATCGGGCAAGTACTTTGGGCTTGAGTGTTTATGCAATTTTGTAAGCACTCAAGAGCATCAAAGACCGTTGGTGGTTAACTTAATTGAGAATTGAATGCAGATGGGTGAGTGATCCTCTGTTTGCAGCAGTTTGAAACCAACGCAGATGGCGATCCCCAACACAGGATATATCCATGCCCTGCACAAGGACGCCGTGAGTGGCCCGGGATTTTTCTGGGCTTTCATTAACGGAAGGAGAACAGACCTTGAGTCTTAATCTTACAGAGAAAAAAGAAGTCGTTGCCGAGGTGGCTGCTCAAGTAGCTAACGCACAAGCAATCGTACTTGCAGAGTATCGTGGTATTGGCGTAGCCAATATGACGAAACTGCGTGCTGATGCACGTAATGCAGGTGTGTATCTGCGTGTGTTGAAAAACACCCTGGTTCGTCGTGCAGTAGAAGGTACGCCTTTTGCAGCATTGGCTGACGACATGGTTGGGCCACTGGTATACGGTATTTCTGCCGATCCAGTAGCAGCTGCCAAAGTATTGAATAATTTCGCCAAAGAAAACGAATTGTTCGTACTGAAAGCGGGTGCAATGCCTAATGAGCGTCTTGATGTTGCTGGCGTACAAGCGTTGGCATCTACATTGAGCCGTGATGAGTTGCTGTCCAAACTGGCTGGCATGCTCAACGAAATCCCAACCAAGTTTGCTCGTGCCGTTGCAGCAGTACGCGACGAAAAAGAAAAGCAAGCGGCTTAATTTTTAATCAAAATATTTTAGGAAATTTATATCATGGCAATTTCTAATGCTGACATCTTAGATGCAATCGGTGGCATGACCGTATTGGAACTGACTGCATTCATCAAAGAAATCGAAGAGAAGTTTGGTGTTTCTGCTGCTGCGGTTGCAGTTGCTGCTGGCGGCGCTGCTGCGGGCGGTGCTGCTCCAGCTGCTGCTGAGCAAACTGAGTTCAACGTGATCTTGAACGGCGCTGGCGACAACAAAGTTAGCGTGATTAAAGCAGTTCGTGAACTGACTGGCCTGGGCTTGAAAGAAGCTAAAGACCTGGTTGACGGTGCACCAAAAGCAGTTAAAGAAGGCGTAAGCAAGGCTGACGCTGAAGCAGCTGTGAAGAAATTGATCGAAGCGGGCGCAACTGCTGAGATGAAATAATTCACAATTGTGAATCTGGCTGGGCTGACGGGAGACCGTCGGCCTTCGCCATTTCTAGCGATACAGATTGTGAGTAGACAATTATTGCTAGCGTAGGTGTTGTAAAAGGTGTGTTGTGGCCGCATATAGTTAGACCAGTTGGCTAATTAAGTGGCTGTTTTTAAATGCGAAGTTAGATGTCAAAACATTGCAGTGGATGAAAAGTGTTTTGTCTTCTACCCTCAAAAAATTTCAGGAGACGCTATGAGCTATTCCTTTACCGAAAAGAAACGCATCCGCAAAAGCTTTGCCAAGCGTGACAGCGTTCAAGAGGTGCCTTACCTGCTGGCCATGCAGTTGGAATCCTACAAATCATTCCTGCAGGAAAATGTTCCAGTTGATCAGCGTAAAAATGAAGGTCTGGAATCTACTTTCCGTTCCATTTTCCCGATTGTCAGCCATTCCGAGAATGCACGTCTGGATTATGTGAGCTACCAATTAGGCGCAGAGCCGTTTGACGTCAAAGAATGTCAGCAACGCGGCCTGACTTACGCCGTACCATTGCGCGTCAAAGTACGTTTGACCATCATGGACCGTGAGGCGTCCAAACCAACCGTTAAAGAAGTGAAAGAGCAAGAAGTGTACATGGGTGAATTGCCACTCATGACCGAGAACGGGTCTTTCATCATCAACGGTACCGAGCGAGTGATTGTCTCCCAGTTGCACCGCAGCCCGGGCGTATTCTTTGAGCATGATCGCGGTAAAACCCATAGCTCCGGTAAATTGCTGTTCTCCGCACGCATCATTCCTTACCGTGGTTCGTGGTTGGACTTTGAGTTTGACCCGAAAGATTACCTGTACTTCCGTGTAGACCGTCGCCGCAAAATGCCAGTGACCATCTTGCTGAAGGCATTGGGCTATACACCAGAACAAATCCTGGAAACATTCCACGACACCGACACTTTCCACATTGGCCCTAAAGGCGTGGAATTTGAGTTGGTGGCTGACCGCTTGCGTGGCGAAGTGGCCAAATTTGATATTACTGACAAAGACGGTAACGTTCTGGTTGCCAAAGACAAGCGTATTACTGTCAAACATATTCGTGATATCGAAAAAGCGGGCGTGAAAACCATGTCCGTGCCGACCGATTTCATGATGGGTCGCGCCATTGCCAAAAATATTATTGACACAGAAACCGGTGAGTTGATTGCCAATGCTAATGATGAATTAACACCATCATTGCTGGAAAAACTGGTCGCGTCCAAGATCAATCAAATCGACACCATTTACACCAATGATCTGGATCACGGTAACTTCATTTCGCAAACGCTGCGTAGTGATGAAATTCCTGACCAGTACAGTGCGCGTGTGGCGATTTACCGCATGATGCGCCCAGGCGAACCACCCACCGAAGAAGCGGTTGAGGCGTTGTTTAAAGGCTTGTTCTTCACAGAAGACCGTTACGATTTGTCTGTGGTCGGCCGTATGAAGTTCAACCGTCGCGCTTACCCAAGCAAACTGGAAGAGCGCACTGCAACCTGGATGCGCCGTTTCTATGAAAAGGTCGGCCCACAAGGCGACACGGGCAGCAATGTACTGTCTAACGAAGATATCCTGGCCGTGATTGGCGTGTTGATCGAGTTGCGCAATGGCCGTGGCGAGATCGATGACATTGATCACTTGGGTAACCGCCGTATCCGTTCCGTGGGTGAATTGGCTGAAAACCAGTTCCGTGCCGGATTGGTGCGTGTTGAGCGTGCAGTGAAAGAACGTCTGTCTCAAGCTGAGTCAGAAAACCTGATGCCGCATGACTTAATTAATGCCAAACCAGTATCGAGCGCGATCCGTGAATTCTTCGGTTCCAGCCAGTTGTCACAGTTTATGGACCAGACCAACCCATTGTCCGAGATTACGCACAAACGCCGTATCTCAGCCCTGGGCCCAGGCGGCTTGACCCGTGAGCGTGCCGGTTTTGAAGTGCGTGACGTACATACGACCCACTATGGCCGTGTATGTCCAATCGAAACGCCAGAAGGTCCAAACATTGGTTTGATCAACTCACTGGCGCTTTATGCCCGTACTAACGAATACGGTTTCCTGGAAACCCCCTATCGTTTGGTTGAAGATAACAAGGTGTCAGGCAAGATTGATTACTTGTCGGCGATTGAAGAGAGCCAGTATGTAATCGCCCAGGCGAACACCGAAGTGGCTAAAGACGGCGGCTTCAAGGAAGACCTGATTTCTGCGCGTTTCCACAATGAATTCACCATGACACAACCTGAGCGCGTGCAGTATATGGACGTGGCGCCGGGCCAGATCGTGTCTGTAGCGGCTTCATTGATTCCGTTCCTGGAACACGATGACGCGAACCGTGCCTTGATGGGCGCCAACATGCAACGTCAAGCGGTGCCATGTCTGCGTGCTGAAAAAGCCGTGGTCGGTACTGGTATTGAGCGTACCGTGGCGGTTGACTCTGGTACTGTCGTAACAGCACGCCGTGGCGGTGTCGTGGATTACGTCGACTCTGGTCGTATTGTGATCCGTGTACACGATGCTGAAGCGCAAGCGGGCGAAGTGGGTGTGGATATCTACAACCTGACCAAGTACACACGTTCTAACCAGAACACCAACATCAATCAGCGTCCGCTGGTCAAAGTAGGCGATATCATTGCCCGCGGTGACGTGGTAGCAGATGGTGCGTCTACCGATATGGGCGAATTGGCCCTCGGCCAGAACATGCTGGTAGGCTTTATGCCGTGGAACGGTTACAACTACGAAGACTCGATCCTAATCTCCGAGCGCGTCGTGGCGGATGACCGTTACACGTCTATCCACATTGAAGAACTGTCAGTGGTGGCACGTGATACCAAGCTGGGACCTGAGGAGATTACCCGTGATATTTCAAACCTGTCCGAGCGCATGCTGGGCCGTTTGGATGACTCAGGTATTATCTACATTGGTGCTGAAGTCGAAGCCGGTGACGTATTGGTGGGTAAGGTGACGCCAAAAGGTGAAACCACTTTAACGCCAGAAGAAAAATTGCTACGTGCAATTTTTGGTGAAAAAGCGTCTGACGTAAAAGACACCTCACTGCGCGTACCTTCTGGCATGACCGGTACTGTCATCGACGTGCAAGTCTTCACGCGTGAAGGCATAGACCGCGATGCACGTGCGCAGCAGATTATTGATGACCAGTTGTCTCACTATAAGAAAGATCTGGGCGACCAGATGCGTATTGTGGAAGACGATACCTTTGGCCGTATCAGCCGCCTGCTGGTGGGTAAAGCCGCCACCGGTGGTCCTAACAAACTGAAAAAAGGCGATACGCTGACCCAGGAATACTTGGAAAGCGTCGGTCGTTATGACTGGTTTGATATCCGTCTGAGCGATGAAGAAGCTGCGCGTCAACTGGAGCAGTTGAAAGACAGCTTGAGTCAGGCGCGCGTTGAATTCGACAACAAGTTCGAAGAGAAAAAGCGTAAACTGACTCAAGGTGACGAATTGCCACCTGGCGTGCAGAAAATGGTTAAGGTTTACCTGGCAGTGAAGCGTCGTATCCAGCCTGGTGACAAAATGGCGGGTCGTCACGGTAACAAGGGTGTGATCTCCAAGATTTGTCCAGTGGAAGACATGCCCCACATGGCAGACGGTACCCCATTGGACATCGTGTTGAACCCGTTGGGTGTGCCTTCACGTATGAACATTGGCCAGATTCTGGAAACCCATTTGGGCTGGGCTGCTAAAGGTCTGGGTAAACGCTTGGGCGACATGTTGCAGGCTGAAACCAAAGTGGCAGAAATTCGTGCGTTCCTGGACAAGATCTACAACAGCAGCACCGGCAAGAAAGAAGATATTGATGGCCTGACTGACGCTGAAGTGATTGATTTAGCGACTAACCTGAAACACGGTGTGCCGTTCGCGACACCAGTGTTTGACGGTGCTGCCGAGTCTGACATTCGTGCAATGCTGGATCTGGCTTTCCCGGATGATGACGAGCACACCAAGAAATTGCAGTTCCATGCAGGTAAAACACAGGTCAAACTGTTTGACGGCCGTACCGGTGATGCCTTCGAGCGTCCAGTGACTGTCGGTTACATGCATGTATTGAAACTGCACCACTTGGTTGATGACAAGATGCACGCACGTTCTACTGGTCCTTACAGCCTGGTGACACAGCAGCCGTTGGGTGGTAAAGCCCAGTTCGGTGGTCAGCGCTTCGGTGAGATGGAAGTGTGGGCACTGGAAGCGTATGGCGCGTCATACACCTTGCAAGAGATGTTGACCGTGAAATCAGATGACGTGAATGGCCGTACCAAAGTGTACGAAAACATCGTCAAAGGTGAGCACAAAATTGATGCGGGTATGCCTGAATCATTCAACGTGTTAGTGAAAGAAATCCGTTCACTGGCCATTGATATTGATTTGGACCGTAACTAAGCCCTGCCATTAGGAGAGTCTCTATGAAAGCGTTATTAGATTTATTTAAACAGGTTACGCAAGAAGAAGAGTTCGACGCGATCAAGATCGCGCTGGCTTCACCTGAAAAAATCCGTTCATGGTCCTATGGCGAAGTGAAAAAGCCAGAAACCATCAACTACCGTACCTTCAAACCAGAGCGGGATGGTTTGTTCTGCTCCAAGATCTTTGGCCCGATCAAAGATTACGAGTGCTTGTGCGGTAAATACAAGCGTTTGAAGCACCGCGGTGTGATTTGTGAGAAGTGTGGCGTTGAAGTCACCTTGAGTAAAGTGCGTCGTGAGCGTATGGGCCACATTGAGCTGGCCTCACCAGTGGCGCACATCTGGTTCCTGAAATCCTTGCCTAGCCGCTTGGGTATGGTGCTGGATATTGCCCTTCGTGACATTGAGCGTGTGTTGTACTTTGAGGCATTCATCGTGATTGATCCAGGCATGACGCCGCTGACCCGTGGTCAGTTGCTGACTGAAGATGACTACCTGGCCAAGGTTGAAGAATACGGTGACGAATTCAATGCCGTGATGGGTGCTGAAGCTGTGCGCGAATTGTTGCGCACCATGGACATTGAGCGCGAAATTGAAACATTGCGTAGCGAACTGTCTGCGACCAGCTCAGAAGCCAAGATCAAGAAGATCGCCAAGCGTCTGAAAGTATTGGAAGCGTTCCAGAAATCCGGCATCAAGCCTGAGTGGATGATCCTGGAAATCTTGCCAGTGTTGCCACCTGAGTTGCGTCCATTGGTTCCATTGGACGGCGGCCGTTTTGCAACGTCTGACCTGAACGACCTGTATCGCCGCGTAATCAACCGTAACAACCGTCTGAAGCGTTTGCTGGAGTTAAAAGCGCCTGAGATCATCGTCCGTAACGAAAAACGTATGCTGCAGGAAGCTGTAGATTCACTGCTGGACAACGGCCGTCGCGGTAAAGTGATGACGGGTGCTAACAAGCGTCCGCTGAAATCACTGGCTGACATGATTAAAGGTAAAGGCGGTCGTTTCCGTCAAAACCTGTTGGGTAAACGTGTGGACTACTCCGGCCGTTCCGTGATTGTGGTTGGTCCGCAATTGAAACTGCACCAGTGTGGTCTGCCTAAGAAAATGGCGCTGGAACTGTTCAAGCCTTTCATTTTCCACAAGCTGGAAGTATTAGGTTTGGCAACGACCATCAAGGCAGCGAAGAAGAAAGTGGAAGAGGAAGGACCAGAAGTCTGGGATATCCTGGAAGACGTGATCCGTGAGCATCCGGTGTTGTTGAACCGTGCGCCTACGCTGCACCGTCTGGGTATCCAGGCCTTTGAACCAGTATTGATCGAAGGTAAAGCGATCCAGTTGCACCCATTGGTGTGTTCAGCCTTTAACGCCGACTTTGACGGTGACCAGATGGCGGTTCACGTGCCATTGAGCCTGGAAGCACAGATGGAAGCCCGCACCTTGATGCTGGCATCCAACAACGTCTTGTCTCCAGCCAATGGCGAACCAATCATTGTGCCGTCACAGGATATCGTGTTGGGTCTGTACTACATGACTCGCGAGAAAGTAGCCGCGCGTGGTGAAGGCATGATCTTCAGTGATATTAAGGAAGTGCAACGTGTGTACGACCAGGGCCTGATTGATCTGCACGCTAAAGTCACTGTGCGTATCCGTGAATTCGAGCTGGATGTCGCTGGCCAGAAGATCGAGAAAATCAACCGTTACACCACCACAGTTGGTCGTGCATTGCTGTCTGAAATCTTGCCACCAGGCTTGCCATTCAGCTACATCGATAAGGCACTGAAGAAAAAAGAAATCTCACGCCTGATCAATGCCAGCTTCCGTAAAGTAGGCATCCGTGAAACCGTGATTTTTGCTGACAAACTGATGTATACCGGTTACTCCTACGCGACTAAAGCAGGTATCTCTATTAGCATCAACGATATGTTGGTGCCGCCAGAGAAAGAGCAGTTGATTGCTGCTGCTGACGCGGAAGTGAAAGAGATTGAAGATCAATACGTTTCTGGTCTGGTAACTCAGGGTGAGCGTTACAACAAGGTGGTCGACATCTGGGGTCGTGCCGGTGACAAAGTGGCAGATGCCATGATGAAACAGCTGCGCGAAGAAGATGTGAAAGACGCTGAAGGTAACGTAGTCAAGAAAGACGGTAAAGTTGTACGTCAGGAATCATTCAACGCGATTTACATGATGGCCGATTCTGGTGCGCGGGGTTCCGCAGCGCAGGTGCGTCAGCTGGCCGGTATGCGTGGTCTGATGGCGAAACCTGATGGTTCTATTATTGAAACGCCTATTAAGGCCAACTTCCGTGATGGCCTGAACGTGTTGCAGTACTTTATTTCTACCCACGGTGCGCGTAAGGGTCTGGCCGATACGGCGCTGAAAACAGCGAACTCCGGTTACCTGACACGACGTCTGGTAGACGTCACGCAAGACTTGGTTGTGACCGAGACAGATTGCGGTACGACCGAAGGTTTGGTCACCAAGGCCTTGGTAAAAGGCGGTGAAGTGGTTGAGCCATTGCATGACCGTATCCTGGGCCGTACCTCTGCGCTGGATATCCTGCATCCTGAAACTCAGGAAGTGGTGTACGAAGCCGGGACATTGCTGGGCGAAGACGAAGTTGAAAAAATCGATGCCCTGGGCATTGATGAAGTCAAAGTACGTACTGCCCTGACTTGCGATACACGTTATGGTATTTGTGCCAAGTGTTACGGTCGTGACTTAGGTCGCGGCAAGCTGATCAGCATTGGTGAATCTGTCGGTGTGATTGCTGCGCAGTCCATCGGTGAACCGGGTACACAGTTGACCATGCGTACGTTCCATATCGGTGGTGCGGTATCGCGTGCAGCGTCTGTATCACAAGTAGAAAGCAAATCCAACGGTACCGCTGGCTTTACTTCTACCATGCGTTACGTGACCAATTCACGTGGTGAGCAGATCGTCATCTCCCGTAATGGTGAGGTGGTGATTTCTGACGACAATGGCCGTGAGCGTGAGCGTCATAAAGTACCTTACGGTGCGACACTGACCATCAATGATGGTAAAACCGTCAAAGCGGGTCAGGCGCTGGCAACATGGGATCCGCATACTCGTCCGATTATTACCGAGTACGCAGGTCGCGTGAAGTTCGAGAACGTTGAAGAAGGTGTCACGGTTGCTAAACAGGTGGACGAAGTCACTGGCTTGTCCTCCCTGGTGGTGATTGATCCTAAGCAGCGTGCTGGGTCATCCAAAGGCTTGCGTCCGCAGGTGAAGTTGCTGGATGCCAATGGCGTGGAAGTGAAAATTGCAGGGACTGAAACCCCAGTCAATGTGACCTTCCAGCTGGGTTGTATCATTACCGTGAAAGATGGTCAGGAAGTGGGTGTGGGTGAAGTGCTGGCACGTATCCCGCAAGAATCTTCCAAAACCCGTGATATTACCGGGGGTCTGCCACGTGTGGCCGAGCTGTTCGAAGCGCGTTCACCAAAAGATGCCGGTATGCTGGCAGAAGTGACAGGTACTGTGTCGTTTGGTAAGGATACTAAAGGTAAGCAACGTCTGGTCATTACTGATTTAGATGGTATTACCAGCGAGTTCCTGATTGCCAAGGACAAGCACGTGACTGCGCATGACGGTCAAGTGGTCACCAAGGGCGAGACGATTGTGGACGGCCCGGCTGATCCACAAGACATCCTGCGCTTGCAAGGTCGCGAAGCATTGGCACGCTACATCATCGACGAAGTGCAAGACGTTTACCGCTTGCAGGGCGTGAAGATTAACGACAAGCACATTGAAGTGATTGTGCGCCAGATGCTGCGTCGTGTGAAAGTACAAGATGCCGGTGATACCAGTTTCATCCCTGGTGAGCAGGTAGAGCGTGCAGATCTGTTGACAGAAAATGAACGCGTAATTGCTGAAAACAAACGTCCGGCAACTTTCGAGTACGTGTTGCTGGGTATTACCAAAGCATCGCTGTCTACCGATTCGTTCATCTCTGCGGCGTCTTTCCAGGAAACCACCCGCGTGTTGACCGAAGCGGCGATTTTGGGCAAACGCGACGATCTGCGTGGCCTGAAAGAAAACGTTATTGTGGGTCGCTTGATTCCAGCCGGTACCGGCCTGGCGTATCACGAGTCCCGCAAGCGTGCAGCAATTGCTTCATTGACACCGAATGCAGCAGAACCTTCAGAAGCCGTATTGGCCGCTGAAGCGATGTTTGCACCGGAAGAAGTGGTCGAAGAAGCCGCTGCTGACGATAGCGCTGCCGAGTAATATCAGGCTTTACCGGCCGTGAGGCCGGGCAAAATAACAAGGGGTGTTGAGCATGAATAGTGCTTGACACCCCTTGACTCGTTTATTAAAATGCTGGGTTTCTCAGAATAGCCTTATTGTCTCAATAAGGTGTTATTGTTGATGTGCCGCCAAACTTGAGTCTTCCTGCTCAAATGGTGGTTTTTTAAAGGTGAAGAGGTTAAGGCAATGCCAACCATTAATCAGTTAGTACGCAAACCACGCGTTAAAGTGGTAACCAAGAGCAAGGTTCCAGCCTTGGAAGCTTGCCCGCAAAAGCGTGGCGTGTGCACCCGTGTGTATACCACCACTCCTAAAAAACCAAACTCTGCGTTGCGTAAAGTGGCGAAAGTCCGCTTGACCAACGGTTACGAAGTGATTAGCTACATCGGTGGTGAAGGCCACAACCTGCAGGAGCACTCTGTTGTGCTGTTGCGTGGCGGTCGTGTAAAAGACTTGCCAGGTGTGCGTTACCACATGGTTCGCGGTAGCTTGGATACGGCTGGTGTGAAAGACCGTAAACAGTCCCGTTCCAAATACGGTGCGAAGCGCCCTAAAGAAGCTAAAGCTTAATTTATTAAGTCTATTTGGACGCGTTGTCCATTTTTTAAGAGCGGCTGAAATGCCTTGCGAGTGTAGTTGCTAGCAAAAATTTAATTGAAAAGAGAATAGTATGCCTAGACGTAGAGAAGTCCCCAAACGTAATATCTTGCCGGATCCAAAATTTGGTAGCCAGGAAGTATCCAAATTCGTAAACGTATTGATGACAGGTGGTAAAAAATCTGTTGCTGAACGTATCGTTTACGGTGCATTTGATCAAGTAGCCAGCAAGAGTGGCAAAGATCCGCTGGAATTATTCACCACAGCGTTGAACAATCTGCGCCCTATCGTTGAAGTGAAAAGCCGTCGCGTCGGTGGTGCAAACTATCAGGTGCCTGTAGAAGTGCGTCCTAGCCGTCGTAGTGCCTTGGCAATGCGCTGGTTGCGTGATGCAGCCCGTAAGCGTGGCGAGAAGTCCATGGGCTTGCGTCTGGCGGCTGAGTTGATCGAAGCGTCTGAAGGCCGTGGCTCAGCAATGAAAAAACGTGAAGAAGTTCACCGTATGGCAGAGGCTAACAAGGCCTTCTCACACTTCCGTTTTTAATTAAACGACCTCGTTCTTTAATAATTAGTTGAATTGATAGCAAAGGTAAAGCATCGTGGCACGTAAAACCCCTATTGAACGCTACCGTAATATTGGTATTTCTGCGCACATTGACGCAGGTAAAACAACCACGACAGAACGTATTCTGTTCTACACTGGTGTGAACCATAAGATTGGTGAAGTGCACGACGGTGCAGCCACCATGGACTGGATGGAGCAAGAGCAGGAACGTGGTATTACCATTACTTCTGCAGCGACCACCTGTTTCTGGAAAGGCATGGACCTGTCTTTGCCTGAGCATCGATTCAACATTATTGATACCCCAGGGCACGTTGACTTCACGATTGAAGTTGAGCGTTCCATGCGCGTACTCGACGGCGCCTGTATGGTGTACTGTGCCGTGGGTGGTGTGCAACCACAATCTGAAACTGTATGGCGTCAAGCCAACAAATACAAAGTGCCTCGCTTGGCCTTTGTGAACAAGATGGACCGTTCCGGTGCCGACTTCTTCAAGGTTGTAGATCAGATGAAAACACGTCTGCGCGCTAGCCCAGTGCCGGTGGTGATTCCTATCGGCCGTGAAGATACCTTTACAGGTGTGGTTGACCTGATCAAGATGAAAGCCATCATCTGGGATGAAGCTTCTCAAGGCATGAAATTCACTTACGGCGATATCCCTGCTGACCTAGTTGAAACAGCGAACAAATGGCGCGAGCAGATGGTTGAATCTGCTGCTGAAGCCAGCGAAGAGCTGATGAACAAATACCTGGAAAATGGTGATCTGGAAGAAAAAGACATCAAATTAGGTTTGCGTACACGTACCATTGCTGGTGAGATCCAGCCGATGCTGTGTGGCTCTGCATTTAAGAACAAAGGTGTGCAGCGTATGCTGGATGCTGTGGTTGACTTCCTGCCATCCCCAATCGATATTCCAGATGTGACTGGTGAAGATGACGATGGTAAACCTGCCAGCCGTAAAGCCGATGACAAAGAAGGTTTCTCTGCGTTGGCGTTTAAACTGATGACAGACCCGTTTGTTGGTCAGCTGACATTTATCCGCGTCTACTCAGGTGTATTGAATAAAGGTGATACCGTTCTGAACTCTGTGAAGGGTAAGAAGGAGCGTATCGGCCGTATCGTGCAGATGCACGCCAACAACCGAGAAGAGGTTGAAGAGGTGTTGGCTGGTGACATCGCCGCTTGTATCGGTTTGAAAGAAGTGACCACTGGTGAATCCCTGTGCTCTCCTGACAAGCCTATCATCCTGGAGCGCATGGTATTCCCTGAGCCAGTGATCCACGTGGCTGTTGAGCCAAAAACCAAGAGCGACCAGGAAAAAATGGGCTTGGCATTGGGCCGTTTGGCACAAGAAGACCCTTCTTTCCGTGTACGTTCCGACGAAGAGTCTGGTCAGACCATTATTTCCGGTATGGGTGAATTGCACCTGGAAATTCTGGTTGACCGTATGAAGCGTGAGTTTAACGTTGAAGCTAACGTGGGTGCACCGCAGGTGGCTTACCGTGAAGCGATCCGTAAATCGGTTGAGGTTGAAGGTAAATTCGTTAAACAGTCTGGCGGTAAAGGTCAGTACGGTCACGTATGGCTCAAAATGGAGCCTAACGAAGCGGGTAAAGGTTACGAATTCGTTGACGCGATTAAAGGCGGTACCGTGCCACGTGAATTTATTCCTGCTGTGGATAAAGGTCTGCGTGAAACGATTCCTGCCGGTATCCTGGCTGGTTTCCCGGTGGTTGACGTGAAGGTCACGCTGTTTGATGGTTCATACCATGACGTTGACTCCAACGAAAACGCGTTCAAGATGGCAGCTTCTATCGGCTTCAAGGAAGGTATGCGTAAAGCAGACCCAGTGTTGCTGGAGCCTATGATGGCAGTTGAAGTTGAGACGCCTGAAGAGTACATGGGTGATGTGATGGGTGACTTGTCTTCCCGTCGTGGCATCATCCAGGGCATGGATGACATGCCTGGCGGTGGTAAGGCGATTAAAGCCGAAGTGCCGCTGTCAGAAATGTTTGGTTACTCCACTGTGGTTCGTTCCTTGTCACAAGGCCGCGCAACTTACAGCATGGAATTCAAGCATTACGCTGATGCTCCGAAAAACGTTGCTGATGCAATCATCAACAAAAAATAATTGATTTATTAAAGTATTGAATTAAAGGAAAACAATCATGGCAAAAGGCAAATTTGAACGTACCAAGCCACACGTGAACGTTGGTACGATTGGTCACGTTGACCACGGTAAGACAACATTGACAGCGGCGATTACAACCGTGTTGACAAAGAAATTTGGCGGCGAAGCAAAAGCTTACGACCAAATTGACGCGGCACCAGAAGAAAAAGCTCGTGGTATTACCATTAATACAGCCCACGTTGAGTACGAGACTGCTACTCGTCACTACGCACACGTTGACTGCCCAGGCCACGCTGACTATGTTAAAAACATGATTACCGGTGCTGCCCAGATGGACGGCGCGATCCTGGTATGTTCAGCTGCTGACGGCCCTATGCCACAAACACGTGAGCACATCCTGTTGGCCCGCCAAGTTGGCGTACCATACATCGTTGTGTTCCTGAACAAAGCGGACATGGTTGATGACGCTGAGTTGTTGGAGTTGGTTGAGATGGAAGTGCGTGACTTGCTGAGCAAGTACGACTTCCCAGGTGACGACACCCCAATCATCAAAGGTTCTGCTAAATTGGCCCTGGAAGGTGACCAGTCAGAAATCGGCGAGCCAGCGATCTTCGCATTGGCTGATGCATTGGATAGCTACATCCCAACGCCAGAGCGTGCCATCGACGGTACCTTCCTGATGCCAGTAGAAGATGTATTCTCTATCTCTGGTCGTGGTACTGTTGTTACAGGCCGTGTTGAGCGTGGTATCGTTAAAGTCGGCGACGAAATCGAAATCGTTGGTCTGAAACCAACCTTGAAAACCACCTGTACTGGTGTTGAAATGTTCCGTAAACTGCTGGACCAAGGTCAAGCAGGTGACAACGTAGGCGTACTGTTGCGTGGTACTAAGCGTGAAGAAGTTGAGCGTGGTCAAGTGTTGGCTAAATCTGGTTCTATCAAACCACACACCAAGTTCACAGCTGAGATCTACGTGTTGGGTAAAGATGAAGGTGGTCGTCATACGCCATTCTTCAACGGCTACCGTCCACAGTTCTACTTCCGTACCACTGACGTGACTGGTGCAGTTGAGTTGCCAGCAGGTACCGAGATGGTGATGCCAGGTGATAACGTATCTATCACAGTAACTTTGATCGCGCCTATCGCGATGGAAGATGGTCTGCGTTTCGCGATTCGTGAAGGTGGTCGTACCGTTGGTGCTGGCGTTGTTGCCAAAATCATCGAGTAATTTATTTTCGGGCGGCATGGTGATCCTGCCGCTTTTGCTCTTTTTAAGGAAAAAACATGGCAGCTCAAAAAATTCGTATCCGTCTGAAAGCATTTGACTATCGTTTGATCGACCAATCTGCTTTGGAGATTGTGGATACTGCAAAACGTACAGGTGCAGTTGTTAAAGGTCCAGTACCATTGCCAACACGTATTGAACGTTTTGATATTTTGCGTTCCCCACACGTGAACAAAACATCACGTGACCAGTTTGAAATCCGTACCCATCAGCGTTTGATGGACATCGTGGATCCTACAGACAAGACTGTAGATGCTTTGATGAAGCTTGATCTGCCAGCCGGTGTGGATGTAGAAATCAAGTTGTAATTCAAGTTTTAATGGCAAATAACCTTTTCAAATGAAAAGGTTATTGTCAATTTAAGAATAGTCCGGTATAATCCGCGCTCTTCGGTGGACGGTCAATTGCAATCGTCCACTTTAACTATTATAAGGAACTGATCATGAGCTTAGGGCTTATTGGTCGCAAGGTGGGCATGACCCGCATTTTTACAGAAGAAGGCGCAAGCGTTCCTGTAACAGTGCTGGAAGTGATTCCTAACCGCGTGACACAAGTGAAGACAGTCGCAACGGATGGCTATACAGGCCTGCAGGTTGCTTACGGTGAGCGTCGTGCCAGCCGTATCAACAAAGCGTTGACTGGTCATTATGCCAAGGCTGGCGTTGCTGCCGGTGCTGGTATCAAAGAATTCAATGTGGCTGAAGATGTATTGGCTAACTTCCAGGTCGGTGGCAATGTCACGGTTGACATTTTCTCAGTCGGTCAGTTGGTTGATGTGACGGGGACTTCCATCGGTAAAGGTTTTGCCGGTGCGATCAAGCGTCATAACTTCTCCTCTAACCGTGCATCTCACGGTAACTCCCGTTCACATAACGTACCAGGTTCTATCGGTATGGCGCAGGATCCAGGTCGAGTATTCCCTGGTAAGCGCATGCCTGGTCATTTGGGTGATGCTAAAGTCACTACCCAAAACCTGGAAATCGTTCGTGTAGACGTAGAGCGTAACCTGTTGTTGATTAAAGGTTCCGTACCTGGCTCCAAAGGTGGCAATGTTGTTGTGCGTCCAGCCATCAAAGCGAAAGGGGCTAAATAATGGAATTGAAACTCATCGATCAAAACGGCAAAGTCGCTAAAAAAGGCGTGGATGCGTCTGATGTGACTTTCGGTCGTGAATTTAATGAGTCATTGGTGCATGAAGTGGTTGTTGCCTACATGGCAAACGCCCGTACTGCAACCCGTGCTCAGAAAACCCGTGCTACCGTTGCTCACACTACTCATAAGCCATTTGCGCAAAAGGGTACTGGTAACGCTCGTGCTGGTATGTCTTCAAGCCCGATCTGGCGTGGAGGCGGTCGCGCATTCCCAAATAGCCCTAACGAAAACTACAGCCACAAGGTAAACCGTAAGGCTTACCGCGCAGGCATGCAGACTATTTTGTCTGAGTTGGTGCGTCAGGATCGTTTGAAGGTGGTTGACAGCTTTACTGTTGATACACCAAAAACAAAACAATTTGTACAAAAGATCAATGCCCTGGGCATCGACGGTGGCGTGCTGCTGTTGACTGACGGTTTTGATGAGAATTTGTACTTGTCTTCCCGTAACCTGCCAAACGTATTGGTAGTTGAAGCGCAATATGCTGACCCAGTAAGTCTGGTGCGTTTCCCTAACGTTTTGGTCACAGCCAATGCTGTGAAAAAACTTGAGGAGATCTTGGCATGATTACCGCAGCTACAAAAACACAAGATCGTTTGTTGCAAGTGATTTTGGCTCCACAAATTACTGAAAAGGCAACATTCATTGCTGACAAGTATCAGCAAATTGCTTTTAAAGTGCGTACCGATGCAACCAAGCCAGAAATTAAAGCGGCTGTTGAATTGGTGTTTAAGGTTGAAGTGGCTTCTGTGTCTGTGATTAACGTCGCAGGTAAAGTAAAGCGCGCTGGCCGTCGCATGGGTAAGCGTAGCGACTGGAAAAAAGCTTATGTTAGCTTGAAACCAGGTCAAGAAATTAACTTTGCAGCTGGCGAATAAGGAGAGAAGACATGGCATTAGTTAAAGTCAAACCAACTTCCCCCGGTCGTCGCGGTGTATTGAAAGTTGTTACACCAGATTTGCACAAAGGCAAGCCTTACGCGCCGCTGTTGGAAAGTCAAAGCAAAAACGCAGGTCGTAATAACAACGGCCGTATCACAACCCGTCACCAGGGTGGTGGTCATAAGCAGCATTACCGTATTGTCGACTTCCGTCGTAACAAGGATGGTATCCCTGCAACAGTTGAACGTATTGAATACGATCCAAACCGTACAGCAAACATTGCGTTGCTGTGCTATGCGGATGGTGAGCGTCGTTACATCATTGCACCACGTGGTATTGCTGCTGGTGCACAGTTGATTAGCGGCTCTGAAGCACCTATCCGTGCTGGTAATGCATTGCCATTGCGCAACATTCCAGTGGGTAGCACGATTCACTGCATCGAGATTCAACCAGGTAAAGGTGCGCAGATCGCCCGTTCAGCCGGTACTTCAGTACAGCTGTTGGCGCGTGAAGGTTCTTATGCCCAGTTGCGTTTGCGTTCCGGTGAAGTGCGTCGAGTGCACGTAGACTGCAAGGCTACTTTGGGTGAAGTCGGTAACGAAGAGCATTCCTTGCGTTCTATCGGTAAAGCCGGTGCAATGCGTTGGCGCGGTGTTCGCCCAACCGTTCGCGGTGTGGTGATGAACCCGATCGACCACCCGCACGGTGGTGGTGAAGGCCGTACTGCTGCCGGTATGAGCCCTGTGTCTCCATGGGGTCAGAAAACTAAGGGTTATCGTACTCGTAAGAACAAGCGTACCGATAACATGCGCGTAAGTCGTCGTCCGAGAAATGTAAGGTAATCGCTATGGCACGTTCTATTAAAAAAGGTCCATTTGTGGATGCACATTTGGCGAAGAAAGTCGAAACCGCTGTAGCGGGTCGCGACCGTAAACCAATCAAAACTTGGTCACGTCGCTCGACTGTTTTGCCAAATTTCATTGGTTTAACCATCGCAGTGCACAACGGCAGACAGCATGTGCCTGTGTTGATTTCTGAAAACATGGTTGGTCACAAGCTCGGTGAATTTGCGTTGACTCGCACGTTCAAGGGTCACGCGGCTGATAAAAAAGCGAAGAAGTAAGGGGCTGATAATGCAAGTTACTGCAGTTTTAAAAGGCGTACACCTTTCTCCGCAAAAAGCGCGTTTGGTGGCTGACCTTGTGCGTGGCAAAAAAGTAGACCAAGCTTTGAATATCCTGGCATTTACACCTAAGCGTGGTGCCGAGATCATTAAAAAAGTGGTTCTGTCTGCGATTGCTAACGCCGAACATAACAATGGTGCTGATATCGACACATTGAAGGTGACTTCAATTTATGTTGATAAAGGCTTGGTGATGAAGCGTATCCGTGCACGTGCAAAAGGTCGCGCTGGTCGTATTACGAAACCAACCTGTCATATTCATGTGACAGTCGGTGACTCAAAGGAATAATATGGGACAGAAAATTCATCCAATTGGGTTCCGTTTGAGCGTTCAGAAAAACTGGGCCTCTCGTTGGTACTCTAATAGCCATAACTTCCCTGCGATGTTGCAAGGCGACATCAAAGTGCGTGAGTTCTTGAACAAAAAGCTGGCAAGTGCCGCTGTGAGCAAAATTGTGATTGAGCGTCCTGCCAAGAACGCAAAAATCACGATCCACAGTGCTCGTCCTGGTGTGGTGATTGGCAAAAAAGGTGAGGATATCGAATCCTTGCGCTCAAGCCTGCAAGGCTTGATGGGCGTGCCAGTGCACCTGAACATCGAAGAAGTACGCAAGCCAGAATTGGACGCGACTTTGATCGCACAATCTATTGCTCAGCAATTGGAAAAACGCGTGATGTTCCGTCGTGCCATGAAGCGTGCGATGCAAAACGCGATGCGTTTGGGCGCACAAGGCATCAAAATCATGAGTTCCGGTCGTTTGAACGGTATCGAAATTGCACGTACCGAGTGGTACCGTGAAGGCCGCGTGCCTCTCCATACACTGCGTGCAGATATCGACTACGGTGTGGCTGAAGCTTCAACCACCTACGGTATCATCGGAATTAAAGTTTGGGTATTCAAAGGCGAGATCTTCGGTGACAACGCTGCTGCAAATGCTGCGGTTGCTGATGCTGAGCCAGAGAAAAAAGTAAGAAAGCCGAGGGCTAAAGATGCTGCAACCAGCTAGACAGAAATACCGCAAGATGCAAAAGGGTCGCAATAAAGGCATTGCGACTACTGGTAACAAGGTGAGTTTTGGTGAATTTGGTTTGAAGGCGATCGGTCGCGGTCGCTTGACAGCACGCCAGATCGAAGCTGCGCGTCGTGTGATGACTCGTCACATTAAGCGTGGTGGCCGCGTTTGGATTCGTGTGTTCCCGGATCAACCTATTTCTAAAAAACCTGCTGAAGTACGTATGGGTAATGGTAAAGGTAGCGTGGACTACTACATCGCCCAGATTCAGCCAGGTAAAATGTTGTACGAGATGGATGGTGTGAGCGAAGAGTTGGCTCGCGAGGCTTTCAGATTGGCTGCCGCCAAGCTGCCAGTCGAAACTACATTCATGACCCGTCAAATTGGCAGTTAAGGAGTAGTAACGATGAAAGCTTCTGAATTGAGAGCAAAGTCAGCAGACGAGCTCAATAACGAGTTGGTTGAGTTGCGCCGTGCGCAGTTTTCTCTGCGTATGCAGTTGGCCACCCAACAATTGAACAAAGTAGATCAGCTGGGTAAAGTGCGCAAGGATATCGCTCGCGTGAACTCCGTGTTGGCTGAGAAAGCGAAACAGGCATGATGACTGAAAAAGCGAAAGTAGTACGCAGTTTGACTGGTCGCGTCGTAAGCAACAAGATGGATAAAACCGTGACTGTGCTTGTCGAGCGTAAAGTGAAACATCCTCTGATTGGTAAAGTGGTTGTGAAATCGAACAAGTTCCATGCGCATGATGAAAGCAATGCATGTAACGAAGGCGATTTGGTCACCATTACTGAATCTCGCCCATACTCCAAGACCAAAACTTGGGTAGTAAGCAAAATCGAAGCTAAGTAATTTAGGCTTCAAAATATAAAACCGGAAAAACGCTTGTCATAAGCGTTTTTTTGGTTGTATAATGTTGGACTTTTCGGTGCCCGCCTTAGTTGGCATGTAGCTGGCACCCCAATACTGACCGTGGTCTATTGGCCGAAATTGTGAAAGCAAGCGGCCGGTAGTGGTTATAACGGATTAAGTTGGAGATTATTTCTCATGATTCAAATGCAATCTCGGCTGGAAGTGGCCGACAACACTGGTGCGCGTTCCGTTCAGTGTATCAAGGTCTTGGGTGGTTCCAAGCGTCGTTACGCCAGCATTGGCGACATCATCAAGGTCAGTGTGAAAGATGCTGCGCCGCGTGGTCGCGTCAAAAAAGGTGAAATTTACAACGCTGTGGTTGTGCGCACTGCTAAAGGTGTTCGCCGTCCAGATGGTTCGTTAGTTAAATTTGATGCCAATGCTGCAGTGTTGTTGAACAACAAGCTGGAGCCGATTGGTACACGTATTTTTGGCCCTGTGACTCGTGAACTGCGTAGTGAGCGCTTCATGAAGATTGTTTCACTGGCGCCTGAAGTGTTGTAAGGCTTGGAGACAATCAAATGAGCAAAATTCGCAAAGGTGACCAGGTCATTCTGAATACAGGTAAAGATGCAGGTAAAACAGGCACTGTTTTAAGCGTCTTGCCAAGCGGCCATGTAGTGGTTGAAGGTTTGAATGTAGTGAAAAAGCACACTCGTCCTAACCCCATGCGTGGTATCACTGGTGGCATCATCAGCAAGGAAATGCCGGTAGACGGCTCCAATGTAGCAATCTTCAATGCTGCAACACAAAAAGCTGATCGTGTTGGTTTTAAGGTACTGGAAGATGGTCGCAAGATTCGTGTATTCAAATCTAGCGGCGAGTCTATCGACGCATAGGAATAAATATGGCACGTTTAAAACAGTATTATAACGATAGCGTGGTTGCCAAATTGACAGAACAATTTGGTTACACCTCACCAATGCAGGTGCCACGTATCGAGAAAATTACCCTGAACATGGGTGTGGGCGAGGCTGTGGCTGACAAAAAAGTCATGGAAAACGCTGTTTCAGATATGGAAAAAATTGCTGGTCAGAAACCAATCGTGACCAAGGCTAAAAAATCCGTGGCGGCGTTTAAAATCCGTGATGACTATCCTGTCGGCTGCAAGGTGACTCTGCGTCGTGAGCGTATGTATGAGTTCCTGGATCGTCTGATCACCGTGGCTATTCCACGTATCCGTGACTTCCGTGGTATCTCCGGTAAATCTTTTGATGGCCGTGGTAACTACAACATGGGTGTGAAAGAGCAGATCATTTTCCCAGAGATCGAGTACGATAAAATCGATGCACTGCGCGGGATGAATATCACGATTACGACAACTGCAAAAACAGACGAAGAAGCGAAAGCTCTTTTGGCTGCGTTTAGTTTCCCTTTCAGAGGTTAAGTCATGGCAAAAGTATGTATGACAGAGCGCGAGCAAAAGCGTCGCGAAACCGTTAAAAAATTCGCAGCTAAACGTGCTGAATTGGTGGCGATCACCAATGACCAGTCCGCGAGTCCAGAAGATCGTATGGCTGCGCGCTTGAAGTTGCAAAGTTTGCCACGTAACTCCAGTCCTGTACGCACACGTAACCGTTGCGCTTTGACTGGCCGTCCACGTGGTGTGTTTAGTAAATTTGGTATCGCACGTAACGAGTTGCGTAAGCTGATGATGGCTGGTCACGTACCAGGTGTCACCAAGGCCAGCTGGTAACGGAGGAATAGAACATGAGTATGAGTGATCCGATTGCCGATATGTTGACCCGTATTCGTAACGCGCAGCGTACGAATAAGACAACCGTTTCAATGCCAGCATCCAAGTTGAAGGGCGCGATTGCAAACGTGTTGAAAGATGAAGGTTATATCGACGATTTCAACGTTCAAAACAACGAAGGTAAACCAGTTTTGAACATTAGCCTGAAATACTATGCCGGTCGTCCAGTGATTGAGAAGATCGAGCGTGTATCCAAACCAGGTTTGCGTATTTATAAAGGTAGTCAAAACCTGCCTAAAGTGATGAACGGTTTAGGCGTGACCATCGTTTCCACTTCTAAAGGTGTGATGACTGATCGTAAAGCACAAGCTGCCGGTATCGGTGGCGAAGTTCTGTGCATCGTGGCCTAAGGAGAATCAATATGTCACGTGTTGCTAAAAATCCGATTGCGATTCCAGCGAAAGTGGAAGTTGTGATCTCTGCTTCTGAAGTCGCGGTCAGCGGTCCTTTGGGTAAATTGAGCCAAGCTTTGGCGGCTGATATTTCAGTGGTCCGTGAAGGCGAGCAATTGTTGGTGAAAGCCAATAGTGAAACACAACATGCACGCGCTATGTCCGGTACCACCCGTGCATTGCTTGCCAATATGGTGCAAGGTGTTTCTGCTGGCTTTACCCGTAAATTGTCACTGATTGGTGTGGGCTACAAAGCCAATGCTCAAGGTTCTACCCTGAATCTGGAGTTGGGCTACTCTCATCCAATCAACCACAAGATGCCAGAAGGCGTGACTGTACAGACACCTACTCCAACTGAAGTAGTGTTGACAGGCGCTAACAAGCAAGTGGTTGGTCAAGTGGCTGCTCAGATTCGTGCTTACCGTGCACCAGAGCCTTATAAAGGTAAAGGTGTTCGTTATGCTGACGAAGTGGTGGTCATCAAAGAGACCAAGAAAAAATAAGTAAGGCACTTGTAGCTTAAAACTAAGCTGAACAGTGATTCAACATTAAAGGTAAATTCAATGAAGAACGTAAATAACCGCTTGCGCCGTGCACGTAAAACCCGTGCCAAAATCGCCGAGTTGAAAGTGACACGTTTGAGTGTACATCGCACCAATACTAATATCTACGCACAGATCATCGCTGAAACTGGCGATCGCGTATTGGCGAGTGCATCCACCGTTGAGGCTGAAGTGCGTCAACAACTGAAAAATGGCGGCAACGTCGAAGCTGCAACTCTGATTGGTAAGCGTATTGCTGAAAAAGCGGCAAAAGCCGGTATTACCACTGTTGCCTTTGATCGTTCAGGCTACAAGTATCACGGTCGTATCAAGGCTTTGGCTGACGCTGCCCGTGAATCTGGTCTCAAATTCTAAGGGTGAGATAAAGAATGGCTAAAGATATTGAACAACAGCAGCAAACTGATGGTTTGCGCGAGAAGATGATTACCGTTAACCGTGTAAGTAAAACGGTTAAGGGTGGTCGTATCATGAGCTTCGCTGCACTGACCGTGGTTGGTGATGGTGATGGTGCCGTTGGCATGGGTAAAGGTAAAGCACGTGAAGTACCAGTGGCTGTACAAAAAGCCATGGATGAAGCCCGTCGTAGCATGGTTAAAGTAAACCTGAATAATGGTACTTTGCATCACGCTGTGACTGGTGTTCACGGTGCTGCTAAAGTCTTGATCCAGCCAGCTTCAGAAGGTACTGGTATCATCGCTGGTGGTGCAATGCGTGCGATTTTTGAAGTGATGGGCGTGACTAACGTGGTTGCAAAAAGTATTGGTTCTACCAATCCTTACAACCTGGTTCGCGCAACTTTGAACGGTCTGGCATCCATGAATACACCGGCTGAAATTGCCGCCAAGCGTGGTAAGACCGTAGAAGAAATCAGAGGTTAATCATGGCTAAAGCTAAAAAAGAAAGCGCGACTATCAAGGTAACGCTGGTAAGAAGTTTGATTGGTCGTATTGAAGCTCACAAAGCCTCTGTACGTGGCTTGGGCTTGCGTCGTATGCATCATACTGTTGAAGTTCAGGATACCCCTGAAAATCGTGGCATGATCAACGCTGTGAGTTATCTTTTGAAGGTTGAATAATCATGCAATTAAACACGATTAAGCCTGCTGCAGGCGCAAAAAAAGCATCTCGTCGTTTAGGTCGTGGTATTGGCTCAGGCTTGGGTAAAACTGGTGGCCGTGGTCACAAAGGTCAAAAATCCCGTGCTGGCGGTTTCCACAAAGTGGGTTTCGAAGGTGGTCAAATGCCTTTGCAACGTCGCTTGCCAAAACGTGGTTTTAACTCTTTGACTCAAGCTGACACAGCGCGTATCCGTACGAGCGAATTGGCGTTGGTAGAGGCTGAAGTGGTTGATATCCTGGTGTTGAAAGCAGCCAAACTGGTGCCTGCCACTGCTAAAGCAGTCAAAGTTTATTTGTCTGGTGAAGTATCCGCCAAAGTACAAGTACAAGGGTTGTTGTTGACCAAAGGTGCTAAAGCAGCCATCGAATCCGCTGGCGGTAAAGTGCTGGAAGTATAAACGTAGTCAAAAGAGAGTATCAGCTTGGCACAGGATAATATCTTAAGTTCCGTCGGCAAACTGGGCGAATTAAAAAGCCGTTTGTGGTTCTTGTTGGGTGCATTGGTGGTTTACCGCTTAGGTGCACATATTCCAGTGCCAGGCATTGATCCAACTGTGTTAAAACAGTTGTTCGATACGCAGAAAGATGGCATTTTGGGCATGTTTAACATGTTCTCCGGGGGGGCGTTATCTCGCTTTACCGTCTTTGCCTTGGGTATTATGCCCTATATTTCTGCCTCGATTATTATGCAGTTGCTGACTGTGGTTTCGCCGCAGTTGGAGCAGCTAAAAAAAGAAGGTGAAGCTGGTCGACGCCAGATTACTAAATATACTCGCTACGGCACAGTGCTGTTGGCAACATTCCAAGCACTAGGCATTGCCATTGCTTTGGAAGGCCAAGCAGGCTTGGTATTGGATTCTGGCTTTGCGTTCCGCATAACAGCAGTCACTACCTTAGTAGCGGGTACGATGTTCTTGATGTGGTTGGGTGAACAGATTACTGAACGTGGCATTGGTAACGGCATCTCGATCATTATTTTTGCGGGTATTGTGGCAGGACTGCCGCACGCAATTGGAAGTACGCTGGATTTGGCGAAAACAGGTGCATTCTCCATTCCGTTGGTGATGTTTCTGTTTGTGGCGGTGATTCTGGTGACCGCGTTGGTCGTGTTTGTTGAGCGTGGCCAGCGCAAAATTACTGTGAACTATGCTAAGCGTCAGGTGGGTAACCGTATTTACGGTGGCCAGTCTACACACTTGCCTTTGAAGTTGAATATGTCTGGTGTGATCCCACCAATTTTTGCTTCAAGCATTATTTTGTTCCCGGCCACATTGGCGGGCTGGTTTGGTAGCAGTGAGCACATGTACTGGTTGAAGGATGTCAGCGCGAAGCTTTCTCCCGGTCAGCCTCTGTACATTTTGTTATTTGCTGCAGCGATATTGTTTTTTGCTTTTTTCTACACGGCATTGGTATTCAATCCCAAGGAAACGGCAGATAACCTGAAGAAAAGTGGTGCGTTTGTCCCTGGCATCCGTCCTGGTGAGCAAACCGCTAAATATATTGACCGCATCATGGGTCGTTTGACTTTAATTGGTGCTTTGTACATAACACTGGTTTGTTTGTTACCAGAGTTTTTAGTGTTGAAATTTAACACCCCGTTCTATTTTGGTGGTACTTCATTGCTGATTATCGTTGTCGTCACGATGGATTTTATGACCCAGGTGCAATCACACCTGATGTCCCAGCAGTATGAAGGCCTGCTCAAAAAGGCAAACTTTAAGGGGACGGGTAAGTAAAAAATGGCTAAAGAGGATCGGATAGAGATGCAGGGGGAGATTCTTGAGAATTTACCCAATGCAACTTTTAAAGTGAAACTGGAAAATGGTCATACTGTACTAGGTTACATTTCAGGCAAGATGCGGATGCATTACATCCGTATTCTGCCAGGTGACAAGGTCACTGTTGAAATGACCCCTTATGATTTAACCCGTGCGCGAATTACATTCCGCGCAAAGTAAGTGAATTAAATAAAGGAAAGTAAGATGAGAGTTCGCGCATCAGTTAAAACATTATGCCGTAACTGTAAAGTCGTAAGACGTCGCGGTGTTGTTCGCATTATTTGTACTGACCCACGTCATAAACAACGTCAAGGTTAATGGTAAAACAATTGCTTGTGAGAGCTCTGATTGGCTGATATAATATGCGGCTTTTCTTTTCTACGCACAAGTTTGATCGTTAAAAAACGATTGATTATTGGAGTTTAAGTATGGCTCGTATTGCCGGGGTAAATATCCCAAACCACAAACATGCAGAAATTGCTCTGACCTCTATCTATGGTATTGGTCGCAATACTGCGCAGAAAATCTGTGCTGCCGCTGGTGTGCTGACAACAGTGAAAGTCAAAGATCTGAGCGATGCAGAAGTAGAAAAGCTGCGTGACGAAGTGGCCAAATACACTGTAGAAGGTGACTTGCGTCGTGAAGTGACCATGAACATCAAACGTTTGATGGACTTGGGTTGCTATCGCGGTATTCGCCATCGTCGTGGCTTGCCAGTGCGCGGTCAGCGTACCAAAACCAATGCGCGTACCCGCAAAGGTCCGGTAAAAGCCATCAAACAATCTAAATAATCTTTATTGAACAAAAGTAAATATTAAGGACAGTACAACATGGCAAAAGCTAATGTACGCGTTAGAAAAAAAGTTAAAAAGAATATTGCCGAGGGTATTGCTCACGTGCACGCTTCTTTTAACAACACGATTATCACGATTACCGATCGTCAGGGCAATGCGTTGTCATGGGCTACTTCCGGTGGTCAGGGTTTTAAAGGTTCACGTAAGAGTACCCCATTTGCTGCGCAGGTCGCTTCTGAAGTAGCTGGTAAAGCTGCTCAGGAATCTGGTGTGAAGAATCTGGAAGTGCGTATTAAAGGGCCAGGTCCAGGTCGTGAATCTGCCGTGCGTGCGTTGAATGCTGCTGGTTTCAAAATCACTAGCATTACTGATGTGACACCGGTGCCTCATAACGGTTGCCGCCCACCGAAAAAACGCAGAATTTAATTCATTTCGCAGTCACAGATTAGCGAATCGATTACTGGAGAACTATTTTGGCTAGAAATTTAGACCCTAAATGCCGTCAATGCCGTCGTGAAGGTGAAAAGCTGTTTCTAAAAGCAGAGAAATGCTTTACAGACAAATGCGCGATTGAGAAGCGCAACTTCGCACCAGGTCAGCATGGTCAACGCCGTAACTCACGCCTGTCAGACTACGGTGTGCAATTGCGTGAGAAGCAAAAAGTACGTCGTATTTACGGCGTATTGGAAGGTCAATTCCGTACATACTACGCTGAAGCTGACCGTCAAAAAGGTATTACAGGTGAGAGCCTGTTGCAGTTGCTGGAGTCCCGTCTGGACAATGTAGCATACCGCATGGGTCTGGCTGGCTCACGTTCTGAGGCACGTCAGGTTGTGCGTCACAACGCGATTTTGGTTAACGGCAAGCGCGTAAACATTCCTTCATACCAAGTGAAGGCTGGCGACGTGATTACTGTGGCTGATAAAGCAAAAACACAATTGCGTATTAAAGCTGCTGTTGAGGCGGCTGAACAACGTGGTTTCCCTGAGTGGTTGGAAGTCGACGTCAAAGCATTGTCTGGTAAGTTTAAGGCTAAACCTCAGCGTGATGAGTTGCCTGCTACCATCAATGAATCATTGATCGTTGAATTGTATTCTAAGTAATCGCTTAGTCTAGGCTAAGGTTTATTTTTTAATACCCAATTACTTCAAGGAATTGTATGCAAAATAACCCTACAGATTATTTGAAGCCACGTGTTGTGGACGTTGAAGTGATTACTCCACTGCGTGCACGTGTGACTTTAGAGCCAATGGAACGTGGCTTTGGCTATACCTTGGGTAATGCGTTGAGAAGAGTTTTGCTCTCTTCCATTCCGGGTTTTGCCATCACTGAAGTAAAGATTGATGGTGTTGTACATGAGTACTCCACTATCGAAGGTGTGCAAGAAGACGTTGTTGACATCTTGCTCAACTTGAAAGGTGTTGCTTTAAAGCTTCACAATAAAACTGAAACCATTTTGGTGTTGAACAAATCTGGTGAAGGTATTGTGACTGCTGGTGATTTTGAAGTTGGCCACGATGCTGAGATTGTTAACCCAAACCACATCATCGCTAACATCACTAAAGGCGGTAAGCTAAATCTGGAAGTGAAAGTTGAAATGGGCCGTGGCTACCAGCCAGTCCCAGCCCGTCAGAAAGCCAACGATGAAGATCGCGTGCTGGGTTTCATGATGGTCGATGCCTCTTTCAGCCCAATCAACAAAGTGAGCTATCATGTTGAGAGCGCACGTGTTGAGCAGCGTACTGACCTCGACAAACTGATTATGGATGTTGAGACTAACGGCATCATCGAGCCAGAGCAGGCTATTCGTGATGCAGCGCGTATCCTCATTGGTCAGCTGTCTGTGTTCGCAAATCTGGAAGGTGCTTCCGCTGATGTTGAGGTGAAAGCAGCTCCACAGGTAGATCCTATCCTGTTGCGTCCAGTTGATGATCTGGAACTGACAGTACGTTCTGCCAACTGCCTCAAAGCAGAAAACATTTTCTACATTGGTGATCTGATTCAGCGTACAGAAAACGAATTGCTGAAAGCGCCTAACCTGGGTAGAAAATCATTGAATGAAATTAAAGACGTGTTGGCCTCCAAAGGCTTGACACTGGGAATGAAGCTGGAAAACTGGCCACCTGTTGGCTTGGAAAAAGCTTAATTTCTAATAAGATAAATACTTAAGGAAATTACTATGCGTCACGGTAATAGCAATCGTAAATTGAACAGAACCAGCAGCCACCGTGCTGCCATGTTCCGCAACATGGTGACCTCTTTGCTGCGTCACGAAGTGATCAAAACAACTTTGCCAAAAGCAAAAGAGCTGCGCAAATATGCAGAGCCTCTGATCACTTTGGGTAAAACACCTACACTGGCAAACCGTCGTCTGGCATTCAGCCGTCTGCGTGACCGCGATATCGTTGGCAAACTGTTCGGTGAACTGGGCCCACGTTACAACGCACGCAATGGTGGTTACCTGCGTATTCTGAAATGTGGCTTCCGCCAAGGTGACAATGCGCCTATGGCATTTGTTGAGTTGGTTGACCGCCCAGAAATTGCTGAAGCACCAGCAGCAGAATAATCTCTGACGCATACATAAAAAAGCCAGCATTTGCTGGCTTTTTTATTACCTGTTATTTACTGTGTTAACCAGGCGCTGACCATGTCAGCATCAAATGGCCAATACAACTCTTTCTTGCTTGCCATGCTCTCTAATAAGACCGGAATGTGGATTTCATACAACGCCAGCAATTTTTCGTTATCCATGATGTCTAGATATTGGTAAGAAACGTCAAGCGTTTGCAGAATGTGCTCTGCTTGTTCGCATAAATGGCAGCCCTGGGTGCCTAATAATATCAACTGGTTTTGCATAAAACTCTAGGTAGTGTCATCAACGCTTTGTACAATAATACCTGCAAAAATAACGCTTGCTCAACATTGGATAATGCATGACAGAAGATCAAGAACATGATGAGAAAGTGTCCGAAGGCAAGGAAAGCCTGAGTGATACTTTGCAGCAGGTGATCCACTTGCTGGATAAGCACAAATTGGTTGAGCATGTGGTGCATAGGCAAGATATGCCTAATCATGACTTGGTTGAGAATCTGGTTCATAAACAGAATCTGAATATCCTGCAACACAAGCTGGATCAGCTGCATCCTGCTGACGTGGCTTACATCCTTGAGTCGCTGCCATTAGATGATCGTTTGATGGTGTGGGATCTGGTCAAAGCCGAGCGTGACGGTGAAATCCTGCTTGAAGTGTCAGATGCGGTCCGCCAGACACTGATCGCAGACATGGATAGTGAAGAGTTGCTGGCTGCTGCTGAGCAGCTGGATACTGATGAGCTGGCAGACCTGGCGCCAGACTTGCCAAAAGACGTGTTGCAGGACCTGCTATATAGTCTGGATACGCAACATCGTGAGCGTTTGCAATCGGCCTTGTCGTATCCGGAAGACACTGTGGGTGCCATCATGGATTTCGATATCGTCACCATCCGCGATGATATCACGCTGGAAGTGGTGTTGCGTTATCTGCGCAGGTTGCCAAAATTCCCAGACCATACGGATAAACTATTTGTCATTAATCGCGATGATATCCTGCAAGGCGTACTGCCACTTAAGCGCATCATCCTCAATGATCCTGAGACTAAAGTGGGCGATATCATGTCGACTGATGCGGTGGTATTCCATCCGGAAGACATGGCTGACCAGGCTGCGATGGCGTTTGAACGTTATGACCTGGTGACGGCACCTGTAGTAGACAATAACCGTAAATTAGTGGGACGTATTACGGTAGATACAGTGATGGATATTATTCGTGAGGAAGCCGAAGCCGATATGCTGTCCTGGGCTGGGTTGCGTGAGGAAGAAGACTTTTTCGCATCTATCTGGAAATCAGTACAAAACCGTTGGGCCTGGCTGGCGATTAACCTCGTCACCGCGCTGGTCGCTTCACGAGTGATTGGTCTGTTTGAAGGCAGCATTGAAAAAATCGTTGCGCTGGCGGCGCTGATGCCTATTGTTGCCGGCATTGGCGGCAATTCTGGCAACCAAACCACCACCATGATTGTACGTGGTCTGGCGCTTGGGCAGATTTCTGGTTACCACATGAAGTCACTGCTGCAAAAGGAAATGGGGGTGGCGTTGCTCAACGGGTTGCTATGGGGCAGTGTGTTAGGCCTGATTGCTTTCTGGTTATACCATAATGCAGCGTTGGGTCTGGTCATGATGGCGGCAATGACGCTGAATCTATTGCTGGCTGCTGTGATTGGCGTCACGATCCCATTGGTAATGAATAAGCTAGACCGTGATCCGGCCGTCGGCTCTAGCGTACTCATTACGGCCATCACCGACAGTGGCGGCTTTATGATTTTCCTCGGCCTAGCCACCATCTTCCTGTTGTAACGTTCAGTACATGGATAACGATATTAATATTCTCTGGAAAGAAATTGCGCACGACCTAAGTTCTGTGTCTGCGTTATGGCAATTATTTATTATAGGCGCTGTGCTTGCTGTCAGCGGTCTGTTGAATCTGCATCTGCGCAAGCAAATTGCCGCTGGAAGGGTAAACATCGTTTACAAAATGCTACTCGGGGGGATTGAGCGGTTGTTCTTTCCGCTGACGGCATTTTTGATGCTATTGATTACGCGGCTAGTGCTTGAACATTGGATGCACGTGGGGCTGATCAAGCTGTCAGTGCGAATGTTGCTGGCCATGGTCGTGATTCGCAGTTTGGTCTATGTGCTGCGTTATGTGTTTTCACCGGGTGCCTGGTTGCACTCGTTTGAGCGCATTATCGCCTGGAGCGTGTGGGTGATTGTTGCTTTGCATATCAGCGGCTTTCTTGACCCTGCATTGCAAATTCTCGAAGACGTGAAATTCAGTGTAGGCAAGCAGAAGCTTAATCTGCTGTTGCTGTTGCAAGGCAGCCTGACGATTGTCATCACCATGCTGGCGGCATTGTGGCTGAGCCGCATGATAGAACTCAGGCTCATGGCAGTCACTAACATTAATGGCAACTGGCGTGTCATTATGGTCAAGTTGGTGCGCATGGTGGCGATTGTGATTGCCTTGCTGATGTCGATGGCGGCGGTGGGGATTGATGTCACCATGTTGTCAGTGTTTGGCGGGGCACTTGGCGTAGGCTTGGGTTTTGGTTTGCAAAAGATCGCGAGTAACTACGTGAGCGGCTTTATCATCTTGATGGATAAGTCTCTGCACATGGGTGACCTGATTACCATTGGGGATCATCATGGTGTTGTGCAAGAGTTGCGCTCTCGCTACATGATCCTGCAGAAGCCCGATGCGACAGAAATCATCATTCCTAACGAGAAGATGATTACTGATGTGGTCATTAATCATACCTCTGCAGTGCATACAGCCAAGGTGCCTATTCCCATTCAGATATCCTATGAAAGCGACCTTGATCTGGCGATACAATTACTAAAAGAAATCGGTAGAACACACGAGCGCACCATTCAGGATGATGCAGCGGTAGATGTCACCATCAAATCATTTGGCCAAAATGGCATTGATTTAGTATTAGCGATATGGGTTCCCAACCCTGAGGAGGGGACAGCCAAATTGCAAAGCGACATTTATTATGAGATTTGGCGGCGCTTCAAAGCCAATAATATTCGGATTCCATACCCACAGCAGGACGTGCGTATTATCTCTTCTCCAAACGCAGTGAATGGCGAAGCATAAACAAATAAATTAAGGACAATAAAAAAGCCTGCATTTGCAGGCTTTTTTATTAAAACTTGAAACTGAAATTATTTCAACTTAGTTTCTTTGTACATGACATGCTTGCGAGCAACTGGATCAAACTTTTTGATTTCCATTTTCTCAGGCATAGTACGTTTGTTTTTAGTAGTGGTATAGAAGTGACCTGTACCAGCACTGGATTCCAATTTGATTTTTTCGCGCATGATATTGTCCTTTGCTCACTAGTGCTGCGAGTTAGATTTTTTCGCCAGCAGCGCGCAAATCAGCCAATACTGCATCGATACCATTTTTGTCGATGGTACGCAAAGCGGCGTTAGTAATGCGCAGGCTTACCCAGCGGTTTTCGCTCTCAACCCAAAACTTACGGTTTTGCAAGTTAGGCAAGAAACGACGTCTTGTTTTGTTTTGTGCGTGGGAAACGTTATTACCCACCATTGGTTTTTTACCGGTTACCTGACATACACGTGCCATGGTTATCTCCAAATACTTTTATCTTTTCAGAAAGAGCGAGATTATAGATTGAAATCGATGATCAAATCAAGCAATTATTGCAATTTTTCAAACAATTAGTGCTTGCCTGTGCTACCAAAGCCGCCTTCACCACGTTCGCTGCTGGCAAATTCGTCAACAATATGAAAATCAGCCTGCACAACAGGCACAATCACCATCTGTGCAATACGTTCCATCGGATTCAGGATGAACGGTTCTTTACTGCGGTTCCAACAAGAAACCAGTAATTGCCCTTGGTAATCCGAATCGATCAACCCTACCAGGTTGCCAAGCACGATGCCGTGTTTATGACCCAAACCAGAGCGCGGCAAAATCATGGCAGCATAATATGTATTGTCGATGTGGATAGCCATCCCGGTAGGTATCATGATGGTTTCGCCCGGCTGTATGGTCTGCGTATGCTCAATACAGGCACGTAAATCTAGCCCAGCCGAACCAGGCGTTGCATAGCTTGGCATCATGTGATGCAAACGAGGGTCAAGAATCTTGAGGTCTACTGTAATCGACATGCTGCATGCTCCGTAAAAAGATTGCGCTATTAAACACGAAATGTGGTCGAAAATCACTAATTGCGATAAGCACTCTGCAACAAAAAAGCCAGCAAATGCTGGCTTTGAAAAAGATGATGTATTTAGAATTTGTATTGCGCGCTCAAGCCGACGAGATAGTTGCGGTCTGCTGCTGTTTCATAAAACAATCTGTTGCCATCATTAATTCTTACTGAGCCGATGTACTCTTTATCGAACATATTTTCTACACGAACAAACTCTTTAAATCTCCAATTGGTCAGATTTTGCTCAAATCCTGCACGCAGATTGAAGATGGTATAAGAAGGTGCTGAGTCACTATTCACGTCATCCACAAACACTTTGCTGTTGTGGCGACCCTCAAAAGCAGTGAAAAATCCCAGTGGCTGATAGCTCCAGGCAATTTCTCCATAAATCTGGCTACGATAAGTGCCTGGGATTTTGTTGCCAGCCAATACTGTTCTTGATGTTGTGGTTGTAGGTCTGAATGTAAACGAATCTTTAAACTCAGCGTCCAGTAAAGTGTAAGCAAAATAAGTGCTGATATTATTTTCAAATCTGGAGTCAATTGAAAGCTCCAAACCTTTACGTTCCGTCTTCCCAGCATTTGTGAAGGATGAGCGACCGGCATTTGTGAGCGAAGTAACGATTTCATCATCGGTCATTACCTTAAAAAAGGTGATGTTCATTCTGGTGTTATCGTTCAAGAAAGCTTTGGCACCAATTTCATAATTATTACTTTCTGAGGCTTTTAAACCCAAATTCGGCTTACTCGCGACACCGGTGGCTACGTTATCAAACGCTGCCTCAACGAAAGTCGGAGTTTCAAAACCTTTGCCGAAGTTAACATAAAAATTCAGAGCTTCAGTGGCTTTCCAGACGGCGCCGATGACTGGGGTGGTTTTCTGATACTCGACGCTGCCGCTATTATCGCCATTGACAGTCAGCAAATCGTCTTTTACTTTTAATCTGACTTTCGTATGTCGTGCGCCTGCATGAACATCAACAGATTGGCTGATGCTAAGTTTTCCTTGAATATATTGATCAAAGTTGGTTGAAATGTTTTGTTCATTACGGTTTGCTACGTTTATAGCCAAACCGTTATTTAGTATGTTTGTATCTTTTCGATCATCAGTTGATTTGCCGTAGGTTAAACCAACCGCAAGAGTGTATGGCAAACTGAAGACTGCGCCTGAGTTGTCCCAGCGCAGATCTGTGCCATAAAATTCTCGATCTATTTCACTCAAGCGTCCGTTAGTGGTATTCAGAGTAGTCGCAGTCGCCGTTGTAGTAAGCACTTGCGCATTTCTACGTGACCCTACATATGGAATTAAACTGATTTTATTATTTTCGTTAAATGCATGCTCTAGATTAAAGCCTATCTGAGTATGATCACGTTTCACGCCAGTGTTTGCAAATGTTGCTGCGGCAATCGCTGAATCTCTGGTTGACCCTGAGAATGCTCTCGCCCGATCGAGTCCTAGCGGATCTTGGGCATCTTGTTCAAACCAATTTACCAATGAAGTGAGCTTGGTGTCTTCGCTAATATTAAATTTGAACTTGGCAGTAGCCATTTGTTTGTTGCCTTTGCCATGATCACGGAAACTATTGGTTTCAAAGTTTGAAATATTCAATAGATATTCAACATTTTCAGATTGCCCCGCAGCCTCTAATACTTGCCGTTTTGTATCATAGCTGCCAAACATGGCGGTAGCGCCAACTTCAGGTGATTGCGGTGCATTTTTTGTGATCATTTGGATGACGCCCCCGGAAGAGTTTCCGTAAAGTGATGAGAAGGGTCCGCGCATCACTTCAATGCTTTTAATAGCCGACAAATCAACCACCCCTGGCTGACCTTGTCCGTCTGGCATGGTGAGCGGAATGCCATCCACATACACTCTCACTCCTCGCACGCCAAAAGCAGAGCGTGAGCCGAAGCCACGAGTGGAAATTTGAGGATCCTGGGCTTGATTGTTTCTGTTTTGTGCGGTGATGCCTGGAACCCTAATCAGGCTCTCAGAAAGTTGCATTTGCAATTGCCCATTTTTGATGTCTTTTTCCTCAACGACGTCAATTGCCACTGGCAGGTCAAAGCTGTTTTGTGCCTGGCGGGTTGCCGTAACCACTATTGGGGATAAGGTGACCGTGTTGACCTCCTCAGCACACACCGAAATAGGGGTGTTGAAAGCTGTTGCGATGGCAATTGATAACGGAGTTAAATGAAGCACGCGCATTGTAATTCTCTAATTAAATTAAATGGCGCGATTGTAAGCTGACTGTAAGTGTGGCCGACTCAGTATTTTCATGAAAATACTGAGTAAATCTCAATTCAATTGATTTAGAGCAATTGTCAGATCAGTTGGTTTTTTAAGTGCGCGAGTATGTTGAATGCAATAGTGAATTTATCGTCGTTGCCAAGCGGATGTTCGCCTTGCGCGTCGATAATGGTAACTTCATTATCATCGCTGCCCATGGCGGTATTAGCATGGTTTGCGATCATCATGGGGATACGTTTTGCCAGACGTTTTTGATTTGCATAATCAAGTATATGCTCGGTTTCGGCCGCAAAGCCAATGCAGTAGGGAGGGTTTGGCAAAGAGGCTACATCTGCCAGGATGTCTTTGTTTTTTATAAGTTTAAGGGTAAGTGACTCTTCACTTTTTTTGATTTTTTGAACTGATGAAGATTCTGGGCGGTAGTCTGCAACTGCTGCAACACCAATGAAGATATCCTGGTCGGAGATATGTTGCATCACCGTATGATACATCTCACTAGCGCTGCCAGCATGATATGCGTGACTGACGGCAGGACGAGCAACCTGCGTGTGGCCGTAGACCAAGGTTACTTCTGCTCCCATACGCATAGCCGCTTGCGCTAACGCGTAGCCCATTTTGCCGCTGCTGATATTGGTGATGCCTCGCACAGGGTCGAGCATTTCCATGGTGGCGCCTGCGGTAATCAGTAACTTTTTACCTGCTAGCAGCTTAGGCGTGAAAAAATCCTGCAATCCTTCGATCAAGGCTTCAGGCTCCAGCATTCTGCCTTGACCAACTTCCCCGCAAGCCTGTTCACCACTGTCCGGTCCCAGTATGATGATACTGTCTTGTTGTAGTTGTGTAACGTTGCGTTGTGTCGCTGCGTTTTCCCACATTTGCCTGTTCATTGCGGGGGCGACCATAAGTGGGCACTCACGTGCCAAGCACAGAGTAGAGAGCAGATCGTTGGCAAAACCATGTGCCAATTTAGCAATAAAGTCGGCGCTGGCAGGAGCTACCAGGATTGCATCCGCTTTACGGCTTAGCTCGATATGTGGCATGCCGTTGGCGATGCGCTGATCCCAGCTATCAACAAAGACCGGGTTGCCTGAAAGCGCTTGCAAAGTGGTTGGCGTAATAAAGTGTGTCGCAGCCTCTGTCATCACCACTTGTACGCTATGCCCCAGTTTAACCAGCAGGCGTATGAGCTCTGCAGTTTTGTAGGCGGCAATGCCGCCAGTCACGCCGAGCAGTAGATGTAGAGGCCGATGAGTCATGCTGGCATTTTAACTGCAAAGCATGCGCATTGCCATTGATGGGGTGTGCAGCGTCTTCTTTAAACATGTTAACATGTGGTAAGCAATGGGATGAGGCGCATGTTAAAGTTAGTCAGAATTTTTTTCTGGGTAGTGGTCGTATTGACGGCGTTGATGCAGCTTTGGCAAGAGTATCAACTCCTGCAATGGCACAAGCCTTTAAATGTGGCGTTATATCCGGTCAATGCCGATGGAGCGGCCGTGGTGGATACTTATATCACTAGTCTGCGGGAACATGATTTTGAGGTGATTGCACAGTTTTTCTCGAGAGAAGCACACAAGTACCAGTTATCTTTAAGCCGCCCCATTAATTTGTATCTTGGGCCTGAAATTCATGAAGTGCCACCCGCCCCGCCTGCCATTAATGGTCATTGGCTGGATATCATCTTGTGGAGCCTCAAGTTCAGGTGGTTCAGCTGGGGGCATCAGCCGTCAGTCGGTGTGCCGATTGATATCAAGCTTTATCTGTTATATCACGATCCATCCAAACATACCCATCTGATGCATTCGACTGCACTGCACAAAGGCAGGATAGGCCGGGTGAACCTGTTTGCTGCCCATCGTCAGCATGCGGTTAATACCGTCATCATCGCACATGAGTTGCTACACACCTTGAGTGCCGGGGACAAGTATGACCTCAATACAAATCTCCCTTTGTTTCCCCAGGGTTATGCCGAGCCTTACCTGCAACCACTTTATCCGCAACAGCTGGCTGAAGTCATGGCCGGTAAAGTGCCGATCACCCCACGCAGGGCGCGTATGGCAAAAGGGCTGGAAGAAACCGTGATTGGCAGGCCGACGGCGCGTGAAATTGGATGGACCAAATAAACAGGTAACTTGGGAGAAATAATGGCAATTACAGACTGGCCGGAGCAGGAACGGCCGAGGGAGAAACTATTGCGTACTGGGGTGACAGCCCTCTCTGATGCAGAACTGTTGGCCATTTTTTTACGTGTTGGTGTCCCCGGTAAGACGGCGGTCGATCTGGCCAGGGATTTGTTACAAAAATTTAAAAGCCTGAATGGTATTTTTTCGGCCGGCTTGGGAGAAATGCAAAGTGTGTATGGCATGGGTGCCAGCAAATATTGCCAACTGCAAGCCGTCCTTGAAATGAGCAAGCGTGCATTGGGTGAGACCTTGCAGCAAGCAGACAGTTTTTGTTCGCCGGCACAGGTAAAGCACTATTTGCAACTGCAATTATCCGCACTGCAGCGAGAAGTATTTGGCATTATGTTTTTGGATGCACAGAATCGTTTGATTACCTATGAAACTCTATTCGAAGGTAGCTTGATGCAAACCAGTGTGTATCCGCGCGAGGTAGTCAAGCGAGCCCTGGCATTGAACGCTGCTGCCTTGATATTAAGTCACAATCATCCGGGCGGTAGTGCAAATCCTAGCCGGGCAGACGAGCAGCTAACACAGAGTTTGAGAGACGCATTAAGCCTGGTAGATATTAAGGTTCTAGACCACATTGTGGTGGCCGGACAATCTACATTTTCGTTCAGCGAGCGGGGATTGATCTAATGATTGCAGGCGGTGGGATGGTGGGTGCTAACGGGGTCGAACCGCTGACATTCGCCTTGTAAGGGCGACGCTCTACCAACTGAGCTAAGCACCCGTGCCTTGCAACGAAGCGCGCATTATACCGAAACTCTTTTTTCCTGCAAGCCTAAGTAAAAAAATTTATGGGGGAAATATGGAAGAAAAATATAAATATCAGTCGCCAGTCATGGCGCAGGGATTAAATAGTCAGTCGTTTGGTGATGTTGACTAGCTGCAATGAAATGTCAGCCACGCCGGTTTTACGTTTTTCTGCCATCTCCAATAAAAGAGAATACGCTTGTTCTTCGCTCAAGTCTCGCTGATGCATCAGGATATCCCTGGCTGAGTCGACCAATTTCTGGTCTGCCGGGCTGAGCAGGATGCGCGGAGTGGAGCTTGGTGGCGCTGGCGTGTCTGTAATCAAGGGTCTCATTGCAAATCTTAGAAAAAACTTCGATTACAGATTAGCAATCCCCATGCCAGATGGTCGGCGTTTGTTAACTGTATGATTATAAATAATAATTGTTATGGCATGAGAACTTGAAGCTGTTTGGTCTCAGGGTAAAGGCTGCACCATGACAGTGCTGTTGCACCACCTGACGGATCGTTGAGCGCGGGATGTTTTTGCGCACCATGGGTCTTTTTGTTACAGTGCAAATCATTAAAAAACAGGAAAGAATTCCATCACTATGAAAGCTTTTTGGAGTCGTGCAGGCTGGGCGGGTGTCGCCTTGTTGGGAACTGCAGCGTTGGCAAATGTGGCGTTGGCGAGGGGGGAGTCGCTCAACGCATTATGGCTAATCACGGCAGCCATCTGCGTCTACTTGATTGGCTACCGCTTTTATGCCGCCTGGATTGCGGCCAATGTGTTGGCAATAGATGCGACACGGGCGACGCCTGCTGAGCGCTTGAATAACGGTCGTGATTATGTGCCCACCAATCGCTGGGTGGTATTCGGGCATCATTTTGCAGCGATTGCCGGGCCAGGCCCGTTGGTGGGTCCCACCCTGGCGGCACAATTCGGTTATTTACCCGGCACCTTGTGGATATTGATAGGTGCTGTACTTGGCGGGGCCGTACAGGATATGGTCACCCTATTTTTGTCGACACGCCGCAATGGCCGCAGCCTGGGGCAGATGGCGCGTGATGAAATTGGCGCGATAGGGGGGACGGCAGCGCTGGTTGGCACATTCATGATTATGATTATCCTGATTGCGGTGCTGGGGCTGGTGGTGGTCAACGCCATGAAACATAGTCCCTGGGGAACTTCAACGGTCGCTGCAACTATCCCTATTGCCATGCTGGTAGGGGTGTATATGCGTTATCTGCGCCCAGGGCGCGTGCTTGAGGCCTCTTTGCTTGGCGTGGCGTTACTGCTGGCCTCTGTCGTGTTAGGGGGCTGGGTAGATCACCATCCGCAATTGGCCGCCCTGTTTGATCATGAAGGCTTGCCGCTGGCATTTAGTATTATTGGCTATGGGTTTGCGGCTGCGGTGTTGCCGGTGTGGTTGCTGCTTGCGCCGCGCGATTACTTGTCCACTTTTATGAAACTGGGCACAGTCATCATGTTGGCGCTTGCGATCTTGTGGTTGCATCCTGAAATTCATATGCCTGCCATCACGCCTTTTATTGATGGTACTGGCCCTATTTTTGGTGGCAAGCTGTTCCCGTTTGTATTCATTACGATTGCCTGTGGGGCGATTTCTGGTTTTCATGCACTGATAGCCAGCGGAACCACGCCGAAACTGATTACCAGTGAAAATGATATTCGTGTCATTGGCTATGGCGCCATGTTGCTGGAAAGCTTTGTCGCGATTATGGCCATGGTGGCCGCTACCGTGCTGGAGCCAGGCGTGTATTTCGCGATCAACAGCCCGGCAGGGGTGGTCGGCAAGGAAGCATTGGATGCAGTGAACACTATTAGCAGCTGGGGCTACCAGGTGACTGCGGAGCAGATGCAGCATCTCGCCAGTGCCATGGGGGAAAGTACCTTATTTGCCCGAACCGGTGGCGCCCCCAGTCTTGCAGTGGGAATGGCCAGTATTCTGGGGAATGTGTTTGGTGAGCATTTGCTGGCGTTGTGGTATCACTTTGCCATTATGTTTGAGGCCATTTTTATTCTTACCACGCTCGATGCCGGTACTCGTGTCGGTCGTTTCATGTTGCAAGACATGCTGGGTAATCTGCATCCCAAGCTGGGTGAAACCTCTTATACGCCGTCTGTGATCTTGACCAGTGCACTCGTCGTTGCAGGCTGGGGTTATTTTCTCTATATCGGTGTCATTGATCCGAATGGTGGCGTCAACATTTTGTGGCCGCTGTTCGGTATTGCCAACCAGATGCTGGCAGCAATCGCATTGTCGGTGGGCACCGGCATCCTGATCAAATCCGGCAAGGCATCTAAAGCCTGGATTACCGGCTTGCCTCTGGTTTGGCTGCTGACCATAACTACCACTGCCGTCTATGAAAAAGTCTTTAGCGATGATGTGCGGGTAGGTTTTTTTGCTGCGGCAAACGATTTATCGCAAAAACTGTCTGCTGGATTGCTACCCCCTGAAAAAGCTGCTGTGGCGCCACAATTAATTTTTAACCAGCAACTGGATGCCTGGCTGACTGTGTTTTTTGTCCTGATGTTATGGATAGTCGTGCTGGATATGCTGCGCATGAGCTGGCGCAGTTTGGCGGGGAAAACAGTGCTGCCCAGTAGTGAAACGCCTTATGTGGCAAGCCGGTTGAGCTAAGGAGAAGCAACATGCGCAAGTTAAACATATTTTGGCAGCGAGTCCGTCAGCTGTCTGGTGACGATGCTTATGAGCGCTACCTGGCGCATTACAATGAGCATCATGCCCAGCCTGGTGAAGCCGCACCTTTAACGCGCGCTGATTTTTTTAAACAATGGCAGGATCAAAAATGGACAGGCATCAAACGCTGTTGCTAACTGAAGGGGATATTTCGCGCATCATCGAAATGGCGTGGGAGGATCGCACCCCATTCGAGGCTATTGAGCATCAGTTTGGTCTCAGTCAGGCCGAGGTCATTGTGCTGATGCGTAGTCAATTAAAGTCTCGCGTATTTATCTCCTGGCGCAAGCGCACACGCGGACAACAGACTAAACATTCCGCTTTGCGTAGCCCTAAAGTCAACCGGCACTGTTCATCATTTCAGCACAAGCAGGTGCGGCCTTAGCATTTTTTATCGCCTGCGCTGAATGTAACAAGTCTGTTTCAGTCGCGCATGCGGCTGCGGATTCAGTTAAAATAAGATTTTAACGACAATCCTAGTGTTTCTCATGCCTAAATACCGTTCTCACACAACGACACAAGGTCGTAACATGGCTGGTGCACGCGCATTGTGGCGCGCCACCGGCATGAAAGATGAAGATTTCTCCAAGCCAATTATTGCCGTGGCTAACTCCTTCACCCAGTTTGTGCCTGGCCATGTGCATCTGAAAGACCTGGGTCAATTGGTCGCACGCGAGATTGAGAAGGCGGGTGGCGTTGCCAAGGAATTTAATACGATTGCTGTAGACGACGGTATTGCCATGGGGCATGGTGGCATGTTGTATAGCTTGCCTAGCCGTGACCTGATTGCAGATAGCGTGGAATATATGGTGAATGCGCATTGTGCCGATGCGCTGGTGTGTATTTCCAACTGTGACAAGATTACCCCAGGCATGCTGATGGCGGCTTTACGCCTCAATATCCCAGTGGTCTTTGTATCTGGTGGCCCAATGGAAGCTGGTAAAGTGAACTGGCAGGGGACAGTAAGAAAACTGGATCTGGTGGATGCCATGGTGGAAGCGGCTGACAGCCATGTGAGTGATGCAGAGGTGGCTGAGGTGGAGCGCTCTGCCTGTCCGACCTGCGGCTCTTGCTCAGGTATGTTTACTGCCAACTCCATGAACTGCCTGACAGAGGCACTGGGTTTGAGCTTGCCTGGTAATGGTTCGACGCTGGCGACGCATGCAGCGCGTAAACAACTGTTCTTGAAGGCTGGCCGCTTGATTGTTGAGTTAGCTAAACGTCACTATGAACAAGACGATTACAGTGTATTGCCGCGTAGTATTGCCACCATGAAAGCGTTTGAGAACGCCATGAGCCTGGACGTGGCCATGGGTGGTTCTACCAATACGGTATTGCATTTGCTGGCCGCTGCGCATGAGGCCGGGGTGGACTTCACCATGAAAGACATCGACCGTATCTCTCGCCAGGTTCCCTGCGTCTCTAAAGTGGCGCCTGCTACCAGCAAATATCATATGGAAGACGTACACCGCGCGGGCGGCGTGATGGGCATTCTGGCGGAACTGAACCGTGCCGGGGTGATTCATACTGAAGTGCCTACCGTGCACAGTGCCAGTATGGGCGAAGCCTTGGCCAAATGGGATATCGTCACTACGCAAGACGAAGAAGTGAAACAGTTTTATCGCGCAGCCCCAGGCGGCATTTCAACCACCATCGCATTTAGCCAGAGCATGTTGTGGCCTGATCTGGACGATGACCGTGAGCATGGCTGTATCCGTAGCAAGGAACATGCTTATTCACAAGATGGTGGCTTGGCGGTGTTGTATGGCAATATCGCGCTTGATGGCTGTATTGTGAAAACGGCTGGCGTGGATGACAGTATCCTTAAGTTTACTGGCCGTGCCCGTGTCTTTGAAAGTCAGGATTCTGCGGTCGAGGCCATTCTGGCCGATAAGATTGTGGCTGGGGATGTAGTGGTGATCCGTTACGAAGGTCCACGTGGTGGGCCTGGTATGCAAGAAATGCTGTATCCGACCTCTTACCTGAAGTCCAAGGGTCTGGGTAAAGCCTGTGCCTTGCTGACCGATGGCCGTTTTTCAGGGGGTACCTCAGGCTTGAGTATCGGCCATGCCTCGCCAGAGGCGGCCGAGGGTGGAGCGATTGGCTTGGTGCAAGAGGGCGATACCATTGAAATTGATATTCCTAACCGCACCATACACCTGGCTGTGAGTGACGAAGAAATGGCCCATCGTCGCGGTAATATGGAAGCCAAAGGTGCGAATGCCTGGAAACCAATGAATCGGGAACGCTTGGTTTCGCCTGCCTTGCGCGCGTATGCGGCCATGAGCACCAGTGCGGCTAAAGGGGCTGTGCGCGATGTATCCCAGATTGAAAGGAGACGATAATGAACAACGAATGCGGCATCCTCTCCAAGAGTATGGAAATGACGAAGCGCATGAAGTTACATGCACATGTGAACCAATGGCAGGATGAAAATGGCTTGCAGTATCTGGAAATTGACAATCCCCTAGCCACTGGCAAAATTGCGTTGCAAGGGGCTCATGTCATGCATTGGCAGCCAAAGTTTCTGGCGAACCCGGTGCTGTGGCTATCCAGCAATGCGCGATATGTCAAAGGCCGTTCTATTCGTGGTGGCGTACCTATTTGCTGGCCATGGTTTGGTGCGCACCCTACCGATAGTACGCTGTGTCCACATGGATTTGCCCGTGTCATTCCATGGCGGGTCATGGATATTGATGCGACCCCCACCGGTGCAACCCGTATCATTCTTGAGATGCAACAGACGCCTGAAGCGCAGCGTCAGTTATCCTATCCTTATGAGTTGACATTGACGATTACCATAGGCCGTCGTTTGCGTATTGACCTGGCGACGACCAATCATGCCGAACACCCCTTTGTCATTGGTGAAGCCTTTCACACTTACTTTAATGTGAGTGACATCTCCAACATCCGGATCACGGGCATGCAGGATCTGGTATATCTGGATAAACTCCTCAAGTATGAACGCAACGTGGAGCATAATGCCCTCACGTTTGATGGCGAAGAGTATGATCGTGTATACGTGCATCACAGCTCGGATTGTGCGATCCACGATAGTGGCTACAACCGTATTATCCATGTTGCCAAATCAGGTAGCGACACGACTGTGGTGTGGAATCCGGGGGCGGACAAAGCGGGTGCCATGGGTGATATGGGTGTGGGTGACGAGTGGCGTAAAACGATTTGTGTTGAGACCACGAATGCGCTCGACAATATGGTCGTGATTAATCCTGGCCGTAAACATATCCTGAGTGCAGAGTACTCTATCGAGACCTTGTAACACCAGTGTGACACATGTCAACCATTAAGTGGCACGCGCGTTTTTAGCATGTTGGCAAAACGCTAAACCAGTTGAAATTATATGAACGGCCGTTGATTTTAACGGTTTTTCTATTGTGGATTTTGCTTGGTCAGGTAATATGCCACATGCATGAGAATTGCATTATGGGGTTCTATTTATTTAGAAGATATTCAAGGAGATCGCATGAAAGTTTTATTTTCCGCAATCGCAGCAGCGACTTTGTTGATGGCTGGTACAGCACATGCTGCTGATGCCGCTGCTGCTAAAGCACTGGCACAAAAAAGTGGCTGCCTGGCATGCCACAGTATTGATGCCAAAGTATTGGGCCCTGCGTACAAAGACGTAGCAGCAAAATACAAAGGCGACAAAGGTGCCGAAGCCAAATTGATTGAAAAAGTTAAAAAAGGTGGTAGCGGTGTGTGGGGTAATATCCCAATGCCAGCAAACAGCCCACAAGTGAAAGATGAAGATATCAAAACTATCGTTGAGTGGATTTTGACACTCTAATCATCATTTAGAGCATGCAGTAAATAGAAAAGCCAGCCTTACCAGCTGGCTTTTTTTGAGTCACTTTTCGCGCTTTGGATGTGACGTCCATCCGTCTGTTATTGCACGAATCCAATTAAGTAAACAAACACCGCAATGATCGCAACAGGGGCAATCATATTGTTAGCAATTCGCCAGCATTGATAAGTGAATGGATCTAAGCCAAATTCGTGTTGCGTGTGGCTTTTTTTCATAAAGTAACCAGCAAATACAGCCATTAATAGTCCGCCAAGGGGGAGCATGAGCGTGGAAGTGAGTTTATCTAACATCTCAAAAATATTTAAATCGAAAAGCACCTTCACATTGGCCCATATATTAAATGACAACACTACACTCAATCCCGTAAGCCAGATGATGAGCCCTAGCGCTGTACTGACCATAGTACGTTTGAAAGTTGTATTTTCAACCACCCAGGCAATGGTGGGTTCTAATAGCGAAATGGCGCTGGTCCAGGCGGCGAATGCAACCAGCAGGAAAAATAATGTGGCAAAGACATTGCCTGCAGGCATGGCGCCAAATGCAATCGGCAGTGTTTGAAATAGCAGTCCTGGTCCGGCGTTGGGAGCAAGATGGTTGGCAAATACCAGTGCGTAAATAGCCAGGCCGACTAATAAGCCTAAAGAGGTGTCTACCAAGGCAATCCAAACGGTAGTGCGCGCAATTGAAACATCGCGATTTAAATAAGAGCCGTACACCATCACCGAGCCCATGCCCAGGCTCAAGGAGAAGAAAGCGTGACCTAATGCTGACAAAACGGCCATGGGGGTGATCTTTGAAAAGTCCGGTGTAAACATGAAATGCGCGGCGGCATGCATATCACCAACTGACATGCTGTAACCAAGCAAGATAAATAGGATCACAAACAATGCCGGCATCAGCACATTATTGGCTTTTTCGAGACCGGAATTCACGCCACGTGCCACCACGCCCATCACCATGACCATAAAGAGGGTGTGCCAAATGGTGAGTTGTATAGGGTTAGCCAGTAATGCGTTGAAGTTGGATTGTGACTGTGCCGCAGAAATATGGGTAAAGGTATTTTGCATGGCCGCCACGGTGTAACTTAATACCCAGCCAGCAATCACACTGTAAAAGCTCAATATCAACACGCCTGCCAGCATGCCCATTGCGCCCATCCAGCGCCATTGATTAGAAACGTTAGCTTCTTTTGCCAGTGTATGAATGGCATCGAGCGGATTTTGTTGCGCGCGGCGCCCCAGCATGATTTCAGTCATCATTAACGGAATGCCGACAAAGAAAATGCAAGCGATAAATACCAGGACAAAAGCACTGCCGCCGTTCACCCCTATCATGTAGGGAAGTTTCCATATATTGCCCAAACCAATGGCGGAGCCCGCCGTGGCCAGCATAAATGTCCAACGGTTTTTCCAAGCGCCACGATGCTGTGACATATCGTTTCCTAAGCGGTATTTTTACTGGAAAAGTAGCGAGTCGTTTCTTGTTTAATGATCTTTGATAGCAATAACAAACCAATCAGATTGGGGATAGCCATTAAGCCATTTGCCAAGTCTGAGAAGTTCCAGACAAATTCAAGACTAGTGATGGCGCCTATCATCACTGCGATGGTAAATGTGACGCGATAAGCTTTAATCCAATGCGAGCCTAATAAATACTCGATGGCCTTTTCTCCGTAATAGTGCCAGCCGATCAGTGTGGAATATGCAAATAAGGCGGTCGCAATTGCTACGATGACGCGTCCAGTATTGCCCAGCGACTCCGCCATACTGCTGCTAGTTAATTCTGCCGGGCTCACCCCCAGTGTCCAGCTGTTGGCAGTTAAAATCACCAATGCCGTCATCGTACACACCACCAAGGTGTCTATAAATGTTTGCGTCATGCTGACCAGTGCCTGTTTCACGGGGCTGTTGGTGCGCGCCGCCGCCGCCGCGATTGGCGCTGAACCCAGACCTGACTCGTTAGAAAATACGCCTCGCGCGATACCAAAACGCATGGCAGCGGCCACCGTGGCCCCGGCGAAGCCACCCGTTGCAGCACTGGGGTTAAATGCATGATAAAAAATAAGGCCGAATGCATGTGGGATTTGTTGGATATGCATGATCAATACCCACAGACTGGCGCCCACATAAGTGACTATCATTAACGGCACCAGAAAAGAAGTAAATCTGCCAATCGAGCGTATGCCACCCAAAATGACCAAGCCAGTTAACAGGCTCAACACAATGCCGCTGGTCATGAGCGGGACATTAAAAGTCGCTTCAAAAATTTTGGCTGCAGCATTCGCTTGCGTCATATTGCCAATGCCAAACGCAGCACAAGCAGTAAATACTGCGAACAGGGTACCCAGCCAAGTTAACCCTGCACCTTTGCTCAGATAATACATTGGCCCACCACGCATGCCGTGCGGACCTTTTTCCCGGTACTTCACAGCCAATACCGCTTCACTGTACTTGGTGGCCATGCCCACCAGCCCGGTTACCCACATCCAGAACACGGCACCAGGCCCGCCGAGACTAATGGCAGTGGCCACCCCGACGATATTGCCAATCCCAACCGTGGCTGCCAGGGCAGTCATTAACGCTGCAAAGTGGCTGATATCCCCTTCATGGTCTTGATCTTTGGTCCAGATGAGTTTGAAAGCATGCGGTAGGGCGCGAAATTGCAGCCCCTTAAGGAGAATGGTCAGATACAAGCCTGTCCCAACCAGCAAGGTCAGCATCAGTGGGCCCCATACCCAGGTTGAGAGTGTGGCGACGAGTTTTTCTAATGCTTGCATAGTGATCCCTTTGTCTTTCAGGGATTATAGCGATGTTATGAGGGGATGCGCCAGTTATGCAAGAAAGTGTTGTTTGAGTACAGCAATCATCGCGGCATGGTCCAGTACCCCGGCACTTTCACGGATGCTGTGCATGGCCCACATGGGGTTGCCAACATCCACAGAGGCAATGCCCAGTTGAGCTGCCATGATGGGGCCTATGGTGCTACCACAACCTAAATCGGTGCGGTGCGCATATTGCTGATAAGGGGCGCCCGCTTTGTCACATAGCTGGATAAAGCGCGCAGCAGTGACTGCATTGGTGCTGTAGCGTTGATTAGCGTTGGTTTTAATGACCGGACCATGGTTGATTTGTACATGATGGCACGGTTCGTAACTGCCGGCATGATTGGGGTGAAAGGCGTGTGCCATATCCGCGCTGATAAAAAAACTATTGGCAAAACTACGCAGTTTATCTTCTTGTGTGAGTCCGGTGCTATGACAAATACGTTCTATCACATCCAGCAAAAAGCTGCCGCCGGCACCGGTTGCGCTTTCGGAGCCAACCTCTTCGTGGTCAAAAAAGGCACAAATAGCCGTCGCTTGCAGTGTTTCACTGCTTAACAGGGCTTCCAGGCCAGCGTGGCAGGAGGCTAGGTTATCCAGTTGACTATTAGCAATAAACTCCTGTTCCAGTCCCCAGAAGCTGCCTCTCTGGATGTCATAAAACGCGAGATCCCAACTGACAATAGCTGAGGCAGGAATTGCCAGCTTGCCTGCCAGGGTTTCATTTAATAACTGCTGGGCTGTATCGCTATTGGCGGCATGCCCGAAAATCAGTGGCAGCCCGGTTTGCTTGTTGAGTACCAGGCCTTTTTCGTTTACTTCGCGGTTCATGTGAATCGCCAGGTTAGGCAGGCGGGCAATCGCTTGATCAATCCTGATCAGGCGGGTTTGCAGGCCCTGTTCGGTATTGATCGCAACGCGTCCGGCGAGGCTCAGGTCGCGGTCGGTAAATGTTGCCAGAATCGGTCCGCCATAGACTTCCACGCCTAATTGCGCCAGGCCTTCAGTGCTATAGGCTGCTTTCGGTTTTAAGCGCAGGCCAGGGGAATCAGTATGTGCCCCGAGAATACGGAAGCCACTTTCCGCCAAGGCTGCCTGCCCCAATGCAAAAGCGATAATCGAGCCGCCATCCCGCACGACAAAATATTTGCCGCCTTTTTTAAATTGCCAGGGTTCGTTTTCGCGCAGGTTTTTAAAACCATGAGCCTTGAGCTGGTTTGCCACATTTTCTACGGCATGCCAGGGGCTAGGGCTTTGATCAATAAAATCCAGCAGGGCTTGTGCGTGTTGTCTGGCTTCTACTGAAACTTGCATGGTTACACCCAGTCTTTCTCAATCAAAAAATCGCTATACAGCTTGGCTTCTGCACTGCTGGCTTCGGGTTTCCAATCATAGCGCCATTTCACTATCGGTGGCATAGACAGCAAAATAGACTCGGTACGGCCATTTGATTGCAGGCCGAAAATCGTGCCGCGGTCAAAAATCAGGTTAAACTCAACATAACGGCCACGGCGATACGCCTGGAAGTCGCGCTCACGCTCGCCATAAGCCTTATCCTTTCGGCGTTGCACAATCGGCAAGTAAGCGTTAATAAACGCATCGCCGACGGCACGTTGCAAGGCAAAGCTCTGGTCGAAACCTAATTCACTGAAGTCATCAAAAAACACACCGCCAATGCCACGAGGTTCCTTGCGGTGCTTGAGGAAAAAGTAGCTGTCGCATTCTTTTTTGAATTTGGTGTAATAGTCGGCACCAAAAGGCGCGAGTGCTTCCTTGTTGACGCGATGAAAGTGTATGCAGTCATCCTCAAAGCCATAATAAGGCGTGAGGTCCATGCCGCCGCCAAACCACCAAATATCCTGTTCACCAGCTTGTTGTGCCTTGGCGACAAAAAATCGCACATTCATATGTACGGTGGGTACGTAGGGATTATGCGGGTGAAATACCAGCGAAACACCCATCGCTTCCCACGGACGGCCAGCGGCCTCAGGATGGGCCACACTGGCTGCTGGCGGCAACTTGTTCCCCAGCACATGGGAGAATCCAACCCCGGCGCGCTCAAACACATTGCCACCTTCGAGCAGGCATGAATTGCCGCCACCGCCTTCTGGGCGTTGCCAGCTATCCTGCAGAAATGTTTTGCCATCGACGAGTTCGATCGCTTCAACGATACGGCTTTGCAATCCTTGCAGGTAATCAAAGACGGCTTGCGGTTGGATGTTCTCTGTCATAACCTGGCTCTTGAGTGCGCTTAGTTTTTAATGGCGCGGTAGCCAATGTCTTTACGATACTGAGCGCCATCAAACTGGATTTGTTCCAACACCTTGTAAGCTTGTTGTTGGGCGAATTTGACGGTTTCACCTAATGCCGTCACACATAACACGCGACCGCCACTGGTAACGATCTTGCCATCTTTTAGCGTGGTGCCAGCGTGGAATACGTGACCGTCTTGCAGGTCTCTTGGCAGGCCAGTGATTTCGTCGCCCAGTCTTGGTGTCTCAGGGTAGTTGGCGCTTGCCATTACCACGCCCAAGGCAAACCGCCAGTCCCATTCAGCTTTGGCCTGGTCCAGGGTGCCATTGACGGCGTGCTCGGCCAGTTCTACCAGGTCCGACTTCAAGCGCATCATGATAGGCTGAGTTTCCGGGTCACCCATGCGGCAGTTGAATTCCAGGGTTTTGACTTCGCCACTTGGACTAATCATCAACCCGGCATACAGGAAACCAGTATAAGGAATGCCGTCTTTTGCCATGCCTTCTACCGTTGGTACGATAATTTCACGCATGGCTTTGGCGTGGATGTCTGGGGTCACCACGGGCGCAGGTGAATAAGCACCCATGCCACCTGTGTTCGGGCCTTGGTCAGCATCCAGCAAGCGTTTGTGATCCTGGCTGGTGGCCAATGGCAGGATGTTTTTACCATCGACCATGACCATGAAGCTGGCTTCTTCGCCGGTTAAAAACTCTTCGATGACCACGCGTGCACCGGCATCACCAAGCTTGTTGTCTGACAACATGGCATCCACGGCCGCATGGGCTTCTTCGAGTGTCATGGCAACCACGACACCCTTGCCCGCGGCAAGGCCGTCGGCTTTGATCACGATAGGCGCGCCATTGGCATCAATATAGGCATGCGCTTGAGTGACGTCACTAAAAGTCTGGTATTTGGCGGTGGGGATGCCATGGCGGAACATAAAGGCTTTAGCAAAGTCTTTGGAGCTTTCCAGTTGAGCGGCTGCTTTGGTTGGCCCAAAAATTTTCAGGTCAGCCGCGCGGAAAGCGTCAACCACGCCTTGGGACAAAGGGGCTTCAGGGCCGACGATGGTCAGTGCAATTTGTTCATCTTCTGCAAACTTGACCAGGTCTTCCACTTTAGTCAGAGGAACGTTGATCATGTCCGGGTTAGTGGCGGTTCCTGCGTTACCTGGCGCGACATACACACGGCTCACCTGTTTGTTTTGAGCGACCTTCCATGCCAGCGCGTGCTCGCGGCCGCCGCTACCAATCACTAAAATTTTCATATTTTTCACGTGCCTAAAGTTATAGCCACAGAGGGCATAGAGTACAAACAGTAAAAATACAGCTGGCGGTCTTTTTTGCTAGCTGCAGCGCTCTGTGCCCTCTGTGATCTCTGTGGCAATTAGAATGATTAATGTCTAAAGTGACGGATACCCGTCACTACCATGGCTAATCCACGTTCGTCCGCAGCAGCAATGACTTCTTCATCGCGCATGCTACCACCCGGGTGGATGACGCAGCTTGCACCAGCGTCGGCCAATACGTCTACCCCATCACGGAACGGGAAAAACGCGTCAGAAGCGACCACAGACCCTTGCAGGCTCAGGCCTGCATTTTGTGCCTTGATCGCGGCAATCTTGGTGCTGTCCACGCGGCTCATTTGTCCTGCCCCTACGCCCAGGGTCATGCCGTTACCGCAGAAAACAATGGCGTTGGATTTGACGTATTTGGCCACATTCCAGGCAAATAGCAAGTCTTGCATTTGTGCCGGTGTCGGTTGCAATTTGGTAACGACCTTGAGGTCTGCCAACTGCATGTCGTGGTTGTCGGCGGATTGTAGCAAGATGCCTGAACCCACACGTTTGGAATCGACCGCGTTACGGCCTTGATCCCAAGCTGTATTGCCGCCTTGTGGTAAAGCAATTTTCAATACGCGCACATTCGCTTTGGCGGTAAAAACGGCCAGTGCTTCAGGCGTAAAGTCAGGGGCAATCAGCACTTCAACAAATTGCTTGGAAACGGCTTCGGCCGCGGCGCCATCCAGTGTCGTGTTAAACGCAATAATGCCGCCAAAAGCAGAGGTCGGATCGGTTTTGAAGGCTTTGCTATACGCTTCGAGTGGATTGATGCCCACAGCCACACCACATGGGTTGGCGTGTTTGACAATCACACAAGCTGGTCCGCTGAAAGATTTGACGGCCTCCCAGGCGGCATCAGCATCCGCAATGTTGTTGTAACTGAGTTCTTTGCCTTGCAGTTGCTGAGCAGTTGCCAGGCTACCGGGGGCAGGGTAGAGGTCGCGGTAAAACGCCGCTTGCTGGTGGCTATTTTCGCCGTAGCGCAAATCTTGTACTTTGACAAAATTGCTGTTCATCTGACCTGGGAACTGGCTCAGTACCGGTTTGCCTGCAGATTCAGTTTCTGCAAAATCAATCGCAGACAGGTAGTTACTGATGGCTGCATCGTATTGGGCAATGCGGTTAAACGCAGCGACTGACAGTTTGAAACGTGTTGCCTTGGAAACACTACCATTATTGGTTTTTAGCTCACTCACCACTTCGGCATATTGCGCCGCATCGGTCAGCACGGCCACATCATTCCAGTTTTTGGCGGCAGAACGCACCATGGCCGGGCCACCAATGTCGATATTTTCAATCGCGTCTTCCAATGTGCAATCAGCTTTTGCAACGGTGGCTTCAAACGGGTACAGGTTCACGGCCAGCAAATCAATGTTTTCGATCCCGTATTGCTGCATGGCGGCAACATGCTCAGGCAGATCGCGGCGGCCTAACAAACCACCATGTACTTTAGGATGCAGTGTTTTGACGCGGCCATCCAGCATTTCCGGGAACCCGGTAAAGTCGCTAACTTCCTTGACGGGAATGTTGTTGTCACGGAACAGTTTGGCAGTGCCGCCAGTAGACAGGATTTCAACACCTAATTGATGGAGGGATTGTGCCAGTTCGAGCACACCGGTTTTATCGGAAACACTGATAAGCGCGCGTTTAATCGTCATAATGAATGTGAGTGGAGTTGCAAAATAAAAATGAAAAGGTCTAAAAATGGAAAAGGCCTGATGATGAATGTCATCACCAGACCGGGATTAATCTATTCCAGGCCATAGATGGCCATTTTTTTTCTGAGGGTATTACGGTTGATTCCCAGCATCTCTGCCGCTTTGCTTTGGTTGCCGCCTACTTTGTTGAGCACATATTCCAGCATGGGTTTCTCCACGCAGCCTAGCACCATGTCGTAAATAGCGTGAGGTGGTTGACCGTCCAGATGCGTGAAATACTCATCTAGTGACTCGCGTACGGCGAGGCTCAGTTTGCCATCGCTTTGCATTATGCCGCCAACTCCTGGTTATTTTCGGTATCGGAGTCTTCGTTGTCAGCGTATACCAGGCGCTCGTTCCTGGCACGCAGCTCGGCAAAAAAGTCGTTGATGGCCTGCAACTGCAAGTCAATGGTTTGCAGAGTGTTCATGTTGTGGCGGAAGGCAGCAGAGCCCGACAAGCCCTTGGTATACCAGGAGATATGCTTGCGCGCGACGCGCATGCCGGTGAGGTCACCATAAAATGCGTACAAATCATGCAGATGCTCCAGCATGACCTGGTGAATTTCGTCCACTGTTGGCGGTAGCATGTGCTCGCCGGTGTTCAAAAAGTGCTCGGTTTCACGGAATATCCAGGGGCGGCCTTGTGCAGCGCGGCCTATCATCACGGCATCCGCTTTAGTGTAATCAAGCACAAACTTGGCTTTTTCCGGTGTGGTGATATCGCCGTTGGCGATCAATGGAATCTTGATGGCTTGTTTGACTGCCGCGATGGTGTCGTATTCTGCGTCACCATGGTAGAGGTCGTTACGGGTGCGGCCGTGAATTGTGAGTGCCTGCACGCCAATGTCTTCAGCCATCCTGGCGATCTGGATGGCGTTTTTATTTTGCCTGTCCCAGCCGGTGCGGATTTTCAGTGTGACCGGGACGTCGACCGCATTGACCACCGCCTTGAGAATTTGTGACACCAGTGGCTCATCGCGCAGCAAAGCAGAGCCTGCCATGACGTTACAGATTTTTTTGGCTGGGCAACCCATGTTGATGTCTATAATTTGGGCGCCATTCTCGACGTTGTGTCTGGCGGCTTCGGCCATCATGGACGGCTCAGCGCCTGCAATCTGGACTGAAATCGGACTGACTTCGCCTTCATGGTTGGCACGGCGTTTGGTTTTTTCACTGCCGTACAACAAGGAGTTGGAGGTAACCATCTCGGACACAGCCAAGCCTGCTCCCATTTTTTTGCATAGCATACGGAATGGTCTGTCCGTGACGCCTGCCATGGGAGCAACGACCAGGTTGTTTTTTAGTTGATGTGGTCCGATTTGCATGGTATGAATCAGTGGCTACTGATAAGTCAGTGAAAAGACTGACTATTTTAACTGCAAATCGCGGATCAGGGAATCCGTAAAATGAATTATTGCTTATTTTTTACGCAGTTTGATGTGGGCATCTATGAGTTGCATGGCGCGGTCGCGGAATAATGTTCCTTCTGTGTCTTTGACCCACATATGCAGCAGACCGGAGAAAAATAAATGTGTATCCAGTGCCAGTTCTGCCGCCGTCAGTTGTGTGCCTACCTGGCCAATTTCCTGTGCTTTCGCATAGGCCTGTTCCATTTTGTGCACGAGTCCGCTACAGTTACTTAAAATTGATTTCAATACATCGGCAAACTCATCGACATATTCGCATTTGGTCATCATGACTTCATAGGTGGCGCGTGTCGTCTGGTCGTTGTCCAGAATCTGGATGGTGCTTTCCAGATGTTTGCGGATGCGGCCCAGTGGATCTGGATTAGCTTCATCACTATTACCGAGCAGCGTATCGTCCATGCGGTCAATCAAAGGCAGGTAGACCTCTTCGCGCATGGCATGAAACAATTCGGCCTTGTTCTGAAAGTGCCAGTAAACAGCGCCGCGCGTGACGCTGGCATGTGAGGCAATCTGTTCCAGGCTGGTGCGGCTCACGCCTTTTAACAGGAACATTTCGCGTGCAGCATCAATAATGCGCTGGCGGGTAATTGCGGCATCTTCTTTGGTTTTACGTACCATAGTCTCTATCGCTCTTTAAGCATTCATTAAAGTTTCTTGTATGACGGGTATCTTACCAGTTACGCCGGGTGAAATATTTGGCAACTTTTTTGCAATACCCCATTTACATACATACATGTTTGTATATAATATACATCCAAGAGTGTATGTAATCAAGTCTATTTTAAAAATTTTTGAGGATAACATGTTGATTTCACAGACTATCCAGCCTCGTCGTACCTTGCTCGTGCTTGCTTTGGGTGTTGTACTGAGTGCCTGCGGCAAATCATCCAACGAACAAAATCCTGCAGCAGGTGGTATGCCTGCCATGCCGGTGACCGTGCAGGCAGTCACTGCGGAAACGGTTCCGATTCAAACTGAAGTAGTTGCACAAACTGAGGGGGCCAAGCAGATTGAAGTGCGCCCTCGTGTTGGCGGTATTGTATTAAAACGTCTATATCAGGAGGGTGAGCCGGTTAAAGCGGGGCAGGATATGTTCCTGATTGATCCCGTGCCGTATCAGCTTCAGGTTGAACAATCCAGAGCCTTCATCGCCCAGCAGAAAGCACGTATTGAGCAAACAGCACGTGAAGCGCAGCGCCTGAAAGGCTTGCTAGATAGCAAGTCCATCAGTCAGCGTGAATATGACAACGCGGTCTCTGATAACTCAGTCGCCGCTGCGATCCTGTTGCAATACCAGGCACAACTGCGTGAAGCAGAGCTGAACTTGTCTTATACGCATGTGAAAGCACCTGAAAGCGGTATCGGTGGTCGTTTTGTCTTGTCGGAAGGGGCGCTGGCCAGTGCCAATACCACTTTACTGAGTACTATTGTTCAAGTGTCCCCGATCTGGGTACGTTTCAGTCTCTCCGAGTCTGAGTTGCAGAATCTGGGCGGCCATTTGACGCCAGGAAAAGTGAAGGATGTGCGTCTGATTCTGGCAGACGGCAGTGAGTATCCCTTGTCAGGCAAAATCAATTTTTCTGCTAGTCAGATTGATCCGGCTTTGGGGACACAACAGTTGCGTGCAGAATTTCAGAATCCTGATAGGACATTGTTGCCAGGTCAATTTGTGCGTGTACGTGTGACCACCGGTAAGCGTGATGGCGTATTCCTGATTCCTCAAACGGCTGTATTGACCGGGCAACAAGGCAAGTTTGTGTTTGTGGCAGAAAAAGACAAAGAAGGTAAAACGGTTGCTGCGGTGCGTCCTATCGTTGCGGGTGGCTGGTTTAATGACCGCTGGAGTGTGCTGGATGGCCTGAAAGCAGGCGATCAGGTGATTACTGATAATCTGATCAAAGTGCGTCCTGGCGCACCAGTGGCCCCACATGCACCAGATGCAGCGCCTGCCGCCCCTGCGGCTGCAGGCCAGGAAAAAGCCAAAAGTTAACAAAAAATTTTCTGACGCTTACCTCCTTTTATTGACGGCCTGAGACACAGGTGTCCAGGCCGATTTCAGGAAAAACGATATGACCCGATTTTTTATCACACGCCCGATTTTTGCTAGCGTGCTGTCTATCATCATCGTGTTGGCAGGTCTGGCTGCGGCATTCAAGTTGCCGATTGCCCAGTATCCGCAAATTGCGCCACCAACCGTATTGATTACAGCCACCTATCCTGGTGCCAGTGCAGAAACCCTGTCCAAAACCGTAGCTGCGCCCATTGAAGAGCAATTGAGCGGCGTTGAAAACCTGCTGTACTTTAACTCCAGCTCTGACAGTAGCGGCACGTTGACCATTACCGCCACGTTTGATATCGGTACCGATGTTGACCAGGCAACGTTTAACGTCAGTAACCGTGTGAACATTGCCTTGCCACGCTTGCCTGAGGACGTGCGTAGGACGGGTGTCGTGGTGCAAAAACGCTCCAATGACATTTTACTGGTGGTGATGCTGACCTCTAAAAACAAAGATCACAATCGACTGTTTTTGAGTAACTACGCCACTTTGAATATGCTGGATGAGTTCAAACGCATTAAAGGAGTGGGTGATGTCACTATTTTTGGTGGGCAAGACTATTCCATGCGTGTTTGGTTGCGTCCCGACCGCATGGCGCAGCTTGGGGTTTCAACCAGCGATATTTCCGCCGCCATCAGCGCCCAAAACGCGCAATATGCCGCTGGTAAAATCGGCGCTGAGCCTGCCACTCCTAACCAGCAATTGGCTTTTACCGTCACAGCTAAAGGGCGACTGATTGATCCGGAGGAGTTTGGTAACATTATTATCCGTGCACAGGGTCCGAACGGGGTGTTATACCTCAGAGATGTGGCACGCGTTGAGTTGGGCGCGCAAAACTATAACGTGCAGTCTGCCCTGGACGGGCAAGCAGGGGTGGCGATGCCTATCTTCCTGCAAACAGGGGCCAATGCACTGGATACAGCGAATGCTATCAAAGATAAAGTTGAGGAGTTAAAAGCCAAGTTCCCGCAAGGCATGGAATACAACATTCCGTATGACACGAGTGATTTTGTGAAGGCCACCATCAAAGAAGTATTTCATACTTTTGGTGAGGCGCTTGTACTCGTTGTGATCGTTGTGTTCCTCTTCCTGCAAAGCTGGCGTGCCACCCTGATCCCGATGATTGCGGTGCCGATTTCGATTGTTGGTACATTTGCCGGTTTGTACCTGTTCGGCTTCTCAATCAACCTGCTCACGCTGTTTGCCATGATTCTCGCCATTGGTATTGTGGTGGATGATGCGATTGTGGTGCTTGAGAACACCGAACGCCTGATGAAGGAGGAAAACCTTAACCCGTTACATGCGGCGATTAAGTCGATTGCCCAGGTGCAAGCCGCCGTCGTGGCGATTGTGCTGGTGCTGTGTGCAGTGTTCGTCCCTGTGGCGTTCCAAGGCGGGATTGCCGGTGAGTTGTATCGCCAGTTTGCGGTGACCGTGGCGATTTCCGTGGTGATTTCGGGCGTGGTCGCGTTAACGCTGACGCCAGCCTTGTGTGCCATGATCCTCAAGAATGATCATCATGAAAATGCATTTTTCCGTAAATTTAACCAGGGGTTTGGCAAGCTGACACGCTTGTATACTGGTACGGTCAACCTGACTTTGCATCATAAGATCATTGGCGCCATTGTGTTCGGCGGCATGCTGATTGTGATGATTTTGCTGTTCCGTACGGTACCGGGCGGGTTTGTTCCACCAGAAGACCAGGGTTATGTGATTAGTATCGTGGTGATGCCAGATGGTGCGACCCTCAAGCGTACCTCACAAACCACGGAGAATATCCGTGCGGCGGTTGCCAAGGATCCTGCCACTGCGCATGAATTTGCCGTGAATGGCTTTGAATTGCTAACGGGTGCCAATAAAACCAATGCTGCAACCATGTTTGTGCGTATGACAGACTGGGATGCGCGGACCACCAATGCTGACCAGATGGTAGGTAAGCTGATTGGTATCGGTATGGGCCAGCCCGATGGTATGGGCTTTGCCGTGAACCCGCCAGCGATTCGTGGCCTGGGTTCTGCCGGTGGGTTTGAAGTGTATGTCCAAAGTAAGGGCGATACGGATCCGATCAAGCTGTCGCAAGTCATGAACAACTTTATGGACGCGATGCGTGCTGATCCCAAACTGACCGGCATCAACAGCTTCTTCCGCCCAACGGTGCCACAACTCTTTATTGAGGTCGATGAAGCCAAAGCCTTGTCACAGAACGTGAAAATTTCGGACATTTACGCCACGCTGCAAAGTACCATGGGTTCGCTGTACGTCAACGACTTTAACCGCAATGGACGTACCTACCGGGTACAGCTACAGGCCGAAGCTGAGTACCGCATGAAGCCTGAAGATCTGGGTAAGGTCTACGTGCGTAGCCAGCCAACGGCCGAGAGTCCGGATGGCAATATGGTGCCGATGTCAGCCCTGGCTAAAGTCAGCAATATTGTCGGTGCCGAGCAACTGGAGCGTTACAACGGTCTGCTGTCTGCCAAGATATTTGGTAGCGGTGCGCCGGGTGTGAGCTCTGGTGATGCGATCAAACTGGTAGAAAAAATCGCCAAGGAAAACTTGCCCGATGGCTACCAGGTTGCGTGGACAGGCCAGGCTTACCAGGAAAAACGCACAGGTTCTGCCGCACTGGTTGCGTTTGCCTTTGCAACCGTGATGGTGTTCCTGATTCTGGCCGCACAGTTTGAAACCTGGGCATTGCCACTGGCAGTGATTATGGCGATTCCATTTGCCATGACCGGGGCCCTGATTGCGGTGCTGACACGTGGCATGAATAACGACATCTACTTCCAGATTGGGTTGATTACCCTGATTGGCCTGGCGGCGAAAAACGCGATTCTGATCGTGGAGTTTGCCTCACAGAAAATGGAAGAGGGCATGCCGTTGGCTGAGGCGGCATTGGAAGCTGCGCGCTTGCGCTTCAGACCGATTGTGATGACGTCGATGGCGTTTGTGCTCGGGATTATCCCACTCGTGTTTGCGACAGGTGCCGGTGCAGCTGCGCGTCAATCCATGGGGACGGGCGTGTTCGGCGGCATGTTGCTGGCCACCTTTGTCGCTACCATCTTTATCCCATTGTTCTTTACCTGGCTGACCAATGAGAAAAAAGTGCGTCACCACGGGCATATTGTAGAAGAGGAATCGGTATGAAACCGACGATGAAATTGACATTAAAACCGTTACAACAGTCATTGCTGTTAGGGCTTGCTACCCTGTCACTGGCAGGTTGCCAGGTGCTGGGGCCATTCTATTCACGTCCTGAACCACAAGTACCGGCTCAATATACGGATGGTCAAATGAGCCAGATGACCCAGGAGCAACAACTGGCGCTGCAACAATGGTGGACATTGTTTAATGACAGTCAGCTCAACCAACTGGTTGAAACTGCACTGGCAAAAAACAACAATTTGCAGTCAGCGATTGCACGTATTGAAGAGGCCGATGCCTTTGCACGCGAAAGTGGCTCCAACTTGTTGCCCACTGTGACTGCGACAGGCTCAGGCATACGTAATCGGGTGACAGAATCAGGGATTTTCCCGGTGTTTGGCGATAACCCGCGTAAAACCTATAAAATCGGCTTGAACGGTAGCTATGAGCTCGATTTCTGGGGCAGGTTGCGCCGCGCAAATGAAGCTGCCCGAGCACAACTGCTTTCAAGTCGTTACGCAAAGGAATCGGTGACCTGGTCTCTTTCTAGTCTGGTGACCAACCATTACCTGATGATACGCAGCCTGGATGCCCAACTGCGCGTCAATGAGCAAAACCTCAAAACGGCACAGGATAGTTTTGACCTGGCGAAGCGCAGGGTTGAAGGCGGCATCGCCACTGTTCTTGATGCCCACCAGGCAGAACTGGTGGTGACCACGTTGCAAACACAGGCACTGGAACTGAAAAGACAGCGTGCCTTAAGTGAGCACCAACTTGGCTTACTCACCACTGATCTTGGCTTGAAAATTCCGGCAGGTGACCTGATGGCGATGCCAGCCCCGGTCACACCGCCAACCGGCCTGCCTTCAGCATTGATGGAAGCCCGGCCGGATGTGCGCCAGGCAGAGCAGGCCATGATTGCGGCGAATGCCAACATTGGGGTTGCGCGCGCAGCCTTTTACCCAAGCATTTCACTGACCGGTACCTACGGCGCTGAAAGTATTGCGCTCAACAATTTGCTGAAATCTCCGGCGCGCGTCTGGTCACTGGGCTTGGATATCAACCTGCCTATCTTCAACGGCGGACGCCTCAAAGCCCGTGAAGACCAGGCCACAGCACAACAGAAGCAAACGCTGGCAAGTTACCAAAATACCTTGCAGACGGCCTTTACTGAAGTGAGCGATGCCTTGTCGAATACCAGTCAGTATCGTGAGCAGGAGTTGCTGGCCCAGTCCAAGGAGAAAACGACCGCCAATATTCTGGCCGTCGCCCAGAACCGCTACCAGGCAGGCTATACCAGCTATCTGGAAGTGCTGGATGCACAACGCAATCACAACGAAGCCACGCAGGCGCTGGTACAAAGCCGTCAAAACACCTTGATTGCCACTGTGGATTTATTCAAGGCATTAGGAGGCGGCTGGAAACCCGAAACCGTGAAACAGGAAGAATATTACAAAAAGTAATTCTTCAGTGTTTGATCAACACAAACCGGGTTTGCCCATCAGGCATGCCCGGTTTTTTGTTTCCTGCTTTGCAAAACGGTCAAGGCCACTTAAGATGCTGCCATGCATTCACCCTCCTTATCCCGCATTGCCTTTGCCAGCTTTATTGGCACCGCGATTGAATTCTACGATTTTTATATTTACGCCATGGCCGCTGCCTTGGTGATCGGCCAAGTGTTCTTTCCGGGCAGTGATCCGGCAGCGCAGTCCTTAAATGCCTTGCTAACCTTTGGCCTGGCCTTTATTGCGCGGCCGGTGGGTGCATTGTTATTTGGTCATTTTGGCGATCGCATCGGCCGTAAATCTACGCTGGCCGCGTCATTGCTCGTGATGGGGACATCCACCTTTTTGATTGGTCTGTTACCCGGGTATGCGACTTGGGGTATTTGGGCGCCCATCTGCCTGTGTTTCTTGCGCTTTGGCCAGGGCATAGGCTTGGGCGGCGAATGGGCTGGCGCGGCATTGCTGGCCACCGAATATGCACCGCCAGGCAAGCGTGGCTGGTATGGCATGTTTCCGCAGTTGGGCCCTTCGATTGGTTTTTTACTGGCGACGCTGACTTTTCTGGGGCTTAGTCTAGGGTTGAGTGAACAACAATTTGAACAATGGGGCTGGCGCGTACCCTTCATTATCAGTGCAGCATTAGTCATGGTCGGTTTATATGTCAGGTTTAAACTGGCCGAAACGCCGGTATTTGCGCAGGCAAAATCCTCCGAGCATTTACATCGCTGGCCTTTGAAAGACCTGGTTTTTCAGCACGGGCGCGCCATTGTGCTAGGTGCACTGGCCATGGCGGTGTGTTATCACCTGTTTTATACAGCCACCGTGTTTTGCCTGAGTTATGGTACACAAACCTTGCATATTGCGCGGCCCGTTTTCCTGGCGTTGCTATGTATTGCCGTGATTGGGATGGCAATCGCTACCCCGTTTGCTGCCTGGTGGTCAGATCGGGTGGGTAGGCGTCCTGTCCTGATGTGTGGGCACTTGCTGGCGATTGTGTTGGGTTTTACCCTGACGCCCATGCTGGGTAGCGGTGACTGGCTATGGATTTTGCTTTTCCTGTTCGCCTCGTTATTTTTGATGGGGGTGACCTTTGCACCCATGGGGGCATTCTTACCTGAACAGTTCCCAGTCGCGGTGCGTTATAGCGGCGCGGGTTTAAGTTACCAGTTAGGCGGTATTTTAGGCGCTTCATTTGCACCTGCGATTGCGCAAAGCCTGGTGCAACACGGCGGTCTGCCATGGGTGGGTGGCTATATGTCATTGATGGCCGTGATCAGCCTGCTGGCAGTATGGCAAATGCCAAGCAATGCGCACAGCGTCTAGTCATATCCACGTCACTGCGCTGACAGCAGGTATAATGCAGTTTTTTTCACGGTGAGTCGGCATGTTTACCCATCCTGGATTTAACCCCATCGCATTGCAAATAGGTAGTTTTGGTATCCACTGGTATGGCTTGATGTATCTGGTCGGATTTTTTGGAGGCTTGTGGTTGGGGCAATATCAGGTCAAGCGGTTGCGCAAAATAGACCCTGCTTCTCCCTGGCAGGAACGAGATCCCGACGATATGCTGTTTTATATCGCACTGGGCGTGGTGTTGGGTGGTCGGTTAGGATATGTGCTGTTTTATCAACCCGCTTACTTTTTGCAACACCCTTTAGAAATTTTTGCCCTGTGGCAAGGCGGAATGTCGTTTCATGGTGGCTTTATAGGCGTGATGGTTGCCATGGCCCTGTTCGCGCGCAAACGTGGCGTAGCGTGGTTGCAGTTGATGGACTTTGTCGCCCCTTTGGTCCCGATTGGCCTGGGCGCGGGCCGGCTGGGTAATTTTATCAATGCCGAGTTGTGGGGGCGTCCAACCAACGCCGACTGGGGCATGGTATTTCCCGCGGTCGATCACGTGGCGCGCCATCCCTCGCAACTATACGAGTTTGCATTGGAAGGCATCGTGCTGTTTCTGGTGCTATGGACGTTTGCAGGCAAAAAGCGCCCTGTTGGTGCCATCTCCGCCATGTTCCTGCTGTGCTATGGCAGTTTCCGCTTCCTGGTCGAATTCACACGAGAGCCCGATAGCTTTTTAGGCTTGCTGTCACTGGGCCTGAGTATGGGCCAATGGTTGTGCGCGCCCATGATATTGTCCGGCATCTTGATGATGCGCTGGGCGTATCGCACGCATTAACGGTCAGGCTGGGTTGCTGACTCCAAAGCACTCAGCCATTCGATTGCATACTCGCGAGGTTGATTGGCTTCACCGCACATTTCGAGGCTGGGTTGCAAGCTGCCGCAAAATGCAGGCCGTTCTGGCTTGCCAAACAATTGGCATTTAAAATCCGCGGTTAAATTAACACAAGGCACCCCTGCTGGCTTGCCGTTGGGCATGCCAGGGATAGGGCTATGAATGCTGGGGGCGATACAGCATGCGCCGCAGCCTGCTTTGCAATCTATCGAGGAAGTGGGTTTCACGGCTGCTTTTTCCTATCGCTGATAATCCACGTGCTGTAACTCAAAGCCTGCCTGACTTTGTAAGCCATGCAGTGTCACAGGAATCTCAGGAGGGAGGCTGGCAAAAGTTCTCCCTGCAACGCAAAAATATACCGGAAACCCACGAGCAAGCATGGGACTGGATAATCGCGTGATACAGCCTTTTCGATTATCAAAATAACGTTTTTCATACACTCCCGCAGCGATATACTCTTGTTCAAAACGCACGGCATCACCGCTATTTTTCTGCCAACGGTCCTCTATGATTGCTGGCATGCCTGTGAGTTGGGTATACACATCACCGGCCCCGTAGATCAGTGAAAAATACCCTAAAAAATAGAGCAGTATCGGGCTGCACACTATTAAAAATAGCTGCTTGTAGCGTGAGAGGTAAGCTTTTCGCTGACGCCATATCAAGTAGTAAAAAGCACCCGTCACCATTGTGCTTATCAACAGGTTGCAGTAAAAGCCAGCGCTTTGCCAGGCCGCACTGGGAATAAAGTGATGTGCCAGTGCCCAAATTAAGAGCAGACATTGCACGGTGAGTAATGCCAAAAGAATCAAAACATGCCTGGGATGCGCTTGGGCTGGGACAGCGCTTGGTGCCGAGTTCGCATGAGTAATGCGCGTTGATTTTTTTCTTTTTTTCGTCATGGCGATGATAGGCTGGCATGCCAAGGGTAGCCCAGCGCTGTCACGCCCGCCTTTAAATCAGTCATCCCCAACATCACTTGCGCACTCGCGCCTTTTAACCCAACTTCGGTGGTTCTGCGCTGATTGGTTCTAGGTAAACTAAACAGCTTTAATTCCGGGTATTGCCTCAATATTTCGTGCATCAAATCAATCAAGTCACTTTCCCCAGCCTCGGTTACCACGATGGATTGTTCCAGGTAATCATTGGCGTGAAAAAGCTGGCTGTAATAGGTCTCCAACACCCATTCAATCATGGGGTGCGCCATTTCGGGAAAGCCAGGCACAAAGTAATGTTCTCGCAGACTAAACCCTGCCACGCGATTGACCGGGTTGGGGATCAGGTCACATCCTTGTGGAAAATCCGCCATCAACACCCGTTTAGGGTAAGCCGCTTCACCATATTGGGCTTCAATATTGGCAACGGCACCGGGATGTCGTTCAATCGGCACGCCCGCAGCTGCGGCAGCGCATTGCCGCGTATGGTCATCAGGCGTGGCGCCAATGCCGCCAAAACTGAACACCACATCCCCACGCGCCATACTGGCTTCAAGATGCGCGGTGATCTGTTCAGGAATATCCCCAATAAAATGGGCCCAGCTTAATTGCAGGCCGCGTGCCGAAAGCAATGAAATCACCTTGTTCAAGTGAGCATCCTGCCGTTTGCCAGACAGGATCTCATCACCAATAATATAAATGCCGAATGAGCGCATAGGTCAACAGAGTGAATAAGTTGCGAAATATTACCTCACCAGGTGTTCGTCCCCCAACAGGTTTTGAGGACAATAAAAAAGGCGATGACCTAAGTCATCGCCTTTTGTTCTGGATTGCAATCAGGCTGAGCGCAACAGGCGTGAAATAAAAATCAGGAAAACAGCGCCTATGGTCGCTACGATAATGCTACCTACCATGCCGCCGCTTGCACTTAGGCCGAGTGCGCCAAACAGCCAGCCGCCAACAACAGCACCTGCAATCCCCAGGATCAGGTCCCAGATGAGGCCATAGCCATCACCCTTCATAATCAAGCCTGCCAACCAACCCGCGATAATGCCAACTACAATTGTCCAAAGCATGTGTGTACTCCCTTGTTGTTGTGATGAGCGCCCATCCTAACCATAAGCTGCGTGGTAATCTGTCAGATGGCGTAGGAAAAACCTGTCAGAAAAGACTGGCAAGTCAGCCTTTTCGTTATTTTTTCAACCCGACCAATACCATGGCAACCCCTGCTACCAGCACAATAATGCTCAGCGCCTGGGGGATCTCGACATCTTTAGTGATGTCGGCACTGGCCTCGAGTGAGCCGATTTTGGCGACAGTCTCTTTGCTTTCATAACTAAAGCCTTTGAGTACCAGACCGGCGGTGCCGAGTGCAACCAATATGATGCCGATAACGAGTGTGGATTTCATTGTGGGTTTCTCCTGTTTGTTAATTGGTTTTTTTGAAATAACACCATACCATAGCAAGGATTAATGTGCGCTTTCCCAGTTACTTCCAGTGCCGACTTCAGCCAATAAAGGCACATCCAGTGTGGCGACCCCCTGCATCAAAGCAGGTAATTTCTCTTTAACCAAGGATAGCTCAGCCTCTGGGACTTCGAGCACCAGCTCATCATGTACCTGCATGATCAGTTTAGTTTGCAGCTTTTCTTCTCGCAACCACTTGTCTACAGCAATCATTGCCAGCTTGATCAAGTCAGCCGCGGTGCCTTGCATGGGCGCATTAATGGCGGCCCGTTCGGCGCCGTTTCTTCTTTGTACGTTAGCGCTGTTGATTTCAGGCACCCACAAGCGTCTGCCGAAATAGGTTTCGACATAGCCTTGCTGCTTGGCCAGTGCGCGCGTGTTTTCCATATAGGCTTTGACACCGGGGTAACGCGCAAAATAGCGTTCAATGTAATTGGCCGCCGCGCCACGCTCGATATTGAGGTTTTGCGCCAGGCCAAACGCGCTCATGCCGTAGATGAGGCCAAAGTTAATCACTTTGGCGTAGCGGCGCTGCTCGTTGTCTACGGCGGCTTTGTCCACGCCAAAAATTTCTGCGGCCGTGGCGCGATGGATGTCTTCGTTATTGGCAAAGGCCGTCAGCATCCCGGCATCTTGTGAGAGATGCGCCATGATGCGCAGCTCAATCTGCGAATAGTCTGCCGAGATGATCTGGCTACCGGGCGGGGCGATAAAAGCTTCGCGGATGCGTCGGCCTTCGGCGGTGCGTACCGGAATGTTTTGCAGGTTAGGGTCCGAGCTGGCCAGGCGGCCAGTGATGGCAACCGCCTGGTTGTAATTGGTGTGTACCCGCCCGGTTTGCGCATTAATCATTTTTGGCAGTTTGTCGGTGTAGGTGGATTTCAGCTTGGCTAAACTGCGGTGTTCCAGAATCACCTTGGGCAGCGGGTAATCCAGTGCCAGCTCTTGCAATACATCCTCGTCGGTACTCGGTGCGCCAGAGGGCGTTTTCTTCAACGGTTTGATGCCGAGTTTGCCAAACAGAATTTCTTGCAATTGCTTGGGGGAGCCGAGATTGAACGGTTGCCCGGCCAGTTCATAGGCCTGTTTTTCAATCTCCATCAGCCGCAGGCCAATTTCATTGCTCTGGCGGTTGAGCATATGGCTGTCGATCAACACGCCGTTGCGTTCCATGCGTTGCAATACCTGCATGCTGGGCATTTCCACCCGCTCATAAATAAAGCGCAGTTTGTCTGACACCGTCACTTGCGGATAAAGGGCGTGATGCAGTTGCAGGGTGATGTCGGCATCTTCCGCGGCATATTCTGCGGCGACCTCCACAGTCACCTGGCTGAACGACACTTGTTTTGCCCCTTTGCCCGCCACGGTTTCGTAGCTGATGGGCGCAATGCCAAGATGGCGCTCGCTCAGCTCATCCATGCCATGCCCTTTGTGACTCTCGAATACATAGGATTGCAACAGAGTGTCATGCGCGATGCCTTGCAAGTGAATGCCATGATTGGCCAGCACATGCATATCGTATTTCAGGTTCTGGCCGACTTTTTGAATGTTTGGGTTTTCCAGGATGGGCTTGAGTTTGCCTAGGGTCGCGGTCAGGTCCAGTTGCGCAGGCGCATCAAAGTAATCATGGGTGAGCGGGATATACGCCGCTTCACCAGGCGTCACGCTAAACGAGACGCCGACGATTTTGGCCTGCATGGGATCAAGTGAGGTCGTTTCGGTATCAAAGCAGAGCAGTTCGGCTGTTTGCAGTTTGGCTAGCCAACTGTTCAGGTCTGCGTCAGTCAGTATGGTCTGGTAGTGGCGGCGCGTATCAGCCGTATAGCTTGGCAGGGGGGCGGAGTTGTTTGCATCAGTAGTGATTGCTATTGATGGCGCAGCTGGATTTTCGACCACAGGTGCCGTGGCACCATCTGGCAATTTGTCCAGCTCGCGTTTCCAGCTGCGAAACTCAAAATGATCAAACAATGCCAGCAATTTGGCTTTATCCGGCACTTGCGGTACCAACTCATCGAAATGCTCGCAGAGGCCAATATCACAGCGTATGGTGATCAGCTCACGTGCTGTTGGCAGCCAAGGTAAGGCCTTGCGCAGGTTTTCACCCACCACGCCTTTAATATTGTCGGCATTGGCCACAATGTTGTCGAGAGAGCCATATTCGGTGAGCCATTTAACTGCCGTTTTCGGGCCGACTTTTTCGACGCCAGGGACGTTGTCCACACTATCGCCAACCAGGGTCAGGTAGTCGATGATCTTGCTGGGCGGAATGCCAAACTTGTTTTCAACGCCTGCGATGTCGAGTACGTCATCGGTTTTACGGAAGGCATCACGCATGGTGTTGACCACCGTAATATGATCATTCACCAGTTGCGTGATGTCTTTATCGCCAGTAGAGATGATGGTGCGGATGCCTTCTTTTTCGGCCTGTTTGGCCAGTGCGCCAATGACGTCATCAGCCTCTACGCCTTCTTCAATGATCAGTGGCCAGCCCATGGCGCGTATGGTTTCATATAGCGGTTCAATCTGCACGCGCAAATCATCCGGCATGCTGGCGCGGTTAGCCTTGTATTCAGGGTAGAGATCGTCGCGGAAGGTTTTACCTTTGGCGTCAAACACACAGGCGCTGTAGTCAGAGGGATAGTCCTTGTGCAGGCGGCGTAACATGTTTAACACGCCCTGAATCGCGCCCACAGGTTCATTGGCCGAATTACGTAAATCCGGCATGGCGTGAAAAGCGCGATAAAGGTAACTGGAGCCATCTACCAGGAGCAGGGTTTTCATTATGCGTTCTCTTGAATCAAATCAATGGCGTATTTTACGCATTTCAAAGCGACTTCATGTACACTAATTTGGTTTGTAATATGAAGGACTGATGTATGACCAGCCAAAAGCTACCAAGTATGGTGCAGCCGGAGTTACTTGATGGCGATGATGTGAACCATGAATCGTGGCGAGCGTTTGAGATCATGGCCGAGTTTGTCGGCGCAACTGAAAACCTCAAGGCCATTATGCCGGCCGTGTCTATTTTTGGTAGTGCGCGTACCAAGCCAGACCACCCTAATTACCTGCTCACTGAAGAAATTGCGCGTTTGCTGTCAGATTCCGGGTTCAGTGTCCTATCCGGCGGTGGCCCTGGCATTATGGAGGCGGCCAACAAAGGCGCGTTCCCCGGGCGTGGTGCCAGTGTTGGCCTGAATATCAAATTGCCTTTCGAGCAACACGGCAATCCTTACCAGGACATTGGCATCAGCTTTAAATACTTTTTCATGCGCAAGGTCATGTTTGTTAAATATGCCAGTGCTTTTGTTGTCATGCCGGGCGGTTTTGGCACGCTGGATGAGTTGATGGAAGCCATTACCCTGGTGCAGACTGGTAAGAGCCGCAAGATTCCGATCATATTGGTCAGTAAGCAGTATTGGGCCGGGCTGGTGGATTGGCTACAAAATACGCTGGTGGCAGAGGGGATGGCCTCACCGGCGGATATGGACCTGATACAAGTGATTGATGAGCCACAAAAAATTGTGGATGCCATTTTCAAACACTATGAGACCACCGGTTTTGAACTGACGCCAGCCGAACGCAAGATGTTACTTTATCTATAAGTGAAGGCCGACATCGCTTTATTTAAGATTATTGTGTCTGCAGTTACCGCCAGCAGGGCTGGTTTTTGCTAGAATAGCCTTCACTGACTAAGGAGTCCTTCATGCGTGATTTTTCCCGATTATTGCTGGCCGGTATCTGCGCGACTGCGATAGCGTTACCAGCGTGGGCAGCTGCCCCAAAAGATGCAGAACTGCTCGAAGAGGTGCCGTCTCCGCCCAAGGTGATTGAAGGACAACCGATAGACCAGCCGACCGTCAACAAACGCAAAGATGGCGAAAACGATATTGAGGAATACAGCCTCAACGGCGAAGTGTATATGGTGAAGGTGACACCACCAAGTGGCAAGCCGTACTACCTGCACCGCGAAGACCGTAATGGTGACTGGGTGAATGATGGCCCCACACGTCCCCTGTCCGTTCCTAAATGGATTCTGTTCCGATTCTAATCCTGAACGCCTGCCTTGATTGGCAGGCTAGCCTATCAATATGTCTGTTTTTACCACGCTGAATTTGGATGAGGTGCGCCAGTGGCTGGCGCCTTTTAATGTCGGTGAGTTGCACACCTTACGTGGCATTGCTGCCGGGATCACCAATACCAATTATTTCGTTGAAACCAGTCAGGCGCGCTTTGTGCTGACGGTGTTTGAAAAAAATGATTTTGACGAGTTGCCTTATTTTGTGCACTTGATGACGCATCTGTCGCGGCATGATATTCCGTGTCCCAAACCAATTGTGGACCAGAATAACACTGCCTTGCATCGCATTCACGGTAAGCCCGCCTTGATGGTGAGTTGCCTGCGAGGGAGCGATGTCAGCCAGCCCAATTTAAAGCAGATTGAGGCGGTGGCACGGACATTAGCGCGAATGCATGTGGCCGGGCTGGATTTTCATGAGCAGTCGCACAATCAACGTGGCCAAGGCTGGCGTGTCATGACTGCGCAACAGGTGATGCCTAAACTGGCCCCGGTCCAGCAGCATCTGCTACAGGAAGAACTGGAGTTCCAGCATGGACTGGATTTGTCACGATTGCCACATGGCGTGATTCACGGTGACCTGTTCCGTGACAATGTGCTTTTTGATGGCGATGTGCTCGGCGGGTTTATTGACTTTTATTATGCCTGTCATGATGTCCTCGCCTATGATGTGGCCATTGCGGCCAACGAATGGTGTGTAGATAGCACCGGCAACTTTGTGGATGAGAAACTGGCGGCATTCATGAATGCCTACCAGTCCGAGCGGCCATTTACCGAGGCTGAAAAAACCCATTGGCCTGCCTTGTTGCGCCGGGCTGCCTTGCGCTTCTGGCTCTCCCGCCTGTATGATTTTTATTATCCGGTGGCGGGTGAGCTGACACATGCAAAAGACCCGGCGCATTTCGAGCGGGTGCTGTTAAATCGTAAAGCGTTGACTTAATATCAAGCGTATCAAGGGAGAGACATGACTGAAACCGGAAGCCAGCGCGGCTTGCGCTGGGTTAAAGAAAGCCTGGCCTTATTCAGAACGCAGCCACATGTATGGATGCTGTGTTCACTCGCCTATATCGTGATTTTCATGGTGTTGCCATCGTTACCCATGCTGGGCTTCCTCGGCTTGGTCTCGGTTGTGATCTGGCCCGTGTGCATGGCGCTGGTGGTCATGCTTTACCGTCAGGTGGATTTGCAAGGCCGTATGGCTCCGCGCGAAGTGATTGAGCATCTGCAACAGCATTTCAAACCGCTGGTGCTGCTGGGTGCCAGTTGCCTCGTCTATGCCATATTGGCTACTTATTTGCTCAGTAGTGAGCTGGCTTCGCTTATTTCACATGCGCCGACCAAGGCAGGCATGACAGAGTCGCAAATGACACAATTTCTGGAAAATACGCTGTCATTTATCGTCAAGGTGATGTTGCTACTATTGCCACTGTTTATTGCCACCTGGTTTTCGCCCATGCTGATTGCATTAAATGGCTATCCTTTGATCAAGGCCATCAAATCGAGTATTGCCGGCATGCTGCAATATGCGCTGCCCATGGCGGTTTCCTGGCTGGTCATGACCGTAGGCATGCTGGTGGTGATGCTGGGCCTGGGGCTGGTAATCGGCATTCTCGGTGCCTTGATTCCGATGCTGGCACAGCTGCTGATGCCATTGTTGGTGTTTGCCGCCTTGCTGGTCATTAATGCCTTGATGTTTGCCTTTCAATACATCAGCTATAAGGATGTATTCAGGGCTGCGCCACAAGTTTAGCCATGACGCTTAATCGTTAGGCAAGGCGCTCATCCGCTGCCCGGCTGGCCGTTGGCGCCAGCCGCCAGCGTTCTATAAACAGGCTGTTGCCTACAATTTTCTTGGCCTGTTTCTTGGCATTGCTCATGGCGCCTGCCACTTCGTGATGGCTGGCAAATGCGTCCGGATGCACTTGTACCGCGCCGATGGACAAGCTGCCAAACGGGTAAAAATGCTCATTCCCCAAGCGATCTTCTATTCGTATACCGCCTTGCTGGATATCTTTCAGGTCATAAAAATCCGGCATCACCTTGACGATGGTGTCCAGGATGTCATTGCAAGTGGCCTCCCAGCCTTCGCTCTGGAACACCAGTACAAAGTCGTCGCCACCAATATGGCCGACAAAGTCATGTTCATTGTTCACCTGGCTGCTTAACAGGCGGCCGACAAACTGGATCACTTCATCTCCACGACGGTAGCCATAGGCATCATTAAACGGTTTAAAGTGGTCTAAATCACAATAGCAGGCGACAAAGGGGATGCGGCGCTCCAGCAGCTTATCAATATGGGCATTGATAGGCACATTGCCCGGGAGCAACGTGAGTGGATTGGCATAGCGCGCGGCGTGGATTTGCATGTTGGTGACTTCGCGTAGCAGAGCATGCCCACTCCCCATGCCTACATACCGCTCACCATCAGCAATGATAAATCCATTAAGCAAGTATTTAGGGTCTGCGGCCAGGATCAGTTCACTCATGGCCAGGATAGACATCTCTTTTTGAACGACCAGGCAGTTGGCGTCCATAAATGTGGTGCATGGCTTCTTGCCATGTAATTCTTTTTGGTAGCGTCGCGCAAACCGGTCTATGGTGTCGTAACGGCTGATCAAACCAATCGGTTTTGTCTGGTGATTAATCACGGGAATTGAATTGAGCGTATTTTCACGGTCAAACCAGTTATACACTTCCTCATTGGTCATTTCGGGAAAAGCGGCCGTTTGGTAACTGGCCAGACTAATGACCGTGGCCTGTTTTGCAGTATTCTGATGTTCCGCAAACAGGCGGATAATGTTTTTATTGAGCAGGTTGTTGACCTCCTCAGTCAGGACATACTGAAATTTCGGGAACGGTCGTCCAAACAGGTAGCCCTGCGCAAAGTCTATTTTCAGGTCCTTGATCACCGCCAATTCTTCTTTGGTCTCAATGCCTTCGGCAATGGTCAGCGTATTGGATTCAACCGCGATTTTCTGGATGCCGCGCACAAACTCTAGCTTGATCGGGTCGTTGTGTATATTGGCAATAAAATGCTTGTCGATTTTGACATATTCGGGTGAGAGTTCAGACCACAAACGCAAACCGGATGTCCCCTCGCCAAGGTCATCCAGCGCAATCTTGAAACCCAGTGATTTAAAGCGGGCGACCCCGTCACGGAGTACGGCATAGTCACGGATGGTAGAACTCTCGGTGATTTCAATCACGATATCACTGGCTTTGAGCCCGCTACGTGCGAGTTGCGTCAAGCCAAAGGCCAAATGACTGTCGATGAGTAGCAAAGCGTCTGGGCTGAAGTTGACAAATAGTGGATGCGACCGGTCGCTACGGCTATATTCATTAAAAATGACTTCACGAGCCGTGTATTCCATGTCGATATTCAAACCACACAGGCTCGCTGCATTAAACAGGGCAATCGGTGAGTGTAGTTTGGATTCAACAGGACCCCGTATCAATGCTTCATGGGCAAATACACGCGCCTGTTTAATATCGACAATCGGTTGAAACAGCGGTAACAGGTTCTTCTGCGCAAGGATGGTCTCGACTTCAAGCTGAGGAGGGGCATATATCATGCAAGCAGTATCGACTGATTTAACTGCTTCTTGATTAAAGCTATGCAAAGGGTTGATGAAATATTTGTGACAATGTCTCCAGAATCAAGGCATTCTTAGACTTGCGTTGTTAGTGACTTTGTAGACGGACAATGATTCAGTTAAATCGACCACTCTTTGCTTGAGCGCACTCAGTGTTTAGCAATTCATGCAGCCCATGAAATACGGTTAACAGGCCCTAAACTTTTTCCAGCTTGGCGTATTCCAGCATCAATGTTTTGAGACCTGCGCTGCCAAAATTCACTTTCACGGCCAGGTCGCTGGCATTCCCTTCATAGCTCACCACTACGCCTTCACCGAATTTGCTATGGCGCACGCTTTGGCCTATCTTGAATGGATAATTGGCCTGTGCGCTTGCAGGTTGTGCGGCAGGCATGGCATATTGACCGCCGGCTGCATAAGGTTTGGATACTGGTTTGCTATTCAGGCGTTTGGTCAGTTCAGCCGGAATCTCGTCCACGAATCTTGAGGGAATGCCATAACGGACTTGACCATGCAGCATGCGACTTTGGGCATAGGTGAGATAGAGCCGCTGGCGTGCACGAGTGACGGCAACATACATCAGGCGACGTTCTTCTTCCAGCCCGCCATTTTCGTAAGCGGCCTGGTCATGCGGGAACAGGCCTTCCTCGACACCGCTGATAAACACGCTCTGGAACTCCAGGCCTTTGGCGGCATGCACAGTCATCAATTGCAGTGCTTCATGACCAATATCAGCCTGGTGGTCGCCTGCCTCAAGGCTGGCATGGTTCAAAAACTGCGTCAGCAGGTCAGCATCTTCATCCATATTATGATGATTGCCCAAATCCTGCTTGCTAAAGGCGACGGCAGCCGTCACCAGTTCCTGCAAGTTTTCGATGCGGTCCTCACCCTCTTTGTCATTTTGGTAATGTGCGATGAGTCCGCTCAGGTTGATGACCATTTCTGCCATTTCACCCAAGGTGATGCCATAGCCCTGATCCACCATCTGCCGGATCAGCGCAACAAACCCCTCCACGCCTTTACTGCCAAGCTTGCCTTCCCCCACCTTGTTGGTAGCAGCCTGCCACAAACTGCACTCGTTCTGGCGTGCAGCCTCCTGCAATTGCTCCAGGCCGCGTGCACCAATCCCGCGTGGCGGAAAATTGATAATGCGTAACAAAGCGGTATCATCATTGGCGTTGGCAATCAGGCGCATATATGCCAGCGCATGTTTGATCTCGGCACGTTCAAAAAAGCGCAGGCCGCCATACACACGATAGGGGATGTTGGATGAAAACAGCGTGTGTTCAAGAATGCGTGATTGCGCGTTGCTACGGTAGAGCAGGGCCATCTCGCCTAATGGAACCCCTTCTTTTTGCAGCATGTTCACTTCATCGACAATGAATTGTGCTTCGTCAGTATCGTTATAAGCCTCATAAATGCGAATCGGTTCGCCTTTGCCAGCCGAAGTCCACAGGTTTTTGCCCAACCGGTTCTGGTTATTCGCAATGATGGCGTTGGCTGCATCGAGAATATTGCTGTGCGAGCGGTAGTTTTCTTCGAGTTTGACGATATTCTGCACATTAAAGTCGCGCTGGAAATCATTCATATTGCCGACGCGTGCGCCGCGGAAAGCGTAAATGCTCTGGTCGTCATCACCCACCGCAAAAATACTGTTATGTGCGCCACCGAGCAGTTTTAGCCAAAGGTATTGCAGGCGGTTGGTATCCTGGAACTCATCGACCAGGATGTATTGAAAACGTTGCTGATAGTGCGCGCGGATATGCGGTTCACGTTCCAGCAGTTCATAGCAGCGCAATAACAGTTCAGCAAAGTCGGCTACCCCTTCACGGTTACATTGCTGGTCGTAGGCGGCATAAATTTCACGCAATTTCTGACTGTGGCCATCGTAGGCATCTACCGCATCGGCTCGCAGGCCTTCTTCCTTGCAGCTGTTGATATAACCCATCACCTGTTTGGGCGGATATTTCTCATCATCCACATTCATCGCTTTCATGACGCGTTTGATGGCTGACAGCTGGTCGGCGGTATCTAAAATTTGAAATGTATTCGGTAAGCCCGCTTCACGGTAATGCGCGCGCAACATGCGGTTACACAGGCCGTGAAAGGTGCCTGCCCACATCCCACGCGTATTGATCGGCAACATGCTGGTCAAACGCGTCAGCATTTCCTTGGCGGCCTTGTTGGTAAAGGTTACCGCCATCAAGCCCATCGGCGAGGTTTGCCCGGTCTGGATCAGCCAGGCAATGCGGGTGGTCAGCACACGGGTTTTGCCACTACCGGCGCCTGCCAGAATCAATGCAGAGACATGCGGCAGGGTGACCGCTTGCAGTTGTTTGTCGTTGAGGCCCTGAAGGAGATTGGTTTCAGATTGCATGTCTTATTATCGCATGACGGGTATACCGGTTGAGTGAAAAATATCTGCACCCAACCTGAAGGTGGTTGTTAAGTTGTTGGAACTTTTTAAACAGTCTATTGCTCTTACCAGTACGATGATGATGAATCATCTTTCCGCTTCTTTCCTCCCTGAGCGGAAGCCTTTACGATGAGGCCTGTTGCCCCGATTTACCCCTTAATCGGGGCTTTTTTTGTCTATTGCTTTCATACGCCGCCAGGAAAGCCAGTTTGTCGCCAGGCTTCATACAGCAAAATCGCCGCCGAGTTTGACAGGTTCAGGCTGCGGCTATGCGGCAGCATGGGTAACCTGACCCTGTGTTCAGGCGCAAACTGTGAGCGAATGTCTTCTGGCAGGCCGCGTGATTCCGGCCCAAAGACAAATACATCTTCATCTTTGAATTGCAAGTCAGTGTGACGAGTGCTGCCTTTGGTGGTGAGCGCAAACATGCGTTTGCCCTGTAACGATTGCTGGCATTCGGCCCAGTCTTCGTAGACAGTCAGTTCAGCGTATTCGTGGTAATCCAGCCCTGCCCGTTTGAGATGTTTGTCCGAGAGTTCAAAGCCCAGCGGCTTGACCAGATGCAGTTTGGCGCCGGCATTGGCACATAAACGTATGATATTTCCTGTATTGGGCGGAATTTCTGGTTCGAAAAGCACGATATGAAACATTTTTTGCAGCTTGTTTACAAACGTAGGATTAAAATGTTGGTGATATGATAGACGAGAAAAGTCTATAAAGATAAATAATTACAACGCCATGGCTCGTCCCGAGAAAATTAGATTAGGTGAAATTCTGGTCAGGCAGAATTTCATGACCCAAGCAGAGCTTGAGCAGGCGCTGGAAGAGCAGCGCAAAACTGGCCGCCGCCTGGGTCGCGTCATTGCTGAAAAAGGCTACGCAAATGAGCGGCAAATTGCCGAGGCCGTTGCACATCAGTTGAATATCCCATTTTTGGACTTGGGGCAGTACGAACTGGATGTGAAGCAGGTTCAAAAGCTCCCTGAAGTTCAGTCGCGCCGTTTCCGCGCCATTTTGCTCGAAGAGCGTCCAAACAGTTTCCTCATCGCGATGGTGGACCCATCGGATGTCTATGCGTATGACGAACTCGTCAGGTTGCTTAAGCGCGATATTGATATTGTAGTAGTGCAAGAAAGTCTGCTCATGCAGACCATAGACCGTTCTTATCGCCAGACCGAACAAATTTCCTCACTTGCACTGGAGTTGCAAGAGGATCTGGCTGCTAGCAATGTGGATCTCGCCAGCCTGATGGGTGTTGACCTTGGCATTGACGATGCACCAGTGGTTAAGCTGTTGCAAACCATTTTTGAAGATGCCGTGCAGGTACGAGCTTCCGATGTGCATATTGAGCCACAAGACAACAAGCTACTGATACGTTTCCGTATCGATGGCGTGATGCACTTTCAAACCCAGGCGGATATCAAGATTGCTACTGCGCTGGTGATGCGTCTTAAAATCATGGCGGGTTTGGATATTTCTGAGAAGCGCTTGCCGCAAGATGGCCGCTTTGGTTTTACCGTTAAAGGGCGGGCGGTAGATATGCGTATTTCCACCATGCCTACGCAATACGGTGAAACTGTGGTCATGCGGTTGCTGATCCAGACCACCGGACATTTTCAGCTCGACAAGCTAGGTATGCCAGCAGATTTACTGGTACGTTTTCGCAAGATGATCAACCGCCCGAGCGGGATGGTGCTGGTTACTGGTCCGACCGGGAGTGGTAAAACGACTACTTTGTACTCTGCACTGAGTGAACTGAATACCCCAGAAACCAAAGTGATCACTGTGGAGGATCCTGTCGAATATCGTTTGCCAGGCATTATCCAAACCCAGGTCAATGAGAAAATTGAACTGGACTTCCCCAAGTTATTACGCGCCATTTTGCGTCAGGACCCTGACATCGTGCTGGTGGGCGAAATGCGTGATGAAGAAACCGCGCAGACCGGTTTGCGTGCCTCCATGACAGGCCACCTCGTGCTTTCTACTTTGCACACCAATGACGCGTCTACTGCGCCTGTGCGTTTGATTGATATGGGCGTACCTAGGTTTATGGTGGCCATGTCTTTGCTTGGTGTCATGGCGCAACGTCTGGTAAGGCTGATATGCCCGCACTGTGCTGCAGAACATACGCCTACCGAGAATGAAACGATTTGGCTCAGTCAGGTGCTGCCTGATGCAACGCTACCGACTAACTTCCGCCATGGCAAAGGTTGCCAGCATTGCAATCGTACCGGCTATCTTGGCCGCGTCGGTCTTTATGAATTCCTTGAAATGACAGATGAACTGGCGATGGCTGCCAATATGCCGGATACCAATGTTTTCATCAAAAAAGCGCGTGAACGCCTCAAAGGCAAGACGCTGCGCGACCAATCTCTGCAATTGGCCATTGATGGCAAAACCACGCTGGAAGAAATCATGCGTGTGGATAATCAATTTGAAGAATAGCCTTTATGCCATTATTTGAATACAAGGGGCGGACCGAAGATGGCATGATGGTGACCGGCGTACAGGAGGCCGCGGATGTTGACGCATTGGGTGCTGCTTTAATTGGCACCAGGATTACCCCGGTTGAGATTAAGCCTAAAAAAGCAGGTGCGGTTGCCATTAACCTGTTTGAAGAAAAAGTCACTAGCCTTGATGTCATGATCTTTAGTAAGCAGATGTATACCCTGCTTAAAGCCGGTATTCCTATCATGCGTGCATTGGCTGGCATACAAAGCTCGGTAGGTAATCAAAAATTAGCGCAAGTGGTGGGGCAGTTGCGCGTGAGTCTGGACTCCGGCCGGGAATTGTCAGTGGCGATGACTGAGCATCCTAAGGTCTTTGACAGTTTTTATATCAGCATGATCCGGGTGGGCGAAACGACAGGTAACCTGGATAACATTTTTCTGCGTCTGTCCGAACATATCGAGTTTGACCGCTTTATGCGTGGGCAAATCAAGTCGGCTTTGCAATATCCTATGTTCGTCTTGACCGCCATGGCCATCGCCATTGTGGTGATTAATGTCATGGTGATCCCTCAGTTTGAAAAAGTGTTTGCCAGCATGCATGCGGATTTGCCATTTATCACCAAAATGCTGATCGCTTTTTCAAACTTTATGCGCAATTACTGGTTTGTGCTAATTGGCATGATTGCTGGGGCGGGCTGGTCGTTTAAAACTTATGTTAAAACGGCAAGTGGTCGGTCAAACTGGGATCGCATCAAGATGCGCATCCCGATTGCCGGAAAAATTATTTTTAAAGGCACCATGGCGAGGTTCGCACGCAGTTTTGCTTTATCCACTCGGAGTGGCTTGCCGATTCTGTCAGCTTTGCGCCTAGTGTCTCAAACGGTTGAAAATGAGTATATCTCCGCCAAAATATTAAGCATGTCTGCAGGCATAGAGCGCGGTGAAACCATCTTGCGAACGGCCACACAAACAGGCGTATTTAATTCGCTAGTTTTGCAAATGATCGCAGTAGGCGAAGAATCTGGTTCGCTGGATACATTAATGCAAGAAATTGCCGATATGTATCAAGCGGATGTTGAGTACGACGTTAAAACCTTGGGGGCGCAGATTGAACCTATTTTAATCATGTTCCTTGGGGCACTGGTGTTAGTGCTCGCGTTAGGGGTGTTTTTACCCATTTGGGATATGAGTTCGGTCATGTTGAAAGGGAGTTAATGATTTCTTTGGAACTGTCAGAGATGGACCAAAATTGTCTGGCACAGTCTTTGCTAGAGGTGATTTAACGCAGTTATAACTTGCCACTGTGATGATAACGGCAGGGAATTTTGATTAGGAGTTTAAGTAATGAAAAAACAAGCGGGCTTTACATTGGTTGAGTTGGTCGTAGTAATCGCAGTATTGGGTATTTTGGCAGCGACAGCGTTGCCTAGGTTTGTAAATGTTCAGTCGAACGCGAGGGTGGCTGCAGGTAATGGACTCGCTGCGTCATTACGTTCCGCCGCTAATCTTGCACGCGCCTCATGGGTTGCGGCTGGAAGTAACGCAGGTGCATTGCAAGTGACCATGGATGGTCAAGTTGTAACCGTTAACGGTACAGGCTATCCAACAGCTGATGCGGCGGGCATTGTTGCTGCCTTGCAAAACTTAGATGCACAATTTACACCTTCACATCTGAATGGTGTTTCTACTTTTCAAGTGGGTACTTTTGCTCAATGTACTGTTACTTACACTGAGGCCACAGGAGTGGTTAGTACTGCAAACTTGACTCCCGCAAGGTGTGGCTAATTAATAATGAAGGACACTCTAGGGTTTACCCTTGTTGAGTTGGTCGTCGTTATCGCTTTGACCAGTATTATGGTTGCAGTAGCGACTCCCAGATTCGCAAATGGTGATATCTTTGAAACCCGCGGTGACGCGGGTTTACTTTCATCTACGCTGCGCTATGCGCAGAAAACGGCGATTGCCCAACGTCGAAATGTGTATGTGATTCATAATAATGCATCGCCTGATACAGTGAGCTTGTGTTTCGATACTGCATGCAATCAGACGGTGATTAATCCCGAAACGACGGCTGCATATATCTTTACGAGCAGCAAGAATGTAGATGTCAACTCTGACAATCCCAGTCTTGGGTTTGATTCACTTGGTCGAGCCATCCCGAACTCAACGGTGAGTTATCAAGCGATCAACAGAAAGAATAACGCGCAATCGGTGACCGTGACTGTCGAGGCGGACACCGGATACATACACTGACGAGTCGGCCAGTGACAGGCTGGATAATAATAATGCATCACAACAAACATTACTCTCACAGACAACCAGGCAAACCTGGCATGTGCTCGCAAGCGGGTTTTTCATTGGTGGAGATGGTCGTGTTCATGGTGATTGTAACCACCGCCATCGCCGGTGTCATCGGTGCGCTGTCTTTTATGGGGCGCCATTCTGCAGATCCGCTGGCGCGTAAACAGGCAATTGCGATTGCTGAATCTCTCATGCAGGAAATTCAACAAATGCCTTTTACGTTTTGTGACCCTGATGATCCCAATGCGTCTACTGCCACGGGGTATGGTGATTGCGCCAATCCACAAAACGCGACCTTAAATGGCCCTACACCCTCTACAGAGAGCCGTTACAGTGCCACTGATCCATTTGATAATGTGGCCGATTATGGTGGATTTGCCATGCCTGGTGGCGGATGTGCCGGGATTTGCCGTATTGGCAACGTCACTGCTCTGCCGGGCTTAAATCCTTATGCCGCTTCAGTTGCAATTAGTCAGGTCGGCGCGAGTGGTGCATTTTCAGCGCTGCCCGCAGATGCGGTATTGCAGATTGTGATTACGGTCACAGGCCCTGCAGATACTACAATCCGGCTGACTGGATACAGGGTTCGTTATGCGCCGAGAATTTAACCAACCTAAAACCATCTCAGGCTTCACTTTGGTCGAGTTAGTCATCGTTATTGTTGTGATGGCAATTCTCGGTGGCATTTCCGTCACCTTTATCAAAAACTCCATTCTGGCGTATGTGAATTCTGAGGCTTATTATGAGCTCGCCGATCGCGCCGATATCTCATTGCGCAGGATGTCACGCGATATCCGCAATGCGTTGCCAAATAGCGTCTGGGTATCTGCTGATAATTCCTATGTAGAGTTTGTGCCGATCAAAGCCGGAGGTCGTTATCAGCAGGATACGCTAGATTTTGTCAGTGCGAATGCTACTTTTACCGTGCTTGGTGACCCTGTGCCTTCAGTGGTTGCTGGTGACCAGCTGGTGATTTATAACCTTGGTATTGAAGGGGCAGATGTTTATGCAGGTGATACGATTCGCTCTTTAACGAGCACTGGCAACAATCTCAACACGCTGTCATTTAGTGGATCAGCCTTTCCATTACCCTCCCCAGGGAGCCGCTTTTATGTGGTGAACGGGGCCGTTTTTTACGTGTGCGATTTAGCCAACCGCCGTCTATTGATGTATTCAAACTACGCGATTCCCTCTGCACACCCCTCAAACTTTGCCGGACTCACCCCAAGTATCGTTGCGCAAGATGTCACTGGCTGCAGTTTTACTTACACCGAAGGTGTGATGCAGCATAGCGGAGTGGTGACGGCTCAGTTGGAGCTCAGTAAAAATGGCGGTGTGGTGCGCCTAGTTAACCTGATTAATGTGGTGAATTCGCCATGAAAAATACGCTTCATCGCATGAAAGGATTTATGTTGCCTGTGGCAATATTTTTGATGGTGATTTTGGCTGCGTTGGTGGGATACTCCATGCGGCTGTCATTGTTGGCCAATCAAGGTACGATACAGGACGTGCAAGGTGCGCAAGCTTATCTGGCGGCTAAGGCTGGTGTTGAGTGGGCGGCTTATCAGGTGATTGCCCCGGGGTCGAGCTCGATGCAAACCTGCCCAACACCGCCAGATCCATTTACGATTAACGGCTTTACGATTGCACTGACATGTCATCAAACAACTCCGATGCCGCAAGACCGGGCGGGGACACAAAATATCGGGATGTATACGATTACTGCGACCGCCTCAAAAGGAGTCGCTGGCGCACTGGATTATGTTGAGCGCAAAGTCACTGTGAGCTTAAGTCGGTGCTTAATGGGCGCAGAAGAGTGTAGTTAAAGGAAAATGAGCAATTTGAAAAGGATGAGAGCAACCATTATATGGCTACTATGTCTGTGTAGCATTTTGATCTGCGCAAGTGTGCAGGCAGCGACCGTGACTTTGAATGCCAACGGGGGCTCCAACTCGACCAATGGTTTGAAAATCTTTATCAACGATAACTCACAGATTCAAGTGCAAAGGCTCAACAGCACTGGTCAGTTATATCAGCCAGACCGAACACCTGCCAATAGCAGGTTAGATAATGGGATTTATATTCGGGGAAATAACCAGATTTATGGCCCGGATCACTTTGCCTACAACGCACCTGCCAACTATACCGCGCAAGCAATGACAGCGGTATCGCCTGCCAATGCATCAGCAGGAAACGCCCAGACAACCCGTTCGCAGTTCACTGTTCCCGGAAACAATGTCGGCGGCGGGCCACAAGTAACAATAGATTGGAGTTACACCTATCCGTATGACTTTGTGACTGCAAAGGTGACGATTAATATTCCTTTGTTGTATCCCGTTAGCACCAGTAATCCAGTGCGTTATTACCATGTGGTGGATACCTATTTAGGTGGCTCTGACTGTGGCTGTGGGGTTCGATATGTGGATAATAATGGCAAACAGGTGGCCGGGACATACCCATATGCAGGAAACTGCTCATCTGGAAGTGGGTCAACCAATATTGCCTGCCCCTCTAGTACAGCGCTGCCTGCCAATCTGGATGTGGTTGAAAGTTTCAGGGAGCGAGATGGAAATTTTAGCCGTTATTGTGTAGGTAATTATCAAACATTTTGGTCCAATAATAATTCCACGGCTTGCGCGATAGCTAAAACAGGCCAGTTAGCAAATACAGTCAATACCACCTTAACAGACACTGGCGCGGCAATTGAATATGACTTTACATCGCCTGGCATCCATACGTTCAGCTATGACTTTGTGGTTGGTTCCACGGTAGTCCCAGACTACGATCATCTGGAAATCCGTCACCCAGGCAGTTCTTCTTTATGTCCGGTTGATGTGCAGGTGATGGCTTGTTTGGTTTCTACAATGCCTTGTCCGGATGATCAACTCATCAACTCAGGTAGCCTTACAGGGACGCTGACCATTTCTCCCAGCTCTCCCACCGTCACGGTGACCCCGGATGCCCAGTTTGATGTCGGGAATGCCGGCACCATTGACATCCTCACCTTACAGGGCAGCTCTGCAGCCACTTATACCTTGGGAGCAAGCGGACTCAGTAAGGGGCCGATGAATGGCATCAAGTGCTGGAACACAGCGAATAACTCGCAAAGTTGCACTTTTACGATGACGAGCACGGCTTGCGTGAGTACATTTGAGTGCATGGAAAGTGGTTTAACCTACAATAATCTTAAAAACAATACATCTGCGCGTAACCCGCTTTATACCAAAGTACTTGGGCAGTCTTTTGATGTGGACGTGGTCGCCCTATTGTCCAGTGGTGCACAATCAAGTGGTTATAACTCGAGTTTAAAAGTTGATCTGGTTACCGATAGTAGTAACACGTGTAGCAATAATATTATCGTGACCAAAGATGTCAGTTTCACTGCCTCGGATGGTGGACGTAAAAAAGTGACTTTTAGCGCAACAGATGTGACGCGTGCTTATCCTAATTTGCGTTGCCAGGTTAGAGACACCAGCCAGAACAAATCGGGTTGCTCGTCTGATAATTTTGCAATCCGTCCTCAGTCTTTATCCATTACCAATAGCAATACTGTGCAATCCGCTTCACCAACAGCTACCGCGACACCCACCTTCCGGGCTGGAGCTAATACCTCGCCCAATGCGGACAAGTTCAGCCTGACCGCTGCAAGTGGGGAGCAGGGCTACAACGGTACCCCGAAAATTGCTAATGCCTTATTGCAGGCTCATCCTGGAGCCCCCGCGGTTGGTATTGTGACTGGTGTATTTGCTGCAGGTAATGCAGGAGCCAGTACAGGGGACAACTTTGCTTACTCTGAAGTCGGGCATTTTAAAATTCTACCGCAAGGGCTTTACGATGATACGTTCACTGCTGTAGATGTATCCAAAGGTGACTGTAATAATAATTTCGATAATGCGGGGGACGGATCGCCCAAAAAATATGGCTGCTTGTTTGGCAATACGACAGACACCAACTACTTTGGCCGCTTTAAACCTTCTAGCTTGAGGGTAGATGCTTCAGCCGTCACGCTGGCCTGTGGCAATTTTGTGTACTATGGACAAGATACAACGCCTACCAGTGCCGCGCCGGGGATAATCACTCCCTTTACAATTACAGCCCTCAACTCGTCGAGTGCAACGACACAAAACTATACCGGTGATTATGCTCGCATGGCCTTAAACGATTACACCGTGTATCACTTTAGCGCGTCTCCAGCGAATGGCACGACGCTTAGTCAAAGTGCTGCCAGTCCGGCAATCACTAAAATCGCAGATAATACGACGCCGGTTTGGAGTAATGGCACTACCAATGTTCGTGTCAGACATAAATTGTCTCGACCTTCGACTGCCGTCAATCAACAAAACGTGGTGATTTCAGCCGAGTTGCGAGACAGTGATAATGTCAGCTCGGCGATAACTGCATTGAACGGTGGCGGATCACCATTTCGTTATGGCCGTTTAGCCGTCATCCCCGCCCATGGCTCTGAGTTATTAGCCTTGCCAGTACCGATCGAGGTGCAATATTACAAAGATGGCTTTTATGTGCGTAGCCAGGGTGATGCATGTACGACAATTGATAGCAGAAGTATCGTCATGAAAAACTACAAGGGTAACCTGACTGCGTGTGAGACCTTTTTGAATGGTACATATACTGCTAATAATGGTCTGGTGAATGCGCTTCTTGCTGCCCCGAAGGTTGGCTCAGATGGGAGGCCTAATGTTGGTAGTGTTGATCTTGAAGTGAATCTTGGAGATACTGTTTCAGGGGAGATCACCTGTCAAAGTAATGCCAGCCCGGTCAGCGCTATCAACGGAGGTAGGGACTGGTTCGGTACAACAGATCCAGTAGGACGAGCTTCCTTTGGCATCTACAAAGCGCCTATTATCTACATGCGTGAAAACTTCCAATAACTGCCAAACCACCTAAATCAGGTGGTTTTGTTGTTTTATTCTCCCATTTAATCGCAAGTTTCAGGCACTAAAGTTGCTCCCATAAATAAGGCATGGGTGCATGTTTAAGACGAGCTGGTCTTAGATACCATACTATCCCTTAAGTCATGTGACGCATACGAAGAGGATGTTAAGTAGGATTTTTTGTGTATACTTATTTACGCTATGCTTTAAGTTTATAATTTTGTACATTGATTTTAAATAAAAAATTACTGTGAAAGACAGTCGATTCTCTATGGAATGGTTTAAACGACAAAAGAGCAAGCAGCAAGTGGGGGTCAGCTTTACCGAGATGCATATCAGTACAGTTGCCCTTACGCCGCCCACAGAAGGGAGCAAACCGGTCGTTTCATTTGCCGCTGTTGAGCAAATGCCGTTACATGCTACTTCCACATTACGTCACTTTGTGACCAAAAATGCCTTGAAGTCGATGTCGTGTAATCTGGTTCTTAATGTGGATCAGTACAATATTGTACAAATTGATAAACCGAACCTGCCTGATAACGAGGTAAAGTCGGCCTTGCGATGGAAACTCAAAGGTCTGCTTGATTATTCTGTAGACCAAGCGGTTGTAGATGGTGTCGACCTGCCCTCAGATCCCTCAGTGGCAAATCGCCAACCTTTGATGTTGGCGATTTGTGCTAAAAAGGCCACGGTGAATGAAGCCGGGAATCATTTGGTCGATGCCGGATTCAACCTGCGCTCGATTGACGTGCATGCATTAGCACAGCGGAATGTCGCTCACTTGCTGGAGCATGAGGAGCGTGCCCTGGTCATGCTGAGTATTTTGCCTCGCGGCTGTTTGATTACGTTTACAGCCAAAGGCGAACTTTATCATACGCGTCTGATTGAGCTTGACCGCGACTTTTTGAATGACCGTGACGAGATTTACCGGACTAATTTCGACAAGCTGGTGCTGGAGCTTCAGCGCTCGCTTGATAGCTTTGACCGTCAGTTTCCTTTCCTGAGTTTAAACCGCATGGTGGTGGCACCTGTGGCTCATCGCGATTATCTGGTGAGTGGCTTGAGTTCCAGTCTGTATGTCCCAGTCAATGTGTTTAACCTGGAAGATATTGTTGAGCTACCTGCCAATCAGGACTTTTCCAGTATGGAGAAACAGGCCATGCTCATGCCTGCTCTAGGCGCAGCTTTGCGTCAGGAGGTGGCCGTATGAGTCAGCAAATTAACCTGTATGAAGGTGGTGGCGTTAAAGCCAAAGAGTGGTTTAGCCTGCCTATGGTGGCTGCCGTTTATGTACTAACTGCGGTGGTGATGTATTACTTTTATACCGGACTCGCTGCTGAAAACGAGCAATTACAAGTGCAGCGTCACCAAGCCGTTGCACAGTTCGAAACCATGCAGAAAAAAGTGGAGGAGTTTTCGAGAAAGGCGAAGCCTATCGATAACACCAAGCTTGAGGCTGAGTTAAAAACGTTAAAAGCGCAACTAGAGATGCAGACCCAAATTCTGCTCATTTTTCAGCAGTCCATTTCAGAACAATCGGCACACCTGATTGACTACATGCGTGCCTTTACCGGGCAACAGCAACCTGGCGTTTGGTTAACCGGTTTCAAGGTCGAGCCTGCTATTCAGCACTTGACACTCGCCGGGCAAGCGTTGCAGTCAGAAGATATTCCAGCTTACCTGGATTTGCTCTCTCACCAGTCTGTATTTGCCGGGACTGAGTTCTCCGGTATCCAGTTCAAACAACTCGAGTTGCACCAGCCGCAGTCGCGATCAGGCGGAAATGCTGGAGCCCCTGCCGCGAGTCCGGCGCCTGCGCCAGTGGCAGAGAGTGCTACTGTCTCGCCTACAGGTAAAGATGGTGGCGCTCCGTCCGCGCCTCCGGCCTCAACCGCGCCTGTTAATCCACAAGCTGAGAATAGTCTTTCGACTCCAGCGACAGAAGTTTTGCCTGGACTCAAAGTGTATGCCTTTGAGGTCAAAGGCCGTGATACACAAATCATAAACAAGGTGGTAAGTGGCATGAGTTGGGATGAATTTGTCCGCCAGACGGTGCCATCACAGCCTGGTAAGCAGAGCGGGGGGCAGTAACGCATGCGATCTGAAAAACTTCAGGCAATCAGTCAAAAATGGCAAGCGCTTTCCATGCGTGAACGCTGGATGCTGTTTGGCACCGGCTTATTTGCCGTGGTGGGCTTGATGGATACCTTTTTGCTGGAGCCACAGCGGGTGCAACTAGCCAGTATCCAGCAAGAAATTCTTAAGATACAAAACGATACCACTACCCTGACCGAGCAGCTGACCAACATAGCAGCCCAAGCAGCACCGCAGCCAGCGACTCAGGCCTTTCAGCATGAGATTGATGACACCAGGCAAAAAATGGCCAGCCAGGCAGATGAGTTGCTCAAGGTGTCAGCTTTTATGGTCCCACCTCAAGCCATGGTGGAGATGCTGAAAAAACTGTTGCAAAAGCATACCGATGTGCAAGTGATTGAGATGCAATCCTTGCCTGTGGTGGATTTTATTGAAACGCGCAGAAAGTTATTGCAGGCGCAATCCGCGCCAGGCACTGAAGCGTCATCAACCTCGGAGGAAGCGTGGAAAAACATGCCGCATGTCTACCAACATGCCGTAAAAGTCCATTTAAAGGGGCAATATTTTGCGTTGATGGCCTACAGCAAGTCCCTGAAGGCGATTGGTCGTACGCTGGCTTGGGAAAATGCCGAACTTAAAGGTGGTTACCCTGAAAGCGAATTGATTTTTCAAGTGTATACCCTTAGCGGGGAAAATGCATGGTTGGGGATATAGCATGCGCATATTCATGACATGGATGATATTGGCTATCCTGGCACAAAGCCATGCGGCCGAGCAAATGATAGACCCTACGCAGCCACCCGCAGCCGTACTGCCATACTTGCCTGACGTGCAAGCGGAGTCTGCACAGGCTTGGCAAGTGACAGCTATCCAGGATAACGGCAAGAGTGGTTTTGCGGTGGTGAATGGGCAACTGGTGCAGCTGGGTGAAGCTTACCAGGGTTTTAGGTTGATTTCTGTGAAACATCAGCAAGCGACGCTTATCAATAAAAATGGTGAAAAAAAAGTTCTGGGTGTGGGATTGGCCAGTTTTGTGGTGCCAGCGCAACCGCCTGCACAGGTGAAAAAAACCAAACAGGCAAAAACAATTAAAAAATAAAGTGAAACGCCTGTAACTGGCTAAAAAGGCCGCCAGGTGAATATCAATAGAGAGACTGCTATGAAAACTTTAGTGAATACTTTGGGTGTAATGATGATAGGGGCCGGGTTGGCGGGATGTACGAGTAACCCATTTGCACCAACGAACCCCTCTATTAATCCTAAAATACAAAATGAATTGGCGACGGCCGCGGCCAAGGCGCAAGCGCAAGTGACACCACCTCCCAAAGAGGTCACAGATGAATTGTTTGAGCCACTTAAGATCGAGCCGCCTAAAGCATTGGCGAAACGCGTAGAGCCAAGATTTGACCTGGTGGTGAATAAAGCGCCGGCCTCACAAGTGTTGATGGGGATTGTTTCAGGCAGCCCATACAGTATTGCATTGAGTCCAGAGCTAAAAGGCGAGATCACTATTAATTTGCGCGATGTGACCTTGTTTGAAGCACTGAATGCCTTGCGTGACCTATATGGATATGAATACAAAATGAATGGGAAGCAAATTTTTGTGGAGCCACAAACGTTGCAAACCCGTGTCTTCCAGGTCAACTATATTACCGGCACCCGTAAAGGTACTTCAGCCACCCGCGTGACCTCTGGTACTGCTAGCGGATCTGGCGCTGGTGGCGCGGTTGGGGTAGCTGGTCAGGCAGCGGCGATTACCGGAGCGGCAACTGGTGTGGGTGCCGGTGCGGCTGGCAACGGAGTCCCCGGGGCGGCTGGTGCGTCCAATCTGCAGGTCTATGCTTCTGACGTGAGTATGCGCACCAATAATGATTTTTGGGATGATATTGGCATTTCACTCAGCAGCCTGATTGGTGAAGAAAATGGACGTAAAGTGGTGATCAATGCCCAGTCTGGTCTGATCATGGTGAAAGCGATGCCTAAGGAGATTCGTCAGGTTGAGAAGTTTTTGAGTCTGATGCAGGTAACCGTGGATCGCCAGGTGATTCTGGAAGCCAAGATCATCAAGGTGCAACTGAATAGAAACTCGCAACAAGGCATTAATTGGGCAGCAGCCAGAAACATCCGTGGCCGTGATTACACCTTTGGTAATGTGAACGGCAATACCACGCTGGGAGAAACTGGCACACTGACCAATGGTACATTGAGCAGTACGGAGCCGGGCGCGCTTATAAACAGTGACCCGGTGTCTATAGGTGGCTCGATGTTTGCATTGGCAGTTCAAGGCAGAAACTTCTCTGCCTTGCTTACCTTTCTAGAAACACAAGGTAATGTAGAGGTGCTTTCCAGTCCTCGTATTGCCACCATCAATAACCAGAAAGCGGTGCTTAAAGTAGGGAATGATGCATTTTACGTGACCAATGTGCGCACCAATGTGACAACCACTACTGGCGGCGCCGTGGTGACGCCAGATATCCAGTTGCAACCTTATTTTTCGGGCATCTCACTTGACGTGACGCCACAAATTGACAAGGACGACAACATCATTCTGCACGTACATCCATTTATCAGTGATGTGACCCAGGTCAACCGCACCGTAACCTTGTCCAGCGCGAACGGTGGCACATATACGATTCCGACAGCCTCTTCCAACATCAATGAGACAGACAGCATTGTGCGTACCAAAGATGGTAGCGTGATTGCAATTGGTGGTCTGATGTCAGAGTCAGTCGATAATACACGTACCAAGGTGCCTGGATTGGGAGATGTGAAGTTCTTGGGTAACCTGTTCCGTCAAAAAGATTTGGCAACCACCAAAACGGAGCTGGTGATTTTGCTGAAGTCTACCGTAGTCCGCAGTGGCGAAAGCTGGGCGCAAGATATGCTTGAAAGCCAGGACCGGGTGGATAAACTGAAAAGTGACGTAGCTTTTTAGGATAAGGTATGTACCTGCAACATTTTGGCCTGAAGGAATATCCGTTTACCATCACGCCGGATACCAGTTTTTATTATGCAACGCGTAGCTTGCAAGAGGCGCTGAATACACTGTTGATCGCAATACAGTCTGGCGAGGGGTTCGTCAAAATTACTGGCGAAGTAGGCACTGGCAAAACCCTGTTGTGCCGCCGCCTGCTCAAAGCGCTGGCACCCCATTGCAGGGTGGCATTTATCCCTAATCCTTACCTTGATCCGCATGCCTTGCTCATGACGCTGGCCACCGAGTTTGGCGTGGCATTCAAGCCAGACTTTACTCATCATGACATGATAGACGCCCTGAACCGCAAGCTACTGACCTTTGCGGAAGAGGGACAGCATGTGGTGGTGTGCCTGGATGAAGTGCAAGCCATGCCGTTGGAAACCCTGGAAGCACTGCGTTTGTTAAGTAACCTGGAAACCGAGAAGCGCAAGCTGATCCAGGTGGTAATTTTTGGTCAGCCTGAACTTGAAGAGCGCATCAATCATCCTTCCATACGCCAGTTACGGCAACGTATTGGTTTTGAATATCACCTCAAGGGCCTGCAATGGTCGGAGCTAGGGTTTTACCTGAATCACCGCATGCACGTGGCCGGCTATCAGGGAGGCATGATTTTTAACCCTGCCAGCCTGCGTCTGCTATACCGCTATGCCAATGGTATACCACGTCTGCTGAATATTCTGGCTCACAAATCCCTGCTGTCTGCGTTTGGGCGTGGCCAGCAATCTGTCTCAGCCGAAGATGTCAAGGCCGCCATTCTGGATACACAAGCGAGTGTCAAGGCACAACATCCTTGGTTGGGACACGGTTTTAAATGGTGGCTGACACTACATACTGCCATGGCTGGTTTGGGCCACTGAGTGAAGGATTGGGGAGAAACGCGTGAGTTTAATTAACCAGGTTTTGCAAAACGTCGAGGCGCGCGGGAGCACAGTACTCGATGGCAGGCCTGAGGCGACGGGCTGGGATGCACAGGTCAAACCAGTGTTGTTGCATCAGGGCACTTCTGCCCATGCCTGGATCAAGTGGCTGCTGTTAGGCTGTTTATTATTGGCATTGATCGCCGGTTTGCAGATGAATGGCTTATGGCTGCTGAGTTACTTTCATCCTGCCCATGTGACTGGGCTCGCGAGCAAGACCATGATTCCTAAAGTCACTTCTCCCTCTGCGTCAGTTAAGCAGCCGCTTGAAGCGATGCCTGTTCAGGCTGCGTCACCCTGGGAACCTCCCCAATTAACCAGGTCTTTATTTAGCGCGTGGCAGGCTGCAGGCTCCCCTGCGTCGGCCAGTCCACTGCCTGTGGGCAATCTGCCAATTGCAAAGCCTGCCCCTGCACCCGTGAAGACGGCGGCTACTCAAATTGAGGGCGAATTCACCATAAACCCGGCTGAAACGGTTGCAGCCAGCCCTGTGGTGTCAGTCATTGAGCCGCCATTAGAAGTTGCGAATGCTGCGAAGCTTGCCAAGAATAACGAAGGTGATTCAGGCCACAAAGGCGTGGTTAACAAGCAGCTCCGTCCCGATCAGGAAGTGAATTTGCTGATTCAGCGCGCAGTAGACCATGAACAAAAAGGCCGTCTCAGCGAAGCCTTGGCGACCCTGCGCCAGGCACTCACTACTTATCCGCAGTCGGAAGATGCAAGACAGTTGCTGGCGGCTTACTTGTTCGAGTCCAGGCAGGAAGTTGAAGCTGTGTCGGTCTTGCAAGCCGGTATTAAACAGTATCCCGGGCAAATCGGGTTGGCCAAGTCGCTGGCCAAGTGGCAGTTGTCACATGGACAGCCGGACGCGGTTTTGCAAACCCTCAAACCTGTTGCGAATGCGCTGATCCAGGATGCAGAGTCGCAGTGGATGCTGGCCATGGCGTATCAGCAAACTGCACAACATGCAGCTGCCTTGCCACATTTTGAACGCGCTATCACCTTACAGCCAGGCCGCGCACAATCGATGGTGGCCTATGCGATTTCACTTCAGGCTGCAGGCCAGCAGACCCAGGCCTTGCAGCAGTTCCAGCTAGCCTATCAATTGTCACTCAGCGACAGGCTGTCAGAGTTTGTCAGCCAGCGCATCCGTCAGCTTGGTGGCACGGTGACAGCCCACAGCGAATAGTCCTTGCATGCGAGCCAGGCATGCACTGCTCGTGTTGATCTCAAAAAATTAACTTTTCAGCGTGCGCGCCAGCACCAGTGCCGTTACCCGAATTGCCCCTGCACGTTTTAACACCTTGGCGACAGCATGCATGCTGGCACCTGTGGTCATCACATCATCCACCACCATGACATGCTTGCCATGCCATTGCGCATTCGTGGCAAACGCACTACGCAGGCTACGTGTCCTGGTTTTCATGTCCATGCCAGCCTGGGCTGGCGTATCCACGATTCTTGTACAACCCTCCATCTCTAATGGGACCTGCCATTGGTGATGAGCCTGCTTTGCCAGTTCCAATGCGTGATTGAATCCGCGCTCCTTGACCCGGTTTGGGTGCATGGGCATGGCAATCATGACGTCTGGTTGTGCCAAGGCTGGCAGTGTCGGCAACCGGGCAAACAGCCTATTTGCCAATAAATGCCCCAAAGAAAGTTGCTGATGGTATTTGAACTGATGCAGTAAGCGGTCTAGTGGATACGCGTAACGGAAGGCCGTCAAGGTATGATCAAAAGCAGGCGAATGTTGCAAACAGATACCACATAATGCCCCTGAGGCATTAGGAAGCGCGCATTGTGGGCAACGAGGCGAGTCATACCAGGGTAACATTTCCACGCAATGGGAACACAGGATGGAATCTCTCCTGTGGTCTGCCGGCGCATGACAAAGTGCACATGGCAACGTGGATTCCAGCCAGGACTGCAATTTGCGCATTGGGGTGGTTTGACTAATTTTTAATCTATTGTAAAAATTTTTCACGTAAGTTTTTAAACAACATATAATTCGCCCGGAATATTCATCTATTTTTCTTGCGTGGTCATTATGGAACAACAAACTTCTGCTGCCGGCTGTGGCAGCGAAATGCAAACTTCAGTCATTAATCTGGATGGCCTGAAACCATCGGTGAGCTGTCATCCCACGGTTGAGCGCTGGCGTGTAGAAGACATCATGGCACTGTTTGAATTGCCATTCAATGACTTATTACACAGGGCGCAAACAGTGCATCGTGAACACTTTGACCCTAATGCCGTGCAAGTCAGCACCTTGCTATCGATTAAAACAGGTGGCTGCTCCGAAGATTGCGGGTACTGCCCACAAGCGGCGCGTTATCACACTGATGTCGAGAATGAGCCACTGATGCAGCTGGACGAAGTGCTGGCAGCGGCCAAAGCAGCTAAGGAAAGCGGCGCCAGCCGGTTCTGTATGGGGGCTGCCTGGCGTGGCCCCAAACAGCGCGATCTCGAACCCGTACTCAAGATGATTTCTGAAGTCAAAGCCATGGGTTTGCAAACCTGTGCCACCTTGGGCATGCTCAAAGATGGCCAGGCAGAACAACTGAAAGAGGCCGGGCTGGATTATTACAACCATAATCTGGACACCGCACCAGAGTTTTATGGAGATGTCATCACGACGCGTACCTACCAGGACCGTCTGGATACCCTTGATCGCGTGCGTAGCGTGGATATCAATGTCTGCTGCGGTGGCATTATCGGTATGGGCGAAAGCCGTGCACAGCGCGCAGGCCTGATTGCGCAATTAGCCAACATGGAACAGCCACCAGAGAGCGTGCCAATTAACCTGCTGACACAAGTAGAGGGCACACCCTTGCATGGAACAGAGGCTTTAGATCCACTGGAGTTTGTGCGTACCATCGCTATTGCGCGTATTACCATGCCGACCAGCTTTGTCCGGTTGTCTGCTGGTCGCCAGAGTATGGGCGAGGCCGTTCAAACCTTGTGCTTCCACGCCGGTGCCAACAGTATTTTCTACGGTGAGAAATTGTTGACTACAGGGAACCCTGAGGTTGAAGCGGATAACGCCTTGTTTGGCAAACTGGGCTTGAAGAAGATTTAATGAGCGATTTGTTGGAGTCTTTACGGGCCGACCTTGAAAAGCGGCAAACTCTGGGCTTGATGCGCCAGCGGCGGCTTCTTGACTCGCCGCAAGCAGAACATATCACCGCTAATGGGCAGCCATTTCTGTCTTTTTGCAGCAATGATTACCTTGGGCTTGCGAATGACCCCGCACTAGTGGCTGCCTTGCAACAAGCCGCAGCCGAGGCGGGTGTTGGTAGTGGTGCTTCTAACCTGATTACCGGCCATCACCGTTATCACGACCAACTCGAACAAGCCTTGGCAGCCTTTGTTGGCAAGCCTGCTGCCTTGTTGTTTTCTACCGGCTATATGGCCAATATCGGTGTGATCAGTGCCTTGATGGGACGTGATGATGCCGTGTTTTCAGACAAGCTGAACCATGCCTGTCTCAATGACGGGGCTTTCCTGTCGCGTGCCACGCATCATCGCTTTCCGCACAACGACGTCGCGGCACTGGAAAAGCTGCTGCAAGCGAGTACGACACGGCACAAACTGGTTGCTGCAGATGCGGTTTTCAGTATGGATGGTGATCTTGCCCCGCTGGCAGAATATCTGGAACTCTGTGAGCGCTACGATGCCTATTTATATGTGGATGATGCGCATGGGTTTGGTGTACTTGGACCGCAGGGCCGCGGCTCCCTCAAACATCTGGGCCTGCAATCACCCCGATTGATCATGATGGGGACGCTGGGCAAGGCCGCCGGGGTTGCTGGTGCTTTTGTTGCCGGTGAGCAAGTGGTGATTGACTACCTGATACAGCATGCCAACAGTTATATTTATACGACGCCAGCACCTCCTCCTTTGTCTGCGGCACTCTTGGCCTCTGTAAAGGAAATTGAATACGGTGATGCACGCAGGAAGCAATTGTTCGACATGATTGCATTGCTGAAAAGTGAGCTGTCACTCACACGCTGGCATTTGTTGCCATCTGAAACCGCTGTCCAGCCGCTGATTGTGGGAGACAATCATGAAGCCTTGGCCCTCAGCCAGTATCTGCAGGTGCGAGGCATCCTGGTCCCGGCCATCCGTCCGCCGACTGTGCCGGTCAATACCTCACGATTACGTATTTCATTATCTGCAGCCCATCGCGCTGAGGATGTGCGTGCCTTGATCAGTGCGTTACATGCGGCTGAGAGCGACATTCCTGCCGGAGTACAGGCATGAGTTGCTTTATCGAAATCATGGGCCAAGGCAAACCCTTGGTCTTGCTACATGGCTGGGGCATGAACAGTGCCGTCTGGGAGCGCATCACCAAACGTCTGTCTGCCAATTATCGTCTGTTCCTGGTCGATTTGCCTGGCATGGGTCAAAGCCGCCCGGTCTATCCATATCATTTGCATAGCCTGGCTGAAACGGTGGCGGAAGAAATCCCCGGGGTATCCAGCATCCTGGGCTGGTCTCTCGGTGGCTTGGTCGCGCAGCAAATTGCGCTCAATCAGCCAGACCGCGTAGAAAAATTGATTCTGGTTGGGACCAACCCCTGCTTTGTCAGCAAGGCGGATTGGACGCATGGGATAGAGGCTCGTCATTTCGAGCAGTTCAATGAGCGTTTTGCCAAAGATTTTAATGCTACCTTGCTGAATTTCCTGACCTTGCAGTGCATGCACGCTAAGGATGCGCGTAGCACGGTACGCCAATTACGCATCGCCTTTGGCGCCAAACCGACGCCTACGCAGGATAGCCTCAATCAGGCACTGGATATCCTGCTACAGACGGACTTGCGCGAAGAGGTTGGTCGTTTGTTCCAGCCGACACTGATCATTCATGGTGACCGCGATACGCTGGCGCCGGTGTCGGCCGCGCATTGGCTGGCCATGCATTTGATGCGAGCACGTTTGCGAGTAATTGCCGGTGCCTCACATGCACCCTTCCTGTCGCATGCCGATGCCTTCTGCGAGTCTGTTGAAGCCTTTATGGCAGATGAGTCAGCGCTTCGGTCGACGGAGAGTTAAATGCAGGATGTTTACCAGATCGACAAGTCGCGCATGCGGCAATCGTTTCATCGTGCCGCCAAACAGTATGATGCAGCGGCCATTTTGCAACGCCAGGTGCGTGAAGAGATGCTCAGCCGCCTCGATGTCGTCAAGCTTGAACCTGGTGTGATCCTGGATGCTGGTTGCGGGACTGGTCATGGTTTAAGCGCCTTGCTTAAGCGGTTCAAGAAAGCGCAGGGGATTGCGCTTGATATCGCCGAAGGCATGTTGTCTCGTAGCAAAGCACTGTTTCCCTGGTACCGTTTCTGGCAAGCTTCTCCTCGCTTTGTCTGTGCTGATATCGAGGCTATGCCCATCGCCACTGCCAGTGTGGATATGGTGTGGTCTAACCTGGCGGTGCAATGGTGTAATGACATGGATACCGTATTGCAGGAATTCAGGCGCGTGCTCAAGCCCAATGGTTTGCTGATGTTTGCCACGTTGGGGCCAGATACGCTAAAGGAGTTGCGTGCGGCGTCTGGCAATGATCATACGCATGTCAGCCGCTTTATTGATATGCACGATATTGGCGATGCCCTGACGCGTGCCGGTTTCAGTGCGCCTGTGCTGGATGTCATGCATTACACGCTCACATACGACAAGGTTGAGTCTCTGATGCGTGATCTCAAAGCCATCGGTGCGCACAATGCCACAGCCGGACGCGTTAAAGGGCTAAGTGGAAAAGGATTCTTGCAAAAGTTACGCCACGGCTATGAAGTCTTCAGGCGCGACGGCAAGTTGCCAGCGACTTATGAAGTAGTGTTTGTGCATGCCTGGACCGGCAGCCAGCCCTATACCGCCCCAGGTATCAGCCCGGTACAGTTTATGCCACGCAAAGATAAACAAAGGTAAGTCATGCATGCGTTGCCACGTCATTTTTTTGTGACCGGGACTGATACTGGTGTGGGCAAAACCACAGTTACTGTTCGCCTGATGCAACAACTGGTGGCACAAGGCCTCACTGTCATTGGCATGAAGCCGGTTGCTTCCGGCTGTGAATGGTTAGAGGGTCGCTGGCAAAATGAAGATGTTTGCCAGCTCACCGCCGCTTCCAATGTGAAGGCGCCGCCAGAGTTGATCAACCCCTATTGTTTTGAGCCAGCGATTGCACCGCATATCGCTGCGGCACAAGCAGGCGTCGCCATTGACCTGAACATCATTCAGGAGGCTTATACGCAACTAACCACCCTGGCCGATGTGGTCATTGTCGAAGGGGCTGGCGGCTTGCTGGTACCGCTGAACAGCAGCCAAACCATGGCTGACCTGATCCAGGCGCTGGATATTCCTGCGCTGATGGTCGTCGGCATGCGTTTGGGCTGTATCAATCATGCCTTACTGACGGCGCAAGTATTGAAGCAGCGCGGCATCGATTTTTGCGGCTGGGTGGCGAACAGTATTGATCCGCAGATGTCTATGCCACAAGAAAACTTGCTGACTTTAATAGAGAGCCTGCAGCAACCTCCCGTGTTGCAAGTCCCTTTTCAGGAATCCTCGCCTTAAATGGAATCTTCGCTCCTTACCCGCACAGCGTTGCGTGCCTCGGTGCCACCTGTCACCAAAAGCCTGATCGCATTGAATGTGCTGGTGTTTGTGGTGATGTTGTTCGGCGGCGCCGGTTTCTGGCATTCGCCGAATACGGTTCAACTGACCTGGGGTGCCAATTTTGCCCCGGCCACGGCAGATGGGCAATGGTGGCGGCTGGTATCTGCCATGTTCTTGCATTTTGGTGCCTTGCATCTGGGCATGAATATGCTGGCCTTATGGGATGGCGGCAAACTGGTCGAGCGCATGTTTGGCGCAGCGCGTTTTATTGTGATTTACCTGATCAGTGGCGTAGGCGGCAATCTCTTGTCCTTGGTCGTACAGGGCAATGATGCGGTGTCTGGCGGCGCATCCGGTGCTATTTTTGGCATTTATGGTGCGCTATTGGTGTATGTCTGGTTCGCCAGACGACAGATGCAGGCACAAGAGTTCCGTTGGTTGTTCTGGGGCGCGCTGCTGTTTTCTGCACTCACGATCGTCATGGGCTATATCATTCCCGGCATTGATAACTCAGCCCATATTGGTGGATTTGTCACGGGCATTGTGATGGCAACACTTCTCTTGCCATCTGGCATCTTGCCGAGCAGGCAATTAAGCATCACGCAATGGTCAGCCGGTGTAGCCTGGCTCGTCGCGTTGTTTGTATTACTCACTCACTTACCAACCCCCAAATATCGCTGGCAGGAAGAGGTGGCGATACAAAAACAAGTGCAAAAACTCAACCAGGTGGATCATAAAGCCCAGCAAAAATGGCGGCAGATTATGCTGGAGGGGCGTGAGGGCAGCCTGAGTTTTGATGATATGGCGTCAAAAATTGATACTGAGGTCGCCACACCTTACGAAGAGAGTTTTGAAAAGTTATCAAACTTAGCGGATGACCCCAAGCTACCTTCTGCGGCTTTGCTTGAGCAAGCCAAGGCCTATGCGTTAAAACGCAGCGAAGCTAGCAAAGCCGCGGCTGACCAATTGCGTAATATGCCGTTCACGCCGGGCCGTCCGGCACAGTGACCTACTGTTGCACTGCCGAGAAAGAACATCCCTTCAACCATAAGGCAAAGTCTACAAATCGGTCGCATCGCGCTGTTGCTTGTACTTATTCTGCTGTTTAGGGCTATGAAATTTGGCATGCAGGCGATCCGCACGGTTGAATGCCTGTCGCCAGAAATCTTCACTTTGTGGCAAATAATGGGCCTTGAATATCTGCCAGTCTTCCCGGGTAAAGCCGAAGTCCATGCAAGAGAAAATCAGTCCGGCGATATCCTTGCGCACGTCTGTGCCATGGGGTGAAACGCCTTGCAGTACCCGGTGCAGATCGAGTAAATAAAACGCCGTCTCTGCAGTTAAGGGTGACGATTTCTGCAGCGCGATATGGCACAGGTAAAAGTCACGGTGACACAGGCCCGCAGCATGGAATGTCTTCGCCAGTTTCGCGACTGCAATTAACATGGCCTGGCGGGTTTCCGCAGAGGCCGGTGTTTGCCAGCTTTTGCAAATATCCTCCAGCGAATGAATGTCCCCCAGGTCTTCCGTCAGCAGGAATGACCGCTGATTGGCTGCATATTCACCTTGTACACCGTAAGCCGCGATGGGGGTGGTGGCGATTCCAATTTTTTCCAGCGCCTGGATAGCCCGCACTTCCGTCATCGCACCGATGATAGGACGTTTGAAACTCAGCCAGTTTTTGGTGATCTCGCGCCAGCCAGTGGCTTCGTGTTGCTTGATAAAATAGGATTGCCCGGCGATGGCGATACGCATGGTTTTGCGGTTGGCCGCAGCGCGTACGGTATATCCCTGCAGCGACATAAAGTCTTCAAAATAATACCTCTGCAATGCCTGTGCGTGGGCCGGCGACAGCCAAAGGCTGCTGTCGTGTAAGGGCTTTTCTGGCCGATGTGGAAGTGGTTGCAATCTGTTTCCTGAAGCTAACTGGATCAGTGTCCGAGCTTCTGCCTTTCCCGGGTTTTCGCGCATGAGTTGCGCAGCATAACTGAGTCCCGCCTGGCTGAATCGTTCCCTTTCCGTTGCTAAAGCTGTCGCGAGTTCCCGATTAAGCGTCTCCTGACTGAACGGGCCCGGAATGAGGATGCCGGCTCCGGCTTTGGCGATATGCGGCGCATAACCGCATACTTCTGTCGTGATGACGGGTAAACCGCTGGCCATGGCTTCGAGTAATACATGACCGGCCAGCTCGCGCCTGGCCGGGTGCACCAGCCAATCGCAGGCTTGCATCATTTGTGGGATATCATCGCGGCCGCCCAGTACCTGCACCTGATTGCTTAAACCTTTTGCCTCAATATGTTTTTGCAGCCAGCGTGGATTGTCCTGGCCGATAATCAGCATGCGTACCTTGTTTTTGACACTTTCAGGTAAAGCGGCAATGGCAGTCACTGCACGGTCTGCCCCTTTGGTTTTGAAACCTGAGCCTACCAGCAATAAAGCAATCTGCTCAGGCAAAATGCCAAATGTTTCAGCCAACCATTGCTTTCTTTGTGCGCGCTCAAATGCATGGAAGCGCTGTGGATCCAAGATTGGTGGAATCAGATGGAAGCGATCATCGGGTGTCTGGTACCAATGCTGAAAAGTTTGCTGTTCCTGTGGGGTGAGCGTGAGGATGTGGGTGTTGCTCGCAGGGGAAAAAATTGCTTCTTCCGCTTGCTGGAACCAGCGATAACGGCTGGTGAGCCTGTACCACCAGGGGCGTTCCTCATGTGCTTTGGCGATAAAGCAGGAATCGGCAGCGAAATACACATCGATGGGCTGCATGCGGTTAAAACCCACTACCAGATCAAATGGTTCTACCTGCACGGCCTGCTGCATGGCGCTGATCAGGCTGGCATGCCTGGTATGGTTACGCCAGCCGCTGCTGGTACATAACTTTACTTTGATATCCTCAGGTTGCAGGCCTTGCCACTCCCCGGTGAAAATCGTGACCTCATGCCCAAGCGCGACACAGTCTTTTGCGATACGCAGCATATCGCGCTGCACCCCGCCATAGGGAAAGTATTTGAAAATGAGAAACGCAAACTTCATGCGATGGCATTGTATGCGAAAATAGCGGCCATGAAACGCATCCTGATTGTCAAAACAACCTCCATGGGTGATGTGATCCACGCTTTGCCCGTGGTTGAAGATATCCTACAGCACTTTCCAGACGCACAGATTGACTGGCTGGTAGAGGAAAGTTTTGCCGATATTCCACGCTTGCATCCACGTGTGCAGCAGATATTTAAGGTTGCGGTGCGCCGCTGGCGCAAGCAATGGTGGCATTGCCAGACCTGGCGTGAAATTTCCGCTGTCAAACAGGCAGTGGCTGCGCAGCCTTATGATTTGGTGCTTGATGTACAGGGCCTGGTCAAAAGCGCCGTGATGTCCACCTGGGCGCAAGGCCCTCGCTATGGCTACGACAAACATTCCATCCGTGAACCCCTGGCTAGCCGGTTTTACCAGCATGCATTTGACATTCCTTACCGTCAGCATGCGGTGATCCGTATGCGCACATTAGCAGCGATGGCATTGGGATATGACGTGCCAAAAGACAAGCCCAATTATGGTCTGGCGGCAGGTATTCAGCGCACCAAAACACCTGCTTTTCTGGCCTTGCATGCCACCAGCCGAGACAGCAAGTTATGGCCAGAAGATCACTGGATTGCTTTAGGTCAGCATTATGCAGCGCAAGGGTTGCAGATGTGGTTGCCGTGGGCGAGTGCCAGTGAGCAAGCACGGGCAAAACGAATAGCCGCCCAAGTACCGCAAGCAATAGTGCTGCCTAAACTCAGCCTGCAACAGTTGGCCGGTCAAATGCCACAGGCGAAATTTGCAGTGGGCGTGGATACCGGTCTTTCACACCTGGCTGCTGCGCTGGACATTCCAGTTGTTGCTCTTTACACCGACACCGAACCAGCGTTTACCGGTGTAGCGGGTGGACGTGAGGCGCCTGCCATCAACCTCGGCGGTAAGGAGCAAGTGCCCGCCGTCAATGCCGTGATTGATCATCTGACCGCCATGACCTTGCCAGTCGTGCACATTTAAAATCACAAAATTCACATTTAACCCTTGAAATCAGTAGGGGCATCCCCAACATTGGGAAGATATTGAGAGGAAAGTGTTGGTCACCTCTCAGCCAGAACAGTGTTGAACAAGAAGGGGAGTCCCATGCAAGAACCAAATACACCTGCCGAGGTGAACGCAACTGAGTCTGCAGTGAATGACGCTGCACCAGAAATCCATGTAGAAGACAATCAGGCAACGCGTATTGCCGAGCTGGAAGCAGCACTGGAAGAAGCCAAGGCACAAGTCTTATATGTCAAAGCCGAAGGTGAAAATATTCGCCGTCGCGCGCTGGATGATATTGATAAAGCCCGTAAATTTGCGCTGGAAAAATTCAGCGGTGAGTTGCTGGCAGTGAAAGACAGCCTGGATGCCGCATTGGCGGTAGAAAGTACTGAGGTTGATAGCTATAAAAATGGCGTGGAATTGACAGCCAAACAATTACTCAGCGTATTTGAAAAATTCAATATTGCTGAAATCAATCCCATAGGCGAAAAGTTTGACCCTAACAAACATCAGGCGATCAGCATGGTGCCAGCTGAAGGTGAGCCGAATACCGTGTTAAGTGTATTGCAAAAAGGCTACAGCTTGAATGAGCGCGTATTGCGTCCAGCCTTAGTGACTGTGATTCAGGCCAAGTAAAGCAACCACATTTTCAATAGGGGCTTGAAATCTTTTCAGGCATCCCAATTATTACATCATTGATGTTGTGATTAACGAATTTTAAGGAAAACATAAAGATGGCAAAGATTATCGGTATTGATTTGGGAACGACAAACTCATGCGTCGCCGTGATGGAAGGTGGCAAGCCACGTGTGATTGAGAACGCTGAAGGCGCGCGTACCACGCCTTCTATTATTGCTTATCAGGAAGATGGCGAAATTCTGGTCGGTGCCCCAGCCAAACGTCAGGCAGTGACCAACCCTAAAAACACCCTTTTTGCAGTGAAGCGTTTGATTGGCCGTCGCTTTGACGAAAAAGAAGTGCAAAAAGACATCGACCTCATGCCTTACACCATTGCCAAAGCAGACAATGGTGACGCATGGGTAGAAGTGCGTGGCAAAAAACAGGCGCCACCACAAATTTCTGCTGAAGTGCTGCGCAAAATGAAGAAAACCGCCGAAGACTACCTGGGCGAAGAAGTGACCGAGGCCGTGATTACCGTGCCCGCTTACTTTAACGACAGCCAGCGTCAGGCCACCAAAGACGCTGGCCGTATCGCTGGTCTGGAAGTAAAACGTATCATCAACGAGCCAACAGCGGCGGCGCTGGCATTTGGTTTGGACAAACAGGAAGGCGACCGCAAGATTGCGGTATATGACCTGGGTGGCGGTACTTTCGATATTTCGATTATCGAAATTACTGAAATTGACGGCGAACACCAGTTCGAAGTGTTGTCCACCAACGGTGACACCTTCTTAGGTGGTGAAGACTTCGATAACCGCATCATCGACTTCTTGGCTGACGAGTTCAAGAAAGAAAACGGCTTGGACTTGCGTAACGACTTGCTGGCAAAACAGCGTTTGAAAGAGGCGGCTGAGAAAGCCAAGATCGAATTGTCTGGTGCGCAGCAGACTGAAGTGAACCTGCCATACATCACGGCAGATGCGACTGGTCCTAAGCACTTGGTGGTGAAAATCACTCGTGCCAAGTTGGAGTCACTGGTGGAAGACCTGATTGAGCGTACCATCAGCCCATGTAAAACGGCATTGAAAGATGCGGGTGTGTCTCCTTCAGATATCTCTGACGTGATTTTGGTCGGTGGCCAGAGCCGCATGCCAAAAGTGCAAGAAAAAGTGAAAGAGATTTTTGGTAAGGAACCACGTAAAGATGTGAACCCGGATGAAGCCGTGGCCGTAGGTGCTGCAATCCAGGGCGGCGTGTTGAAAGGTGACGTCAAAGACGTATTGCTGCTGGACGTGACACCGTTGTCCCTGGGTATCGAAACCCTGGGTAGCGTGATGACCAAGCTGATCAAGAAAAACACCACGATTCCTACCAAGGCATCCCAAGTGTTCTCGACAGCCGAAGACAACCAGAATGCGGTGACCATTCATGTGCTGCAAGGTGAACGCGAAATGGCTTCCGGCAACAAGAGCCTGGGTCAGTTTAACCTGAGCGATATTCCACCTGCACCACGTGGCATGCCGCAAATTGAAGTGACGTTTGATATCGATGCCAACGGTATTTTGCATGTGTCTGCCAAAGACAAGGCTACTGGCAAAGAAAACAAGATCACCATCAAAGCCAACTCCGGCTTGTCTGAAGAAGAAATTCAGCGCATGGAAGAAGATGCGGCTAAATATGCTGACGAAGACAAAAAACTGCGTGAACTGGTCGACGCCCGTAACCAGGCGGACAGCGTGTTGCATAGCGTGAAAAAATCGTTGGCTGAGCATGGCGACAAGATTGAGGCCGATGAAAAAGCCAAGATTGAAGACGCGATTAAAGACCTGGAAGCGGTAGCCAAAGATGGCGACGATAAGGAAGTGATTGAAGCCAAGACTAACGCGCTGATGGAAGCTTCACAAAAACTGGGTGAAAAGGTCTATGCCGAGCAACAGGCACAGGCCAATACCGAAAGTGCACAAGCTGAAACTGAAAAAACAGTGGAAGGCGATGTGGTGGATGCCGAGTTTGAAGAAGTGAAGAAAAACTAAGCTTGAAAACGGCGGGTAGACATGCCTGCCCTTTTTTCAATCATGCCGGCAAACACACTACGCTGACTGCGAGTGTGTTTGTCTTTATGGCGCAAGCGCATTAAACGGAAAAACTATGGCAGCTGCAAAAAAAGATTATTACGAAGTGTTAGGTGTCAACCGCGACGCCAGTGAAGAGGAAATTAAAAAATCCTTTAAGAAACTGGCCATGAAGTTTCACCCTGACCGAAACCCGGATAACCCCAAAGCCGAAGAGAGTTTTAAAGAGGCTAAAGAAGCCTATGAAGTCCTGAGCGATGAGCAGAAACGCGCCGCTTATGACCAGTACGGACATGCTGGCGTAGACCCCAGTATGAGCGGTGGTGGCGGGTTTGGCGGGTTCAATTCCGGCAATTTCAGTGACGCATTTGGCGATATTTTTGGTGATATTTTCGGTGGTGCGCGCAACCAACGCTCGAATGTATATCGCGGCGCGGATTTACGCTACAACCTGGAAATTTCCCTGGAAGATGCGGCAAAAGGGACCGAAACCAAAATCCGTATTCCGGTACAGACCACTTGTGAAACCTGTCACGGTTCAGGTGCGCGTCCAGGCACATCCCCTGTGACGTGTACGACCTGTAACGGTCACGGCCAGGTGCGCATGCAACAGGGTTTTTTCTCTGTGCAGCAAACCTGTCCCAAATGTCATGGCACCGGCAAAATGGTGAAGGAGCCTTGCCCAACTTGCCATGGTGCTGGTCGCGTCAAACAGAATAAAACGCTGAATGTGAAGATTCCAGCAGGCGTTGACGAGGGAGATCGTATCCGCCTCAGCGGTGAGGGTGAAGCTGGCGTCAATGGCGGTCCAACGGGTGATTTGTATGTGGTGGTGCATCTCAAGGAACACCCGATTTTCCAACGCGAAGGTGCAAATCTGCATTGCGAAATGCCTATCAGTTTTAGTACCGCGGCATTAGGCGGCGAAATTGAAGTGCCGACGCTGGATGGTGCAGCCAAGATGAAGATCCCGGCTGAAACGCAAACAGGCAGTGTATTCCGTTTGCGTGGCAAGGGTATCAAGCCTTTGCGCTCCAGTGAACATGGTGATTTGATGGTGCATGTGGTCGTTGAGACGCCAGTGCGTCTGACAGAAAAGCAGAAAGAACTGTTACGTGAGTTTGAGAGTAGTACGCAGGCAGATGCGGGAAAACATAGCCCCAAGAATAAAAGCTGGGTAGATAAAGCCCGCGACTTTTTTAGCTAATTTGCATTCCATTGCGGCCGATAGTGAGGCAGAGTTAAATCTGCTAAACTATTGGCCGTTTCCTTTTTATCGTTTTACTTAAAACGATCTCTGCAAGCTGTTGTTTTTATTAAAGTTACAATTTGATAACAATTGAATTTTGACTTTTACAATTCAGTTACAGCTTGGTCAAATTACTGCAATAACTCCTCCCTATACTGAATCCATCTTTAAACGAAACACAAAATGTTTTGTTTGATGGCTAGGTTTAGTTGATTTTCAACACTAGCATTGATTTCCTCCTGATCCAAACCCCCTTTTAACCCGCATTAGCGGGTTTCTTTTTTTCTACCGTCCTCTTTTCCAGATATCTACGATCGCTGGGGTGGTCTCTGCCGACAACATCGTTTATGATGCATGCAACGCTTGTGGTATTTCATGTAAAAACAGCGACTGTGTTCATTTGATCATGTTGAAGATTGCCATTTTTAATCAGAAAGCAGGTGTCGGAGCAACGACAACTGCACTTAATCTGGCTGCGGCTTGCCAGCGTAAGCGGCGTCAGCTGTTGTTGCTGGATATGGATCCACAAGCCAGACTGACTGAGGTGTACAAACATACCGGGCTGGATGTGCAGCAACATTTACTCAAGTTTTATCAGGATGAAACACCGCTTGCCAATCTGATTCAACCATTGCGCAATGGCTTGCAGATTATTTCGGCAAGCCCCGAGCTAATGAAAGTAGACTCACAATTTGGACGCGGACCGAAGACACTGAATCGTCTGAGCACGGGTTTGGCGGAACTTGCGCAAGCGCAGCCAGCACTGGATGTCGTCATGGATTGTTGTCCTTTTGTGGGCGTGATCTCCCTGAGTGCGGTGTTTGCCAGTGATCTTGTGCTGATACCTGTCGCCACCGATTATTTGTCTATCCATTCTGCAGTTAAAATGGATAAGGCCCTCAATGCCCTGCAACCCGTGTTAAAGCGGAAAATACAGCGCCGTTATTTGCTGACGCGAGCGGATAAACGCAAGCCCATGACTGTCGAGGTGGAGCAGGAAATGCGCCGTTTGTTTGGCAGTGAGGTGCTGATCAGCAAAATTCACGAGCATACTGCCTTGGCGGACAGTACGCGTATGGGGCAACACGTGTTCGAATACGATGTTGAAAGCGATGCTGCACAGGATTACATGGCGCTATATTTTGAGTTGCAGGATGTGGTAAAACAACTGCCACGTGCCGAACCAATAGCTGCCTAATCGCTAAGCTTCACGTCGGCTACTTAACCATTGCCGTCGCCAGAACACCAGTAACATCGCCAGGGCAATCAACAGCATTATTAATATCGCCCACCAAAAACCTTGAGGCTCTTTTAACCACGGCATCTGTTCAAAGTTCATCCCAAAAATACCCGCAATCAGTGTCGCAGGCATAAACAGCATGGCGACAACAGTGAGTGCGCGTACTTCCAGATTCACGCGCTGGCTGAGGCTGGTCATGTAAATATCCATCAGGCCACTCAAGGTGTCCCGGATGGCTTCCAGCGATTCCGTGAAATGCACGGTGTGGTCATACAAGTCGCGAAGGTAGGGCAAGGTTTGCGGGCTGAAAAAGCCGTGTTCATTGCGGATCAGGCTATTGAGCACTTCACGCAAAGGCCACACAGCACGGCGTAACTGTATGGTCACATGTTTCAGGCGGTGTATGTTCTGCAGGTCTTCGGGGCTGGGGCGATCCAGCAGGTGATTTTCGAGCTGTTCGGCATCGTCGTTGATCGCTTCCAGTACCTGGAAGTAGCGTTCCATCAGACTGTCCAGTAAGGCGTAGCATAAATAGTCGGAGCCGCTTTGACGCAATAAGGCCTGGCCCTGGCGTAGTCGCTCGCGCACAGGTTCGAAGCTACCAGAAGGTCTTTCCTGGAAAGTAAGCAACCACTCACGTCCCAAAGCCATACTGATTTGTTCTGAGCTGACGCTCATGCTGCCTGCCTCATAGTAAAACAACCGGGTTTCCAGAAACAGATAATCGAGGTAGGTGTCCAGTTTTGGGCGTTGCTCGGTATTTAAAATATCATCCAGCACCAGTGGATGCAGCTTGAAGCGTCGGGCGACCGCTTGCAGGACCGGAATGTCGAGTACGCCATGGACATTGATCCAGGCTACGTGGCCGGCAGGTGGTTGCCAATGCTCAATATCCTGCATAGTGAGTTGTTGTGACAGGATATCTTGTGCGTTATAGCAAATTTTATGGATACAGGCGTTTGGTAACGGTGTACCCTCAGGTGTTTCTGCCAGTGTCGGGCTGTTGGTGCCCAGAAGCTTATGTTTGCGGTGTCTGCGTTTAGCCATCGTTATTCCAAATCAAATTGCCAGTACCTATTGCTGGCCCAGCATAAGCGTTCATGGCCTGGAAATCAACCTGCGGCGGGTGTGGCGGCAGTCTATGCTAAAATAAAGAAAATTATTCAGTAGGAAAATCGCATGTCTGGCAATACCATCGGCACCTTGTTCACCTTGACTTCATTTGGGGAATCACATGGCCCTGGCATTGGCGGTATTGTGGATGGGTGCCCACCGGGGCTGGAGCTCAGTGCGGCTGATTTGCAAATAGACCTGGATCGCCGCAAGCCGGGCACCTCACGCCATGTCACCCAACGCGCAGAAGCCGACGAAGTGGAAATCTTGTCTGGGGTGTTTGAGGGTAAAACTACCGGTACACCGATAGGCCTGTTGATCCGCAATACCGATCAGCGCTCCCAGGATTACAGCAAAATCATGGATACTTTCCGTCCTGGACATGCTGACTATACCTATAGCCAGAAATACGGTATCCGTGATTATCGTGGTGGTGGCCGTTCCAGTGCACGTGAAACCGCAGTACGCGTGGCCGCAGGTGCCATCGCCAAGAAGTGGCTCAAGGAAAAATACGGCATCCAGATTCGTGGTTACCTCAGCCAGATTGGTGAGATCAAGATCCCATTCGTGAGCTGGGAGGCAGTGTCACAAGAGGGTAATGCTTTCTTCTCACCCAATGTCGAAATCCTGCCGCAACTGGAAGCCTATATGGACCAGATCCGTAGTGAGCGTGACTCCGTGGGTGCGCAAATTACCGTCGTCGCAGAAAAAGTCCCTGTCGGCCTCGGAGAACCGGTGTTTGACCGGCTAGATGCTGATATTGCCCATGCCATGATGGGCATCAATGCTGTCAAAGGCGTTGAAATCGGTGCCGGGTTTGATTCAGTCGCACAGCGTGGCAGTGTCCATAGTGATGAACTCACACCAGGCGGCTTTGCTACCAACCACGCCGGTGGTGTGCTTGGTGGCATCTCCACTGGTCAGGACATTGTGGTCAATGTCGCGTTTAAGCCTACGTCAAGTATCCCGCAACAGCGCCACTCCATCAATCAGGCCGGTGATGCGGTCATGATGCAAACCACAGGCCGCCATGATCCATGCGTAGGCATACGTGCGACACCGATCGTAGAAGCAATGCTGGCACTGGTGTTGATGGATCATGCCCTGCGCCACCGTGGTCAGAATGCAGACGTGCATACCAGCGTTCCAAAATTGTAAGATTACCTCCGCTCGAGCCAGGTGCCTGAGCAATATCTATCGAAACGCGAGTATGCCATGAGTCACGCCTTACACTTTAACCTCTCGCGTTTCTATTTTATTTACTATTTCTTTGTCGGTGCGTTTGTCCCCTACTGGGGGCTGTACCTGACGGCAGAATCTTTTTCCCCGGCCGATATTGGCATCCTGATGTCCCTGTTCCAGTTGAGCCGCATTATTGCGCCTAACCTTTGGGGCTGGTTGGCCGATCATACCCGGCAGCGTGTGCGCTGGATACGTATGACCGCCTTTTTGGGGCTATTGGGGTTCATCGCCATTTTCTGGGCACATGACTTCACTACCATGTTTATTGTGATGGTGGCCCTGAGTTTGTTTACCAGCTCAACTTTGCCTTTGTCTGAATCATTGGTGCTGGCGCATCTGGCGACCACCAATGGGCATTACAGCAAAATTCGTTTATGGGGTTCATGGGGCTTTATTGTAGCTTCGGTGCTATTGGGATATTTGACCGACTGGTTTGGCATTGGCAGCCTGCTCTGGTTTATCCTGCTGGTGCAATGTACTTTGTTTGGCCTGACTTGGAAGCTGCCTGAAGCGCATGTTCCTCCACATGCGCATGACGATTTTTCCATCTGGCAGATCCTCAAACAACCCGCCGTGATGTCACTTCTTATCGGTTGTGCCATGATGGTGACGGCGCATGGCCTCATGTATAACTTTTACTCGATTTATCTGGCAGAGCATGGGTATAGCAAAGGCATGATAGGTTGGCTGTGGTCGCTGGGCGTGATTTGTGAGATTGGCATTTTCATGAAAATGCCATGGATCATGGCACGCTTTAAATTGAAAACCATTTTATTGGCCAGCCTGATGATAGGGGTTGTCCGTTTTGCCATGATGGGTCTGGTGCCAGACCAGCTAGTACTGCTATTGCTGGCGCAGACCATGCATGCGTTCACCTTTGGCAGCTTCCATGCCGCTTCGGTAGAGGTGGTCACACAATACTTTAATGGCCGGCATCAAGCCAAGGGGCAGGCTATTTATAACAGTGTTGCGTATGGTGTGGGTGGCGCCTTAGGCGGGCTACTAGGCGGCTTCGCCTTGCAGTATCTGGGTGGACAAGTGACGTTTACTCTAGCCGCTTTATTTCCGCTGCTGGGTGCCATCATTGTCGCTTTAGGGTTACATTTATCGCAGCCTTACGCCCGCAAAGGCATGTTTAGCCATTAACGATTTGTAGAAATAAAAACAGCCCTTGAAAGGGCTGTTTTGCGATGCGTGCCTTGATTAGTTAATGCGCTTGTCTCTCTCAATTAATGCATAAGCGCTATGGTTGTGAATGCTCTCAAAGTTTTCTGACTCAACCACATATTTGACGATGCGCTTTTCAGCGTTCAACTGCGCAGCGACGTCGCGCACCATGTCTTCCACAAATTTTGGATTGTCATAGGCGCGTTCGGTCACATACTTCTCATCCGGGCGTTTGAGCAGTCCATACAGCTGGCAAGAAGCCTGTTCCTCAATCAGCGTAATCAGGTCTTCCAGCCACATAAACTCATTGAGCAGGGCAGTCACAGTGACATGGGAGCGCTGGTTGTGTGCGCCGTAGTCCGAAATCTTTTTGCTGCATGGGCATAGGCTGGTCACTGGCACCATCACTTGCACCGTGATCTCGAACTGGCCATTCTTGATTTCACCGATAAACTTCACTTCGTAGTCCAACAGGCTTTTCACGCCAGACACTGGCGCTGCCTTGTTAATGAAGTATGGGAAGCGCATTTCGATATAACCCGACTCAGCTTCCAGGCGCTCCACCATCTGTCGCAAGATGGTTTCAAAAGAGTCAATCGAGATGGCATGCTCGTTCATGTTGAGGATTTCAACAAAACGCGACATGTGCGTGCCTTTGAAGTTGTGCGGCAAATGCACATACATATCAAATACCGCGACGGTATGTTGCTCACCGCCGGTTTTGTCTTTCACAATGACTGGATGACGAATAGACTTGATGCCTACTTTATTAATGTCCAGTTGGCGTACATCAGGTGTATTTTGTACGTCTTCAATCATCGCAGGAATAACGGGTTGGTTCATCAGGTGTTCCATAGCGGGAGTGCCCGCCTGTTGATTAATGGTTGAGTTTACTACTCGGAAATTAATTTCTCAATAGCTGTGCAAATGCCAGCTTTATCTAGACCACATTCAGCCAGCATAGTTTCATGGCTGCCATGTTCGATAAATTGGTCTGGTAGGCCCAGGCAAATTATGGATGTTTTTACCTGATATGCTTGCAGGCATTCCATCACGGCTGCCCCGGCACCACCCATGATGGCATTCTCTTCAATAGTGACGATATGGTCATGCGTGCGCGCTATTTCAAGCACCATGGATTCGTCCAGAGGTTTGATAAAGCGCATGTTGACGACGGTCGCATCAAAAGATTCCGCCGCTTGTAGGGCAGGTTGCAACATGCTGCCAAATGCCAGGATGGCCACTTTATGTCCCTGGCGAACCAGTTGCGCCTTGCCAATCTGCAGTGTTTCCAGGGTCGGATAAACTGTTGCGCCAATGCCGCTACCTCGCGGGTACCGTACCGCTGCAGTGCCTGGATATTGATAGCCCGTGGTCAGCATCTGGCGGCATTCATTTTCATCACTAGGCGCCATGATCACAATGTTGGGGATGCAACGCATAAAGCTCAGGTCAAAACTACCGGCATGGGTAGGACCATCTGCACCAACCAGCCCGGCCCGGTCTACCGCCAACAACACGTCCAGGTTCTGCAGGGCAATATCATGAATCAGCTGGTCATAAGCGCGTTGCAAAAAGGTGGAGTAAATGGCCACGACAGGCTTGAGACCATCGCAGGCCATGCCCGCGGCAAAGGTCAATGCGTGTTGTTCGGCAATGCCGACGTCAAAATAGCGTTGTGGATAGGCCTCTGCAAAACGGTTGAGGCCGGAGCCATCACACATGGCAGGCGTGATGCCTACCAGTTTCTCATCTGCCGCGGCCATATCCACCAGCCAGTCACCAAAAATTTGCGTGTAGGTTGGGCGCTCACTGGTGCTCAGGCTATGGCCATTTTGCGGGTCAAACTTGCTAACACCGTGGTATTTGTTCGGGTTATCTTCTGCCGGGCTGTACCCTTTGCCTTTCTGCGTGACCACATGCAGGAATTGCGGGCCCTGCAGCTGGCGGATATTGCTCAAGGTATCTAACAGTGTATCAATGTCATGGCCGTCAATCGGGCCGATGTAATTAAACCCGAATTCTTCGAACAGCGTGCCTGGTGTGACCATGCCCTTGGCATGTTCTTCGGCGCGGCGGGCAAACTCTTTCACTGGTGGAATGATATCCAGCACTTTCTTACCACTGCGGCGTACGCTGTCATACAGCTTGCCAGACATCAGGCGCGCCAGGTAATTATTGAGCGCGCCCACATTATTCGAGATGCTCATATCGTTGTCATTGAGGATGACCAAAATGTTGGTATCCATGTCCCCCGCATTATTCAACGCCTCGAATGCCATGCCCGCTGTCATCGCCCCATCACCAATGATGGCCACACTGCGGCGGTTGGAGCCTTGTGCTTTGGCTGCGACCGCCATGCCTAACGCTGCAGAAATCGACGTGCTGGAGTGGCCTGTGCCAAAAGTGTCAAATTCACTTTCTTCACGTTTGGGGAATCCGGCAATGCCGCCTGCTTTACGCAGATTGGCCATGGCTTCACGGCGGCCAGTCAGGATTTTATGCGGATAGGTTTGATGGCCGACATCCCACACCAAACGGTCATCCGGCGTGTTGTAAATGTAGTGCAGGGCAATGGTGAGCTCCACTACCCCCAGGTTGGAGGACAAATGCCCGCCTGTTTGCGAAACACTTTGAATCAGGAAAGCGCGTAACTCTGCTGCCAGCACTTTGAGCTGTGAGCGTTCTAATGTGCGTAAATCTGTGGGCGATTGTATGCGGGACAGCAGCGAAGTCATGGTTAGAATGGGCGCTCACAAATAAATTTGGCGATGCCTCTGAGAGGGGCTGCCTTATTGTCAAAGTCGGCAAGCAGTTGCAAGGTTTCTGTATACAAAGAGTTCACCAGGGCTTTGGCTTCTTCTAAACCGAGCAGGCTGACGTAAGTCGATTTTTCCTGCAATGCATCTTTACCTGCGGTTTTGCCCAGCGTTTGCGTATCAGCAGTGGCATCCAGAATGTCATCGACTACCTGGAACGCCAAGCCCATATGCTGGCTGTAATGCTCCAGAGCATGTATCAATGCTGGAGGCGTTTGAGGTGCTGCGTAAGCACCAAGTAGTGTAGCGGCCCGTATCAGTGCCCCGGTTTTATACTGATGCATCGTTTCAAGTTCGTGACGTGAGAGCCGCTTGCCAGTACTTTGCAAGTCAATGCTTTGTCCACCGCACATACCTCTCGAGCCGGTTGCCTGTGCCAGCAGTTGCACTTGTTTGAGTGCTTGTGGTGCCTGTGTTTCAGCAATGCATTCAAAAGCCAGGCTTTGCAGTGCGTCCCCGACCAATAGTGCTGTGGCATCGTCATACTGCTTGTGACAACTTGGCTTGCCACGTCTTAAATCGTCATCATCCATACAGGGCATATCATCATGCACCAGTGAAAAAGCGTGAATCAACTCCACTGCAGCTGCGCTTGCGTCAGACGCCATCCTTGAGGTTCCTGCTAACTCTGCCCCGGCATAAGTCAGTAATGCCCGGACACGCTTTCCACCGCCAAGGACCGCGTAACGCATCGCTTGATGCAAACGTTCCGGCAATGCCTCCTCGTTTGGTAGTATTCGTGCGAGCACCTGCTCCACATGCTGTTGATGTGCCGCTGCCCAATGATCAAAAACAAAAGACGAGTTAGTCATGAATAAAAGGCAAAAGAGGGCGTGCGTTAATTCGGTTCGAAAGGAGTGAGTTGTTGTTGCTGATTCAATATCATTACCGTCTGTTCGGCTTGCTGTAGAGACTCCTGGCAAGCTCGCAGCAACTGCATGCCTTCCGTATAGGCGTTTAACGCCGCTTCCAGCGGCAACTCGCCTGACTCCATGCTTTTTACAATGGTCTCCAGTGCAGCGAGTTTTTCGGCAAAGGTTTGTTGATCATTCACCGTAGATGGTGAGGTGTTGGAAGCACTCATGAAAATTAGCCTGTGAAAACGCCAGCTATTTTAACAAAACTCCCCAGTCTTGCGGGATTATTCTCAAGCGTGACTAGGCCTGGGCGGGTAAGATGCGTAGCAGAAAGTCGCGTATATCGTTGATCTCTTCTTCACACACGCTGTGAGGCATTTCATATTCGTGCCATTCAACCTCATAACCAGCGGCTTCCAGCGTTTGTTTGGATGATTGTGCAGTCGCCAGCGTGATTACGGTGTCATGCCGTCCATGTGCCATCCAGATTGGTAAGTGTTTATTGGCGGGGTGTTGCTTCTCTTTAAGCTGATTTTTTAATGGCAAATAAGTGGATAGTGCTAATACACCAGCTAATGGTTGGTCGAAACGAGTTGCGGTGTGCAAAGCCATGGCACCACCTTGTGAGAAACCTGCTATTAAAATACGTTGTGAAGGAATACCGCGCGCAATTTCAGCTTCAATCATATTGTTAATCGTCGCTTGCATCTGATTGATACCAGCTTCGTCTTGTGGGCTGTCAGGCTGTAACCCAAAAATGTCATACCACGCGCGCATCTCGTAACCATTATTGAGCGTGACTGGGAGGTAGGGCGCGTGTGGCAGGATAAATTTGATATGTGGAAGATTAAGCATCTGTACCACGGGTTCAAAGTCATGACCGTCGGCGCCTAGGCCGTGTAGCCAGATAGCAGTTGCAGTATTGATAGTTGGTAACTCAGACATTACGCTTATACATCTCCTGGTGAGGATAGTTATTCTACTAAATTGATTGGTCTTCTTTAAAGCAAAAACCCGCCTAGGCGGGTTTTTCACATTCAAATCACAAGGGTGATTGATTATGCGTGTGTGCAGGTTGCGCCAGTGGTCAGGTCGCAAGTAACTGTGCCGTTACCACGTGCATTAGGCGTGGCAGTGAATGTGGTTAATGTTGTTACTGCCGTACCACCATTAATAGATGCACAAGCCCTTGCAGTTGGAGCGGGAGGCGTTCTGTTGAGTTGAATGTCAGCAAATGCTCTTTTTGCGTAACCGCTCGCTTCAGCCAAACAAGCGTTGTTTGCAGCTTCGCGTGTGTAATCCTGATAAGCCGGAATCGCTACAGAAGCCAAAATACCAATAATCGCAACCACAATCATCAATTCAATCAGGGTAAAGCCTTGTTGTACGTGTTTTTTCATCATCATTTCCTTTTGAGTCAAAGTTTAAAGTCTAAAGTCTTCTGTTTCAGTCACTGCTTTTCCAACAGTGTTCGCTAAACCTTAAAGCAACAGGTGTGCCAGCTAGGTTTTTATGCCTATAACTCATTGAAAAGTATGAGTTAAGTTATTTTTACCACTCAACTCTTCGATTTGAATAGGCGTTGGGTGGGTTAGGTTAATCAGATTGTAGATGACGTAAAGTGACAACCTTCGCCAATCTTTGGCAATGTGGAGTGATGTTTTTTGTCAGGTAGCGATTGGCATAATGCAAAAAAGGGACTGTGTGGTACACAATCCCTTCATTGAGTGTCAATTTTCGGTTTTTGACCAAAAACTGCATTTGCAAAAACAGTGTTGTTTACAACGTAAGACTTACCAGAATTTCCACCAGGGTTTACTGTTGCCTTGCGATTTTTTTCCAGAACCCTGGTTAATTACTTTCCCGATTCGGCGACCTTTTTCAGGCTTTCCAGGCCTGGATCAAAGAATTCGTTGATAGCTTTAGTGGCTGCATCATCGTTTTGCTCTGGTTTTGGAATATTGGAAGAGTCGGCGCGGGTGTAGCTGCCTTTGACAGTCACCACAGATTCATTGCCGCTACCGGTCACGGTGATGGTTGGGTAAAAGTTAGCCAGTTGCAGTGTGCTTTTTTCCAGGATGTACTCATATTTCAAGCGCATGCCTGCATCATCAGCAGAACGCAGTTTTTCGTACATCACACCGCCGTTTTTCAACTTAACGGTACGGTAGGTTGCGTCGTCACCGTTTTCATCTTTTTTCTGTTCAATGGTGGTGGACTCAACGCCTGCATGCCAGGCTTGCACATTGCCGAAGTCTTTTAACAATGCCCAGACTTTTGCCGGGGCAGCCTTGATGGTCACGGTTTTTTCAAAACGTAATGCAGCCGCGCCGTGCGCGCCAGCAGTCAGTGGAATTAATGGCAATAAGGAAACGGCAATAATGCCGAGAATTTTTTTCATTACATTTCTCCTGATATTTACAGACTTTTAAAACTGAAATTAAGCGGTACTTATATTAAAGTTAGGTATATAAAAGTAGGCGGTCTTGAGTTTTAAAAACAACCCGTGACTTTACCTAAAAAAAAGCTTCTTTGCGACTAATTCATGGGCGATCCTGTGAAAAAAACGATTTTTATTTAGCTTCCAATATAAATTGCCCAAAAGACCGGCAGAGTTTTGGGCTGGCGATGGTGTTCGTGACGGTGTTGGTATGGGCGTCAATCAATGAAACCGTATCGGAGCCCCAGTTGGCGACTACCACTTGCTGGGTGGCTTTGTCGTATTCGATGCCCTCAGGGAACTCGCCGACGACAATCGTTTTCACGGTTTTGCCATTATTCAGGTCAATCACCGACACACTCTCTGCATGGTTATTGCTGACATATGCCCAGTGACCATCCGGGCTAATGGCCACGCCATAAGGGTGATGCCCGGTTTTGATTGTGCTCGACTGGTAAGTGTCCACATTGAGTAGCGTGAGTGTGTTGCTAACGACATTAACGACAAACAATGTCCGTCCGTCCGGGCTCAGGGTAAGCGCAAATGGATGCAGACCTACTGGGATTTGAGCCAGGGTTTTTAAGGTTTTGGTGTCTACCACAGTCACGTCATTGCTGTCTCTGTTGGCAATAAACAGTTTCTTGTCATCCGCGCTGACCAGCATGCCTGAAGGTGTTTTGCCAGCCTTGAATGCTTTTTGTTTTTCTGGATGCGCCGTCTCTATCGCGATGACTTGCTCACCTCCCCAGTCGGCGACATACAGGGTGTTTTCGTCACGACTTAAGGCAATACCAACCGCTTGCACATGTACAGGAATCTCTAGGATTTTTTGCTGTGTGACGCTGTTAATCACTGAAATCGTTTGGCTATTGGCGTTACTGATATACACACGTTGCTGTTTCGCTGCGATAGCCACGCCTACGGGTGCCTTACCCACACCTATGGTATGTGTAATTTGTTTTTTTTGAGTATCCAGGACCGAGACGGAGTCGCTACCTTGATTGGTGATATAGGCTAAATTACCAGCCATGGTATTCAAACTAAGACCTGTCAGCAGGAGGGCGCATATGAAAAGTTGCAAAAATATATATTTGCAGTCAGGTCTTCTAGTGCTTGAAGGTGAGGTAGTTAAACCGTGCATGAATTCAAAACGCCTTTGATGCTCGCAGGTTGACAAGTGGGTCGCAAAAATACTTTTATCTAGATATTTAAATATTTAAGATTTTATCTTCATTTTAAGGCGTATTTCTAAAAGGGTGGATATGACGGTTGTCCTTTCATTAAAAGGCAAAATGTGAAAAAATTGCAGCAAATATTGAAGGCAGTTTTTTATGTTAGATCGTGATGGATACCGTCCAAACGTCGGGATTGTGTTATGCAATGCGCACAACCAGGTGTTTTGGGGCAAGCGTATCAGGGAACATGCATGGCAGTTTCCACAAGGCGGCATCAAATATGGTGAAACGCCTGAGCAGGCTATGTATCGGGAGCTGATGGAAGAGGTGGGCCTCAAGCCGGAGCACGTCAAGATTTTGGGGCGTACACGTGACTGGTTACGCTACGATGTCCCCACCAGTTGGGTCAAGCGCGAATGGCGTGGCAGTTATAAGGGCCAGAAGCAAATCTGGTTTTTATTGCGCCTGACGGGCAGGGATTCTGACGTTTCTTTGCGTGCCACTGAGCATCCAGAGTTTGATGCCTGGCGCTGGAGTGACTACTGGGTGCCACTGGAAGACGTGATTGAGTTCAAGCGTGAGGTTTATCAAATGGCCCTGAACGAGTTGGCTACATTTTTGCATCACTCGTCCCGGCGAAGTGGAGGCAAGCCGCGCAAGCCAGCAGCGGTTTCCAAAAAACAGCCTCCTATCGTCACGCCAGAATAATCCTTTAGTTTTGGTTTTGCTGCATCCATATCGCGGATGAGCGGTCCTGTGGCAGGATCCAGGTCGGCCGCAAGCCATGGCAGGTGTAGCCGTTAGGATACTTCAGTAAATAATCCTGATGCTCTGGCTCGGCCAACCAGAAATCACTTGCCGCTGTCACTTCAGTCACCACTTCTCCCGGCCAAATATCAGAAGCATTCATGTCCGCAATCAGCTGTTGTGCGGTTTCTTTTTGAACGGGGCTGACATAGTAAATCGCAGAACGATATGACGGCCCCAGGTCATTGCCCTGGCGATTCAAGGTAGTGGGGTCGTGGATCTGGAAAAAGAACACTAGCAATTGTCTGAGGCTGATAAGTGCCGGATCATAAATAACTTCTATCGCCTCCGCATGATTGCCATGATTGCGGTAAGTGGCATTGGGTACTTCGCCGCCGGTATACCCGACTCTGGTGTTGATAATGCCTGGCAAGCGGCGAAACAGGTCTTGCATGCCCCAAAAACAGCCGCCCGCGAGAATGATGGTGTCTTGCATAAAGCTCTCTTTCGATATGTTTGGTGTTTTACGTATCTGTGCTGTGATGTGTTAATCACTTTTCAGCTTTGTCGTGTATCAAATCAAACACTTACAATCTGTCCAGTATAGGTGGTTTAGGTTAAAATGCTGAGTTTTAGTTCTAAGCAATGTTGGGGAGCATATGTCAGTCAAGGTAGGCATTAACGGGTTTGGAAGAATTGGCCGTATGGCGTTACGTGCGGCGATTAAGCAAGCAGAGTTCAGTAATATCGAAGTGGTCGCTATTAATAGCTCATATGATGTTGAATACATGATGTATTTGCTCAAGTATGACTCTGTGCATGGCCGTTTTAATGCCAAGGTTGAAGCTGACAATGGTGCGCTGGTGGTGAATGGCAAGCGTATTCATTTAACGGCTGAGCGTGACCCTAACAATATCGACTGGCGCAAAGGTGGAGCTGAGGTAGTGATTGAGTCTACCGGTGCTTTCTTGACCCAGGAAACTTGTCAGTCACACGTGAATGGCGGCGCAGTTAAAGTGGTACAGTCTGCACCAGGCAAGGACGATACGCCGATGTTCGTCTATGGTGTCAATCACACCGAATATGCGGGTCAAGCCATTATTTCCGCTGCTTCCTGTACTACGAATGGCTTGGCACCTTTGGTAAAAGTGCTGCATGACACTTTTGGTATCAAGCGCGGTCTGATGACGACGATTCATGCGGCCACGGCGTCACAATTAACCGTAGACGGCACCTCTAAAAAAGACTGGCGCGGGGGGCGCAGTGTGTTTGAAAACATTATTCCTTCCAGTACTGGCGCGGCCAAGGCCGTCGGTAAAGTGATTCCTTCCCTCAACAAAAAACTGACCGGGATGGCGATGCGTGTGCCATCAGCCGATGTGTCAGTGGTTGACCTGACTGTGGAGCTTAATAGCGAAGCGACTTATGAGGCCATTTGTGCGGCTATGCAGCAAGCGGCCGACGGCGCGCTGAAAGGTGTGCTGGAGTACACCAATGACAAAGTCGTTTCCAGTGACTTCCGTAGCAGCCCTGCGGCCAGCGTGTTTGATGCAGATGCCGGTATCATGCTCGACCCGACTTTTGTTAAAGTGGTTGGCTGGTACGACAACGAGTACGGTTATACCTGCAACCTGTTGCGCCTGGTTCAACACATTGCTTAAACATGCACGGGGCTTTATGCCCCGTTTGCTTTTGTCACGATTTTCACCTTCAGTTTATATTCAAGCGGTAGTGACCGCTCAAGGGAGACCTGCATGAAATTCATCAAAATGACTGACCTCGACTTGCGTGGTAAACGTGTGTTCATCCGCGCCGACCTCAATGTGCCGGTAAAAGATGGCGTGGTGACCAGTGATGCCAGAATTGTAGCCAGCATGCCCACTATTGAATATGCCTTGAAAGCAGGCGCTAAAGTCATGGTGACTTCGCATCTTGGCCGTCCAGAAGAAGGCGTTTACAGTGAAGAAAACTCATTGAAGCCAGTGGCGGATGTGATGAGCAAGCTGCTGGGGCAGCCAGTACGCCTGGTGAAAAACTGGCTGGCACCTAATGCGCCAGAGGATAGCCTCACTACCGCTGATGGCCAGCTTATTTTGCTGGAGAACTGCCGGTTTAATGTAGGCGAAAAGAAAAATAATGATGACCTGGCCAAAAAATACGCCGCCTTGTGCGATGTGTTTGTCATGGATGCCTTTGGCACTGCCCACCGCGCGGAAGCCTCTACGCATGGGATTGCCAAGTTTGCGCCTGTGGCCTGTGCTGGCATTTTGCTGACTGAAGAGCTCGACGCATTAAGCAAAGCCTTGTTGGCGCCTGCCCGACCATTGGTCGCGATTGTTGGTGGCTCCAAGGTGTCGACCAAACTGACCGTGCTTGAAAGTTTATCTGACAAAGTGGACCAGTTGGTGGTAGGTGGCGGTATCGCTAATACCTTCCTCAAGGCTTCTGGTCAGGAAGTCGGTAAGTCTTTGTGCGAGGATGACCTGGTGGATACCGCGAAGTGCCTGATGGATAAAATGGCGGCGCGCGGTGCCTGTGTGCCTATTGCTAAAGATGTGGTGGTTGGCAAGCAGTTTGATGCCAATGAACCTGCTGTCAAAAAATCAGCGACAGAAGTTGCCGCAGACGAAATGATTTTTGATATTGGGGCGCAGTCGGCGGCTGAACTGGTGGATATCATTATGAAAGCTGGCACTGTCGTATGGAATGGTCCGGTGGGTGTGTTTGAGTTTGACCAGTTTGGTGAAGGTACTAAAACCATTGCCAAAGCCATCGCTGAAACCAAGGCCTTTACGCTGGCAGGTGGGGGTGACACGATTGCTGCTATCCAGAAGTACGACATTTATGACAAGGTGTCTTACATCTCGACGGCTGGCGGGGCTTTCCTGGAGTTTCTCGAAGGTAAGACTCTGCCGGCTGTGGCTATTCTGGAAGAGCGCGCCCGCTAATTACAAGATTTGCCTGGGTTGTAAATCATAAGCTGGCTGATGGCGTGGATGTTATACCGACAGCGGGACAGTCAGCCTGTGATGTTTATCGTACACTTCTACACGGTTCCTGCCTTGCTTCTTGGCGACATATAAAGCCTTATCGGCCTGTTCAATCAGCAGGTTGCCATCTTCACTAAAATTCAGTGACTGGTTTCGGGCATGCTGTTCCTTCTGCCAATGTGAGTGATTTAGGCCAAGAGAGGCCACGCCTATACTCACTGTCATTAACCGGTGTCCGGCAAATCGGATATCTAGCGCCATGACTTTTTGCCGGATACGCTCAGCAATTTTGGCAGCCTCCTGCTGGGTGGTTTGCCCCAATACCAAGACAAACTCCTCGCCACCGTAACGCGCCGCCAGGTCGCCTGGACGGTTAGTATATTTCCTAAGGATATTCGCCAGTTGACGCAAACAATCGTCACCCGCTGCGTGGCCCATGCTGTCGTTCAACTGTTTAAAATGGTCTGCATCCACCATCATCACGCTCAGGCTGGATTGGTGCCGGATGGCACGTGACCATTCGTCATGCATGAATTGCTCCAGTCTTCGACGGTTTGCCAGTCCGGTCAGGGGATCAGTCAGTGTCAGCGCTGAGATGCGATCTTCGGTTTGCTTGTGATGGGTGATATTGGTGAGCGACAGTAGAAACAATTTGCTATCTGCCAGTGCCGTTTGCAATGGTTGCAGATTGAGCGTCAGCCAGGTAGGTTGCTGCGTGGGGGTGTGACACAAATAGTCAGTGGTATAGTGATTCTGGGTGCAGTCAAGTACACGCGCAATGCCATCCAGTAATTCCGGCTGGTTGGTATCCTCATTGGCGCGGCAGATATCCAGGTAACTGATGCCAAACCAGTCAGTTTCTATGTCTAGCCCGTAAAACAGCCCAAATGACCTCCATGCCTGATTCACATAAACAATACTGCTCGATTCATCGATCACTGCAATTTGCAGTGGCAATGTGTCCAGAATACTACTCAGTAATTGTTCTGCGATGTTCACAAAATATCCGGCAGGTAGTTGAAACTCACAATTGTTAAGAGCTTGCGATTCCCATTCTAGTGAAGCAGAGGCTGCCTGTCTAATCTGAATGCTATAAATTAGCACTAAAATTGCTTATCTACTGACTATTCATGGCGAAGGAGTCAAAAATGGGCATTAGAGTGGGCATTAACGGGTTTGGCCGTATTGGCCGGATGGTGCTGCGCGCCGCATTAAATCAGGCAGAGTTCAAGGATATGGAGGTTGTTGCCATTAACGGCATCGAAGAACCTGAACATATGCTGTATATGCTCAAATATGACTCTGTGCACGGAAGGCTGGCACAGGATGCTCATTTAGAGGGCGGTTTCCTGGTGATTGATGGTAAAAAAATCCGTCTCACTGCACATGCCAAACCGGCAGACATTGACTGGCGGTCTGAGCAGGTCGATGTCGTGGTGGAATGTACGGGTGTTTTCCTGACCCAGGAAAGCTGTGCTGCCCATATTGCAGGTGGTGCACGTATCGTCGTCCAGTCCGCGCCTGGCAAAGACGATACGCCAATGTTTGTCTATGGTGTCAATCATTACCACTACCGCGGAGAAGATATTGTCTCGGCAGCGTCTTGTACGACTAATGGCTTGGCGCCCATTGTTAAGGTGTTACATGATAATTTTGGGGTCAAGCGCGGCTTGATGACGACCATACACGCAGCAACTGCCACCCAGAAAACGGTTGATGGTACTTCGAACAAAGACTGGCGTGGCGGTCGCGGTGTTTTCGATAACATTATTCCTTCCAGTACTGGTGCCGCCAAGGCAGTTGGTAAAGTGATCCCGTCACTTAACAAAAAGCTCACCGGGATGTCCATGCGTATTCCTTCCGCAGATGTGTCTGTAGTCGATTTAACGGTAGAGTTGCAACAGAGTACGACTTATGAAGAAATTTGCGCTGTCATGCAATATGCAGCCGAGCGCGACCTGAAAGGCGTGCTGGGTTATACCGACGAAGCCGTCGTTTCCAGTGATTTCAGGGGCTATCCGGCTGCCAGTGTGTTTGATGCCAGTGCAGGCATCATGCTGGACCCCACCTTTGTCAAGCTGATAGGCTGGTATGACAACGAGTATGGCTATACCTGCAATCTGTTGCGCTTAACGCGTTATGTCGGTTATGCCAAACTGTCGATGACGGATTTGCCGCAAACCGAGCAGCAAGAGGCCGTTGCCGCTTGAGCTATTCTTGAAATATCAATAGACAATTTATTCGCCTGCAAGGGCGTGGCGCATTTATAATATTGTTTTTATTTGTGTGATAGACATGATGCGTGCGCCTTTGCTCGAAACCTCCATCAAAAGCCTGAAAAAATTGCACCAGGGTAAGGTGCGCGATATTTACGATATCGATGACCACACCATGTTGCTGGTGAGCACTGACCGGCTAAGTGCCTTTGATGTGATTTTGCCAACGGGTATCCCGCACAAGGGTGCTATGCTGACGCAAATGGCGAACTTCTGGTTTGAGCAATTGCGAGATGTGGTGCCAAACCACTTGACCGGCATTGCACCAGAGACTGTGGTTGCACCTGATGAAGTTGAACAGGTAAAAGGGCGTGCTGTGGTGGTGAAAAAACTCAAGGCTTTGCCACTGGAAGCCATTGTGCGTGGTTACTTGGTAGGAAGTGGCTGGAAAGAATACAAAGCCAAAGGCACGGTTTGCGATATTCCTTTGCCGGCTGGACTGCAACTGGCTCAGCAATTGCCCCAGCCTCTGTTCACCCCTTCGAGCAAGGCTGCCGTCGGTGAGCACGACGAAAATATCAGTGTCGCTCAAGTTGAGGCGCTCATTGGTAAAGACCTGACAGCGCAAGTCGAAAAAGCCGCCATTGCCCTGTATGCGCGTGCCGCCGAGTATGCGCGTACCAAGGGTATTATTATTGCCGATACCAAATTTGAATTTGGCGTTGACGAACACGGTATCTTGCATGTGATGGACGAGGTGTTGACCCCGGATTCTTCACGCTTCTGGCCAGCAGACCAATATCAGGTAGGCAGTAACCCGCCTAGCTATGACAAGCAATATGTGCGTGACTGGCTGGAAAGTTGCGGTTGGAACAAGACGCCGCCCGGCCCGGAATTGCCAGCGGATGTTGCTCAACGTACTTCTGATAAATACATGGAAGCGTTTGCCAAGTTGACCGGTCGTACCTTGCTGGCGGAGTAATTGCACTGAGATGGGATTGCGTGCGCAACTGGCAACATTAGCTGGCCGGTTTAAAACAGAGGTGTTGTTTTACCGTGCATTGCATGCCCATCCGCAAACGCCGTGGCTCGCCAAAGCTTTGCTCTGGTTGGCATTAGGATACTTAGTGCTGCCATTTGACTTGATCCCGGACTTTATTCCGGTGATTGGCCAGTTGGATGAGTTGGTGATTATTCCGTTATTGCTTTATCTGGCACTCAAACTAACTCCTGTCAGCGTCAGGCAGGCATGTCGCGAGTTGGTGCCAGCTGAGCAAGATCAAAAATAGTGCCATTTGCCTCCAAGGCGTCATATTATTCGCCTATAATGGCGGTTTTTTGTTGAAATGGGTTTAACAAGATGTCTTTGAATTTGGTGCCAAGCGGCAAAGATTTACCGCACGACTTTAACGTCATTATCGAAATTCCGGCCAATGGCGACCCGGTTAAGTATGAAGTGGACAAAGAAAGTGGTGCGCTGTTTGTGGATCGTTTCATGGGTACTTCTATGCAGTATCCTTGCAACTACGGCTATATTCCACATACCTTGGGTGACGACGGAGACCCGGTGGATGTGCTGGTGATTACGCCTGTGCCATTGCTGCCTGGTGTTGTGGTTCGCTGCCGCGCATTAGGCATGCTGAAAATGACAGACGAAGCCGGTGGCGATGCAAAAGTGCTAGCCGTGCCTATCGAAAAAGTATGTGGTCTCTATGCCTACCAGAAAACCTTGAGCGATGTGTCTCCTTGGCGCCTCGATATGATTGCCCACTTCTTTGAGCACTACAAAGACCTGGATAAAGGTAAATGGGTGAAAATCGAAGGCTGGGTGGGAATTGAAGATGCGCACAAGGAAATTACCGATGGTGTTGCCCGTTATAACGAGGCAGAAGTAAAGCCAGCGTTTTAATCTGGCGCGTGCATCATAAAAAAAGTCGGCCTAGGCCGACTTTTTTATTGTTCTCTGTGATATGCGTGATTTAGTGTAACAACGGTACGATCAGCAATGCCACGATATTGATAATCTTGATTAAAGGATTCACTGCCGGACCTGCCGTATCCTTGTATGGGTCGCCTACCGTATCGCCAGTGACTGCAGCCTTGTGTGCGTCTGAACCTTTACCGCCGTGATGGCCATCCTCAATATATTTCTTGGCGTTATCCCATGCACCACCGCCAGTACACATGGAAATCGCTACAAACAGGCCGGTGACAATGGTGCCCATGAGTAAGCCGCCAAGCGCGACCGGACCCAGGAACAATCCCACAAGAATAGGCGCGGCAACGGGTAACAGCGAAGGTAGCATCATTTCCTTGATGGCCGCACTGGTCAGCATATCTACCGCTTTACCATATTCAGGTTTGGCAGTGCCCTCCATAATGCCTTTGATTTCGCGGAACTGGCGGCGGACTTCTTCCACCACGCTGCCAGCGGCGCGGCCCACTGCTTCCATCGCCATGGCGGCAAACAGAAAGGGGATCAGGCCACCGATAAACAGGCCGATAATCACCTTGGGGTCACTTAAGTCAAAGCTGGCGGTAATGCCCGCACCTTCCAGCTTGTGTGTGTAATCCGCAAATAGCACCAGTGAGGCCAAGCCAGCAGACCCAATCGCATAACCTTTGGTGACCGCTTTGGTCGTATTGCCGACGGCATCCAGCGGGTCAGTCACGTCACGCACGCTGCTAGGCAGCTCCGACATTTCGGCAATGCCACCAGCGTTGTCGGTAATCGGGCCGTAAGCATCCAGCGCCACCACAATACCCGCCATGCTCAGCATCGCCATCGCAGCAATCGCTACCCCATACAAACCTGCCAGGTGGAAAGAGACAAAAATGGCGATACAGACTGAAATGACCGGCAGGGCGGTCGACTTCATCGAGACGCCAATGCCCGCAATAATATTAGTGGCGTGGCCTGTGGTAGAAGCTTGTGCGACATGTTTGACTGGTGCGTAATCGGTACCGGTATAGTATTCGGTAATCCACACCAGGGCTGCGGTCAGTACCAGTCCAACGGCGCAGGCGCCAAACAGGGCCTGGCTAGAGACAGTCACTTCACCGTGGGTGTAACCTTGTGGAAAGACATACTGTGTCACAAAGTAAAAAGCAATCAGCGACAATATGCCAGCCACTGCTAATCCTTTGTAGAGCGCGGGCATGACATTTTTCATGCCAGGTGAGGCTTTAACGAAGAAGCAACCAATAATTGAAGCAACGATGGACACGGCGCCTAACAAAAGAGGATAAATGACCCCATTTGCACCGGCTTCAGCGGCCATCAGTCCGCCAAGGACCATAGTAGCGATCAGTGTGACGGCATAGGTTTCAAACAAGTCCGCCGCCATCCCTGCACAGTCGCCTACGTTGTCACCAACATTATCAGCAATGACCGCGGGGTTGCGTGGGTCATCTTCCGGAATACCTGCCTCCACTTTGCCGACCAGGTCTGCGCCCACATCAGCACCCTTTGTGAAAATGCCGCCACCTAAACGTGCAAATATGGAAATCAACGAAGAGCCGAATGCCAGGCCGATCAATGGGTTTAAATCAGTCGCTTGTTCTGCGCCCAGATAGAAGTAAAATCCGGCAACGCCTAACAATCCCAAGCCAACTACCAGCATGCCGGTGATCGCACCACCTTTAAAAGCGACGTCCAGCGCAGGACCTATGCCGTTGGTAGCCGCTTGTGCGGTACGCACATTGGCCTTGACGGAAACGTTCATGCCAATAAAACCACAGGCCCCTGACAGCACGGCACCCAGTACAAAACCAATTGCGGTTTGTGGCGTTAAGAAGATGCCAATTAAAATAGCCAGGACGATGCCGACCACGGCGATGGTTTTATATTGCCTTGAAAGATAGGCGGCTGCGCCTTGCTGAATAGCGCCTGCAATTTCTTGCATGCGTGCGTTGCCTGCCGGTAAACCTGAAATCCATTTGCTCATTACTACACCATAGAGTACCGCCAAAACTGCTGCACCTATGGCTAACATTAGTGCGACTGACATGACTTCTCCTGTTCCTGATGAAACTGCGTTGAACGTAATGACACCTTATTGGCCGGTCACAAAGTTGTAAACAAAATGTAACGGGTTGGGCCATTATTGCACTATTAAAGTGCGTCTACAAGCGCGTTTTTGGGGCGATTTTTGAAGGGTAGGGTGTCGCAGTCAATCGTGACGTTGATGATTGATAAAGTGACGTAAAGCAGCTTCCAGCGCTGGGTTATTCGCTTCATTTGCATAGGTTTCCAGTGTGCTTAAAGCACGATTTGAGGGCGCTTTAATGCGTTTATGCTTGCTTTGCGGGCGAGATTTTACTTGCACTTTGACCTTAATTGCGTTAAGGTTTAAGCCTTTGATTTTCCGGGAGTTTTGGCAAAAATCCCGGATTTTTCGCAAGAGTTGGGCTTCCATCAGCCTGATTCTGCTGGCCACTGCGCCCGATTGCACAGCAATCGTCAGGGCGCCATCATGTAAAGCCAGTACATGCGAAAACCTGGAGAATTCCGGGGCAACCGCAGACCAGCAATCTTGTAGTTGCTGGCGATCATCCGCCTCCTGTAACAAAGGTTTGAGGTCGTGATGGTGTTTGAAAATCTGGTTGATTTTGAACATGGCGGATTGTCCACAGAATGCTTGAATATTGTACACCACGCAGGTCGTCCGATTGGGTCTACCATCTAAACGCCGGTGAATAACGAGAGTTCGTAGCATGATTAATATCATTATTGTTTCAGAAAAAATGGCCAAACCCAAAACGCTGGGTGTGTTTGAAAGTTTGGGCATAGTGCTGGCACTGATTCTTGTCCCTGTGGTACTCACCTTGCTATTTATTACCCCGCAGCAAGTGATTAAATCCCAGGGCGTGAAAGCCATGTTGCCCCCACATTTGCGTGGTGCCATGTTGTCTACCCAAAGCCACCTCGATGCCTATGCCAAGCAGATTGGTGAGTTGCAGGCACGTATATTACGGCTGGACGCCCAGAACCAGCGTCTATCCAAACTGGCAGGTGTCAAGTCAAGTGCCGAGCCTATCAACCAAAGAACACCTGTCAATGACCTGATGGGTCAAGGTGGGCCCTTGGTGAAAGATTCGCCTTTAAGTGAAGATGACCTGAAGACAATTATTGAGCAGATGTCGGCCGATCTCGATGTTCGTGATGAGTTCCAGGGCAAACTTGAAGCCAAGCTGTTGCAGAGTAGCGTATTGCGTGAAATGTTGCCAAATAGCAGTCCTGTAGGGGTGGCTTACAGTTCTTCCAGTTATGGTTGGCGCATTGACCCGTTGAGCGGGCACCGCGCATTTCATGAAGGTTTGGATTTTCCGGCGTCAGTCGGTACTGCGGTTTATGCAGCAGCCGATGGGATTGTGACCACGGCGGTACAAACACCTGACTATGGCAATTTGTTAAAAATTGACCATGGCTCAGGTCTGGAAACCCGGTATGCACACAATTCTAAATTGCTGGTCAAGGCAGGAGAGCGCGTGACCAAAGGGCAGAAAATCGCCCTCATTGGTAGTACTGGCCGCTCCACCGGTCCGCATTTGCATTATGAAATCCGGCTCAATGGCAACCCACTTGATCCGCGCGAATATCTCAGGAACCACTCCTGAGTAAAGTAGTGATTGATGCAATAGTTGAGACAACCTCCCTCTATATCTTATACAATCTCGGTTTATTTCTATTAACGCCGCGCATGCGGAAATCGGTGTGACTCATGTTAGCCTCGTTGTTTAAAAAGTTATTTGGCAGTCGGAATGATCGACTGGTCAAGCAATATCAGCAAATCGTCAAACAAATCAATGCCCTGGAACCTGATACACAGGCGCTCACAGATGAGCAATTGCGTGCAAAAACAGAAGAGTTTAAGCAACGGTATGCCAATGGTGAAACATTAGAGAAGCTGTTGCCTGAAGCATTTGCCGTAGTACGCGAGGGCGGTAAACGTGTCTTGGGCATGCGACATTTTGACGTGCAGCTGATTGGCGGCATGGTGCTCAATGCAGGCAAGATTGCCGAAATGCGTACCGGTGAAGGTAAGACGCTGGTAGCGACATTGCCAACATACCTGAATGCTTTGACTGGCAAAGGTGTGCATGTAGTGACAGTGAATGATTACCTGGCCAAGCGCGACGCCGAATGGATGGGCAAGCTGTATAACTTCTTGGGCCTGACAGTGGGGATTAATCTGTCACAAATGCCCCATGATGCCAAGCAACAGGCTTACGCAGCTGACATTACCTATGGTACCAATAATGAGTTCGGCTTTGACTATTTGCGCGACAACATGGTGTTCAGCAAAGAGGAGCGCGTGCAGCGCCCTTTGCATTATGCGCTGGTGGATGAAGTGGACTCCATCCTGATCGACGAAGCTCGTACGCCGCTGATTATTTCCGGTCAGGCTGAACACAGTGTGGATTTGTATGGCGCAATCAATGAAGTAGCCAAGCAATTGGTGCGTCAACAGGTGGAAGAGGGTGAAGGCGATTTCTGGGTCGATGAAAAGGCGCAGAGTGTGACCATGAGTGAGGCCGGTCACGAGCATGCTGAGCAGCTATTGGAGCAAACCGGCTTGTTAACAGCGGGTTCCAGTTTGTATGAGCCCGCCAATATCACCCTGGTGCATCACCTGTATGCTTCCCTGCGTGCACAAAACCTGTATCACCGTGACCAGCATTATGTGGTGCGTAATGGCGAAATCGTGATTGTCGATGAGTTTTCTGGCCGTATGATGCCGGGACGCCGCTGGTCTGATGGCCTGCATCAGGCGGTAGAAGCCAAGGAAGGTGTGACCATCCAGAAGGAAAACCAGACACTGGCTTCGATTACCTTCCAGAATTACTTCCGCATGTACCACAAACTTAGTGGCATGACTGGTACAGCAGATACCGAGGCCTACGAGTTCAACCAGATTTATGGTCTGGAAACGGTGGTGATTCCAACGCACCGGCCAGTACAGCGTATTGACGCCATGGATAAGGTGTATCGCACTGGCATGGAAAAGTACAAGGCGGTCATTGAAGACATCAAGGAGTGCCAGGCTAAAGGCCAGCCGGTACTGGTCGGTACCACTTCGATTGAAAACTCCGAACTGATTTCCAAGTTTTTGACGCAAGCCAAGCTGGAGCACCAGGTGCTCAATGCCAAACAACATGAACGTGAAGCGACCATTGTCGCCGAAGCCGGACGTCCTGGTGTGATTACCATTGCAACCAACATGGCTGGTCGGGGTACCGATATTGTGCTCGGTGGTAATTCAGAAAATGAAATTCATGCCATCCAGCAGGATGATAAATTATCCGAGGCTGAAAAAACAGCCAAGGTGGCGCAATTGAAAGCAGAATGGCAGCAACGCCACGATGCGGTATTGGCAGCAGGCGGCTTGCATATTATCGGGACTGAACGTCACGAGTCCCGCCGTGTCGATAACCAGTTGCGTGGCCGTGCCGGCCGCCAGGGTGATCCAGGCTCCAGCCGCTTTTATCTCTCCCTGGAAGATCCGCTCTTGCGCATTTTCTCCGGTGAACGTGTGGCAGCGATCATGACCCGCCTCAACATGCCTGAGGGCGAAGCGATTGAGCACGCCATGGTGACGCGAGCGATTGAAAACGCACAACGCAAGGTAGAAGGCCGTAACTTTGATATCCGTAAGCAATTGCTGGAATACGATGATGTTTCCAATGACCAACGCAAGGTCATTTACGAGCAGCGCAATGAGCTGCTGGAATCAGTTGATGTCGGCCAAACGATTCGAGCCATGCGTGAGGATGTGATTAATAGCCTGTTTAATACGTATGTGCCACCTGGCAGTGTTGAAGAGCAATGGGAGATTCCTGCACTTGAGCAAGCTTTGCAGGCCGAGCTGTCTATCAGCCTGCCCGTGGCTGAATGGCTGGAAAATAACCCAGACCTGCATGAAGAAACATTGCGTGAGCGTATCCTCAATGCGGCTAATGAGAGCTATGCAGAAAAAGAGGCGATGGCTGGCAATGACAATATGCGTAACTTCGAGCGCGCAGTCATGCTGCAAAGTCTGGATAATCACTGGCGCGAGCATTTGGCAGCGCTGGATCATTTACGCCAGGGCATACATCTGCGTTCTTATGCGCAGAAAAATCCCAAACAGGAGTACAAGCGTGAGGCGTTTGAGTTATTTGAGTCCCTGCTCAATACTGTCAAGAGCGAAGTAACGAAAATCACAATGCAGGTACAAGTGCGCTCACGTGAAGAGCTTGAAGAGGAAGAGCGTCGTGCAGAAGAGGCCATGCGCGCGGCAGAAGTCGGTAATTTGCAATACCAGCACACCGATTACAACACTGACAGCGCGGCATCATCACCGAACTTGCCGGAAGGTGTGCGCGTGGGACGTAATGACCCCTGCCCATGCGGCTCTGGTAAACGTTACAAGAACTGTCATGGGGCTTTGAGCTAAACTAGCCACGTCTAAGGAAAAAGTATGTCTGACCAAGAAATTCCATCTCCCTGTGTAGGCGTTTGCAGCATTGATGAAAGCAATGGCTTTTGCCAAGGCTGTTTCAGAACCCTGGATGAAATCCGCCAGTGGTGGGATCTGGATAACGCTGGTAAAGCAGAAGTGATCAAGCTCGCAAATGCACGTGAGTCAGCAGTGTTCGGCGAATAGCGGCGCTATACCGAATAAAAAGGCCGGCAACTGCCGGCTTTTTTATTTCTCGTCCCCCGGTTACATCTCTGCCAACGGATGATTGGCGAGTGTATTGGATGATTGCGTATCCAATTTACTAATCACCATTTTGAGAGACGCGTTTAAACTTTGCAGCGCTTCTGTATCGAGGGTGGCCAATACCTGCGGCAGAATGCCATCCAGTGGCTGTGGCGCATTGGCTAATACGGCCTGGCCGGCAGGCGTCACTATCAAACCGACTTTGCGCTGGTCTTCCGCCAGACGCTGTTTTTTCACCAGCTGTTTTTTCACCAGCTTCTCTACCAGCAAGCTGCAAGTGGATTGGTGGATGGCAAGGTTGTCAGCCAGGCGCGAAACACCGAGGTCTGGATGTGTGTAAATTTCATGTAACAACCAAAGCTGAGAACCTGAGATGCCGCAAGAAGCTTCAATTTCCCTAAAATGTTGTCTGACCGTACCGAAAATAATCCTGAATTGTTTTAAAGCATCTTTGGCGAGTGAGTTTTGCATAATTAATTAAATGTAAATATTATAGTTATTTTATCATTTTCCTTTGTGAAGTAATAATTAGCGAGGGTGGTTGAATGTAAAAACCAGAAACGAAATATGGTTTTAGACAAAAATGTTGTTTTTACAAGAGTTGCAGCCTCCCAAGAGATCACTCTATTCGCCCGTGAACCTGTTTAACGTGAATCTGTTTAAAAGGATTGCTGATTAGAAGTTGTCACGCTTCCATCTGTCCTGAGGGCCTGCTGTTGATAAAGCGCATAGAGCGTTTGCATGCCAAACCTCATGACGGATTCCGTAGCTAAATGGGGCAAGTTTTTGGCCAGGTCTTGCAAATGGCCCTCTGATGTCTTGGTCTGTGTTTGCAATTGCTGTAGTAACTGGAAGGTGACCGCATTGAGTTGTATAAACCGAATCCGGAAATCCGGGGCGCGGTAGACCAGCAAATAGGTCACTTCAGGAGTAATTGCGCGCCGCTTTCTAGAGAGTTGATGAACAGCAAAATCATACTTTAACAAACGATATACGGCTGGCAATCGCACTTCATAGTGTAACAGTGCGCTGGCTTCTGCGATAAGCGCCGCCGGCAATGCAACAGCCTCTGTCTCAATTTGCCTGCTCAGCACCAGCTCTATCCACTCATAATGGGCAAGTTGCGCGGTATAGTCTGGTAACTCCGGTGAGTTTAATGACTGTAAAAAATCAACAAAACTGCCTGGAATATCCTGAAACAGGGGGCTTTTGAATTGCTGGGAAAAAAAACACTGCCTCACCAGTTTGCCAAAATGACGTTTACCCAGGATGCCCAGCAATACCGGAAAACAGGTGCTGACACTGGCAACAAAGTTATTGAAGACGATTTCACGATAGACACGTATACGTTTGCTGTCTACGCCAGCAGGTTTGGCGTGAATGGACGGTTGCCGTAAGTGTGCTGTAAACGCAGCCTGGTAGGTTTGAAATGTAGCGGGCATCATGCAATCTTATCCAGCAATGACTGATGCGTAGTCTCTGCGTGATGCTGTAGAGACACAATATGATCCACTTCCTGCATCAGGTCCGCTAAGGGTGGGAAATTGCTGTCGCGTTCCAGCAGCGTAGGAAAGCCTCCCAACCTGTCATAAGCATATTTGAGTAATTGCCACACAGGGTCAGCAATAGCTTCGCCATGAGTATCTACCAGCAGGCCGGGCGATACCTGCAAATGCCCGGCCATGTGGCCGTAAACCACTCGATCAACCGGTATCTTGTCCAAGAAAGCATAGGGATCGAAACCAAAGTTGACGCTATTCACGTACACATTATTGATATCCAGGTGCAAGTCACAATCAGCTTCCGTCAGCACGGCATTGATGAAATCTATTTCGTCCATCTCGGAGATGGGCGCGTCCACATAAAAAGAAGTGTTTTCCACAGCAATGCGCCGTTGCAAAGTGTCTTGAGTCTGCCGGATGCGTTGAGCCACATATCTAATGGCTTCTTCAGTAAATGGAATGGGCAGCAAGTCGTAAATGTAGCCATTAGATAAATCACTGCAATAGCTGAGATGTTCGGTGTAGAGGGGGATTTCGAAGTCATCCAGAAATCGACGGACCTGCTGCAAAAAAGGGATGTTAAGAGGGTCAGGCCCGCCCAGTGACAGGCATAAGCCATGGCATACGATAGGATAATGTTGCTTTAACCAGTCCAGCTCGGCGGCATATTTGCCGCCCGCCGCTATCCAGTTCTCCGGCGCAATTTCGAGGAATTGCAATTGCGACAGCCAAGGTTTCCCTTGATGCTGCATCAATTGGGGCAGTAGCTCGCGCTTTAGCCCCAGTCCTGCCCCGCGAATATCAGACCGTTGTGCCAAGGTATCCGTCTTGTTTATTTGCTGGCGTGGCAGGCGCCTTCTTTCATTTTTTCTGCCGAACAGCTGCCTTCTTTCATCTTGTCGGCAGAGCAGGCACCTTCCTTGGTTTTCTCGTGGTGGCAAGAGCCTTCTTTAGTTTTGCCGCTTTTGTTGCCATGCTTCATATGAGAGCCGCATTTACCACTGCTGCATTTGCCTTCTTTGGCTTTGCTGTCGGCAGCATCTGCCACCTGGTAACCTTGCGCGAGTGTTTTTAATTCAAACGGATTTTCTGCATGGACAGAAGCGGCAGCCATAGACAAAGCAACAGCACCGGTAATTGCAGCCATTTTATGAGTAGACATGTTAGTTCCTTTTTTAACAGGGTGAAATAAAAATCATCAGTAAAATTTGTCCAGTTGTTGTGCAATACGCTCCCTTGCCGCCATAGGTAATACAATATCGCTACGCTCGCTGGCTTGTTGCTGCCAACGTGGCATGCAGCCACGAATCCATTTGAGTTGTTGCTTAAAGCGTCGGCAATACACACAAATCAGCAAATGTATTCTGACGGCCCAACGCTCACGCCAGGTGAGCGGGCGGTCGAGTGATTGCGATACCAGCAGGCTGGTTTGTTTGCAATTCAGCATTTCTTCTTCCGTTTCACCATAGACAATTTACCAGTGCAACTCCAGGCACTTACGTAAACCCATACGGGCGCGGTATAACATGACCCATGCATTGGTCGCGGTGACGCCGAGTTCCTTACATATTTCATCATTATCCATCTCGTCGACATCGCGCATGGTGAAAATGGCCGCCAGTTTCTGTGGTAAACGTTCCATGCATTGCTGTAACACTTTCAGAAACTGGGTTTGCTGCAGCGCATCATGTGGTACATCCCAGGCTTGCGGTTTTTCTGCCCAATGCCCGGTGTCATCAAAAAAATCATCCATATTGGCGTCTTCTTCACTGAGCAATTCGGACACTGGTGTTTCCCGTATCTGTTTGCGCATGCAATCAATGATTTTGTGTTTGAGAATACCGGTTAACCAAGTGCGTGGGCTGGATTGTTCGGCAAAGTTTGGATTTTTGATTGCAGCGAGCAGTGTTTCCTGCACTACGTCTTCGGCCTGATGCACGTCACGCAAGCGCGCCAGTGCAAAACGGTAAAGATAATCACCATGTTCTTTCAGCCAGTCATGCGGGTTAGATTTCATGCTGGCTATTGAAGCACAGTTTGCCCCACGACGGAATATTCAGGCCGTCGATATTTGATCCTCTTGACTTGTTGCATCCCTATTTTACAAAATGATGCGGTTGCGCAAAGAGGTGATGCTTTCAGAACTTCCTGTCAGCCATGCATGGGCGGTTAATCTTCCGCAGGCATAAAGTTTGCCAATAAATCCACATCCTGCGAGATAATCAAATACATTCATACCATCTCCAGACTGCATATGATTAATACCAACCAGATTGCGCGTATTGCCCTGATTACTCTCCTGATCATCGGCTGCGTATTTGTTTTGCATCCTTTTATGGCTGCGGTGTTATTTGCAGCGGTACTCTGCGTGTTTACCTGGCCGTTATATCATCGTATCTGGTTGCAATTAGGCAGGCGTGATGCCTTGGCCGCTGTGATAATGACTTTGTTCCTGCTGCTCGCGTTGATTCTGCCGATGGCCTATCTTGCTGTGCATCTGACCGATTCAGCCACACTCTTACTGAATGAGGCGCGGCTTTTCCTACAGAGCCTGCCGTCACGCGCGCCCCCTTGGGTGGCGCGCATCCCTGTGATAGGGACGCAGCTTGCTGACGCATGGCAAAGTGCATTGTTAAGCAATGAAGCCTTGATGCGGATGACGCATCAATATGCCGTGCCTTTGCGCAGTTATTTGTTGCGAGCAGTACAGTTGGTGATGAGCGGTTTTATGCAATTGTTACTCGTTGTGTTCATTGCTTTCTTTTTTTACCGCGATGGTGCTCGCATGGCCAACGCTGTCAAGGCGATGGTCAGGCGGCTGGGAGGTGCCTTGGGTGAGGAAATGCTGCAATTGTCTTGCATGACAGTCAAAGGTGTGATGCTGGGTATATTTGGGACGGCATTAGCACAATCCACTGTGGCTCTCTTTGGTTTTTGGCTTGCGGGGGCACCGATGCCTTTGCTGTTGGCTATGGCGACCTTTTTTCTGTCAGTCGTGCCTGTGGGCCCGCCTTTGGTTTGGGGCGGGGCTGCGCTATGGCTGTTTAGCCATGGCGAATCAGGCTGGGCGATATTTTTAGGGTTTTATGGCTTGCTGGTGATTAGTAGTGTGGATAATGTCATCAAGCCTATTCTTATTAGCCATTCTTCACATTTGCCCATGCTGTTGGTTGTACTAGGGGTACTGGGTGGCGCGCTCGCGTTTGGTTTTATTGGAATTTTTCTGGGACCAACTTTATTAGCGGTGGGTTTGACGCTTGTTTCACATTGGGTAGCCTTGCAAAACAAGCATGCAGATGACGTAGAGATTGCGTCAAGCTAACAGGCTTTGCGTTTGATAAGCCAATCGTGGCAAGACATGGCCTTATTTGTGTGGCTTGATGTTGGCGCGCTGTTCTATCAAGCTTAAATAATGTGCCGCATCCAGTCCTGTCTGATTACGCTGTGCCAGCCAGATAGTTTCAGCCAGGCATTCCAGCAGGGCATGCTGCGCTCCATGCTCTTCCTGGAAGTGTGTACACAGCTTGCCATAAGCCTGTGTAATGCCTGTCGGCTGGTTGATGCTGATTTGCTCTTGGATGGAGAGATGCAAGCTCATATGTAAAAATGGGTTGGTTTCGCCCATTTCCGGGTAATAAGCTTGCTGCAAGTAATGTTCCGGCTGATCAAGGATACTGTGATATTCAGGATGCATATGCATGATGCCGACAGCCATTTTCTCGAGCTCGGTCAGTGTTTTCTGTTGCTTGAACTTCGCCCAGGCATCAAAGAAAAACTGGCGTACTTCATCACGGCTAGGATTGAACAAGGCCATACTCAAACTCCTGCCGGTGGCGGAACCGGATGTATTTGTTTGTCGTGAAATTCGCACAAGTCGGCAATGCAGCATTCCCCGCATTTTGGGTTGCGGGCCACGCAGGTGTAACGGCCATGCAAAATCAGTAAGTGGTGGGCATCTTTCAAAAACTGCTTGGGAGTGGTGCTTAAAAAACGTTTTTCCACCTCCAGCACATTTTTCCCTGGCGCCAGTTTGGTGCGGTTGCCCACGCGGAACAAATGCGTATCAACGGCAATGGTCGGCTGGCCAAACGCGGTATTGAGGATGACATTAGCTGTTTTGCGTCCAACGCCAGCTAACGCTTCCAGCGCCTCACGGTTATCTGGCACTTCGCCGCCATGCAGAGTAATCAATTGCTGGCAGCATTTGAGAACATTGTTGGCTTTGGCATGGTAAAGACCTATGGTCTTGATGTAACTTTCAAGACCTGCCAGCCCCAAATCCAGGATAGCCTGCGGTGTGTTGGCCACCTTGAACAATTGACGGGTGGCGATATTGACACCTTTGTCTGTCGCCTGAGCAGACAGGATGACGGCAATCAGTAATTCGAACGTGGAGCTATGCTCCAGCTCAGTGGTCGGGTTGGGGATGGCTTTGGCCAGCCGCTCAAATATCGCCAGTCTTTTTTGTGCATTCATAAAACGGTTTCAATCATAGGTCACAGGGTCAACCTGTCTTTTGCGCTTTGACGCGCGCCATGGCTGCGGCAATGGCATTTTTCTTGAGCACCTCGGTTGAGGGTGTCTCGGTCGTAACAATCGTCTGGTTGCGTTTGCTGTAGGTTTGGGCGGTCTTCTGTTTTTCAAGGGCAAGGCGAGAAAGGCGTTGCTGGTGGCGTTGTCTTGCTAGCGCGGCTTCAGCTTCATTCATGGCGGTAGGTCGGCCGGGAATCGTTTGCATCTCTATGCAGTCCACCGGGCAGGGCGGTAAACATAGCTCACAGCCAGTGCATTCCTGAGAAATCACTGTATGCATCAGTTTGGATGCGCCCAAAATGGCATCAACGGGACAGGCCTGAATGCACAGGGTGCAGCCTATGCATGTTTCCTCATCAATCAAGGCCACTGCTTTGGGTTTGGTCATGCCGTGGGCCGGATTTAATGCCTGGAAAGGACGTTGCAGTAATTTGGCAAGCGCATGAATGCCAGCTTCTCCTCCAGGCGGGCATTGGTTGATATTGGCCTCTCCGCGGACGATCGCTTCAGCATAAGGTTTGCATCCCTCGTAACCGCATTGGCGGCATTGAGTTTGCGGTAATGCCGCATCTATCTTTGCAATGAGGTCGACAAATCGTTCTGGCAGCTCAGGCGCAGTCTCTTCGACTTCAATCATGTGATCGCGGTGAGTCGTCTGCATTGGATCCTGGCTAAATAGCCGTTTAAGATAGGTTGCTAAGAGTTTTATTATAACCGAAACCTTGCTTTTTCTTTGGCCGGGAGCGAGGTGGAAAAAGCCTGCCGCAGCAGGACGCCAGTGATTTTACCGCCGTCTTGCGCTTGTATCCGTCCCGATACAGCAAGTAGGAGCGTTCTTTGGCGTTAGACCGGATAATCAGTTAAAATATTCGCTTTATTCTTAAAGATGGCGCTAGGTATGTTAACGGGCAGTTTGGTCGCAATCGTGACCCCCATGTTTGAAGATGGACGTTTGGATCTGGACGCCCTCAAAAAGCTGGTCGACTTTCATGTAGAGGCAGGGACGGATGGCATTGTCATCGTTGGCACGACCGGCGAGTCGCCCACGGTGGATGTGGATGAGCACTGCTTGCTGATCAAAACTACCGTTGAGCATGTTGCCAAACGCGTGCCAGTCATTGCCGGTACTGGCGCAAACTCCACTGCTGAAGCCATTGAACTGACTGCCAAAGCCAAGGCAGTCGGCGCAGATGCGTGTCTGCTGGTGGCACCGTATTACAACAAGCCCTCCCAAGAGGGCTTGTATCAGCACTTTAAAGCCGTGGCTGAGGCGGTCGATATCCCGCAAATTCTCTATAATGTGCCAGGCCGCACCGGTTGCGACTTGTCGAATGACACCGTATTGCGCCTGGCGCAGATTCGCAACATTGTCGGGATTAAGGATGCGACAGGCGGGATTGAGCGCGGGACCGATTTGCTGTTGCGTGCACCAGCGGAGTTCGCCATATACAGCGGGGATGATGCCACTGCGCTGGCCCTGATGTTATTGGGGGGGAAAGGCGTGATTTCGGTTACGGCCAATGTCGCGCCCAAATTAATGCACGAAATGTGCGAGCATGCTTTGAATGGCAACCTGGCCGCAGCCAAAGCGGCCAATGCCAAACTGTTTGCATTGCACCAGAAGTTGTTTGTAGAAGCGAACCCGATTCCAGTGAAATGGGTATTACAACAAATGGGAATGATTGCCACCGGCATCCGTTTGCCGCTGGTCAATTTATCCAGCCAATATCATGAAGTATTGCGCAATGCCATGAAGCAGGCAGAAATTGCCGCTTGATCGGCTAAAACTAATTTAGGGTGAAACAAGTGAAATACATGAGTCATGTTTGGTTACAACGTGTGGTGCTGGCCAGTCTGGTCACAGCGCTTTCAGCGTGCGATTCCATCCCGTTTATTGATAATAGTTCTGACTACAAGGGCGCAGGTCGCTCCAGGCCACTTGAAGTGCCGCCAGACCTGACCGCGATGCGTACCAGCAGTACTTACAATGTGCCTGGCAGCACCAGTTACTCAGCCTATAGCCAGAACCAGGAAGTGCAAGAGCAGAATGGTCCACAACCTGTGCTGGCAGACATGAAAAACGTGCGCATGGTGAAAGCAGGCCAGCAGCGCTGGCTGGTGGTGAATGCGCCTCCGGAAAAAATCTGGCCGATTGTACGTGATTTCTGGCTGGATCAAGGCTTTGCTGTCAGGGTAGAGAATCCTGAGCTTGGCGTGATTGAAACCGAGTGGTTGCAGTCTGATGCCATCAAGCCCAAGGAAGATAACCGTGGCTATGGTGAAAAGTTTGATGCCTGGCTGGATAAACTTTCTGGTTTTGCCGATAGGCGTAAATTCCGCACGCGTCTGGAACGTGGGGAGAAAGACGGCACCACCGAAATCTATATGACGCACCGTACTGTCGCCGGTGCACCGGATGATGGCAAAAATTATGTGCAGACCCAATTGGGTGTCATTGATACTGGTTATCGCCCCAACGCGGCTGAGAACAAGAACAATGCCGGACAGGAGTTTGATGCTGACCTGGACGCAGAATTACTCCGCCGCATGATGGTGAAATTAGGTCTGGATGAGCAGAAAGCAGACCAGGTGATGGCGCAATCTGCTTCAGACAAGCGTGCAGATGTGGTCAAGGAGTCTGACCAGAGCGTCACCTTGAAGTTGAACGAGCCGTTTGACCGTGCCTGGCGCCGTGTTGGCCTGGCCTTGGATCGTATTGGTTTTGTGACCGAAGACAAAAACCGTTCCGAGGGCATTTTCTACGTACGCTATGCAGACACGGATGCAGAAGACCCGATCAAGCAGAAGAAAGGATTACTGGAACGCCTGAAGTTCTGGGGTAGCGATGATGATGAGAAAAGTACTACCCCGGCGGATGTGAAGCCCGGCGACAAGACCAAGTTCTGGAAAGGAACATCTGACGGGGATAAATCCAGCAAACAGTATCATATCCAGGTACTGGAAAATGCAGATGACACCACTGATGTTTATGTGTTGACCCCTGAAAATAAACGCAACACCTCCACCACGGCCAACCGCATTATTTCACTGCTCTATGATCAGTTGAAGTAAACGGAGCAAGCTGTGCGATTCGCATCACTAGGCAGTGGCAGTGCAGGTAATGCCACTGTGGTAGAAGCCGGGGAAACCCGGCTTTTGCTTGATTGTGGCTTTAGCGTCAAAGAAACGGTGCAACGCCTTGCGCGGTTGCAGTTACAGCCTGAGCAGTTGACGGGTATCCTTGTGACGCATGAACATGATGACCACGCACGTGGTGTGTTCAAACTGGCCGCACGCTATCAAATCCCGGTCTGGCTCACGCACGGGACGTACAGCATGTGCCAGCGTTATTTGCCATCACAGGCCATCAATATTCATATCATAGATGCACATACCACGTTTGCACTGCATGAGATTGAGGTTCAGCCTTATCCGGTGCCGCACGATGCGCGGGAGCCTGCCCAATTCGTGTTCGGGGACGGCAATCATAAGCTGGGCGTGTTGACGGATGTAGGGAGTGTTACGCCACATATTGTGATGATATTACAAGGGTGTGATGGGTTGCTGCTGGAATGTAATCATGACCTGGAGATGCTGCGTACTGGACCCTATGCACATTCACTCAAGAAGCGGGTAGGCGGCTGGTTAGGGCATCTGGATAACCAGACGAGTGCGCAGTTATTAAGCCAGCTGGACAATAGCAAGCTCAAACATCTGGTGGCAGCGCACCTGAGCGAGAAAAATAATACGCCTGCTTTGGCAAAGCAGGCGTTGAGTGAGGTGTTGCAGTGCGCGAGTGAGTGGGTGCAAATTGCCAGTCAGCAAGAAGGGCTGGGCTGGCGTTCTTTACAACCCACCTAGTTGTTTAATCCAGCACCGTAATTTCTTCTGATAAGCGGATGATGCGCTCTACCGGTGTCACCCAGACAATGCCATCACCGACATTGCCAGTATGCGCCACTTCAGTAATGGTTTGTAATATGCCCTCTACCAATTCATCCGGCACCACCATGTACAGGTAGACTTTAGGACTGTAGTCCGTCAACTCCTCCCGTACGCCGATACTGGGTTTTTGCAAGTGTGGGCCACAACCTTCCATTTTGTTGACTGACATGCCGGGAAAACCCTTGATATTCCGCAGGGCCGAGCGAATTTTAGGCAGTCTCGCAGGTTGTATGACGGCTTTAATTTCTTTCATATAAAGTGTCCTTAGCGCTTTGAATATCGGCAATCATGGATTATGCCTCTATTCTGCTTTCTTCAAACTTACGGTACAAGGTCGGCACCACGATTAATGTCAGCAAGGTAGACGTAATCAAGCCACCAATCACGACAATTGCCAATGGGCGCTGCACTTCGGAACCTGGCCCTGTGGCAAACAGGAACGGCACCAGACCCAACATCGCCACTGTCGCCGTCATCATCACTGGTCGGAAACGTTGGGCACAGCCTTTGCGGATAGCCTCTAGCTGATCCAGGCCTTCTTCGCGTAGCGTGCGGATATACGATACCAGCACGACGGCATTGAGTACGGCGATCCCCCACAAGGCAATGAAACCCACGGAGGCAGGCACTGACAAATATTCACCTGTCACGAATAAGGCAATCACGCCGCCGATAGAGGCAAAAGGCAGCACCAGAATAATCATGGTGGCAAAGCGTATCGACTGGAACAGCAAGAACAGCAAGAAGAAAATCGCTGCAATCGTCACTGGAATAATAATCATCAGGTGGCCCATGGCACGTTCCATGTTCTGGAACTGGCCGCCATATTCCAGGTAGTAACCATCAGGCAACTGCAGGCGCTGATCAAGCACTTGTTGCAGTTCAGCAACGAAGCCGCCCAGGTCGCGATCTTTCACGTTCACACCAATCACAATCCTGCGCTTGGCCAGTTCGCGGCTGATCTGTGCCGGCCCGTCCTTGACCTCAATATCTGCCACATCATCCAATGCCACGCGGGAACCATTCGGTGAAGTCAGCATGATATTGCGGATAGCTTCTTCATTGTTACGGAAAGACTCCGGATAACGAACTGCCGCCGAGAATCGGCGCTGACCTTCGAAAATCTCGGTAGCAATCTTGCCGCCAATCGCTGTTTCAACGATATCGTGCACATCGGCAGTGTTAATGCCATGACGGGCAATGGCCTGGCGGTCAATGGTAATATTCAGGTATTGCTGCCCTGATACCTTTTCCACCTTGATTTCGGTGGCGCCTTTTACCGTACCAGCAATCCTGGCAATTTCGTCTGCTTTTTGTTTCAGTGTATCCAGGTCTTCACCAAAGATCTTGACTGCCACATCGGCACGAACCCCAGTCAGCAACTCATCCACGCGGTCAGAAATCGGCTGCGCCATGATGATTTGTACACCGGGGATGTATTTCTCCAGCACTGCACGCATCTTCTCGGCAATGTCATCCTGCGTCCAACCTTCCGGCCATTCTTCACGGGGTTTCAGGCTGATGATAGGCGTGGATTCGTTTTGTGCCTGCGCGTCCGCCGGGCTTTCGCCGCGACCAAGACCAGAGATGGCAGATTTCACGCCTGGCACTTGCTCCATGATTAGCTTCATCGCCTTGTTTTCCATTTTCATGGACTCTTCCAGCGAAATATTGGGCACACGGTTAATCCCCGGTACGATAGAACCTTCTTTCATTTCCGGGATAAAGGAAGTACCCAGGAACGGGAACAGGGCAATCGTGCCAATAAAAAACAGTGCCGAGAAAGTAATCGTTTTCTTCTCGTTTTTGAGCACCCAGTTCAAGGCCGACAGGTAGGGTTTCTTTATAGTCTGTATCAACTTGGTATCTTCACCGCTACCCCCTTTTAATACATAAGAGCACAGCGCAGGGGTCATGGTCAGCGACAAGACCAGCGAGACAAACAAGGCGATGGCAATGGTGTATGCCAAAGGCGCAAACATTTTGCCTTCCATGCCTTCCAATGTCATCAATGGCAAGAACACCAGGATAATGATGCCTACGCCAAATAACACTGGGGTTGCCACTTCACTGGCGGCCTCTAGCACAACGCGGATTTTGCTCTCGTCCTTGCGGTGACCCAAATGGTGAAAAGCATTTTCAACCACCACCACAGAACCGTCCACCATCAAGCCAATGGCAATCGCCAGCCCGCCCAAGGACATCAGGTTGGCTGAAATACCGTAATGGTTCATCACCATAAAGGTAATCAGTGGCGTCAGCACCAGGGTGCCCACCACAATCAGGCTGGAACGCACATCGCCGAGGAAAAGGAACAGAATCACAATCACCAAAATAATGCCTTCAATCAGCACCTTGGTCACGGTGTGCAGCGCTGCATCGACCAGTTCACTACGATCGTAATAAGGCACAATTTGCAGGCCATGTGGCAACATGCCTTTACTGTTGATTTCTTCTACCCGTGTCTTGATACGGCTGACAACTTCCTTGGCGTTACCGCCGCGCATCATGATCACAATCCCGCCAACCGATTCGGTGTCGCCGTTTTTCAGGACGACGCCGACACGCACCTCGTGGCCGATGGTGACTTCTGCTACATCACGGATGTAGACCGGGATGCCATTTTCTTCTTTGAGCACCATATTGCGGATATCGTCCAGGTTTTGCACCAGGCCCACACCCCGGATCAAGTATTGCTCTGCATAATGCGGAAGAATACCGCCGCCGCTATTGGCGTTGTTGCGCGCCAAGGCTTCATACACATCTTTTAGCTTGATGGAGAAATGCGTCATCCGATCCGGATTGACCAGTACCTGGTACTGTTTGACATAGCCGCCTTGAGAGTTGATCTCGGCCACGCCAGGAATGCCGCGCAGCAAGGGGCGCACAACCCAATCCTGGATAGCGCGTCTTTCTGTCAGATCTTCCCGCGTTAGCTCTTTCTTGCCATCACCAGGTTTGTCCAGCGTGAATTGATAGACTTCGCCGAGACCGGTAGAGACAGGACCAAGGATAGGTGTGACGCCTTGCGGCATACGCTCCATCACTTCCATCAGGCGTTCCATCACCAGTTGCCGGGCAAAATAGACATCGGTGCTGTCCGTAAATACCAGCGTAATCAGTGATAAGGCATTTTTGTTTACCGAGCGCATTTCAGTCAGGCCGGGCAGGCCAGTCATGGCGATTTCCAGCGGGACGGTAATGAAACGTTCTACTTCTTCAGGGGATTTTCCGGTTGCCTGCGTCGCAATCATGACTTGGACGTTGGTCACATCCGGAAATGCATCGACGGACAGTTTTTTAACCGCAAATAAACCGGCGCCGATCAGGGCGATGGCAATTACCAGCACAATGAGGCGCTGCTTGAGAGCGCCTCTAATCATCGATTCAATCATGCTTTACTCCATTTCTTTGCGCTTACGCTCGTTATTGACGTGAAAAGCGCCATCCAGCACGATTTGATCACCTGGTTGCAAGCCTTGCAGAACTTCCCTCTGGCCCTCGTAGGAGCGTCCCAGTGTGACGGGTATCAGTTTGTATTGCGTGGGTTTCATGGTTTGCACAAACACATGGTCTGCATTGTTTTCACGCACCACGGCCGTCGCAGGCACTGCAACCACTTTTTCCGGTTTGGCTTCAAGCAGGATAGTAATCAACATGTCAGGCTTGAGCAGCATTTTATTGTTGCTGATATTGGCACGTGCCATCACTGTACGTGTGGCCGGGTTCACAATATCGCCCACAAATGCCAAGGTGCCAGTCAGTTCGGCATCATTCAGCGCAGGGACCTCGATATTAATGCTTTGGCCTTCGCTGATATGGGCAATCTGTTGCTCTGGAATTTCGGCTACAGCCCACACATGCGACAAATCCGCAATCACAAATAATTCTTCTGCCGGGGCCACAACCTGGCCCAGGCGAGCCTTGCGTTCAATCACCGTCCCGGTGATTTTGGAGTTGACCTGGCTAGTAGACATGCCACTATTGGCCAGGCCTAGCTGAGAGATGCTGTTGGGCGCCATGCCCAACACCAGCAACTGGTCACGGGCGGCATTTAGTTCTGCATTGGCTGCGTTCAGCTCGCCTTCTCGACGTTGTAATTCAGCCTGGCTGATGACATCCGCTTCCAGCAACTGTTTTGCACGATCAACGGCTTTTTTATGTAATTGCATCTGTTGGCTGGCTTTAATATAGCTTAATTGGTATTGCGCCAGCTCAGTGCTTTTGATCGTTGCCAGGCGTTGGCCCGCTTTGACTTCGTCGCCGAGGTTCACATCCAGCGTGCTGATACGGCCAGTAATGGACGCGCCAGCGCGGGACTCAAATTGTTCATCGACCTGGATGCGGCCAGGAATGCGTAGCGTATCCACAAACTGTATTTCAGTCACAGGGCCGGTTTTTACGTTGGCTTGTAGTTCTTTGGTCAAGGTGACTAGGCTAGGGTCGACGACTTCTTTCGTTTCTGGTGCCGGCGCTGGTTTTTCGGAGCACGCCGTAGACATGACGGCCAGTGCGGCAGTTAACAAGGTTGAAAATAACACGCGAGACATCACCATCCCCTTAAGGTTGAACCAAATCAGAACCGATGAAACGTTCGATTTGCAATACACTGAAAAAATAATCGAATTTAGCAATCAGATAGTCCCGTTTGACATCACGATTGACGCGTTGCGCATCCAGGTATTCCAGGATGCCGCGTTCTCCGAATTTATAAGCGGCTTCTGCACGACTCAAGGTCGCTTGTGATTGCTCCAGCAGGCCATTTTCAAATACTTTGAGCTGGTTACTTGCGATCACGTTACGTTGGTATGCGCTATCGATCTCTTTGCGCAATACCTGTTTTTGCAGGCGAATATTGGCATCTGCTTCTTCTACCCCGGCAGCGGCCTGGGCAATCTGGCCTTCACGACGGTTCCAGACTGGTAATGGCAGCACAACACCAAGCCGGAACGTATTCAGGTCTGGATCCTGGGTAAAGTCTGACTTCAAAGTCAGACCCGGAAAACGCAAGGCCTGCTCAAGCTTGAGTTTGGCTTCAGCACTGTCTTTCGCTGTGATGAGTTGCTGCAAATAAGGATTGTTCTCGGCAGATTGCCGTAACTCTGTAATGTTAGGCAATTCAGAAATGGTAGGGAGTTCAGATTTGACCTCAAAGGTGTCAGGCATATTGCCTATCATGCCGCGTAAAATCGCCTTGGCTTCATCAATACGTGTTTGCGCGCTGGCGTAATCCCGCTCTGCTGCCAGCAATTCAGTATCGGCCTTGATGAGCTCGTATCTGGCCGCTTCGCCTACCTCAACCTTGCGTTTGATTTTGGTTTGAATTTCCTGCAAGACACTCAGGTTGGCGCCTAGCATTTGCAAAATCTGCTGACGCAGCAGAACGGTTAAGTAGGCTTGCTTGATCAGATTACGCAAGTCGAAGCTGGTAGTTTGTATGCCTTTTTCTGCGTAGGTTAATTGTTGCTCGGCTAGCTCACGGCGGGAAGTGCGAGTGCCGGGAAAGTCCAGGGGTTGTGAAATAGTGACACCATAGTTTCTTTCGGTGGCGCCTGGCGTTGGCACGCCGCGGTATCTGGCCGGGCCAGCCATCAACTCAAGGTCAGGGTTGTAGAAAGACCTTGCAACGGTGATGCCCGCAGCTGCGGCTTCAACTTGTGCTTTGCTGACCGCCATCATGGGGTTTTCGGCGACAGCTTTATCTAGCAGTGTTTTTAGGTCGAAAGTGACTTCGGCAAAGGCAAGTGAGGGCACGCAACAACATAGCCACATTAGCTTGCGCGCTGTTCGCCAGCGGGTCTTACTCAACATAATAATCCTTCTGCGATGACTGTATGCCTATCATGACACAGTCACCTTAATTAATAATTAAAATGATACACAGGCAACCAAACATGCCTGTATGTGCAAGGATTGTTAGAGGATTTGGGGCGGCCGGTCTAGCCAGAAAGCAAACAGGGGATGGTAATCAGGTAGCTGATGTTCCGGAATGTGATTGCTGGTACGTTGTACGGGGTAGCTGAAAGCCGGTAACAGAATTTTGTCTACATCGACTTCTGCAATTTCGAGCATATCGATGCTGTTGCTGACATCACCAAAATCTGCCGTCAACATATCATCTGCGGCATTGGATAACATCGTTGCACTGGTGCTGCTCTGTAATAGCGATGTAGTGACTACGGGTTCCGCTGCAGTGGTCTGCAAGGCGAATACCAAACACAATAAATGTAATAGATAAAAAATTTTTTGCATGTACAAAATCATGACTGACCGGCATTGCTGGAGTTAGCAATTAACGTACCAGAGATGAATATATGCGTAACGTGTTGATTTTACACTAAACGATAATATATTGATACCCATATTCGTTGGGTTCTCGCCAAAGAGTGCACGCATTTTGTGCACTCTTTGGCGAGGTTTTATTGCAGAGTGAAGATTACGCGGAAATCGTTTCTTCTTTAAAAATCAGTTGAATCTGATCCTTATCGTCGATATCGATGTGTACGTGCCCACCATCACTCAAACGGCCGAACAGCAATTCATCTGCTAATGCTTTACGGATGGTGTCCTGAATCAGTCTAGCCATCGGACGTGCACCCATGAGTGGGTCAAATCCTTTTCTACCCAGGTAGGCCTTGAGTTCATCACTGAATGTGACATCGACTTTTTTCTCGTGCAACTGATCTTCAAGCTGCATGAGGAACTTGTCGACCACGCGCAAGATGACTTCCTGGTTAAGTGCGCCGAATGAAACGGTCGCATCCAAACGGTTACGGAATTCAGGACTGAACAATCGTTTCAGATCGGCCGCTTCGTCAGTCACATCCTTGCTGTTAGTAAAGCCTATGCTAGCTTTAGACAGGTTCTCTGCGCCGGCATTGGTCGTCATGATAATGGTCACATTGCGGAAATCCGCTTTGCGGCCGTTGTTATCGGTCAGCGTACCATGGTCCATCACTTGCAGCAGGATATTGAAAATATCCGGATGGGCCTTCTCAATTTCGTCCAGCAGCAAGACGCAATAAGGTTGCTTGGTCACTGCTTCCGTTAGCAGGCCACCCTGGTCAAAGCCCACATAGCCTGGAGGCGCACCAATCAAACGCGATACCGCATGACGCTCCATGTATTCGGACATATCAAAGCGAAGCAATTCAATGCCCAGGATATAAGCCAGTTGTTTGGCAACCTCGGTTTTACCCACGCCGGTTGGGCCTGCGAACAGGAAACTACCAATAGGCTTGTTGCCATTGCCCAGGCCGCTACGCGCCATTTTCACAGCAGACGCCAGCACTTCAATCGCCTTGTCCTGACCAAACACCACGGCTTTGAGGTCGCGTTCCAGGGTTTTCAGGGCATTGCGGTCATCGGTGGAAATATTTTTGGGCGGAATGCGCGCAATCTTGGCAATGATTTCTTCAATCTCTTTATTGCCAATCACTTTCTTCTGCTTGCTCTTGGGCAGAATGCGTTGTGCTGCACCTGCTTCATCAATCACATCAATCGCCTTGTCTGGCAAATGACGGTCATTGATGTATTTAGCAGATAATTCAGCAGCAACGGTCAAGGCACTGGCGCTATATTTCACGCTGTGGTGCTCTTCAAACTTAGCTTTCAGACCTTTGAGGATCTCAATGGTTTCGGCTACGCTTGGTTCTTGCACGTCGATTTTCTGGAAACGGCGTGACAAAGCATGGTCTTTTTCAAAGATGCCACGGTATTCCTGGTAAGTCGTCGCACCTATGCATTTGAGTGAGCCGTTTGATAAGGCCGGTTTCAGCAAGTTGCTTGCATCCAAGGTACCGCCACTGGCGGAACCTGCGCCAATCAGGGTATGAATTTCGTCAATAAACAAAATGGCATCTGGTTTTTCGGCCAGTTGTTTCATGACGGCTTTTAAGCGTTGTTCAAAGTCGCCGCGGTATTTGGTCCCGGCCAATAGTGCACCCATGTCGAGCGAGTAGACAGTCGCATTTTCCAATACTTCAGGAATGTCGTTGCTGACGATGCGCGAGGCCAAGCCTTCGGCAATCGCGGTTTTACCCACGCCAGCTTCACCCACCAGTAAAGGATTATTTTTGCGGCGGCGGCACAGGGTCTGGATCACACGTTCCAATTCCAGACCACGGCCAATCAGCGGATCAATCTTGCCTGCCAGCACCTGTGCGTTCAAGTTTAAGGTGAAGTTTTCCAGAGCACCAGTACTGACGCTTTCGCCTTCAGTCTCTTGCTCGGTACTGGCAGATTTGGGTTCGTTTTCCTGAATTTTCGCCACGCCATGCGAGATGAAATTGACGACATCCAGGCGTGTCACGCCTTGTTGGTGCAGGAAAAATACGGCATGCGAGTCTTTTTCACCATAAATGGCAACCAGCACGTTGGCGCCAGTCACTTCTTTTTTACCTGAGGACTGTACATGTAGCATGGCGCGCTGGATGACGCGCTGGAAGCCCAGGGTAGGCTGGGTGTCTACCTCGTCAGAGCCGGCCACTGTAGGCGTATGTTCTTCAATATACTGGGTCAATTCACTGCGCAGTGTGTCAAATTTGGCCCCACATGCACGCAGTACCTCTGCGGCTGTCGGGTTATCCAACATAGCCAGTAATAGATGCTCAACCGTAATTAGTTCGTGACGCTTTTGTCGTGCGTCCATAAATGCCATGTGCAGGCTGACTTCAAGTTCTTGAGCAATCATGATGACTTTCCTTAATACACTACACTAAACTGCAAAACGCCTCGTTTGCAGATGTCACTGCTGCAATTTGGCAAAACCTGTCTGTTTATTGTTATCGTGCTTTTCTTCAAAAAATTCAATGCCCCAAGGTTGCTTTTTACTCAAGTTTAAATGAGCGAAGCGATCCAGAAACACTTGTTATCATGCTACCACCACAATACACCTATTTAACCAAGAGTGTACTAGTGTATTTGCCTTGTATTCTCACAATGCCTTTAAAAGCATCAAGCGGCCTCAATCACGCATTGCAAGGGGTGTTGTGCTTCGCGGGCAGACTCTAGAACCTGATGCATTTTGGTTTCTGCAATATCTTGTGGATACACACCACACACGCCCATTCCCTCGGTATGTACTTTGAGCATGATTTGCGTGGCTTGTTCACGGGACTTGTTAAAAAACCGCTCAATGACGGCCACAACAAATTCCATTGGGGTGTAGTCGTCATTGAGTAACAACACCTTGTAAAGTTCTGGAGGCTTGGGTTTGGCGACCTGGGACTCCAGAGCCAAGTCACCATCACGCTTGGGTCGAACCATAGTTTTGTATACCTGTCTTAGGACTTATTTTGCGCCTTGTATTAAAAAATTCAAGAGCGGATGCGAGAGAAATCAGGGTTTAAGGGTAAATTTTGACGCGTTTGACAACACGATCCTGTGCGTCAAGAATTTCCAACTTGTGCTCATCAATTTTAAAGCTGGTATTGGGCTCGGGGATATCCTCAAAATGCTCCAGAATTAAGCCATTCAATGTGCGTGGACCATCTGTTGGCAGAGAGAGTTTCAATTTGCGATTGAGATCGCGCAATAAGCTACTGCCATCCACTAGCCAACTGCCGTCTTCGAGCTGATGAAAGTGGCTGCCATGTTCGGGTGATTGTGTGGTGAATTCGCCCACTACTTCTTCCAGAATGTCTTCGAGTGTCAGTAGACCCTTGAATTCACCATACTCATCCACGATAAGCGCAATGCGCTCATGTCGTTTCTGGAACTGTTGTAATTGTGTGTAGAGTGGCGTGCCCGAGGGAATGTAATAGGGCAAACTCATGGCTGCCTGTAATAGAGCTTTGGTCGGCGCTTTACCTATGTGAAAGTCGCGTAGCAGTGGCAATACCTTGCGCACATGCAAAATACCCACAATATCCTCATGATCTCCCTGTCGGACTGGCAGGCGTGAATGGTGGCTACGTACCAGTTGCTCCATGATTTGGTCTATGGGTTCATCTAGGTCGATAAATTCAACCTGGGTGTGTGCGGTCATCGCATCGTCCACAATGATGTCTTCGAGATCCAGCAGGTTCAGCAGGATGGTCCGGCTTTGCGAGGGAATATATTGTCCGGCATCACTGACAATGCTGCGTAACTCTTCGGTGGTTACCGCTTGGGCCTCGCCATTGAAATTAATGCGCACACCCAGCAACTTGAGAAAGGCTTTGACAAATAAATTGACAAACCAGACGACCGGATTAAATAGCCACAATAATGGATATAACAGATAACTACTGGCGAAGCCAAGCTTTTCGGCGTGCGCGGCGGCAATCACCTTAGGAGAGATCTCACTAAACACGAGGATGGCAAAGGTGATGGCCAGTGAACCAAACATCAGTACGTAATCGCCTTCACCAAACAGGCGCTCTGAAATGACGACTTCGAGGGTAGAGGAGCCGACAATACACAGTGTATTGCCAAGCAAAATGGCGCCCAGGGTTTTGTCGGTTTGTGCAATGAGGCGGCTGGCCAGTTTGGCCCCGCGGTGGCCTTCTTTGGCCAGATGTCGCATGCGGTAGCGGTTGAGCGACATCAAACTGGTTTCGGCAATGGAGAAAAAAGCCGTGAAAGACAGCAAGAGCAGTAGCAGACCAATCTGCCAGCTTAAGGGGATATTGTCCAAAAGTGTGGGGTTAAAAACAAGAAGCCACTAGTGTACCCACCAGTGGCTAAAAATCCAAGCCTAAAAGAATCAAATAATAGTTGCGCTTAAGGTGCGACAGCTGCTTCGTCTTCTTTAGGCTTTTTCTCAGTGTCACCAATCAGGTTGGCACGGTTGACGCCCAGCCACATGGCAATCGGGCAGGCCACCAAGACTGAAGAATAGATACCAAACAGAATACCAATGGTCAGCGCCAGCGAAAAATTATGCAGGGTTTCGCCGCCAAAAAACAGCATGGAACAGACCATGGTTTGTGTCATCAAGTGCGTGATAATCGTGCGTGACATGGTGCGCGTGATCGCGTTATCAATCACATGCACGGCAGTTGCCTTGCGCATTTTTTTGAAGTTTTCGCGCACCCGGTCAAATACCACCACGGATTCGTTCACGGAGTAACCCAATACCGCCAAAATCGCCGCGAGTACCGTCAGGTTGAACTCCCATTGAAAGAAGGCGAAGAAGCCCAGAATGATAATGACATCGTGCATGTTGGCGATAATCGCCGCCACCGCAAAGCGCCATTCAAAACGCAAGGCCAGGTAACCCATAATGCCCGCGCACACCAGCAACAATGCCAGTGCGCCGTTTTCATATAACTCTTCGCCGACCTGGGAGCCAACCGATTCTACGCGGCGCACTTCAGCGCCTGCATCTGCGCCTTTGAGGGCAGTCGAGATTTTTTCAGAGAGCTGGGCAATAGATAATTCTTTTTTGACGGGCAAGCGGATCAATACATCCTGGCTGGAGCCAAAGTTTTGTACCGTCACGTCTTTCAGGCCGACGGCATCCATCACCTGGCGGATTTGTTCAATATTGGCCGCTTTAGGATAGTGCACCTCCATCACTGTCCCGCCTGTGAAATCGACACCGTAGTTCAAGCCGCGATGCAGCAGGAAGAAAATCGCCAATACAAATGTAATTAGCGAGATTGAGGTGGTCAGACGCCCGTAACTCATGAACGGGATGTCTTTTTTAATTCTGAATAATTCCATAATCTGTACTCAATAGGTGATGACAGTGATTAACCGATGTGCAATTTCTCAATCTTGCGGCGGTAGCCGTACAAGAGATTGACCAGTGCACGTGAAACCAGCACCGCGCTAAACATAGAAGTCATTATCCCCAGCACGTGGACCACCGCAAAGCCTTTAATCGGGCCGGTACCAAACATAAACAGCGCCAGACCTGCAATGAGTGTGGTCACGTTGGAGTCGAGGATGGTGTCAAACGCACGGTCATAACCGGCGTGGATGCTTGCTTGCGGCGTATTGCCGTTACGCAGCTCTTCACGGATACGCTCGTTGATCAACACGTTGGCGTCAATCGCCATGCCCAGTGCCAGGGCAATCGCTGCCAGGCCAGGCAAGGTTAGTGTGGCTTGCAGCATGGAAAGAATCGCTACCAGCAACAACAGGTTCACACCTAAAGCCATGACTGATACGCCGCCAAACACCAGGTAATACACAATCATCATCACGGCAATGGCAGCAAAGCCCCACAACGTAGAGTGCACGCCGCGTCTGATGTTTTCTTCACCCATGCTCGGGCCCACAGTACGTTCTTCGATGATTTCCATCGGCGCTGCCAGTGCACCTGCGCGCAGTAGTAATGAAATGTCCGTGGCTTCCTGCGCATTGGCCATGCCGGAAATCTGTACGCGGCCTCCACCAATTTCTTCATTGATCACTGGGGCGGTAATGACTTCAGTGCTGCCTTTTTCAATCAACAAAATCGCCATGCGCTTGCCCACGTTTTCACGTGTCACGTTTTTAAAGATGCCCGCACCGCGGCCATCCAGGGTCACATTGACCACAGAAGCGCCATTCTGACCATTGACGCCAGGGCCAGCGTCGGTGATTCGGTCACCGGTCAGGACGACGCTTTTCTTAACCAGTACAGGGCGGCCTTCACGGTCACTAAACAACTCATCACCGAAGGGCACCTGACCGGTCTGGGCTTTTTGCAGGGTCGCCATGTCGGATTTTTCTTCATCCACCATGCGGATTTCCAGCGTCGCCGTACGGCCCAGGATTTCCTTGGCTTTAGCGGTATCCTGCACACCAGGCAATTGCACCACAATACGGTCCAGGCCTTGTTGTTGCACGATAGGCTCAGCTACGCCCAGTTCATTGATCCGGTTATGAAGGGTTTGCAGGTTCTGCTTAAGCGCAAACTCCTGAATACGTTTTTGCGCCATGACGCTCATGCTGGCCGTCAGGCTGAAGTCTTTATCACTGCCGGAAATTTTGTAGGTCAGGTCAGAAAAGTCTTTAGCCAACAGGTTGCGCGCCCTGGTCGCTTCGGCTTCTGATTCAAATTTCACCACCACGACCTGTCCCTGGCGCTCAATACCGTAGTAGTTGATTTTTTCTTTGCGCAAAGACATGCGGAAGTCACCCACAGTGCTTTCAGCCGCTTTGTCCAGTGCCGCTTTCATATCCACTTGCAGCAGAAAATGCACACCGCCACGTAAGTCCAGACCCAAATACATAGGTTTGGCACCTATGCTTTGCAACCAGCCTGGTGTTTGTGGCACCAGGTTGAGCGCAACGGTATAGTCTTTGCCGAGGTTGGCGACCAACTTGTCTTTTGCCAGCAATTGCGTATCCGTTGTGGCAAAACGTACCTTGACACCACTGGCATCCATAAACAGCCCGTCAAACGGGATGTTAGCCAGTTTAAGTGTGCTTTCCACTTTCTCCAGCAGACTCTCGTCTAGCTTGAGTGATGTTTTTGCCGGGCTGATTTGCACTGCAGGCGATTCACCAAAAAAGTTTGGGATCGTGTACAGCAGGCCAATGATAATCACTGTGCCGATCAGCACGAATTTCCATATTGGATAACGGTTCATAAGAAACTCTTGGTCGAAATGAAAGACGCTTTAGTCTTTGATTCGTATAAATTGATTGATTAAATGGATTTCAGGGTGCCTGCAGGCAGCAGGGTTTGTACCGTATGTTTCTGTACATTCACTACCGTATTGGCTGCAATTTCAATGCTGACAAAGTTTTCACCCACTTTAGTCACCTTGCCGACGATGCCACCGGTTGTGGCCACTTCGTCGCCTGCTTTTAATGTTTCCAGCATGGATTTATGCTGTTTGGCCTGCTTGATTTGCGGACGGATCAACATAAAGTAAAACAAGACGAAAATTACCACCATGGGTAAGAAACTCATGATGTCGGTGGCGGGGGCGCTGGCCGCATAGGCGTTGCTGATAAACATATTTTTTGTTCCTGAATCAATCTACGAGATAACTCGCGATTCTAGCACAGGCAGGAGAAGAATAAACGGCAGGGTGTGATTCGAGGATAATGAGCGTTGATTTGGCGAAAAGTATTTTATGGACACCGTGATTCCGGCATGGAGTGTTACAAGGGTTTCACAGAGCAAGCTCTGCGCCTGCGAAATGGATGTTTTGCAGAACCGGTTGGCTAAGCAACAAATCGTCATTCCGGCGTAGGCCGGAATCCAGGCGTGGTGTGATTGCAATAAAAGGTTGTTCTTTGTTTGGAAGGGTGGGTATGCATGCCCACGCGTTAGTGAATGTTTGTCGGGTTGCTTTTCGCTTTTTCAGCGAGTGACTTTTCTTTGCTTGCCCAAAGAATAAGTCACCAAAAGAAATGCACCCTAGCTTCCGCTTTTATCCTGCGTTGCTCGACCTAGGACTTTCGTCCGTTGCTTTGCCAGACTTAGGCCAAGCGGTCACGAAACTCGACCTGGCAGCTCACAAAGTGCGTGAGCTGCTGCGGGACTCGAACAGTCGCTCCCTTTACTCTTGTTTTGGCTGCGCTACTCGGCGCGTCAGATAGGGGCCCATGAAAAGCACACGCTTTCACTTAAGTGGAATTCTTTGCATTGCATCACGCTCGATCACCGTGAAAAAAATGGTTTTAGTTTCAGCTTTGAAGTGAAAAGTTACCTAGCGCCCCTGAATTTAACATGTCCAGCGAACGTTTCATCGTGGTGGGTTTGAACGGGCCCCTATCTGACGCGCCGAGTAGCGCAATCAGCGTGGGAGCATTCGGCCAGCGGCTGTCCGAGTTCCGCGGTGGCTTGCGCAGTGTGCAAGCCGCTAGGGCGAGTTTCGCTGGACGCCCACGATGACGAGCAACGCAGGGAACAAGCGGAAGCTAGAGTGTCTTGTTCTTTGCCTTCTTTCTTATGGACAAGCATAAGAAAGAATGGTCGCCTACAGGCGAAAGAGAAAGCTAATTTTCTGTGGCGCCACAATTGGAGACATTCGCTGAGTTATTACCATGCAAATGCTTATCTCTTCTCCGCCCGCTTCCGAGCAAACTCCGCCTTAAACGTCTCAAAACGGTTCTCTTCAATCGCTGCCCGCATGCCTTGCATCAACACCTGATAATAATGCAGGTTATGAATAGTGTTCAAGCGTGCCCCCAGAATTTCGCCTATGCGATGAAGGTGATGCAAATAAGCACGGCTGAAGTTCTGGCAGGTATAGCATTCACATTCATCATCCAGGGGGCGTGTATCCGTCTTATAGCTGGCATTCTTGATTTTAACGTCCCCATATTGCGTGAATAACCAGCCGTTTCGTGCGTTACGGGTAGGCATGACGCAGTCAAACATGTCGACGCCGTAGCTGACGGCATCAACCAGGTCTTCTGGCGTGCCGACGCCCATGAGGTAGCGTGGTTTGTCTGTTGGCATTTGTGGTGCGGTATGCGCCAGAATGCGTAACATATCTTCTTTGGGCTCGCCCACAGACAAGCCACCAATGGCATAGCCGTCAAAGCCAATCTCTTCCAGGCCCTGACGTGAAATGTCGCGCAGGTCTTCGTACATTCCGCCCTGGATAATCCCAAATAAAGCATTACCGTTAGTTGGTAGGTTATCTGAACGTAATTGGTTCACTTCGGCAGGGCCACCCACCATGGCGAGAGTGTGTGTGATGGTCTGGGTTTGGTAGACATTAAAGGCATCCCGGCTGCGTTGTGCCCAGCGCAGGCTGAGTTCCATGGATTTACGTGCCTGGTCGTGGCTGGCCGGGTAAGGGGTGCATTCGTCAAAAATCATGACAATGTCGCTGTTGAGCACGCGCTGGATGCGCATGGACTCTTCCGGCGTTAAAAAACAGCGGTCACCGTTGATGGGTGACTGGAATTTCACGCCTTCTTCAGTGATTTTGCGTAAGTCTCCCAGGCTCCATACCTGGAAGCCACCTGAATCCGTCAGGATGGGATTGCTCCATCCCATGAATTTATGCAGGCCTTCATGTGCTGCAATCACGTCCAACCCAGGGCGCAGCCACAAATGAAAGGTGTTGCCGAGCACGATGTGCGCCTGGATGTCATTGAGTTCTTGCGGAGACATGGCCTTGACCGTGCCATAAGTGCCCACGGGCATAAACGCCGGGGTTTGTACTTCACCATGCGGCAGGCTGACCGTGCCACGTCTAGCAAGCCCATCGGTATTATGTAAGGAAAACTGCATGAAAATGACGGTAAATAGCTGAAATAAACCAGCATTTTAGCACAGCGTGATGACGCCTCCTGACCATGCATGAGTGCTTTTTCGTCGGCTGACCGTGCTTGCATTTTTTGTCATTGCCCGCAACAATGCGCATATCTCCATTGTTTATCTTTCTTATGTCTGACTCACAAACCCGCTTATCAAGACGTGAAGAACATACTAGTTTGCGTCAGCGTGGCATTTATCTGCTCCCCAATTTATTCACCTCCGCAGCATTATTCGGTGGGTTTTATGCCATCGTTCAGGCGATGAACCAGCATTTTGAGCAATCGGCGATTGCGATTTTTATCGCGATGGTGATGGATGGTCTTGATGGTCGCGTCGCACGCATGACCAAAACCCAAAGTGCATTCGGTGCGGAATACGACAGTTTGGCCGATATGGTGTCGTTTGGGGTAGCACCGGCATTGATCATGTATGTGTGGGCATTGCAGCCCATGAACAAGCTGGGCTGGATTGCCGCGTTTATTTACTGTGCCTGTGCAGCGTTACGACTGGCCCGTTTTAATACCAAGCTTGATGACCCGTTCCAGGATAAGCGATTCTTCCAGGGCTTGCCCAGCCCCGCAGCTGCGGCTTTGCTGGCAGGCTTTGTCTGGGTCTCCTACGAATACAATATTGATGGCCGCGAGATTTTCTTTGGCGCCTTGCAAGTGAAGTGGATTGCCTGGTTCCTGACCATCTTCGCGGCTGGCTCCATGGTGTCTGACCTCAAGTTTTATAGCGGCAAGGATATCAATCTCAGGCATTCAGTGCCGTTTGTGGCGATCTTGGCGGTAGTGATGGCATTTGTGCTGATTTCATATAGTCCGCCAGAAGTGTTGTTCAGCGTGGTGTTTGTGTACGCCTTGTCCGGGTACTATATGTGGGTGCGTGGCAGGCTAGAAGCAAAGAAAACGGGCCCCTAAGAGTTGCAGAGATAAAGAAAACGCGTCTTCCAGGCGCGTTTTTTTATGCATGACACTCACTGGCTAAGGTGTGGTCAATTGTAGGACAAGCGAGTAAAATTCCCGCCTACCAGATTAGGAACATTCATGGAACAAATTATTATTTTTGATACCACGCTGCGTGATGGGGAGCAAAGCCCAGGGGCAGCGATGACCAAAGAAGAAAAAATCCGTATTGCCCGCCAGCTGGAAAAGCTGGGCGTGGATGTGATTGAAGCCGGCTTTGCGGCGGCCAGCCCAGGTGATTTTGATGCGATCTCTGAAATCGCTAAAGTGATTAAAACCTCAACAGTGTGCTCACTGGCCCGTGCCAGCGAAAACGATGTGCGGCGTGCGGGCGAGGCGATCCAGCACGCGGCCAAAGGCCGTATTCATACCTTTATCGCCACCAGCAAAATCCATATGGAAAACAAGCTGCGCATGACCGAGGACCAGGTGGTTGAGCGGGCCGTGCAGGCCGTGAAATGGGCGCGCGAATACACAGAAGACGTGGAGTTTTCCGCCGAGGATGCGGTCCGTTCGGAAATCGATTTCCTGGTACGTGTGTTTGAAGCCGTGATTGAAGCCGGTGCCAAAACTATCAACGTGCCCGATACTGTTGGCTATAGCATTCCCTCCGTGTGGGGTGAGCGCATGGCCGAGCTGATCAAGCGTGTCAAGAACTCTGACAAGGTGATTTGGTCTACCCATTGCCACAATGACCTGGGCATGGCGGTGGCTAACTCCCTGTCTGCCGTCATGAATGGTGCGCGTCAGGTGGAGTGCACCATCAATGGCCTCGGCGAGCGTGCCGGCAATGCCAGCCTTGAAGAAATCGTTATGGCGATTAAAACCCGCAGTGATATTTTCAACCTGACCACGCGTATTGATACCACCCAGATTGTGCCTGCCTCCAAGCTGGTCTCGACGATTACGGGTTACCCGGTGCAGCCGAACAAGGCGATTGTCGGGGCCAATGCGTTTGCACACGAGTCAGGCATTCACCAGGATGGCGTTCTCAAACACCGCGAAACCTATGAAATCATGCGCGCTGAAGATGTGGGTTGGGGCGCGAATAAACTTACCTTGGGTAAATTGTCTGGCCGTAATGCTTTCCGCACGCGCTTGAAAGAACTTGGCATTGAGCTTGAAAGTGAAGATGCGCTCAACGCAGCGTTTGCGCGTTTTAAAGAGCTGGCGGATAAAAAATCCGAGATTTTTGATGAAGACTTGCACGCATTGGTGAGTGATGAAGTGGTGCAGGATACTGCAGAATTGTTCAAACTGGCATATCTGCAGGTCGCGTCACAAACCGGTGAAATTCCGCATGCCATTTTAACCTTGGGCATTGATGGCGCAGAGCAGCGTACGGAAGCCAACGGTGGCGGCCCGGTCGATGCGACCTTCAAAGCGATTGAAAACGTGGTGAAAAGTGAATCCGAATTGTTGCTTTACTCTGTGAACAACATCACTAGCGGCACGGATGCGCAAGGTGAGGTCACGGTGCGCCTCGCTAAAGGTGGCCGCATCGTCAATGGGCAGGGCGCTGATACTGACATTGTGGTTGCTTCTGCCAAGGCTTATTTAAATGCTTTGAATAAGTTGTATGCCAAACCGGAAAAACTGAATCCGCAAGTGTAATCACGGTATTGGCAAACGCTTGCTGTGGACCAAACAGCAAGCGTTTTTATTTTTTGGAGAAAGGTTAAGTCGAGATGGCGCAGAAAAATCAATGGTGGCTCGTGATCATTGCGCTGAGCTGCACCTATTTCATCTGGGGCTCCACCTATCTCTTCATCAAATACGCCATTGAGAGCTTCCCGCCTTTTATCATGGTGGGTATCCGATTCACGATTGCTGGTGCTTTGCTGTATGGCATCTTGCGCAGCATGGGGCATGCAGCACCTACAGTTGCGCAATGGCGTGGTGCGGCTTGGGTAGGGTTATTGTTACCCGTGCTTGGCAATGGCACCGTCTCGAATGTGCAATTACATGTCTCGTCCAGTGTTGCCGCGTTGTCGATTGCCACAGCACCCATCTGGATGGCTGTTTTTTCCAGCTTATGGGGGCACAAGATCAGCCGCCACGAGTGGCTGGGGATAGGCATTGGCCTGGTCGGGATTTTGTTATTGAATACCCGTGGCAGTTTGCAAGGCGACTGGCTCAGTGCGGGTTTACTGATGTTTGCGGCGGCTTCGTGGTCGCTGGGCTCAGTGTGGAGCAAGCATATGGCCATGCCAAGCGGCTTGATGGGCGCCGCCAGCCAGATGTTATGCGGCGGACTGATTGCATTTTTATTCAGCGTCGCGTTTGATGAGCATTTGCCCGCCCATATTTCGGCACAGTCATGGGCTGCAATAGGCTTTTTAATTGTGCCCGGCTCCATGATTGCTTTCTCGGCGTACCATTGGCTGCTGCATCATGTGCGGCCATTGGTCGCCAGCAGCAATACCTTCGTCAATCCGGTGGTGGCCTTTGTGGTCGGCGTCTGGTTTGCCAATGAGCATATCCATGTCATGGAATATATTGCGCTGGCCGTGATCCTGGTCGGCGTGTTTCTGGTGCTGACCTCAACGACTGAAGCCGTGCCCGAGGAACAGATTGTTTAATTATTCAAGAAGTTGATTTTATGAAACAAAACCTGGCGTTATTTGATTTGGACAATACCCTGCTGGCCGGGGATAGTGACTATAACTGGAGTGTGTTTTTAATCAGCGAAGGTTTGCTCGATGCCGAGCAGCACAAGTCTTGCAATGAACAGTTTTATGAAGACTATAAAAACGGCTGCCTGGATATTTATGCTTTCCTCAAGTTCCAGTTACAGCCTTTGGCGCAGCATCCCAAAGCTTTTCTGGATGAACTGCATAAAAAATACATGGAAACAGTCATCCGCCCGATGATGACGCAAAAAGCCCAGGACCTGGTCAACCAGCATAAAGCCAATGGCGATTTGTGTATGGTGATTACGGCGACCAACAGCTTTGTCACCAAGCCAATTGCCACTGCCTATGGTATTGAACACCTGATAGGCACAGACCCTGAAATGGTCGATGGACAATTTACCGGTGGCGTCAGTGGCACACCCAGTTTCCAGCAGGGTAAAGTGACGCGCCTGAATGAATGGCTGGCGGCCCGAGGGCAAAGCTTGGCGGACTTTGAAATCAGTTACTTTTATAGTGATTCACACAACGACTTGCCATTAATGAAACTGGTGACTAACCCGGTAGCCGTCGATGCAGACCCCACGTTGACTGCGTATGCCACCGAGCATGGCTGGCCACACATTAGCCTGCGCTAAAAGCTGAGTGTCAGTGCCGTGACGGCCATCAGGTTGTTATCGACCAGTCGCGAGCCCTCTTTGTCAAAGATCGCATCGCGGCTGTTTAACTTGCGCAACTCGTTGCGCCATGCCATGCGCGGGTGAAATCGGTAATCCATGTTGACTGAGTAGCCGGTGGTCTGGAAACCATTGCTGGTACCAGTATTGATAATCACACCGTGCCTGTCGTGGTAGTGCTCCAGTCTCGCCGCAAATTGCAGCCGGTCTGAATAAGTGTAACGCAGCACAATATTCGGGCTATACCAAATGTTGTATTTATCACTGCGAGGCGCCGCCTGTTCAGCGCCGATATCAAAAGCCGTCGTCAGGCCCCATTGCTCATTGAGCTGCCACTGCACGTAAAAATCATGAAAATAGCGCATCTGCCGTTGGGCGTCGGATTTATCGTTGCCGATAAATGAGCTGCTGTTAATCGTGATTTTGTCACTCGGTTTATAGGTAAGCTGGTGTCCAATCGCAGGCGTAGTATTGTCGTTGGGTCTATGAATCCGTTGCCAGCCAGTGAGTAATAATCCACTCAGCAGCCACTTGCCATCTGGTGTGGTGTAACTCAGCTTGGCCCCGGTTTCAAAATAGGGGGAGCTATCGGCCATCAGGCTACGTGTGAGGGTCCAGTTATCTATGCCAATTGCACTCTCAAAACCAAGATGCGAAGGCATCACGCCCATGTCCAGCCAAAGGTCATGCGCATCGGAAAGCTTTAAGCCGATATTGGCTTCATAAAGATTGCGCAGGCCATGCGGCTCGGCTGCATAGTTGGCGCGCATATAGGTGCCCGAGCCAAGCGCCAGGTTGGCGCGTACACGTTCGGTGGATAGTGCGGCTTTGAGGATGCCCAGATTAATGCTGGGGTGGTCAGTCACATTGTGGCTGTACACAAACCCGGGCCGCCTGTCATTGGCAGGCTGGTTAAAGTCATGAATCAGGTAGGTTTCCAGATATGCGCTGAATTGCAAGGGTGAGCTGCCGGAGGTGGCTGGCTGTTCTTCTGCCCCGGCTGACAACGACATGCACAACAAGGGCGCAACTAATAATAAGGATGGCTTCATGCTCACTTCCAATGACTATGCGATCAAGAAAGGTCAGCAGAATATGTCGCCGACCCTATCAATCGCATCAACATAGCATGAGGTGAAACTGTTGATTTTGCCGGAAAGCAGGCAAAAAACCACTTACTTTGAATATGGATTAGCGGCCCAACACGACGTGCAGTACAAAGCGGCTGCCAATGTAAGCCAATAGCAGCAATACGAATCCCATTAAAGTCCAGCGTGTGGCGGTTTTGCCGCGCCAGCCGTATTTAAAGCGGCCAAACAGCAGCCAGGCGTAAATCAGCCATGAGGCAATCGAAAAAATGGTTTTGTGGTTAAACTGCAAAGGTTTGCCGAAGATTTCTTCACTAAATAGCATGCCGCTAATCAGGGTGATGGTGAGCAAAACAAAGCCAACGTGCAATACTTTAAATAGCAAAGACTCCAGCACCATCAGTGGTGGAAATTCCGGCAAAGCCAACCAGCTGTTTTTCTTGTGCAGGGCACGTTCAGCCATATGCATGAGGCAGGCGTGCAGGGCGGCAAAGGTAAACAGGCTGTAGGCGACCATGGCAATCAAGATGTGCAGGTTAAACAAGGTGAAGCCGTGCGTGTCCACATAATAGTCTTTCACCGCAAAGCCAGGCATGAGTACGAACAGGGCTGCTGGCGGCAACACAAAGGCTTGCAGGCTGCGTAGAGAGTGTTTTAAGTCAGCCAACCAGTAAATCAGCACCGTCAGCCATAAAATGGCCGAGAGCGCATAAAAAACACCAAGGTTCAGCGAGCCGATGGCAAAAATATCGCGGTACAGCAGGCCGCCATGCATGACCAGGCCCAATGCCACCATGGCACTGTGTAGTTGAAACGGAAACGAATTTTCATCCACCGGTTTGCCCTGTGTGGCAATGCGCCAGTAATCCAGCGCCACCGCCATGTAAACAAACGCGACAATCAGGTAAGGAAGCAGGTGTTGAGTCATCCTTGCATTATGGCAAAACTCACCGCGTTCGACCAGCACGTCACCATGGTCTTGCCAATGTTTGCCATGACTTTATTTTAGGGATGGGCTTGCATGAGGTAAAATTCAAGCCATTACCTATTCATGAATTGTGAAAGAAAGGCATTCCATGCTGGAAAACCTGACCGGCCGCTTGCAGGGCGTCATTAAAAACCTGCGCGGCCAGGCACGACTGACCGAAGACAACATTGCCGATGCCATGCGTGAAGTGCGTATGGCGCTGCTGGAAGCCGATGTGGCTTTGCCAGTGGTGAAAGAATTTATTGCCCGCGTCAAAGAGCGCGCCAATGGCCGTGACGTGCTGCAAAGCCTGACCCCCGGCCAGGCCGTCATTGAAGTGGTGAATGAAGAACTCACCGAGCTCATGGGTAAAGCTAATGAAGGCCTCAACCTGGCTGCCGTGCCACCTGTGGTGATTTTGATGGCAGGTTTGCAAGGGGCCGGTAAGACCACCACCTCGGGCAAACTGGCCAAATTGCTCAAAGAGCAAAAGAAAAAAGTATTGCTCGCCAGTGCAGACGTGTATCGCCCAGCCGCGATTACGCAGCTGCAATCCTTAGCTAAGCAGTTGGAGATTGACTGCTTTGACAGCAATCCGCAGCAAAAGCCACTCGACATCGCTGCGCAAGTCATGGCTCAGGCCAAAAAGAACTACTACGACGTGGTGATTTTCGATACTGCCGGTCGTTTGGCGATTGATGAAGCCATGATGGCCGAGATTAAAGATCTCCACGCCTACCTCAAGCCGACCGAAACCCTTTTTGTGGTTGACGCCATGCAAGGGCAGGATGCCGTCAACACCGCCAAAGCCTTTGGCGAGACCTTGCCACTCACTGGCGTGATCGTCACCAAGCTAGACGGTGATGCGCGCGGCGGTGCGGCACTATCAGTGCGCCACGTCACCGGCAAGCCGATCAAGTTTATCGGTGTCAGCGAAAAAGTGGATGGCCTGGAGCCTTTCCACCCTGACCGTATGGCGGGCCGTATTCTCGGTATGGGCGACGTGCTCAGCCTGATTGAAGAAGCGCATAAAAAAGTCGACATGGCCGAGGCGCAAAAAGTCGCCGACAAAATCAAGTCTGGTGCCAAGTTTGACCTCGAAGACTTTAAAGCGCAAATGAAGCAAATGCAAAAAATGGGCGGCATGGCCTCGCTCATGGATAAAATGCCCAGCCAGATTTCTGGCATGGCGCAAAAGATCAATACCGACGACGTGGATAAATCAATGCGCCGCATCGAAGGCATTATTAATAGCATGACGCCAGAAGAGCGCCGTAAGCCGGAGCTGATTAAGGCGACACGTAAAAAACGTATCGCTGCCGGTAGCGGTGTGCAAGTGCAAGATGTAAACCGCCTGCTCAACCAGTTTGAAGAAACCCAAAAAATGATGAAGATGTTTAGCAAAGGCGGCATGGCCAAACTCATGCGAGGCATGGGCGGCATGATGGGGGGGAAATTCCCCGGCATGTAAAGCGAAAAATGGGGATGAATAAAAAAATAAACTTTTTATACAAAAAAAGCCAAAACAGCATTGACCAAATTTAATTCATCCCCCATAATCGCGTTCTTTCAAATTTGACGCAAAACACAGCGGCAAACAAGAAACAGATGGGGTGTTAGCTCAGCTGGTAGAGCAGCGGACTTTTAATCCGTTTGTCGTGGGTTCGATCCCCGCACACCCTACCAAATATAAAAGACGGCTTGCAGAAATGTGAGCCGTTTTTCTTTTCTCGGTGCCGTGTAGCCGCCTTTATTAAATCTGTAAATCTAAGCTTTTAATTCATAGATTTGCAAAGCCTTGATTCCGAACTCATTAAAGTCTTGAAATCACGGAAAATCGAATGCTTGTGTAATACCCATTTGGGCCATTCTGATTGTTAACTTTTGTGGTATTGTAAATCTTAAGTTTCAGCTGTTTAATCATAGCAATGTTTTCCTTAACTTATTAAAGAAAAGTTATTTATGAAAAATTTACTAGCCATACTTCTGTTTTTATCGAGCGCACTTTTAATTCAATCAAATGCAAACGCTGCATTCGTTGGCTCCACATCTGGTTTCGGCGATTTCTTGGTTGCAGCGTACAATCAAGACTCTAACGAAGTGGATTTAACTGCTACCGGGGGTAAAGGTGGTGTTAATGCCTATGTAACTGTGACAGATTATTTTGCGGATGCTGGGACAATCAGTTTTGATTGGAATGCTAGTCTTAGGGACGGAAGAGAAATTAGCTTCGGTTATTTAATCAATGGTGTCGAAACAGAATTAGGATTTACTGACGATAGAAACAATGTACCCATGGGTAGTAATAACGTGACAGTTGCTAAAGGGGACACATTTGGTTGGTACTTTAGAGCAATCGGAGGTGATAGTTACATGGCTGCTAAAATATCTAACATATCATTTGTGGCTTCACCCTCAGCTGTACCTGAAAATAATATCGCAATGCTGATGGCGGCTGGCTTAATTGGTATTGCTGCACTAAGAAAGAAAACTTTGATTTAACCACTAAAAATTCAACTGCGCGCATAGCATAATCGGCCACCAATTGTAGAGAGACTCTATTTGTGATTTTCAAGCTTAATAACCGCTTTGCCTAGCTCAAGCCGCAGATCGTTTAATTCGTTTTCTTTATGCGTGATTTCAGTTTTTAATCGCAAAACTTCCTGCTCGGTTTCTGCTAACAATTTATCCTCGTTCATGTTTTCCATCATTTTCTCCTTACAGCGTCAATGATCATCCATTTAAACTCGACACATCGGGTGCCTTATCTGGTTGGACTGAAAAGCCACGGTCAAATTTCCTGAGTATTGAAGATAGCGTGGTTGACCAGGCTTGTTTATCAGAAGAATCCTATAGCGCTGTCGGAATTTCTTGGTTAAGGGCAGCGATGAATAGTGGTAAGGCTAGATCACTTTAGAAGTAAGCCATCGTCTTACAGCGCAATCAGCCATATTCTGATAATCCTTGCCTGTCTATCTCTCTATGATCACGGTGAACGATCAACAGAACGGTGAAAGGTGAAATGCGATGACTACTGGCGTAATACTCGGCTCCAATGAACAGCCTGTTGACCGGAGTGAATCCTTGGTGTTCAGTCCGAACAGAATTCAAGATACCAATATCGGGGATGTTCAAGTGGAACAGAAAATGAAACCTAGTGATATTTCCAGAAATGATTGGAGTGGCCGCCCCAATATTGAGTTGTAGACCACTATTTAGTTAAGGGTGGAAGTGATAGTCATAGGAGATCAATATGGCGATAAACAGGAAGACTGTTGACCGATTGGATAAGCGGCCACGAGATCAACAAATAGATGCGCATCAAAAAGCAGTGATTGATGGCGAAGTGGGAAGCCCGCCCAAGCCGATTAGAAAAATTGTGGACTTGCGTAATGAGCCGCAAGTCAGGCCGGGCGAGATGCTTGAGGATGGCAACTTCACTCAAACCTAAGGTTGGCTGAAAAGCCAGTTGACTGGCTCTGCATTGCCCCTTTTACTCCAGAATCTTGCACTCCCCAGCCATGGGGATCTCCGAAATGTTCCCTTGCCCTATGCATTGCAGGCGGATACTCTGGCCTGGTTGCAGTTCCGTGGCTTGGTCTTTTTCACTTTGCTGAAATGCAAACTGCGGCTCCTTGCCAGGCTCTGTGCCACCCTCCAGGCTGACGAAGGGCTCCTTGATGAAATTCTTGCTGGTGTCCGCAATGATGCCACTGACGTTGAAGGTTGCGTCCTTAAATTTGTTGTCCGCGGCAACAGGATTATCGGCGTACTCTTTGGCGATCTCATTCGCTGTGGTCTCAAATGGCGTTTGTTCCTGATGCAGTTGATCGGCGGACTGCTCTGCAATTTTCTCCGGTGGCTTGTCGCAGGCGGCCAAGCTTAGAATCGTCAGGCCAGCAATCATGGCGTATACATAGCGGTAAGTTTTTTTCATTACAGACTCCTCTTGTGATGCGTTTGGGTCATCAGCTATTAAAGCTCTTCAAATGGAATAAAGTTTTCAGGGGTGTCAGTCGGAACATCCAGGATGCCACTGCCATAGGGTGGAGTTGATTTATCCAAGCTAACAGCGGCCACGATAACCACAGGCTTGGTCTCGTTGGGAGACTGCAAAACGATGACTGATTGTGTAGGGATGTCACTGGTCATCAATGCCTGTTGCCTTCTCTTTTCCCACCCTTAAAGCCGATTTTCAGTACATAAATGATAGAGACGGAGGTCGCATGACATTATCCGAACCACGCTGATTGTGCTGTCAGAAAATCCCGCAAGCGCCAGTTGCAGGGCTTGCGTAGTGCTGCGAGTGAGGGAACGATAGAGCGTTGCGAGTCTATAGTTTAAGATTCAGACACACTGAACAGCTTGAGTTATAATAATGTTTCCCTGCGCACTACCAATCAGCGCAGCGGTTCTGAAATTCCCCGTCATTATTTGCCCGTTAGTCCAGATTGGTGTTGCTCACGCAACAGACCAACGCCCGATGATTCATTGCATGAAATGTCATGCAATCTCTATAAGTTGAACAACCTTGTCACAAGAAAACACACCTGCAAACGTCACGTTTGCTGATTTAAATTTATGCGAGCCTGTGCAGCGCGCGATTGCCGATGCTGGCTATACCTCACCCACGCCTATCCAGGCGCAGGCGATCCCTTATGTATTACGTGGCGGTGATTTACTCGCCGGGGCGCAAACTGGTACCGGTAAAACCGCTGGCTTTACCTTGCCGATTTTGCACCGTTTGTTTGAAACGCCTTTGACCAACCAGGCCAAAGGCAGGCCACGTTGCCTGATTTTGTCGCCCACCCGCGAGCTGGCGGCACAAATTGGCGAGTCAGTTACCACCTATGGCAAATATTTGCCATTGAAAAGCATGGTGGTGTTTGGCGGCGTCAGTATTAACCCGCAAATCAACCGCTTGAGCAAACCGCTGGACATCCTGGTGGCGACGCCGGGCCGCTTGCTCGACCTGGTGCAACAAAAAGCGCTGGATTTATCTGGCGTTGAAATCCTGGTGCTGGATGAAGCCGACCGTATGCTGGATATGGGCTTTATCCACGACATTAAAAAAGTGCTGGCCTTGCTACCCAAAAAACGGCAAAACCTGCTGTTCTCGGCGACCTTCTCTGACGAGATCAAGCAGCTGGCAGATAATCTGCTGAATACACCTGATCTGGTGGAGGTGGCGCGTCGCAATGCGTCGAATGCGCTGATTGAGCAGAGTGTGCATATGGTGCCGCAGGCGCATAAACGCGCCATGGTCAGCCACTTGATCAAGCAGAATCAGTGGACGCAGGTATTGATTTTTACCCGTACCAAGCATGGCGCTAACCGCCTGGCAGAAAAGCTGGTGAAAGACGGGATCCCGGCGATGGCGATTCACGGCAACAAGAGCCAGAATGCGCGTACCGCTGCACTGGCACAATTCAAAGCTGGTGAGATTCCAGCCTTGGTTGCGACCGATATTGCCGCTCGAGGACTTGATATAGACCAGTTGCCGCAAGTGGTGAATTTTGAATTGCCCAATGTGCCTGAAGACTATGTACACCGCATCGGACGTACCGGACGTGCCGGTGCCAGTGGCGCGGCGATTTCACTCGTGGATCGCGAGGAACTCAAATTGTTGAAAGACATTGAGCGCTTGATCAAGCGGGAAATCCCCAAGGTGCCGGTAGAAGGGTTTGTGGCACCGGAAAAGGGTAGTGAAGAGCCTGACCGTCCGCCGCGTGGACAGCAGCCGCGCGGGCAGAATCCCCGTGGAAAAAATAATGCTCGTCAGCAACAGGGCGCATCGCAGAGGTCTGCAGGCAATACCGCCAGCCAAAAAGCCCCGCAATCGCAACAGCATCAGCCGCAGGTGAATAGTCCACGTCCGGCGCAACCGCATGGTAACAAAGCTGCGAAAAGGAGTAATCCACCTGCCAATGGTCATCGTCCTCAAGGGGCGCTATTTGCGCCCAAGCCAGGCGCATCTTCGCAGCATCAGCCACAAGGTCAGAGCCGCCATAAACCGAAAGCCCGCTGATGCAGATTCTGGTGGATGCCGATGCGTGCCCGGTGGTGATTAAGGAAATCCTTTTCCGTGCTGCCGATCGCGCCAAAATCACCACCATTTTCGTCGCCAACAAGCTGTTGTATGTGCCGCCTTCAATGTACTTGAAAGCGATACAAGTCGCCAAAGGCTTTGATGTGGCAGATAACGCGATTGTGGCCATGCTGGAGGCAGGTGACTTGGTGATCACGGCGGATATTCCACTGGCGGCGCAAGTGATAGAAAAGAGTGGTCATGCCTTAAATCCCCGCGGTGAGTTTTATTCGATTGAAAATATCCGTGAGCGCCTGGCAATGCGCGATTTTATGGAATCATTGCGTGCCAGCGGCGTCGAAACACAGGGGCCTGCTGCCATGCAGTCTTCTGATCGCCATACGTTTGCTGCGCAGCTCGATCAATTCCTGGCCCGTCATCCATCCCGGCCGATATAAGCCTGAATTGCCGCGGTCGGCATGATGTTTTATTTCGATTGTAATGAATTGAAAACCCTTTTGTTCTAACTGGTTATTTTCAAAGGCTTGTATTAGCATGAGTTAAAACAATGTAGCTAAAGCTATATGTAAAAGAAGAGGTCAGAACTCATGAGTTTGCAAACTCGGATTGACGAAGCACTATTTCACAGGCTGTTATCGGGCGCGCGTATTCCTTTGCTGGGGAGTGCATTCGGTGGTTTGCTGATTGCGCTGTCACAGCTGGGCTCGGAAAACAGTCATTGGTTTTTGCTCTGGTGCGGTGTGGTCTATGTGGTGATCATTTTTCGTGTCTATTTCCTCAAACGCTGCAAAAGCATGCTGGCCCAACATGGATTCAACTATCCTTTGGCATATAAATACTGTCTGACACTGGCGTTCTCGGGATTGGCATGGGGGGCATTGGGCTTTCTGGCAAAAGACGCACCCCCCATGACGGTGATTATTGTCATCACGGCTATCCAGGCCATGGTGATGGGTGGGGTGGTGACCATGGCTTCCTGTATCCCTGCTTTTTTTGCTTTTAGTTTGCCAGCCATGCTGCCAACCGTGCTGGTGTTTTCATTCAGCGAAAACCTGTCGAGTTTTATCATGGCAGTGTTTAGCGTGATTTTTTACCTGTTGATGATAGGCGTGGCTTACCGCTTTAATCAGTCTTTACGGCAGGCGGCACGCATCAGTTTTGAAAACGAGGATTTGATTGGCTCTTTAAAAGAGGCTTACCACAAGATTTCTCTGCAGAACGAAGAACTCAATCATGTCGCGCATCATGATGCATTGACGGGATTGCCTAACCGCAAATTGTTGTCTTTACGTTTGCAGCAGGCGATGGAGTTGGCCAAGGTTAAAAAGAATGGGACGGCTATCCTGTACCTCGACCTGGATGGCTTTAAGGCGGTGAATGACCAGTTGGGGCATGAAGCGGGGGATTTAGCCCTGGTGGAGGTAGCACAACGTTTGAGTAGTGTGATTCGCGGGAGCGATACACTGGCCCGTGTGGGCGGGGATGAATTTGTGGTGGTGCTCTCTGACTTGCCCACGCAGAGCAAGGCATCAGTAGAAATGGTGGCCCAGAAATGCCTGAGGGTATTTGAACGGGAATTCCAGATTCTTGATCACATTTGCCAGCTGGGGACCTCGATAGGGTTAACTTTGTGTCATGAGGGCGATGCGATAGAGGCAGTTTTGTCTGCCGCAGACAAGGCCATGTACCAGGCCAAGTTACTGGGGTGCGGACAAATGTCGTGGGCACCCGAGTGTTAGGCACCAAGTCACACTGTTCAGTTGTCATTGCTGAGAACATTTTATTCGTTGCGCAAGCAAGCTTGCCGTGGTTTGTCATAGACGGTAACTGTGTTGGACATCCCAGGCTAAATTAACCAATTTACCGGGGATTTGCATGCGTGTTTTGGGATTTGATTTGAATCACATCCCTTACAGTAGTGGACGGGGGCTTAGGCTAAACATCCATGACTGCACAACAATTCACATCTGCAGGGCGGGACAGGCTTATCAGACATTTATGGCTGATGGCGCTGTTTGCGCTGTTGATTTGCCTGTTATTGCTCATCTACTCAGATCTGTTTGCGCCAGTGCATTTCGCCGCTATCCTGCTGCTCGCGATTGGAATCGGCTTATGGTGCCTGGTGACTGTCCTCGCCTGGCGCCAGCGCCGCCTGCTCTTGGCCAGGCAGGCGGCAGACCTCCAAACATTGAATCAGGTGCTGGCCCATGCTTTTTCCAGTGAAGTGTTTTCCCCGGTCAAATTTTCCCCGGCGCAAGAGGAAAGCGTGCAAGCCGGCTGGCAGCAATTGCTTGACCAGAGTCAGCAATTAAGTGCCTTAGATCCATCCGGTAAGCAGCATCCTCAGCATTTGAATCAGCTTTACCTTGCATTGTCCCAATGTAACCATGCGATTGTGCAAAGCCAGGACAAGCATATCCTTTTTGAGCAAATTTGTCGCATTATCGTTAACCTGGGTCATGCCAATATGGCCTGGATTGGCGAGCTGGGTGCCGATCATAAGCGCATCACCGTCCTCAGCGCATTTGGTTCAGGCATTCATTACCTGGATGAAGTCGAGATCTCGGCTGACCCGGCCCAGCCCAGTGGTAAAGGGCCATGCGGTTTAAGCCTGATTTCTGACCATCCCTATTGGGTGCATGACTTTCAAACCAATCCTATGACTGCCCCATGGCACGAAAAAGCCAGAGAGTTCGCCTGGAAGTCTGCCGCTTTTTTACCCTTGCATATTGAGGGTAAAGTGATTGGCTGTTTGGCGCTCTATGCTGCAGAAGCGCATGCGTTTGAGCCTGACACCCAGCGCTTGCTGCAAGGCATGGCGGCCAATATTGACTTTGCCCTGGACCGCTTTGAAGTTCAGGCACAGCGTAGCCTGATCCAAAGTCATTTACAAGGCAGTGAGCAACGCGCACGGCTAGTGCTGGAAAATGCACTGGATGCGATTGTGAATATTGATATGCAAGGCCTGATTGTGGAATGGAACCGGGCGGCGGCACATATCTTTGGCTATACGCGCGCCGAAGTGTTAGGCCGCCGGCTGGAAGACCTGATTGTGCCGCCAGAGCACCGCGAAGCACATCACCAGGGAATGCACCGCTTGCAACAAACAGGGCAGTCCCGCCTGTTGGGCAAGCTGATCGAGATTACGGCCTTGCGCAGGGATGGCAGCGAATTTCCTATCGAGTTAACCATTGTTGAAATTGAGCGTGGTCACGAACATTACTACAGTGCATTTATCCGTGACATTACCAAGCGCAAAGAGGCGGAAGAGCGTATCCGCGTCCTGGCAAATTACGATACCCTCACTGGCTTGCCAAACCGGAACTTGCTCAATGAACGTGTGACGGTTGAAATTGAGAAAGCCTGGGACCAGGATGGCCAGTTCGCGTTGATGTTCCTTGATCTTGACCATTTCAAGGATGTAAATGACAGCCTGGGGCATCGCTATGGCGATAACTTGCTTATTGCCTTAACCAAGCGTTTTGAAAGCCTGGTGCGGCCGCAGGATACCATTTGCCGCCTGGGTGGGGATGAGTTTGTGTTTTTGCTGGCAGAAGCAGACCATGTGATTGCCAGGGAGGTGGTCGAACGGTTGTTGAAAGCTGTTGAACAGCCGTTTGTCATAGACCAGTATGAACTCACCATTACGGCATCCATCGGGGTGGCGATTTATCCTGATGACGGCCTGGATATGGAAAGCTTGCAACGTAACGCCGATGTGGCGATGTACCGCACCAAAAAAGAGAGCCGCAACAGTTACCGCTTTTTTAGCAATCATATGCAGGTGCAGACAGCGCGTAACCTGCAATTGGTCAATGCCTTGCGCCAGGCGATTTCCCTGGGGCAACTGGCAGTGTACTACCAGCCGCAAGTGGCGCTGGATAATGGCCGGTTGCTAGGTGTTGAGGCCTTGCTGCGCTGGAAGCACCCCCAGCTCGGCTTTATTTCACCCGCTGAGTTTATCCCGCTGGCAGAATCGAGTGGTCTGATTATTTCCATAGGCAGCTGGGTGCTGGAGCAGGCAACACAACAAATGTATGCCTGGCGCCTGGCAGGCTTGCACGGTATCTCGGTGTCCGTCAATTTGTCCAGTATCCAGTTCCGCGACCCTAAGTTGCCTGCGCTGGTGAAGTCTACCCTGGAGCGTTACAACGTTTCACCAGAATGCCTGGAACTGGAGCTTACCGAAGGCGTGGCGCTGGAAAACCCGGAAGGGGCTGTGGCCATGATGGATGCATTAAATAAGCTGGGGGTGCGCCTCTCTATTGACGATTTTGGGACCGGGTATTCTTCATTGAGTTACCTGAAAAAATTCAAAGTCTACAAGCTCAAGGTCGACCAGACCTTTGTACGCGATATCAGCACCGATGATGAAGACAAGGCGATTGTGATTGCCATTATCCAGCTGGCCCGCAGTCTGGGGCTCAAGACCATCGCTGAAGGGGTGGAAACGCCCGAGCAGAAAGCATTCTTGCAGACACAGGGCTGTGACGAAATGCAGGGCTACCTGCTCAGCAAGCCTCTGAACAGTGACGATGCGACGGCATTCTTGCTGTCATATGTTCCACCTGCTGTGCCCTGACCTCAGGACTCAATTCAACCGTTTTATCTTTCGCTTCTTTTCTTCTCTGCCTAGCAATGTAAATCCGCTTGACATTGTAAATGATAATTATTATCATTTACTGAAGGTTTAGCAAAGGAGCGTCATGATGAAACGTCAAACAGTGGTTGGAAAAACGATGTTGGCAGGAAAGACTGCCTGCAAGGTGCTTTACCATCAGTCTTCGGACATGGTGGAACTGGAGGTTGGCGGTACCACACTCAAGTTTGACGCCGATCACTTTATTGTGATTAATGAAATGCTACGCAAGGCCGCTGCGCGCATTGTGATGCAAACCGAAATTGAGATGATTGTTTAAAAAGAAAGGCTGCCATGAATACCATGAATATCCATCCCATACGCTACGATCCCAGTCTGCCAGATGCCGAGTCTGTGATGGCGTCATTGCTGTATGTCGCGACGCTCTATATCAAAAAGCCAACCTATGACTTGGCCAAACAGGCATTGCGCTTGGCCGAGACGCTGACGGCACCAGAGTATGCCGATTCGGAACTGATTTGCAGCGTCTCTCGGCGCATGTGCGTGCAATGGACCTTACTGGTCAACGAACACGAGCAGGCCACCACCCAGCTGCGCGCATAACAATAAAACGAGGGATTGATTGTGAATGAGGAAACTATGTGTAAAAAGATTCTCTTGTCTGGCCAGGCCGGATTCCGTGTGCATTACTGCGAGACCCACCGTACCATAGAGCTGGAAATTGGTGCCATGAGTTTGCGGCTGGATGAAGATGCGCTGGAGCTGATGAGTGATGCCCTGGATGAGTCAGTGACTAAATTACAGGCCCTGCATGCGACCAGAGGGTCTTTCCGGGCATTTATGCGGCAATTGAATATGCCTGATTGATTTAAACCTGTTGTGAGAAACACTCACAGGCATCTGAGATCAATAGATGGCAAGCACTGCTAAAACAAAAGAGGAGCATAAGCTCCTCTTTTGTTTGATAGGATTTGCTTGCAAGGATGATTGCTATTTCAAGTTCCTTGGTGACTTAATAGCTTGGAATTTTTGCTGTCACGCTTTTGGTCAGCTCATTCAGCGTTTTGTTCAGGTTATCAAAGGCGGCACTGTTCAACCCTGTATCGCAAGCCACGCGCTTTTGCACATCAGAAAGCTTGCTACGTAAGGCTTGTCCTTCTTCGGTCAGGCTGACAATCACGACGCGCTCGTCATCCTTCTGTCGGGTACGCTTGGTCAGTTTTTTTGCTTCCAGACGTTTGACGACCGGGGTAATGGTGGCAGGTTCCAACATTAACTTTTCGGCAATATCTTTAATCGAAAGCTGCTTGTATTGCCACAGTGCGACCAATACCAGGTATTGCGGATAGGTCAGGTTAAGTTTGTCCAGATCAGGCTTGTAAGAACGCAGTAATGCATGGGTGGCCGAGTAAAGCGAAAAGCACAACTGGTTTTCCAGATATAAGTTAGGCATGAAGTTAAAATTATATTGTCATTAATATGTAATTGATAATTACAGCATCAATTGAGGAGGGTGTCTATAGGTGTTTTGTAGGAGAAACACTGGTTTTGTATAAGATATGAAATATCACACCCAAGAATTTGCTGGTTAATAGCAAATCTTCTCACTGAAGTAAGGTTTTGACGCTATTTCTTTGAACGTCATGAAATGATTAAAGTACGATAAAATCATGCCTATCCCAGCCTAATTGTGTGCCGTAGAAAGCTTTTCCGCGTAATGTTGCCTTCCGTGACTTTTCTTGACCTCGAAACCACCGGGGCAACACCCTTAAGAGACCGTATTACAGAAATTGCTTTGGTAAGGTTTGACGATGGTGTGGAAACGCTGCGCTGGCAAACACTGATCAATCCGCAGCAACCTATCCCGCCATTTATCCAGTCACTGACCGGCATCAATGATGCCATGGTGGCCGATGCCCCGACGTTTGCCGAAGTGGCTGACAAGTTGCTGGCTTTACTGGAAGGTTCTGTGCTGGCCGCGCATAATGTGCGCTTTGATCATGGTTTCCTGAAGTCTGAATTCAAGCGGATAGGATGCAATTTTCGCACCAAAGTCCTATGCACAGTCAAATTGTCTCGCCTGTTATATCCGCAGTATTACAGCCATGGGATTGATGCGATTGTAGAGCGTCACCGGATCACTGGCCTGGCGCGCCACCGAGCCATGGGCGATGTGGAGGCGATTCTCATCATGCTCAATGACGCCAGGCGTGACCTGGGCGAAGAAGAGGTTCGAGCGGCCGCACTCAAGCTGATGTCAGCGCCTACGCTGCCACCGCATATCGACGCCAGCCTAGTGGGTGAGCTGCCTGAGGCACCAGGGGTCTACCTGTTCTACGGTGAGAACGATTTACCGCTGTATATCGGTAAAAGCATTAATCTAAGGGCGCGTGTGCTGTCGCACTTTAGTAGCGATCATGCTTCCAGCAAAGAAATGCGCATGACTCAGGAAATGAAGCGTTTTGAGTGGATCCCGACCGCAGGCGAATTCAGCGCTTTGCTGCTGGAGTCGCGGTTGGTCAAGGAGCGTCTGCCCATCTATAACCGGCAGTTGCGGCGTGAGCGCCAATTATGCAGCTGGCGGTTGGCGCCAGGTGATACGTCGCAGCCCTTACTCACGCTTGTGCATGAAGACGAAATTGACCCCAGCCAGTTGACTCAACTGTTTGGCACCTTCAAAAGCAAGCGCCAGGCGGTAGAAACCTTGCGCAAGATTGCCGAAATGAGTCATTTGTGTGTCAAAGCGCTGGGTCTTGAGCCAGGACGCAATGGCCCGTGTTTTGCCTATCAGTTAAAAGGTTGCAAAGGCGTGTGTTGTGGTCAGGAGTCGACTGAAATGCATGCTTTACGCGTACAGCAGGCATTGATTGCGCATAAACTCAAAATCTGGCCATACCCCGGCAAGATCGGGATTGAGGAATATAACCTCGAAAACGATCTGCGACAGATTCATGTCTTTGAGCATTGGGTGTATCTGGGCGTAGCGGTGGATGATGACAGTTTGCAGGAACTAAGGACGCAAAAAACAGCGCTCAAGTTTGATCTTGATACCTACAAGTTATTATTGAAAATGCTGGCGCAAAAAAAGACCCGCGTGCTCGACCTGGCGGGCTGAAGGCAAGTTGGTCAACCTAAACTGCAACCTGCCAGAACACGCGGGACAAGGGGTAGTTGTTAAATCAGGGCAGGTAGAATGTACTGTCCGTTGAGACGGTTTCGCCGCTGGAGATTTGCATCACTTCGATTTTGATGCGCTGGCTGCCACGTTGCTCGCTAGAGGGTAGAGACAAACTTAACGGCAGCAATACTTCCTCGGTCGGGCCAGCAGTCAGTGTTTGCTCACTTTCTATACGTAGGCCGCCAAGTCCGCTGGCCTGTACCCGGTAGCGTTGCCCCTGCTCGGTGGCATTGGTCAGGTGTAGCTGATACAGGTTCTCGACACCATGGCTGGTTTCCCGGTACATGATATTGCGGTCACGGATCACATCCACCTTAAAGTCGGGCTTGTGTAACAGGCCATAACCCAGCCACGCCAGCATGAGCGCAAATAATGCGCTGTATATCAAGACGCGGGGGCGCAGCAGGTGCTGGCGCAATTTGTGTTTTCCACTCTGGCCTGCGGAAGAGAAGCGGATCAGGTCGCGTGGATATTGCATTTTGTCCATGACGTCATTGCAGGCATCAATACACAATCCGCAGCTGATGCATTCGTATTGCAGGCCATTGCGAATATCAATGCCTACCGGGCATACCTGCACGCAGATATTGCAATCTATGCATGATCCCAAGCCTTGTGCCTGGTAATCCTGATTTTTGCTACGGCCACCGCGGGGTTCGCCCCGCTCACTGTCATAAGCCACAATTAATGTGTGATTATCAAACATTGCACTCTGGAAGCGTGCATAGGGACACATATGCTTGCAGACCTGCTCGCGTAAAAAACCGGCATTGCCATAAGTCGCCAGGCTGTAGAAGCCTAACCAGAAGCACGACCAGCCACCCAGTTGCCATTGCTGAATATCACCCAATAATTCGCGTACGGGTGTGAAGTAGCCGACAAAGGTGAATCCTGTCACCAGCGAGAAGGCCAGCCATACACCATGTTTGCTCAGTTTGATGCCGGCTTTGCGGGGTCCCCAGGGCTGGGCATCGAGCTTTTGCCTGGCCATGCGGTCGCCTTCTATGCTGCGCTCCATCCACAAGAAAATTTCGGTATATACCGATTGTGGGCAAGAGAAGCCGCACCACAATCGGCCTGCAACCGCCGTAAACAAAAATAATCCGATCGCACAAATGATGAGTAGCATGGCCAGGTAAAACAGGTCCTGCGGAAAGATCACCAGGCCAAACAGGTAAAAGCGATGCGTATCAATATCCAGCAAAAATGCCTGGCGGCCACCGTATTGCAACCATGGCAAGCCGTAAAACACCAGTTGCGTCAGCCAGATCATGAGCCAGCGCCAGTTCTTGAAGTAACCACTGACAGAACGCGGATATACCTTGCGTGTTTTCTGGTAAAGCGAAATGGTTTGCTCGGCCACGGGGGCGGCCACAATCGGAATCACTGGTTTGCTGCGTGTGGATGACATAAGACGCTCGAATCAATCAGATTGCGAGCAGTTTAGAAGAATAAGTATATTGAAAACAGATTCAGTTTCTAATTAAAAAACCATATCAGATGTGCGTTGTCTGAGGAACTGTTTAGTCGCGGCGAATGAATTGACCTAGCGTCTCAATCGCGTGTTGATTGGCTGCAGTGAAAGGGTGGCCGTAATTGAGCCGGATGTAGCATGCATATTGCTGTTGTGAAGAGAACATATGGCCGGGTGCCAGGCTGATATTATGGGCGATGGCTTGCTGGAATAGTTTCAGGCCGTCTTTTTGCGCTGGTAATTGCACCCATAAGAAATAACCGCCTTGCGGCAGGGTAAAGCGGACTTCTGCTGGCAGGTGCTGGTGGATGGCTTGCGAAAATTGCAATTGTTGCAACATGAGCTGGTGCCTAAGCTGGCGTAAATGCTTGTCGTAGCCGCCTTTTGCCAGATAGCTCGCAAGTGCTAGTTGCGCTGGAATGGAGGTGGCGAGTGTGGTGGAAATTTTCAGGCGGGTAATTTTTTCGCTAAAGCGCCCGGCAGAGACCCAGCCGACACGGTAGCCAGGCGCCAGTGTTTTCGAAAATGAGCTGCAATGCATGACCCAGCCGTCACTGTCCCAAGTCTTGGCTGGCAGAGGGCGATGCTTGCCAAAATACAATTCCCGGTAGACATCATCTTCGATCAAGGGGAGCTGGTAACGCGTGATGAGCGCAACCAGTGCCTGCTTTTTGTCTTCTGGCATCAGGCTGCCAGTGGGGTTCTGAAAGTTGGTCATAAGCCAGCAGGCTTTAGGTCTATGCTGAATAATCGCGCGTTCAAGCGCTGCAAGGTCTATACCGAGCTCTGGGTGGCTGGGGACTTCTATTGCTTTTAGCCCCAAGCGCTCAATCGCCTGCAAGGCGGCGTAAAAACTGGGGCATTCAATCATCACGCTATCGCCAGGCTGGGTCACTGCCGCCAGGCAAAGGTTAAGCGCTTCCAGGGCGCCATTGGTAATTACAATCTCATCCGGATCGGTTTGCTTGCCATCCAGTTGGTAACGCAAGGCAATTTGTCGTCTGAGTTCGAGATCCCCCTGACCGATATCACTGACCGTATCTTGCGGCTGCATATGCCGCACGGCGCTAGCCATGTGATCCGCCAGTTTAGGTAGTGGAAACAAGTGCGGGCTGGGAAAGGCCGAGCCAAAAGGAACATGTTGCGGATCCTTGATCCGTTCAAGTAAGTTAAACACCAGGTCACTCACTTGCAGGGTGGTGGGGACGCCGTCATCCTCTGCGGTATGTGGTAACAAACGCTCGTTTCGCAAAGGTCCGGCCACGTAATAGCCAGAGCGTGGCCGCGTCACAATCAGGCCACGCGCCTCTAGTAAATAATAGGCTTGGAAGACAGTGGATGCATTGACCTGTTTGCTGACCTGTATCTGGCGGATAGAAGGCAGCTTGTCACCACGCTTAAGTAGGCCTTGTTGAATGGCGCTGGCGATTTCTTCAGCAATAACTTCGTATTTCTTCAACTGATCGTCCATTCTGGCGTGAGTATCTGATATGGTTAATTTAATGCAAACTGCAGCTGTTATGCAAATCGCTCATCGATTAAGCTGCCCTTAACTAAATTTGGGAGTTGCAGATGGCTTCAAAAGCAGTCACTGAAAACGCGGTGCTGAGCGTGATGCAGTGGAATAAAAAACATTACCAGGCATCGCTGATGGATGGGCAACATCTGGAACTGGTGGTGGATATGTTTAATGTGCAAGTCATGCATGCTGGCAGGCCAGTTGCCAAAGCGACCTTCCAGCCGTTGAGTTCATTGAATAATCTTGAAATGCAACCCGTGTATAAATTAGCCGCATTTCAAGATGATGAGGGTGAAAACTTGCACGGTTGTCAGCCCTTGCTAGAGACAGTGTTCGCTGTCTACGCTTATTACACTAATGGCAGTATCCGGCCGTGGCGCCAAGCAGTAAAATAAGCTCTTTTTTGACTAGTGGTGCGGTGAAAGTGAGCGCTGCTGGGTCAGGTAAAAACATGCGCAAATATATTTGCATTCTTGAATAAATTGCGTATAATTGCGGGTTCTTTAAAAGGCGATGTTTAAGGCATTATTATGTACGCAGTGATTAAAACAGGTGGCAAACAGTACAAAGTAGCCGCTGGTGACAAGGTAAAAGTTGAGAAATTGACTGGCGACGTGGGCTCTACAGTGGTGATCGACAAAGTGTTGTTGATTGCTGACGGTGAGACAACCACAGTTGGTGCACCTTTGGTAGCTGGTGCGAAAGTGAACGCCACTGTGGTATCACATGGCCGTGGCGACAAAGTGATGATTTTCAAAATGCGTCGTCGTAAGCACTATCGCAAGACACAAGGTCATCGTCAGAGCTACACAGAAATTCAAATCGACACTATTTCAGCAAAATAAGCACGTTCTGCTTGAGTAGAGCAGATTGCTAGAATAAGGAATCAAACATGGCACACAAAAAAGCAGGCGGTAGTTCACGTAACGGTCGCGACTCACAAGCCAAACGCCTGGGCGTTAAAGCTTTCGGTGAAACAGTTGTTAACGCTGGCAGCATCATCGTACGTCAGCGCGGTACAAAAATGCACGCTGGCGAGAACGTTGGCATGGGCAAAGACCACACGCTGTATGCACTGGTAGAAGGCAAAGTTAAATTTGCTGTTAAAGGTGCTTTAAAGCGCCATACCGTGAGCATTGAAGCGGTCTAATCGCACTTTTATGAAAAAAGCCCTGTCGCTTGACGGGGCTTTTTACTTTATAGTTCACGCATCAGAAAAATTCGCGTACGACGGTAGCTTGCTTGTTTTTGCGCGCAGTGACGCAGACAGTACAAATCAGCACGGCAAGGAATGAGCACAAAAAACATGCGAGATTACGAGTAAAGCAATTTTTATATGAAGTTTATTGACGAAGCGACTATCAAGGTTTATGCCGGCGACGGTGGTAACGGTGTTGCCACATTCCGCCGCGAAAAGTATGAGCCTATGGGCGGCCCGAACGGTGGTGACGGTGGCCGTGGCGGTTCTATCTTTGTCGTGGCTGACCGCAATATCAATACGCTGGTGGATTACCGTTATACGCGAACCTTTAAAGCGCAACGTGGTGAAAATGGCAGCGGCTCAGACTGCTATGGCAAAGGTGGCGACGATATGGTTCTGCGCGTGCCTGTAGGCACGACCATCAGCGACAAGGCGACCGGCCAGATGATGGTGGATTTGAACACAGATGGCCAGAAAGTACTGATTGCCAAAGGCGGCAATGGCGGCCTGGGTAATATCCATTTTAAAACCAGTACCAACCGCTCCCCACGCCAGTGTACTAAAGGTGATCCTGGCGAGGCTTTTGAGCTCTACCTTGAGTTGAAAGTACTGGCAGATGTTGGTTTGCTGGGCATGCCGAATGCCGGTAAATCTACCTTTATCCGCTCAGTGTCTGCGGCCAAACCTAAGGTCGCCGATTATCCATTCACGACCTTGCACCCTAACCTGGGTGTGGTGCGTGTCGATAGCAACCGTAGCTTTGTCATTGCCGATGTGCCTGGCCTGATTGAAGGTGCCGCAGAAGGCGCCGGCTTGGGTCATCAGTTTTTACGCCACTTGCAACGTACCTCTTTGCTGCTGCATTTAGTTGATCTTGCTCCATTTGATGAGAGTGTTGATCCAGTGCAGGAAGCCAAAGCAATTGTTAATGAGCTGAAAAAATACGACCAGGAGCTCTACGACAAACCACGCTGGCTGGTCCTCAACAAAATTGATATGCTGGAAGACAGTGCGAAAAAGGTCGCTGATTTTGTGAAGGCTTATGGCTGGGACGGTCCTGTGTTTCCTATTTCGGCCATTAGTGGCGTAGGTTGCCAGGCACTGACTTATGCCATTATGGATCATATTGATCAGGCGCGTGTCCAGCGTGAGGCCGAGGCAGAGCAGTCATCTGGCGTCACTGAATAATCATTATAAAAACGCATTCATTTTAAGAATTTCTTGGCAGGTATGAGTGTTTCTTTAATTCAAGGCAGCAAAACCCTGATTGTCAAAGTCGGCTCCAGTCTGGTGACCAATGATGGTCAGGGACTGGATAAAACTGCCATTGCTGCCTGGGCTGAGCAAATCAGTGCCCTGGTGAAACAGGGACGGCAAATCGTGCTTGTCTCCAGTGGTGCGGTAGCTGAAGGCATGCAGCGCTTAGGCTGGAAAAAGCGCCCTGTCGAGATCAATGAGCTACAAGCGGCGGCGGCTGTTGGTCAAATGGGGCTGGTGCAAATGTATGAGCAATGTTTTGCCCAGCATGGCTTGCACACTGCCCAATTACTGCTGACGCATGAGGATCTGGCTGACCGCAAACGCTACCTGAATGCACGCACAACATTACGTACCTTGCTTGACCTGAAGGTCATCCCAATCATTAATGAAAACGATACTGTGGTCACTGAGGAAATCCGCTTTGGTGACAACGACACCCTGGGGGCGCTGGTCGCAAACCTGATTGAGGCGGACGCGCTGATTATCTTGACCGATCAGCAAGGATTGTATTCCGCCGATCCACGCAAAAATCCTGACGCCTTATTTGTGAATTTTGAAACAGCCGGTAATCCTGAGCTGGAAGCCATGGCTGGTGGTGCTGGTAGTGCTGTTGGTACCGGCGGTATGCTGACCAAGATTCTCGCGGCCAAGCGTGCTGCGAACAGTGGTGCGCATACGGTGATAGCTTCTGGTCGTGAACCCAATGTACTGGCTCGCCTGAGTCAGGGCGAAGCCATTGGCACGCACCTAAAAGCGGGCAAAATGAAAACACTGGCTAAAAAACAATGGCTGGCTGATCATTTGCGTGTAGGTGGCAAATTGGTGCTTGATGATGGTGCGGTCAATGTGCTCACCAAGGATGGCAAGAGTTTGCTGCCAATTGGCGTGGTTGACGTCCTGGGTCAGTTTGAGCGTGGCGACGTGGTGGCGTGCGTCGATGCGCAGGGTAAAGAGTGGGCGCGTGGCATTATCAATTACAATGCCAACGAGGTGCGACGCATCAAGCGTAAACCAAGTAGTGAGATTGAGCAGACGCTGGGTTACGTAGAAGAAAAAGAATTGATTCACAGGGACAATCTTGTGTTGCTTTAGCAACGCAAGATTGCGGCGTAGGCTAACTTGCAAAGCAAGTTAAGCGCAGAGGCCGAAGCCACAATCGGCACAAGAAGCAACACAAGATTGCGGCGTAGGCTAACTTGCGAAGCAAGTTAAGTGAAGTGGCGGAAGCCACAATCGGCACAAGAAGCAACGCAAGATTGCGGCGTAGGCTAACTTGCGAAGCAAGTTAAGCGAAGTGGCGGAAGCCACAATCGGCATAAGAAGCCGACGCATGAATGCCCTGTTGTTTAGGCAGACAAATTCAATAAAAAGGCAATAGTATGAGTAAACCTTTGGTGGCTATTATTATGGGATCGGACAGTGACTGGCCGGTGATGAAAAATGCCGCGCAAATGCTGGCAGATTTTGGTATTGCCTACGAAGCGCGTGTGGTCTCTGCTCACCGTACACCTGACCTGATGTTCCAATTTGCAGAGTCTGCTGCCAGCAATGGCTTTCAGGTGATTATCGCTGGTGCCGGTGGTGCAGCGCATTTGCCTGGCATGGTAGCGGCAAAAACCACATTGCCTGTGTTGGGCGTGCCTGTGCCTTCCAAACATCTGCAAGGGCAGGATTCCCTGTTATCTATTGTGCAAATGCCTAAAGGTATTCCGGTGGCGACGTTTGCAATTGGAGATGCCGGTGCCGCTAACGCTGGCTTGTTTGCAGTTGCCATGTTGGCAAATCAGGACCAGTCGCTGGCTGACAAGTTGGTTGCCTTCCGTAAGAAGCAGGCCGAAAAAGTACACGCAATGGAGTTGAGCGAAAAACCATGACAACCACTGTGATTCAACCTCCTGCCATGTTGGGCATGTTGGGCGGCGGCCAGCTGGGTCGCTTTTTTGTGATTGCAGCTCATGAGATGGGCTATAAGGTGACCGTGCTGGATCCTGACAAAAATAGTCCGGCGGGCATGATTGCCGATGTACATTTGTGTGCTGCCTACGATGACGCCTCTGCTTTAAAAACAATGGCAGAAACCTGTCAGGCGATTTCTACCGAATTTGAAAATGTGCCCGCAGAAACGCTGGCAACCTTGGCAAAATCCACGGTCGTTCATCCGAGTGCCGATGCCGTCGCCATTGCGCAGCACAGAGTCAAAGAAAAAACCTTCTTCAAGGAAGCCGGTTTGCCGGTTGGACCATTTGTGCCGGTCACTGCTGAGAGTGACTTGCCAGCGGATGGCGACATGTATCCGGCCGTGCTTAAAGTGGCACGATTCGGTTATGACGGCAAAGGCCAGGCGCGCGTTGCCAACCGTGAGCAGGCGGTGGCTGCATTCCAGGGATTCAAGCAGGAAGTCTGCGTGCTGGAAAAGATGCTGCCCTTAGACTTGGAAGTCTCAGTCGTGTTGGCGCGGGATGTGCATGGCAATATCGCCGCGTTTCCCACGGCAGAGAACAGCCATTTGAATGGTATTCTCGATATCAGCATCGCCCCTGCACGCTGTTCTGAAGTAATCAAGGCCAATGCGCAGGAGCTGGCTAAAAAGCTGGCAACCAAGCTGAATTATGTGGGTGTGCTGGGGGTGGAGTTCTTTGTGGTGGGTAACCAGTTGCTGGTCAACGAAATCGCGCCGCGCCCGCATAACTCAGGCCATTACACCATTGATGCCTGTGTGACCAACCAGTTTGAACAACAGGTGCGTGTGATTACCGGTCAGGCGTTAGGTAGCCCGCGTTTGCATAGTCATGCGGTGATGGTGAATATCCTGGGTGATAGCTGGTTGTATAGTGGCAAGCAAGTTGAGCCAGCGTGGGATAAGGCTTTTGCACATGGTGATCTGAAAATGCACTTATATGGCAAACATGAGCCACGCAAAGGCCGCAAGATGGGTCACTTCACCGTGATTGGTGAAGATATGCAGGCGGTATTGAATGCCGCCAAGGTTGCACGTAGTGAGTTACATATTGGCGAATAACATGCTCAAGATAAAAAAGCCCGGTCATCCGGGCTTTTTTATTGGTAGACATGCATCCTAGAGATTAGCTTGTACCTGGCTTCTAAATTCCAGTGGCGAGGCTATCTGGTCAAACGTTTCTTTGGTGCCGCCAGTACCTGTGACAATGATGGTGCCATACCCTAATATTCTTCCCATAATGCTTTGATTCACACCAATCCCTTCTACTTTTGTTAGCAGTACTTCAAGAGAGTGGCGTTGAATAAAGCCAATCTTAATGAGTACCCGTTTGTTGGTAATGGCAAACTCTGAAGTTTTGTAGCGGATGAAGCTATTGATCCCGGAAATCAGCGCAAACAATAACGCCAGCAGGCTGATGGCCAATAATAACTGGCTGCCTTCTGTTTGTTTAAAACTGAAAGCGCAGGTGATCAGGCTAAGGAGCAAGTAAAGAATGGTATTCAGAAAAATGATCCAGTGCATGTTTGCACGGTAAATAATCACTTCATTGGTCAGCAGGTTTTTTTCGATAAAACTCAAAGTAATGCCTCCAGATTCGCTATGCGTTTTGATCTGGCTTGAAACAAGCGTTAGAGGATGGTAGCAGTAAGATTCAATTCTACAAAGGGGGCTGCTGGGTAGGCACCGGTACGAAATAAAAAAGCCGGACATGCGTCCGGCCTTTTTAGTATGCACCCCTACTGAAATTATTCAGCAGCTTTTTTCGCGCGAGGCTTGGCAGCAGCTTTTTTGGCTGGAGCAGCTTCGGCTTTGGCAGCAGCTTTTTTCGGAGCTGCTTTAGGGGCAGCTGCTTTTTTCACAGAAGCCAAAGTCACAGGTGCGTCACCGGACAATGCTTTAATAGCAGCAGTCAAACGGCTCTTATGACGTGCAGCTTTGTTTTTGTGAATGATTTTTTTGTCAGCGATGCGGTCAATCACGCTCACGTTTTCCTGGTAAGAAGCCACAGCAGCAGCCTTGTCACCAGTTTGAATTGCTTTGATTACTTTTTTAATCGCAGTACGCAAAGTAGAACGCAACGCAGCATTGTGCGCATTTACTTTGACGGATTGGCGCGCGCGTTTGCGTGCTTGTGCGGTATTTGCCATATACGTTTATCCTGTCACTTTCAAAAGGGGTGTAATACGAAACCGTGCATCATACTGTTTTTGCTTTGTTTTTGCAAGATTAAAAACGCAATTCGTCGATTGATTGTGGCTGCATGTTAAAATCGGCCAACTTTTTAATCTGCTGGCACCGACAGTCGTTGGCAAGCAGTCAAAAACAACGCAAGGCGCATATTTTCCATCATTTATGAATTTGCTCAAAGCACTGGCTACCGTAGGTGGCATGACGTTTATCTCGCGCTTGCTGGGATTTGTCCGTGACACACTGATTGCGCGTATTTTTGGCGCGGGCATGGCGACCGATGCTTTTTTTGTCGCGTTTAAAATCCCAAACCTGTTGCGCCGTATTTCCGGTGAGGGCGCTTTCAGCCAAGCCTTTGTGCCTATTCTTTCCGAGTACCGTAAACAGCGCACGCCAGAGGCTACCAAGGCGTTGATCAACCATGTCTCCAGTTTGCTAGGTTTATTTCTGGTGGCGATTACCATTGTTGGCATGCTGGCAGCGCCACTTATCGTACGTTTGACTTCACCAGGTTTTGTGCATGACCCGGCCAAATTTGCGCTGACGACCGAGCTACTGCGTATTACCTTTCCTTATATTCTGTTTATTTCACTGGTTTCCATGGCCGGTGGTGTGCTCAATGCGTTCAGCAAGTTTCAGGTGCCGGCGTTTACGCCCGTCTGGCTTAATCTGAGTTTTATCACGGCTGCCTTGTTTATCGCGCCATATTTTAATAACTCCGTGTACGTGTTGGCTTGGGCGGTGTTTGTCGGTGGCATTATTCAGTTGCTGTATCAGTTGCCATATCTGCAAGAAATCGGCATGTTGCCGCGTTATGAACTCAATTTGCAGGATGAAGGCGTGCGCCGAATTCTCAAATTGATGGGGCCCGCCATTTTCGGTGTGTCGGTGGCACAAATTTCCATCGTGTTGAATAATATTTTTGCCTCATTTATGCCGACGGGAAGTGTGTCCTGGTTGTATTACGCTGACCGCCTGATGGAGTTCCCGACCGGCGTGCTGGGGGTAGCCCTGGGCACCATCCTGTTGCCCAGTTTATCCAAGGCGCATGTAGACAAATCCAGTGCCGAGTTTTCCCAACTGCTGGATTGGGGCTTGCGCCTGACCTTTATGCTGGCGATTCCTGCAGCTGTGGCCATGGCCGTACTCTCCAAACCTTTGGTCGCAAGCCTGTTTTATTACGGTAAGTTCACTGCTGTGGATGTGGCACAAACCGAGCGCGCGCTGATTGCCTACAGCCTGAGCTTGCTGGGTTTGATTATGGTAAAGGTGCTGGCACCAGGCTTTTATGCCCGCCAGAATGTGAAAACACCGGTCAAAATTGCGATTTTCACTTTGATAGTGACGCAGTTGATGAACATCTGTTTTCTGATGTTCACATCATTACAGCATGCCGGATTAGCGCTCGCCGTTGGTTTAGGCGCTTGCATCAACGCGATATTGTTATGGGTCACCTTGCAGAGAACTGGCGCTTTCCAGCCGCAAGCAGGATGGGTAGTATTCCTCATAAAGCTATTGATTGCAGTGACGGTGATGGCGCTGGTGTTATATGCAGCTGCTACCTGGTCGGGTGACTGGCTGGCAATGCCAACTTTGAACCGCATGCTGCATCTGGCAGGTATTGTTTTGCTGGGGATGACCGTGTATTTTGCCTCGTTGGCACTGTTAGGTTTCAGGCCTAGGGACTTTATGAAACGGGTGGCTAAATAATGGTCATGCAGATATTTCGGCATTTCCCAGACACATCAACACCGCAAGCAATTGCCATCGGCAATTTTGATGGCATGCATCTTGGTCACCAGGCCTTGTTACGTCAACTGATTGCCTTTACGCAAACTTATAAAATTACCCCCGCAGTGATGACGTTTGAGCCGCATCCACGCGAATTTTTTATGCCGCAGAATGCCCCGGCGCGATTGGCTTCCATGCGTGAAAAGCTGGAATATTTTGCCGAGTGTGGCGTGCATCATGTCTACGTGCAGCGCTTTAACCAGGCGTTTGCGGCACAAAGCCCGGCCACGTTTATGCAAGTGCTGCGGGATCGGCTCAATGCCAATGTAGTCATGGTGGGTGAGGATTTTTGCTTTGGCGCCAAGCGGGCGGGGTCGGTGCAAACCCTGATTGAGAACGGTTTTAATGTCATCCCCTTACCCGAAGTGCAGCTGCATGGCGAGCGTGTTTCAAGCACGCTGGTACGTAATGCGCTGGCTGCGGGCGACTTGGTCAAAGCCCAAACCTTACTCGGGCGCCCTTATAGCATTAGCGGTAAAGTGGTACATGGTGCCAAACTTGGCCGCCAGCTTGGCTTTCCCACCGCTAATGTTCATATGCGCCACGAGCGGCCTGCACTGACAGGGGTTTATGCGGTAAAATTGAACAATTTACCGGCGGTTGCCAATTTGGGTAACCGGCCGACGCTCGAAGGCATCCCCAAACTTAAGCTTGAAGTACATGTGTTTGATTTTAATGGTGATCTTTATGATCAGCATGTACATGTGCAGTTTTTTCATAAATTGCGAGACGAACAAAAGTTTGCCGGATTGGACGCATTGAAAGCGCAAATTGCGCTGGATGCCTTGCAGGCGAAACAATATTTTAGCCACGGATAAATGCTGAACCTAAATCGGCTGAGTCTGTGGCTGATTTTTTGGATATTTAAATGACTGACCAAACAAAAGATTCAAAATACAAACTGAATTTACCTGAAACCAGCTTCCCCATGCGTGGTGACCTTTCCAAGCGTGAACCCGCCTGGTTGAAAAGCTGGCAAGAACGCAAGGTATACGAGCGTATCCGCGCCAAGCGCAAAGGCGCTCCCTCATTTATTCTGCACGATGGCCCACCCTATGCCAACGGTGATATTCACATCGGTCACGCCGTCAATAAAATCCTGAAAGACATCATCATCAAGGCCAAAACCATGAGCGGTTTTGACGCGCCTTATGTGCCAGGCTGGGATTGCCACGGTCTGCCGATTGAGCTGGTGGTGGAAAAGAATCACGGTAAGAATATAGACCCGGCCAAGTTCCGCGAACTGTGCCGTGCCTACGCCGCCGAGCAGGTGGAAAAACAGAAAAAAGACTTTATCCGTCTGGGGGTGTTGGGTGATTGGGACAATCCTTACCTGACGATGGCATTTAACACCGAGGCCGATATCATGCGCGCTCTGGGTGAGATCTACCAGAATGGCTATCTGTACCAGGGTTCCAAGCCCGTACACTGGTGCGTGGACTGTGGCTCTGCGTTAGCTGAGGCTGAGGTGGAATATGAGGATGTCAATTCACCTGCTATTGATGTCGGGTTCAAGGTAGTAGATAACGCTCTTTTAGCCAAAGCATTTGGTTTAGATAAAGTAGAAGGTGATGTCTATGCCGTAATTTGGACAACAACCCCTTGGACTCTGCCTGCAAACCAAGCTGTGAGCGTGAACGCAGAGCTTGATTACGCTCTTATAAGAACGGAGCGTGGAAGTTTGATTTTGGCCAACGACATATTGATGCAGTCCGCATATATTCGTGGAGAGAATACCGGAAGCCCACTTGAATTAATGCGCAGATATGGAGTAGAAGCTGGTCCTGCTGATATTTTTGGTTTGGTTAAAGGCGCAGCATTAAAAAATATTCTGCTTCAACATCCATTCGATAACCGCCAGGTGCCTGTGATCACTGGTGACCATGTCACGACTGATGCCGGTACTGGTCTGGTGCATACGGCCGCAGCGCACGGTAACGATGACTGGCTGGTGATGCGCGCTAATTTCCCGAATGAGAAACCACGCGTACTGATTGGTGGCGATGGCAAATTTTTCACCAGTGAACTGGTTGAGTTTGCCGAGATTCGTGGCCTGAGCCGTCAGGATGCCAATAAAGTGATCCTGGCTAAGTTGCAGGAAAACGGCGTGCTGTTTGCCTCTGCACGTTTAAACCATAGCTTCCCGCATTGCTGGCGCCACAAAACGCCGCTCATGCAATTGGCGACGCATCAGTGGTTTATCGGCATGAATTCCGTCGGTAAAGATGGCAAAGCATTACGCGAACATGCTAATACCGCGGTAGATGCCACACAGTTCTTCCCGAGCTGGGGCCGTGCACGCCTGGAAGCCATGATCAAAAACCGCCCGGACTGGTGTGTGTCACGCCAGCGTAACTGGGGCGTACCTATGCCATTCTTTGTGCATAAGGAAACTGGCGAGCCGCACCCTGAGACGATGCGCTTGCTGGAAGCCGTATGTAAACAGGTAGAGCAACAGGGCATAGAGGCCTGGTTTAGTCTGGATGGCGATGCTTTCCTCGCGCAACATGCGTCTGAAAATGCAGCACAGTATAAAAAAGTGACGGATACGCTGGACGTGTGGTTTGACTCCGGAGCCACGCATTATGCGGTGGTGCGTTCTGCCCATCATCCAAGTTTGTCCGCAGCGGCCAACGTGCGCGAAGCGGCGCATCAACCTGTAGCTGACTTGTACCTCGAAGGCTCAGACCAGCACCGTGGCTGGTTCCAGTCCAGCTTGCTGACCGGTTGTGCTATCGATGGCAACGCGCCTTACAAGGCGCTGCTCACCCATGGTTTTGTGGTGGACGGTGCTGGCCATAAAATGAGTAAATCCAAAGGCAACGTGGTGGCGCCGCAAAAGGTGATGGATACTTACGGCGCCGATATTCTGCGTTTGTGGGTGGCTTCGACGGATTACTCCGGCGAGTTGACGATCAGTGACGAAATCTTGAAACGTGTGGCTGACGGCTACCGCCGTATCCGTAATACACTGCGTTTCCTGTTATCTAATCTGGCTGATTTTGATGCCAGCAAAGATCTGCTACCAGTTGATCAGTGGCTGGAAATTGACCGTTATGCGCTACACCTGACGCAGCAATTGCAAACCGGCATTCTGGCAGATTACGAAAAATACGAGTTCCACTTGGCGGTGCAGAAGTTTGTGAGTTTTTGCTCTGAAGACTTGGGTGGTTTCTACCTCGATATTCTCAAAGACCGCCTGTATACCAGCGGTGAGACGTCTCATGCACGCCGTGCGGCACAGAGCGCATTGCATCACATCACACATGCCATGATGCGTTTGATGGCGCCGATTTTAAGCTTCACTGCCGATGAAATCTGGCAGACCTTAGGTCTTGATAAGGTCGCGACCGTGTTTGAAGAAGACTGGTATGGACTGCCTGCGCACGACTTGAGCGACACGCAATTACAACACTGGCAAACCATTATTGCCTTGCGAGCACAAGCGGCCAAAGAAATCGAAGTGTTGCGTGGTGAAGGCAAAGTAGGCTCTTCTCTACAAGCAGAATTGGAGTTTCATGTTGCACCAGAAACTTTTGAAGCGTTAAGCAGCCTGCAGGATGATCTGCGCTTTGTGATGATCACTTCCAGCGCGACAACGTACAAAGTGGCAGATGCCTCTGCGCAGAAAATTCTCGTAAAACCGAGTACACATCAAAAATGCGACCGTTGCTGGCATTACCGTGCCGATGTAGGCATTGATGCCGCGCATCCGACCATTTGTGGCCGTTGCGTCAGCAATCTGTTTGGCAAAGGTGAAGTGCGCAAATATGCGTAATGTCCGTTCGGCTTTGCCCTGGCTGGTGTTGAGCGCGATCGTGATCGTGCTCGATCTGTACACTAAACATCTGATCCAGCAATCGTTTGTCTATGGCGAACATGTGCCCGTGACAGGTTTTTTTGACCTGGTGCGTTATCACAACACCGGCGCGGCTTTTAGTTTTCTGGCGGACGCTGGTGGCTGGCAACATGGCTTTTTCACAGCAGTGTCTACGCTTGCGTCTGTGGTCATGGTCTATCTGCTGGTCAAGCACCCGCAAAAAAAACTGTTCTGTTTTGGAATCGCCCTGGTATTAGGGGGCGCATTGGGTAATTTATATGACCGGTTGACGCTGGGCTACGTGGTGGATTTTTTGCTATTTTATTATCAGCAATGGGCCTGGCCTGCGTTTAATGTCGCAGACAGTGCTATTTGTGTTGGCGTCGGTTTGCTGATGCTGGATAGTTTTAAGCAACCTGATACATCCTCTTCCTGAAGATTCTTGAGGTTTTTTGCTCACAGTACAGAGTCAGTAAAGGAGCGTGTAATGGATGGACTGAGTTACAGCTTTAATGATGTCATCAAATTGTGGGTCGGGAGTAAAAGTACCTGGCACTACGTCAGTTTGCCGCTGGCGATGTCTGACGAAATTCATACCCTTAGCCAATACCACCAAACCAAACGCCGCGGATGGGGCGCGGTGAAGGTGGATGTTGCGGTGCAAGGCCAGCAATGGCAAACATCGATATTCCCGGCCTTTGAAGATGGCCGCTATGCCTTGTTTCTCAAGGCTGACATACGCAAGCAGTTAGGGATTGCTGCTGGTAGCGAGATCGCTGTTACATTAACGCTTCTTTGGTAGGTGGGCAATCAGTCGTCATGGCGCCAGGCAACAAGGCGTGGATGTCTTCAATGTGCATAGGCTTGCCGAGCAGGAAGCCTTGAATGTAGTCACATCCGGTTTGGCGTAAGAAGTCGAGTTGCGCTTGGGTTTCTACGCCCTCAACCACCACTGAAATGCCCAGGATCCCGGCGGTTTTGACGATGGTGCTCACAATTTCACTGTCAGCACTGCTTTCCGGGACATCCACCATAAATGCGCGGTCTATTTTAAGCTCATCAATCGGCAAGTGTTTGAGTTTAAACAGTGACGAGTTGCCCACGCCAAAGTCATCCAGGGATATCCGTACCCCAATGGCTTTCAGCTGTTTAAGCATTTCCAATGCCTGCTCCTCATGTTCAAACACTGCGCTTTCGGTGATTTCGAGGGTAATGCAGGCGGGTGGAATGGCATGTTGTTTTAATTGCTGGGCAATCCTTAATGGCAGGCCATGGTCGCGGAATTGTCTGGGGGAAATGTTAATGGACAGTCCTAGCGATTGGCTCCCGCTTTTGCCGAGGTCCGACAAGCGGCGGAAAGCTTCTGCAATCACCCATTCTCCCAGTGGCAGAATCAAGCCCGATTGCTCTGCATAAGGAATGAATTCGGCAGGAGGGATGATGTCTCCCTTGTAGTTTCGCCAGCGAATAAGCGCTTCAATTTTAACCATGCGAGGTGTTTGCTTATCCAGGCAGAAAATAGGCTGGAATTGCAGGAAAAACTCTTGTCTGCGAATGGCTTTGCGCAATTGCACATCTAGCTTGAAGCGGTTTTGCGCCTGCTTGGTTTGCTCTTTGCTGTAAAAAAGAAACAGATGCTGGCTGGAGCGTTTGGCATGTGAGAGCGCAGTATTGGCATTGCGTGCGAGCTGTTCACTGTTGTTGCCATCGCGTGGATACAGACTGATACCGATACAGGCATCCAGCATGAGCTCGTGATTTTCGATCATCACAGGTTTATGCACGATTTTGCATAAGTTATGCGCCAGTTGGACTAATTCCGCATCGCTTTTGCGTCGGGTGATAATAAGGGCAAATTTATCGCCGTGTACGCGTCCCAGTTCACCGCAGTCATGCGCGATGTATTGCAGGCGATGGGCAGTCTCAATCAAGAAAAGATCGCCAGTCCTATGGCCAAAACTGTCGTTAATGCTCTGGAAATGCTTCAGGTCTATCATCAGCAAAGCCACCATGCCGCTCTCACTGGCCGCGCCAATAATGGCATGTTCTAGCAAATTCAGCATGGCAAGCCGGTTAGGCAGGTGGGTGAGAGGGTCATGCCGCGACAGCTGCTGGTACTCCAGCTCCTTTTCGGCCAGGCGTTTCTCGGCATGCAATAACCGCTCACTCTCGCGCAGCAGGATACTTTGCCTGATGGTTGCAAAAATCAGGATGGCTGTTACCGACCCGATGGCAATGTGATAGGCATAAGGATGCGGGCCACTTTGCCACCAGATGAGCGTTAATGAACTGATGCTAAAGACAAAAGCAAGCACCGGGATCCAGCTGCGGAGCCTGCGGCACTGGCGGTGATAACTGACGTTTTTGGCGATACGCACCTGCCAGCCATACAGGCCTGCGCCTATCAGTATGTCAGCGGCAGAAAAGCCGTAATTAATCCACAAACTGTTCTGTGGCGTGTGGTTGAGTGCATTCAGGTTCCATTGCATCCAGCATATTCCCAGCAGCGAAAGCCCTGCACTCAGCATCAACCAGGGCCGCAAGCCGGTGGGCCTTAAATACGGGATCAGCAAAAGTGACACCAGGGCCGCACTGAGCATGCTGGCAGGATACGCGGTGAGGACTGTCAACTCCAGTGCACTGACTTCCGTGGCCTTGGGCAAATAAGAAATCAATATATACCCGATGACGGCCACACTAAAAGAGAGCGCATCAATTGTGAAAGCCAGTGTTTTAGCGCGGGAGAGCTGGCTAAGTAAAGCAACAACGAAGCCGACGATGAGACAGGGCCCCATCAGTGGGTAAAAGATATCAGACTGGGCGGGGAAGGTGGTTTGATCGGTGAGTACTTCAAATATCCATAACAGACCGCCCGTGAAATAGGCGAATGTGCCAATGACAAACCAGCGTTTACAGGGGCGATGGGCCGGATTGGCACGGAAATAGCCCAAAGTGGCCAGCGCCAGGCAGGCAGTAATCGTTGCAAACCAGTGGATATTATCCAGCCACAGCACAGTTTCGGGTGTTGCATTAAAGGTTGCCAGTAGGCAAATGCATGAAACAGATAATGCAACAACAATGACTTGACGAGAAAGTGTCATGAAGCCCCCTTGTTTTTGTCAATTCTAACAAGGGGTTAAAAAAAAACTAGCCCTTGGTAATAATTAACTTAACGATATTTATTAAGCACGTAAGAATTGCACCCACAAGCACGCCAACAGTTGCATTCAAAAGCAAAGACCATTGGGAAAACTGCTCAACGAATGTGTGTAACGGATGGATGCCGTGAACGATAATGCCGCCGCCTACAAGAAACATGGCAGCAGTGCCTAATACGCTTAGCAGGCGCATCAGGTAAGGGACCGCTTGCACCAATCCCCAGCCGAATTTACGTGTGGCTTGTGACATCACACTTTGGCCCTGACGCTGCATGAGCCACAGGCCGATATCGTCCATTTTGACGATCAGGGCGACGAGGCCATAGACCCCTATGGTCATGAAGATCGCAATCAAGGAAAGCACCAGGATGCGCTGCGTCAATGCTGCTTCGGCCACCACCCCCAGGGCAATGACAATAATTTCGGCTGAAAGGATAAAGTCAGTACGTACCGCCCCCTTTATTTTTTCATTTTCAAGCGTCACTAAATCGGTGGTTGGCTGCTGCATGGCAGCATGCACGGCCTGCGCATGAGCATCCTCTTCTTTGCTATGGCGCAACTTATGCCAGATCTTCTCAAAACCTTCAAAACACAAAAAGGCACCGCCCAGCATGAGCAAGGGCGTAATCAGCCAGGGTAAAAAGGCGCTGATCAATAAAGCGGCAGGCACTAAAATCAGCTTGTTGATGAACGAACCACGTGCCACCGCCCACACCACCGGAAGCTCCCTTTTCGAAGCGATCCCTGTCACCTGCTGAGCATTAAGGGCCAGGTCATCCCCCAACACGCCCGCGGTTTTCTTGGCTGCCAGTTGGCTCATGACCGACACATCGTCGAGCATGGTGGTGATGTCATCAAGTAATGCCAGTAAGCTGGATCCGGCCATGTTTTGTCCTGTGTCAATTGAAATGCTTGTCTATTCTAAAGGATTGTCGTTAAAATGCCCGAATGGTAACGGTCAAATTTCAACATTGGATGGCGCGCATGGCCTTGATGGCAATCATGCTGGCTGCGCTTATGCCAACATTGACCTTGGCTTTCCCCATGCAGGGTGGCAAAACTTTTGTGCAGGAAGTATGTTCTTCGCAGGGCAGTAAGCTGGTGATTCAGGTCATCACCACACAAGGCAAGCTGCGCTCCACCTTGATTGATTACCAGCCTTCGCAAAAACCGGTGTCATTGAGTCATCACCTGAATCATTGCCCGTTCTGCCAGATGGCGCTGGATCAGGTGACTATCCCATCACATAGCCCTGCATATATTCTGTTCCAAAAAACACAGGCAACAATCGCCCTAAGCGAATATCAGGCACCTGTTGTTTCAAGTTTCTATCCTACTGCGCATCTCTCGCGCGCCCCTCCGCTGACTCCTCACTCAGTCTAATTCCGTCAGTTAGTTTGACGGCTTATGAGTTTGCCTGCAACCCAGGCAAAGATGGAGTCATCACATGATTATTATCAACCTACAGGCAATGATTTTTGCCAAACAGGTGGAGTGGAAACGCCACATCACCCTCAAAGAAGTCGCTGACGCTACCGGCATCAGCCGTATGACCCTGCACCGCATGGTCAAAAATCCTACCTACAACGCATGCACCGAGCATCTGGGCAAGCTATGCACCTATTTTTCCTGTGATATCAGTGCATTAATACGTTGGCAGCCCGATCATCCAGTCAGGCAAATATTTGCCGCCTGATGCGTGATATTCACCCTACTGGTTGTCGACCAGTAGGGCATGCCGTTTACAAAAAAATTCTGAGGAAAAGTTTGATATGAAAAAAGCATTATTAGCAGTTGCATTACTCGGTTTAACCCAAAGCGCTTGGGCGCACTTAAGCTACACCGGTCGTGACTTTGGTACGTTCTCAGGTCTGGCTGACGCCAGCAACAGCATTACGACCACGGTCAACACCAACTATGGCTGGGCAGGCGCCGCAGACGGCAATCTGGGTGATAGCCATATCGGCCGTGCTTTCCGCTTTACCCTGCAAAATGCAGCGTGGGTTGATTTTACGGTCGATGCCACTTCTGCCGATCTCTTGCCGGCCTTTTCAATTTACTCGGGCCTGGCGGCAGTAAGAACCGGTGGCGTATTTCCAGGCACACAAACCAGTGCAGATTACGATACTGCCACAGCCTCTATCGTCTGGCGCTACAGCTGGGCACAAGCCAACCTTGGCTCTAACGCATCGTATACCGACACCGATGGCAGCTGGAACGCGCTAGGTAACTGGAAAATGGGCGGTGATGGTGATGCCATCGGTATCGACAGCGAACTGAGCAGTTTTATCTACCAGGGCTCTGCAACTACTACTACCGATATTGTGACAGGTAAATTTCTGCTCAGCGCTGGGGATTACACCATCATGATTGGCGGTAATAACGCTACAAATATGCTGGGGACTTCATTTGGCTACACCGCCTTACTGAATGTGAGTGCAGTACCAGAGCCGGAGAATATGGCTTTGCTGATGGCAGGCTTGTCTGTACTTGGCTGGCAAGTTCGCCATAGCAAAAAAACAAATTAATACAGTGCTATTTTAGGAGAGTGATATGAGCTTTAAAAAATCAATCATTTTGGGTGTGTTGGCGATGTTTGCCACATTGCCAGCAATGGCGGCCATTCAAACTTACAGTGTTACAACCAAATTTATAGAGCCAGATACTGAGCCTGCAAATACTTGGTTTGTAGGGACATTCAGCTTTAACACGGTGAGCAAAACCGTTTCTGGTTTACAGGGGTGGTTGAGTGAGTCCATGACTGGCACGGTGGACTATAACCCAGCAACAGGAATTAATGGCACAGACGATATGACGTGGGTACAACTAACCAATCAACTGGATGCGACCTATGACGCAAGTTTAGGCGGTCTGCTGGTCACCACCTTTTTGAATTCAACAACCAGCACATTTGTAGATGCAGCTGGTTCTACCTCAGATGGGTGGACACCTGGTGTGGGACATACCAGAAATAATGGTAGCAATAACGCGTATGCCAGAATTTTTGTAAATACCGTTGATCCGCTTGCAACGTTGACTTCTTCTCAAATCAATAAGTTAGCTTATGCTGATTGTACTGCTGGCGGAATGATGGGGCCTACTTGCATGACTGGGACGTCAATTGCTGGCTATGGCCGCGTTGGTACCATGGGTGGCTTCCCGGTATCACAGACAATGACATTACTGTCTACCACTCCAGTGCCTGAGGCTGATACTTACGCCATGTTGGCATTAGGTTTAGGCGTATTGGGCTGGGTAGGGCGCCAAAAACGTCAATCTATGGTTTAACTGGAGGCTTAAGCCGCACCTTTTGTGAGGTGTGGCTTTTTTATGATGGACTCAAAACAAAACGCCAGCAAATACATATCCGCTGCCAAAGGTATTTTTCTGCTGACCATTCTGACGCATGCATTTGCCAGTGCTGAGGAGCTTTCTGATGAAGCACAATCTTCTGCAAATACCACTATTGAGGTGCCTGTCGTTGAATTAACTGCGCCTAAAGCCAGCGTAAATCCTTTGTCCGGTGGCGTCATTGAGGCGCATGAACTGGCTGAAAAAAAGACTACTGTCATGGATACCGCTCGACTATTGGAGGATATTCCTGGCGTAAGCACCTACGGAGCCGGGGCGATTTCCGCATTACCTGTGATACATGGTCTGGCTGATGAGCGTTTGCGATTGCAGGTGGATGGTATGGATATGACTGCTGCATGTCCTAACCACATGAACTCAGTGCTTTCTTATATCAATCCAACGCGTGTTGGCGTGATTAAGGTGTTTAGTGGTATTACGCCAGTAAGCGAAGGTGGTGACAGCTTGGGTGGCACGATTCAGGTCAGTGCTGCTCCTTTGGCCTTTGCCTCGGAAGGCGATTGGCTGGTTAATGGCAGTTTGGGCAGTTTTTATCGTAGTAATGGTTATGCCACTGGGTGGAATGCCAGTGCAGGGTTTGCGACGGATCATGTCAGCATGCAATATTCCGAGTCGCATTTAAAGTCGGCAAATTATCGCGCTGCCAAGCGCTTTAAAGATGTGAGTCAATGGCCCTCGCAGGATTGGCTTGAGAATACAGACGATGACGAAGTCGCTTCTAGCGCTATATCAGGGTCAGTCAACCAATCTTTAGACGTTGCTTTCAAGCATGAATCGCACCTGCTGCAATTGGGATTGAGTCAGCAAAGTGTTGGTTTTGAAGGCTTTCCTAATCAACGCATGGACATGACAGATAACAAAAATACTACTGTTAATTTGCGATATGCCGGACAGTTTGACTGGGGTGACGTTCAGGCAAAGATGTTTCGTCAACATGTGAAACATGCCATGGACATTGGTGCGCAACGTGCTGATCAGGCCATGCCGATGTTGTCTGATGCTGAAACGCTAGGGGCGAGTTTAAAAGTGAGCGCTCCGATAATGAGTGAACATCTACTCAGAGTGGGCACTGAGTTATTGAGTTATCGTTTGGATGACTGGTGGCCTCCAGTAGGTACGGCTGTAGGCTCCATGTGTTGCAACGAATTTCAGAATATCCGGAACGGCCAGCGGGACAAAGTGGCTCTATTTGCCGAGATGGAGTCCAGTTGGCGTCAGGACTGGTTGACCCTGATCGGGGTGCGAACTGACATTGTGAATTCAAACGCAGGGGATGTGCAAGGTTACAGTAACACTGCGTCCTACAGGGCGGACGCAGCATCATTTAATGCCCAAAGCCGTGGCAGGCGTGATCTTAATTGGGATTGGACAGCGCTGACTCGATATATGCCGACTCTACAGCAAACTTATGAGCTGGGCTTTGCCAGAAAATCCCGAGCTCCAAGCTTGTATGAGCGCTATGCGTGGTCAACCTTTTCCATGGCCGCATTGATGAATAACTTTGTTGGAGATGGTAATGGATATATTGGCAATCTGGAACTTGAGCCAGAGGTGGCACATACCGCCAATATTGCATTTGAATGGCACGACGAGCCCCAAGCCATCTGGTCGACAAAACTGAATGCCTACTATACCTACATTAATGACTATATAGATGCTAAACGTTGTAACTTTGGGCGTTGTCCTGCTTCGCTCCTAAACAGACAGGACAGCTTTGTCCTGCTGCAGTATGTCAACCAGTCAGCAAGGTTACATGGCTTTGATTTCTCCGCTTATAGACAGTTAATCAGCAGCGATGCCGTAGGCGTAATTAGTTCCAGAGCGGTAATCAGCTATGTGCGTGGTGAGAACACAACGACAGGCGATAATTTGTATCACATCATGCCCTTGAATGGGCGTTTTTCTCTGGAGAATAAACTGGGGGGGTGGTTGTCGACAGCTGAGTTGCAGTTGGTTTCAGACAAAAGGCATGTTTCGCAAGTACGTAATGAAACCCGAACCGATGGCTACGGCCTTTTGAACTTGCGAACTAGCTACACTAACAAGTTTATGCGAGTCGATCTCGGGCTGGAAAATGCACTAAACAAGCTCTATTTCTCTCCGTTAGGCGGGGCTTATTTGGGGCAAGGTGATCCAATGAGTACATCGACGATTCCATGGGGTATTAATTTACCCGGTATGGGCCGATCCGCCAATGTCGCAGTCACTTTCTTTTACTAAAAGCATCACTGCATCCATACGCGATGCAGCAATTTGAAATTTTCCCAGGGAGACTAATCATGAACAAAACAAAAATAGCGCTGGCTATCTTGTCGGCACTGCCTTATCTGGCACAGGCAGAACACGAAGGCACTGTGCATCTTGATGAGGTGAAAGTGGTTGCTGAAAAACTGAAGGCATCAACGACACAGCCTGACAAAGAGGCCGCCAAAGAAGCGTTGAACAAAACGGCAGGCGGCACGACGCTGGTGGATATGGATAAGGTGCGAGAAGGCCGCGTTTCTACCTTTCAAGACAGTTTAGGCTTGGCGACTGGGGTTTACATACAATCACGGTTTGGTGCGGAGGAAAGTCGTCTATCCATTCGTGGATCAGGCTTGCAGAGAACTTTTCACGGACGCGGCTTGAAGTTGATGCAGGATGGTGTGCCCGTCAATCTGGCGGATGGTAGTTTTGATTTCCAGGCCATTGAGCCATTGGCCGCCAGTTACGTGGAAGTTTATCGTGGTGCCAACGCCTTGCGTTATGGTGCAAGTAATCTTGGCGGTGCCATCAACTTCTTGTCACATACTGGTTACACCGGTCCACGCTTGGAGGCACGCTATGAAGCGGGTTCTTATGATTACAGCCGGGCCTCTGTGTCGACCAGCAATGTGATTGGTGATGTGGATTACTACGTCAACGCGAGTTATTTCGACCAGCGAGGGTTTAGAGATTTCGCTGATCAGATGGCGCATCGCGTCAATGCAAATATTGGTTACAAGATCAGCCCGGATGTGGAAACGCGTTTTTATGTCGGGTATGCGCGCAGTGATTCAAATTTACCGGGCAATTTAACCAAGGCGCAGCTCAAACGTGATCCAAGTGACGCTTTTCTGGGATCAGTCGGTCAGCAAAAGCGGGATATTGATTTATTCAGGATTGCCAATAAAACCAACATTCAACTGAGTGATCAATCCAGTCTGCAGGTCTCGGCGTACTTTTCGCATAAGGACTTGTTCCACCCCATCTTCCAGGTGATTGATCAGGACACCAATGATTATGGCCTGGATATACGACTGCAGCATTCAGGCGAACTTTTTGGATATAAAAACGAATTTACGCTTGGGTTTAACCCCAGTGCTGGTGTTGGCTATGATGAGAGAAACCTCAACCTACAAGGGCGTAAAGGTGCACTTGTAAACAAGCTGGTAAACCGTTCGAGAAACTTGGAAGCATATGCGGAAAACCGTTTTTTTGTGACGGATAAGCTGGCGTTAATTGCTGGCCTGCAATATACCAACTCGGAAAGAAAGCTGACGGATAAGTTATTTACCAATGCTGCACAAGATGAGAGCTTTAAGGCGACTTATGTACAAACCAACCCTAAGATTGGTGTTTTGTATCATCTTGAACCATCAATTCAGTTATTCGCTAACCTTTCCCGAAGTTATGAGCCACCATCTTTTGGCGAATTAGCTGGTGGTATTCGTCCTAATATTGTCAAGGCACAAGAGGGGACTACTTTTGAGGTGGGGTCACGGGGTAACTCTGAATCAATTGACTGGGATGTGGCGGTTTACTATGGCAAGCTGAAGAATGAGCTATTGCAAACAGCGGTATTTGCCGCAGGCAATAATCCGGTACCGGCGGCGCAGACCACGAATGCAGACAAAACCGTTCACGCTGGACTGGAGTTTGGAATGACTGCAAGGTTACCAATGAGCTTAGAGTGGCGTCACAGTTTGTTGATCAATCGCTTCAGGTTTGACGGCGACGATACATTTGGTAACAAAACATTGCCAGGCATACAGAAAAGTTTAATAAGAGCAGAGTTGATGTACCGCGGAAATGACTTCTTGAATGGTTTTTATATGGGACCTACCTTTGAATGGTCACCTCAGGACTACTATGTTGATTTTGCTGAAACGTTCAAAGCAGATCAGTATTTTATATGGGGTCTCAAAGCCGGACAAAAAGTTAACCAACATTGGTCCTGGTTCCTGGAGGGGCGAAACCTGGCAGACCAGAAATATGCAGCGACGACCTCTGTGGTCAGAAATCAAAATGGTGCAGATGGCGCCTTGTTCCTGCCAGGGGATGGTCGCACCGCTTACCTGGGCGTGACCTGGACATATTAGTGAAAAACCGGGGTGCCTGGCACCTCGTCGATGGAGGGTCATTGAATGAAAGTGATCGTGAAAATCAGCCTGTTGTTAATTGCGCTGAGCATCGCCACAGCGCATGCCCACTCAACCGCCGCAGAAGACGAACAATCGGTTGCAAAAGAAATGCATGAAACCTGGGATAAACCTGATCAGCCTTTGAAGTTGCCAGTGATTGTGATTCATCACGGTATGGCGATTGCGGACTGGATTCAGGGCGATAAGGGAGGGCGTGCTTTGCTTAAGTATCATCCTGAGCATCAGCATTGGCATACCCTGCTTTGTGGTGGGTCGGAGTTGACTGCATCCCGGCATTTGCAGGAGGCGGGCATGTCAGCGGCGGATGCGCAGTCGCTAGTGCTTTTGCTACAACAGCGTGAGCAAGTATTGCCGGAAGATCAACGCAAGCAGGTCAACAGCTTCAGTGGTGTGGTGAAGTTCAGCAAAGGTAAACCTGTCCCCTCGGTAGGACATGAAATGCATGGTGAGGCACATGGCCATTAAATTATCTGCACTTAAAAACCAATGGTTGTTCTGGCACCAGTGGATAGGCCTCGTTGCCTGTATTGGCATGGTATTGTGGGGGTTGTCGGGCGCGTCACACCCGCTGATGAGCCGCTTGCAACCAGCGCCCAGACAATTCATGCCGCCCCTGGTGCCGGTCGATATGAGTCAGGCAGTTTCGCTACCTGGCCTGTTGAAACAACAAGGGATCACTCAATTTAATCATATCAGTCTGGTGCAACTAGAGGGGAAGGGGTATTACCGGATCGCGCAAACTGGGGCAGTTCGCTATTTCTCTCTTATTGATGGTGCAGAACGCAATGATGCCGAGCAAGCGCTGGCTGTGAACCTGGCCAATTACTATACCGGACGTAACGATCCGTCCATGACGTCTGTTGAGCCTGTCACTGAATTTGAGTTGGATTATCATCCGGTGAATCGTTTATTGCCTGTGTGGCGTGTGGCTTATGCGGATGGTCATGGCTTGCGTGCCTATGTAGAAACCGAGCAATCCAGATTGGCTACTCTGGTTGATGACCGGCGCGCTTTTTTGACCAAGGTGTTCCAGTTTGGACATAACTGGTCGTTTCTCCAGGCTTGTTCAACCTTGCAACTAGCCGTGGCAACCTTGGTGTTGGTATTGATTTTGGCTTCTGCCGTGACCGGCGTTGTGCTCTACATCAAGCAACGCAAAACTGCACCTTTCCGATTAAGGCGCTGGAGCCTGCAGTGGTGGCACCGTGAATTTGGTATATGGGTGTCAGTGGTGATTTTATTATTGGCCAGCACGGGTTTGTTTCATTTGTGGATGTCAGACATTCAGCAACGCAGGCCTGTCATCTCTACCGTGTACGCCAGTGAAAGCGCTGCACTCAGTGGGGCAGCCTGGTCGCAGGTGGCCGCTGGTAAAGTGTTAAAACTGGATATTTATGGCCGTGGAGCAACGCTATTCTGGCAAGTGATTCCGGTCGTTGCCCGGGAGCAGGCTTTGCCATCGGCACAAGTGGCCGCCATGCACCAACATCATCATGCGGAGCATGTGCAGCGCCCGGCGGAGCCACTATTATGGTTGACGCGCGGCCAGCAAACATCAGTCCTGACGCCGACGGCGTACACCACTGAATGGCTGACAGTCATGGCTGGCAACACCGCGCCTGATATTCAATCAGTCACATGGGTCACGGCTTTTGCCAATGAGTATGGCTTTGTTTTTAAACGTTTGCCCGTGTTAAAAGTACAAACGGCGCAGACTGATCACACACGCTTCTACCTAGAGCCTGCGACAGGCGTGCTGGCCGCGACGATCAACGACACGGATGGCCTGGAAGGCTTTGTGTTTGCGTATTTGCACAAATGGAGTTTCAAGTCTGTCAGCAAAGATGTGCGTGATGTGCTAGCCATTCTGGCGGCCCTCGCGGTCAGCCTGACCGGGTTGCTTGGGGCTTATTTATTCGCGAAAAAGAGGATATGACACACAGTGACTGGCCCAAAGGGCCAGTGTGCTAGGGGGTTATGAGGCAGCGTAAATCTTGTCCAGGAAGTAACTGGTACGCTGTTTCAACCGTAACATGCTCTGCAGGGCATTCGGGAGTTGTTCAGGTTTCAGGCATTGAATAATATTGATATCCAATGCTTGCCTGAGGTCGATAATTTCCCCTTCTACCTCGCGGTCATCACTCAGCATCTGGATAAACGGGCGCAAAGGTTGTTGCGGATTGGTGGAGAGCACCGTGGCCAGTTTCTGGTCAGACAGGCGCACCACACTTCCAGGCGGGTAAATACCCAGGCACTTGATAAACCGGCGCAGGATAGACTGGTCAAACTGGTGGCGTTGTTGCGCAAACATGACGCTGAGGGCTTCATAAGGGGTTTTGGTCAGCGCCGGATTAGAGGGATTGCACAGGTTGTCGTACATGTTGGCAATAATCAGGATGTGCGATAGCGGGTCAATCTGGTCACAATGCAGCCCTTTTGGGTAGCCGCTACCATCGGCAAATTCATGATGCTGTGAAATCAGCGTCAGTATCCTTCTTGGCACGGCCACGTCGCGCAGCATATTCAGGCCAAGCAGGACATGGGTCTGATAAATCGCGGTTTCACGTACACTGAGCGGGTCTTTCTTGAGCAGTATCTTGTCACTGATCTGGCGCTTGCCGATATCATGCAAAATCGCTGCCATGCCCAGCACCACTGCGTCGTCGTCCGTGATATCCAGGTTTTTCGCGAGCAACATCGCCACCACCAGGGTGTTCAATTCATGCTGGAAGTGCTGGTCACCAATACGGTGGCCATTCATGGCGTGAATCGCTACATCGCCTTCTGTCAGTGTGCTGCTGACCAGGTCTTCAACCAGCTTGGATGCCATGCCATAAGCCTGCTCCGGACGCTCGGTTGATAATTTCTGGATGTTTTTGACTTCACTACTGGTCTTCATGAACTTCTGTTCACTTTCCGCAATCGCTTGCCTCAGTGCCAGCTGTTTCTTTTGCGATGGGCTTAATTCCGGCGCGTCATCAATGATCTCAAGTTTTGGCGAGCCAGCTTTCCTCAGCGGGAATTCAACCACATTCTGGTAAGCAGCATGCCTGAGCGGGGTATTCGAACTGCGTCTTGGGTCATAACGTAGTTGTTTCAGCCCCAGGGATTTAATGGTCTCAATTTGCGAGTCATCTGTGATCTTGAAATTACTGACCGAAAAAGGGTGATCCATCCAACCCAGGTCGAGGTGGATGTATAGACCAACCTGCAGCTGGTCTATGTCTATATAAAAGGTGTCGGAGGCTTGATTAGGCATGGCGTTTTATTTTTCTTTGATTGTTTAAGACTAATAACTGCAGAAAATCCTCGGCATTGACCGGATAAGCATAGAGGTAACCTTGCGCTGTCTGGCACCCCAGCTTCTGTAAAAACTTTTCCTGTTCTTCGGTTTCGACACCTTCGGCAACTACGCTGAATCCCAATTGCGTTGCCATGGCGTAGATAGCACTGGTGATGGCCGCATCATCTTTGTCATCAGGCAAATCTTTGACAAAACTGCGGTCGATCTTGATCTGGTCCAGCGGCAAACGTTTCAGGTGGGACAGTGAGGAGTAGCCAGTGCCAAAATCATCAATGGCAATGGTCACTCCCAGCAGCTTGAGCTGGTTAAAGGTACTCACCACGTGCTGGGTATGCTGCATCAGCGTACTTTCAGTGATTTCCAGCTCAATGATAGAAGGATCACATTCACTGTCCATCAAGATGCCATAGACGGTATCCGCAAATTTGCTTTTCATGATTTGCACGCCTGACACATTAATGGCGATCTTGCTAAACTCAGGATGCTGTTTATGCCATGTATGGGCCTGGCGCACGGCCTGGGTCAAGGCCCATTCGCCTATGCTGAGAATCAGGCCGGTTTCTTCGGCCAGCGGGATAAATTTGGCGGGCGAAATCATGCCCTGGGTAGGATGCTGCCAGCGGATCAAGGCTTCAGCACCGATAATCATGCCGGTCTTCAAGTCAATCTGTGCCTGGTAGAACATTTTGAGCTGATTTTTCGTCAGTGCCTGGCGTAACTCGGTTTCCAGCTGGAAGTGTTCAACCGCATCGCGACTCAAGGAGGCGTCGTAAAACGACACATGGTTTTTACCATTATTCTTGACATGGTACATGGCCAGGTCAGCTGCTTTGATCAGGCTTTCTACATCCTGGCCGTCCTGCGGATACATGGAAATGCCGATACTGGCGCCGACAAAAATCTCATGATGGTCTATCAAGAACTCGCGCCTGAGGGCATCAAGGATGTCATGGGCTTTTTGGGCTGCATCAGATTTGCCGTGCAGGTTTTCCAGCAAGATAATAAATTCGTCTCCACCGAGCCGGCCAACAATGTCCGATTCACGCAGCGAGGCGCGCAAACGCTCGGTCACACCCAGCAGGAGCTGGTCGCCAGAATAATGCCCCAGGCTGTCATTGATATTTTTAAAGCGGTCCAGGTCGATGAACAACACGGCGGCTTGTTGTGCATTGCGGTTGGCACGCTGTATCGCATGCGTAAACAAATGATTAATCAGTCGGCGGTTGGGTAACCCGGTCAATGGATCATGGTTCACCAGTGAGTTCAACTGCTTTTGTGATCGCTTCATTTCACTGATATCTGCAAACACGCCCACGTAATTGGTAATCACATTGGCATGGTTGCGTACTGCAGTAATGGTCATCCACTCGGTATAGCTGTCGCCATTTTTGCGGATGTTCTCAATTTCGCCTGACCATTTGCCATCGCGCTTTAATGCGCCAAATAAACCGCGTGGACGCTGCCTGAAAATTTGTGGTTTAGTCCCCAGCACTTCAGACTCTTCGAAGCCAGTGATCAGCGTGTAACCTTGGTTGATCCCAACCAGCTCGCCCGCCGGATTGACGATCATAATGCCTTCTGTGGTGCTGTCGAAAGCGATCTTGGCCAGCTTGAGGTGCTTGCCGGTACGCTCACGGTCAATCGCAACACTCAGTGTACGGCCAATGGCCATCAGTGAGCCCAGTTCTTGTGAGCTGGTATTGTCGGCATCGAAACAGCGCTCGATGACCACGGAGCCCCACCACTCATCGTCTATCATGAGCGGCACAATCACCAGGTTGACGGTGTCGTGTGATTTGAGCAAGGCCCGCTCTGTTTCGGGTAGCATGAGTGCATCACACATCACAGGTTGCCCTTTCGAGAGCAGGGCATACCAGCGTTGCAGTTCCGGCGACAGGAAAGAAATCTTTTCCCAATGCTGGTACGTGTGATGGAAGCCGTTGATCGCCCAGTGGAACAGTGCTTTTGAGCGGATTTCAGTTTTTTTGCGCGTAGTAATGGTTTCGTGTTGTAACAATACCGCGCGGCTGAAGCGGAAAGACAGGCAGCATTGCTGCAGCACATTTTCTGCCACGCTTTGCCAGCGTTCTGCCGAGTGCAACATCCAGTCGCACGAAATCAGGGTGTCCAAGACTGCACTACGGTTTTGTAACTGGGTTTCAATGAACTTCTGTTCACTGACATCGCGTGCCACAGTAATCAGGTGGCTGGGTTGATCTTTCTGGTCGTGATAGGCAACCTTGTTCACTTCCAGGGTTTTGTATCCACCTTGCGGCAAATGTACCAGCTCCTCGTTGTGGTAAGCCTGTCTGGACTGCCAGACTTGCTGGTCAGACTTTTCGTGGTGTTCAAAACTGTTACGGAAGACCGGGTGTAAAGTGTCTGCAATTTGCAGATTATTGAGAAACTCAAAATCAAAACTATCCATCTGGAAAGTGTTGAGCATCTGCTGGTTGGCCATCATCCAGCGGTTTTCATGGTCCTTGATGCAAATGAGGTCCGGACTCATCTCAATCAAAGAGCGCACGATGGATTGCATGTGCACCAGCTGGTCAGCGAGGGTATGCTCTTTTTCCTCAAGCATGAGGCCGATGGCACGACGGTCCGATGGCGGATAAAACAGGCGGCATTTGAAATCTCGCTTTAAACCATGAATCACGAGTGTGATACTGAGTTCAGTGCGGCCTTCGCGCATAGCTTGAACCAACAGCTGGCAAGTTTCTTTCGGTAGCACCCCATTACTCTCTCCCAATAGCGCCTGGGCAGCGGTGCTGGCCGCAATGCAGTGTGCCCGGCGATTAAGCGCCAGCATAGGCATCTCAGGCATGGTTGCGGCCAGGGGCTGCAACCATGCTGTGCTATGATGATCAAAAGCGGTTGGTAATGACATAATTAAAATCTGCTTTGCTGCAATGTGAGTGTTGGCACAGTTAAGTGGGTTAACGGCGCAATGGGCGCTAAACTTTAGCGAGTTTCACTTGTGTTAATGAACGTCAATCTTATCGGTAACGGTAGCCTGCACAGGCTGCGTTTAAACGTGTTTTTGAGCCTGTTTCTGCTGGTGACAGCGTGGCTGGATTGTGCACACGCCCATGAAGGGCATCATGGTCATGCTGAAGCGCAGCCCACAGCGTTGTCGGTCAGCGTGGCCTCTGATGCTGCAGGCCGGATCTGGCTGGCACAAAGCAGGCAAGGGCAGGTTTGGGTGGCATCGCTGGATGCCAATGGTAAGTTGCTAGGCCGAGAGATAGTGGTTAATCCAGTGGCAATGAAAGTGGCCGCGGATGGCGAAGCCCGGCCTAAAATCGCGGTCGCGCCCAACGGCAATCTGTATGTTACCTGGACCGAATCCCTGAAAAAACCCTATGCGGGATATATCTGGTTTGCGCGCTCAGTCGATGGTGGTAAAAGCTTTGAGGCGCCATATATCGTGCATCAGAATCGCGACGAGATCACCCATCGTTTTGACAGCTTGCAGGTTGCGGCGAATGGCACCATTACCGTGGCCTGGATTGATAAGCGGGATTTGCTGATAGCCAAGGCGGCAGGTAAACCTTATGACGGTGCAGCGATTTACTACGCGGTTTCAACGGATCACGGCAAAACTTTTGCGCCGGAACAAAAGTTGGCGGATAGCAGTTGCGAATGTTGCCGGATTGCCATGACCAGCAAGCCGGATGGGACGGTAGCGGTGCTCTGGCGACATGTGTTTGAAGGGAGTGAGCGAGATCACGCCATGGCTGAAATTGGCGCATCGGGCAAGCCGGTGCTGGTGCGTGCCAGTTATGGCCACTGGAAAGTGGATGGCTGTCCGCACCATGGTGCGGCGATTGCCGTTGGTGAGGGCTTTGGCTATCACCTCGCTTATTTTGATGGCGCAGGAGATAAGCCGGGATTGCGTATCGCCCGCATGGATGACCATGCCTGGGTAACCTCACCGCCACGGCGCATCGGCGACGCTAAAAGAAATGCCGGTCATCCGGCCTTGTTGAGTATCGGCGATAAAGTCTGGCTGGCTTGGCTAGAACATGACGCCGGAGGGTACGAAGTCTGGGCTATGGCCTCACTGGATGGCGGCCGTACCTGGGGCTCCGCGACCGTTTTGTTGCACAGTGCTACCAAGCTTGACTATCCGCAATGGTTAAATCTGCAAGGCAAAGTGATACTGGCAGTGAGCACTGTGGATAAAGGGTTGCAACTCATTTCCTTTACCCAGTAGCAATGCAAAGGATACACGGAATAAGTGGCTACGCGGCCAAATTGCTGCGTTGCGCGGTTTTTTGGTTTCGGCATAACCTAAAGGTTAGCCTACACCGCAACACTTCGTTAGTTGTCGCAACCTCGCTGTACACCTCGTACTATCTCGGTTCCTGCGTTCCGTGCGCCTTGCACTTTATCTCGCTCACTCACTTATTCCGTGTATCCTAAAATCTTACAAATTTGATCTATATCTATTGAAAACGCTAAAACCCGCCGCATTATAGGGTTATCCAGCCGCAAGGGTGCGGCATGACTTTAATAGTGAAAGGGTTTGCAATGCGTTTTGATAAACTCACAACCAAATTCCAGCAGGCACTGGCCGATGCCCAGAGCATGGCCGTGGGTGCCGATCATCCCACCATAGAAGCACCACATTTGTTACTGGCCATGCTAAACCAGGACGACAGCAGTGTTGCTGCGCTTTTGTCACGTGCGGGTGCGCAGGTAAGTGCGCTTAAAAGCAGTCTGCAACAGGCCATTGATGATTTGCCCAAGGTCAGTGAAAACAGTGGAGATGTCAGCATTTCGCGCGATCTCAATAACCTGCTGAACGTCACTGACAAACTCGCGCAAAAGAGTGGCGATAGCTACATCGCCAGCGAAATGTTTTTGCTGGCATTGGCTGATGACAAAGGCCATACCGGCAAACTGCTCAAGCAACATGGCGCCAACAAATCAGCGCTGGAGCAGGCCATCAAGGCTGTGCGTGGCAATGAGTCCGTCAATAGCCAAGAGGCCGAAGGTCAGCGTGAAGCATTGAAAAAATACACGCTGGACCTGACCGAGCGTGCGCGTGCAGGCAAGTTGGATCCGGTCATTGGCCGCGACGATGAAATCCGCCGCGCTATCCAGGTCTTACAGCGTCGTACCAAGAACAATCCGGTATTGATTGGTGAGCCTGGCGTGGGTAAAACTGCGATTGTTGAGGGCCTCGCGCAGCGCATCGTCAATGGAGAAGTGCCTGATTCACTTAAGAACAAAAAAGTATTGAGCCTGGATATGGCCGCCTTGCTGGCTGGTGCCAAATACCGTGGTGAATTTGAAGAGCGCTTGAAAGCGGTGCTCAAAGAGTTGGCACAAGATGAAGGCCAGACCATCGTCTTTATTGACGAAATTCATACCATGGTGGGGGCGGGCAAGTCTGAGGGGGCGATGGACGCGGGCAATATGCTCAAACCGGCCTTGGCGCGCGGTGAGCTTCACTGTGTAGGTGCGACCACGCTGGATGAATACCGTAAATACATCGAAAAAGATGCAGCCCTGGAGCGCCGTTTCCAGAAAGTGCTGGTGGATGAACCTAGCGTCGAGGCGACCATTGCCATCCTGCGCGGTTTGCAGGAAAAGTACGAATTACACCATGGTGTGGAAATTACCGACCCGGCGATTGTTGCGGCGGCTGAATTGTCCAACCGCTACATCACAGACCGCTTTTTGCCGGATAAAGCCATCGACCTGATCGACGAGGCAGCCTCACGCATCAAGATGGAAATTGACTCGAAACCGGAAGTGATGGACAAGCTGGACCGACGCCTGATTCAGCTCAAGATCGAACGGGAAGCCGTACGCCGCGAAAAAGACGAAGCCAGCCAGAAACGATTTAGTCTGATTGAAGATGAAATCAGTAAGCTGGAAAAAGAGTATGCCGACCTCGAGGAAATCTGGAAAGCGGAGAAGGCTGCCGTGCAAGGCTCGGCAGGCGTAAAAGAGGCGATTGAAAAGGTCAAGCTGGAGATGGAAGCGGCCAAGCGTAAAGGCGATTGGCAACAGGTGTCTGAATTGCAGTATGGCAAATTGCCGCAACTCGAAGCCCAGTTGAAGCATGCCTCTACAGCGGAAGCCAGTGGTGCGGTTAAACATAAAATGCTGCGCACCGAGGTGGGTGCCGACGAGATTGCCGAAGTGGTGAGCCGTGCCACCGGAATTCCTGTCAGCAAAATGATGACCGGTGAGCGGGAAAAACTGCTGAATATGGAAAGCCGTTTACATGAGCGCGTCGTGGGGCAGGATGAGGCCGTACGTTTGGTGTCAGATGCCATCCGCCGCTCGCGTAGTGGCCTCAGCGATCCTAACCGCCCGTATGGCAGCTTCCTGTTCCTGGGCCCAACCGGTGTAGGTAAAACCGAGTTGTGTAAAGCACTAGCCAGCTTCCTGTTTGATAGCGAAGAGCACCTGGTGCGCATCGATATGAGCGAGTTCATGGAGAAGCACTCCGTCTCGCGCCTGATTGGCGCGCCTCCTGGCTATGTTGGCTATGAAGAAGGTGGCACCCTGACCGAGGCCGTGCGCCGCAAACCTTATTCGGTGGTATTGCTGGACGAGGTGGAGAAAGCGCATCCAGATGTGTTTAACGTGTTGCTGCAAGTGCTGGATGATGGCCGTTTAACGGATGGTCAGGGGCGTACGGTAGACTTTAAAAATACCGTGATTATCATGACCTCGAACCTGGGTAGCCAGATGATACAAAGCATGGCAGACCAGGATTACCAGGTAGTGAAACTGGCCGTGATGGGTGAGGTAAAAACGCACTTCAGGCCGGAATTCATTAACCGGATTGATGAAGTGGTGGTGTTCCATTCACTGGGTGAAGCGCATGTGAAATCGATTGCCAATATCCAGTTGCAGTTGCTGGCCAAACGTCTGTCAGCCATGGATATGCAGTTGGACATCTGTGATGCGGCACTGGCCGAGATTGCCAATGCCGGGTTTGATCCGGTGTATGGCGCGCGTCCTCTCAAACGTGCCATCCAGAGCGAGATTGAGAATCCGCTGGCAAGGGAAATCCTGGCTGGGCAATTCGCAGCCAAAGACACGATCCGTGTTGATTTCCAGGCCGGAAAGATGCAGTTCCGCAAAGGCTGACAAAGGCGGCGACTGAACCTTGAACCATCGCAAAGGGTCATACCCGTATGACCCTTTGCTTTATCGGGTAGAATGGATCCTTATGCACTCTTCAAATTACGTTGCTTTAATAGTTGTGTTGGCTTTGTTGGCTGGCTGTGCCACCCAGCCGCCACAACCTGTGCAAATTGAACGCATCTCCCCTGAGCAACTTGCTGCGTTGGTGCCACCACCGCAGTCAACCTTGACGCTGGAAGAAATTGTCACCATGAGCAAGCAGGGTAAAACGGATGCCGAGATTATAGAAGCGATCAAGCAGTCACAATCCCGCTATGTGTTGACGCCTTCCCAAGTTTTGTCATGGCATCAAAAGGGTATTTCCAAGGGCGTGCTGGATTATATGCAGCAGGCCAACGCGCTGGCCGAGCAAAATGCCATTGCCGATGAAATCAACAAACGCGAAAAAGCACGCGTTGAAACTGAAACCAAGCTCAAGCGTGAACGGGATGCCGCCAGGTTGCGTAGTATGGATCCGTGGTTTTATGGCCCCGGCTTTTATGGCGGCCCATGGGGATACCGGCCTTATTGGGGTGGTGGCTGGCGCTACTGGTAATCCAGGCTAGCGGTTCACGCGATAAGTCGGTTTTTTGGGTTGAGAATCTTGCATGCGACAACAGCACGAAACACTTTCGATTAATGCACAAGGTCGGCGGTTGTATGATATTACGCCGCAAGTCCTGCAGTGGGTACAGCAGTCAGGCATCCAAACCGGTTTGCTGACGCTTTATATTCAACACACTTCTGCCAGTCTGTTGATCAATGAAAATTATGATCGTGATGTGCTGGTAGATATGGAAGCCTTTTTCAATCGGCTGGTCCCAGACGGGGATGATTTGTTTATTCATACCGTAGAAGGGCCTGACGATATGCCGGCGCATGTGCGCACGGCATTGACGCAAACCAGCCTGTCTATTCCTGTGTTACAGGGGCGGGTAGCGCTGGGCCAGTGGCAAGGCATTTTCCTGTTTGAGCACAGACATTTGGCTTCTCGCAGGCGGGTGCTTATGCATGTGATGGGTGATTAAACCCAGATTTTTATAACTTAGTAAAACACATAAAGAGGAGATGCGTATGAAGTGGAGCACATGTTTGTTAACGATATTCCTGGCTTTGGGTCTGATCTCTTGCAGCAAGGAAGAGGAAATGCCTGTTCCGGAAACTTCACCAGCGGCTGAACCCGCAGCCCAGGAAACCCCTGCGCCCGCAAAATCATCTGGCGGTGGTGGTTATGAGCCGACAGCAGATGAGCGTGTGCCGGGTATTACCATGTCTCAGGAAGAGATTGATAAGCAGACTGCAGAAGCACTGGCAAACACCCCTATGCCTGACATTCCTGGTGAGGAATCCTCTAATAAATAGTCTCTAGTCTATCTATCAAGGGCGTGCACCTGCGTCCTTGTTCAACTTCCTCTATCGCAATCGATTTTGCGACCTGCTATTTGACAGTACTCCACTGCAAGGGATCAAAAGGGACACTGTTACGGCGTAATTCATAATAAACGCCATTTTCTGCGTTACCGCCACTGTTACCTACTGCTGCAATGGTGTCGCCAGTTTTAACGGCTTGCCCTGACGATTTGTACAAGGCTTCGTTATTGCCATACAGGCTCATGTAACCATTCCCATGGTCAATCACAATGAGGTTGCCAAAACCACGCATCCAGTCAGCAAATACCACCTGGCCGCCTGCCACAGACTTCACCTCGCTACCTTCTTTGGCGCGGATAAAAATGCCTTTCCAGCTGACACCAGTGTCGGCGCGCGCAGTTCCAAAACGGTTAATCACATCGCCACGTACTGGCAAACGCAAGCGTCCGCGCAGTTGGGCAAAATTTTCTTTGCTGGCGCTGTATTCAGGTAAGGTTTCATTTTTGGCGATGACGGTGCTGGAAGAGGTGCTCTCGTTGTCCTCAACATTGGTTTGCGGTGAGCGTTCAAAGGTACGGCCTGCAGACTTTTTCTTACGGGCCAGTTCCGCTGCACGTTTCGCCGCTGCTGCTTTTTCGCGTTTGGCTTTTGCCAGCGCTTCCTGTTCACGCTTTTTCGCTTCCGCCAGCAAGCGCTGGAACAGTTGTGACAACGCCTCTTCGTCTTTTTTCAGGCGTACCATCTGTTGCTCTTGCGTTTCAATCTGTTTAGACAGCTCGTTGAGTGCCTCCGTACGACGCGATTTCTCGCCTTCTAACTTTTGCGTCGTTTCGCTATATTGGTTTGCCAGTCGTTCGGTTTCATGTAGCTGTTCGGTCGTGGCTGCACGGACACGCGCGATGGCTTCCTGGTTGTCTTGCAGTGATTGAATTTGTTGCTGGTGTGCTGCGGTCAGGTACCCCAGATATTTGAGGTTGCGTGTAGTGTTAGCAGGGTCCTGCTGTTGCAACAGCATTTGCAAGGGGCTGTTGTTGCCGTGACGGTATTGCTGGTTGAGTTGTTCACTCAGCGTATTGCGCTGCTGGTTGACCTGGCGCTGCAACAGCGATAACTGCTTTTGCAGGTCCTGCAGTTTGCTGCGGTTTTCCTGTTGTGCATCCTGGATCTCACGCAGTTTTTTGCGCGAGGCGCTGATCGCCGTTTCAGAGGCTTTCAAGGCCTCGTGCGCATCCTGTTTTGCGACGCGGGAAGCTTTGAGCGCATTGGCCAATTGCTGTATTTTTTCTTTGACCTGCTCCAGATCGCCTTTAGTTGTCTCCGCTTTATCGTTTGCTGCGGCACTCGCAGGCAGGGCTAAGATGCCCAGCCATAGACAGAGGCAAACGGTGCAGCAGGAGGTCCATCTTGAGGACTGCTTGGACAGGGCGAAAATGCTGAACTCAGACATGCATCAGGCTTAGCGGCTTAAGCGTTTGCATTGAGGGTAATCAGGTTCTTGCCAGTCATTTCTGAAGGTTGGGGAATGCCCATCAGTGACAGCAACGTCGGCGCAATATCAGAAAGCGCACCACCTGCAGCAATGCTGCCTGGGCGGCCAATATAAATAAACGGCACCAGGTTGGTGGTATGCTGCGTGTGTGCCTGATCGCTGGCATGGTCAAACATGCTTTCTGCATTGCCGTGGTCTGCGGTAATAATCACTTCTGCACCTATTTTCTGCGCAGCGGCTACCACACGGCCAATACAGGTATCCAGTGTTTCCACGGCTTTAATCGCCGCTTGCAGGTTGCCGGTATGGCCTACCATGTCGCCATTGGCATAGTTGCATATCACCGCCTGGTATTGCCCTGACTCAATGGCGGCGACCAGTTTGTCGGTGACTTCTGGTGCGCTCATTTCAGGTTGCAAGTCGTAAGTGGCGACTTTTGGCGAAGGGACCAGGATGCGGTCTTCACCATCAAATACCGTTTCTTCACCGCCATTAAAGAAAAATGTCACGTGTGGATATTTTTCAGTTTCGGCGATACGTAGCTGTTTGAGGCCAAGCTTGGAGACATACTCACCAAACGTATTAGGAACCGTGTAGGGGGCAAAAATCGGTTCGGCCAGCGTCTGGTTTTTGTCATACTGGGTCAGCGTAAAGTAGTGGCTGAAGTGAGGGATGCGGCTACGGGCAAAACCGCTAAATTGCTGGTTGAGCAAGGCGTCAGTCAATTGGCGGGCGCGGTCACTCCTGAAGTTCATAAACACCAGGCAGTCACCGTCCTCCATGCGGATCGGGGCGTCATTAGCGGCGCGGATGGCGGTGCATTTGACAAACTCGTCACTCTCATCACGCGCATAAGCCTGTTGTAATGCCGTGAGGCTATCGGGTGCAACATGGTCTGCAAGGCCATTGACCAGCAACTCATAAGCGACCGACACACGCTCCCAGCGTTTGTCCCTGTCCATGCCATAGAAACGGCCACCCACAGAGGCCACTTTGCCTACGCCAAGGGTTTTCAGGTGATCCTCGAGTGCTTGCAGGTAAGGTTGTGCGCTCTTTGGCGGTGTGTCACGGCCATCCAGGAAGGCATGCACATACACTTTGCTCAGGCCTTGCTGTTTGGCCATATTGAGCATAGCGTGAATGTGTGGCTGGTAGCTGTGTACGCCGCCATCAGACAACAGGCCGAGGATGTGCAGGGCTTTGTCGTTTGCTTTGAGGTCTTGCAGGGCATTCACCAGTGCGGGTAACTGGAAAAACTCACCGGTTTGTATGCTGTTATTGATGCGCTCGAAGTCTTGAAAGACGATACGTCCCGCCCCAATATTCAAATGGCCCACTTCTGAGTTGCCCATTTGTCCGTCAGGCAGACCGACGTAGTGTTCAGAGGCATTGATCAAGCTATGCGGGTACGACGCTCTCAGTCTGTCCAGGTTGGGCGTGTTCGCTTGCAGGACGGCATTGAATTCAACGGTCTCGCTGTGACCAAAACCATCGAGAATCAGCAAAATAACAGGTTTGATAGGCATGGCTAAGAATCTTTAAAGTGGTGACGCAATGTCAAATGAATGATTCGTCTATTATAATCGCAACCGCAGGTGACGCCTACCAGAAGGGCGCAGGACTGTGAAAACATAAAGTGAATAGGCAGGTAAAAAAGTGGATTTTTTTAAGCAAAATGTATTGTTGATCGGTTTGGCAATTGGCTCCGGACTGGCCTTGTTGTGGCCCATGCTGAATCGTTCGTCAGCTGGGGCGACTGTGCTTTCGGTCACTGAAGCAGTTGTACTGATGAACCGAAAATCTGCTTTGGTGCTGGATGTGCGTGAGGCGGACGAGTTTGCGCAAGGCCATTTGCAGGGTGCCCGCAATATACCGCTTTCGCAACTGGATGCACGCAGCAAGGAACTGGAAAAGTTTCGTGATAAACCCGTATTGATTGTCTGCCAGCGTGGCAGTCGCGCCAGCAAAGCGTCCAAATTACTCAAAGCGCAAAATTTCAGTGCATTGAATGTATTGAAAGGCGGCATGCAGGCCTGGCAGGAAGCCAACATGCCCACCGGCAAATAAGAACTCATTTTTAAGGATCATCATGGCTAAAGTCGTAATGTATACCTCAGCAGTCTGCCCATACTGCATGAATGCGGAGCGCTTGCTCAAAAACAAGGGCGTGACCGAGATTGAAAAAATCCGTGTCGATTTGCAGCCTGAACTGCGTGCTGAAATGATGGAGAAAACTGGCCGCCGCACGGTACCGCAGATATTTATCGGTGACCATCATGTGGGCGGTTTTGATGACCTGCATGCGCTGGATGTGCAGGGTGGGCTGGATCCATTGCTGGCCGCATAGATACCGCTGCTTTTGTCACAAAAAACACATAGTCATGCCGCACGTGTCCGGTTAGAATAGCGGCTTTGTGTATTGATCAATTAAGGATAATTCATGGCTCAGGATTCACAGAACCAAACAGAACAGAACGCAGCGCCCATTTTCAGCATTGAAAAATTGTACGTACATGACGCTTCGATTGAAGTGCCTAATGCGCCTGCCATTTTCACTGAGCGTACCACACCGCAAATCAATGTGGAGCTGGGCAACAGCGCGCAGCAGATCGAAGACGGCATTTTCAACGTGTCTATTAAAGTGACCGTGACGGCCAAAATAGAAGACAAGACAGCGTTCCTGGTTGAAGTTAACCAGTCCGGCATTTTTGCGATCCGTAACGTGCCACAAGAAAACATGGAGCCTATCCTGGCCGTGGCTTGCCCTAACATCCTGTTCCCATATGCACGTGAAGCGATTTCCGATATGGTCACCCGTGCAGGCTTTATGCCGGTATTGTTGAACCCGATCAACTTCGAAGCACTGTACCTGCAACAGCAACAACAAGCCGCACAAGCTGCTGGTGCGCCTAACTAATTTATTCAATGAAACGGCATCGCTAGTCACGCTGGTGATGTGTCTGGATAAAGTCAAATGAGTAAGGTTGCAGTTCTTGGAGCCGGTGCCTGGGGCACTGCGCTCGCCATGCATATCGCGCTACAGCACGAAGTTGTGCTGTGGGCGCGTAACAGCGGCCATGTTTCCGGTATGCGTAAAGCGCGTGCCAACCCGCTCTATCTCGGTGACTTTGCATTCCCTGAAAAACTCTCGGTAGAAGATGATCTGGCGGCTGCGATTGATGGCGCCGATTTGATTTTATCCGTTGTACCTACGGCCGGGTTCCGGCCTATCTTGCAACAGCTCAAAGCTTTGGGTATTACACAGCCCTTGATCTGGGCCAATAAAGGTCTTGAACCCCAAACGGCCAAGCTGCCTTTTGAAGTGGCACAGGAAGAGCTGGGTGCTGATTATCCATGGGGCGTATTAAGCGGCCCCAGCTTTGCAGCTGAGCTGGTACGTGGCTTGCCGACGGCGATTACCTTGGCTGCCAATCACCGCGAGCTAGCGCAGCAAGCGGCACAGCTCATACACGGTGGCTGTCTGCGCGTCTACGATAGCACCGATGTGGTCGGCGCTTCTGTCGGTGGTGCGGTGAAAAACGTGATGGCGATTGCCTCCGGGATCTCAGATGGCATGGGTTTTGGCAACAATGCACGTGCGGCCATGATCACGCGCGGGCTGGCAGAAATCACCCGCTTTGGCATGGCACTCGGCGCCAAAGCGGAGACCTTTATGGGGCTGGCTGGGGCAGGTGACCTGATCCTGACCTGTACCGGTCAATATTCGCGTAATCGTGAGGTCGGTTTGCAACTGGCTTCAGGCAAGTCTCTTGAAAGTATCCTCGCCGGTTTGGGCCATGTGGCAGAAGGCGTGAATACGGCGCGTGAAGTGATGCGCCGGGCTGAAACCATTCATGTTGAAATGCCGATTACCTTTGAAGTCAATCAATTATTGACCAACCAAAAGACTGCGCAAGAGGCTGTCAGTGCCTTGCTCGGTCGCGGTCAGCGTCAAGAATCCGTTTAACCATCCTCCCAAATACTCCTGAGTCGAGTCGACCGGGGACAACTCTTTAGCCGATTTCTGGAACTTACGTACACGCATGTATGTCTGCCTAATGGGTAACATTTACAGGTAGTCCTCTTATGAAGTTTCTAAGGCCGCGCATGGCTAAAGCCGGTTTGGCATTCAGTTTACTGGCAGGCTTGCTGGCAACGCTTTACATGATCAAAGCCGAGGCGCTGGTGTGGCACGTGTGGCATCAATTACATCCGACAGATCATCACGGGCTTGATCTGGCACAGTATCAAGTCTCGATAGAGGCCAAGCCGCTATCTGGTTATAAAAACTTATCTGGGATTACATTTAATCGCGAAACCGGTACCCTTTTCGCCGTCTTGAACGATATGGGTAAGATTATTGAGTTAACTACTGATGGTGTGCCTTTGCGTGAGATCAGTGTCCAAGGTGTCGATGACCTTGAGGGGATTACGCATATTGAGCGAGATTACTTTGCGGTTGCAGATGAGCGTCAAAGTCAACTTTTGCTACTGAATATTGGTCCGGAAACGAGGGAAGTGTCGATCAATGATGCTAAATTATTCCGTTTGGGGCTGAATGAACGGGGAAATAAGAATTTTGAAGGCGTGTCTTGGGACAGCTTGCATCATCGCCTGATTGTCGTCAAAGAGCGTGATCCAAAATACGTCATTTCAGTCACCGGCCTCTATCAAACCGAGCAAACACAGCTTAATGGGGTCGTGGTTGAGCGCATGCCTCAATATGACCAGGCGATCAAATGGGTGATGCGTGACTTGTCAGAAGTATCGCATCACGCACAGTCTGGGCACCTGTTTTTGCTCAGTGACGAATCAAAACTGTTAAAGCAGTTTGACGAATCAGGGCAACCCATGGGGTCGTTGGCCTTATGGAAAGGGTTCCATGCTTTGCATAAAAGCATACCGCAACCTGAAGGGGTCACTTTGGACGACGCAGGAAATATTTACGTCGTCAGCGAGCCTAACCTCTTTTATGTGTTCAAGCCGCAGTCCAAGCGACCAGTTTAAATAACAAGAAACCCGCCAAAGCGGGTTTTTATTGGCGTTAATGAACAGAGTTTCAGCCTTATTCAATTGCCAATAATTCAACTTGAAATACCAGCGTAGCATCCGGGCCAATCACAGGACCGCTGCCATTTACGCCATAAGCCAGGTTGGATGGAATGGTCAGTTCAAATTTGCTACCCACATTCATCAACTGTAAGCCTTCTACCCAGCCTGCAATCACACCGGTGACCGGGAAAACGATAGGCTCGCCACGCTCGTAAGAGCTGTCAAACACGGTACCGTCTGTCAGGGTGCCGTGGTAATGCACCTTAACGCGGTCTTGAGTGGTGGGTTTGGCCCCATTGCCTGCCACCAACTCTTTATACTGCAAGCCGCTGGCTGTCGTGCTCACCCCTTCTTTTTTAGCATTCTCTGCCAGGTAGGCGGCGCCTTCAGCCTGGTTTTTAGCAGATTTTTCAGCATGCGCGGCGCGTTGTTTTTCCTGGCTATATTTTTGTACTTCCTCAATCGTGCTGCGTTTTTCAGCATCGGATAAACGCGAAGGCGAACCTGACATCACATCGGAAATCGCCAGCGCTAATGCCGTTGGATCAATATCCAGGCCGTCGTTTCTAAGCTGGTGCGCCATGTTTTCACCAACGATATAACTCAAGCGCTGGATTAAAGTATCTAACTGGTTTGCCATAATGGTAAGTTCTTTCGTAATTTGAATAGATTGCGTTTGAATGGCGCAATCCATCATTATGGCCGAGAAAGCCAGATAAAACAAAACCCGCCAAAGCGGGTTTTGTCAGTTTTGGAGCGTTACTTAGTGCATTTCAACTTCAATGCGATGGTGAGGCTAGGCGGTGAGACATTTGCGACGCAGACAGTACATGAAGTACGGCAAGGAGCAAATGTCGAAACCAACGACGCATCACCGATGCAGTGAAGATTGAAATTACATCATGCCGCCCATGCCACCCATCCCGCCCATATCCGGCGCAGCAGGTGCATCTTCTTTAGGCAGTTCAGCGACCATGCAGTCAGTAGTCAACATCAAGCCAGCCACAGAAGCTGCGTTTTGCAGTGCAGAGCGCGTGACTTTAGTTGGGTCCAATACGCCCATTTCAACCATGTCACCATAGGTTTCGTTGGCAGCGTTATAACCGTAGTTGCCTTTACCAGCAGCCACATTGTTCACTACTACAGATGGCTCAACACCAGCGTTTTGCGTGATTTGACGCAGTGGCTCTTCAACTGCACGCAATACGATTTTGATACCAGCATCTTGATCCAGGTTGTCACCTTTCACTTTGGCAATTGCCTCGCGAGCACGAATCAGTGCTACGCCACCACCAGCCACGATCCCTTCTTCAACCGCAGCACGTGTTGCGTGCAATGCATCTTCCACGCGGGCTTTTTTCTCTTTCATTTCGATTTCGGTTGTCGCGCCAACCTTGATCACGGCAACACCGCCAGCCAGTTTGGCTACGCGCTCTTGCAGTTTTTCACGGTCGTAGTCGCTAGACGCTTCTTCGATTTGAGTTTTGATCTGACCGATACGCGCTTTGATCGCTTCTTCGTTACCTGCGCCGTCGATAATGATGGTGTTTTCTTTACCCACTTCGATGCGTTTAGCTTGGCCCAGATCGTGCAGTTGTACGGCTTCCAGTTTCAGGCCGACTTCTTCAGAAATCACAGTACCGCCAGTCAAAATAGCGATGTCTTCCAACATGGCTTTACGACGGTCACCAAAACCAGGCGCTTTCACAGCGGTGGTTTTCAGGATGCCACGGATGTTGTTCACTACCAACGTTGCCAAGGCTTCGCCATCAACATCTTCAGCGATGATCAGCAATGGACGGCCCGCTTTCGCTACTTGCTCCAGGGTTGGCAGCAAGTCACGGATGTTGGAGATTTTCTTGTCGTGCAACAATACGAATGGGTTGTCCAGCAACGCGATTTGACGCTCTGGGTTGTTGATGAAGTAAGGGGACAGGTAACCACGGTCAAACTGCATGCCTTCAACCACGTCCAGCTCGTTGCTGAGGCCAGAACCGTCTTCAACAGTGATCACGCCTTCTTTGCCTACTTTGTCCATCGCATCAGCAATGATTTGGCCAACAGAAGTGTCAGAGTTAGCAGAAATAGCGCCTACTTGAGCGATTTCTTTGCTGGTCGTACAGGGTTTGGATTGTGCTTTCAGGTCAGCAACAGCTGCTTCAACCGCTTTGTCGATACCGCGCTTCAGGTCCATCGGGTTCATGCCCGCAGCCACAGATTTCATGCCTTCGCGGATGATCGCTTGTGCCAATACGGTCGCAGTTGTTGTACCGTCACCAGCGATGTCATTGGTTTTAGAAGCGACTTCTTTCACCATCTGTGCGCCCATGTTTTCGAATTTGTCTTTCAATTCGATTTCTTTAGCGACTGAAACACCATCTTTAGTGATGGTTGGCGCGCCGAAAGAACGCTCCAATACCACGTTACGGCCTTTAGGGCCCAAAGTGACACGCACTGCGTTAGCCAATACGTTAACGCCATTTACCATTTTTTGGCGAACGTCATCACCAAATCTTACGTCTTTAGCTGCCATTTAAATTCTCCTAAATTTCAAATGTTTGGGATCAGTTGTGAGTCGATTACTCAACAATCGCCATAATGTCTTCTTCGCGCATGACCAACAGCTCTTCGCCGTTGACTTTCACTGTTTGGCCGGAGTATTTGCCGAACAATACTTTGTCGCCGACCTTCACGTCCAAGGCAATTGCCTTGCCGTTTTCATCTTTTTTGCCATTGCCAACTGCCTGAACCACACCTTGGTCTGGTTTCTCGGTTGCACTGTCAGGGATCACAATGCCAGAAGCAGTAGTGCGCTCTTCAGCAGCGCGTTTAACAATTACACGGTCGTGCAACGGACGAATGTTCATTAGATTCTCCTTGGAGTTTTCCTAAAGTGTTATAGGGATAACGTTAAAACTAAAACAATAAAAGCGGTACGCATTTTAGCACTCGCGCACCTTGATTGCTAATTGGGGTGGGATTTTCTGATTTCAAGGGGGAACACATAAAAATTTTGTGGTTTTTTGTAGCAAAAATTCTTTGTGTTTACTCTTAAGCTTTACTAGGATATTTTTGCTAAATTAAATAACTACAAATTAAAAAGTATGGAAGAAACTACGGGACCATTCGCATTTTTCTTTGATTCTAAACACCATGATTGCGATGAGCATTTTTACGGTCCGCCTTGCACATCAAAAATAATGGATGCTCTTGCAGAATGCGGAAGTGAAATCAGTACTCAAATTACCCGAGGAGATCTGCTTCTTCATTATTTTGCATATCAGATATCTGCTGTTAGATCTGAAAGAACAGGGAAAAATGATCTACTTACGGTGGGACATACTCTAACGGCGAATCAAGAGTTGTATCGTTTATTACTTTGTGACTTCACAGACTCTTTGAAAGCTTATTGGCATACTGTAAACACTGTTAACTTTATGTTTCAGTTACCTAAGAATCACATTTGGACAATAGTGCTTCCCACAGTCCCTCTTTCCGTTGCACAACGTATTGATCAAAAAGTAAAAAGTTTTGGTCCTTATTTAGGCGCTTCATATGTAGATATGGGCAATCCTCTTCATTCAAAAGTATTTCAATTTCCAGCAGGATTATATTTTCAAAATGGAAAGTTTTATTCAGACAGTGAAGAAATAACATCGCTTTATAGTCACAGCGTTGAGACTGTAATTATTGATGAATCTAATTATTATGAGCTGGAGATGCCACGACTATTACAGCCATTGGAACTCAGCGAGCGTGGTAAATTGAGTCTTGAGAGAATGCAAGGAAGAAATTTTGAGACTCACGCAATCAAATTAGCAAAAGCATTAATGGAGTATTTAAATAAAAATTCTAATCCAGATGCTATTTCGTTTAACGCTGCCAGTGGGCATTCGAATTTCGAGCCAGTTTGTGATGAAAGAAAAATTAGGGATTATCTCCTTAACCCAGATCATATTGAAGGGGGGCCAAAAGCTAAGTTCTTCACTGAAACGTTAGGAATTACTAGGGATGACTGGAGGTATTTAACTGATCAAATTATTAATGCTGTTAAAACCGTTCCCGCATTCACTGTTAGAAAGAGTCCTCATGGGATTAGTCACAGCGCTGTAATTGAAATAATTGGAAGGAATAACCGTACAGCTTTAATAAAAACTGCCTGGATAGTAAGAGAAAATGAACCACCACGTTTTGTTACAGCAATTCCATTTTCTGAGGATTTAGATTTTGAATTCCAGGTGCCGGCTCAAAATATTTCGCCTGTTGGGTTACATGGGGATGAGTTATATGAAGATATCTATAAAAGAGCAAACACGGCGGGTTTGAAAGCAGCTGAAAACTGTGTACCTATACCTATGGTTATAGAGGGCTATGGTCCTGTATTTGGAGGTGAATGTGGCGATGCTTGGGTTACGATTCCAAATGATGAAGCTGGTATGAAAGCCTGGCTTAAGAGCAATAATATTGGAACGAAAGACTATAAATTGGGATGGAGAGTGGATGGTAATTTAGAGCAGTTTCAACCAAGTAAAGGAGAGTTCTGGACTCTTCAGGCAATCGCTCCAAAAGAAGCATACGCTAGAGCATTTTGCAAAGTTCTAAATGATAATAATATCAAATGCAATGTATTTACATTGCTAGATTAGTTAGAGGGTATAAATAATTTTCTGTAAACGGTCATTTTGCAGGAAACTGCGATCGTACTTTTGGAGTAGAAATGGCCGTATCTGAAGCCCTTGAATTGCTCCCGTTTTGCGCTTCCAAATAAGCCCTCCACCCCACAAAGCTCGATATATCAGTCGCAGTTTCACTGGCATAGGCTTCGCACAAAAAAACAGCGACTTGCTGGCCGTCTTGCAGGGTGAGGGTGCCAAAGCCTAGCGGTGCGGGGACGCTGGCGACCAATTCGCCGTAATTCTCCAGCGGCAGTTGCCAGACTTCCAGGGCGATTTGGCTGCCGCCTGTATTAACTCTGACCAGACCCGGACGGGGTGGATTAAAGCCTGCCAGACTGTAGAGTTTGTAGTCGGCTGAGGTGTGGGTGGCGCGCACAAAGGTGGCTTGCAACGCCAATAGCTGCGGGTTGAGGGGCAGGCCTTGCATATGGGCGCCGCAGACGGCGACTTCTATCATGCGCATGAGTTTTCCTTGTATTTTTGTGGGGTTATCGTCCCAGGCGTTGCGCGAGGTTAGCCAGTGCTTGGTCATGAAAGGCGGGCGCGCAGAGCGTGATGCCAAATGGCAGGCCGTTTTGCTGGAATCCGGCCGGGATGGCGATGGCAGATAAATCAAGCAGGTTCATAAAGTTGGTGTAGTAACCAAGGTTGCTGTTGGTCTGGATCGGGTCTTGTTCTACTTCTTGGATGGTGTAAATCGTGCCTGCCGTCGGCGTCACCATCAGGTCAACCTCGGCCCAGTATGGCTTTGCCTGTGCCTGGTTTGCTTTGAGCTGGTATAGCGTGCGGTAGGCATCCGCTGCGCTGAATTTGCTGGCGCCTTGAATAATCTTGCGCGTGACCGGATGCATGGCTTCTGCGTTTGATTCAATAAACGGCTGAATGGCCGCATAGCGCTCGGCGACGATGGCGCCTTCATAAAGCAAGCGCGCGGTGTTTAAAAACACCGAAAAATCGACTTCAACTTTTTGCCCACCGATGGCTTGCAGGGCTTGAGTGGCTTGGGTAAACAAGGCCGGGGTCTCGGGGTTGCCAAAAAAATTGAGTTGGTCAGGCCGTGGCACCCCAAAGCGGAATTGGGTAGGAAATTGGCGGGGCGCATCTATTGGGAGCGGGCGCGAATAGGCATCTTGGCTATCTTCTCCTTGTGCGACTTGCAGTACTGTTTGTGCATCTTCGGTGGTGCGGGCAAAGATGGAGACACAATCGAGTGAGCGGCAAGCTGGCACCACGCCATGCGTGCTGAGCAAGCCACAAGTCGGTTTGATGCCTACGAGGTTGTTAAATGCGGCTGGCACGCGGCCAGAGCCCGCGGTGTCTGTGCCCAGGCTAAAACTGGCCATACCTAACGCCACGGCCACGGCAGAGCCGGAGCTGGAGCCGCCGGAAATATAGGCGGGATCAATGCTGTTTTTGCAGGCGCCATAAGGCGAGCGCACGCCGACCAGGCCGGTGGCAAATTGATCCAAATTAGTTTTGCCGACCGGGATCGCGCCTGCCGCGATGAGTTTTTTGACTACCGTGGCATGTTGCCCGGCCGTGTAGGCAAAGTCCGGGCAGGCGGCCGTGGTTGGATATCCCGCCAGGTCTATATTGTCTTTGATGGCAAACGGGATGCCGTACAAAGGCAGGCTGGCCGGGTCCATGGCTTCCAGTTGGCAGGCATAGATCAGCATCTCTTCCAGGCTGATGCTGTAAATCCAGACGTGATGGCTGTCTTCGGCATGGATTTTTTCTGCCAGTTGCCGCACCAGTTGGCTGGGTTTTAAACTGCCAGCCAGATAAGCAGCGCGTAAGTGCGAGATGTTCAAGTTCATGGGGCGCGGCTCCAGAGTGATTGGGTGAGTTTTAGTGCGCGCTGGCGCTACTTAGTGTTGGCTGGCGAGCCCGCTGGGCATGGGATTTAAACGCGCATACTTGCTGCTCAGCCCTAGCAGGACTGCGACTACCAGATAGCTGGCGGCAATCGGCAGGGATTGCCCGATGCCAATGGCTTCGCCATGCATGAGGCCAAAGTAGGTAAATACCGCTGCAGCCAGCGCAAATCCGGCAGCTGTTGCCAGCTTGCGGTCTATGACCAGTGCGGCAATGGCACCCAGCATCAAACCGCCTAAAATGGCACCACCGCCTAGTACTTCCAGACCGTGGTACAACACGCCTACCTGGCCCAGCTTATCCAGCCCCAGCGTGGCGGCGTTGGTGCCAGCCACCGCGAGGACGTTGTCAATTTGCAGCTTTCCCCAGGCCGCGATGTGAGGCAAAAAGGCCAGGATAATCGCGGGCGCATGGCTTTTGGGCGTTTCTTGAAACGCTTGTGCGCCAATCAGCATGCCGATATATAGCAGGATAGGTGAGATAGCGACCACCGGAATCAATGAGGCCATGAGGGCGATGATGCCCAGCCAGGAGAGCAGCAAGACGATCACCCCCGTAGCCGCTGAGTAGCCGATACGTCCGCCCATGGCTTTCCAGCCCGGGTGGCCGATGTACACCGCATTGATAAAGGGGTTGCCCATCAGACAGCCAATCAGGCTGATCACCCCGTCGGCCGTCAACACTCTTGTCGTCGGAAAGCTGTCGCCCCCTGCTGCGGCGCTTTCCACGTTGTCCATCGCTTCGACCAGGTCATAAATGCCAAACGGGATGGCGGTCACCAGAATGACGCCTAAAAACTCAAAGCCGGAAAAGACGTGGTTGATGGCAGGTAACGGGATGGAAAAACCAAAGTTGGCGATGGCGGCACTGACGTTGGTGAGGCTCATCTGCGCATAATTGAGCCCCAGCAGGTTGGAGCCCCAGGCGATCAGCGTACCGGCAGCAATCGCCACCAAGCCGGCCGGGATGCCTTTGAAATAGCGCACCCCGCCAAACCAGCTGGCGAGGATAATGGCGAAACACACCACGCCGACCATGGGGGTCATAAACATCTCCAGCGCCGGGCGCAAGCTGATAAACGCGACCGAGACGCCCGCCAGTGTCCCCAGCAAGGCGGCACGCGGGGTAATTTTGCGGATCACCGGGGCAATAAACCCGCCCAGCATCAGTACAAAACTCTGGATAAATACCCAGGCCAATCCGGCCTCCCAGCCTTTGACCGGATCGCCGCTACTCAGCGAGATCGGCAGCATGATGACAAATACCACCACAAACATGTGCGGCACGCTGACACCAGAGGGTAGCGCGCACACATCATTGCGCCCGGTTTGCTTAGCGAGTTGATAGGCCAGCCAGGCGTAATACATGGTGCTCAAAAACAGCATCAGCCCGGTGGCAGGTAAAATGCGGCCAAACACCATCTCGTCCGGCATTTTGAGCACGTACCTGAGCAGGCCGGTGAGCACCAGCAGGTTGACCAGAATATTGGTGCCAAAACCAAAGAGCGCGTTCCAGTCGCCTGGTGACCAGAGTTTGATGCCTGAAGCGGTTTTCATCATGGGGGTTCTCCTCAAATGGCGGATGCCTGATTATTTTTGCAATACGTTGACCAGTTGCTGGCTATCGGTGACCCAGCCAAAAATCGCGCCTTGGGCGGCAAACATGCGCAGGCTGACAGCGTGAAATTCTGGGTTGTATGAGGCGCAACAATCGCCTGGAATCAGGCATCTGAAGCCACGGTCATTGGCTTCACGCACGCTGGTATGTACGCAGACTTCGGTCGTCACCCCGCAGACAATCAGCGCCTCGATGTTGCGCTTGCGCAATAGCAACTCCAGGTCAGTGGCATAGAAAGCGCCTTTACCTGGTTTGTCGATCACCGGCTCGCCTGCGATGGGCGAGAGCGCCGGGATGATGTCGTGTCCCGGTTCGCCACGGATTAGGATACGGCCCATGGGCCCTGGATCACCAATGCGCAGTTTTGGCGAGCCGCGTTCCACTTTGGCCGGAAAGGCGTCAGTCATGTCTGACCGGTGGCCTTCGCGGGTGTGGATCACCAGTATGCCCTGTGCCCTGGCGGCCGCCAGCACTGCCTGGCAAGGCGCAATGGCGGCTTTTAGCAAGCTGACATCATTGCCCAGGCTTTGCCCAAACCCGCCTTCTTCAATAAAGTCGCGCTGCATGTCGATGATCAAAAGCGCCGTGTGTGTCAGGTCAACATCGAAGGGTTCCGGTAGGGCGGGCACGCTGAGAATTTTCATTGGGGCGGTTTTCTTAAAGTGGCGTTTGAAATGGTTATGTTGTATACAACAAAGCAAATCGTGTGCCTGAGTGGGTCTTTAGCTGATTTTTAAAAAATCCCTTTTAAAACAATATGTAATCAGCCGGGTGGGTCAGGGGAAATACTTGGGTGCAGGCATTGATTTGGCACAAAATAGTGCAACTTGCACCATGCTTGTACATTATGGTTTTAGGAAAGACACATGCGCCGCTGCGATTTTCCAGCCTTGTGCGGTACGTATCCAGCTTTGACTCTGACGGCCATGGACGTCACCGCGCATGAATTCTGTGCTGGTATTGGCGTAGTCTTCACCGTAGGTGGTGATTACAGTATTCAGCAGGGTACGTGATGCTGGCGCAGGACGTTGTTTTCTGAAAGCGGAAATTTGTTCCCAGCCATAGAGATTTTCTGTCGCACCATAACGGACGGCATGCGGACTTTGCCAAAAAAAATCAATCAGCGCCGTCACGTCATTGTTGGTCAGCGCCTGCTCATAGGCAGCAAAAACGGCCTCGATTTCAGCCAATATTCTTGGATCGTTGATGTGCATGGTGATCTCATTACCTTTAGTTTCTGACTACGGGAGCCTGACAGACCGATTGTTGTTGCAACCAGTGAGCTACAACCAGTAAATTCGCTTCCTGATGGGGGGCGCCAATCAGCTGAACTGCGATTGGCAACTGGCCTGGCAAATGTACCGGCACGGCTACGACAGGCAAGCCGATGAATGAAATTGGCTGGGTGAACATCCCCATATTCGGCCTTAACAGCATGCGATGTCCCTGGATGTCCATTTCTTCCTGTCCCAACGGTTGGGCACAGCATGGGGTAGCCGGTGCAATCAGTATGTCATGGTCTGCAAATAACTGCATGGCTTGCTCAAAAAACCAGCGACGCAGGCGTTGCGCTTGCACGTACCAGGTGGCAGGCACCAGCGTCCCGGCCACTAATCTTGGAAAAACCAGTGGGTCAAAGTCCGTCCCTTGTGTGCGCAGCCTTTCCAGATGACGGTTGCCGCCTTCGCTGGCGGTAATCAGGTAGGCCGCTGAACGTGCACGAGCTACCTCTGGTAACTCAACCGTTTTTGAGACTTGAAGCGCCTCACATACCGCATTAACCGCCGCCAGTGACTGATCATCGCCTTGTTCAAAATACCCCCCCAGCCTGGCAGCGCGGGCGGGTAATGCGTTACTTTGTGTAAAAGGCTTGCCATGGAGCACTTCAAAACAAAGTGATAGATCTGCTGCCGAGCGTGCAAAAACACCGGCATGATCAAAACTGTGCACAAATGGAAACATGCCTTGCAAAGACAAGCTACCGTAGGTTGGTTTGAGTCCAAACAGGCCGCACATCGAAGAGGGCACGCGGACAGAACCATTGGTATCCGAACCCAGTGTCAGCGGAACAAAACCGGCAGCCACGGCGGCGGCCGAGCCGCCTGATGATCCTCCGGCACTGCGGCTGGGATCATGCGGGTTGCGGCTCGCACCAAAATGATGATTCTCAGTGGTGAAGCCGTAGGCATATTCATCCATGTTCAGTGCGCCCAGCAACACCGCACCAGCCCGTTGCATGGCGGTGACCAGATGCGCGTCTGTATGGGCTGGCGGATAACCCTGGTTGATTTTGGCACCTGCCAGCGTGGTCAGTCCTGCAATATCAAACAGGTTCTTGACGGCGTAAGGCACGCCAGCGAGTGGCGGTAATGATTCACCACGTTGACGGGCGGTATCAATGGCAGCTGCTTCCTGCAAGGCTCGGCTGGCTGTCACGGTGGTGAAGCTGTTATAGCGCCCGTCATGTTGGGCAATCTCATCCAGCACCCGCTCGGTGACACTCACGGCACTGACCTCGCCATGACGAATGGCGTGAGCGATGGCGATAGCGTCATCGCTTCCGTTCATAAGTGCACCCTTCATTGACCTGAGCTTTCATCACCAGGATGAAACACGGGTGCGGGCTCAATATGCTCGTCCAGAGGCAAGCCCATCACACGCTCTGCATGACCAAGCAGCAGTGTGTAGTGATGTGTGGTATGCGAGAGGTCTGCCGGGGAGAGGGTAATCCCTTGAAGGAGTAACTGGCGGGCAACAAATGCCAGGGTGTCAGCGTCTGCTGGCTGGGCGTTAGACAAAATAGACTCCTTGATCAGTGTGTTATTGTATACAACAAACAAGCAATTGCCATACCAGCTCCCCCTGCCGGCGGCCTGGGCAGGACGCTATTTTGTAGATTTTCCCATCGGCTTTTTTCTTGCCAGGGCAGTCAGGGTCAGGGTTTTGGCGAATTCACGACTACGCTGGATATGCCGTTTCATGGCAAGTTTAGCCTTGCCTTTATCACGCTCTTTAATCAGCTGCAAAATCTCAAAATGCTCACTGTAGGTGCGTTGACTGCGATTGTCCGAGTTCAGGTCGAGGCGGCGGATCACCCGTATCCGGTGATTGATCTTTTCCAACAGGGCGGCCAACACCGGCTTTTCACTGGCAAGGGCCAAACCCACATGAAACGCTTCGTCTTTGCCTCCCAAGTCTATCCCGCAAGACAATTCCTGGTCATGCGCTTCCGGTTGCCAGGCTGCCATCATCTGATCTATCTGTTTGTCATTCATGGCGTTGACGGCGGATTCCACGATCAGCAATTCAATGGCAATCCTCGCTTCATAATATTCCATCAACTCGCTCACATCGAGTTCGCGGATAAAGCACCCTTGCTTAGGGCGGATGCTGAGGAACCCCTCTATCTCCAGACGTTGCAGCGCCTGTCGAATAGGTGTGCGGCTGACACCAAACATTTCGGCCAGGACTTGCTCGGTCACACGCGAGCCAGGATACAGCTCAAACGAAATGATTTTTTGCTTGAGTTCTCTATACAGGGTATCCACTTTAGAGGGTTTGTCGGTTTTTTGTTTTCTGGGCATACACATAATGTGTCGGGGAAGACGCTTTAAGATACTTGGATAATCGGCTGTCAGCAACTGTTGGACTGCTTAAAAAGGCTCTTTTCTGCGTTCTGGTCTGTGCTGACCAGGCAGGTTCGGCGGGATATCTTTTACGGGAGGTCTGTTGCTTCAGTATTTTGGTGATTTTTAAACGCCGACTGGCCTTGGACATGACTATGGTAACGAAGGAGATATTTTGGGCGCAAGTGCGAATGCTGCGACGCGAAAAGCAGATACTACAAAAAGCTGGCTGACGCTGCTCTATCAGTTTTAAGGCTTCGCTTAAACTAGATTAGCTGTCTGTTTTTCGCTTAACTGCAACTTAAACTGCGCATACGGCATGGGTTTGTAATAGTAATAACCCTGCACGATGGTGCAAGACGTTCTTTTAAGGAAATTCAGTTGCTCCAAAGACTCAATACCTTCCGCAACGATCTCAAAGTGCAGGATTTCTGCAAGCTTGATGATGGCCTTCACCAGTTCTGTATTGTCCAGATGTAGCGGAATGTCACTCATGAAACTGCGGTCTATCTTGATCTGGCTGATAGGGTATTTCGTCAGATAACTCAATGAAGAATAACCGGTGCCAAAGTCATCCAGCGAGATGGTGATGCCCAGCGCGGCAATTTGTAACAGGGTTTTGAGGACCTCTTCACTCTTTTCCAACAGCACAGATTCGGTGATCTCCAGCTTGATCCAGGTGGGATGACATTGCCAATGGTTCAGTTGGTATTGCAGGAGATCAAAAAAGAGGGGTGCCTGAACCTGGTGCGAAGATAAATTGATTGAAAGCGGGATAATGTCATCGCGATACTGATTGATTTCGGCGGCACAGCTAATCCCTTGACTCAACACCCAGTGACCAATGTCCAGAATCTGCCCGTTGCGTTCAGCCACGGGAATAAACTTGTCCGGTGGAATAAACCCTTTAAGCGGATGTTTCCAGCGGAGCAAAGCCTCTGCACCGGCAATCCGGTTGTCGCGGATATCCACCTGCGGTTGCAGATAAACTTCAAACTCCCTGTTTTCAAGCGCATGCGACAGGGCCGTCTCCATTTCAATGTAATCCAGTGACTCCTGCAAAAAGCCGGGGGCGAAAAACAGGTATTGTTGCAGCGTTTTTTCCGCCTTGGTCGCGGCCAGTGTGGTATACGGGACCAGAAGCTTGAAGTTCTCAGTATCTTGCGGCAATTTCATGATCCCGGCATACGCCTTGATCTTGATCGTACGGATCCCAAGCGAATAAGGGGCTTGCAAGCGATTAATCAATGTTTCAATTTCGGCAACCAGCTTTTGATCATCGCCACATTCTTCCCTGACCCATAAAAAACTTGAATAAGAAACACGTGCGATCAGGCTATTGGAAACCACTTTTTCTTGTAGTCTTGCCAGAAACTGATTCAACAGCTCAGTGGTGTTGGCGGGGCCAATAAACTCGGACAGCTCCTCCAAAGATTGCATCTTGATCAAGGTCGCCACCACGGGTTGTTCTGCTTTAAAGCACTGAGGATATTGCTGTAAAAATCCCAGTTTATTGAGTACCCCCGTTTCCTTGTCAAACAACAGGGATTGCTGCAGCCTGTACATCAGGCTGTTTTCTGACACTTGATGCGGGGGTAACTGCTTTCCTTCGAGTAAGTTATTGATTAAGCTTAAAAATTCACTAGGCTCTGATCCCAGCACTGCCATTATTTTTTGATAGGTTTTTTTGCCGGAAACATACAGGACAGCGAGCAGTAACAGCATGCTGGCCAGATAAATGCCGATGTTGGTGAACTCCAGGTATTCGAGCGCCCTGAACTCTTGCTCGGTTTGCGACAGATTGGCAGCGAGTGCGTGATCTATGCTCTCTATGGTTGCTTTTCCTGCATGAAATAACGGTGTAAATCGTGGGGTGAGCGTGGCCTCTGATTTGTCTCGCGGCTGTTGAATTAACAAGTGGTGGAGCTCGAGATTAAATTCTCGGTACGCTTGTTCAATGTTGTCAATCAGTGCCCGGTTTTGCGGATTGAGTGCGGGTTGTTCTTTGAGCTGCTCCACTTTGGTGGTCAGCATGTTTGTTTTGTTCAATATTTCTGTCAACACATCATTGTGCGCATATAGATCCTGCGTTCTGAGCGACTCTCTGACATCTGAAATCAGCATTAGAGTTTGCGTTCTCACCTCATTCAGCGTTTCCATATTGGGAATCAAGGTATTTGTGATCACACCACGCGAGAAATAGGTCTGGTGCGTCATCCAGATCAGGCAACCAACGGTCACAGAAATGCTGGTCATCATTATTAAGATGAGTCTTAATAAGGTTTTCTTGATATTGACTTCCTGCATTTTCATGACCAACTCCTTGTTTTACGTGAAAAATTCACGTGGTCGGTTGTGTGCCGCTCGTCTCTTTATAACGCCATAAATACAGCTTGCTTTAACCTCATTTTGTAGTGTTTAAAACTGGATAACAAAACCCGTTCTTATCCTGTAATTAAAGTGTTGGTTCGTCCATTAATATTGAGATAAATAGATTGGGAAATCTTTCAAGGACGTCATGCATGCAAAATTACTACGATCACACTTCAAACAGCAGCAACATGTCTGAATTTCATCATGACGAATTGCAGCAGTTGTGCCAATCGGTACTGCCGCTTTGGGCTGATCAGATTCATGCGGCAAAAACGCTGACCAGCAGTTCGATTGATGAGTTGAGTGCGAAATTTTCAGGGCTGTCACAAAGTGTGAGGGCAGTGACCAGTCAGGAACAGTCACAAAGTAACCAACAGTTGCTTGAGTTACTAAACCTTAGCCAGGACCAATTAGCCACAGTCATTGTCTTGCTCAAAAACAGCATCGAAGAAAAACAAACTTTGCTACAGGCTGTTTCCACGTTATCCGGGTATACCAAGAACTTGCTGGATATGGCAGATGTGGTCACCAGAATTGCCAAGGAAACCGGGATGGTGGCAGTCAATGCTGCGATTGAGGCTGCGCGCGTGGGTGACCGCGGACGAGGCTTTGCTGTGGTGGCAGAGGCGGTGAGAAGATTGTCTACCGATGCCGGGACAACCGGTTCTCATATTTCCGAAACCGTTAAAAACGTGTCAGAAGCCATTAAAAATGTCTCCCAGGTCTCTAAAGAGTTTGAAGCAAAAGATGCCAAAACGCTGGTGGAGGCCGAGCAGATTGTGAACTCTGTGGTAGATAAGTTTGGACATACCGCTAACGAAGTCATCCAGGCCAGCCAGCAGATGATGAATGAGAGTCAGCAGGTGGCTAATGAAATTGACCAGGTACTTTACGCCTTGCAATTCCAGGATCGTGTCAGCCAAATGCTCAGCCACGTACAGCAGGATATCGAAAAACTAAATCACAAGGTGGACGATGTCAATGGTCTGGGCGGTGTCGATGAGTGGTTAAGGGAGCTTAAATCCACTTATACCATGCGCGAACAAACCCAGATTCATGAAAAGCGCGCTAAGCCTGCTTCTGGATTCAGCAAAAAAACCTTCGGTGCAAAAGCCACCCCTCCGCCTGCGACTAGCAATGATGCGGATGACATTACTTTCTTTTAAACCTTATCTATCACAAGGACTAAGCCATGGCAAAAACCATTTTAATTGTCGACGACTCTTCCTCTTTACGATCCGTGGTGGGCACTGCCCTTAAAGGTGCAGGCTACGATGTGATTGAAGCCGAGGACGGTAAGGACGCACTCACCAAGTTAAACGGACAAAAAATTCACCTGATTATTAGCGATGTGAACATGCCTAACATGAATGGCATTGAGTTTCTTAAGGCCAGTAAACAAATTCCGGCCTACAAATTTACCCCAGTCATCATGCTGACGACAGAAAGTGCCGAAGAGAAAAAAATGCAAGGTCAGGCAGGTGGCGCAAAGGCCTGGATGGTGAAACCGTTTCAACCACCACAATTGTTAAATGCAGTCTCTAAATTAGTACTGCCATAACAGTGAGCAAATCAGTGCTGTCGGCCAATCATATCTCTTACGGAGTCCCCCATTATGCCAGTCATGATCAATACCAATGAGGCGCGTTGTGCGCTGACCTTCAGCGGCGAGCTGAATATTTACAACGTGGCCGAGACACTGGCACAGATCAAGGCTGAAATGAGCAAGACATTGCCCATTTATGTGGATTTGTCCGAGGTGGATGAAGCCGATGCGGCTGGCTTGCAGATATTGATGGCTATCCGCTTACACACTCTTTCTCATGGTCTGGCTTTCCAGCTTGAAAATCCCAGTGAAGCGGTCATGGCATTGATCGAGCTTTCGGACATGGCCGGTTTTTTTGGCGTCACCCAAGTGCTCACTGATATCGCCGCTTGAGATCAATATACGAGGATAAAACACCATGCAACTAGATGAATCCCTGCAGATTTATATTATTGAAAGCCGCGATTTGTTGCAGCAAATGGAAGAGGCTTTGCTCACGCTGGAGCAAAATCCGGAAGACGAGGAAAAGATTAATGCCATTTTCCGTGCCGCGCACACCATTAAAGGGTCAGCAGGATTGTTTGGCCTCGATTTTATTATCAGCTTTACCCACGTGGCCGAAAGCGTACTTGATAAGGTGCGTAATGGCCAAATCCCGGTGACCGAAGAAGTTGTCGCCCTGTTCCTGGAGGTGGGCGACTTTATCAGCAAGCTGATTGATCATGTGGCCGAAGGCACCAAACCTGACGCCGATACCATGGTGGTGAATGATGGCCTGATTAACCGGTTGAACGTCTACTTGGGTGCACCTCCTGCAACGGCGTCTGCCTTGCCTGTTGCCTCACAAAATGACGCTTCTGGTGAGGTCGAAAGCCTGGATGGTGTAGAGACCAGTTGCTGGCATATCTCATTAAGATTTGGGCCTGACACTTTCCGCAGCGGCATGGATCCTTTCAGTTTCCTGCGTTATATGAATACCATGGGCAAGATTGTGCATGTCGCGACCATCACCCAGGCACTGCCATCTCTGGAAGGCATGGATGCAGAGAGTTGTTACCTGGGCTTTGAAATCAGCTATGAAAGCCAGGCAAGTAAAGTTGAAATCGAAAGTATTTTTGATTTTGTTCGTGACGATTGTGACATTCATATCCTGCCACCGCACAGCCAGGTTCAGCACTATATTGACCTGATTGACCGCCTCTCGAATGAAGAGATGAAGCTGGGCGAGATTCTGGTCAAGTGTGGCACCCTGACGCCAACAGAGCTTGAAGCGGCACTGGCCAAACAGGCTGATGTTGCCGCGGATGATAAACAACCGATTGGTGAAACGCTGGTTAATGCGCAGCTGGTACAGCCAGCGGTGGTCAATGCGGCGCTTGAAAAACAACGCCAGGTCAAAGAAACCAAAAATTCAGAATCCAACTTTATCCGCATTGATGCCAACAAGCTCGATGAACTGATTAACCTGGTAGGCGAGCTGATTATCGCCGGCGCAGGTGCTACCTTGATTGCCGACAGAATAGGTGACAGCGCCATGAACGAAGCCACTTCCAATATTGCGACATTGGTAGAGCAAGTGCGCGACTCAGCCCTGGCACTGCGCATGGTGCAAATCGGTGCCACGTTCAGCCGCTTTAACCGTGTCGTACGCGATGTGAGCAAGGAGCTGGGTAAAGATATCCGCCTCGAAATCAGTGGCGAAGAGACCGAACTCGATAAAACCGTGGTGGAAAAAATCAGCGATCCGCTCACCCATCTGGTGCGTAATTCCATGGACCACGGTATTGAATCTGCCGAAGCGCGTGTCGCTAAAGGCAAGCCCGCTTATGGCACGCTCAAGCTTAATGCTTTCCATGATTCAGGCAGTATTGTGATTGAGGTCAGTGATGATGGCGCAGGCCTCAACCGCGACAAGATCCTGGCCAAAGCCATAGATAAAGGCTTGGTATCCGCAGAACAGTCACTCAGCGATAAAGACATTTATAACCTGATTTTTGAAGCAGGTTTTTCAACGGCAGATGCCGTGAGTAACCTGTCTGGCCGCGGTGTGGGCATGGATGTGGTCAAGCGCAATATCCAGGCCTTACGCGGCACCATAGATATTCAATCCACCCCAGGACTGGGATGCACCATGAGCATCCGCCTGCCGCTCACGTTGGCGATTATTGATGGCTTCCTGGTCGGTGTGGCGGATTCCTCCTATGTGGTGCCATTGGACATGGTGGTGGAATGTATCGAATTGTCGGCTGAGGATTACGCATCTTCAGTCAGCGATAAACGTAACTTTATTAACCTGAGGGGCGAGGTGTTGCCTTACCTCAAGCTCAGGGATGAGTTCGAATGTAAAGGGGAACCTCCCACACGGCAAAACATCGTCGTCATGCAGTACGCAAATCAAAAAATAGGATTAGTGGTGGATAAGTTAATTGGTGAATTCCAGACCGTGATTAAACCCTTGGGCAAGGTGTTTGAACATGTGAAAGGTATTGGCGGCTTCACCATTCTAGGCTCAGGCAGTGTGGCACTGGTGCTGGATGTGCCGCGCATGATGCAACTGGCCAATATGGAAAGCATAAAAGAACAGGCGCTTGTAGAAGAGTAGTCATCGTTTTCAAGCGATTCAGCCAAACAATTTATTGATTAATGAAAGTAGGTTTTTAATGAAAGTTTCTCAAAAAATATCACTCATGATCGCCATTGCAGTCATTGGGTTATTCAGTTTGATCGGCCTTAGCTATAGCAGCATTGAAAAGGTATTTGAAGCCACAAACAATGCAAACGTGAATGGTATTCCAAGCATCAGTACTCTGAACGAGGGGATGAAAAAGTTTGGTCAGTTGCGTGTCAGGGTGTATCGCCATGTGCTTAATACTGACCAGAACAATATGACCAAGATCGAAGAGGCCATTAGCGAAGCAAGGAAAGGTCTTGAAGATGCGCTCGTTAAATACAACAATGAAAACATCGCCGATGCTAAAGATAAAGAGTTATTGGAAAAAGTGCGCAAAGGCTTCGATGCTTACGCCCCTGGCATGACTGAGGTGATCAAACTTTCCAGAGAGGGTAAACAAAAAGAAGCATTGGCTATCTTGACTGCAAATGCCAAATTGGCAGAAGAGCTGAATACGGCCATTGATGAGCATATGGCCTATAACCAGGCACTGGCTAAATCCTCTGCTGAAACTGCGATTGAAATCAAATCGTCTGCTGTGGTGACCGGCTTGGTGGTAGGTGGGGTGCTTTCATTAGTGGTGTTAGGGTTGGCATTTGTCACCATTAGATCGATTACCCGCCCCTTGAATAGCGCGGTCAAATCTGCCAATGCGATGGCTAACGGCGATCTCACCGAACGTGTGGAAGTGAATTCAAAAGACGAAATTGGGCAGATGATGGCAGCAATGAAGACGATGTCTGAAAAAATCAGCAATGTGATTCATGAGATCAAATCTTCTGCTGACAACATTGCCAGTGCGTCTGAGCAAGTGAGTGCAACCGCACAAAGCATCAGCCAGGCGACTAACGAGCAAGCGGCCTCTGTAGAAGAGACTTCTGCCTCAGTAGAACAGATGAGCGCTTCGATCAACCAAAACGCAGAAAACTCCAAAGTGACCGATGGCATTGCCGGTAAAGCGGCCACAGATGCCAACGAAGGCGGCGCCGCGGTGAAAGATACTGTCGCTGCCATGAAGAGCATTGCAGACAAAATCAGCATTATTGATGACATTGCCTACCAGACTAACCTGCTGGCCTTGAACGCGGCGATTGAAGCGGCACGTGCGGGTGAGCATGGGAAAGGCTTTGCAGTTGTTGCCGCAGAAGTGCGCAAGCTGGCAGAGCGTAGCCAGGTGGCGGCGCAAGAGATTGGTGAAGTCGCCAAGAGTTCTGTGGGCTTGGCTGAGCGCGCTGGTGACCTGCTGGATGAGATCGTGCCTAGCATCAACAAAACCAGTGACTTAGTACAAGAGATTTATGCTGCGAGTGAAGAGCAGAGCAGCGGCGCATTGCAGATTACAGCGGCCATGAACCAACTGAGCCAGGCTACCCAGCAAAACGCCAGCTCGAGCGAGGAACTGGCAGCGACAGCAGAAGAGATGAGCGGCCAGGCTGAGCAGTTACAGCACCTGATCGGGTTCTTTAAAGTGAGCGTGGATGACGTTCCTGTGTCTTCAGCGACTAGAAGCGTGATCAAAAAAGTATCCAAGCCCCTGGTTTCTAAGCCTGCGGTGAATACGTCCCATCATGACTATGAGGCGCAAATTGATGAAGCTCAGTTCGTCAAGTTCTGACGAAATTTAACGCAGCAGTATTGACAGTTAACCTGATAGAACTTGACGGCATCTTTGAAAGGAAAATTCATGAGTAACCTTAGTGTGGCAGAGCCACCAAAAACTCAGCAAGCAGTGTTAGAAAACAGGATTCAGCAATATCTGACCTTTGTTCTCGGGAGAGAAATATTCGCCCTCAATATTCTCAATATCAAAGAGATTATTGAGTATGGGCAACTCACCGAAGTGCCAAAAATGCCAGGCTTTATCCGCGGTGTCATTAATTTACGCGGAGCCGTGGTGCCGGTGATTGATATGGCCGCACGATTTGACAAGCCCAGCGCAGACATTACCCGTAAAACCTGCATTGTGATTATTGAAGTTGCGCATGCAGGCGGTACGCAAGTCGTTGGCGTCATGGTCGATGCCGTGAATGAGGTAGTAGATATAGAGTCAGGCAACATTGAGCCAGCCCCTACTTTTGGCGCCAACATCCGTGCTGACTTCATTGAAGGCATGGGGAAAATTGAAGGCAAGTTCGTGATTATCTTGAATGTCAACAGTGTGTTGTCTGTAGACGAGATAGCAACCTTGGCTAGTACGGTTTAAATGCATCACTAAATGTTGAAAAGGAAGATGAAATGAAAATGACCGTTGCAAAAAAAATGATATTGCTGATTGGCACAGCGGTATTTGGCCTGATTTTAATCGCCTCCATGGCGCAATATTATCTGGATCAGGTGTACACCAAAACCAACTACCTTAATATCAATACAGTGCCAAGCATTATCGTGCTGGATGATATGTCCAAAGCTTATTCAGATATGCAAGAAACGGTTTATCAGCATATCGTCAATACGGATGACGCCACCATGACGCAGCTTGATCGAGTGATCTTGGAGTACCGAGCCAAGCTGGATGAAGGCGTTAAGAAGTATGAGTCCGAAAATATCACGGATGATAAAGATCGTAGCTTGATTGAAGGGATTAAATCGGAACTCAGAAGCTATGACACCGTGCGTGAACGAGTGCTGTCTCTTTCGCGTGCCAACAAGATTGACGAGGCACGTAAGGCAGTCTTTGCGGCGAAAGATGATTTTCTGAAAGTGTCTCAGGCGATAGAAGCGGACAGAAGATATAACGTTGAGATTGGTCAGAAGGCCTCAAAAGACGCCTCTGAGACACAGGCGACCGCTTTACTTCTATCTCGCACAATCGCCTTGGCAGTTATCGTGCTAGCGGCCGCAATAGGCTTCTTTATCACTCGTAACCTTCTCAAACAATTAGGCGGTGAGCCAGATTACGCGGCATCTGTGGTCAAAACAGTGGCCGCAGGTGATTACACCGTTCAGGTGGAAACCAAGCCAGGTGATACCAGCAGTCTGTTGTATTCCATGAAGCAAATGGTTGAACAATTGCTGGCACAAATCGGTGGCGAGCCCGCTTATGCGGCGGGCATTGTTAAGCGCGTGGCTGAAGGGGATTTAACCGTTAAAACAGATTTACGCCCAGGCGACACAACCAGTATTTTATTTGCCATTGATGGCATGGTAAACCGCCTCACAGGCATTATTTCTGAAGTGCGTGGCTCTGCCGACAATATTGCCAGTGCTTCTGAGCAAGTGAGTGCGACTGCGCAAAGCATCAGCCAGGCCACCAACGAACAAGCCGCTTCTGTAGAAGAAACCTCTGCCTCAGTTGAGCAGATGAGTGCTTCCATCAACCAGAACACCGAGAACTCCAAAGTGACTGACGGCATTGCCGGTAAAGCGTCTAAAGATGCTAATGAAGGCGGTGCTGCGGTAAAAGATACCGTGATTGCCATGAAGAGCATTGCCGACAAGATCAGCATTATTGATGACATTGCCTACCAGACTAACCTGCTGGCCTTGAACGCTGCCATTGAAGCGGCACGTGCCGGTGAGCATGGCAAAGGTTTTGCGGTAGTGGCAGCAGAGGTACGCAAGCTGGCCGAACGTAGCCAGGTGGCCGCACAAGAAATCGGTGAAGTGGCTAAGAGCTCTGTTGGCTTGGCCGAACGCGCTGGTGACCTGCTGGACGAAATTGTCCCTAGCATCAACAAAACCAGCGACCTGGTGCAAGAGATTTACGCTGCCAGTGAAGAGCAAAGCAGTGGTGCATTGCAGATTACTTCTGCCATGAATCAATTGAGCCAAGTCACGCAACAAAACGCCAGTTCGAGTGAAGAACTTGCTGCCACAGCCGAAGAGATGAGCGGCCAGGCTGAGCAACTTCAACAACTGATTTCCTACTTTAAAGTAGGTTCTGACGGGAATGGTAGCTTTTCAGCTGCAGTGAAAAAGAGTGCTAAGAAAGTGACTCCACCAGCCAGTAGTAAAACATCAGTACAAGTAGCGACTGCTATGTCGGCTGACATTGATGAGTCACAGTTTGTGAAGTTTTAATTGATCAGGTGTGTGAGGCATGTGACTGGAAGCATCTTTCATACGCCTAAAAAAGCGAGTAGTTTTTTTAAAATGTGTCATCCTTTTCAGGGGAAACCGCAATGTCTATCTTCAACTATAGGGTAGTGAATAAAAGTCGTATCCAGTCTGCGCAGCAATGTCTGAGCCAATTTGTGAACGGGCAATTGAATCACACGATAGACCTCAGTATCCAAGATGAGTTAACCCCCATCTTCATGCAGATTCACGAATTGCAGCAGCAGTTGGCTCAGAAGCAACAATCTCTCGATATCTTTATGCATGAAATGAATCATATGTCCAAGGAGCATGACGCGGGTGACATTGATGTGGTGATGAATGTGGAAAAATTCCAGGGCGACTTCAAAGTGATGGCGCAAGGCGTGAATGATATGGTTGCGGGTCATATTGCGGTGAAGAAGAAAGCGATGGCCGTGGTAAAAGCATTCGGTGAAGGTGATTTTGATGCGCCTCTAGAGGCTTTCCCAGGTAAGAAAGCCTTTATTAATGCCACCATAGAAAAAATGCGATCAAACCTCAAAGGATTTATCAAAGATATGAATCATATGTCTGATCAGCATGATGCTGGAGACATTGATGTTGTGATGGATACAACCAAGTTTGAAGGCGACTTTAAAGTCATGGCTCAAGGCGTGAACGATATGGTCAATGGACATATCGCCGTGAAGAAGAAGGCCATGGCGGTGGTAAAAGCCTTTGGTGAAGGGGATTTTGAGATGGCTTTAGAGAAATTCCCTGGTAAGAAAGCTTTTATTAACGAGATCATCGAGCAGGTCCGTAGCAATCTCAAGGCGGTAGGAGAGGCTATGTCGGTGATGAAGGAAATGGAGGCTGGAAATCTGACTGTCTCTATTAAAGGCAATTACGTGGGTGAATTTGATGATTTCAAGAAATCCTTAAACGGGATGATTGAAAAACTTTCTTATGTCATTGCTGAGGTGAGAGGTGCAGCCAATAACATTGCCAGTGCCTCTGATCAAGTCAGTGCCACGGCACAAAGTATCAGCCAGGCCACCAATGAGCAAGCCGCTTCGGTGGAAGAAACCTCTGCTTCTGTAGAACAGATGAGTGCCTCTATTAACCAAAATACCGACAACTCCAGAGTCACAGATGGCATCGCTGGTAAAGCAGCGACAGACGCTAACGAAGGTGGCGTAGCGGTGAAAGATACAGTTGTTGCCATGAAGAGTATTGCTGACAAGATCAGCATTATTGATGACATTGCTTACCAGACCAACCTGCTGGCATTGAATGCTGCGATTGAAGCTGCCCGTGCCGGTGAGCATGGCAAAGGCTTTGCCGTGGTGGCGGCTGAAGTGCGTAAATTGGCAGAGCGCAGCCAGGTGGCTGCTCAAGAGATTGGCGAAGTCGCCAAGAATTCTGTCGGGTTAGCCGAGCGTGCCGGTAAGCTCCTGGACGAAATTGTGCCTTGTATTAATAAAACCAGTGACCTGGTGCAAGAGATCTACGCCGCCAGTGAAGAGCAAAGTAGTGGTGCATCGCAGATCACTGCGGCCATGAACCAGCTGAGCCAGGCGACACAGCAAAATGCCAGCTCCAGCGAGGAACTGGCAGCGACAGCCGAAGAAATGAGCGGGCAGGCTGAGCAGCTGCAACAACTGATTGCTTTCTTTAAAGTGGGTTTAGAGGATGTTCATTCATCATCAGCAAAACATAGCGAGAAAAAAGTCAGTAGTCATCATGGTTCCAGAACGCCTTTAAAAGTAGCGACTACCCATGTAGCGGATGTGGATGAATCCCAATTTGTGAAGTTCTAGGGTGTTGTGAAGTGGGTGGCGTTTAAAAACGACGCATGGGCAGGGTTGTTTCCAGCTAATCAAGCGTAGCGCTGGTAAATCTCCATCATTAAAAAGAGGATTTGAAAGATGACTGAACTGGCAGTGGCCAATGCCCAGAGTAAAGCAGGCACTTTAATAGCGAATACGATCCAGCAATACCTGACGTTCGTGTTAGGCCGAGAAATTTTTGCCATCAATATCCTCAATATCAAGGAAATTATTGAGTATGGGCAGTTGACCGAAGTGCCCAAGATGCCGGCATTTATCCGTGGCGTGATTAATTTGCGTGGTGCGGTGGTGCCTGTGATTGATATGGCGGCACGGTTTGATAAACCTACTTCTGAGCTTACCCGTAAAACTTGCATCGTGATTATTGAAGTTGCGCATGCCGAAGGGACGCAAGTCGTTGGCATCATGGTCGATGCCGTGAATGAAGTGGTGGATATTGAGCTTGGTAACATTGAGCCAGCGCCTAGTTTTGGCGCCAATATCCGCGTCGATTTTATTGAAGGAATGGGCAAGATCGAGGGCAAATTCATTATTTTGCTCAACGTGAACAAAGTGCTTTCTGTTGATGAAATTTCCAGTCTGGTCACCGGTACCAGCTTGGCAGGCTAAAAAGTAGGTGAAGGGTGACACAGATGGACCATATTGAATCGCTGACGGCCAAAGAGTTTGGCTTGTTCAAGAGTTTTATTTATTCGCAGGCCGGGATTGCATTATCGGATGTCAAAAAACCGCTGGTGAGTGGCAGGCTGACTAAACGCCTGCATTTTCATAGGCTTAACTCATTCACGCAGTATTACAAATTGATCAATGATCCGGCCAATGCGACCGAGAAACAGATTGCGATTGATTTGCTCACCACCAATGAAACCCATTTTTTCCGGGAACCCAAACATTTTGATTTCTTTAAAGATGTCATTTTGCCCAAACGCAGCAAAGGCAAGCCTTTCCGGGTCTGGAGTGCGGCCTGTTCTTCTGGCGAGGAGCCTTATACCATTGCCATGCTACTGGATGAACATCTGGGTAAAGAGCCATGGGAAGTAGTCGCCTCTGATTTGAGTACCAAGGTGTTACACCAGGCACAAACCGGTTGTTACAACATGCAGCGGGCTTCTGAGATCCCCAGGCAATATTTGACCAAATATTGCCTGAAAGGCACGGGGGATCACGAAGGTGAATTGCTCATGGTTAAGGAACTGCGGCAGCGGATCAAGTTTTTACAGGTCAACCTGACCAAACCTTATCCTGATCTCGGCCAGTTTGATGTGATTTTTTTGCGTAATGTGATGATTTATTTTGATGTAGAGACCAAGCGCCAAATTACCGATCAAATGCTGCCGCTGCTTAAAAATGACGGCTATTTCATGATCAGCCATTCCGAGAGCTTGAATGGCGTGACAGACAAGTTTGCTTCAGAGGCGCCCTCCATTTATAAAAAAAGCACTTAATGGTTGCTTATGTTGAAGCGTACCCAGCCTGCATTTTGTTTTGGATTGATGGATAAAAAACCGGAAGAGGTTTTTGAGGTATTTTTGCAGCCTGGCGAATGGTACTGGGGCGATGCAGATACCAGAATCCGCACCATCCTAGGCTCTTGTGTGGCCGTCACCATCTGGCACCCTGAGAAGCGTGTAGGCGGTATGTGCCATATCCTGCTGCCTCAGCGCCAGGCCTCTCACAAAAAAAATAGTCCCGCCCTTTCCGGCAACTCTGCAAAGTATGCGGATGAAGCGCTTGCCTTAATGATGGGCGAAATGGCAAAACTCAAGATTCGTCCCAAAGAGTGCCAGGTGAAGGTGTTCGGAGGCAGCAATATGTTTCCCAAATTGAAATTACAGCAAAAAGATAATATTGGAGACCGGAACTTGCATGCGGTCCTCATGCATCTGGCTGAACATGGTTTTCAAATTCATGCCAATCATTATGGTGGTGAGGATTCGCGGTATATCATTTTTGATATCTGGAACGGGTTTGCCTGGGTGAAGAGCAGGGTCTAAAAACGGATTTTAATATGAAAAAAATCAGAGTAATGATCGTGGATGATTCTGCGGTCGTCAGAAAAGTCCTCACTGAGAAAATTGCCAAATCGTCTGAGATTGAGGTCATTGCCTCTGCCTCAGATCCTATTTTTGCCATGGATAAAATGATGAAGGACTGGCCGGATGTGGTGATCCTTGATGTGGAAATGCCGAGGATGGACGGCATTACTTTCCTCAAGAAAATCATGGCACAACGTCCGACACCGGTCATTATCTGTTCTACCCTGACCGAGAAGGGTGCGGAGACCACTATTCAAGCACTGGCGGCTGGGGCAGTCAGCATTGTGACCAAGCCCAAAGCAGGCTTAAAAGATTTTTTAGAAGATGATGCTAATGACATCGTCAATGTGATCAAGATCGCGGCTAAAGCCAACCTGAAACGCATGGTGCAGATGGAGCCCGTGGCTAAAGTACAGCCCAAATTGACTGCGGATGCGGTGTTGGCTGCGCCCAGCACTCGAGCCATGGCGCAAACGACAGAAAGTATAGTCGCCATTGGCACCTCTACCGGCGGTACACAAGCGCTGGAAGCGGTGCTGACCAGCTTGCCTCGCGTGTCTCCGGGTATGGTGATTGTGCAGCATATGCCAGAGAACTTTACCGCAGCGTTTGCCAAACGACTCAATGATCTTTGTGAAATCGAAGTGAAGGAAGCAGCGCATGGTGACCGTGTGATTCCCGGCCGTGCCCTGATTGCCCCTGGCGGCAAGCATATGCTGCTTAAACGCAGTGGCGCCCAATACCATGTTGATATCATCGATGGCCCATTGGTCAGCCGTCACCGGCCCTCGGTCAACGTGCTATTCCGTTCGGTGGCGCAACAAGCCGGTAAAAACGCCCTGGGAATCATTATGACCGGCATGGGCGATGACGGTGCGCAAGGATTAAAAGAAATGCTGGACGCCGGGGCAGAAACCCTGGGACAAGATGAACGAAGCTGCGTTGTTTATGGCATGCCCAAAGAAGCACACAAGCTGGGGGCGACCCCTAAAGAAGTGCCGCTTAGCAAAATCCCTCTCGAAATCATGAATTACTGGAATAAGAAATGAAATCCCTATTAAGTAGTCTGCCATTTGATTTTAAACCCTGGCTGCAAACGGCAGCCGCGCTGCCTTTGTGTATGCTAGGCAGCCTTGCCATGGCCGACGTCGAAGAGGATGGGCGCTACTGGCTCAATATTTATGCCCAAGGCAAGTTGCCGGTGGAAAACTTGTACTGGAGCATGGATACGCACCCGCGTTGGCGCGATGAGGGTAAACATTTCGATACGCTTATTCTGCGTCCTGCCATTTTCTACAAGGTGACGCCAAAAGCCAGCGTCTGGCTTGGCTATGATACGGTCATTAACCATCCTGCGGGCGCTTCTTCCTATAAGGAAAATCGCCTGTGGCAACAGTTCTTATATCAGTTTGATCCTGTCGCAAATGTCACTTTTATGAGCCGGTCACGCCTGGAAAACCGGGACCGTGAAGACTTTAGCCAGAATGCCTATCGTTGGCGTCAGATGGTGCGTGCCAGCATGCCTTCCACATTCAATCCGCATTTATCCTGGGTGGTGTACGACGAGCTGTTTATTAATTTTAATGACACCAATTGGGGTGTGCGCAAAGGCTTCGACCAGAACCGTTTGTTTCTGGGGGTCAACTGGAAATTCAGTGATTTTAGCAATGCGGATATTGGCTACCTTAACCAATACATCAATACCAAAACAGTAGACCGCGAAAATCATGTGCTGATGACAGCCATCCGCTTTAACTTCTAACACTATCCCTGTTAGGGAGCGTTCGTATTGCTACCGCCGTGTGCAATACGCCAACAGTGCATCATCCGATCCGTGGGGCCCGATTATCGTCCCTTCTGTGAGGGAGATTCCGGCCTGCACTTTGTGTCTTTGATGGCCTGACTGTACCCTAAAAATTAAGCCTGTCTGTATCTGGTTTCTTTGCCCGGCCTGCCTTACGATGACATTCATCAAAATTCCGCGAGGATAGGCTGACAAAGATAAGCCGATGTCAGTCTACCCTCTGCCACCTTAGTAGGACATATGTCACAACCTAAAGCTACCATCAAACCATATCACCACCCGGCCGCCGGTTGGGGGGCGTTAAAACAAGTGGCTGCGCAACTCGCGCTGCAAAAAATCCCTGTGAAGGGTGTGATGACCCTGCTGGCGCAAAACCAGCCGGATGGCTTTGACTGTCCTGGCTGCGCTTGGCCAGATAAAGAGCATACCTCTACCTTTGAGTTCTGTGAAAACGGCGTGAAGGCCGTGGCTGCAGAAGCGACTGCCAAGCGCGTACCGCCAGCGTTTTTTGCCAAACACACCGTCACTGAGCTGATGGGGTGGGGAGATTTTGAGCTGGAAAATGAAGGCCGATTGACGCACCCCATGCGGTATAACGCGGCCACGGACAAGTATGAAGAAGTTTCCTGGGACGACGCATTCGCGTTGATTGCATCGCACCTCAATGCCTTGGCAGACCCCAATGAGGCGATTTTCTATACCTCAGGCCGTGCCGGGAATGAGGCAGCTTTTCTTTATCAATTGTTTGTACGTGAGTTTGGCACCAACAACTTCCCTGATTGCTCTAACCTATGCCATGAATCGACCAGCATTGCCTTGCCTGCTACGGTCGGCATAGGCAAGGGTTCAGTCACATTGCATGATTTTGAGCATGCGGACACTATTCTGATTTTTGGCCAGAACCCGGCCACCAATCATCCCCGTATGCTCGGCGAATTGCGCGAGGCCGCTAAGCGCGGTGCGCGTATCGTAGCAATTAACCCGCTCAAAGAGCGCGGCCTGGAACGTTTTGCCGACCCGCAAAGCCCGTTTGATATGCTGTCGTTCAAGGGCAGCAAGATCAGTGACTTGTTTATCCAGCCTAAGTTGGGCGGCGATTTGGCGCTGATCAAGGGCATGATCAAATTTGTCATCCAGTGGGATGACGAAGCGATCAAGCATGGCAGTGAGCGTGTGGTGGACGTGGATTTTATTAACCAGCACACCAACAATTTTGAGGCGATTGCCGAAGATGCCCGCCAGGAAAGCTGGGCTGTGATTGTCAAAGAGTCTGGCGTCCCCTTGGCGCAGATTGAGGAAATCGCACGCATTTATGCCACGGGTGATCGAGTGATTTCTACTTGGGGCATGGGCATTACCCAGCACAAGCATGGCGTGGCCACCATCAAGACCCTGGTCAATTTAATGCTGTTGCGCGGCAATATCGGCAAGGAAGGTGCTGGCCTGTGCCCGGTGCGCGGTCATAGCAATGTGCAGGGCAACCGCACGGTAGGCATTTACGAGAAGATGCCAGCAGAATTCCTCGAAAGCCTGGAGCGCGTGTTTGATATCAAAGTGCCCAGAACGCCGGGTTATGATGCAGTGGGGGCTATCCAGGCCATGATAGATGGTAAGGCCAGGGTATTCTTTGGCCTGGGCGGTAATTTCTCCATCGCTACGCCTGACACCGACCGCACCTGGGAAGGCATGCGCAATTGCGATTTGACGGCGCATGTGACCACCAAACTGAACCGCAGCCATCTGGTGCATGGTAAAGAAGCGCTGATCCTGCCATGCCTGGGCCGAACCGAAATCGATACCCAGGAAAGCGGCCCGCAAGGCGTGACCGTGGAAGACTCCATGAGCATGGTGCATATCTCTTACGGCATGAACAAGCCAGCCTCACCGCATTTGCTGTCTGAGCCAGCGATTGTGGCCCGCCTGGCGCATGCCACGCTCAAACACAGCAAAACACCGTGGCTGGAATTCATCAAGGATTACAGCAAAATCCGCGATGCCATTGAGCAGACCATGCCGGTGGCCTTCAAGGATTACAACGAGCGCATCAAGGTGCCTGGTGGATTCCGCATGCCAGTACCTTCCAGCGAACGCATCTGGAATACGCCTTCTGGCAAGGCCGAGTTCACCTTACAGGCCATCCCGCAAAACTCGCCTATCCACCAGGCGCGTGAGCAATATGGCGACCAGTTGTTTGTACTCATGACGACGCGCTCACATGACCAATACAACACGACCATTTATGGCATGGATGACCGCTACCGCGGCGTGTTTGGCCAGCGCCGCGTGGTGTTTATGAACCCTGCAGATATTGAGCGCATGGGGCTGCAAGCAGGCGACTGGGTCAACCTGGTGAGTGTCTGGCAGGATGGCATTACCCGCCGCGCAAATAATTTCCTGGTAGTGTCTTACGACATCCCGCAGGGCTGCCTGAGCGGCTACTACCCCGAAACCAATAACCTGGTGCCTTTAGAGAGTGTGGCTGACCAGTCACGTACGCCTACGTCTAAATCCATCCCCGTCATCATCGAGAAAACGAAATCAACAGAGGTCGCCAATGCTGCGTGAGTATGATGCCTATCCAGAGCAGGCATTAGAAGCATCTTCCCAGGTAGAAACTTCTGTCGAGGAAGGCTTCCTTTCAGAATATGTCCCTCTCGATAACAGTACGGTATTGATGCTGGGTATTCTGGAGTTGCTGCATGCTGAACATGCACAAGGCAGGGCGGCTGTCTCGCTGGCCGTCATCTGCAAACGGCTGGGCGTTCGCATGAGTACCCTGCAACGCTTGATGACCGCGTTAAGTGAACAGGCCTTGGTCGAAGTGGTCACGCAAAAAGACCGCCTGGTAGCCAGCCTGACCAAAAACGGTGAGGAAGTGGCACTGGCTTTGCAGGCCTCTTAATCACAATGTAGTGAAACGCCAGCCATGTCTGTGGCTGGAGTATAATCAGGCAATCCCATTCCCGCCTGTTCGCCTTCATGAAGCTTTATGTCTCGTTCGCTGCCCGCATCCGCGCCATGATTGATGAAGGCGTGCTACGGCCCGGTGAACGGATTTTCTCGGTGCGCCAAGCCAGCCAGAAATATGAGCTCAGTATCAGCACCGTGTTACGCGCCTATCTGTTGCTCGAACAGGAAGGCGTCATCAGCAGCCATCCGCAATCCGGTTATTACGTCACGCCACGCAAGCGTTTGCAGCAAAAGCAAGCTTCCCCATTGGCCAAAGATATCAACCTGTCCGAGATTGATGCCAGCAAACTGGTGCTGACCACACTCAAATCCATCCGTGAATTTGGCACGGTGCCCCTGGGTTCACCGTTTCCGGATCCACAACTGTTTCCACTCAAGCGTATCCATCAATATGAAAAAGCACTCACCGATGATGAAGGAGAGTGGGGTGTACTCAGCGACTTGCCACCAGGCAATGAGTTCTTGCGCCAGCAGATTGCGCGGCGCTACTTGGTCAACGGTATGGATGTATCGCCGGACGATATTGTGATCACCCATGGTGCGACCGAGGCGATCACGCTTTGCCTGCAGGCAGTGGCTAAGGCTGGGGATACCATTGCGCTGGAATCGCCGGGCTACTATGCACTGGCTCACACGGTGGAACGTCTGGGCATGAAGGTGGCAGAAATCCGCACTGATCCTGAATCGGGGATAGACCTGGATGCGCTGCGTGCGGTCACGGATAATGTGCGGATTGCCGCGGTGATCCTCACCACGAACTTCCAGAATCCGCTAGGCTTTGTCATGCCCGATGACAAGAAAAAGGCCTTGGTGGCTTTCCTGACCGAACAGAATATCCCGCTGATTGAAGATGACGTGTATAGCGAACTGTATTTCAGTGACGCACCACCTTTACCGGCTAAAGCGTTTGATCAGGCAGGCATCGTGTTACATTGCTCCTCGTTTTCCAAATCCCTGGCGCCCGGTTACCGTGTGGGCTGGACGACTGCTGGACGCTACCGCCAGGAGGTTGAACGCCTGATGTTCCTGAATAGCCTGTCGCTGACGTCTGCCCCGCAGATCGCCATTGCAAAATTTATGCAGCGCGACAGTTTCGAGCAGCACCTGAAACAGTTGCGGCACACATTGCGCTCAAACTATGTATTGATGCGCAATGTCATTGAGCAGACTTTTCCTGCCGGGACGCAGCTGTCTGTGCCTCAGGGCGGCTATGTGATCTGGGTAAAACTGCCACCGGCACTGGATGCGCTTGAGCTATACCGCAAGGCCATCGACAATGGCATTACTGTTGCGCCTGGGACCATCTTTTCGCGCAAAAAAGAGCTGACCCACTACATCCGCCTCAATTTCAGTCACTTGTGGACACTGGCGATTGAGCAAGCAGTGCGTGATGTTGGCGCATTGGCTTGTGAAATGATTGCGGCTGACGCTTCAGTCAGAAATTAAGCCGAGCCTACTGGAAAAGGCCAAGCCAGCCTTGGCCAGCGTTGATTCACACTGCAAATTTTTTAAAGCGACTGGCATGGCTGGCCGATTTAAAAAAGTTGTTTACACGCTGCTTGTTGATTTCGTCACAAACCACTCTGTAAATGTATTAATATAAATGCTATTGCGCCTTGTATAACATTAACAAGAAACTGGTGCTACAGCGTTAACGGATCAATCCTGGGTGTGATCAAACAGTGGGGGGCATCGGTATGCGAGTGGCAGGAGTCGTTTGTGAAGCCTAGAAAAAACGAGTTCTGGGCACTGGAATCCGTGATTATTTACGGGTTCATCAGCTTTTTTGCGCTATTGGTCTTGCTGGGCATCACCAGCATGATCTATCTTCAGCGTTTTTCTGAGAATAGCAGTTGGGTGACCCATACCCATGCCGTGATTTCCAAACTGGACCACGGCTTGAATTTTTTCAACCAGCTGGAAGTTGCCCAGCGCGGATTCCTGCTGACTGGGGATGTCAGCTCGATCGGCCGCCGCGATGCGGCCTTGGCGGATTTGCAGAAAGAAATTTCGCAGCTTGCAGTCCTGACCAAGGATAACACTTTCCAGCAACAGCAAATCACCCAGCTAAGGCGCCTGATCGACCGGCGGATTCTTTACTTTTACCAGCTTAACGAGCTTGCACGTGCAATGCCTGCAGATAAATTGAAAGAGCTGCTGCGTAAAGATTTTATCCGCAAGGAAGAGATGCTCGAAATTCGCGGTGTGTTTAACGCCATGTCGCTGGAGGAGCAGGGGTTGCTTTCAACGCGTACCCAGTCAGAGCAGGAGCATGCCAAAGATCTGCTTATCCTGTTTGCGGTGATGTCTATCGCCATCCTCATTTTCTTCCCGCTGCTGCTCTGGCGCATCCAGCGCGATCTCAATATCCGTAAACAGGCTTCTGTTGTACAAAAGCGACTGACAGATATTCTCGATGCCTCACCAGATCTTATTGCCAATGCCAATCTGCAAGGGGATTATTTTTACCTGAATAAAGGTGGGCGAAAGTTACTGGGCATAGGCGAGGATGAAGACATTACTTCGCAACCTGTCTCACGCATGCGTCCGCAGTGGGCGATTGAGCTCATCCATAATAAAGGCATCCCGACCGCATTGAGCAATGGTTTCTGGAGCGGTGAAACCGCTTTTATCACGCGTGCCGGTACAGAAATCCCGGTCTCCCAGGTGGTGGTGGTGCACCGCAATGCTGAGGGTGTCCCTACCCATTTATCTACCGTTGCTCGCAACGTGAGCGACTTCAAGCAGATTCAGTATGACCTGACCCATGCTGCGGTGTACGATCAAACGCATAGTGAGGTGCTCAGGCTGTTCAATGCCAACTATGACCGCGCACATATCTTGCCTAACATGCTGGAAATTTTAGCCAGGAATCATGCCTTCCCGGTGTCGGCGGTTTATGGCTATGACGAATGGAGCGGATTCTACCGTCTGGAAAGCGCACACGCAGCCCCGGTGGATATCCTCAATGAATTTAAGCTGGGCCACGGCGTGATTGGTGAAGCCATCCAGAACAATCAAACCCTCATCCTGAGCGAACTGGATGAATTACCTTCGCTGACGATTGAAACCGGCTTGATGTCATTCAAACCTAAAGACATCATTATTTGCCCTGTGACGTACCAGGAGAAACGTCTGGCCGTGCTGGTGCTGGCCGCAAGTAAAACCCTGACCGAGCGGGATCAAACCTTTATTGAGCGTTTATCGGCGCAACTGGGCGTCGCACTTCACAATATCCAGCAGTACGGCGATCTTAAACTCTTGGCCGAACAACTACGCCTGCGTAGCGAAGAAATTGGCTTAAAGAACGAGCAATTATTGGAAGCCGACCGGATGAAGTCAGAGTTTCTTGCCACCATGTCGCATGAGCTACGCACGCCTTTGAATGCCATTATCGGCTTTTCCGAGATTCTCAGGGATGGCTTGATTGGGCAATTGACGGATAAACAGAAGGCTTACGTCAATGATATTTTTGAGAGTGGTCAACACTTGCTCTCACTGATTAACGATGTGCTCGATTTATCCAAGATAGAAGCCGGACGGATGGTGCTGGAGGTGGAGATTATCGACCCCAGGGCATTGCTGCAAAACTGTCTTTCCATCATTAAGGAAAAAGCAGTCGCCCAGCGGGTCCAATTACAGACAGAGGTGTCGGAAGCTTTGGGCGCTGCCTGGTTAGATGCACGCAAAGTGAAGCAAATTGTGTATAACCTGTTGTCGAATGCGGTCAAATTCACGCCTGAGGGTGGGCAAGTCACTTTACGGGCGCAACTGGTTGAGCGCGAGGCGATACTGGCCAAAACAAGACATATTTCGGGCAGCCACATCTCAGGGCTAGGCAACGACACGCCATTTATTGAAATTGCCATTACGGATACGGGCATCGGCATTGAACCACAGGATATTCCACGTCTGTTTCAACCTTTTGTCCAGGTGGAGAGCACGTTGTCGCGCCGTTTTGAAGGCACCGGGCTGGGATTGGCGCTGGTACGCAAGCTGGCTGAAATGCACGGTGGCGCTGTGGCTGTAACCAGTACTCCTGGTAAGGGCAGTACATTTACCGTCTGGTTGCAATACAAGTCCAGTTCGCCAGAAACTGCTTCTGGCCCCATGGCCACGGCTGACGGCATGCGGCCACTGCCAAGCAGTGAGCCACCACATGTGTTAGTGCTGGAAGATGATGACCGCGCTGCTGATCTGATCCGACTACAGCTTGAGGCAGACCATTGCAAGGTGACGCGGGCAGCCACAGCCGAAATTGCCCTGGCGATTCTGGCAGGTGATCCACCGCCAGATTTGATTACGCTGGATATTTTGCTGCCTGGCATGGATGGCTGGGAGTTTCTGAGCAAACTCAAGGCCGACAAAAGGCTGGCACATGTGCCGGTGGTGATTCTGTCTATTGTGGCAGACAGCAACCGCGGGTTGTCGCTGGGGGCTGCACAAGTGCTGCAAAAGCCCGTGTCGGCAGAAGATTTGCAAACGGCCTTGTGCAAGCTGGGCTTTGTGAAGCCGGTTGATCAACAGCCAGGGTTAAATGTGTTGGTGGTGGACGATGACCCCAAAGCGGTCGAAATCATTTCCACCTATCTTGAGCATGCCAACCACGCTGTGTTGCGTGCCTACAGCGGCAGTGAGGCCATACACATTGCAAAATCACAAACGCCAGATTTGATTGTGCTGGATTTGATGATGCCGGAAATCAGCGGGTTTGAAGTGGTTGAAGATTTAAAGCTGGATAAGCGCACGGCTAAAATACCCATCATCATCGTCACCTCCAAATTCCTCACACCTGACGAACGGCAGATGCTCAAAGGCCAGGTGCTGGCAGTGCTGGAAAAGTCTGAATTCAATCATGGCAATTTCATCAGTGAAGTCCATCGTGCATTAGCGGGTAAGCGTGGCCGCCAGGCACCGCGAAAAAATAAAGGCAAGCATGGCAAGCATACTGATCATTGAGGATAACGCCATGAATATGCGTCTGGCGCAATTGATTCTGGAAACTGCAGGCCATGAAGTATTACAGGCGGTCAATGCGCAGGAGGGCATGGAGATTGCCCGTAGCCAGTCTCCAGCGATGATATTAATGGATATCCAGTTGCCAGGCATGGATGGTCTGACCGCTACCCAATTGCTTAAAAAAGATGCAGATACCAGGCACATCAAGATTGTTGCGTTGACGGCTTTTGCCATGAAAGGGGATGAAGAAAAAATGCGGGCGGCAGGGTGCGATGGTTACATCGCCAAACCTATCCGCTACAAAGCGTTTCTGGAAACAATTGAAGCCTTACTCTAATCAAAACAATACGCAGGAAGGGGGTATAAATTGGACATGAAAGTGACACGCAAGACCATACTCATCGTTGATGATGAAGCAACTAACCGTACCTATCTGGAGACGCTGCTCAGCGCTGAAGGCTATGCCACCTTGCAGGCACAGGACGGGAAAATGGCCTATGACATGATACTGGCACATCGGCCTGACTTGATCCTGCTGGATGCCATGATGCCCGTGCTGGATGGTTTCGAGTTGGCTGAACAGCTAAAGAGTCATCAAACCACCAAGATTATTCCCATCATTATGCTCACTGCCCTGGCCGATAGAGAATCCAAAATGCGCGCCTTGCAATGCGGTGTTGAGGAGTTTGTGACCAAGCCTGTCGACCGGGCAGAACTCTGGATCAGGGTCCGTAACCTGCTACGCCTCAAGGAATATAATGACTTCCTGGCGGATTACAGTCATACGCTGGAAGAGCAGGTAGAAGAGCGGACCGCACAACTGGTGGCCAGTTACTTTGATTCCATGTTCAGCATTATGCGTGCTGCAGAGTTTCGCGATGAGGAAACAGGCGCCCATATTCACCGCATTGCATTCTTCTGCAAAGAGCTGGCCGCCGATTTAGGCATGCCTGCAGACTTTATTGATACGATTTATCATGCCAGCCCGCTGCATGATGTGGGCAAGATTGGGATTCCTGATCATATCCTGCTCAAACCCGGCCCGCATACAGCTGAGGAGTGGGCCATCATGAAAACCCATTCCGCATTGGGCGACAGTATCCTCGGTCACGGCAAGGGTACTTCCCCTTTTATGATGATGGGGGCAGAGATTGCCTTGAATCATCATGAACGGTGGGATGGCAGTGGTTACCCGAATGGCCTGAAAGGGGAAGAGATTCCGCTGTCTGCGCGCATTATGATGATGAGTGATGTCTATGATGCGCTACGCAGCAAGCGCCCATATAAACCGGCGTTTACGCACGAGCATGCAGTTAAAATCATTATGGAAGGAGATGGCCGAACACAGCCTGTTCATTTTGACCCCATGATTCTTGACGCTTTTAAAAAACTTTCTGCGCGTTTCAGGGATATTTTTGAAGAACATGCCGATCCAGCAGCATGACATGGGTAAAAATGATGGCTTTACCTCCTGATCCTCGTCTTTGGATACCCCCTCCCACGGAGGGCTGCATATTGATCCTTATGACACTTGATAAGACGGTGCGTTATTGACCTTGCAGGGTGAAGTTCCCAGGCCTGAAAAGTCCTCACATCCTTTATTAGTCCGATTGGGCTATCAAGAAAAATGCCTGCAGGTTTTATAATGCTCAGCATAAATAGGGTTTGTTTCATATAAAGGGTGCTTCTATAAATTCAACTTCCGTCGCCATGCGGTGTTGCTCATAAAAAATTTCTCCTTACATATTACCTATATGCTGCGTCAAATTTTTTAATCGCGCCTTGTCTGGCTTAGCAATTTGAATTTATAGAAGCACCCTACAGAAGCTTGATGATTGCATACAAAGCTTCAGCGTCCCATAAACTGCTCGGACATGTCACGTCAAGTGATGTCTTCGATGATTCGATGGTCTGTTCACAAAGTCTGTCCCCCCTTTATCAACGCGTGTTGATCTCAATGTTGGCTGCTTGGAAAATGCTGCTTTCAGTAAACGCTTTTTTAACCCAGTTGGATTGGCTGCACTTGCGCGCATGTCTTTTTTTAGCGATGACGGTATGTCATTGCGTCATGAATGTTCAGAGATTGTTTAAAAGATGATCAGCATACGGTATTACAACTATTTCGATGAAGACCTTCTCCGGGCCAGGTACTTCTCCCTCTTGCCTTATGTGCCTGTGGTGATTGTGGCGGCGGTGGTGGCCATGCTCACGCAGATCTCCGTGTTTCATTCCACTGAGCCATTCTTGTGGTCATTTGTGATTCCAGGCTTGCTGACCGTGGTGTCGGCGGGGGTGTTTGTGTACTGGTTTTTTCACCGCAAGGAGCAGCCAGACATTGCCATCGTCAGGCGTCGCTTGCAATTTTTTGCCAGTTTGCTGGTGGTGGCCGGCATCACAACCATTATTTGTGATTTGCATCTTTTGCAACATTCTGCTGGCTACAGCCGCTATTTCCTGATTGTACAAATGACCTTATATGGGATCTGCTTTCCATTTTTGCTCGTGAGCCTGGGACGCCCGGCCTATATCTACAACCTCATGCTCATTACGACCACGGTGTTTTACCTGTTGTATGCCGATGTCGAATACGCCCAGCCCTTTGCCTTTATGATCCTGGTTTTTGAGGCTGGGATGCTCGCGGCCATGCACCGGCGCAATAAAGGATTTGACTCGCTGGTATTCAGCTCACTCCACGCGCAGCAGCTGGCCATTGAAAATGCGCGCCTGGCCAACGTTGATATCCTGACCGGGTTGCCTAATCGCCGCCAGTTTTTTGCAGCAATTAAGGCTCAATCGCTAGATCATTTAAAAACGACAGGGATGCGCTTTGCCATCGGCATTATTGACCTGGATAGATTCAAATTGGTCAATGATTCGCATGGCCACAGGGTGGGTGATCTGGTGTTGATAGAAATTGCACGACGACTCAGTGAGTATGATGACTGTCACCAGCCGATCAGTTTCTATCGCCTGGGCGGGGATGAATTTGCTTTTCACAAGCATTTTGGTGGCGATGAAGCTGGCTTGAAAAGCTTGGGGCAAGCACTGATTGCGCTCATTGAACAACCGGTGTCGGTAGATGGCCTGGTATTCCACCTCAGCGCATCTACCGGGATCGCCGTGTTCCCCGACGTGGACGATTCAACCGAAAAGCTGTACGAATACGCAGATTATGCGCTCTACCAGGCTAAAAATAGTGGCCGTGGACATCCCGAGCTATTCTCGCCACAGCATCTTGGCAGTTTGCAGGCCAGGACTCAAACCGAACGGGCGTTACGCACTGCGAATATCAGGCAGGAGTTTTCCACGGTATTCCAGCCCATCGTCAATACGACAGCCAATCGCCCTGTGGCGTTTGAATGTCTCGCCCGCTGGCATAGCCCCGTCATCGGAGAGGTCACACCTAATGAATTTATTCCTGTCGCAGAAAGTATCGGCCTGATTTCGAATATCACACTGGTGCTGTTCGAAAAAGCAATACAGGCCATGCGTGACTGGCCGGAACAGGTCGGTTTGTCATTCAATTTGTCGGCCAACGATATTACTAACGATAAAGTGATCCATGACCTGATCCAGATGATTGCCGGCAGTGGCGTAGAGGCACAACGTTTTACTTTTGAGCTGACGGAAACGGCCTTGCTGCAAGATTATCTTTCGACCAGGAATAATATCGAATTATTGCGTCAGGCAGGCGTGGCCCTGGCGCTGGATGACTTTGGCACAGGTTACTCCAGCTTGAGTCATGTGCAAGGTTTGCCCTTGAATAAAATCAAGGTCGACCGAAGCTTTGTGCACGACATTGAAACCAACCCGAAAAGTAAAATGATCGTCAGTTCGATTTTGGTTTTATGCCGTGGCATAGGCATCGATTGTGTGGTGGAGGGGGCAGAGTCAAGAAGCCAGATTGAGCTTTTACAGGCCATGGGCTGCCATATTATCCAGGGGTTTTATTACGCCCAGCCCATGAACGCACAAGCGATCCCAGCATTTCTGGCAACCACCAGCTCACCCCGCTAAAACTGGCGGTTCCAGCCTTGCAGCCAATGTAGTGCGGTTTCCTGGTCCATTGGCCGTGCAAAGTAATAGCCCTGGCCATAACGGCAGCCCAACTCACGCAGGCCGATGGCTGCCAGCGTGTTTTCAATGCCTTCGGCAATCGTTTCCATCTTCAGGCTTTCTGCCAGCTTGAGGGTGGAGGCAATCACCTTTCTTGATTTTGAGGAGGCTTCCAGGGTACTGACCAACGACTTGTCTATTTTAAGCTCGGTAAAAGGCAGGTTTGCCAGCAGCGACATCGAAACGTTATTGTTACCAAAGTCATCAAGACTTAATTTAAAGCCTTCTGTGCGGAGCCGTGAAAGGATTTGTTTTGCTTGTTCCGGATCTTCCAGCGTCGCGGTTTCTGTCAGCTCAAGGATGACTCGTTCAGGGGGTAAATCGCAGGCTTGGCATGCACTGACTAATACATTCGTCAGCGACTGGTCTCTAAAGCTGTTGGCCGAAATGTTCAGGGAGAACGACAGCGTGTTGCCAAGCGAGCGGATAAAATGAAAGCCTGTTTCTATGACAATCTGAGTCAGCTGGGTAATTTGGCCTGTCATTTCGGCAACAGGGATAAACAGGTCGGGTAGTTTGATACCGAGCACCGGGTGGTTCCAGCGTAATAATCCCTCAAATCCGATCACCTTGCCGTTCACTAAGTCTATCTGTGGTTGATAAAACACCGTAAATTCATGATTGCGGATAGCTTCGTCTATCGTCTTGGCGTCGACAATCAGAGGCTGTGTACTGAGATCGCTGCCAGTATGCGCATGCAGGTCGACAGAGGCCTGATCAGAGAGCATGTTTCTGAGGATATGCTGGTGAAAAGGGTAGTGCAAAATGCCGCGGATATTGAGTTGATATTGGATGGCAGCGAGTTGTACTGCGGGCAGGGCGGCGGTGCCTATGCCACTGGTTAAAATAATCGAAGACTGGCACTGATGTTGGGCCAGCGTTTGCAACAGGCTCACGCCATGCACGCCGGGCATCAGGATGTCGATCGCCAGATGGGAGGGTCTTTCAGCCAGGAATGCTGCCATAAAAAGGTTGGCATCATCAAAAATTCTGACTTCAAACCCCTGGGTCTGAGCTTCACTGGCGATGATCTCGGCATCATTTCCATCATCATCCAGAATTAAAAGAGTACTTGCACGCATAGAGTAACCTCCATTTTTAGCGATTAACCACTGCTGGATAGACATCCCTGAGTGAAGCGCATACCAATCTAAATGTGAAGAATATTTATATTAATGTATTTTTGTGAAAACTGTATAGTCTTATTGGGTGTTCAATTGAAAAGTCGTTCATGCTGACATGATGTGTCGCGGGATTGGCGACCCAAACAGCCATCTATGGCGAAACTCAATGGCTTATTATGCAATAGGCGTGGCGGCGTGACCAAGATAGGCCTGAATCTCTGCTTCAGACATGGGCTTTGCAAAATAATAGCCTTGGACCCACTGGCAACCCATCGCTTGCAGGAATCTGACCTGGCTTTCGGTTTCTGCCCCTTCGGCCACGCATTCCATATGCATGCCCTGGCACAAAGCCAGAATTGACCGCACGATGGTTTGGCTGGTGGTATTGGTTTCAATATCCTTGATGAAACTGCGATCTATCTTCAGTTTATCCAGAGGCAGGTGCTGTACATGGCTTAAACTCGAGTATCCCGTGCCAAAGTCATCCAGCGCGACTTTGGCGCCTGCCTGGCGTAAGCGCTTGATGTTTTCCCTGGCTGTTTCAAAATCCTGCAGCAAGGCAGTTTCTGTGATTTCAAAGACAAATCTGCCAGGCCGTAGATGGCTGGTTTGCATCATGCTGATCAAATCTTCAATCACCGCCTGGTTGGTGACATCGTAGGCCGATAAATTGAAAGACAGGCGAATCTCTTCTGGCCAGTGAGTCATGCAGTGAATGGCGCGGCGAAACATCAGTTTGGTGATGTCGGTGATCATCCCCAGGCTTTCCGCCACGGGAATAAACAGCACTGGGGAGACGTCACCCAGAGTCGGGCTGCGCCAGCGTGCCAGACTTTCGAAAGCGCCCACCTCACCGGTATCAATGTCGATAATCGGCTGGAATACCGGGAATAATTCTGCATGGATATCCGCCGCCCGCAGTGCCTGGTCTATCCGGTTTAATTGCTGGCGCTCTTTTTCCAGGGTATCGGAATAGATTTCGAGGTTGCCGCGCTCGGTACGCTTGACGTGATACAGGGCAAAGTCGGCATGCTCATACAGGGTTTGTGCCGAGGTCTGCTGGTCACAGACAATACAGGCCCCCATGGAGGCTTTGATGACTATCCGCAGGCCATCAATGCTGATGGGTTGCGAAATGGCCTGGTTGATTTCATAAGCAATCTGCCTGAGCGACGCATGCTCATCATCCGTGACCAGATGGAAAGCAAACTCATCGCCTCCCAGGCGGTAAAAGCGCACTTCATCCGGCCTGATCTGTGCCAGGCGTTTGCCTACTTCCACCAGTACCAGGTCACCGATATGATGGCCATGCACATCATTCACCGGTTTGAAATTATCGAGGTCGAGGATGCCTACCGCAAAGCACTGGCTGGTTTGCCTGGCCAGGATCAGCTCCTGCTCAACCTGCACAAAAAACTGGCGACGATTCGGTAGTTGCGTCAGTACATCCTGGTTGGCCAGGCGCTGGTTATCTTTGAGTAAAGCCTGCGTTTCATAAGTGGCATTGACCCATTGATCAAATACCGTGCCGCTGGCATGCATGGCCAGTAGCATGCCGACTTCAAATACCACGATCAGCAAGGCAATCAGATAGGCATGTTCTATGTGGCCGATAAACACACAGGCAATCGCCGAGGTGATCATCACCAGGTTATAGAGATAAGCGGCAGTCCCGATTTTCCTGAGAATAAAAGCAAAGCAGAAGCCATACAGCGTGTTATGGAAGATCAGGTAATAGTGTCCGAAGTTATCGGTAAGCGGGTAAATGTAGAGACTGCGCCAGAAAGTGACTAGGCCAGCAAAGATGAGGATGCAGGAGCCAATATCCAACCGCCTGTGGATGGCATGCGTGGGAGGATGTTCGTTGCGATGCCGGAACCAGTATAGAAGCATGCCAGCACAGATCAGCATCCTGAATGCCGGTCCGGCAATGGCCAGTTTCCAGTCCACGCTGTCTTTTAAGACGAGCATTTGTATGGAGAGCGCACTCATCGCCATGAAGATGGCAACAGGCACATCTTTCAGCAGGCTGTTATAGCGCGCACGCAGCAATTCATGGCTGGTTGTTCTAAAAAATAGCATTGCGACGTTAAGTTATTATTTTTTTAAGGCTGCTTAATCTTAAGCAGCCTTATGGTGTTTCTATCTGGTGAATACAAAGCAATTCACTTTCCAATTGTGGCTTTGATAAGCCAGTGAGTTTGTGAATGCTATCACCCTTTAAAGCCTGTTGCCGACAGGTTTTACCGCATCTGCATCCCCCGGCCGGGATTGTACGTTTTTTATCGCAAATAAAATGGTTTAAAACAGCCAATTATTAAAAAAATGGTTGTAATGAGCCGCATTGATTAACCATAAATTTATCTACTTAATTTTTTTTAATTGATAATCAGTCTCTTATAGCAAAGAGACATGCTGGCATGTGTTTTGCAATCAATATAAAAATAAGGATATGGCAGGGAGTCTGAGATGAGCGAAACATTAGCCTGGTGTGGCATAGACTTGAAATGGGCATATAGCGATGTCTTGCGACGCATTGGGCGTCGTACGGCCTGTGTGCAACGCGCCAAGGATATCCTGCATGACGCGCTGGTATTCTTTGCGGTTTCCAGTCACCCGGCGCGCGAAGAGTCCCCGCAAGCCTACCTCAATGGTATCGTCAACCATTTACTGGTCGATGAGTTCCGCTACAGGACCCGTTTTGTCGATGAAGAGCAGATAGACGAAACGGCGCTCATTCTCGAGTGTACCCCAGAGCAGCTATATGAAACCCGCCAAAAACTCTATCACCTGCAACGTGTGGTGGATCTGCTACCGGAAAAATGCCGCCAGGTATTCTGGTTATACCATGTGGATGAAATGAAGCAGCGCGAGATTGCCGTGCAGCTGGACATCAGCATCAACATGGTCGAGAAACACCTGATCCGCGCCATGCTTGATATCCGCGCCTTTCAACAGGCCATCAATTAAACCATCATGTCCAAGCCGCTGAACTCAAAGTCGCTGACCCTTAGTGAAATGGCCGCGCGCTGGTACCTGCGCATGCGTGAGCATGGGCACAATCAGCGTCATGCCGAACACCATGCCTTTGAGCAATGGCTGGCCGATGACCCGCGTCATGGTGCCGAATACGAGAGTATCGCGCGTGCCATGGGCCAACTGGATTCCACCGAAGGTTTGTCCAAGCTCGCACAGGCTGCCGAGCAACATGCTTTTTTGGCGAACGAAGCACGCCGAAAAGCCAAACAGCGCCGCCTGGCGCAACTCATGGTTGTCTGCTTTATTTGCATCGCTGGCTTCTTCACGCATCAGCAATACCAGGTTTGGCAGGCAAAGCCCGTCATGCAGATGGCTGCACAAAACCCGGTGGGCCAGATTGTGACCAAAACACTTGATGACGGTACCAAAGTCACCCTGAGTGCCAAGAGCGATATGGAAGTCACCTATTATCGCCATGAACGGCATGTGCTGCTCAAGGAAGGCGAGGCGGTGTTTGAAGTGACCAAAGACGCTGACCGCCCCTTTATCGTTGAAACCGATACCGCTAAAGTCACCGTGCTGGGGACACGCTTCGCCGTCAACCGCCTCGAGCAGGTCGTGCGCGTCAGTGTGGATCACGGCAGGGTAAAAGTAGAGCCCAAGTTGGAAAGCGCATCAGGCAATGCTGGCAATCCGCTGGATATTTCACGCGAAATTACGAATGGACAAGTGGTCGAGGTCTACCCCAACCATGCCATGGTGCTGGTCAACCGCCCGGCCTCCGATGCCTTCGCTTTCCTCAAGGGACGGTTGGTATTTGACCGCGCTGACACCAGTGAAATCGCCTATACCGTCTCCCGCTACCGCGTAAAACCAGTGCAATCACAAGGCAAGCAGGTGCGTAATATTTCTGCAGATATCAATATCCAGGACATCGATCAGTTCTTGCGCGGCCTGCCCAATATTGCCCCGGTCAGGCTGCAAGAGACCGCGCAATATACCTTGCTGGATAGCCAGAAATAGCGCGGATAAAGAGCGTTGTAAAAGCATTAGGAATGCATTAGCGATGAACTCCTTGATTGAATGGCATGGCATCAATTTAAGATGGGCGTATTGCGAGCTCTTGCCTGCCATCTATCACGACATCCGTTGCCGTCACAAGGCTTACGACATCCTGCATGACGCCTTGTTGAAGTTTGCCATTTCCCCTGCAACCACCCATCTCGAAAAACCGCACGCTTATCTGCGGGTCATCGCCCATAATCTGGTCAACGAAGACCGCAAGTTTAATAAAAGACTCATTACATTCTCCAGCGATGAGTTTGATTTGACGGCCTTTTTGGAAGACCCAACCAGGGCAGCGCCGTCACCCGAGGAACTGACCTCACTCAAGCAACGGCTGGAAGCCTTGCAACGCGTCATCAACCGTCTTCCACCCAAATGCCGCGAGGCGTTCTGGTTATATCGCATCGATCAACGTTCCCTCAAGGAGATTGCTGATCAGTTATCCATTAGCGTGAATATGGTGTCACGGCATATCACCCGCGCCATGCTCGATTTAACCCGGTTGCAAGACCAGGTATTGTAACCATGCCGCCTAGCCATACCGATAAACTGCGCGAAGTCGCGATTGGCTGGTTTATCCGCATTAAAGATGCCGAGGCAGATGACCCTTTAAGAACAAAGTTCGAACAGTGGTTAATGGCAAGTGCAGCCCATCAGCAAGCCTATGCAGATGTGACGAAAGTGTGGTCGTCTTTTGATTCCACCCCAGCGCTTGAAAAGCTGGCGGATATCGCCGACCAGGATGCTTTTTTTCAACAATCAACCCGCACAAAAAGAATCAAAAATGTCGTTGCTGGCGCAATCGCCGCAGTTGCGATTGGGATGGGTGGCGTGCTCGGCTTTCAAACCTGGCACGCCCAACCTGTAATGCAAATGGTCGCCCAGGTCGAGGTTGGCCAAGTACAGTCACAACGCCTCGAAGACGGCACGCTGATGACCATGAATACCGGCACCGATATTGAAGTCACCTATTACCGTGACCGGCGCCTGGTCACGCTCAAGCGCGGCGAGGCCATTTTTGAAGTCGCACGCGATGAAAGCAGGCCCTTCATCATTGATAGCGGCAAGACCAAGATCACAGTGCTGGGCACCCGTTTTGCCGTCAACCGTCTGCAAAAACTGGTGCGTGTCAGTGTCGATCACGGCACCGTCAAGGTTGAACCGCAGTCTGTCGGGGACGCGACTCTAGCAAGTGCATTGATACTGCATGATGGCGAAGTAGCAGAAGTGAAACAAGACGCTCCCAAACCCGTACGTTCGCATCACCAAGCCTCTGATGCATTTGCCTTCGAAAAAGGCATGGTCGTCTTTGAACAAGCCGATTTAGATGAAATTGCAGAAACCTTGTCCAGGTACCGTAAGCTGCCGTTAATTGCAGAAGCGCCGGTGTCCGGCAAGGTGCATATTTCTTCCATGCTCAAAACCAATGCCATTGAAACCTTCATCCACCAGATGCCGGAAATGGCACCGGTGCAGATTGTACCCACCGCAACAGCCACCCTCATCAAAAGCAACTCTGTAAAAAAATAATAAGATTCAAAAATCGACATCACAATATTGCCCGCCCAAAGCGTCATGGCACTAACAAGACGAATTCAGGGATGGGCAATGGCACAGAGGATCACACATAAACACAGCCTAGTAGCATGGGCTGTGTTATCAACAATCAGCAGTAGTGAAGCTGTTTTGCACCCGTTGTACGCAGCCGAACTCAATACCAATGTGCCTACTGCCAGCGAAACTGGCGGCTTCCCGGTGCAAATCAATTTACCTGCACAACCCCTAAATCAATCCATCAGGCAGTTAGCCAATCAAACGGGCTTGAGTATTTCTTTTGATAGCGAGCTCACCAAAAACAAAACCGCTCCAGCCGTGAAGGGTTTCCTCTCCCCACAAGAGGCTTTAAAGAAAGTGCTGCAAGGTAGCGGGTTGCAACTGAATATCAGTGGTGATTCTGCGGTCATCAAACCCGAGCCAGAGAAAACCTCCCAATCTCTCAAACTAGATGCGATTGAAGTCCGTGCTAAACGCTTCTATGAAGTCGGTCCGCTGCCAGGGCTTGGTCTGACGAAAGAGGAAATTCCAGGCAATGTTCAGAGTATTTCTGCGAAAGAGATCAAGGAAGCGCATTCGTTGAGCTTGACTGATCTTATGAATCGCAAGCTGCAATCAGTGACAGTCAATGATTACCAAGGCAATCCATTTCAAATGGATGTGCAATACCGTGGTTTTACTGCGGGACCTCAAATTGGTATGCCTCAAGGGTTATCAGTGTTTTTAGATGGTATTCGTGTGAATGAGCCATTTGGTGATGTCGTTAACTGGGACATGATTCCCATGAACGCTCTGGCTGGTGTTGATGTATTTCCAGGGTCTAATCCGATTTTTGGTTTAAATACTCTTGGTGGTGCATTTTCCTTGAAAACCAAAGATGGTTTTAACAATGCAGGTGTTGATGCTGACGTGCTAACAGGTTCTTTTGGACGCAAGCAGTTACAAGTTGAAGGCGGGTGGAACAACGGCACCATAGGTTTATTTGCTGCCGGTAATTTCTTCATGGAAGATGGCTGGCGCAAAAATTCACCAAGCAAAGTAAATCAATTATTCACTAAGGCCAGCTTTCGAGGTGAAAAACTTGATTTAAATCTGAGCACATTGCTGGTTGCCAATGATCTGGTTGGCAATGGTCTGATTCCCAGTGAAATGTATGACAGAAGTCGTAATGATATCTTTTCAGCACCGGATGAAACAAAGAACAGATTGCAGCAATTTCAATTGTCAGGAAGCTACTTCGTCAATGATAACTTTACTATCACTGGGCAAGTTTATCGGAGAGACAGTGACAGAAAAGGGATTGGAGCAGATGTATTTACTGATTACGATCAAGATTTACCAGCAAGAAGATTGTTAGCAGGTACTGGTGAGCAGTTCACCTGTCTATTTAATAGTAATGGGGCTGCTAGGGCCAATGGGGTTCCAGATTACTATGTGATTCAAACGGATGCGAGTACTGGTTTTGATATTTATGGAACTCAATTTTTTAATGATTCTCAAGGTTACAATGGGCCAATAAGTCATGCACAGTTTGAAACCGATTACGCGCAATATAAAAATATAGAGCTTCCGCAAGAGTTTTTAACGGCTTACCAATATCTTTTTAATCAATTTAAGAATTTTGAACAAACACAGAGATATAACCGAGATAATACGCCTTCCCCTCCATTAGCAGGAAATATTACGCCTGAGTTTAATAATGAAGCTTCGTATAGAACTATTTTCTCAGCCTTGAATGGAAGTGGCGCGAATCCTGTTGGATTCAATATAAATGTCATAAATTATGGCGATGAGTATTTCTACACCGCCCCTAAAGATGCAAATGGTAACCCTGTGCTTGATGTAAATGGGGATCCTGTAATTTATAAAAATTACGTATTTGTTTCTGCACCTTCAAATAATGAGCAGTGTCGAGCTTCGCAAGATGATGTAGCAGTAACTAATGTTCCTGGTGGAGGTGCATTAACTTATGACGTCAATGGACGGCCGGTTTATGTGGATGGTGCAGGGCGAGGAGGTACTGGTGTGGTGGAAGGTACGCCAACAGGCATTATCAATAAAAACAATATTAAGCAATTAACAGATGGTGCTTCGTTTCAACTTAACTGGAATTTTGAACATCACAAGTTTATGGTCGGCGCATCAATTGATGCAGCTGGTGCCAGTTATGAAAATACCAGTCAACTGGGCTTTCTTGATGCTAACCGGAATGTGTATCTGGATCCTGCACAGGCCCATCCTCAATTTGGCGGCGCATTTATTCAATCCCGTAATAATGATTTCGAAGGTACTAATACAACTAAGAGTATTTATTTCAGCGAAACGTGGACACCGGTTGATTCTGTCCATTTGAATTTCAGTGGACGGTATAACTTTACAAAAGCAAAAAATAAAATTGCTGCAAGATATGGCTTACTTGGAAATGTACCTATTGGCGACATGGTTGGGTTGCCTGATACCAAAGATATATGTAATGGGAATTGCGTAGCTGACCCTAATCTGCCAAACGCAGTAGTTGATCCTAATCCGCCAACCACTGGATATAGGGCACTCAATATTACAACTCCTTTAGATCCAGCCGAAACTGAAAAATTTTCTTTCTATTCGTTTAACCCATCCATTGGTGGCACATGGCAAGTAAATGAAAAACTTAATGTTTTCGCGAATGTTGCCCAAGGCACAAGAACTCCAAGTGTGATCGAATTAGGCTGTGCTTTAGATAAAACACCTGTCTTGATTTCAGCAAACGCAAATCCCAATGATCCAAATAATTATCGATATAAAAGTGTTTTTGAGAACCGGACTTGTACGCTACCCACAACATTGTCAGGCGACCCATATTTGCCTCAGATCAGATCAACCAGTTATGACATAGGTATGCGTGGAACTTTTACCGAAAATATTCAATGGAATTTAGGTGCGTATCAGACTGACCTTAAGGATGATATTTACTTCGTGAGTGTAGCGGGTGGAGCAGGTGGAGGCTCGGGATTTTTTGACACCATTGGTAATACGCGTCGACGTGGTTTGGAAGCGGGGTTAAGTGGGCGAATGGACAGATGGAGGTTTGGCGTCAATTATGCATTAACAGATGCTACATTTCAAAACGGCTTTGAAATGATTAGTAACAACAACAGTAGCGCCAGAATTGTGGATGGAGATCGTACGGGCATTATAATTGTTGAAAAAGGTGACCGAATGCCAGGAGTTTCTTTGCACAATTTAAATGCATCCGTTAATTACGAAGTCACGGATAAATGGACTATAGGCTTAAGTACTGTTGCGCATTCAGATAGCTTTGTAAGAGGTAATGAAAATAATGAGCACCGGCAAGGCGCAATTCGAACCATCACCTACACTGATCCAGTAACGAACCTGCAGAGGTTGATTCAAACACCGCCCACCAGAAACCCTGGCAAAGTTGATGGATATGCAGTTGTGAATTTTCAGACAAGTTATAGATTCAATAAAGAGTGGACTGCAACGATGATTGTTAACAATCTACTGGATAAAGAATATTTTTCAGCTGGACGCTTGGGAGTAAATCCATTTTCACCAAGTATCAATGGTGCGATTGGGCCAGATGGTTACAACCACAACTCTGATGACTGGCTCAGTACCAACTTTATTGCGCCGGGCGCACCACGTGGAGTGTGGTTTAGCTTGAATTGGCATTTTGTACCTGACTAGATATTTAGGCAGGGATGTTCGGGTCACCCATTAAGTCTTGGATATCAGTAACTCTTCCAACGCTTTTCTGACCTTGAGTATGGCGCTATCCCAGTCTCCTACATTTGCCTGTCTGAAGAGGCGGGCGGTGGGGTACCAAGGCGTATCTTCTCTGTCCAGCATCCAGCGGTAGTCTGGTAAATAAGAGATTAATATCCAGACATTTTTACCCATTGCGCCTGCCAGATGTGCCACTGAAGTATCTACGCTGATGACCAAGTCGAGGCAGTCCACCATGGCTGCGGTATCAGAAAAATCGTTTAATTCCTCATGGTATTGCTGTATGTGGTCTAGTTTCGAGAGAGCAATTTTGTCTTGTTCCCGGACTTCTTTTTGCAGGGAGTAAAAGGTTACCGGCAAATCAAGAATAGGCGCTAATTGCTTTAATCTCAGGCTACGATCATGATCTTTTTTGTGGTCTTTTGAGCCAGACCAAACCAGCCCAACTTTTAATGAATTGCTTGCGTAAGCAAATTTTCTTTGCCAATAATCCCTTTTGAATGGATCAGAAAAAAAGTAAGGAATCTTGTTGGGAATGGTTTCAACGGTTGTTTTAAACGCCAATGGCAAGCTCATGATGGGGCAGTGTAAGTCAAACTCCTCAACCTTCTCATCATTCCTGACAATTCTGGCATTGAGACCCATCGTTTTAATCATTGTGTAAAGTGCATTAGGCACTTTTAAAACAACTTTTGCACCGAGTTTTTCAACCAAGGGAACATAACGGCAAAATTGGATAAAGTCGCCTAATCCCTGCTCAGGATAAATATACAAAATTTTATCGGTGATGGACTCCTGCCCCAGCCATAAGGGTTGCTCATAGATTGGGTAAGAGCCTTTTAGGTCTTGTTTGTAACGGCGATACTCATATAACTGCCAGCCTTCTTCATACTCTCCTTTTAGGATTTTAAGTAGTGCTTTGTTCCAATGTGGATCCGCCATGTCAGGATTCAATTCAATGGCTCTATCATAGTTTTGTAGAGCCTCATCAAAATTTCCCTTACCTAGCATGGCAAGGCCACGATTTACATAAGGGCCAGCAGAGTCTGGAACGAGCGCCATGGCTTTTTCATATCCCACAATCGCGTCATCAAAACGTTTAAGTTCCTGAAGAACATTACTCATCCCATTATGGGGGAAAGGCGAAAGTGAGTTAAGTGCGATGGCTTTTTCATAGCTTATTAAGGCTTCGTCAAATTTTTTTAGCTCCATTAAGACGTTGCCTTGGCCGTTATATGCAAAAGAATAATTAGGATTTATTGCAATGGCTTTTTGAAAGCAAGCTAGTGCTTCTTCAAATCGTTTCAGTGTGATGAAAACATTCCCACAATTGTTATAAGCATCCACATAATCGTTTTTTAAGGAGAATGCATTCGTGTAACTGTCTACAGCATCATGGTATCGATTGAGCTCTTTAAGAACTACTCCGCGATTGTAGTATGCCTCTGCATGACGCGGATTTAAACTGATGGCATGCTCGTAACTCGTAAGCGCTTCCTGATATTTTTTGAGCTCTTTAAGCACATTGCCACGATTATTGTAAGCATTCGTATAATTTGATTTTAATGCGATTGCTTTGTCGTAATCACTGAGTGCTTCGTCATGCTTGCCATATTTTTCATGCAAAATTCCTCGGTTGTAATAGCCTTCTGCATAGTTGTTATTTAAAGCAATCGCTTTGTTGTAGTCACTATAAGCCTCGTCAAACCGGTTAAGTGCAAACAAGGCTGCTCCACGGTTCCCATAAGCAGTAAATTGGTTTGGGTCTATGCTCAGCGACTTTTCTACGTACTCTAATCCTGCTTCAAAACGGCCTTGTTGAAATTCAATCATTGCCAGGTTATTCAATAGGCGAGAGTTGGTTGAGTAAGCCGCCATCAAGGTGAGATATAGATTCTTTGCCTCATTTATCTTTCCACTTTTGTGGAGATGCAAGGCCTGAATAAACTGTTGATTTTGTTGTAAATCATTCATCTGGCACCCCTAATCACTGGATAAGAAATTGACTACCTATTTTTAGTTTTATGTGTGTAAGAGCGTTTTGTCAATATTAAAAACTCCCAGCTATTTGTAACATTCGTAAGTCTTTATCTCAACCTTTCAACTGCATATTAAAAAACACCTGCCCCCACGGCTACCTTAATTAGTGCCGTTGCAACATCCTTCAGCAAGGGAGTTTTCGCCTCAACCAAGCCTAATTTGGTTCTTCATATCACGCAGGAAAAAAATCACAAATGTAAATATTTGTTACCAACATCAGGTTTTTGCTTCGCTCACAGATGAGTCATAGACAGGAGAGGACTGTGAGTACGCATAAGAAATTGAAGAGAAGAGGAATACACACTGCGTTAGCTGCTTTAAGTGTGATGGCATCGCAAGCAGTGTGGGCAGAAGCATTAAATACCCAGTTGCCTAAACAACAGGAGGAAAGCTTTAGTGTGCCCGTTAATGTTGATATTCCAGCGCAGCCATTGGCGAATTCATTGCATGACCTTGGCAAGGCCACGGGTATGAATATTTCATTCCCCAATGACGTTGTCTCTGGCAAAACCGCACCTGAAGTGCGTGGCCGGATGACGCGCAAAGAAGCGCTGCAACGCGTGTTGGGCGAGAGTGGTCTCGTACCTAAAGTTGAAGGCAATAACATCTTCATCCAAAAACCGCCTAAAGAAGCCAAAAAAGATGTTCAGCTTGATAGGGTTGAAGTCCGTGCTAAACGCTTTTATGAAGTGGGTCCGCTACCTGGCTTGGGATTAACCAAGGAGGAAATCCCAGGCAATGTACAAAGTATTTCTGCGAAAGAAATTAAAGAGGCTCATTCGTTAAGTATCACTGACTTGATGAACCGTAAGTTGCAATCAGTGACGGTGAATGATTACCAGGGGAACCCATTTCAAATGGATGTGCAGTATCGTGGTTTTACAGCAGGGCCCCAGATTGGTACGCCGCAAGGTTTGTCAGTGTTTATTGATGGTATTCGCGTGAATGAACCTTTTGGTGATGTAGTGAACTGGGACATGATTCCAATGAATGCCTTAGCCAGTGTGGATGTTTTCCCCGGCTCTAATCCAATCTTTGGTTTGAATACCTTGGGAGGTGCATTTTCCCTTAAAACCAAAGATGGTTTTAATAATGCTGGTGCTGATGTTGATATTCTGACTGGCTCTTTTGGGCGTAAACAGTTGCAGCTTGAAGGTGGGTGGAACAACGGAACTGTTGGTTTATTTGCAGCAGGTAATTTCTTTTTGGAGGATGGCTGGCGCAAGAACTCGCCAAGCAGGGTGAACCAGTTATTCACCAAAGGCAGTTTTCGTGGGGATAACCTAGATCTGAATTTGAGTACTTTGTTGGTGCAAACCGACTTGACTGGCAATGGCTTGTTACCAACGAATGAGTACGAACAAAATCGGGATGGGGTATATACGAGCCCAGATGTCACTAAAAACACATTAGGTCAATTTCAGCTATCGGGCAGTTATTTTGTTAACGATAAATTTACCATTACTGGTCAGGTCTATCATCGCAATAGCAAGCGTAAGCAGAAAAGCGGAGATGTTTTTACTGACTATGAGAGTGACCTATTGGCCAGAAGAAGGCCTGGCATTAATGCCCTTACGGGGACGCCAGAGGAGTATGCCTGTTTATTTAGTAGTACCGGCCTTGCAGCAGAGTATGGTGTTCCGGATTACTATCTAGTCCCTGTTATCTTAGATTCAGCGGGTAATCCGGATTTTTCTACATCAGCATTCATGACGGATATGTTTCTGGATGCAACCCCAGGCGTGCTGGACAACGGTAACTATTCCAGTCTTCGTAATGCGCAGATAGATAATGCTGGTTATCTTCAAACGTATAAAACAGTGCTTAATTACTACAAAAATTTCTACGAAAGTGCATTTTACAATCGGACCAATGGAACCTTGAATGGCCCAACGGGTGAGGGGCCTACTGTAACTTATGGTTATGGCAATGATCCCGAGTATAGGGTCGGAACAGCACTTTGGGATTCAGGAGGATACCTCCAGAATGTTGATGGAGTCATGCTCACGACTGAGAATTACTATAATCAGGTAAGTGGTAACGTGATTACCCGATATTATGTTTTACCATTGGCCGCCACAAATTTCGATAACTGTAATGAAACACAATTAACTAATAACGCTACAGGTAGCAATCCAGGCGGCAATGCCTACACCTATCCTGATCCAAATGGTGGCCCATTCCCAACAACAGTTGATGGAGTCGCCACTGGGCAAACTGGTGTGGTAGATGGTACACCTACAGGTATTATTACCAATAACCAGATTGATCAAATTGTCGATGGCTTTTCCTTCCAGTTAAACTGGAATCTCGACCAGCATAAGTTTATGGTCGGAGCATCTTTAGATTCCGCAAGGGCTGACTATACTAATGAGCAGCAACTTGCATTTATTAATGCCAATCGTGAAGTTTACCTGGATCCATCCCAGGCACATCCGCAGTTTGCCGGTGCATTTGAGCCGATAGCCAATAATAATTTTGACGGTACTAGCATCACTAAGAGTTTGTATTTCAGTGATACCTGGACCCCTGTTGAAACTTTGCATTTTACTGCTGCTGGCCGTTATAACCAGACGCGAGTCAAAAATACCATTGCAGCGCGGTATGGCGTAGGCGCATACCAGATTGGTGATTTAATCGCGATCCCTGATAACTACAATATTTGCCCAAACGGTGATTGCACAGGGATAGAAACCAACTATCGTTTACCCGAAATTCTCAATGCGTTGGATACGGCAGAAACTGAAAAATTTACTTACTATTCTTTTAACCCATCATTAGGAATGACTTGGCAGGCAAAAGAGAATCTGAATTTTTTTGCCAATATTGCTCAAGGTACAAGGACACCAAGTGTCATTGAGTTGGGGTGCGCATATGATGACACCCCCGTCCCGGGGCTAGGTGGCGCGCTTGGACCTCGCAGCATTGTAGAAAACCGGTTTTGCTCACTACCTACCACCTTGTCTGGCGATCCATTCCTCAAGCAAATTAGGGCCACTACGTATGACATTGGTTTGCGCGGAACGATTGGCGAAAATATGCAGTGGAATCTCGGCGCATATCAGACCGATCTTAGAAACGATATTTACTTTATTGCAGTAGGCTCCCCGGGGCAGGGTTTTTTTGACAATGTAGGCAGAACCCGCCGTAGAGGTCTTGAGGCTGGGCTTTCTGGTCGAAAAGATAGGATGCGCTTCAGTTTGAATTATGCACTGACCGAAGCGACTTTTCAGGACACGTTTGACATGCCTAGCGATGCCAACAGTAGCTCAAACAATGTTAATGGGCTTGGCACTATCCGGGTGACACCAGGGAGTCATATGCCTGGTGTGCCACTTCAAAACCTGAATGCAAGCGTCAACTATGATGTGACGGATAAATGGACGGTTGGTCTAAGTATGGTAGCTCATTCTGATAGTTACCTGAGGGGCAACGAAAACAATCAGCATCAGCAAGGTATTGCACAGCCGCGGACAGTCTATGTACCTGGTACGGGGTATACCACAGTCTATCGCCAGCCAACTACTAATCCAGGAAAAGTAGATGGCTATGCTACCTTCAATTTTCAAACCAGTTACAAACTCAGTAAAGAATGGACTGCGACCATGATGGTCAACAATCTTTTTGATAAGGAATATTTTAGTGCTGGTCGTTTGGGGCGTAATCCATTCTCTCCCAGCATCCTTGGCGCAGTCGGGCCGGATGGCTACAACCATAACTCTGGTGATTGGCTGAGTACTAACTTTATTGCACCGGGGGCTCCCAGAGGTGTGTGGTTTAGCCTGAATTGGCATTTTGAGCCTGATAAGTAAACTTCAGGAAGAAGTCCTGATGACGTATCTCTTAAATTGAGAAGAATACCGAGTTAAGTTGAGTAGTGGTGGAGCCATGGATTTTAAGCGGCACAAATGTCCTATTTGATATTTTTGGGAGAGTTATATGAAGATGTCATTGTTGAAATTAGCAATATTAGAGACTTTGGGGCAAACGATGAATGTTTATGCCGCACCTGGCTTTGTTGGATTGCCCATCACGGGCTTTGCTAGTTCTGCTTATACCAATTGTTTTAATGATGGTAAAAGTGCAGCTGATCCGCGAGGCAACTTCGGATCCTATTCACCATATCTCTTGCCAACAACGACGATGAACAATACATGCTGGGTTGTAAAGCCTGCTGCTGAGTTAGTTTCGCCGATTGCTGGCTATACATTAGTAGGTAGTCGGACGGTAAATATACCTCGTGCCACAGGGGATAGTAGCGCCACTATTGGAACGTTAGTGGATTATGTGTGGCGTAATTCTTCTGCAAATATGTGCATTATTGGGACTCGCGTCACAATGATCGGAATTGACCATGATAATACTCTAGCTGGAACTCAATATTTTCAAGCAAATGATCTGGTAAGAGGCGGGTTTAGTGGTTTGGAGGTCAATGCTGGCTATGCATTATTTACTCAAAGTGGTTTTCCAGTTTTTCGTGTAGGGCGTACTTTTACGTCGGTACAGCATCGCGCTTTGAGTTATGTAACAGCCTGGGATAGAGCTCAGGATGGTGTTAACTATTTAGATCTGCCAACAAAAACTAGCGTGACAGTAAATATAACTGGTGAAAACTTCCCTATTAGTTCGACAGCAATTGCTTCGACTACATTAGCAACACAAGATGCAATGGTTAATGACAACTGGGTGGATTTTACTATGGAGGTCACATCTGTAGACGCGGACACCTCTGCAGGAGCAGTATCACCTTTCACCTATATACAAGCTCCTTGTGCAACAAGTCCTACTGTAAAAACAGGTGCGATAAGGTTACGTCAAACAGCGCAGGAAAATACTACCTTTAAAGAAATTATTATGGATGGTTATGCTATTGGCACTCCATAAGGTGAAACATGAAAAATCAAAAAATAATCATTTGGTTATTGGCATTTGTGGCTTCCTTTAAGTATTAACCTCGACTTGTTAAGAGCTTGAGCGGCGCTAAGCAAGTTGCGGTGAATTGGTGATGCAGGCAGCCACAAATGCCTGCTAATTATATACCTCTTTAGGAGAGCGTAATGAAAACTTCATTGTTGAAATTGGCAGTATTAAGTGCTATCGGAGTTATGAGTAATGCAAATGCAGCACCAGGGCTTGTCGCATTACCAACTACAGGTTTTGCTAACTCTGCGTATACCAATTGCTTTAACGATGGCAGAACTGCATTAGATCCGAAAGGCAATTTTGGATCATATTCTCCAATTACTGTTCCAACAAACTCAGTAAACAACACATGCTGGGTTGCAAAACCATCTTCTGAATTATTTGCTCCTCTTTCAGGTTATACATTAGTGGGTAGCCGCACTGTGAATATTCCTGGTGATAGCGGCAACATTGGTACTCTGCTTGACTATGCTTGGCGTAATTCATCTACTGGTATGTGCATTATTGGCACACGCGTCACTATGACCAACGCCGATCATGACAGCTCCACTCCAGGTACGCAATATTTTGAGGTGAATGATATTGTACGTGGTGGATTTTCTGGCCTCGCAGTAAATGCGGGTTATACATTATTTTCTACAACTGCTTCACCAGTTTATCGTCAAGGTCGCACCTTTACTTCTGTCCAACACCGCGCGTTAGCGTATGACACCAGTGCAAATAAAGCGTTGAATGGTACCAATTATTTGGATTTGCCAACAAAGAATACCGTCACAGCAAATTATTCCGGTGTGAATAGTCCAATTGATGCAACAACAACCGCTTCAACATCTTCTGCAACACAAGATGCAGTCGTCAATGATAGCTGGGTAGATTTCACGCTTGATAGTGTCTATGCGGATGATGATGGCAGCACAAATGCTGTATCAGCATTTACTTATGTACAAGCGGCTTGTACTGCCAATCCTAGCGTGATTACAAACGGAGGCGCGATTCGCTTGCGTCAGACCGCTCAAGAAGCTACTACCATGAAAGAAATCATTCTGGATGGTTATTCCATCGGTACGCCATAACTAAAAAAGTTGGAGTCTTTTAGTTTAATTTTGTAAGTGGCTTCAAGCCACTTACAAACCTAATGAGGAGTTTATGATGGCTGTTAAAATTTTCAATTCAACAGAAACAAGCTATACAGGTACAAATAGTTCTGACTTAATTGTTGGAAATGATCTGGGAAATATTATTGATGGTGGTGCTGGTAATGATGTTATCGCTGGAGGTGCTGGTGATGATATTTTGTTCGGGGGCGACGGGAGCGATCTCATTTCTGCTGGCGATGGTAATGATGTTGTTGATGCTGGAACTGGCAATAATATCGTAGATGGTGGCGCTGGTAATGACACCATTTTTGCTGGTGAGGGTAATGACATCCTTAGTGGTGGAAGTGGAGATGATACGATTTTTGGCGGTGATGGCGACGATATTCTAACTGGGGGCGAAGGTGCAGATTACCTGCAAGGTGATGGCAGTAGCTTCGGCAATGAAACAGTTGATGGAAATGTTTTTATTGTGACTTCTGATGATATTTTAATCGGAGGTGATGGAAATGATACATTTATCATCGGTGATGAGGAAGATTCAGAAGGTGTCGTAGTTGAAGCTGGTGTTTCTGGTCTCGATAACGAGGGTAATGAAGCTCGCTATATTGAGTTGTCAGAATCAAGTGAAATTGACGAAGAAGCTCCTCTACTTGCCATTGATACAACTACTGGTTTGGTAGTTGAAATTGAAGATGAAGATATGTCTCTGGAGGCCGAGACAGATGTTCGCTTGAATATTGTCACTCGCCCTGGTTCTTCCGCAATTAGTACTTTTGCAACAACTGTAGCTGGATATAATGCGGTAGACACATTGGCCTTTACTAAGTCTGGCGAATTTGAAGGTATTAAATTCTCTGGCATCGAGCGTATCGAGTTGGCTAGCGGTGTGGAGATTACTCTGGAAGCCGAGCAGTTGGAAGAGAACGGCGAGTCCCTTAGCTTGGGTGAAATCAATCCAGGTTACCAAATCCACGGTGTTGCTGGTGGCGATGTTGAAAATGTCACCATTGAAATGGAGTTTGAAGAGGAAGAGTTTGAACCAGCCGATACCATCGTAGGTGCCACCCCAGTTACTTACGATAAAGCGGTTTTTGAGGTAGATGACTTCTCTGTTGCTCACCTCTACTTCAATGTTGATGTCACCTACGACGCTTCAGAAGGCGAAGCTGGTAGTTTCACCCGTATCGACGGCGCTAACGAAGGCAGCGATGCGCATGAAATCGTTCTGGGCAGCGAAGGCGTTGATTACGCAACCATGCGCCTGGGTGATGACACTGTGTACGGTAACGGCGGCAATGACTTGCTCATCGGTCATGGTGGTGCTGACTACCTCGACGGTGGCGAAGGCGATGACATTTTTGTGATCGGCGGTTTTGGTAGTGGTGTGCAAGGCACGACTTCCAAGGCAGATGACGGTAACAAAGAGTGGATTGCGACTGGCGCCAAGCATGATGTCATCGTCGGTGGTGACGGTGTGGATACATTGCGTATCACCACTGGTATTGGTGCCAACACCAAAGCCAATGGTACTGTGGTGCTCAATGACGCTAACTTCCAGTCTATGGAAGTGGTGCAAGTGGGCGGTACTGTCGGCCGCTTGAACGTTGAAAACACCGATCTGCAGTTGCTCAATGATCATTACTACTTCAAGGCCAATGGCACTGTGGCTGACCTCTCCAACACTCTGGGTAACAACGGCGGCACCATCAACAATGTGGTTGTGGATGCATCCGGCGTGACTGCAAACGGCCTGCGTTTTGAAGGCAATGCCAATCAGCAAACATTTATCGGTACAACCCAAGCTGACGTATTTGTTGGCAATGGCGGTAACGATACGCTGACTGGTGGCGCTGGCGCGGATACCTTTGTGTTCGGCAAAGTGTATGAAGAAGTGGTCACTGGTTCTTCTACCACCGTTCAAACCTATACCAACACGGCGTTTAACCTGACCGGGGTAGACACCATCACTGATTTCACCCGTGGCACCGACAAAATCGAGTTGCACCTGGATCAGTACAGCCAGTTGGCAGGTTTCAACAGCAGCATGTTGCGTGTGAACAGCACAGGCACTGCGCAAGACGCGAATGATTACCTGGTTTACAACACCACCACTAAAACCCTCAGCTATGACGCTGACGGCAATGGTAGCGGTGCCAAAGTAGACATCGCGATCCTGACCGGTGTGAACACATTGTCAACCTCTGACTTTGTGATCGTGTAATCAATATTGTGACGGGTGGGGAAGCCCACCTGTCGCAATTCCTTACGGAAGTTTTCGTCGTAAACATGTTTTCGCAATCCGAGACCATCAAAGAGGTCCTGTCCGAACTTTGGCCCACATGGCGCAAAGTGTGGACGTTTGGCATCGTGACGCATTTGCTGATCCTGGTGCCTTCTTGGTATATGCTGGAAGTGTATGACCGTGTCATTAACAGCCGCAATGTGTCTACATTGCTGATGTTGACGCTACTGGCGACCTTTGCCTATCTGGTGATGGAAGGGCTGGAATGGCAACGCCGGCATTTATTACAAGCCGCTTCAACTGGCTTTGAAACTCAATTACAGCAACGCCTGTTTGAGCGTGTATTTACCGCTAAATTGGCGATGCCGGAATTTCCGGCACAACAAGTCTTTTCCGATTTTTCTACTCTCAAAAGTACATTGCATTCTTCAGCGTTTTTAAACCTGATGGATGCGCCTTTCTGCCTGATTTTCCTGGTGGCTGTGTTCCTGATTCACCCAGCGCTGGGTGTGTTGACCTTACTCGGGCTATTGATACAACTGGTACTCACCGTGCAGAACCAGGCACGCGTGGCCCCCATGATGAAACAGGCCAATGTGCATGCGCTCGAATCGCAGCGTTATTTTGCCAGCATCAGCCGTCATGGCGATGTCATGCAGGCCATGCACATGATGGTCCCTGTGGAACAGCGCTGGTTAAAAAGCCAGCATGGTTTCTTGTGGCAGCAGACACTGGCTTCTGAATTGGCTGGCAAGAATGCAGCCGTTTCCCGCTGGTTGCAAACCCTGCAAACCAGCCTGATTCTGGGCTTGGCCTGCTACCTGTTTATTGCCGGTGAACTGTTTAATGGCGGCGCCATGATGATTGTGGCCTCTATCCTGGCGGCCAGGGTGCTGGCACCGCTGGTGCAATGTGTGGGCCACTGGAAAACCTATGAGCAGGCATGGACCGCCTACCAGCGTATTGACAGCTTGTTTGCCGGCGCCGCCGCAAAAGCAGACGGGTTGGTATTGCCCCCACCAACAGGTGAAGTGACGGTGGAGCAACTGGCTTATGCAATCCCGCAGCCAGGCAAAGCACAGGCAGAGGCTTTTATCCGCCAGGTGCATTTCAAATTGTCAGCCGGCAATGTGCTGATTGTGGCCGGGGCTTCCGCCTCGGGCAAAAGTACACTCGCCAAATTGCTGGTGGGATTGTTGCCGCCCAGCAGTGGCCGTGTGCGCTATGACGGGGTAGATGTGTATGGCTGGGATAAAACCAGGCTTGGGCCTCATATTGGTTACCTGGCGCAGGAGGTGGAGCTGTATGACGGGCGCCTGATAGATAACATTTGCCGTTTTCAGGCGCCAGACACTGCGGCGCTCACGGAAGTGCTGGATTTACTCGGCCTGACAGATTGGATACAGCAGCTCCCTGAAGGCTTAAATACGCATATTGGTCAATCCGGCATGATGCTCTCGGGTGGTGAGCGTCAGCTCATTGGCCTGGCACGCGCTTTTTATGGCAAGCCACGCATCGTGGTGCTCGATGAGCCCAATGCCAACCTGGATACTGGGGCTGAGCGATTATTGCAACAGGCCATTGCCCGCCTCAAGCAGCAAGGTACCACGGTTGTGATAGTGAGCCACCTGCAACATATCCTCAATATTGCCGACTGGATGCTGGTGATGGGACAGGGGCAGATGATCCGTTATGGCAAACCGGCTGATGTGCTGGCGAGTTTTCAGGCGCCTGCGGCCAAAGAGGCCGTGTCTCAAGCACCAATCGCTCCAGTGCCAGCGGCCAAGGTGGCTCAAACATGAGTGTTTTGCAGAAAATCGCATTATGGCCGTTGGTCAAAGCGTTCCGCCAGCAGTTTATCCATATGGCCTGGCTCAGTTTACTTACCAATGTACTCATGCTCGTCCCCACGTTATACATGCTGCAACTGTACGACAGGGTGATGATGAGCAGGAACACCATGACACTGGTAGCCATTACCCTGCTTACGGCAGGCTTGCTGCTGCTGATGGCAGGGGCCGATTGGCTGCGCAACCTGTATGCAATCAAAACAGGCGTGCAGCTGGACCTGAGCTACGGCAAGCAGGTATTTTCTGCGGCATTTAATCCGCGCACGCCGCCGCAGCAATCGCCAGTGCAATCGTTGCAACAGCTGACCACGGTCAGGCAGTTTCTAACCGGGCAAGGGTTGTTTGCCATGCTGGACCTGCCCTGGAGTGTGGTCTATATCGCCGTGCTGTTGACCTTGCATCCGCTGCTAGGGCTGACGGCGGTGGTGTTCTGCCTGATCCAGTTTGGAGTGGCTGTATGGAACCAGTCCGTCATTGCCGGACCCGCGCAGCAGGCGCAAGCCGCCAGGCAAACCATCGAAAACTTCATCCAGCAAAAAATCCGCCATCTGCAAACCAGTCATGTGCTGGGGATGTCGCACACCTTGCGCCAGCGCTGGCAGGCATTGCTTGCCGAGCAATCCAGTGCGGAGCGCATATGGTTGTCTGCCAGTGACCGCAGCCAGTTTGTGAATAAATGGGTGCGCTATACCATGCAGTCGCTAATGCTGGCAGTGGCGGCCTGGTTGACGATCAAAGGGGATATCAGTGTCGGTTCCATGGTGGCTTCCAATGTATTGATTGCGCGCGCCTTGCAACCGTTTGATGTCATTGTGCACAGCTGGCGGCAGTGGTTGCAAGCCAATGATGCAGCCAGTGATTTGCAGGCATTACTCACCAGCGCCAGGCAAACGGATGCGGCCCATGTGCCCACCCAGGCATTGCAAGGTCCTTACACCCTCAGGCTCAAAGGCATGGGTGTGACGCTGCAGTCACGCCGTATTCTGCATGCGCTGGATTTAACGATTCCTCCCGGTCGCTTGCTGTGCATCATGGGCCCCTCCGGTTCCGGTAAGAGCACGCTGGCCCGCTTGCTGGTGGGGGCTGTGTTCCCCACGCAAGGCGGCTATCAGGTCAACCAGACAGTCATCCATGCAGGCAATGTCCGATCTGCCATGACCAGTGTCGGTTATCTGCCGCAGCAAGTGTCACTGCTCGAAGGCACCATTGCCGAGAATGTGGCCAGGTTCGGTGAGTTAAACAGCCAGCATATTATTGAGGCATGCCAGCGCGTAGGCTTGCATGAGGCCATTTTACGTTTGCCACAAGGTTACGATACTCGCCTCGATGAACAAGGGTTACCTTTATCCGGTGGGCAGCGTCAGTTACTGGGTCTGGCCCGCGCAATCTATCAAGAGCCCGCCTTGCTGGTGCTTGACGAGCCGAATGCCAGCCTGGATGAATTTGGCGAAGCCAGGCTGATGCAGTTGCTGCAGGCCCTCAAAGAAAAACAGACCACCATTGTGGTGGTCTCGCACCGTTCCGGTGTGCTCAAGGTCACCGATGACTTGCTGGTGCTCAAGCGAGGTGAGGTAGTGCATCACGGCCCGCGAGATGCTGGCATTGTCTACCTGAACCAACTGAATGCCACTGCAACAAGCGTCACCTCGGAGTCTCCATGCCCTTAACCATGCCTCAACCTGTTCCCGATAATGTGCACGCGATTGAGGCATATGCCAAGCAAACCAGCCAGACGCGTAAGGGCGCATTTATTCTGTTGGCCGGACTGATAGGGTTTGTGCTGTGGGCAGCCTATGCGCCGCTAGACGAAGGCGTGCCCACCGAAGGGCAGATCAGCGTCGAAAGCAATCACAAGGTGGTGCAGCATTTGAGCGGTGGCATCGTGAGCAGTTTGCTGGTACATGAAGGGCAGCAGGTGAAAGCGGGCGATCTGTTGTTTAAGTTAGATGAACAAGCCAGCAAGGCGCGCTATGAAGAAGTGCGCCAGCGCTATGCTGGCTTGCGTGCGCAAGAAGACCGCTTGCGTGCCGAGCAGTTACACCGCCCGGTGATTGATTTTCACCCGGACCTGCTCAAGCTGCAAAACGACCCGTTGATCCAGCAACAAATGCGCAACCAGAGTCAGTTACTGGCGGCGAGAACGTCAGCCCTGGCCGCCGATATCGCCGGTAAACAGGAGTCGATTGCTGGCTACCAGGCCATGATCCAGGGCTATCAGGGCATGCTGGCCAGCCATGAATCACAGCTGGCTTTGCTCGAGGAGCAACTGCAAGGCATACGTGCGTTGACGGCGGAAGGTTATGCCCCGCGTAACCAGCAAAATGACCTGGAGCAGCGTGTGGCTGCTTTGCATGGTGAACGCGCCAATACCCAGGCCAATATCATCCGTGCGCAGCGTACCATTCTTGAGTTGCAGCAGCAGATCAACCAGCGCAACCAGCTGGAGCGTAAAGAAATGGATGCCGAGATGGCGCAGGTCAAGTTGCAAGTGGAGGCCGATGCGCAAAAACTGGTGGCCTTGCGCGATGAGCTGAGCCGTACCGAGATCCGCTCGCCGGCCTCCGGGCAAGTCGTTGGTTTGCAAGTGCATACCGTGGGCGCGGTGATCCAGCCAGGGCAAAAGCTCATGGATATTGTGCCCTCTGGTGAATCGCTGATTATTGATGCGCAGATTCCGCCACACCTCATCGATAAAATCCACGCCGGCCAGGCCGCTGATGTCCGCTTCTCCACATTCTCTAATAGTCCGCAATTATTGGCCGAAGGCCGCTTGAAGTCGGTTTCCAGTGACTTGTTGACTAAACCGACGGCAACCTTGGAAGGCAGCCAGAGCTACTACCTGGCCAGGATAGTGTTGACCGAAAAAGGCATGCAAGCCTTGCAGGGCAGACAGTTGCAGCCTGGCATGCCGGTGCAGGTGGTGATTAAAACAGGCGAGCGCACGCTGTGGGATTACTGGATGCATCCGTTGAGCAAGCGGTTGGCTGCCTCCATGAAGGAAGAATAATGGAAACGCTTAATAAGTGGCTGCGCAGGCAAATTGCGGCGTTGCGCGTTACTCCTAACCTCGCCGTACTATTTGTACTGTGGCTACGGCCGCTATGCTTAACTTCGCTACGCGAGTTAGCCTCCACCGCAACACTTCGTTGGTTGTCTCGGCTCGTCCGTTCCGTGCAGACTTATCATTTATTCTCTTGGGAACTTTATCCCGCTCGCTCACTGATTTCAGCTTTCCATATGCGTCATTGGTATTTATTGAAAGCATGCATGCTGACTGTGATGATGGGCTGTGCTTCTGCACATGCCCTCGAAGACCTCAACGGTCTCTATCAGTTGGCTGTGAATCACAATGCAGATTATCGTGCCGCGCTAGCAAATACCGAGGCCGAGCGCGAAGAGCTGACCAAGGCCAAGGCTTTGTTTTATCCCAAGGTGAATCTGGGCCTGATGCGGGGCCGTGGGGTGACTGACCGCACCACGCAAACGAATATAGGCTCACTCAACAGTAACCTGAATTATGAGCTGGAGAATTACAGTTTTAGCGTCAAACAGCCTTTGTTCAATAAAGAAACCATGGCGATTTACGGCGGGGCCAAGTCCTATGTCAGTGCGCAGGAGTCTTTGCTGGAACAGGAAAATGCCAAGCTGATTCTCAAGCTGGTGTCAGTCTACCTGGAAACACTGTATGGGCAGGAGCGTGTGCGCTTGCAGCAAAGCAAAGTGGACGCCGTGAGCCAGCAGTTGCGGCAGGCCGAGCAGCGCTACCAGCGCGGCAGCGGTACGGTGGTGGAGGTCAGCGAAGCACAGGCTAACCTTGATGTGGCCAAGGCAGAGCAGATCCAGGCAGAAAATGACCTGCTTTCCAATCAGCAAAGCTTGCAAATCCTGACAGGCGTCTCTCAGCCACTTTCTGCCGAACTCGTGGTGGATGGTTTAAACCGGTTTACTGGCGCGGAATATCCCATTGAGCGCTGGCTGGACCTGGCGCGGCAGAATCACCCGGAGTTGGCTGCAGCTACGTTGGAGGTGGATGTGGCGAGGAAGGATATAGAGAAGAAACAGGCTGGGCACTACCCGACACTGGATTTGGTCGGCGTGCGCTCCTATAGCCAGAATGACAGCAATAACACCTTGGGGTCGCGGTTTGATACCACCACCATTGCCCTGCAGATGAATGTGCCCTTGTTTGCTGGCGGGTATGTCAGCGCCAATGTGCGCCAGAGTGCTAACCGCCTCACGGCCAGTGAAGAAACCATGACGGCCAAATCACGTGAGATTGAGTTCAATGTGCGCAAATATTACCAAAGCCTGCAGGCGCAGCAGCAATCTATCTCGGCTTACCAGCAGGCGGTGCAATCAGCCACGGTGGCGCTCGATGGCACACAAAAAGGCTTCCTGGCTGGGTTCAAGACCAACCATGAAGTGCTGGATGCCCAGCAAAAACTGTTCTCTACCCGGCTGTTATTGACCAAGGCCTATTACAGCCTGATCAGTGACTGGGTTAATTTGCAGTTCAGTAGTGGTTTGCTGTCGCTGGAGGCACTCAACCGTGTCAGCCAGGTGTTTGTGTCAAAAAAATAGAGGGGTTGAAAAGGTGATCTATAACATGAAATCAGTGTGTATAAAGTGCAAGCAGGCCGGGTTTACCTTGCTGGAGCTGCTGGTGGTGATGGTGATTATCGGCTTGCTGGCTGGCTATGTCGGCCCCAAGTATTTTGCCCAGATCGGCAAGTCGGAAACCAAAACCGCCAAGGCGCAAATTGAGGCTTTGTCACGTGCACTGGACACCTATCGGCTGGATACAGGGCATTACCCGACCACTGAGCAAGGCCTGGCCGCGCTTAACCGCCAACCCGATGGCGAGGCCAAGTGGCAGGGCCCTTACCTGGCCAAAGGGGTGCCTGCCGACCCATGGGGGCGGCCTTATTTGTACCGTTACCCTGGCGAGCACGGCGATTACGATGTGTGGTCACTGGGCAGTGATGGCGCCGCTGGCGGCCAGGATGCCGACAGTGATGTGGGTAACTGGTAAACCACAGTTGTGAGCCAGTACGATGAAGTTTGAGCTGAAAGTATTGCAGGGCACACAGGTGAGCTGGTTGTCAGTAGAAGCGACTGACCGGCAGTCAGCGCTGCACCAGGTGCAGGCGCAAGGGTATGGCGTGTTGCAGGTACGTGCTGCGCGCGCAGGCAGCTGGTGGCCACAATGGCCGCTCAAGGCCCAGAGCTTTAACCTTAGCCTGTTTAGCCAGGAGTTGCTGGCGCTGCTGGAGTCCGGCCTGAGCCTGATTGAAGCCATTGAAGGCCTGGCCGAAAAAGAGCAGCAGGACCATGCGCGTGCGGTACTGGCAAGGTTGCGTATTGCACTCTACGAAGGCTTGCCCTTGTCGCAGGCGCTGGCTTTGCAGCCCTCGGTATTCAGCCAGCTGTATATCGCGCTGATCCGCGCCAGTGAGCGTACCGGTGACATGGTGCAGGCGCTGCGCCGCCATGTGGCTTACCAGGCACAGGTGGATGCGATCCGTAAAAAAATCATTTCGGCCTCGATTTACCCGGTATTGCTCATCGCCGTGGGCGGGCTGGTGGTGCTGTTCCTGCTGGGGTATGTAGTGCCACGCTTTAGCAGCATTTATGAAAGTGGTGGCGATAACTTGCCATGGGCCAGCCAGATGCTATTGCGCTGGGGCCAATTGCTACAGGGGCACGGCGAGTGGGTGTTGCTGGGCACATTAGGGATAGGGCTGTGCCTGTGGCTGGTGTTTTCGCGCCCCGCCAGCAAGGCCTGGATCATGCGGCGTGTGTGGCAAATCCCCAGCCTGGGTGAAGCGTTGCGCATTTACCAGCTGGCCAGGTTCTACCGCACCCTGGGCATGTTGTTACAGGGAGGAATTCCCTTGCTGACTGCCCTGGGGATGGTGCAGTCTCTGTTACCGCAAGAATTGCAGCTGGCCTTGCAACGCGTGATCACCGATGTGCGCGAAGGCAAACCACTGTCAGGGGCCATGGAGATGCATGGACTCACCACCTCGATCGCCAACCGCATGTTGCGCGTGGGCGAGCGTAGCGGGCAACTCGACGAAATGCTGGGGCGCATTGGTGTGTTTTACGATGAAGAAACGGCGCGACGGGTGGAGTGGTTAAGCAAGCTGCTGGAGCCTGCACTGATGGTATTGATAGGCTTGATTGTCGGCCTGGTGGTGGTGTTGATGTATATGCCGATTTTTGAATTGGCAGGCGCGATTGAGTAATCGCGCCTCAAATGAAAAGTTTCGATTGAGTAATCACTGCTCAAAGACGGAAGTGAACGTGCATTCCATGAAAGAGGTTGTGACGTGAAAAGGACTGGCGCATGAATATGCAGGACTTGCCTGGTAACGACGTGCCGCCGCTGGCTGCGGAGTGGCTGCCACAGGCACGGCAGTTGTCCATGCAGAGTGGGCGGCCGCTAATGGAGGTGCTGGAAGAGCTATCTGGCCTGGCGCCCGATGTGTTTGTACTGGCGCTGGGGCAAACCATGCATTACCCGACGCTGACAGCACTCGACTTGCACGCCATGCAGCCTATGTTTGAGCTGTTACGCTTTGCCGACGCCAGCAGCCAGCATGCCGTGCTCATGCAAAAAGACGACCAGTCGCTGCACATGGTGATTGCCGACCCGTTTGATGAGCCCTTGCAAATACGGTTGCAGAATAAGGTACGGTTACCGGTGCAATGGTGTTTGGCACACCGCAACGATATTGCGGCCTGCCTGCAGTTTCATGAGGCACAGATGCGTGCACTCGACCAGGTGCATCCCAGCGACGCGACAAATAACGAAGAAGAAGCGCCGGTGGAAGAGCTGTCACTGAAATCCATCAGTGAAGACAGCAGCCCGGTGGTGCGTTTTGTGCGCTCTACCTTATACGATGCCCTCAAGGCCGGGGCCAGTGATATCCACCTCGAATCCACCATGCAGGGCCTGCGTGTCAAATACCGCATAGATGGCGTGCTCAATGAAGTGGGCGGGCTCAGTGGCGTGATGCAGGCCGAGCAGGCGATTTCCCGGCTCAAGGTGATGTCCGAACTCGATATTGCCGAACGCCGCATTCCGCAGGATGGTCGCTGCAAGGTGCATGCGCTAGGCCGCGAGATAGACCTGCGCGTGTCTATCATGCCCAGTGTGGTGGGTGAAGATGCAGTGTTGCGTGTGCTGGACCGCAAGGCGCTCAGTGAAGCACAGGGTATCAGCCTGGAGGTGCTGGGCTTTGCGCCACATTTGCTGGCACAAATCCGTGCCCAGGCAGAAGCGCCTTACGGCATGCTACTGGTGACCGGGCCAACGGGCAGCGGTAAAACCACCACCCTGTACGGCATGATTTCCGAGATCAACCAGGGGCAGGACAAGATTGTCACCATTGAAGACCCGGTCGAGTACCAGCTGCCCGGTGTACTGCAAATCCCCGTCAAAGAGAAAAAAGGCCTGACTTTTGCGCGCGGCTTGCGTTCGATTTTGCGGCACGACCCGGACAAGATCATGGTGGGCGAAATCCGAGATGGCGAAACGGCGCAGATTGCCGTGCAGTCGGCATTGACCGGCCACCTGGTGTTGACGACGGTGCATGCCAACAACGTGTTTGATGTGATTGGCCGTTTTACCAATATGGGCGTGGATGCCTACAGCTTTGTTTCTGCCGTCAACGTGATCCTGGCCCAGCGGCTGGTGCGCGTGATCTGCCCGTTTTGCAAGGCAGATGACCAGCCCGATGATGGCTTGCTGCTCAAGTCTGGTTTGAGCGCTGAGACCACTACACATTACCGTTTTAAAAAAGGGCAGGGTTGTGGCCAGTGCCATGGCAGCGGTTACAAGGGGCGCAAAGGCATTGCCGAGCTGTTGTTGTTTGATGACCGCATGCGTGAACTGATTGTGTCCAAAGCCCCCATCAGCCAGATCAAGGCACTGGCAGCCACCACAGGCACACGCTCCATGCGTGAAGCCGGACTGGCACTGGTCGCGGCCGGTGAAACCACCTTGCAGGAGATCAACCGTGTTACATCATTATCCTGATCCGGGTGTGGATTGCCGCTGGCATGATAGCCAGCGCTGGTGGCAGGCGCTGACTGCGCCCGAGTTACGGCTGGTTATCAGTTGTGATGAGCTCGAAGTGTTCCGGTTTGCGCGGCAAAAACTACCCAATTTCACCAGGGAATTACTGGATCACCAACGCTATGCGCTGCCTGGCAACGGTCAGGACATGCTGCCGCCAGAAGCCTTGTGGCAAACGTTGGATACTGTGCTGTCGCCATTGGCAGGCCAGTACTGGCATCTGGTGGTGGTGGTGTCCAACCAGTATGCGCGTTGGCTGGTGCTGCCGTGGCAGGCGGAGCTCCGCTCACAGGCGGATAGGCAGGCTTATTATCTTCATGGCCTACAACAGGCCTTTGCCAGCGAGATGCAGGACTGGCAGGTGCGCGCGCAGGCAGGTGGTTATGGCCAGGCAACGCTGGTGAATGCCCTGCCAGCCGCCCTGAGCGAAAATCTGCATGCGGCATTGGCAGAACATCGTTTATCGCCCGGCATGATCGTTCCGGCCTGGGTGTTGTCGGTCAACCAGGCTTTGTATAGCCAACGTCAGCAGAGATGCTCGCTCGATGGCTGGATCGTTTGCCGGGAGTCTGGCCTGTTAACCATAGGCTGCCTGATGCAAGGGGCGTGGCAACAGGTTCGCCAGCTGCCTGTCGGGCAGCAGTGGCAGCAAAGTCTGGTGCAGTTACTGCAACGCGAACTGGTGGTGCATCCTGAGCGCGCAGGCTTGCCGGTGTACCTGTCCAAGCTCAATGGGGTGGTGCAGGCTTCCCTGGCTCCTTTTGAGGTGCTGGATATCCTGCCTGCACACGGGCTCGGTGAAGTGTTTAATCAATCCATGCGCAGGAGAATGGCTGATGCAAGCCCTGCAGTTTAATTATGCACAGGGCCGCCTGCCAGGGCCTGTGCCCTTATTGCTGGGAGTCATGCTGGCAGTTGTACTGGCCTTGTTGGCTGCTACCTATCACCGCTTTGCGCTTGAGAATGCCGCCTTGCAGCAACAATGGCAGGCACGCCAGTCCACATTGGCTGCCAGGCAAATGGTCAAAAAACAGGTGGTGGATCCTGCACTGGCGGCTGAAATGGCTGAGGCGCAATTGCATATACAAACGCCCTGGTTACCCTTGTTGCGCGATCTCGAACAGGCCCAGCAAAGCGAATTGTACTGGCTGCAACTGGCCCCGGATGCCAAACGCAAGCACCTGCGCATGACCGTGTTGGCACATCAGCGTCAGCAGGGGTGGGCACTGGTGGAGCGTCTGAAAAAGCAGCCTGGTCTGGCTGATGTCAAGCTCAATGCCAGTGAAGCCAGCGAGGTGAACGGCTTGCGCATGACGACCTTGCATCTGGAGGCCACATGGAAATATTAGCGTTAACCGCGTGGCAACGGCTGTGGTTTGCCAGCCAGCAACTTGTGTTGCGTCACCGCTGGCTGACAGGCATGGTATTGCTGGCGGGATTACTCACCGGCCTGGTGTTGCAAGCCTGGTGGCAACAGCAGTCATTACAGCAGCGGTTGCAGTCATTGCCTGCGCCAGTCTTGATGGCAGCCGAGACAGCCAAGCCGGCGCAAACGTATCAGTCCGATTCAACCGTCGTTTTGCCAGACTGGCCTCCAGAAGCTGAAGCCGAACGCATCAGTGCCGACATCCTGAGCGAGGCAGATGCCATGGGCATGATCTTCGAACGGGCTGAGTTCCAGTCACTCCCGGTGGCGCATGCCCGTTTGCAGGTGCAACGCATTAAATTGCCGCTCAAGGGCGAATATTTGCAGGTGCGGCAGTTTTTGCGCCAGGTGTTGCAACGCTATCCCAGCCTGGCACTCAGCCAGTTTAAATTGCAACGCACAGATGTCATGCAGCCAGCCATAGAGGCGTACGTAGAGTTCAGTTTGTATACCCGCAAGGGAGGCCAGCCATGACACAACGCTGGTGGATTTGGGCGTCGCTTGCATTCACCTTGCTGGCCTGCTGGTGGGTGGAGCAGGCCGAGCAGCCTGAGCAGGTGCTAGCAACGGCCAGTCCGGCGCCTGCTGTGAAACGCCGTATGCCTTTGGCCCAGGTCATGCCCGCACTCAAGGTCGCAGAAGCCCCAGCGGTCAGTCCTGACACGCGATTAGCGCTGGCAGAGGACCCTGGGGTGGATTTGTTTGCCGTGCTGGAGATGCCTGCAGACAACGCTGCCGAGGTGCAGGTGGCAGAAGCGGTCAATCCATACACCTATGCCGGCCGCCTGCAGGAAGAGGGGCGCTGGGTGGTTTTTTTGACCGATGGCCAACAACAATATGTCGTGCATGAGGGTGACCACTTTGCCGAAGGCTGGCGGGTGGCGGTGCTCGATCAACAGAAAGTCGTGCTGCAACATGCAGCCGAGCGCTTTGAAATCAGGCTGGATAACGGGGTGGTGTTTTGAATAAAAAAGTCAATCATAAACATTGGGTATGGGCCTGCGCACTGCCCTGGCTGGTCAGTTGCAGTAGCTTCAGCCCTGCCGGATTGGGGCCTGAGAACCCGGCTGGCGATGCCACACTGGAACAGGCCAGGATTTATGCCGCACGTGGCCAGGATGAGGAAGCGATCAGGCTTTTGCAGCCGTTGGTAGAAGCCAATCCGCGGCAGCCGCAATATAAAAACTGGCTGAGTTTATTGCAGGAGAAAAAACTGCAAAAGCAGCTGCAACAAGCCGATAGTTTGCTCGTCTCGCAACAGTACGATGCGGCCAGTGACATGTACCTGCAAGTGTTGCAGCAGGCGCCGAATAACCGTGCCGCCAGTGATGGTGTGCAAAAGGTGCAGTCAGCCCGCCAGCATGCTGCGCAGATTGCACAAGTGAAAGTCGCCATTGCCGCTGAGGACTGGGCCGGTGCCGAGTTTGGCTTGCGCAGTATCCTGGCCGAGCAGTCAGCCCATGTCGAGGCGCGGCAATTGTTTGAGCAACTGGAGCAAAAGAAGAACGAAAAAAGTAGCGTGGTGCGGCCATTACAGTCTTCGCTCAAAAAGAAAATCACGCTGGAGCTGAAAAACACCCCGGTCAAACAGGCCTTTGAATATATTGGCAAGGCGGGCAACCTGAATTTTTCGTTTGATCAGGAGCTTAATGAAGGCATACGCGTGAATGTGTTGCTGCGCGATACCCCGATAGAACAGGCGCTGGAGGTGATTTTAACCAGCCACCAGTTGGGCAAGAAGGTTCTTAACAGCAATACGCTGCTGATTTACCCGCAAGCGCGTGCCGCCCAGTACGAGGAGTTGTTTGTTCGTAGTTTTTACCTCACGCATATGGATGCTAAACGTGCGCTCAATATGATGAAAACTGTGTTGCGGGCTAGTGATGTCTACATTGATGAAAAACTCAATACGCTGGTGATCCGTGACACCATGGATCGCATCAAAGTAGCGGAAAAGCTCATTGCCTCGCAGGACCTGAATGAACCTGAAGTTATGCTCGAAGTGGAGGTCATGGAGATTAACCGCCGTAACCTGGAAAACCTGGGGATTCAGTATCCCAGCCAGATCGGCGTAGGGGTGCAGGGTAATGCGGCAGGCAGCAGTAACGGCACCCAGCCGCAGGCCGGCAAACTGAGCCTGACCGAGTTGCGTAACTTCAATGGCAACCTGGGCGTGTTTACCATCAATGATCCCGCCCTGGTGCTAAACCTGCTGCATCAGGATACTGACACCAACTTGCTGGCCAGCCCCAAAATCCGCGTCAAGAACCGTGACCGCGCCAAGATTCATGTCGGTGACAAAATTCCGGTCTTGACCAGTGTTGCCAGCGCGCAGGGCTTTGTTAGCCAGAACGTGAATTATATTGAGGTCGGGATTAAGCTGGATGTGGAACCTGTGATCCAGATGCAGGACCAGGTCAGCATCAAGGTGGGCATGGAGGTCAGTAATATCACTGACCAGGTTACCACCAGCTCTGGTGTGCTGGCTTATACCATAGGCAGCCGCAATGCCAATACCACCTTGCAGTTGCGCAATAATGAAACACAGATATTGGCCGGTCTGTTCCGTGACGATGAGCAGAAAACCCGGCGTAAAGTGCCCGGTTTGGCCAACCTGCCCCTGATCGGCAGGCTGTTCAGCAACAACAACCAGGACAAGCGCAAGAACGAAATTGTGTTGCTGATCACGCCGCGCATCATGCATAACCTGAGTCCGGCCAGTTCGGTCTATAGCTTGATCCCATCTGGGATTGCCGCCACGGCCAATCCGTTGGGTGCTGGTGGCGCGCGTGCCGTGCAAGCCAATGAACCGGCACCTGCGGCACCAGCAGTCACGCCGCAATCTACGCAAAGCAATAATATGCGTAACGACAGCGGCTTTGCCAACCAGATGATGAACAGTACGGATACTGGCAGTGTTCAGCCGTAGTGTGTTCAAACATAGTGTGTTCAGGTGACGCAATTGATGCTTCAGCGAAAAAAACAAGGCTTTACTGTGGATTTCACTAGAGGTTTCGCTCCGCGCTTCACGCGGGGCTTCACGCTGGTCGAGTTAATGGTGACACTGGCCTTGCTCGCCTTGCTGGTGACCTCGGCTAGCCCGGTGCTGCAACTGAATACCAAGCGCGAAAAAGAGCGTGAACTCAAGCGTGCCTTGTGGCAAATCCGCGATGCGCTGGATGCCTATAAAGACGCGGTTGACCAGGGGCTGATCAAGAAAACAGCCGATGGCAGTGGTTATCCGCCTAGTCTGGTCATCCTGGTCAGCGGTGTTGAAAATGCCCAGGATCCCAAAAAGAAAAAACTGTTTTTTTTGCGGCGTATCCCGCGTGACCCGTTTGCGGCCGATGTCGGCCAGAGCAATGCCGAGACCTGGCGTATCCGTGCCTATGATGGTGCCATCGATGAGATGGCCAAAGATGTTTATGACGTCTCCTCGCGTTCGCCAGCCATCGGCATCAACCAGCAACCTTATAGTGAGTGGTAAAGCATGAAGCGCGGATTCACCCTGATTGAAATGCTGGTGGTGCTGGCGATCCTGGCCATGCTGCTGACCATCGTCACACCCAAGTTTATGCATATGCTGCAACGTTCCAAGGAAACCAGTCTGCGTCATGACCTGCTGACCATGCGCGATGCCATCGACAAGTTTTATAGCGATAAAAACCGTTACCCCGAGACGCTGGATGAACTGGTTGAGCGGCAATATCTCAAAGCCATTCCGCCCGACCCCATCACCGAGCGCACAGACACCTGGGTGATTACACTGCCACCTAATATAGACGAGCAAGGCAGTGTGTTTGATGTGCACAGTGGCTCGACATTACTGTCCGAGGACGGGACGCCGTATGCGTTGTGGTAAGCCTTTTTCCAGCGGCTTTGTATTGATCGGCATGTTTATGATGATCATGCTCAGTGGTCTGGTGATGGCGCAAGCCAGTATGCGCTGGCAAACCCAGGTGCTACGTGAACGTGAGTACGAGCTGATTAAGGTCGGGCTGGCTTACCGTGACGCGATTGGCCGCTACTATAACCAGACGCCTGGCGTGGTCAAAACCTATCCGCCGACGCTGGAAGCCCTGTACGAAGATACACGCTTCCCCACGGCACGCCGTCATTTGCGCAAAATGTATCTGGACCCAATCACGCAACGCGAAGGTTGGGGCATTGTAGAGGCGCCCAGTGGCGGCATCATGGGCATTTACAGCTTGTCAGACAAACCGCCTTTCAAAACCAAAGGTTATCGCGGCAACCTTGAGCATTTGAATAACAAGCGTTATTACGGTGAGTGGTATTTTGTCTATGTGCCACAACCCATCAGCAGTAACGCCGCAAGCATGTAGTTTCCTTTTTCATCGCTAACTCACTGCTTTTAGCTTCTTTTCTAGGCATATGTGTAAAGTTATGTTAATGACATCAGGCTTTTGGCTCTCCCAACGATTAAACAATTGAGAGGGAGTGAATAGGAAACTTTCCCTAATTTGGCGGGTTTTTTTCCTTGTGTTTGAAAATGCCCGGTTTGAGCGTGACTGACGGAGTGTATTGTGGATCTGGTACCAGATATTGTTGATATTGTATTGTATTTGCTGGGCGGGTTGTCAGTCCTGGTATGGTCCATCATTCTGTTTAAGGGTTGGGCGTGGTACCGGTCAGGGGGCGAGTCCAGTCAATTTCTCTCCGAGTGGCAGCATGTTAAAACCATTTACGAGTTGCCCAAACTGATTGCGCACAGCAACAGCAGCTTTGCGCGGTTGTGTGATGCAGGTATGCGGGCCATGAACGAAGCAATGGCCAACTCTGTTCTGCGCAGAAATGAGCGCCAGGAAGTGATTTTGCTCTCACTCAAGCAGCAGGCCTATCTGGAGCAAAAACGCATGGATGGTGGCGTGGCAGTGTTGGCTAGCATCGGTTCTACTGCGCCGTTTATCGGTTTGTTTGGTACCGTGTGGGGCATTATGAATGCTTTGCGTACCATTACAGCGACCGGTTCTGCTGGTCTGGATGTGGTGGCTGGGCCGATCGGTGAAGCTTTGATTGCTACAGCCATTGGCATTGCAACCGCAGTCCCTGCCGTGTTGGCGTACAACTACTTTATGCGCAAGCAGAAGGTGCTAAGGGCTGAGATGGAGCAGGTCGCCAGCCGTTTTCAATCGCTGCTGACACAATCTGGCGCGGAGGGTTAATACCATGGCCATGTTTAGTGAAAGTGAGAGCGAAGACTTAGTCAGCGAAATCAATGTGACGCCGCTGGTAGATGTGATGCTGGTATTGCTGACTGTGTTTATCGTCACGGCACCGTTGCTGATGAATGCCGTCAAGGTCAAGCTGCCGCAAGCTAGTGCAGAGGTGGCGGTGACAGTGCCCAAAACTGCGCATATCAGTGTGACAGATACCGGGGATGTGTACCTGGACCAGAAAAATATGCCGCTTGATAGCCTGACTACTGAGTTGGGGACGCTAAAGCAAAAGCATGATCCGGCGGTAGAAATTTATGCCGATGAACATGCGCAGTATGGCGTGGTGGCAAAAGTGCTGGCCGCGATACAGCGGGCAGGCATCAGCAAGTTCAGTTTTGTCATGTCGCCAGAGTCTCGGAAATAAATTGGCATGACCACCCTGATTTATCCTCAAGCACACAATGACTCACTGCTTTGGCGAGCAGTGGCAGTGTCGCTGGGGTTGCATCTGCTGGTGGCGATGATTTATCCAAAACTAAGCCAGATTCAATTGCCAGCCATCCCCGAGCGCATGGAAATCGAGTTTTTTTCGATCAAAGCCCCTGCGCCTGCAGTACAACAGGTTTCGCCGCCAGTAGATATCCCAAAACCTGCGGAGCCGCCAAAGGCCGAACCAAAGCCCGTGATAAAACCAGTGACGCCTGTGGAAACACCTAAGCCTGTGCTGGCGACGCCTAGTCACAATGACTCGGATTACCGTGTGCAGGAGCAGCCTGTGCAGCCGCCAGCCAAGGTTGAGCCTGCCCCGGCACCTGCGACCAACAATACAGCTGACACTGCGGCGCATGCATCAGCGACAAGCAGTGAAAGCACTGCCAAAGAAGCCAAGCCAACGGCGGCCCCGGTGGCCACTGCCACTGCAGAAACAGACGAGCTCAGTGCGAGTGACAATGACGCCTGGGGTGACTATGGCGAGCAGTTGCGCTCGCTGGTGAATAAAAGCAAACAATATCCGCCGATTGCTATCCGCCGTCATCTCGAAGGTGAAGCGATCGTGGTCGCGCAGTTTGTAAAAGGTGAGTTGGTGAATGTGTCACTGGCAGATAGCAGCAAACATGTGCCGCTGGATGAAGAGGCCATGCGCATGGTGAAAAAGGCGATTGCCCAACTTGGCGTGAAAGACAGTTTAAGAAAGAAAAGCTTCAAAATAACAATACCAGTCGCTTTCAAGCTGGAGTGATCCGTTCGCGGTTTCCCGAAGCCAGGCGTTATTTAGAAAGTACATCCCTCACTTTCGCTCAACGATAACGTCTGTTCTCTACCCCCTGTGGTTTGCCATTCTTTCCTCCGGCAAAACATGGGGGATTTTTTTGAGAGTTGAGAATGCGGGAACGTTTCCCTGTTAAGGGTTTTACATAGTAGCTAAGATGAGTTCAAACGATAAGAGGTAGGAATATATGCTAATAAAACAAGTAAGAATATGGCTTGCGGTCGGGGCACTTATGCTCAGTTTCAATACTGAAGCAAAGATTGAGTATTTCCAGGACAGCTTTAGTGGGGTTTTGGCCAGGGACGTGCAAAACGATTTTTTCTGGTTTACAGGACAGTCTACTTTTGTAAGCGGTAATGTAGGTTTAACCACGACTCATGAGATTGTTGAGTTCGAGCCGGACTCTTTTTATGCGTTTGGTATTTTTTCAAGAAATGATGACCTGAAAACCTTTTCAGGTAACTTTGAGCTTTATTACAAAGTTGATGACCCATATAACCCTCCAAATCCATGGCTTGACCCGTTGACGCCATTTCCTGTCGGCGGTTATTTCAGGTCTGAACAGAGTCTGTATTCTCCGGTAGATGGCACTGTGTTAGAGCAAACGATTCTGTACGGTGAAATCAATGGTGCCATGACCAATCGAGAGTATTTGTCATTTACAGTCAATTGGACGCTTTATACATTTGATGCAGCCAGTGCTGTTCCAGCACCCTCTCCAATTTGGTTGTTTGCGAGCGGTTTACTCTTGCTGTCATCAATAAGTTACAGGAAAAAGTATCATTTGTTCAGCAGATAATACTTGGAGAGGTGCTTCTAAAGTCATGCAATTTCGCTCTACCTATGTGGTTATTATCAGCCATGTTGGTGGTTGATAAGCATCAATATCAGAAGCAGGTTCGCGCATAACAAGTAAAAGCGTGCATGATTTGGTGGCACACATTTTGCCAATAAGGAGCATGGATAAAACAATGGTTTGGTGTGGCATCAATCTGCAATGGGCGTATACCGATTTGCTTGGTTACATACGCTTTAAGGTTGCGTGCCCGCACCTGGCCAAAGATATCCTGCATGATGCCTTGATCCGCTACACCATCTCCGGCAGTGCCAACAAGGATGCCGAACCGCATGCCTATATGCGCAGCATTGCTAAAAACCTGATTGTGGACAGCTATCATCACGCACAGCGGTTTGTTTCGCTGGAGGCTGAAATAGGCCTTAACCGCGAATGGCTGGATACGCCAACCTTATCCGTGGAGCAGCTGAGTGATATCAAGCAGCGGCTGGAAATGATTCAGCAGATTCTGGAGCAATTGCCGCCACGTTGCCGCCAGGTATTCTGGATGTATCGCGTAGAAGGGCACACCCAAACCGAGATTGCGGCTGCGCTCGGCATTAGCAAAAACATGGTTGAGCGTCACGTGATGCGTGCCATTCTCGATTTAAGCAGTGCACGCGAGCTCATAGAGGCAACCGTGTGATGAACCATAAGCACGAGGATATGATCAGGCAAGCGGCGGCGCGTTGGTATGTGCGCATGCGTGAAGTCGCGCCAGACTCGCCCGAGCGGACCACCTTTGAAGTCTGGTTGTTGTCAGACCGCAGGCATCAGGCCGCCTATCAGATGATTGAAGCCACCATGGAAGACTTTAGCTCTACCGCCAGACTCAAAGAGCTTTCTAATGCACTCTCGCAAAAACTCTACTTTGAGCAAACAGCCCGCCGCAAAAAAATCTCCAAACTGGGCTCTGGCCTGGCTGTGATGCTGGTATGTGCAGGCTTGGGCCTGTTGGGCCACACGCAATATATGCAGTGGCAGGCCGCGCCGCTCTCCACTGAAATGCAAACCACCGCCGTAGCACAAATGCTCAAGCGTACGCTGGATGATGGTTCAGTCGTCACGGCCAACGCCAATAGCGCCATGGAGATTGTGTTCTACCGTCATCAGCGCCTGGTGAAACTCAGCCGTGGTGAAGCCATTTTTGAGGTCACCAAAGACCCTGGCCGCCCATTTGTGGTTGAAACCCCGCAAGCCAAGGTTACCGTATTGGGTACGCGCTTTGCCGTCAACCAGCTCAGTAAAAAAGTGCGTATCAGTGTCGACCACGGCCGCGTGCAGGTAGCCCGTGCAGATGGCAGCGAGCAAGCAGTCATCCTGCAAAATGGCGAGGTGGCCGAGATTGAGCCAATGAGCGCACCGCACAAGGTCAACCGCAATGCGGCGGATAGCTTCAGCTTTACTAGTGGCCGCATCATTTTTGACCGTGCCGACATGTTTGAAGTCGCTGATACCTTATCGCGTTACCGTAACCCAACCGTCAAAGCCATGTTCTTTGGCGACCAAACGCCCAAAGTCAATGCTGTCGTTAAAGTCGCTGAGGTTGAAAGCTTTATCCAAACCTTGCCGCAATCCGTCCCGGTGAGCTTGAAGCGCAAAGACAATGCATTGCAGATCGAGCCTAAACGGTAACTCTTTACATTTCTTTTAAGTCACGCATATCAGGCATTTTGCCAGTCCGCCAGTTACATGTTTAACAAGACCTGTAATTGACGGACGTCCCATGCAAAATAACACGCTTAAAACAGCCATACTGGCGGCACTCATCGGCATGAATACACCCGCAGCCCTGCATGCTGAACTCAATACGGCACTGCCCGGCGAGCAAGAAGAGAGCTTTGCCTTGCCGCTGAATATAGACCTGCCTGCCCAACCACTGGCTGCTGCGCTACGTCAGTTTGCCATCCAAAGTAATTTATCGCTCACGGTAGATAGCGCACTCATCGTCGACAAAAAATCTCCCGCCGTTAAAGGCCGCATGACGCGTAAAGAAGCTATTAAAAGGTTGCTCGATGGCACAGGTTTGCAAGGGAAGATTGAAGGCGAAAAGATGCTGATTCAACGTGCTTTGAGAGATGAGAAAAGTGTTCAGCTGGATAAGGTTGAAGTGCGCGCCAAACGTTTTTATGAAGTCGGACCGCTGCCCGGTCTGGGTTTAACCAAAGAGGAAATCCCCGGTAATGTGCAAAGCATTTCGGCCAAAGAAATCAAGGAAGCACACTCCTTGAGTCTGACTGATCTCATGAACCGTAAATTGCAGTCGGTGACTGTTAATGACTATCAGGGCAACCCATTTCAAATGGATGTCCAGTATCGTGGTTTCACGGCTGGGCCGCAAATTGGTACACCTCAAGGCTTGAGTGTATTTTTTGATGGTATTCGTGTCAACGAGCCATTTGGCGATGTCGTGAACTGGGACATGATTCCTTTGAATGCCTTGGCTGGCGTAGATGTTTTTCCTGGCTCTAATCCGATTTTTGGCTTAAATACTCTAGGCGGTGCATTCTCCATGAAAACCAAAGATGGATTTAATAACGCAGGTTTGGATGCCGATATTCTGACTGGCTCCTTTGATCGCAAACAACTTCAGGTTGAAGGGGGCTGGAATAACGGCACCATTGCTTTGTTTAGTGCAGGTAATTTTTTTCTGGAGGATGGGTGGCGTAAGGATTCTCCAAGCAAAGTAAATCAGTTTTTTGGTAAGGCGAGTTATAGAGGGGAAAAACTTGATTTGAATTTAAGTACTCTATTGGTTAAAACAGAGTTAGTCGGCAATGGACTTGTTCCCAGTGAAGTTTATGCCCAAGACCGTAAAAATGTATTTACATCCCCAGATACGACTGATAACAACCTGTCTCAATTCCAGTTATCAGGCAGTTATTTCGTAAGCGACAATTTCACGATTACAGGGCAGGTTTACAGTCGAAACAGTAAGCGACACCAGATCGGGGCGGATGCATTTATGGATTGGCCTGAAACCCGAACGGTCAAAAGGCTACCGCAAAATGGTGAGGAATTCACTTGTCTATTTAAGAGTACTAATCAGTATGGAATGCCTGACTATGTGCTGATTCCGGTCAACATCACGCAAGGCGAAGATTTTTTCTCAGGAGAATTTACACAGGATTATTTCAACAATAACGGCGTAGTTGACTTGGATGTGAAATATGCTTCTAACGTAAATGCGGCGTTACCAGATTACTTTGTGAAAGCGTACACCACATTTTTTAACTCAACACGTAATATTTACACAGCTCAGATGTTGGCTAGGGACTTTGAATATGAATCACCCCCGACAGGACCCACTACCGATTATAGTTTCGGGGAAGTTTCTTATTCTGTGAATCCTGGCATTTTCTCTGATTATCACCAGCTGAATACTCCAACTTTTCAAGGTGAAAATGTGTATTGGTATGCTGGCATCGATACTTATTATTATGAAAAACAGGCAAATGGCGACATCATTAAAAATTATGTGGTGATGAAGCCAGCCCTAAATATTGACAAATGTCAGCCCGCGAGCTCATTGGAAAATACCGGTAAAGATTTTCCAGGACCCTACAATATTAAAGATCCTGGGCAAGACTTTCCGACGTTGGTCGATGGAGCCTATTTTGGTCAGTCAGGATATGTGGATGGGATTCCTACCGCCGTTATCACTGATAACAATATCAACCAGACTATAGATGGGGCTTCTCTGCAATTCAACTGGAACCTGGAAAAACATAAGTTCATGATAGGAATGTCTATCGACAGTGCACAGGCGACCTACACTAACAGTCAGCGCTTTGGCATGTTGACACCAGATCGTCACGCCTATCTGGCGCCAGATGAGATTAATCCGGTGTTTGCCGCAGCGACCATTCCGTTACAAAACAATAATTTCAGTGGTACCAATCTCACCAAAAGTATTTATTTCAGTGAGACCTGGAATCCGGTCAAGAACTGGAATTTCAATCTTTCCGCCCGATATAACGAGACCCAGTCACAAAACAATATTGCTACACGCTATGGCTTCTTTTCATATGGCTTGGGTAATTTGATTAATTTTCCATTTGGTCATGATGTCTGCAGAACTGACGAGGAGTGTGCCAATACACCGCTCAACTATCGAAGCCCGATAACAGTCAGCAATCTTGATCCTTCAGAGACCGAGAAATTCAGCTACTACTCTCTCAATCCATCGATGGGTTTGACCTGGCAGGCCAATGAAAATGTGAACGTATTTGCAAATATCTCTCAGGGAGCTCGCACACCGAGCGTGATTGAGTTGGGTTGTGCCTTTGATGAAACACCTACAGTCAAAGCCTCTTATGACGACAATAATGATGGTATCCCTGATCGTTTTGATTATGGTGCAAAGAGTGTAGTTGAAAATCGTTCTTGCTCTTTACCCAATACGCTGTCTGGTGATCCTTATTTAAAGCAAATCCGTTCAACTAGCTATGATTTTGGTGCAAGAGGTAAATTGTCTGAAAATATACAGTGGAATTTAAATGCTTATCAGACTGATCTAAGAAATGATATATATTTCATTGCCGTGAGTAATGGACTGGGTTTTTTTGACAATGTCGGAAATACTAGGCGCCGAGGAATAGAAGGGGGTATTTCCGGTAAGATAGATAAATGGAATTTTGGATTTAACTATAGCCTCACTGATGCGACTTTTCAAGATAACTTTACTATGATTAGTGAAGATAATAGTAGTGCCGTCTTCGATAACTACTACGGAAATAATGTCATCAAGGTAAAAAAAGGAAATCGCATGCCCGGGGTGCCTTTACATAATTTAAATGCGAATGTCAGTTATGACCTTACTGACCAATGGACAATCGGGTTCAATACCGTTATCCACTCTAAGTCCTTTGTCCGTGGTAATGAAAATAACGAGCATCGTGCAAATGTACCGCAATACAGAAATGTGGCGGTCCTAGAGAATGGGGTGATACGAGATGTTTTGGTTCCACGTCAGGCAGGCAATAATCCAGGTTATGTTTCGGGATTCGGCACAGTCAACTTTTTTACTAGCTATAAAATCAGCAAAGAATGGACTGCAACGTTATTAATAAATAATCTGTTTGATAAAGAATACTTCAGTGCCGGAAGATTGGGGCGCAATCCATTCTCGCCAAGTATTCAGGGTGCTATTGGTCCTGATGGCTATAACCATAACTCTAATGATTGGCTTAGTACTAACTTCATCGCGCCCGGTGCGCCTCGTGGTGTGTGGTTTAGTTTAAATTGGCATTTCGTGCCTGATTAGTTTTATAAGTTGCTTTGAACAATCTCAGTCAACCAATCCATAAAAATCCGCACACGCTTTGATAAGTTGCGACGGTGCGGAAACAGCAGCGCAACGCTCATGCTTGGTGCGGTGAATGTAGGTAGTATTTCAACCAGTTGTCCGCTAGTCAGCATCGCCATCGCGCCTAGTTTTGGCGCTTGCATAATCCCCAGCCCGGCCGCGCAGGCTGCGCGGTAGGCGTCGGTGTTATTGACACAAATGCGGCTGGGCATTTTGAGGCTGTGGAGTTTGCCGTCCTGCTGGTATTCAAAAGCGTCAAAGCGGTTATTGCTGCTAGTTTGGTAGTGAATGAGGTAATGGTACTGTAAATCTGCAATGGTTTTGGGTGTGCCATATTGCGCAAGATAAGCAGGGCTGACGAAGTTGCTCTGTTGCATTTCGCCTATCTTGCGCATGATCATGCCGGACTCTTCAACTTCACCGGTTCTGACCACGCAGTCATAGCCTTCCCTGACCAAATCGACTTTACGGTCTTCGCTGCTGATTTCGATATTCAGGTTGGGGTGGCGTTGCAAAAAAGGGGGTAGGGCGGGGATGACGAGGTGCCTGGCCATGGGTTGCGACATATTCACTCGGACGATGCCTGTGACCTGGCTGTCGTCGCTCATGAACAAGGTTTCCAGTTCTTCTATCTCACTCAACACATCTTTGCTTTTTTCGTAAAACAGTTGGCCATCGGGCGTGAGTTGTACTTTGCGTGTGGTGCGGTGAAACAGCTGTGTTTGCAGTTTAGTTTCCAGTTGCTGTATCGCTTGTGAAACGCTGGCTTTAGGCAGGCTCAGACTCTCCGCTGCTTTGCTAAAACTACCCAGTTCGGCGACGCGCATAAAACGTTTCAGGCTTTCGGTGCTATCTATCATAACTGTTCAATTGTTCATTTATTATGAACAGTATAATCACTAATGGCTGATTTATCTTTAATTTTAATGTCAATAAACTACGCACATCTTTCATCAACACAGGAGAATGAGCATGACTAATATTGCATTGATTACAGGTGGTAGCCGTGGTTTGGGTAAAAATACGGCATTGGCGATGGCAAAACAGGGCATGGATGTGGTGCTGACGTACCAAAGCAAACAGGCCGCTGCCCAAGAGGTGGTGAATGAGATTACTGCCCTGGGACGCAAGGCGGTGGCTTTGCAACTGGATGTGTCACAGGTGAAGACCTTTGATGCATTTGCTAGTACCTTGAAACAAGCATTGCAAACACATTTTCAGGCAGAAAAATTTGATTATCTGGTGAACAATGCGGGGACTGGCCTGACTGCACCCTTTGCTGAAACGACTGAACAGATATTTGATGACATGGTGAACATCCACCTGAAATCCACCTTCTTCGTGACGCAGAAGTTGTTGCCATTGATCAATGATGGCGGCCGCATTGTGAATATTTCCAGCGGCCTGGCACGATTCACGCTGCCTGGTTACAGTGCTTATGCGGCCATGAAAGGCGGTATTGAAGTGTTGACGCGTTATATGGCGAAAGAGCTGGGTGCACGCCAGATTGCGGTGAACACCGTCGCGCCTGGGGCAATTGAAACCGATTTTGGCCAGGGTCTGGTGCGGGATAATAAGGAGGTGAATGCCTACATTGCTGGGCAAACAGCGCTTGGCCGTGTCGGCGTGCCGGATGATATTGGCCCCATGATTGCCAGCCTGTTGTCTGAAAATAACCGCTGGGTGAATGCGCAACGCATTGAAGCTTCTGGCGGTATGTTGATTTAATCCCCTTGAGTGAAAACGAAACAGGCAGCCTCTGGCTGCCTGTTTTTGATATTAGGGGTCCGTGATACTAGGTTCAGCGTAAAAATGAATGGGAATATGCACTGTTCCAGCACCCACCTAAACCTAAAAAGTCTCAATCCCTCTCAGCATATCCCGCCTCACTTTGGCTTCTAATTGCCAACACAAAAATGGTATCTATCTCTGAAACATAGCGGTAAAGGGCGATGTAACCATGTGAACGTCGACCGATGATTAGCTCGCGCAGCCCAAAATCCGTTGGCCGACCGATTTGTGGGCTATTGCTGAGAATGTCGATGGCATGGATGATTTCTTCAATCCGCTGCTGTGGGTGTTCAACCTGAAAAGTGTTTAAGTGGGCCAGTATGCGTTGAAAGTCCTGACCGACTTCTGGGGCAAGTTCAATCGCTGTCATGATTAACGCACGAGTTTACGGCTTTTGGGTATTGGCGCATCCGCGTTGGCAATATTTGCCTTGAGGTAGCTTTTCATCTCATCCCAGGCGATGGTTTCCCCTGTGGCAATGATGTTTTCATAGCGCGCTTCAGCTTGTTGTAAAAAATCTGCGCGTTTTTCATATAGGGCGGTCTTGTCAGCAATTGCTTCCAGAATAAAGCCGTGCGTGGTTGTACCTGCGCGCTTTGCTGCTTCAGCTACGCGGGCTTTAAGCTCTTTGGATAGTCGGATGGTTGTGGTGGTCATCATACGCCTCAAGTGACAAACTGAAATGAATGTAGCACACAAGTGCTACAAATTAAAACAACGATCTTCAGGGTTAGACTTTTTGGATTTAAAACTGAAAAAAGATACTTTCGGTCAAAATAAAAAGTAAAAGAATTTCTCTTTTACTCAGCCCTCAATGACCCGCAAATCCAAATGACCAGAGCGACAAGATAGACCCTTCAAACGCCACAGATCATTTGCTTTGCAACTGCGTAAACTGCGTCTTGTAATCCTCTATCCATTGTTGTGCATGCTGGCGTTGTTTGATCGTTGTTGAGGTGTGTAGGCTTGCGATGGTTTCACACGTTTGCTGCGTGACTTTATCGATATAAGCCTGGTAGGCCGGATTCGGACTGTTTTGCATGCGTTCAAACCCTGCGCGGACCAGTTGCGATTTTTGTTCATTTGATAAGGCTGGATCTCGTAATGACTTAAGGATCGCCAACGACTCTTCGTCGCGACGCAAAATCTCAGAGTAGGTGATGGCCGGATCAATGTCACTCCTGGCAATGGCCTGCTTTAAAAGGTTTATTTGTTTTTCGTTTAAATCGCCATACACTTTTTCAGCAAAGTCCTGGGATTTTTCCAGCCTTACTTCGCGCTGTTCTTCTATCGTTTCCTGCCACCATTCCTCTTTCCATTCCTGGTTGCGTTTTTCCAGCTTTTTCTGCAAATACTGCAGTTGCTTATCACTGAGTGTCTCGGCGACGTCAACAATAATAGGGATGATTTTTGTTTGAAGCGTTCGCAGATTTGATTTGATGGACTCAATGCGTTGGCAGGCAGTTTGTGAACTTATCTCATGGTTGAGATCATCGTTTATTTCATCCAGCAACGACACATAGCGCGGTAACTCGTTTTTACGATGCCATGCATGCAAGTCCTGCAGTGCGGGTTTCAGTTTGGCTTTTTGTGCTTCGCTGAAATTAAAATAATGATCCAGCCGCCATGCGATCAGTGCAGGTGCGTTGTTGTAAGCGGTCTTAACCAGGCTACAACTGATGATTGAAAACGCGAGCAGGAGGATGAAAAAGGTTTTGATGATGCGCATGTCTCTACGACCAGGACAGACATGTTAAGTTTGCGATAGCGACAATGGACATTCACCGTTTTTAATGCCTATGCGGTCAAACTGATGACCTGCGTAACGCTGACTCGGACTGATGAATAAGCTGGATAAATTCAGGCAGCACACGACTGCCTGATTGCTTGGCTAACGCTGATAACCGGGTGGTGGCGGAGGCGGAGGATAATAGCTGGTGCCACCAGTCGCTGGTGCGGTGTTTGTCCCCTGCGAATAGGTCCTTGCCATGCTGGCGGGTACCGGGATTTTATGCCCGGCCGCATACATGCATTGATAGTAGGCATTGTCATATTTGTCCTGCGCGTTCATGCCGCTGACAGAGGCCGTATTGGCGCCGATGGCGCCGCCAGATAACGCCCCCACACCTGCGCCGATGGCTGCGCCTTCACCACCGCCTGCGGCGGCGCCAATGGCGGCACCGACGACAGTTCCGACGGCAGTGGTGGCTGCCAGGCTGGAATCATATTGCTGGTTGATGGTTTTGCCACCAATTTGCGTCAGCGCAAAATCGCGGCAGGATAAATCATCTGCACGGAAGACATTAAAGTCTTTGCCAGTGCCCGGTAGCGCCATATTGCTGGGGCCGGTCGGGTTGGTGGCACAGGCAGATAAAGTCAGCGCCATTGCTACGATGCTCAACGTTGGGTAAATAGTCATGGCTTTACCCTATTTGGCCGAGGTGGCGGGTGGCGGGGCAGGCGTCACCTGTTTCCAGCCCGCCGGGCATTCTTTCACGTAGGGGTAATAGCCGTCAGACTGTTCACAGTAATACCAGTAGCCTTGCCCATTACCGTTGCTGGCACTCGCCGGAGGAGTGGTTTGTGCGGGTGCGCTACTACCGTTGCCTTGCTCAATGTAGACCTGGGGTTGCGGTGGTTGCGTGATAATCACCGGCGGAGGGCTATACACATAGGGGTAAGGATAGGCCGCGTAAGGGTAAGGATAGAACGGGTAGGGGGAGCCGAAATACACACCGACATTGCCACGCCAGCCACCATGGCCGGGCGGATGAGCATGGGCGACTTGGCTGGCCAGAGCCAGGCTTGCCAGCAAGCTGGTAAGTAATAATTTTTTGCGTGAAATCATATCGCCTCCATCGGAAATATTCCTGTTTTGTCAGACAAAAGCATACGCAAATTTATCCGGCAATAGCGTGGCGGTTTTGTATCGGAGTGTATCTTTGGCGCGGGTGATCGCTGATAGTATTAGGTAGCTGCTGCCTGACTGCGGTATGCTATCCATGACCGTTTGCAAATCGTGTATCCCCATGCAACAGCAATCCATACAGCAGATCAATCTTTCTTATGACAGGCAGCAAGACCGCTTGCTGTTGAGAACCGCTGTCAGCCCGGAGCAGGAAGTCCAGTTATGGATTACCTACCGGGTGGCACGCGAAATCTTCAAGATATTCAACCGCGAGGCACATTTGCCAGTGCCTGCATCGGTGCCGGAAAGTGCGCAGTCCCTCGTCGACGCCACGCGCCAGTTTGAGCAGGAAGCCGAAGCGGTGCAACAACTGGAGCACCTAGATTTTGAGACGGCTTACCAGCAACGGCCCAACATGGTCAGCGATGAGGTGCTGTTGGTGGTTGAAGTCCGGTTTGTCTCCATTAATGACCAACTGAACAATATGCAAATGGTTTGTGCCAATGGGGTCAACGTCAATATGGGCTTGAACCCGCAGTTGGTGCTGGCGATCAGCCGTATGCTGATGATCGCCAGCCAAGATGCGGGTTGGGCCTTGCCTGCTCCTAAGGAACCTGAAGCGGTTTCCAGCATCGTAATGCAAGTACCTACAGATAAACAGGTGTTACATTGATTGATTTTACATATTTGGGTGACAGCGGTATTCATGTTTCAAAAATCACGCTGGGCACCATGACCTTTGGTGACCAGAATACCCAGCAAGACGCCAACAGCCAGCTCGATTTTGCCTTAGAGCAGGGCATTAACTTTATAGATACGGCCGAGATGTATCCGGTGCCACCGCGTGCCGAGACGGTGACGCGTACTGAAACCATACTGGGTCACTGGATCAAGAACCAGCGCCGGGACCGTTTTGTACTGGCCAGTAAAGTGGCTGGCCCCAGGCGCGGCATGCAGTGGATTCGTGGCGGCCCGACTGGCATGGACCGCGCCAATATTCGTCAGGCCGTGCATGATAGCCTGACGCGCTTGCAAACCGATTACCTGGATGTGCTTTACTTGCATTGGCCTGAACGCAATGTGCCCATGTTCGGCCAGTACCAGTTTGACCCCAGTGCAGAACTGGACGCCAATGGCGAGCAACAGGCCTGGGTGCCGATCCAGACCCAGCTTGAAGTCCTGGATGAATTGATTCGCGAAGGCAAGATACGGGCGATAGGCTTGAGTAATGAGCAGCCCTGGGGCGTGATGGAGTTTTTGCGCGTTGCCCGTGAGCAGGGCTTGCCGCGCATTGCCGTGCTGCAAAACTGCTACAACCTGATGAACCGCGGCATGGAGTTTGGCATGACCGAAGTGCTTTACCGCGAGCGCATCAGCCTGGCCGCCTATTCACCACTGGCGTTTGGCCACCTCACCGGTAAGTATGTGGATGATCCTGCCACGCCGGGCCGCGTCACCTTGTTCCTGGGCTATGCCCAGCGTTACAAAAAACCGGGCGTGCCTGCCGCCTCCAAAGCCTATGCCGAGCTGGCGCGCGCGCATGGCCTGACACCGGCACAATTGGCGCTCAGTTTTGTGTATCACCGCTGGTTTGTCGGCACGACGATTATCGGTGCCACCAATATGCACCAGTTGCAGGAAAATATCGCGGCTTACCAGGTTCGCCTGAGCGATGACGTATTAGATGCGATTGAACAACTGCATTTGACCATAATGAATCCGGCGCCTTGAACTCAGCGCCCTAAGAAGGGAATCCACATGTTAACACCTGGCGACCTGCGCCACATTTTACTGCGCAGCCTGATTGTTTTTGCCTTGCCCCTGAGTGTGCAGGCGGCGGATGGTAACGATTTGCAGAACGCCCTGCGCACCTGCCAAAGCGAATTTGGTGAGGATGCCCGCCGTCGTTTGCTGTGTTTTGACCAAGTGGCGCAACAATATGCACCCACCTCGCCTGAGGCAAAGATCCACACTTCAAAACAGGCTGCTCTGGTGGAAAAGGTGGATTCAAAAACCAATTACCTGGCGCGTAAGTGGCACCTGAATGCCGATGATGAGCTGCACTTTACCGATCTGGAGACCTACCAGCTCAATTACGTGGTGGCGGCATATTCCAATAATCCGAATGAGGTGCCGACCTCCCCCTCCAGGCCCAATACCCAGGACCGGGATTTAAACAATAATGACCTGCACTTCCAGATCAGCCTGAAAACCCAGCTCATGAATTTGTCTGACTGGCTGCCGGAAAACCGCTGGGTGCATAGTGCGCGTCTGTGGGGTGCCTATACGCAGCAATCTTTCTGGCAGGTTTATAGCGCGAGCCAGTCTCGCCCGATGCGAGATCATAACTATTCGCCCGAGTTAATCTTGTCCCTGGGGTTGAACAAACCGGGCGAGCCCAAACAATGGGCGGCCCTGCCGGATATGGTTAACCTGGGCGTGGTACATGAATCCAATGGTCGTTCGGAGCCGCTTTCACGTAGCTGGAACCGGATTTACCTGCAAGGTGGCTGGCAATTGAATGACAGGTACAGTCTGCTGTTCCGGCCCTGGTGGCGCATCCCCGAGACCAAGTCCAATGACGATAACCCGGACATTAGCAAATATATGGGCTACGGCGATGCAGTGCTGCGTTGGGATAACGAAGCCAATACGACCGCTGCCAGCGTCACCTTACGCAATAATTTGCGCAGTGATAACAAGGGGTATGTGAAGTTTGATGTGCAGTACAAACCGCTCAAAAGTGAAAGTGTGCGCTTTTATGCCATGCTGGCAAGTGGCTATGGCGTCTCGCTGCTCGATTACAACCAGGCACAAACCATGTTCGGGATTGGTTTCGCGATTGGAGAATAGAGATGCCTGCAGCTAAGTAAAATCATGAGTGATTTTTAAGAAGGCTGCGCAAGCATTAAATTAATACGATGCGTATAGTGATGCCTAACGAGATGTACTTATTGATCAAAAACTTATTTAAGGAGAATGACCATGTGGACTAAACCAGCTGCTACTGAAATGCGTTTTGGCTTCGAAGTGACTATGTACGTCATGAACAAATAATCCAGACGTTAACTTGCATTACGACAAACCCGGCATACGCCGGGTTTGTCGTTTTAAAGCAGGCGAGTGCATTTACAAATGATTCAGGCGGGCGTGTTCTCCGAGCCCAATCGGTTTTGATGCGGCCATCGAGGCCACCATGGCAAACAGCCTGACCACTTTGCTGTGAGGGGCATCCCAATATTCTGCCAAATGAGGGACAAATTTTAGCAGGCACAGCGACGACGAATCAGGTCCTTCAGGAAACCAGGGCCTGACATAAGGGGACCATAAAGCCTGTTGGCGGCCAGGGTTGACCTCTATTTCACCATGACCGGACAAGGAAACATACATGCCATCGGGTTCGCCGCTGAAAGACAGGTTTAGTGTTTCCAGATGATCCACCTTTTCAGACCTGCGGTCGGTGAAGAACCAGATCACGCCATCATTATCCATTTCAATCGGCCCCATCGGCTGGCTGATCAACAGGCCCTGGTGGTTCATGAAAGTAAGCATCGCGATATCAAAATCTGCAATCAGCTCACCTAGTTTGTGGCGTTCTTCTGTTAATTGTCTGTGAATTTTCATGGGATATTCCTCCAAAAGATTTAAACGCTGATGGATTTTTCCACACTGTCACCATCGGCGACGATGGTGTAATCCTCCAACTTCAATTCGGGGTGTTCAACGCCAAAACGCGTTTTGCCTATCCTGTAACCTTCTTCTACATCCGGCGCCAGCACATTGGCTTGCCAGACGGGAGTGCCTTCATGGGGTTTTCCTTGCCAAACGGTGATGTTGAATATCGCCATGGAGTGCCTTTCAAAGCATGATCTTGAATTATTTTTAATGTTAAGGGATGTCACCGGGAAAACACCGTCGGGCGCAAACTGACTTGTTTGTCAGATAATCAAGACAGAGAGGTCTTCTCAGGATTCTTACAAGCAATTCAGTCAGAATGGTCTAGCCGTGGAAAAGCGGGCAGGGCAAAGTAGAGGCTCATTACTTTAAAAGGAATTTTTGCCATGATTGATGCCGCAGAAATTAAAGCTGATATGCCTGTCACCACCGCCCAGGCAGAACATGTGGCCGTGGTGGACCATCTGGTCAGCGATGATGTGATCAAACTGAAAAAAGATGACTCGGGTAAGCACCATTACATCCCGGTCAGCTGGGTGATCTCTACCGAAGGTGGCATAGTGAAAACCAATCGCACACTGGAACAGATCACCCATGACTGGGCAGATGTACAACCTTGATGCCAGATCAGTCTGTCGGAAGGTAGTTTAACAGGACGTCCTGAATAAAGCGGTTGGTCTTGTTCCTGGCTTGAACATGTTGTTCCCATAACTGCTCTACCATTTCTAGTTCTTCATCAGTAGGCAGGCATCCATTCCCTTTGAGGAAGGAATGCATTTTATCGTCTATGATGGCTTGCCGCACTTTTGCTTTTTTGAGGGAGTCGGCCCATTCGCTGGTCAATTGCTCCCACTTTTCTGTACTGTGGCTCACGTCGCTCTCCTGATAGTGTCACGGCCGGAATCTTAAGGATGTTCTAATGTGATTGGCGTAAACGAAGCCCCGTCGGAGACGAGGCTTCGTTATACTTCAACCATGAATCATTCACTTGCTGTTAATGGGCGGCAGCTTCTGCACGCGCGGCATCCCGCAAGCGTTTGACCTCATCATGGTTGCGTTTGGCGCCTTCAAGCTGGCGCACCACGACAAAGCGTACATGGGTAGGCAAGTCTTTTTCAGCTGCCCTGCGGTAAGTGGCCAGCGCCACATCTTCACCGCGCTCTGTTTCATTCAAGACTGCCAGGGTATCGTTACTGGTGAGGGCCGTTTTGATATCTATCCAGCGTCGGTGCAATGCACCGCTCAAACTGGTAGAGGAAGCGGGTTCACCCCCCAGTGAGCGCACCAGTTCCTGTAACTCCTGCACACTGGCAGCCACTTCCTGTGACCGGCGAAGGAAGAAGGCTTTTAATTGTGGGTCATCGACATTTTCAGCCGAAGAACGGAAACCTTCTTCCCCATCTTTGGATACCTCGATCAAGTCATTGAGGGTGGAAATAATCTCTTCATTGTCCATCTTGCGTCTCCAAAACTATTTAGAATGATAATGAAGTTTTAGTATGCCTACGGCGCCGCTAAGCCTGCATCGGATGAATACGTAAATGGGTGTAGGAATTGCTTTATGCCCCTCATCTGTTTACTGTTTGGCTGACCCACTTTTCCGCCTTGATGGATGGCCGTGCTGTGTTGTTTTGAGCATTGTCCCTGGGCAGCTCAGGCAGGTTGATGGTCATGGTTGGGAATGCAAAGTCAACCCCGTGTGCCTGGAACGCTTTCATGAGGTAAAGGTTAATGCTTTGCTGGACATCCATATACACATTAAAGTCAGTGGAGGTAATGAAGTAGACAATTTCAAAGTCTAGCGAGCTGGCGCCGAATGCCTTGAAGTGGGCCCGGTCAAAACGGGTATTGCTGGAAGCCTCTACCGCTTTGCGGACGATGCCGGGGATGTCGGCAATCGTCTCTGGCGGCGTGGCGTAATTAATGCCAAAGGTAAATACCACGCGCCGTTCTTCCATGCGCTTGTAGTTGTGGATGGTATTTTTCAACAGCTCTGTATTGCCGCAGATGACCTGCTCACCGCTGATGCTCCTGATCCGGGTTGTTTTCAAGCCCACGCGTTCAATCACCCCGGCAATCTCCCCAAACACCACAAAGTCACCGACTTCAAAAGGTTTGTCCAGGCCAATCGATAAGGAAGCAAACAGGTCACTTAGGATATTTTGCACGGCGAGGGCAACCGCCACACCGCCCACACCAAGACTGGCAACAAATGCCGTGATATTGACGCCAACATTGTCCAGCACAGTTAACAATGCCACTGACCAGATGAAGACGCGTAGTATCCATGACAATACCGTCGTCATCACCGGATTAGCCCCGGGCGCGGGGCCATCAATGGACGACAGGTGTTCACGCGCCCAGATGCCGACGCCCCTGTTGAGCCAAATCGCTACCTGGATACCGATGGTGATAAATAACACATGGTCCAGTCGCGCCGCCCATTTTTCTGGTAACTCCAGCACGTGCAGCCCCATCAATGTGGCCAACAGTAATAATGTCAATTGCTGTGTGCCTTGCAGAACCTCTATGGCGATGTCATCCAGCCTGGTGGAGGTGCGTTGCGCTATTTTAGACAGCCTGCTGATGGCTATTTTCCATCCCTGGTAGAAAACCAGGTAGAGCAGGGAAGAAATCAGTGCGGCATATAACCATTCATAAAGGGGGATGCCTAACCAGGCATGTGTGTGTAACCATTGTTCCATGAGGTTTCCTTATTTAAATCAATAGGCAAGTAGTTAAATCAATAGGCAAATCAATTCGTTGGTCAGTCAATGCATCACATTTTAAGTAACTGGGTGGGGGCAGGCCGTAGGAATAGGCTGATTTGGTTATCAGACCTTTCCTGGGGCACTGCTGCGTTTTCCTACAGCCAAATCAGTCATTGACTTGTAGTGTCTGCTGCTGCCCTCTCTACATAATGGGACGTGTCTGTGGCCGCTTGGTTCGCCACAATTGAATTTATATCAATATTTTAATTGATGAGAAGGAGCACGACATGAATCCTATTCGCCTGTTTTACTTTGTTTCCCCAAAAAGCCATGACGCGAAGCTGCTAACTGCCGACAAGCCGGATGTTTCGCAATTAATGCTGCTATATGTATTGCCGCTGTCATTGATTCCTTGCCTGATGATGTATTTGCGTCTTTACAATAGCTATCCGCAGTTGTTCTTTGACAACTTGCCGGGTAACCGCTTGATGGTGGTCAGCCTGGAGTTATTGGTGTTGCAACTGGTGGTGGTGCTGACCATGGCTTGGATCACGCAAAACCTGGCCGAAATGGTCAATGTCAAGCCCAGTTTCCGCGATGCCTTGCTGGTCATGGCGCTAGCAACCACACCATTGTGGCTGACCTCCTTGTTTTTTTTGGTGCCCAGTTTAAGCTTTAACGTGGTGGTGCACGCGGCCGCCGTACTGATCTCTGTCCTGCTAGTCTATCGCGGTGTAAGATATATTTTTGGTATCCGCGAGCGGGGAGCCCTTTTTAGCTTAAGCCTGGCTATTGTGTGTACTGCCGGCCTGGGGTTTGCAGTAATTCTGATCGGTTCCCTGATCTCCTGGGAAGCCATTGAGCAGCTACAGTTTGCGATCAAAAAGATGTAAAGCCTGCCTCAGGCAGTCAGCCTAATAGATTTGCTGGCTGCCCCCATGGGCGGAATCAGCTGGTGAGCCAAGGCATAATGGATGAGTGCAGCATTATTGGGCACCTCCATTTTTTTGAGTATTTTCGAGCGGAAGACACTCACCGAGCCTGGGGCAATTGCCAATTCTAAGGCAATGGCGTTGACAGCCTGGCCTTTGATCAGTTTGAAGAACACCTGCAGCTCGCGTAATGACAGCCGCTCATGCACCATGGGATGCCTGTTGCTTAATGTTTCCTGCTCGGGTAACAAATAAGGACGGCCATGCGCAATGGTTTTAATGGCTGCCTGGACTTGATGGCTGCTTGCCGTGTAGGGCAGGTAGCCCGCACATCCCAGGCGGATAAAGTGAGCCATGCGATCCATGTGGTCACTGCCGTTGATCACCAGAATGGCAAGTTCGGGCGCCCGTTGCTTGAGATCGCAAAACGTTTCCAGCCCATTTTTTTCCGGGGCTGACACATCCAGGATCACCAGGTCATAGCGTTGTTTGCGTATATTCGCAATGGCTTCACCGACGCTGCCCACTTCATCGGCCAGGTGCAGGCTGGGATCGGCATTCACCAGTTCCCGCAACGCACAATGGCTAAGTGCATGGCCGTAAACCAACAATATGTTTTTCATGACATTCTCATCTTCCAGTGATGTACTTCATCAGAAATTATCTTTGTTGTAATAATCGCAGCATGCTTTGCTCTGCGGGACTCAATGCAGGCCAGCCATCCTCGCTCTGTTGTCCCGGCATGTTCCATTCGCGGCCAGCCAGATAGCTGTCAATAATGTAAGGATGCACATAACTGTTGCGACAAATGGCCGGTGTGTTGCCCAGTTTGGAGGCTGCTAGCCGGATAGCCTCCACCACGTTCTTCTTGCCCTCGGTTTCATTGCTGCAAGGCGGGCATTCACTCAAGGCCTGTAACACATGCAAGCTGCCAAACCAGGTGCGGAAATCCTTGGCCGTGATGTCGTCGCCTGTCACCTGTCGCAAATAATCGTTCACATCTGTAGAGCTGATTGCATGCTGTTCACCATGCTCATCCACATATTGGAATAATGCTTGGCCGGGTAGCTCACGCAAGTGGCGCAACATGCGTGCCAGGCGCCGGTCATGCAGGCGTATGCGATGCATTACCCCGCTCTTGCCACGGAAACGAAACCGTACCTCACTAGACTCGATCACCACGTGACGGTGACGCAAGGTGGTCAGGCCAAATGACTGGTTGCTCTTTGCGTAGGCGTCATTGCCTACCCGGATCAAGGTGTTTTCCAGCAGGTACACCATCATGGCCAAGACCTTTTGCCTGCCAAGGCCGGGGGCTTTCAAATCTTTATCCACTTGCTGGCGGATGAGGGGCAGTTGTGCGCCAAAAGCGAGCATGTGCTCGTATTTTCTGGCCTCACGTAATACCCGCCATTGGGCATGGTAAAGATACTGTTTGCGGCCTTTGGCATCGCGACCGGTGGCCTGGAGATGCCCATGCGGATGCGGGCATATCCAGACCGATTGCCAGGCCGGTGGAATCTTCAGGCCAGCAATCCTTGCCAGATGCAGTTCACACTGAATGCATTGGCCATCTTCATCCAGGTACCTGAACTTGCCCCTCACCCGCTTGCGACTGAATCCCGGGGTGCCGTTTTCCTGGATGTAGTGCAGCTTGTGCGGATGAATGGTGGCTACCCGCTCAGTTTTCTGTGATGTCGATGTCAGTGTGTTCGGCTTCGCCAAGGGTTTGCCGTTCCAGCGCTTGTTGTGCTGTCTTGCGGCTGTTATTGTTGCCTTTGACATTCCAGATCACATTGCCTACATCATCTGCCACTAACAAATGGCCTTTTTTATCCACCAGCACGCCGACCGGACGTCCTTGTGCCTGACCATCCGCATTGAGGAACTCGGTCAGAACGTCAATCGGCTGGCCCGCCGGTTTGCCCTCTTCAAACGGCACAAAAATCACCTTGTAGCCGCTATAGGGACGGCGGTTCCAGGAGCCGTGCTGGCCGACAAACATGCCATTCTTGAATTGTTCCGGCAACTGGTTGCCCTTGGCGGGTGTCAGGCCCAGGGAAGCAGTGTGCGATCCCAGGGCATAATCCGGTTTGACCGCCTTGGCGACCAGTTCGGGTTTCTGCGGCTGAATACGGTCATCCACATGCTGGCCGTAATAGCTGTAAGGCCATCCGTAGAAGCCCCCTTGCGTCACAGAGGTCATATAATCAGGCACCAGGTCGCTACCCAGTTCATCGCGCTCATTCACCACGACCCATAACGCGCCACTGTCTGGCTCCCAGGCCATGCCATTAGGATTGCGCAGCCCTGACGCATAAATGTTGTGCTGGCCGGAGTTGGGGTCCACTTCCCAGATGGCAGCCCGTTCTTTTTCAATCTCCATGCCGTTTTCGCCCACATTGCTGTTGGAGCCGACCGTGACATAGATTTTGCTGCCATCCTGCTTGGGCAGGATATTCTTGGTCCAGTGATGATTGCGCTCAGCAGGCAGATCTGTCACTTTGATCGGGGCCGCCTTGATTTCTGTTTGCCCTTCCTCATAAGGAAACTTCACCAGCGAATCGGCATTGGCAACATAGAAAGTATCGCCAACCAGTGCCATGCCAAACGGGGAATGCAGATTCTCGATAAAGATATGACGCTCATCGGCGACGCCGTCGCCATCGTTATCGCGCAACAGGAGGATACGATTCATGCTCTCTGCCTTGGCACCGCCGTCTTTCATAAACTTGCTGGCAATCCAGCTCTTGAGCTCGAATCCCTCACTTTTTTCATGATGGTTGGTTTCCGCGACCAGGATGTCGCCATTAGGGAGCTCATACAACCAGCGTGGATGCTTGAGGTCACTGGCAAAGGCAACGACATTGGTGCCTGGCGGCGAGGTGGGTTTCTTGCCTTCTGGCCAACCTACTGCCTCAGCTACGTGTATCGTCGGGAACCAGCTTTTATTGTAGGCAGATAAATCGGGGTCTGGTCCATAGCCGGCACTTTCAGGTAATTTTGCCGGTTGCGAACAACCAGTCAAGACGATGATGCACGCAGAAGCAATCAAAGAAAGGGGTGGGTGAGAAGGTGATTTCAATGGCATCATTCGCTCCTTGTCATTTTCATCGGCGTGTCGCCACAATTTGGTGGATGCCTGTCACACCCTGTTCAAACTGAATGGCACTGGCTGTCATATACAGGCGCCAGAGTCGGTAGGTCCTTTCACCGACGATGCTGGCGATGGTTTCGTGATTCGCCTCCAGTCCGGCCAGCCACTGGTGCAGGGTCATCACATAATGCCGACGTAGTCCCTCGACATTGAATACGTCAAATTTGGCTGCATCCAAGTGCTGTAGCAGATGGGGGAACGTGGTCAGTGCTCCCTGCGGATACAGCTGGCGGTTGATAAATTCGCTGGAAGCATCCTGGGTAGATTCATTGGTAATGCCATGTGTCAGGAACAACCCGCCTGGTTTAAGGGCGGCATGCACTTTGGCCAGGTAATCGGACAAAGATTGCTCGCCAATATGGTCGGCAATGCCAATGCAGGCGGCTTTGTCGTAACTACCCGTGGCTGGCAAGTCGTGGTAGCTAGCGAGTTCTATCTTGACCAGGTGTTCCAGGCCTTGCCTTTGCACTTGCTTGACCGCATAGGCATATTGGCTGGGGTTTTGGGTGATGCCATGGACAAACACGCCGTAATGTTTGGCAGCCCAGCAGGCGAGCCCACCCCAGCCGCAGCCAATATCCAGCAGCGAGTCACCGTGCTGTAAATGCAGCTTCAGGCAAATCAGGTCTAGCTGGTTGCGTTGCGCTTGTGCCAGTTCACGTGTGTTGCCTGAAAAATAAGCACATGCATGCAACATGTGCTCGTCTAGCCAGCACTGGTAAAAATCTTCGGGGACTTCGTCATAACTCAGGGCGATGGATAACGCGTCTTGTGTTGCAGGTGAGACGTTGTGGTATAGGCTACTGCCTTGCGGAAGACTGTCCTTAGGGGCATTGGAAACATCCCCATCAGTCGCCAAGGTTAATGCCCTAAAGACCAGGCCTAATTTTTCATGCAGCGGCAAGGAGAGGGATTCAAAGTGTTCACGTAATTGCATGGCGGCATGAAAGTCACCCAGAATCTGGAGCTGACCGGCAAGGTAAGCTTCTGCCAGATGTTTGGGATCAGTGAACCAGACCATATTGCGCAGTACGGATGCTTGCTCCAGACAAACGGTAAATGCTGGTGTGCCTTCGCCGATATGGAGCATGGTGCCGTTCCACAATCTCACGGCAAATGCGCCACTGTAATCCTGAAATAAACGGTTGAGAATAAAGCGGGCTTGTGTGGTATCACTGTCAGTCTGTTGTGGGGCAGTGGATTGTGAGGCTGAGTCCTCCCTTGTCCAGAATGGATCCCGTACAGTCTGGTTCAGCAAGGCCTGATCAAGAATCGTTTGATCCAGCTGCAAGGGATTCACGGGATATTGACTCATGGTGCACTCCTACTCAATAAAACAAAAGACGCAATTTTTAAAGTGGCCAGCGACATCCGCAAGGGATTCGCCAGCTTCAGAAATATATAGTCATCAATGGACTGTCTGGGACTGAAGTGTAAGAACTGACCCTGTTGTCAAACATCGGGGAGTGGCTGATTGTGTTGTCAGACCTGTCTGACAGGAGAATGGAAGCGACACCTTGAAGCGGGTGGTGTGAAGCAGACAGCGCCTTTATTGCATTTCTGACGCTTTGTTTGACACATGTCCTACAGTCAAATCAGTGCATTGCCTACGGCCTTTCTGCCAGGCCTGCCATACAATGAATTCATCAACGTGCATCACTCAGCGTGGATTGAGCCACGCACGAATTCAGTGTCACGTTTAGCTGTATGGTCAAAACTATTTCTTAAACTGAAAGGAGTAGAAGGTATGCAAAAACCGATATCTCTCTTATTAGTAATCAGTGCGTGTTATGGCATGAGTTTGAATGCAGTGGCAGCGCCCCCGGTCAACAATGCAGTGCCTCCCTGTGATGAGGCGGCACGTTCCACCAAACCATCCTGCAACATAGACTCGAATAGTGTTAACCAGCCGCCAAAAATGCCACATGAACGCGGGGTGATTGTGCCGCCAGAAGTCCCGGCAGAGGGGTTGCCCAATCAGCAGCAGCGCCAACAACAGCGCACATTGCCGGGCGATCCAGCCCCAGTGGATCCAGCCATACCGGGAAACAATTTGAGAAACTAGCCATTTTGCAAAAGGCATGAACATGCCAGCAGTGCATCGTGCAAAAGGAGTGAATATGGAAGCCGTTGAAGAAAAAATTAATCCGCCCCAGCATCAATACGTCCAGCCTGGGCGGGAATCTGATATGGAACCGCAACCGAAATATATCGAAGACGAATATGTCGGGAGCGACAAACTAAAAGGCAAGGTGGCCATTATCACTGGTGGTGATAGTGGGATTGGCCGATCGGTCGCCGTGCACTTTGCGGCCGAAGGGGCGGATGTGGCCATTGTTTACCTGGATGAACATGAGGATGCCGCAAAAACCAAGCAATTAGTGGAGTCGTATGGCACCCGCTGCCTGCTAATTCCTGGTGATGTGGCTGATGAAGGTTTTTGTGAGCAGGCAGTGCATGACACGCTGCAACAATTTGGCAAGCTGGATATTGTCATTAACAATGCGGCACAGCAGTTTCCGCAGACCAGTATTGTCGAAATCAGTCAGCGCCAGCTGGAACACACCTTCAGGACTAATATTTTCTCTATGTTTTATATGGTCAAGGCGGCGTTGCCTCACTTGCCCAACAAAAGTCATATTATTAATACCGCCTCGGTCACTGCTTACCGGGGCAGCCCGGAATTGCTTGATTATTCCGCCACCAAAGGGGCGGTGGTTTCTTTTACACGGTCCTTGTCAAAGCAGTTGGTGCATAAGGATATCTACGTCAATGCCGTGGCCCCCGGCCCGGTGTGGACGCCCTTGATTCCTGCCAGTTTTGATGAGAACAAGGTGAGCGAATTTGGTAACCAGGTGCCCTTAAAGCGGCCTGCCCAACCATGTGAGATCGCCCCGGCCTATGTGTTCCTGGCCAGTCAGGCCTCTTCTTATATGACCGGCCAGGTGATTCATCCCAACGGCGGCGAAATTATTAATGGTTGAGCCTTCCAGCTTTTAAAGCTGAGGAAAGTCACAAGGAGAATACCCATGGTAAATTTACACAAGCATCAACCCTCCAATGAGGGTGAAGCCGTGCAGATTCTGCAGGATGAGCTGGACCATCAAGCTCTGGCACCGAATCAAAACCAGATCATGCCTGACCAGTCCCACCAGAACCCGTTGCGCAACCAAGCCCGCCAGCAGGCGCAAGATCTGGAAGAACAACATCAGTCACGGCTCTGTCGATTAAAAGAGGATACCTTGGACGAAGGCGGCTTGGACCAAGAAGGATTGCATGAAGCCGAGCTGGATAAAGACGGACTGGATGAAGGGGATTTAAGGCATGTGAAGCTGGACGAAAGCAAACTGGACCCGCAGGAAAGGCAAGTAAGCAATACCCAGCGCTACGCCCCTGGGCCCGACCATGCCAGCCCTGAACAGCAGAAGCAGGATCAGCTTAACTTGGAAAAACATACGGCTAACGAACAGGTGGAGGAAGCCAATAAAATGGAACAGGCCGACAAGAATCCTCAGGTGCTGGGTAATCAGCAACATCAATCGCCGGGCAGTGCGCCGCTCAATGATGTCAAGCAACAGCAGGGTATAGATACCTTGATCGATAACACCTAGTGATAAAACTGCTAGCAGAAAAAGTCTGGTTTTTGACCAGACTTTTTTATTGCTTACTGTCCGAATAATCCTACAGCAGATTCCGCCATTGTTACATGGGCGCAAGTTTTCCTTTTATTCATAATGGGTCGCACTCAAGAACACTCAACCATTAAGGAGAATATGATGAACCATACTTTAGGATGTAGCCTGCTTTTGCTGGCATTCGGACTGACTGCGTGTGACAAACAAGCAGATACCAGCGGCCCGGCTGCGGATACTGCTGCCAGTGGCGAAGCGATCCAATTTGTCAAAACCCAAGATGGCTCACCGCTTGAAATCAAGCATGAGTTGTTTGATACCCCTGCCGCCAAAGAATTTTTAGCCACGGGTAAAAACCCTTATATCGGAAAAGAAGATGCCATCGCTGAAGGGAAAAAGATTTTTCAGCTCTATTCATGTACCCAATGCCACGGCCCGGACGCAGGTGGTCAGGTAGGGCCTGCATTGACCGGGCCGAACTATAACTATGCCAAGGATGCGACCAATAAAGGCATGTTTGAAACCGTCTGGAACGGGACTAACGGCGGCATGGGCGCCAAAGGCAAAGGTCTCATGGATCCTTCAGATCCTAACAACGGCATTAGTCCGGACGAGTTACTCAAAGTGATCGCCTGGATCCGCAGCCACAACAGTAGCCTGACAGGCAATGAGGATGCTTCGTGATTATCCTACAGTTAATTTGTAGGACGGCCGACATACAGGGGTAGTAGAGACCAGTAGCATAAAGTTAATCCTGCGATATAAGCAGGTCATTCAAATGACGATTGAGGAGACTTTATGATGAAGAAACTACTACCTATGTTGTTAGCCAGTACGCTGGTGTGTTCTGTCAATATTGCCACGGCGGCGCCACAAGATAATGCGCCACCGGCACACCAGCAAAAAAATCAGGTGCCAGACACCACCCAGAACGGTAACTACCTGGAGCAGCAGCAAGATAACAATAACGATACCAAAGGCTCTGCCAATACCCAGCAACAGAACTCCACCAATAAGCCATCCAAAGCTGGCAACATGGAGAAAAGCAAACGCTTTCATCAAAAACCGGATGAGGGTGGTACAGGTGTGAAACAGCCATAGCCATCCTTAAACACTCCCCACCCGGGGAGTGTTTGTTTCTGCTGGTAAAATGAATAGATGAGGAGAATGGAAATGACTGATCACGACTTGAATATGTGTATGGAACTCTGTAAAAAATGTGCAGATGCTTGCGAAGCTTGTGCGATTGCCTGTGAAAAGGAAGCCAATCCTATGCTCAGGACTTGTATTGAACTCGATATGGACTGCGCGGATTTTTGCCGCTTAACCGCTTCATTTATTGCGCGCCGTAGCGACTTTACGGAGTTGGTCTGCCAGGATTGCGCCGAAATTTGTACCACTTGTGCTGTGGAGTGTGAACAACATGGCTATGGGCATTGCCGTAGCTGTGCCGAGGCTTGCCGTCGTTGCGCCGAAGAGTGCCTCAAAGTGGGCGCAGCTGCCTTTGCTTAATGAAAGAGGCTCTCGAATCAGGCAGCGGATTGTTTCTGCTTCATTCTCAATACCATAAATTCGGCTGGCCGTACGACGGCCAGGCCGATCTCAATCAGTAGCAAGCCTTGCGCAATATCATTTGACGTCATGGTTTTTCCCAAGCCGACATGAATAAAAAAAGCGTGCTCAGGTTTGCTGCCTTGCAAGGCGCCTTGCCGCCAAAGCAAGTTTAAAAAGTTTTCTATCATGGCTTGGGCACGCATCCAGGTATTGACGTCATTAGGTTCAAATACCAGTGCCTGCAAGCCCTTGCAGGCTGAGGCTTCTATCCAGCGGCAAAATCGCCGCACACTGATATAGCGCCACTCGTTATCATTGCCTGCTAGCGTCCTTGCCCCCCATACTCGCGTGCCTTTGCCCTGAAATATGCGGATCAGATTGATGGATTTACCGCTGTTAACATCCACATTGTACTCAGCCTGTTGCTGGTCATTGAAGTTAAACACAGGATGACTCACCTGTTGTAGCGATTCATTGGCAGGCGCTTTCCAAATGCCGCGCGCCTGGTCAGTGAAAGCATACACTCCGGCCACGGTCCCACAGGCTGGGAGGGTATTTAAGGCGGTATTGGCTGCATCTATCCATTGCCTGGCCTGTGCGTGCAAGGCATACAGTTGCTCATTTAACAGCGCGCATTTGGCGCTTGTCTCTGGAGAATTCTCTACCTCACGAATTTGCACAATCAAGGCCCGCATGCTTTCATCCTGGGCCAGGCTTTCAGCAGTGACAATGGAGCCCTCCAGTTTAAACGTCAGCTGGCTCAGGAGGGTGGTTCTTGGCAAACTCGTGACCAGCCAAGGGCCATATGCGGCACCATTGTTGAGATAATCGCTGCCCACGCGTTGTTTAAAGCGGGTGGCTTCTTGCGCGAAGTCCACTGTATTCTGGCAGTGACCCAGGTCAAAGATGGCAAAACGATTGGGCGATTGTGCACACTGCGCGAGTACCTTTGCCTCCAGCGTATGCGGCTCAGGGCAAAGCGTCAGGTCGGGCATGGCGATGAGTGTGGGGGCGGGAAGGGGGGCGATGGCACTCAAACCATATGCCAAGCTTTCGCTAGAGACCGCATTGCTGTAGTCGCCAACTGAAACGATCATGCATTGAGTGCCTCCATTGGCAAAAAATAGCCGCACGCTGTCGTAAAGATAAAAGGGCTGGTCTATCGTGGTGTTGGAGATATGCTGTGCCGCATCGAGCCATAGCGTGACTGTGCTGGCAGGCCCGGCCCCAAACAAGGCCTCATACTCAAGCAAAGACGTCACCGTGGTGGGGATGCCTACTAATGGTGTGTCCTGCGTGCCGGTTTTTTCCGTATAGCCTATGAACGCGGGCAAGGAAGTTTCAAGTGACGGGATAGAGGGTGGGAAGCTGCTGACTTCCTCAATATAAACGCCAGGCGTTTTGTAATCAGGCATTGTGCTCTCCCCAGTGGCCAGCAAGCGCTGAAATGTATGATTACTACCAATGTGCATTATAGGCGGATTATCACCCGGCGAGGGAAGACGGAGGGAGGAATATGGGGGCTGAAAATGAAACTGCCCATAGGAATCGCGACGATTCCTATGGGCAAGATACACGGGCGGCAAATTTATTGCGCAACCACAATATCGTCTTTTACGGCAGTCACACCTTTCACTTGTTTGGTCAACTGCACCGCTTTATCTGCTTCAGCACGTGACTTGGCATGGCCTGTCAATTGCACCAGGCCATTGCTGTCGGTTTCCACTGAAATGTCTGTTGCGCTCACTGCTTTGTCTTTGGCAAATGCCGCTTTTACTTTGGCAGTGATCACGGAGTCTTCCACTTTAGTCCCAATGGAGTCGCCATCCGCGGCAAAGCCAGCCATTGGCATTAACAAAGCACTAACCAGCAACATAGATTTGAGTGTGTTTTTCATGATTCTTTCCTTGTTTGAATTTAACGAGACCTCATTATCAAAAAATCAAAAAAATCGGGGTATACATCAAACTCTGATACTGTCGTAGGAATGGGCTGACTTAAAAAAGTGAGCGTTGATTACAAACCGTTCTGCCTGTATTCTTCACTAGCTTATTCCGCCTATACTGGTCATTGAAACGTACAACATGCAGCTTCATTTTTTGTCAGCCCTTGCCATTTTTATTAGTGGATATGCCCCACTCGGCTTGATTCTGGTGGTCAAGGATCTCAATGAAAATACGGCCTGGTTTGAACATCCAGCCAGGGCTGCTGCGATTGCGGTATTGTTTGTCGTCTGCGCGCTAATTACATTAAGTGCGGCGAGAAATATCAAGCAGGGTGTGCCGGTCAAAATCAATCGGGTGTCCAATAAATCTGCCGATATGTTTACCTACACCATTCCTTACATGATGTCGTTTTATAAATTTGACCTTGGCGACTGGAAGCTGCTGGTCTGCCTGTTTATTTTCCTGGCACTGTTGTTCGTTTTGTCTTACCGCACGCAAAATGTATTTGTAAACCCGGTGCTGGCACTGGCAGGGTATGGATTATATGATTGCCAGTTCAAAGAAGGGGCGCAGGAAAAGCAGGGCCTATTATTGTCCAAAGAGCATTTTCAGGTGGGCGACTATTGCGCGATCAAACGGCTTTCAAACTTGATGTATTTTGTCACACAGGTAGAAAAGAAAGGAAATGACAGTGACGACTAGTGCCAATCAAAGCTTGCAGACACTACGCGGCACTGATTTCAAACATTGGCTGACCACGTTTTGGCTGGTGAAAAGGAAATTGAGCCAGCAACAGGCCAAATACTCGGTATTTAAAGTCGATACGGATGCCAGGCTGGAGCAGAAACTCAAGCATGCCGTCACCGCTAAAATAAGCGATCAAGGCTATCAGCTGGATGCCTATGACTTTCTGACCGCTGACCAGGATAATGGCTTATTGACCATAGAGTCCGCTGCCACCGATGTCACCTTGATCCAGGCCGAGATCGATAAAGGCACCGCCAATCCCAAAGTGGAGAAATATGAGGATTTGCTCGATTCCTGGGCCATGGTCATCAAGCTGGAGCACCAGGATAAAGCCTTGTATGCCTACCGTAAAATCCATAAATTCACCAACCCTGCCAAACTGGCGCATGTTTCTTTCCTGCAGTTTAAGGACCAGGAACTCAAGGACCTGGATCAGCAGGAGATTTTTACGATTGATACGCAGGTCGATTTTTTCAGCTATGAAGGCACGACTTTTATCGCCAACAAGAAAGAATTCGAGAGCACGCTCAATTTCCGGGCTGGCATGGAAAAAAACCGCGATGTGGTACTACAGGAATTTGTGGACCTGAACATATTCAGCGATGCCAGTTTGCTCAAAGAGCATATAGGCACCAATTTAAATTACCTGCGCAAAGTCTCCTCTATCCAGAAAAGCGGCTATTACAAAGATGCCAAATTTCTTGAGGAACTGGTCAAAGTCAATGCGCAAAAAGGCTGGGGCCTGGTCATAGAAAACGGGGCGATTGTCATCAACGAAGCGTCTATCGATCTCGTCCTCACCTTACTCAATAACGGCCGCCTGGAGTCACCCATCAACCATGAAATGTTTGATGCGCCAGTCAAGAAAAAAGTCACCTAGTCACCAATTCCTGGTTTTAAAACATGCAATTACATTACCAAACACTGGGCCAAGGCCAGCCGCTCGTCCTGTTGCACGGTTTATTTGGCTCTGCTGATAACTGGGGAAGTATCGCCAAACACTTTGCGCAGCACTACCAGGTGATCAGTGTTGATCTACGCAACCATGGCCGCTCCCCGCACAGCGACTCGCAAACGTACCCTGAAATGGCAGATGACTTGTCAGCGTTATGTGACGCATTAGGGTTAGCGCAAATTCATTTGCTCGGCCATTCTCTCGGTGGCAAAGTTGCCATGCAATTTGCCACGCAATATCCCAAAAAAGTCAGCAAGTTGATTGTCGTGGATATGGCGATGCGTGCTTATCGAGACAGATATACGCAGCTCATGGATCACATGCTGGCCGTCAATCTTAGCCTAATGGCATCACGTAATGAGGTAGATAAGGCCTTAGCAGATACTATCCCTAATGTGAGGGTGCGGCAGTTTTTACTGACCAACCTGGTCAACAACGAAGGGCAGTTGCAATGGCGGATTAATTTGCCGGCGCTTAAAGCGAATTACGCAACATTGATCGCGGCGGTGAACGTGCACTTTGACCAACCTAGCCTGTTTATTCGTGGGGAACGCAGTGATTATGTGAATGATCGTGACATCACCGAACTGCAACAGCATTTCTCCCAGGCACAGTTTGTGACCTTGCCCACGGATCATTGGGTGCATGCAGAGCAGCCGCAATTGTTTATACAAACGGTAGAAGAATATTTACGCTGAGTGCCGACGATTAAACTGCTTAGCGTGTGAATAAGCGGGTCCGAAAGCTTTTTGTAGTGCGGGCAATATGATGGTTTAAATGCTCTACCATGGTTTTTTCAGAGCCTGCTGCTGCCATATGGCTGATTTCATGAGTCGTTTCATCAAGCTTGTCTGCCAGCGAATTCGCAATCTGCTCCGCAATTTTGAGCACATACTGGGGTTTAAATCCCAGTTGCCTGGCCATGTTGACTATATGTTCCTTTTCTATGCTCGATGGTGTGCTTTCACCGCCAATGCTAAAGGCGAACCTGCGTGAGAGGCCTGTGTATATTGAGGTGGATAACAAGTCATAAAATGGCGTCAACCTGGTGCCATGTTGTGGCAAAAGGTAAATTGAGAGATTTTTTGCATGGCTATCGTTATTGCCAACATACAGGTTAAAAAATACCCATTGTATAAATCGTTTGGTATCTGCTGCAACCACGCCACTTTGGCCGATCAACTCGCGACATCTGGCTAATGTTGGTCCACCATCTGCTTCATATTTGATGGTGGATGGCTTGCCATCCAGCTGGCAGAGATCAAGCTGGTGTAGTCTTTTAATTTGTCCGTCGTGACTTGTTATCCGGTCATATCTTTTAATCACACATGCTTTTGCTGTTGGCTGGTAGCTCACCTCGGCTACCCCCAACCCTAGCGTGGCGGCTAATCTCATCACCATGGTTTCATTGATAGCAGACGCCCACACGCCGTCTATTCCCTGAATATCCGGTTTAACGATATAGGTAGAAGGTGAGCTTTCTAATGGTAATAGCGGATTCCCCGCCGCATCCATACAAATGCTGAGTTTTCTCTGGGCGCCTGCTAACGAGATCCTGAGCCCGGTTTCTTCTTGAAGATGGCGGATCACACCTGGTTTTTGTGTGAATTGATCTGCAATGTCTTGCCAGGTAATGGCTTGATAAGATGGCGGCTTGGGGGTCTCACCTTCGGGTAATATTGTCAGGTCACTGGCGGTATCGCCACCGGTGGCATTCAGCAAACCAAAGGTGCTTGTGACCTGAAATTTGAATTTTAATAGCTCCCGGATGCCAGCTTCTGGCAGCAGGTTCTCAAAGTAAGATTCCACCGCCATCCCAGTATGCTCTGCTTGAGTCACACTAATATGCGGTGAAATAGACCCCGACTCACGTTCGCGCCAAGCAGCGTCATAAATAAACTTGAGTGGCACTTCGTCCAATAGTGTCCCGACCAATGTATGGTCTCTATACACCGCCAGTTTTTTCACGGCCATTAGAAACTACCTTTTTTCTGTACCACTAATTCCAGGCCAAGCACATCCAGCACGTCCAGCACTTTTTGTAGTTGCACCGTGGGCTTGCCACTCTCCAGTTCAACGATAAACCGGTTGCCCGTATTGGCCAAGCCTAGAATATCTGCCTGAGTGAGGCTTTGTGACGTCCTGAATGCCCGCACAAAATCCCCCAAGTCTTTGCTTGATTTGATAGTGACAGCGTCAAATATAGTCTGTGCTGAAGTCATGAAGATGTCCTTTAATTACCTTTCGGTAATATATCATAGGATTTAATCCATTTTTCAATAAAATATTACCGAAAGGTAATATTTATGGTGTAACTGTGCCTGTTTTGGTTAAATATTACCTTTCGGTAATATTTCTATGATGGGTACAAATAGCCGCCATTCTGCACAATATGTCTTTAAAAAAGATATTTCAAAGGCCGTACAATATTTCCACACCTGAAACGTCTACACAGCATGGACATACATTTAGAAAACAATTTACTCATGACGCAGCAAGATTCTGTGATCACAGAAACCTTCAATAAAGAAAAAGCGAGGTTACGCAATTTCATCCGTAAAAGCGTACCGAATACCGGGGATGCTGAAGATATTTTGCAGGATGTGTTTTATGAGTTTGTCTCTGCTTACCGCCTGCCAGAGCCACTGGAGCAAGTCGGCGCGTGGCTATACCAGGTCGCCAGAAACCGCATTATTGACCGATTTAGAAAGCAAAAGCAGAAGGTCAACCTGGACCCCGACGAGGATGAGGATTCCCTCTGGCTGGAGTCTATCCTTTCAATCGAACATGAAACCCCGGCCACGCTTTACGAGAGAAAACGCCTGGTTGAGCAGGTGGTAGAAGCACTCAATCAATTGCCTCTCGAACAACGTCAGGTATTTATCGCCCACGAACTGGATGGCAAAAGCTTCAAGCAAATTGCCGCAGAGACGGATGTTTCTATCAACACCTTATTAGCCAGGAAACGGTATGCAGTTTCGTTTTTAAGAGAACAATTGCAATCCTCTTACTAAAATCAATCAATTGGAGAAATAAATGAAAAGATGTAGAAGTAAATGTGCTGCCATCGCAGCGTTGATGGTCGTCGCAATCGCCGCTTTATCTTATGTCGTCATGCTGTTGTGGAATCATGTGGCTGTTTCATTGGCCGAAGGTATTCATGCGATTGATTACGGCCAGGCAGTGGGGCTGTTAATCCTCAGCAGGATTCTTTTTGGCGGATTCAGAGGCCGTCATGGACATCATCACAAGCATTGCTGCGATGGCGCTATGACAGCAGAGGAGGCAGAAAAAGTACGTTGTGGCCTGTTCAGCCGTTTTAAATCCAAACAAGATGACGCGTAACGCCCACGGCAGCACTTTTGATTTTAGTCGTGATCGTCACCTCGATTGATAGATTCATGGCCGTTAACTCACTCGACATGGTCTGCGTCATGCATGGATGCGTTTTATTTCTCTAAACTGCATCCAATTAAAGCTGTTTGTCGTACTTAACATCGGGTGCAATTTAAATATCAAAAGAAAATTTGGAATGAATTGTGAAAGATGACATCGAGGATTTGATAGCTCGAATAATAGATAGGCATGAGGATGCTTTTAACGAGTTGTATGAAGCTACTTTTAGCAAAATCTATAGTTTGGCTTTGAAAATCACCAAAGATCCGAGTACTTCTGAAGAAGTGGTTGAAGATACTTATTACCAGGTATGGCAGGAAATTTATCGCTACGATTTCAACAAATGCCCGCTGTATAACTGGATGTTAATCATTTGCCGTTCTCGTGCCATTGATGCGGTAAGAAAGCGTAATGCAGTGCCTGAAATGGTGGTTAATTTCGATTGGGAAATAGAGTCAACAGACTTGTCAGCAGACGATAGGCTGCAGGGTAAACAGGCGTCGCTGGCAGTCGTGAAAGCTTTGTCAGAAATTAAACCCTTGCAAAGGCAGTTGTTGCATCATGTTTTTTATTATGGATTATCGCATCAAGAAATATCTCAGTTGATGAATATGCCGCTCGGATCCGTGAAATCAACCATTAACCGAGCACAAAAATCATTAAGAGAGAAACTCAAAGGTGAACAGTTTTGAATAAAGAGATGACAACCAATAAACCTGAATCATTGGATTTTGATTTATTTCTTGAGCTGTTTGAGGCGACGCCAGATTTGGCACCTAAGCACGAGACGAAAAACCAGATCAAAAAGAAATTGATGCAACGGGTTTCACAAAGCCGTGACGCACAATTTTTTGTATTTTCAGAGCAGGGTCAGTGGAAATCTATCAAGCATGGCATTCAAATCAAAGTATTGAAAAGCGATGACGAGGCCAAGTCATTTCTGCTCAAACTCGAACAAAATACGAGTATTCCTTATCACGATCATCAAAAAAATGAAGAAACGTTTGTGATTGATGGCGAGGTATGGCTGGACGGGATTCATTGTAAAAACGGTGATTATCACTTTGCAGGAGCTGGGACCTATCACAAAGAAATCCGCACTGAAAACGGCTGCACATTGCTGATCAAGACTTATTGATGCGCCAGCCACCTAAACTAATGAGGGTAATTTATTTAATCCTGACCATGGCAGCATGTATATTTTCTGCTTCAACCTGCTTGGCAGCCAATGAATTTAAGGCGCCGATATGGCAAGTCGGAGGGCATCTGCAAACCATCGTTCCCTCACTGTTCCCGCAGGTTGCAAAGCTGTTGTATGTCAGGGAGCGCTGGGAATTGCCGGATGGAGACTTTGTGGATGTTGATTGGACCGAACCGCCCGAGAAGTTGGATCGCACGCAGAATAAACCAGTATTGGTGTTATTTCATGGCCTGGAAGGGAGCTCGCAAAGTCATTATGCGCGGGTGATCATGTCCTCTGCCAAACAACGCGGATGGATTGGCCTAGTTGTACATTTTCGCGGTTGCTCTGGCGAGCCCAATCGGCTGCCCCGCGTATACTATGCCGGGGATGCTGAAGAGATCAATACCTTCATTTCAATCATTCATCAAAAACTCCCCGAAAAGACTCTTTATGCGGCAGGCGTGTCATTGGGAGGCAATGCACTCTTGAAGTGGCTAGGTCAATATCCGAATGAGGCGCGTCAGTTAGTCAAAGCGGCGGCGGCCATTTCAGCGCCTATCGATTTGAAACAAACAGCTCACAGCCTTGATAAAGGCGTTAATTATTTGTTATACAGCAAACACTTTGTCGCGACGATGAAGCCAAAAGCATTGCTAATGGCCGAGCGCTTTCCGGACTATTTGGATGCCAGACGTATACGGGCAGTCAGTACAGTTCAAGACATGGATAACGCTGTTACCTCAGTGCTGTTTGGTACAAAGAGTGCAGACGAATACTATGACGTGAATTCCTCCAAGCCCTGGTTGCATGCCATACAAACGGAGACGCTCATTTTAAATGCCAAAAATGATCCTTTTGTCCCCTTTGAAAGCTTACCCTCAGAAGCAGAGGTATCAAGCATGGTTCACTTGGATTATCAAGCTGAGGGTGGGCATGCAGGCTTTTACGGGCGTGGCGATAAAGAATCGCCATGGCTTGCAGAGCGCATCTTCAATTTTTTTGATGCCTCCGACCATACGCAATTAGACGCTGTGGTCGATCCACTAATGTATTTTCATCCTGCCTCGCTTTATTAGTAATCTCTCAAAATCAACAATCTGGCTCACCGGTTCGCGAGGTCATCTCTTCGATCTCATTTTCTAATGATTAATCAACACTAGGCTAAATAATGTAGTGCTGAGTGCATCCATTTTCAGATGCATTACGTATATCTGGTACGAGAAAAGTTTTTCACTTTACGAAGTAAGCATTGGGTGAATTAGCGCATTTATGCGCACGATTACTGCTAATTTGTTAATGCGATAATTTGTTACGTGGGAATCTTTATTGAAGGTGTTCTCTCTAAGCCGTTCAGGAATTGATATAAAAACGGTTTTTTGTACTGGTTGTTGGGAGCGTAAGTGGTGTGTGTCCTAGCTTGGTTGGGTTTGTTTGGATAAAGCCAGTCCTAGTTTAGGTCACACGGTTTTGTAAGTCATTTTAATAACTGAAAATATATTTTTGAGAGGTTAGCATGAAGAAAAGTGTAATTTACAAGGCAATATTGGGCACGAGTTTGCTACTGGCGGCTTCCCAGGTATATGCGGATACATTGTATGGCGTGAATAGCAGCAGTATTGCTGTGATTGATACCTTGAATTTAGGTGCAGTTTCCTACATCAATATTTCAGGGTTGGCAGCGAATGAAAGATTGCTGGGCGTTGACCTCAGACCAACAGATGGCTTGGTTTACGGGCTCACCAGCCAGAACAGGTTGTATACCCTCGACACAACTACTGGTGCAGCAACCTTCAAGAGCAACCTCACAGGGGCTTCCCTGGCTGGGCAATCTATCGGTATCGACTTTAACCCGGTTGCAGATTTTGCTGGTAATGCTTCGCTACGTGTAGTCACAGGGACTGGCAACAACTATGCGGTCAATGCCAATACAGGCGTGGTAGGCAATACCGCTGGTGCAAACATTGGCAGTGGTTATACCGCCGTTGCTTACACTAATTCAGAGCCGGGGGTTACCCCTGCCAGCACTGGGCTGTATTACGTGAATTCGACCACAGACTCGTTAAACTTTCTCGCGAGTGGGTTTAATAATCCAGCCGGTGCGGGTGGCATCCAGACAGTCGGTACATTGGGCGTAGATGTGTTGTCTGCGAACGGCTTTGACATTCTTGGCAACGGTAAGGCCTATGCCTTGTTTAACCTGGATAATGGTACCCTGGATTCCCAGTTGTTTTCGATTAACCTGATGACTGGCGCTGCGACATACATCACCACTCTAAACGGCACTTTCAATGGTTTGACCGGCGTAGCCGCCGCTGTGCCTGAACCGACAAACTTTGCATTCCTGCTGGCAGGCTTGGGTCTGATGGCTGGCGTGGTCACACGTCGCGCTCGTCAACGCGCATAATACACAGCTAAATCACTAAGCCTTAACAGGCCGATGCTTACTGGCATCGGCCTTTTTTATGTGGATGTGACAAGATCTACAACAGTCCAAGTGAGTAATGCCTGGATATACGGAAAGCAGCAGAGGTTAGGCTGGCGTAAAGAGCAAGGGTTTGTTTAATGTTACTCTGCCCCCAACTATCTGCCCCTGTCATGAAATTCTGCACGGATAAATGCAAACCCTTCTTTTTGCTTATTAATGTAGCCAATCCCTGGATACGGCAAGTGTGGTGCCGCAATCATGGAGCCGCTTTTAGCTAATTGTGCGAATTGAGCTTGGCGCTGTTTTGCGGCGCTGGGCTGGTCAACATCGTAAGTAATCGTGATGTCAGGATGAGGAAACTGCACCGCTTCCACATGCACGGAGTCGCCAATAAACGTGATGGACTGACCCTGGCTTTCCAACCGGTAGTAGTAATGCCCAGGCGTATGGCCGGGTGTAGGGTAGGCATTAAAATCATCCAATATCTTTTGTGCGCCACTTAATGGTTTTACGTGGCCCAGCGCCACATAAGGCTGCATCGCAGTTTGTGCCTGCTGGAAATAGGCTTTCTCATAGCCTTTCACCCCGTTTTGATTTTTAGCATCCAGAAAAAAATCTATATCAGCTTTACCCACGTAGATATTTGCATTGGGGAAAACCGCTTTGCCCTCATGCACCAGGCCGCCCGTATGGTCGGTGTGTATATGCGTGATCAAGATGTCCGAAATATCCTCTGGCTTAAGCCCCAACTTGCCTAAACGCTCACTAAATTTGCCGCCAAACCCTTTGCCAAAGAAATCCCCCGCGCCCGTATCTACCAGGATGAATTTTTTGCCTGTGTTAATCAAAAAAACATTGATCGAGGCTTCTACAGGGTTATGTAAATGCGCTTGGTTTAGCAGGCCATCGACCTGTTGCGGCGCAGCCCCCTTTAGCAATACATGTAAATCTTGCGGCACCGTGCCATCTGAAATCACGGTGATGTCATACGCGCCTAATTTAAAATTGTAGTAACCCGTTTCCGCCTGATATTGAGCCACTGAAGGTGTGTGGGTTTCACCGCCAGCCATCGCAGTGTGGGAGATTGGTTGTAAAAGTAACGCAATCGCTAACAGCGTGTGTTTAAGTGCAGCTGCTTTTCCAAGTGCAATATTCTTCATTCGTATACTCCGTCTGATTTAAATTGCTATCAGAATAGATATAATTAATGATTATTTAAAATTGAATATTTGTATTGGATGTATAAATATTATGGATATTAAAAGAGCAGACTTACCTTTATTGATTTCGCTCGATATTCTTCTTGAAGAAAGAAATGTCACCAAGGCAGCGCAAAGACTCAATATCAGTCAACCCGCGTTATCTACGCAGTTAGCAAGGCTTAGGGTGTTGTTTGATGATCCATTATTGGTTCCGGCGGAAGTAGGGCGCGGCATGGTGCTGACTGAAAGAGCGCTAAACCTGCAACATAAATTACGCGCATCGATTAACGAGCTGAAATTTGCAGTTAACTTCAAATCCAGCTTTGATCCGCTCACCTCACGCCGCAAATTCACCATTGCCACCAACGATAGCGTGTTCACAATTCTCGGCCTGCCAGTCTTGAAAAAAGTGCTTTCCTTTAATAATCCAGGCCTGCAAATTTCATTTGTGTCCGTGTTTGGCGTCAACGTGAAAGAAGACCTGGAAAAAGGCAATATTGATTTATACATAGGCGACATCAACAAAATGCCAGACAGTGTCAAAGTCAGGTATTTAATGAAAGACAGCTTTATCATGGCCCAGAAAAAAGGTCATGCCAGAGGCAAAAAGAAACCAACGCTCAATGAATATTGCCAGTTGGCGCATGTGATTGTATCGGCAAAAGGTGACCTATCCAGCTCAATTGATCACTTGTTATCCGAACAGTCGCAAACCCGTAATATTGTCGCTTCAGTCCCTAGCTACAATCAGATTGCTTTGGTGCTCACCAATAGTGATTGTGTCGCCACCTTACCTAAGCAATTACTCGAAAAGTATGAAGACACGTTGGATTTGATAGAGCTGCCATTTGCAATTCCGCCTTTCGAGCTGGGCATGGCGTGGCATACGAAATCACAGGATGATGAAGCGATGATTTGGTTAAGGCAACAGTTTGTGAGTGTGTAGTTGAAGTATTTAGCTATGCGCAAAGTTGTGTGCCAGACAATGCCATCAAAATGTTATTTTGCAAGACTTCACCCTCAAGATAAATGCGTAAAAAGGAATGATTTAGTGATGTAATGAAATTTTGTCATCATTTTACCAGCTTCAATTTACCCGCTGGTTTATTGGTCGCTAATTTAGAGGAGTCGCTGGTGCTGCTTAAACCTGTCAGCACGAGTCCAAAAGTTAGAGAGTCCAGATCTTCGGGCAATATTGAGAGATCTCGAGCAATATCTATCTTTGAAGTATTTTCAGCTTTCATCATCTCAAAAACTTTGGCTAGCATTTTTGAGGTTTCTCTCTGCATGGGATTAGGTTCTTCTGTCCTATAACCGTTCGTTGCTATTTGTATGCACAACGTCCTATGAGTCCACTCGGTAAACAATCCTAGCTGATTCATCCTATAAACAAGAGCTGCTAGAGATACGCCCCAAAAAGATTTTAATTTAATAAGGGTAGATAGATCAGTAGATATTGGCCTATGTCCGATTACACTGTTTCGAGGCATGAGAAAAGCAGATGCAAAAGCATTCGCAGCTTTTTCCATTTCTGGATTGTGTGCTGCTTCTGCATGCATCATGCTGTAGCTATCCCTAACCAAGTGGCCTAGCTCATGAGCAGCATCAAAGCGACTATGCTCTGCTGACTTAAAGGTATTTAGAAATATAAATGGTTGATTTTTATGCCATACGCTAAATGCGTCAACCTCTCTTGCCTCCAAAGCTAAAGAAAATACTTTAATACCTTTTGACTCAAGTAAGTGGATGAGATTAGGAATGGGAGCCTCACCCAAGCCCCATATTCTTCTCAAGGTAATTGCAGCATCTTCTGGAGAGAGGTCATGTAGATTAGGGACATTAACATCAGGTAATGTGAATCTATCACCAATCCATTCATTCAAAAGAAATGCAACAGACCCTGAGCTTAGTGCACTTTGCATTAAGCTCTTGGACATTTTGGACATTGAACGAAAGCTTGCTGTGTGCTCTGCGATAGTAGGCAAATCTTCACCAAAGAAAAACGAAATGGGGAACCTTAGTTTCTCAGCGATTTGCTCTAATTTTTCAATTTCAGGAATGTACTCCCCAGCTTCATAACCCTGTACCGATCTTACATCTACTCCCAATTCGCTTGCTAATCTAGCTTTAGTCCATTTGCGTCTGATACGCGCGAATTCAATCCTAGTTGGATTTAAAACATTCATTTGAATACTCTTTAAACCTTTTTACGTATTACGTCAAAATCTAAATCATCGGTTGGTGAAATCGGAAACACATCAGGCTGTGAATTAAACTGCATTGAACCAAGCAAGATTCTTTCGGACCATCCAGTAATTTTCCCCCTGTAGAATGAGTTGGGGATAGATAGTTCTCTTCGTACTTCAGCTCCGACGACATGATAAAGCAAGACCCATAGTTGGGTGCCATCCTTATTAGCTTTATTTTTTGCAGAGAAAAGTTCTAAATTTTTTTGTATTGCGCCACTAAGAACTGTACCTTTAGCACCTTGATTTCTTGGATCGCCAAACTCCATTCCTGTGTCCTTATCACCAGTCATGATTGCTATCATTATGTTTTTATCAGGAGATACAATAAGTGGGCAGTTTCGAGTATCTACAATACGCCACTTTCTTAAAGCAAGCTGTGTTCTAAGAGCGAATACGGTTTCATGCCACTGCAAACTTCCTGCTGCAGTTGGCGCATGCGCAGGCGTTGCTTCGAGGCGGGCTGTAAATCCAGCATCACTAGCCTCTTTGAATACATCCTCATTAAGTGTGTCATGCAATTGTCTTAACCGTCGCTGTACCAAATCACCTTTCACGATTATTGGATTTGGGGAATATGATGGCGTAAGAAACATTTTGAAAATCTCCCTTTTTACTTCCGGATAATCTACCACAACATGAGGTAAAAAAACCAGAAGTTTATGAGGTCTTAGTAAAAAAGTTAAATACGATCTGGAATAAGCAATAGTTGGATCAGAGTAAGGTTTAGTGAAAAAATAATCTGCTTGTTATGGCGAAAATGAAAAAATCTCCAAGTAGGCGTAGCCTGAATTAATAAATGGAACCAGAGTGGAGTTTCGTGCAAGTCCAGTCCTATGTTGATGGCGGACAAGCGCAGATTCAGGTCTGTTTAAAAGGTATAAATGAAAAACGGCTCCAATCAATGGAAGCCACTTTTGTATTTGGCGGGGAAAGAGGCACTGCACCCTCGATCCCAAAATTAATAGCGCTTAAAAATACTTACCAGTGATGTGAAATTATGTCCGCCAAGGATGCTTAGGCACATCACAAACACCAGCGACATTCACGCCAGCCTGCGCAACTAAGTGATCATTTTCAACTGTGTCACCACTGACGCCGATTGCGCCAATCAACATTCCCTCTTCATCCACTATCGGTAGTCCACCAGGGAAAGTGATTAAGCCATCATTTGAGTGCTCGATGCCATATAAAGGCGAACCAGGCACTGAAAGTTTGCCGATTTCGCCAGAAGGCATGGCGAAGTAACAGGCGGTTTTGGCTTTTTTGATGGCAACATCGATACTGCCGACCCACGCATCATCCATTCGAGTGAAGCTTTTCAGGTTGCCACCAGAGTCCAGTACGGCGATACACATCTTGACGCCAATTTGTTTGGATTTCTCCACTGCTTTTTCAATGATTTCTTGTGCGACTTCAAAGCTTACGTGCATGTGATTCCTTTTTGTTTAATTGATTGGTATAAATGTGACTCTGGGCGCAGGTTTAAATTCATTTAAACTTTGCATTCGCTGGAAATAAGCTGCTTTGCAGACGCAGCGCACAAATAAAAACGGCTCCCATTGCTGGAAGCCGTTTTTGTATTTGGCAGGAAAGAGTCAACAAAATACCCGCAGTGAATAAGCATCATGATGCGTTAGTCACTGCCTGCTGACGGCTTAGGCATTGTTGTATGCGCGTCTTCAATGCGTGGCTTGCGCCAAAATGATCAGCGATATTCATGAGCTGATGATGGATGGTTTCATGAATCGTGCGAATGATATCTTTTGCCTCATTTGAACTCAGCCCGAAGTGTGGCGCTGCATTCAGTGCTAATCCTAAACTGGAGTTGTGATTACCTGGTGTGATTGCGAGCTGCTGATAGCCTAGGTTGGTGAGTTGCATGACAACATCAAATGCCGGTGCCAGTTTGTACTGACCTTGGCTCACATGCAGCATGCCATGGTTTTTCACGTGATCGTCAGTATTGTCTACCATCAAATTGAAAATCAACCTTCTATATAATTGATCTAAATCGTGCGTCGGATGGATTGAAATCTTTCGAATGGTCTGGGCCAATTCAATATAACTTCCGCCATCGCTCTCATAGGGCACATTCAAGATTGCAGAGGCAGATAAGTAATGGATACGGCGCTCACGATGAATATCGCCCTCACGGTCAAAGCGCTTCAGCAGCAGTGCGTGCCCATGCTGAATTTTTTCAAGACGAGCCGGGGAGACTTCAATCCCGCACAGTTCAGCGAGTTTTAAGAGGCATAGCTCTAGTAACTCAACATCATGGTCATCGCCTTGCGCAGGGAATTTTGCAATCCATCGTTGATTATCGTGCACAAAAGTCGCTTTTGGTCTGGCACCACCAAGCGTCCCCCCGCGTTGAAGTAGTCGACGCATTTCTGGCGTCACTTCCATTGAAAGCTCAAGCATCCTTACCGCAGTAGACATTTCCTCAAGAGTAATCAACGTGGGTTCAGGATCGGACGCACTAAATGGGAGTGCTTCACTAAAACACATGGCACCCACTCGATTGGTGTTTGTAAGTAGCAAAGCATCAACATCACTTAGTGCATGACCATATTGTGCCTCTAGCACTCTACGGCCCCAGCTATCAGGTAATGCATCGCGAAGAGTCAGCGGCAAAGCACCACCATCTCGAATCCGGCGCTCAGGCAATGCCATAATCGCACCACTCAACGGCATGAATTCATTATTTAAGGCAATGGCGTGGGGGGAGGCGAGGTATTGTGACCCATACGCATACTCCCCTGATTCAATCACGCCTCTACGAACTATTTTTAGCAGGCCTACCGGAGTAGGCGCTTGGTTCGGTTCATTTGCCAGACCTACATATATCCTGCGATCAGAAGTTTCGCTCATCATCTGAGATCACTCCTGCAATCGGTTTCGTTTTAGATTTTCTAACGCGAGTCGTTGAATTAGCGCTCAAAGGTAATGGTGCCACTGCGTTTAAAGAGTCAATCTGACCAAATAGCCATAAAGCATTGGCTATGATGCCAATGCTCGCCGTTGGCTTGCCAGCCTCAATCGCTCGGTAAGTGTTTTGAGAGCAAAAGAGACGGTCTGCCATGTCTTTTATTGTCCACCCTTGTGCTACGCGGCTAGCGCGAATTCTGAGCCCAAGATTTTCCAAAGACTTAAGCGTCTCTGGGTGTGCAGTAATTATTGAATTTGAGTTTTTAGGCATCAATAAAATGATATTAAAAGCATTTAATGTTCATTTTATTGAGTATTTATTGAAAAGCAAGCTGATTCGTAAAATACCATCAGCTTGCCATGGTTGAGTGATGTTTTGTTGGATTTATATCACTTTGAGGTTAAGTTCTAGACCTAATTTAAAATAAGAAGCGTTCGTACAACATTCAGTCAAATAGTCTATTTGTCATGAAGTTTTGCAAGATATAGATTTGGAACGTAGATGTGAGCAAGGGCTTACATTTCTGTAAGCCCTTGCCTGTATTGGTGGTGAAAGAGGGACTTGAACCCTCGACCCCAGGATTATGAATCCTGTGCTCTAACCAGCTGAGCTACATCACCAGATTTGAAAGACCGCGATTATAGCAGTTGTATCAGGGCACGACAACAATCCTTTGTAGCCTTTTGCTACGCATTTTCTTGAATTGTGGTTGTTAGGGTTTTCAGGGGAATAATTTTGGGAGTATGCTAAACCGTATAATCAATTAAAACTCGGGAATGCGATGAGCGAGGCTGTTAGTAAACACAGCGGGGTATTGCATTTGGGCAAGGTCTTTGCCGATGCTTTGCGTATGCGCGATGCTTATACCCGCTTGCATAGCGACCGTGTGATGGCGCTTTCTCATGGGATCGGACTGGATATTGGTTTGACTCGCCAGGAACTGGATGCCTTGGAGCTGGGCGCTTGTTTGCATGACATTGGCAAGATTGTGGTGCCGGATGCGGTGTTGATGAAGCCAACCCGGCTGGATGCTGATGACCGGGCAATCATGCAGGTGCACCCTGAGGTGGGGGCGAATCTGATTGCAGCTTACGCGCATAATGAGGCGAATAAGGTTGCGCAAGTCGTGCGTCATCACCATGAGTGGTTTGATGGTAGCGGTTATCCTGATCGTTTGGCTGGAGAGGCGATTCCGTTATTGTCACGCATTGTGACGGTGGTGGATAACTATGATGCAATGGCGGTGCGGCGCGTGTATCAGGAGGCGCGGCCACACGATGAAATTTTGCGCATTATGGAGAGTGAGTCTGGCAGCAAGCTGGATTCCGAGTTGTTCCAGCGGTTTGTTAAGGTGATTCATGATCCAGGCTATGCCGAGTTCAAGGCGTCGTGAGGCATAAAAAAGGCTGGAAATCTCCAGCCTTTGATTTTTAGCTTGACACTTGGTTAGACGTTGAATCTGAAGTGCATGACGTCGCCGTCTTGCACAATGTACTCTTTGCCTTCGAGGCGCATTTTACCGGCTTCTTGCGCACCTTTTTCGCCTTTGTATTGCACGTAATCGTTGTAGGCAATCACTTCGGCGCGGATAAAGCCACGTTCAAAATCGGTGTGGATAACACCAGCGGCTTGCGGGGCAGTGGCACCTTTTTTCACGGTCCAGGCACGGACTTCCTGCACACCTGCAGTGAAATAGGTTTGCAGGCCCAGCAGGTCATAGGCGGCGCGAATGACGCGGTTGAGGCCTGGCTCTTCCTGGCCGAGTTCTTGTAAGAATTCGAGTTTATCGGCATCGTCCAGCTCAGCGATTTCGCCTTCAATTTTGGCGCAGATGGTGACGACGGGGGCTTTTTCGGTTTTGGCCAAGGCAAGCACTTTGTCTAAATGCGGGTTGTTTTCAAAGCCGTCTTCGGTCACGTTGGTGATGTACATCACGGGTTTGACGGTAATCAGGCACAGCGGTTTGAGTAAGTTGAGTTCTTCGGCATCCAGATTGAGGGTGCGCACAGCTTTGGCTTCGTTGAGGCAGGGCAGCACTTTATCCAGCACTTTGATCAGGGCAATGGCGTCTTTGTCGCCGCTCTTGGCTTTTTTGCCTTCGCGCTGCATGGTTTTTTCGACAGTTTCCATGTCGGCCAGCGCCAGCTCGGTGTTGATCACTTCAATGTCGGCGAGTGGGTCTACCTTGCCTGAGACGTGAATCACGTTGCCGTCTTCAAAGCAACGCACCACGTGTGCAATCGCGTCCGTCTCACGGATATTAGCCAGAAACTTATTGCCCAGGCCTTCACCCTTGGAGGCACCTGCGACCAGGCCGGCAATGTCTACAAACTCTACAATCGCCGGTTGGGTTTTTTGCGGTTTGACAATATCAATCAGCGGTTGCATACGCTGGTCGGGCACTTCAACAATGCCGACGTTAGGCTCAATGGTGCAGAAAGGATAGTTTTCTGCCGCAATGCCCGCTTTGGTGATGGCGTTAAACAGGGTGGATTTGCCTACATTGGGCAGGCCGACGATACCGCATTTCATAGTGGATGAACCCTAGCGTGAGTGTTGCCGCCGTATTAGTTGCGGCAAAGATTGAATAAAACCAATATTTTACCGTTAGTAAGGAGATAGAGCCAGAATGAATCTTGATCTGTATTAAATTGTATGAAAGATTTAAGTTTTATTATAAATTAGAAAACGCATGCTAGCGGGGGCATAATTGTTATCGTCATGCGCCTTCCTGCAAAGGATGAGAAATGTTAGGTTTCAATATGGCATCATTACAACCGTTGTTGTCGTCACGATGGATTGCCGCGCTGATATTGTTTTGCGCATTGCAAGCCTCATTTTTGCTATGGCTGAGCGAGCGCCATCACGCCGAAGCATTGCAGGCTGTTAAATTCAAGCAGTACACATTGTCTGCTTCCGAGAGTGTGCAGCAACGCCTGAATGCCTATCGGCAAATTCTCAAGGGCGTAGAGCAGCTCTATATTTCCTCCCAGTTTGTATCGGCTGAAGAGTTCAGGCTGTATGTTGAAGACTTTACCCAGAGTACTGAATACAACAGCCTGAATGCCCTCGGTTTTATCAAGTATATCCACTTGCATCATCCGGAAACGTTTAATGATCTGGAGGTGCCCGTCCAAAAATTGCTCAAGCAGCTGGAGTTTGTCAAAGGTGAGAATGAGGTCGCCCCTGTGCTGTATGTGGAGCCTAGGAACGATGCCAATCGCGAGGTCTTGCTAAAAAACGCTTTTCTGGATGCGCAGTTGCGTGCTGATTTGCTGGAGGCGGGCGATGGCGACCGCTTGGTTATGTCACGGCATTCCGCGGTTAGCCGTGATATCCAACCTTATAAGAATTATATTTTTAATGCCCCAGTGTATCGTGGCAAGGCTGAAGCAAACACAGTGGACAGGCGTAGTCGCCTGAATGGCTGGGTCTTTTTGCGGTTTGACGTGAATACCATGCTGGCGGAGGCTTTGCATCCAGTCGAGCAACGGTTGATACATTTTGATGTATTCGACATGGGAGAAGAAGAGGGGCAGGTGCCTTTGTATCACAGTGGTGGAGATGATGGCGCAAATGCCCACGACAACGCGGCGGCATGGTCCAGTGTGTATACCTTGAATGTGAATGGCCAGGTATGGCGTTTGCAGGCACGTTCGACCGCAGCATTTGAGTCGGCCACTGATTATCAGGATGCCAATGATAGGGGTATTTTAGGGGTGGTGGTGAGCCTGTTGCTGGCTGGACTGGTTCAATTCGCTGTCATGCGTCATCGCACACGCCATACGCTTGAACAATATAGCCAGGCCCTTAGCAGCAGTGAGCAGCGCTGGAAACTGGCCATGGAAAGTACGGGAGATGGTGTGTGGGACTGGAATGTTACCGAGGCCAAGGTGGTGTTTTCAGAGCGCTGGCAAAAGCTGCTCGGTTTTTCGTCTCAGGAGCTTGCGCACAACCCGGCTACCTGGCATCAACGTATTCATGCGGATGATGCTGGCGCGGTCACCGAATTGCAACAGCAGGTGCTTGAGGGGGAGCGTGATCAATACGCGGTGGAATATCGGCTGCTATGCCATGACGGCAGCTGGAAATGGGTATTTGACCGTGGCAGGGTATTGATGCATGACGAACACGGTAAGCCAACACGCATCCTGGGCACGCTGGCGGATATTTCAAAGATCAAGCAATCGGAGGAAGTGGTTTGGCAGTATGCCAACGTGGATACCTTGACGGGTCTGCCTAATCGGCGCCTGTTTTTTGACCGCCTGGATCAGGCGTTGCAAGCAATTAAAGTGACTAACCAGAAACTGGCCATTGTATTTCTTGATCTGGATCGTTTTAAAGAGGTCAACGATGCCCAAGGACATGACCAGGGTGACAAATTGCTTTTACAGGCCGGTAAACGCCTGGCAGGGTGTGTGGGTAACAAGGATCTGGTCGCAAGATTGGGGGGGGACGAGTTTGTACTCATGCTCAGTGAGGCGACGGCGAGTTATGTTGAGGCACTGGCACAGCGGGTGATTGATGCCTTGTCCCAGCCTTTCCAGTTGGATGAGACACATGCCTATGTGTCTGCCAGCCTGGGGATTGCGATCTTCCCGGACGATGCCGCAAACAAGGAAGACCTGATGAAACGGGTAGACCAGGCCATGTATGCTTCCAAGCAAAAAGGCGGTAATTGTTTTACCTACTTTACCCCGCGTATGCAGCAGAATGCAGAGCAGCGCATGCGCCTGTCACATGATTTGCGCCAGGCAATCAGCAACGAGGAGTTTTTCCTTGAATATCAGCCGGTAGTGAATTTACAGACCAACCTGGTGGTGAAGGCAGAGGCATTGCTGCGTTGGCAGCATCCGGTCAAAGGCCTGATTCCACCGATGGATTTTGTTTCCATTGCCGAAGATAACTTACTCATTGTCCCCATCGGTGAATGGGTGTTCCACACAGCAATTGAACAATGCCGGCAGTGGCGCCAGTCATTGCATCCCATGTTCCAGATGGCCATCAATAAATCGCCGGTGCAATTCGCCACCGAATATAGAAAGCAGGATGACTGGTTATCCAAAGTATCTAATGGCTACTATGAAGGTAATATGGTGGTGGTGGAAATCACCGAGCGCTTATTGCTGGATGGCAATAGCCAAATTAGTGAACGCTTGAGCCAATATCAGCAGGCGGGGGTGCAGGTTGCGCTGGACGACTTTGGCACGGGTTATTCTGCTTTGTCTTACCTCAAAAAATTCCCGATTGATTACGTCAAGATTGACCGTTCATTTGTGCGGGAGTTGGGCGTTTCTGGTGAAGATGAGGCATTGTGTCGCGCCATTATTGTCATGGCGCATAGTCTTGGCATGCAGGTGATTGCCGAGGGGATAGAGAACCAAAGCCAGTTAACCCTGTTACAGGAGATGGGCTGTGATTTTGGCCAGGGATATTATTTCTCTCCACCATTGCGTCCAGACGCCTTTATCCGCTGGCATCAGGCGTGGCACCAAAAATCGGGGGTATTGTCACGCAGACGCTAATTCAAATAAAAATGGCGCAATCGCGCCCTTTTTATTTGCTGTGCAGTTGCAACATGGCTTTTTCAAACTGGCCCTGAGCCAGTAGCTCACTGACAGTGGTCGCCTTGATGATGCTGTCATCGATGGCTTGCTGCTCATCTTTGCCGGCAGCTTTCAGGACAAAATTGACCACTTCTGCCTTGTTGCCAGGATGGCCGATGCCTAGGCGCAAGCGCCAGTAATCTGCGGTGCCCAATGCGGCATGGATATCGCGCAGGCCATTATGGCCGCCATGGCCGCCACCGAATTTGAGTTTGGCCTGGCCGGGAGGTAAATCCAGTTCGTCATGAACCACCAGGATTTCGGCGGGCTGGATTTTGTAGTAATTGGCGATCGCCGCGACCGACTTGCCGCTGGCATTCATAAATGTGGTGGGTTTGAGCAGCCATTTGTCACTATGCGGCTGCCACTTGCCAGCAATGCCAAACAACTTGGCTTCGGCGGCCAGGCGACTGCCGGATTGTTGCGCCAGTAGATCCACAAACCAGAAACCTGCGTTATGGCGCGTCATGGTGTATTTGTCGCCGGGATTGCCCAGCCCTACAATCAATTTGATACCAGTCATGGTGTATTTATCATTCAGACAAAGAAAAAACGCGCACTCAAGAGTGCGCGTTTATTGTAGCGGTTTTCGCTGCGTCAGCCGATTATTCAGCAGCTGGTGTTTCTTCAGCGGCTTCATCACTGCCACCACGTGGTTTCAGGATGGTCGCGACAGCCGCGTCATCGTTGTGAGCCAACTGTACGAACTCAACGCCTTTTGGCAGTTTGATTTCAGACAGGTGGATAGAGTGGCCAGCTTCCAGTTTGCCCAGGTCTACTTCGATGAACTCTGGCAGGTCTTTCGCCAGGCAGCTGATGTCAGCTTCAGTTTGGATGTGAGAGATGCTGCCACCGCCTGTTTTCACGCCAGGCGCTACGTCTTCGTTTGTGAAGTGGAAAGGCACTTTTACGTGGATTTTCTCAGTCGCGGAAACGCGCTGGAAATCGATGTGCTGAATCGTGTTGCGCACTGGGTGCAGCTGATAGTCACGCAACAGAACGCTTTCTGCCTTGCCATCGAGCACCAGGCTCAGGATAGAGGCGTGGAATGCTTCATGGCGGAACTCCATGAACAGTTCTTTGTGGTTCAGCTCGATAGACACAGCGGCTTGATCACCACCGTATACAACACCTGGCACGCTACCGGCGCGACGCAGGCGGCGGCTCGCACCCGTACCTTTTACGTCACGTTTGACGGCTTTAATTTCGATACTCATTTGAAACTCCTAAAAATGGCCATGGGAAGCTCTGAATAATTGGCTATGCGGGTAAATTGCTGCGTTGCGCGGTACTCATAACCAAGCCGTACTTCAGTACTGTCTTGATTCCTGCGTTCCGTGCGCCTTGCACTTTATCCCGCTCGCTCAATTCTTCAGTGTTTCCCGTCGGCGGTACTGCACTAAAATCCACCTGCCGCGACCAGCAAGTGGTGTAAAACTTAATCCATGCTTTCTAATTTATATGTATGGATTAATCCATAAATAAAGAAGAAACTGATTCTTCCTGGCTGATGCGCTTGATGGTTTCTGCCAGCAATGGTGCCGCGCTCAGTTGGCGGATTTTGCTGCAGGCCTGCGCGCCAGCATTTAATGCAATGGTGTTGGTCACCACCAGTTCATCCAGTGCGGAGGCGGTAATGCGCTCACCAGCGCCGCCTGATAATACCGGGTGGGTGGCATAAGCGACGACTTTGGTTGCGCCACGGTCTTTCAAGGCGGCAGCCGCTTCACACAAGGTGTTGGCAGTATCTACCATGTCATCCATGATGACGCAGGTACGGCCTTCGACCTCACCAATAATATTCATGACCTTGGCCACGTTCGCTTTAGGGCGGCGTTTGTCGATAATGGCCAGGTCAGCATTCAATTGCTTGGCAGCGGCGCGCGCACGCACGACACCGCCAACATCTGGTGAAACCACCACCAGGTTTTCATGACCTTGCATTGCCAGATCATCCAGCAAGATTGGCGTTGCATAAATGTTGTCGACCGGGATATCAAAGAACCCCTGAATCTGGTCAGAGTGCAAGTCCATGGTCAGCAAGCGGTTCACGCCCACGCTGGTCAACATGTTTGCCACCACTTTAGCGGTGATTGCCACCCGGGCTGAACGCGGACGTCTGTCCTGGCGTGAGTAACCCAGGTAGGGGATCGCTGCGGTAATCCGGCCTGCCGAGGAGCGACGGAGCGCATCCACCATGACCATGACTTCCATCAGGCTATCATTGGTGGGGTAGCTGGTGGACTGCAACACAAACACGTCGCGGCCACGCACATTTTCCAGCAGTTCCAGCATGATTTCACCGTCAGAAAAACGGCCAACATCCGCACGCCCTAGTTCAATGCCCAAATGCTTGGCAACTTCTTGTGCCAGTACCGGATTGGCATTGCCGGTAAATACCATCATGTTGGCGTTACTCAACGTTGTACCCTTTTTAGCGATGACGATGTCTTGAAACCTGAAACCATGCCTGTGGCTGGAATCTATAAAAAATTTAAGCGTGTAAATCGTCAAATCTACACGCTTATGTTTGGCTGAGGAGGAAGGATTCGAACCTTCGCATGCCGGAATCAAAATCCGGTGCCTTAACCAGCTTGGCGACTCCCCAAAAAACTTGTCTTAATCACACTTGTTGTGTGGCTTGGTCACCATCAGCAACCGAAGCAAAAAGCGGATGGTATTCTAACCCTTTTGCCCAAAAACCAGAAGTGTTTTCTGGTCGATTTGCAATCAATTCATCCGCTTTTTCTGCACTATCCACGGCAACAAACACAGAAGCACCGGAACCACTCATACGGGCATCGCCGTATTGTTTTAACCAGGCCAACGTTTTGCCGACTTGAGGATAAAGCATACAAACAACCGCTTCCATATCGTTCCTGGCTTGTTGCCAGAACGCGCCGGAATTAGCGCCGTTTGAAAAGTCCGCTATTCTCAATGGTTTCGAGTCTCTTGTCAATGCTTGGTGCGCAAAAATTTGTGCTGTCGGCACTTCTACTTGCGGCGTGATGACAACATAGTATTTTTCCAGCATGGCGGCTGGTAGGGCGACCGCCACCAATTGCTCTCCTACACCTTCTGCCCAGGCCGGCTGGCCAAAAATAAACACGGGCACATCTGCCCCCAGGCTTAGGCCTATGGTCATGAGTTGTTGCCTGGAATAGCCCAGTTGCCATTGCTGGTTGAGCGCCATCAGTACCGTGGCGGCGTCTGAGCTGCCACCCCCGAGACCGCCACCCATGGGGACCCGCTTGTCGCAATAGATGTCGGCACCCAGCGTACAGCCGCTGGCTTGTTGCAATGCGCGGGCGGCGCGGATGGTGAGATCTTTTTCTGGCGGCACCCCGGGTAAAGGGTTCCTATGCACGAGTTGCCCATCTTCGCGCAAGCGTATGCGCACTTCGTCACCGTGGTCCAACAACAGAAAAAGGCTTTGCAGGGTGTGATAGCCGTCAGGGCGCCGACCGGTAATATGCAGGAACAGGTTGATTTTACAGGGCGCAGGATAGGTAATGAATGCCATGGCCGCTATTGTAAAGCATGCCCGAATATTTCAGGCATGCTTGTTCAGGTGAAGGTTTACTCCAGGATCATGCGGCCCTGGCCATCTTGCAACGGGCGCTGGTTAGGCTCGCCTATGGCTTGTTGCAAACTGCCCAGCTGGAACTTGGAGATTTTGACCGCTTCTTTCATGATGACCCACTGTACTCCTTCTGTACAAGGAGGGGCTGTCAATGAGCCGCTGTAACGGTAATAGGCAGGTTTGGTCGGCATTAGGTCACCCGGTGTAACGCGTATCGCCAGCGGTTTGCTCTGCTCTTTTTCCTTGGGCACGCTGCCGAGCAGTTTCTCAAAGGCTGGGTTTGCATTGCCTTCTTCCAGCATGACCGCAATAATGACGCGATGACCGGTTTTATCTTCATGCACCATATGCAACTCTGCAGCATAGGACTTTTGCTTGATCTGGTGTTCGCTGGGCACATGCACGCTGATATATTTAAGCTGGTAGGGTTTCTGGTCCAGCACCATCATGTTGCCGGTCCCGGCATCCAGGATCAGGCTATGATCCTTCAGGGCTATATTTTTCAGTGGAAACTTTTGTAAGCGCTTGAGCGGTTTGAGTGCGGCCGTAATCGTGTTGTCGATATTGATCGGCGATTGCTGGCTGCCTGCATTACATAACGCAAAGTCAGGATTCAGGCTACCCCATTTGTCCGGTCCGTGCGGGCCGCTATAGGCCCAGGATGGATCATTGGTCTTATCTTTTTTAGCCGGTTTGTCTTTTTCCTTATCCGCAGCACCCTTGTCTGTTTTGCTGGCGGAGTCTGGCTTGCCTGTAGCGGTTTTATCTGAGGCTGGTTTTGTTGCAGGCGATTTAGTCTCGGCTGGTTTTGTCTCCGCAGGTTTGTTTTCTGCGGCAGGTTTTTCCTGCGGCTTGGCATTGTCAGTGGCAGCAGGAGCAGGTTCGGTAACGCTGTCAGGGGCTGCGGGTTTGTCTTTACTGCTGGCCACAGCCGGGACGACAGGATTGGCGGCGCGTCTCGCGGCAGCTTCCTGGCGCTGTTTTTCTTTGGCTTGCCATTTGCACACGTATTGCTGGGCAACCTCTACTTCGGACTCAGGCAAGGGCTCAATAAAGTCTGCCTGCTTGGCCGTGGTGCCGGCTGAGTAGACCAGCTCATCATCTTCGTACTGGAACACCTGAATGGTGGCTGCCTTGCGTTTGTCGCAATCAAAATACCATAAGGCTTTGGCGTGGTTATACACGCGGTCAACGGATTCCACATTTTTTTGCGGTGTGCTGTAATCCACCTTGACCCAGGCTTTGATATAAGGTTTTTCCTCCAGCAGGGACTGCTTGTCTATCATAAGCTGGTTGTGGTCTGTTTTCTTGATCGACAACCATTGTGATGCCTGGCTGTGACCAGGCGCAAGGCATAGCGCCAGCCATAAGCTACAGGCCAGCCAGTTGCGATAGTAGGTAGGGGTAAACAGATAACAGCTCATACAGCCATTATCGACGCCATGGACTGAATCTTTAATCAGCGCATGACGGAAAACAGGGCAGGCTAAGGCGTGTTTACCAGTGTTGAATCACCAGTTTGAGGCGCACATCCTGCTGCTGCAGGCGCGTAGTGTAAGGTAGCTGCTCCAATGCCCCATTCAGTGCTGTCTGCTGGTAATCGCCGTAATTAATTTGCCATTGATCCTGCACCAGGCTGGCGGCCGCGCCACTCTCCAGGTAATTGGCCTCGAAGGGGCTGGCAGGGTGCGGAATGCCCAATATCCACTGGCTGAGGCCTGCCAACGGCAAGCGCCAGCCCAGCAGGCGTTCAGTCAGGCTGGCCACATCGGCTGCTTCGTGTTGTTTACCGCTCTGGTCGGTCAACGTCACGGTATGCGGTGTGCGATGAATCAGGGCCACTTGCTGCCCCAGCGGGCTGAAAATCCGCATGGTGTCTTCCTGGGCCTGATGCTGCCATTCCATGCGCGCCGTATAGCCCTTGCCTGCATATTGCACGGCCATTTTTGCTTCCAGGCTAAACTCTTTGACCTCCTGCAGGCGTTGGGTACGCTGCTGCGATGCCTTACTGGCCGTGGTTTGGGTGGTGGGGGCGGGCAGAGAGGCACAGCCAGCCAGAATGAACCCTAGCATCCCGGCGATGACCTGGCCGCCGGAAGGCAGCCTCCACTGTATCGGTATCGATGGCATTAAAGCTCAGACTTCAGTTTCTTTGCGGTAGCCATCAATACTTCGTTATCCGGATTGCTGGACAATGCCTGGTCCAGTATTTTTTGCGCTTCGTCGCGCTGGCCCTGTTTCCATAATACTTCTGCCAGGTGGGCAGCAATCTCAGGATCCTGCTGTATCGCATAGGCATGGCGCAGCTCTTCTGTCGCGCGTGCCAGGTCTCCCAGGCGGTAATAGACCCAGCCCAGGCTATCCATGATGTAATGATCTTCCGGTGAAAGCTTGGTGGCGGTTTCAATCAGGCTCTTGGCTTCCATGAGCTTGATGTTGCGGTCAGCATAAGAATAGCCCAGGGCGTTATAAGCGGCCGCCATGTCTGGTTTCATTTTGATCACCTTGTGCAAGGTGTCTTCCATGATGTCAAATTTTCCTTGTCGCTCGGCATTCAATGCATAGTCATACAGCAGTTCAGGGCTGTCGGGAAAGCTTTGCACAGCCTTGCCCAGCAAGGCATAGGCTTCATCGTTGCGCTTGGCCTGGTTCAGCATCAATGCCTGGTTCTGGATGACCAGCGCCTGCTGATCTGGTGTCAGGCCGTCAACATTGTCCAGCATGGTGATGGCGGCATCTATGCCATCACGGCGCGCGATAATGCTGGCAGCAGCGAGGCGGCCAGCCAGGAATTGTTCGCCTTCACCTATCTTGTCGAACCATTGCAAGGCGCGGGTATCATCCTTTTGCTCGGCTGCAGAACGGCCCAGGTTGAAATAGACTTTGTTTGGCTCCTTGAAGCCGACCTGCAGTGCATGCTCCAGACGCTGGTCAGCAAAGCTGTATTCTCTCGCGTCCAGTGCCAGCAGGCCGACAATCACATTCATTTCAGGATTGTTTTGATGACGCTCCAGCAATTTGGTGAATTCTACTTTGGCATCGGTGGTGTTTTTTTGTACCAGTAAGGCACGTGCCAGTGCCAGGCGAATCTGGTCAGCCTCGGGGTTTGTTTTTAAAAAATCATGATAGAAGGCTATCCCTTGTTGCGGATCTTTCTCGCTGAGCATTTGTCCGCGAATTTGTGCAGGGGCTTCCCAGCCTGGGCGCAATTTTGAAGCCTCTTTTAATTCCGTCTCCATCAGCTTTTCGTTATGGGCAAAATAAGCGGCTTGTGAAATGGCAAAGTGAGCTTCCGGTAGCTTGGGATAAGGTTTTGCCAATTGCTGGATTGCTTCCAGAACGGATGTTTTGTCCGTGACACGCATCATCAGGCTGTTGAGTTCCATAAAGGCGTTGGGGCGGATGCTATCATTGGCCAGCACCTTCTGGATTTGTGGCACGGCTTTTTTAAGATTGCCATTGGCAATTAACAGTTGGCTGGCGGCCTGGGCTGCCGGAATAGAGTCTGGTGCCAGTTCTGCCCACAGCTCTGCCGAAGGCAGGGCGAGTTGCGGGGTGCGCGCAATGGTGGCTGCCTGTGTGGCGCGTTCTGCCAGCAACGGGTCGCGCGTTTGTTTTGCCAAGTCCAGGAACAGCTGCCCTGCCAGTACGAATTCCCCACGTTGCGCAGCCACCTCTCCGAGCAGGTATTTGTAAACAAATTCAGCCGTGGGGGCGGTCATGGTGGGCGAACTGCTGGCCGACCAGGCCGGAGTTGCCAGTAATGCCAGCCAGAGCGCTACCGTCGTACGGCGCTTTGCGGTGGGTTTAAGCGTAAATCGGCTGGTGTGAGGCATACGGGATTCCTGTTTAATTGGTCTGTTGATGAACAGTGTCATGACTGTGATGTGAGGGTTGATATGCAATACTGAATTTTTGTTTAGTCCGTGACAGTTGCTGCAAGTTCATCCATAATGTGCGATTTGTAACTGAATTGTAATTGGCGGTTTGGCACGCGCTAAAACGTCATGAAGCAAGAGTGTTTTAGCACTATAACTTTTTGATGAAATCTTTGTCTAGGGATTTGCTGGTTAGCGCTTGCTTTGCCAGTGGTAAACAGTCATCTTTAGTGAGTAGGTGTGTGAAAGAATCATGGCAAATTTAACAGTAGAAGCAATCGAATTGACGCGTATGTATGGCGGCCGGGCCGCGGTCAGTGATGTGACGTTTAGTTTGCAGCAAGGGCAGGTGCTGGGTTTTCTCGGCCCGAACGGGGCTGGTAAGTCAACGACAATGAAAATGCTGACAGGGAACCTGGCCCCCAGTGCTGGTAGTGTCAGAATCTGTGGCATTGATATGATTGAAAACCCCAAGGAAGCCAAAGCCTTGATTGGCTACCTGCCGGAAATGCGACCTTTATATAAGGAGTTTACCGTTGATGAATACCTGACCATTGCGGCCAGGTTGCACAACGTTTCTGGCAAACACCTCAAAAAAGCCGTGGAGCATGCCAAAGAGCGCTGTGGCCTCATGCACATGAGCAAGCGCCTGATTGAGAACCTGTCTAACGGTTACCAGCAGCGTGTGGGCATCGCCCAGGCGATTATTCACAATCCTATGGTCGTTATCCTCGATGAACCAACCGTGGGTCTGGACCCGATCCAGATTCGCGATATCCGCGCACTGATCAAGGAAATCGGCCAGGCGCACAGCGTGATTGTCTCTACCCACATTTTGCCGGAAGTGGAAATGGTCTGTGACCATGTGCAGATTATCGATAAAGGCAAGCTGGTGTTTAATGGCGGCATCGATGTCCTCAAACAACAGCGTGTCGGTAACAAGCTACTGGTTGGTTTGCGTCATGCGCCAGAGGCATCACAGTTGGCCGCGATTGCCGGCGTGGCTGACGTCGAACCTGCGGATGGCATGTGGCGCATCCGTTTCCAGGAGGGGACGCAACCGCATGAAGCGATCGTGCAGGCGGCTGTGCAAAATGGCTGGGGCTTGTATCATATTGCGCCTGACCAGACCAGCCTGGAAGATGTGTTTGTACAGCTGACTTACCAGGAGCCTGAGACTGCGGCAGACCTTGCCAAGGCTGCTTAAGCGGAGTGAAAGATCAAGTATGTTGAATATTGCAAGAAAAGAACTCAAGAGTATGTTTGCCTCGCCTATGGGGTGGATTATTCTGGCGCTGTTGACCTTCTCGTTTGGCACCTATTACCTAAATGGTGTAAATAATTACTTTGAAGTCATGTCCGGCTCCATCCGCCCGGCTGAGCGCATAGGTGTGACCCAGTTTGTGGGGCAAACCGTGTATGGCCTGGCCTCGTTTATTATGCTGTTTGCGGTACCCTTGCTCTCCATGCGCCTTATCTCTGAAGAGCGCCGTAGCCAGACCCTGCCGTTTTTATTCAGTGCACCACTCTCTATCAGCGAAATTGTACTTGGCAAATTTTTAGGCCTGGTTGTATTTCTGAGCTTCCTGGTTGTTTATATTGCCGCCATGCTCTCTACGCTGAATATCTGGGCTGACATTGATTTTGGCTATATTTTTGCCAATTCTCTCGGCCTGTTACTGCTGGTGTCCAGTTTCGCTGCCTTGGGGCTTTATTTTTCCAGCCTGACTGCGCAGCCCATCATTGCCGGTATCCTTAGTTTTATTGCCTTGTTTGTGCTGATGATTCTGGACCGTTTTTTTGCCGGTGACCCCACCAGTACCATGCTCAAGTTTTCCCTGATGCGTCATTTCCAGTCTTTTGCTGGTGGTTTGATTGATACGGCTGACCTGGCTTATTTTGGCCTGTTTATCCTCACTTTTATTACCCTGACGATACGTCGTCTGGATGCAGATCGTTTGCGCGGCTAACCCCGCATTGTTGTCGAGTTTGAAAGCATTATGAAAATTAACCGTAAGTTTAGATGGCAATTGCTCGCACAAAACTGGATGTTTGTGCTGGTATTTTTGGCGCTGGTGGTGATGCTGGGTTATTTATCCAGCCAGTACCGCTGGGCCAAGGATATTACCCAGGCGAATCGCAATATCCTGACTCAGGGCAGTGTCAATGTGCTCAAGCAGATGGACGGTGATATCAACATTACCGTCTATGCTACCAATGATGATGCCAACAATGGCGATACTTTCCGCAAAGGCATGCTGGATTTTGTTGCCCGCTACCAGCGCGAAAAGAAAAATGTCTTTATCAAGTTCATCAACCCCTCTGAAGAACCAAAGCTGGCGCAAGAGGCTGGCGTGAAGGTCGATGGCGAGACGATTGTCGAATACAACAAACGCTCCGAACACATTACGCCACCGTTTGCCGAGCAGGAAATGACCAATCTGCTGGTGCGTTTGTCACGCACCAACAACCAGCCGGTCATGTATCTGGATGGCCACGGTGAGCGTTTGCTGCAAGGCCTGAAAAACCATGACCTGGGCGAGTTTGGCAAACAGCTGGAAAGTAAGGGCTTCAAGTTTGCCAACCCGGATCTGACCATTGCACAAGCGGTACCTGCCAACGGAGCCATGCTGGTGATTGCGGCGCCGCAGGTGGATATCACCGACGTTGAATCAAAAAAAATCAAGGCCTATATCGAGGGCGGTGGCAATGTGTTGTGGCTGCTGGATGATGATAATTTGCATGGCTTGCAGGAAGTGGCCGACTACCTGGGCATTAAAGTATCACCCGGGATTGTGGTGGACCGTGCGGCCGAGCAATATGGCGCGGATCCGAAAATGGCGTTTGCCAGTCTGTATGGCGATCACCCGATCACACGTAACTTCATGCTGCGTACCGTGTTCCCCGAGGCGCATCAGGTGGATGGCCAGGCGTCTGACGACCTGGGCTGGAAAGTCGGCCGGCTGATTGATGTGGCGCCTAATGGCTGGCTTGAATCAGACAAGATCCCTGCTGGCGCGCAAAACCTCAAGGTGCGTTTTGACCAGGGCAAGGATAAAGCCGGACCGATTAATATTGGTGTTGCGCTGGAGCGTACTTATGGCAAAAAAGGCCAGCGTGTGGTGGTGATAGGCAATGCCAATTTCCTGGCGAATACTTTTATTACCAATGGCGGCAATCTTGATCTGGGGATCAATATTATTAACTGGCTGGCGGGAGATGATCGCCTGATCACGATACAGCCAATGCCACTCAAGGATATCAATGTGACGATTCCGGCGACAGATCAGGGTCGACTGGTGGCCTGGAGTGTATTTCATGCGTTCCAATATTTTATTCCTTTAGGTTTGTTTGTGGCTGGCCTGTTGCTGTGGTGGAAGCGCCGCAAGGCTTAACTGCCAGGCTGGCCGGAGTCGTATTATGAAAAAAAGATGGATTCTGAATCTCTTGTTGCTGGTCGTTGTGGTTGGCATTGCTGCGTTTTTACACTTAAAACCACAAGAGCAAGCATTATCAGCCAGGTTTGAGGTATCCAACCTGAAGATGGCGGATTTTGAGGCGGTGAAAGCCGAGTTTCCCGCCAAGGCGCCGACGGTGTTTGAAAAGCAGGATGGATACTGGATGATGCGCAAACCTTATGCCGCACGTGCAGACCAGCCTTCAGTACAACGTATCATCTCTATCATTGCTGCCACGACTGCGACCAGGCTGCCATTGCAGGATGCGGCAAAATATGGACTGGACCAGCCTGTGCTAAAACTCACCTTGTCAGGTGCAAAAGGCGATCAAGTATTTACCTTTGGTACGTTCAATCCTGTCACTGAAGAGCAATATGTCGGTTTTGCCGGACAAGTGTATTTATTGCCTGGCCAATATGGAGAGGCTGCTTCTACACAACCCATTGAAATGGTGGATAAAACCCCATTGTCCCCGGCAGAGCGCAAGCAACTGGCTGGTTTTGACCTGGCTCACCTCGAGCAATGGGAAGAAAATGCCCTCAAGGTAGAGTTATCCAATGAAGGCAAGTGGTCTGCCAACGACCCCAAAGCAAAACCTACCCAGAACGATATGAACGAGTGGAGTGATTTTAGCTGGGTACAGGCACAAGCGGTTTCAGTAGAGTTTTACACCCCTGATCGCAAGCAGTCCTATCCTTCATTTGAAGTATTGTTGCGCAATGGTAAAAAAGTGCATTTTGATAAATTGCAGGAGTCACCGGAGTACCTGTTGGCACGCCCGGATGAAGGCATTATTTATCACTTCAGCAATGACACCGGCTTTACCATGGTCAATCCACCGGTCAATATCCAGACGCCAGGCAGCAAATAATTACCATGCCTGAATTGCCCGAGGTTGAGGTGACGCGACGAGGGTTGTTGCCTGTTGAAGGTGCACTGATTGAGCAGGTAACCATTCGTCATCACGGCTTGCGCTGGCCCATTCCAGCCGATTTGCCGCAGCATTTACAAGGCCGCCGGGTACTCAAGCTCAAGCGCCGTGCCAAATATATTCTCGCCGAAATAGGGTCCACGGAAGTGGAAGGTGTATTGCTGCTGCATCTAGGGATGTCTGGCCGTTTGTGTCTGCTGGAGCGCGATTTCCCCGCTGAAAAACATGACCATTTTGATATCCGCTTTGTTGATGGTCGCGTGATCCGTCTGCGTGACCCGAGGCGGTTTGGTGCCGTATTGTGGCTGGACCAGGACCCCATGCAGCATGTCTTGCTCAATAGGCTTGGGCCAGAGCCATTAGAGCCAGCCTTCAACGCGGATTATTTGTACCGGCAATTGCGTACCCGCAATGCAGCGATTAAAACCACCATCATGGATGCGCACCTGGTGGTGGGTGTGGGGAATATTTATGCCAGCGAGTCTCTGTTTCGTGCGGGTATCCATCCAGAAACACCCGCCAAGTCATTAAGCCTGGCACAATGTGAGTTGCTGGTGCAGGAGATTAAGGCGACGCTGAATGCAGCACTGGAGGCCGGTGGCAGTAGTCTGCGGGACTTTTTTGGGGCGGATGGTAATCCTGGCTATTTCCAGCAGACTTATTTCGTCTATGGCCGCACCGGCGAGCCTTGCCGTGTTTGCCAGCAAGCCATTTTCACGATACGGCTAGGACAGCGTTCAACCTTCTATTGCCAGGTTTGTCAGCCACGTGACACACGTGTTGCAGGTCGTGCCGCAAACAAGTAAAAGGCTTATTCTTCCTCATCCACCTCTGGCCTGATGCAGTTTCGCCCCGCACGTTTGGCGGCATACAAATGATGGTCTGCCCGCTCTACCACCTGACCCAGCAATTCATCCGTGTGCATTTCTGCCACGCCAGCACTCACCGTGATGTGTACAATTTCGTTATTGAAATGAAATTGCATGCTAGCAACCGCCGAGCGGATGAGTTCGGTAATGTCCCTGGCATGTTGTATATTGCAGCCAGAAAGTAGCAATAAAAACTCTTCTCCACCCCAGCGGCAGACCACATCCTCTTCCCGAATGTGGGATTTGATCAGATTCGCCACCCGGGTCAATACCAGGTCGCCCGCCTGGTGGCCATAAGAGTCATTGATTTGCTTGAACAGGTCAATGTCGAGCAACACAAGTGATACCGACTCATCGCGGCGTTTGTTGCGCGCGACTGCCTGCTTGAAATAGAACTCAAATACCTGGCGGCTGGTAACGCCTGTCAGTTTGTCCTGCGTCGCCATCATCTCCAGCTTGTCGTGGTAACCGCGCACGGCAAAGTGCGCCAGGGCCAACACAATCATGCTGATGACGACAGCGACCGCCAGGTTGATTAAGAAAGCAGTTTCGATACGTTCGGAGCTTGGGTCATTCACTTGCTCTACAATCAGGTACCAGTCAAATTCAGGCACCAGGCGGCTATTAAGGTATAGCGTATTACCACTGCTGGTTTTGAATGAAAACGAAGCACTGGGAGAGGTCAGCACTTTAAGAAACGCTTTGTCCAGCCCGGCTTTGTCCTGTAAATGCAACTCTGAACGATAGTGACTGCTTTGTAGCATGACTTCGCCTTGACGGTTCACGAAGTAAATTTCGCGCCCATAGCGCTTCTGGTAATTTTCGATCAGTTCAGCAACCGTTTGCAGCGATAAGCCTACCCCGATCACGCCAATAAACCTGCCGGATTTATCTTCAATGCGGTAGTTAACAAAAATGCTGAGCCGACGCTTGTCTGCGGTATCCCGATCTATATTGATGACGTAGGGACCGGCAGAGTTCTTCGCGTCAAAGTACCAGTGATCATCCGGGTTTTTGCTGGAAACACGTTTCAAGACGCCGCTAGGGTGATAATAGTTGCCAGAGCTTTCTGACACAAAAAAAGCGGTGATGGTGTTATATTTTTTCTGGATCTGCGCCAGGTAGCTGGTCATCTTGCTGGCGTCTTTCTCGCCATCATTGACCCAATCAAACACAAAGACATCATTTGCCATCAGGGACGAAATCAGCAAGGGTTGCAGTAGGTCGCGCTGAATTTCAGAGTAAATGTTGTCACTGGTGAGCGGTAACATTTCCTGTTGCAAACGTTCCGTCAAGGAGTCTTTAGCGACAAAGTAGCCAATCAGGCTGGTCGCGATAAAGCCGATGAGCACAATAGCGCTTAGAAGTAGGGTGTAGTGACGCTTGTTAACGACCATGAATATTTAATTTTCTCAAAACAGATGATCCCAGAGAAACATTATCATCAATATAAAATGACTTTATTTATTTGAAAAGTTGCCATTTTGGAGATGTATTCCACTGATTGCCAGGTGAGTGGGGCTGATTTAATGTGGATGACTGCGTGCTGCGTGTTCGTGCAAATAACCGGAAGGGCTATGAGGCGTTCCGCCAATCTTTTGTGGCAACAATGAGCCGATGACCATGGCTGCCGCACTGATCACCAACCCTGCCAGCTGTGCGGGTATCAGGCTGTCTTCGCCTACTAGTATTTCAATCAGTACCCAGCTGGCAATGCCGAAAATGATGGCCGCCAGCGCGCCCTGACTGGTTGCCCGCTTCCAGAATGCGCCAAAAAGCAAGGGGATAAATGCGCCCGCCAGCGTGACTTTGTACGCACTTTCCACCATGCCAAAAATAGACAGTTCGGAGTTCAGCGCGTACAGCAATACCATGCCTGCAAAGCCTACCAGGCAAAGCCGCATCACGCGCAGGAAGGCATGGTCATTCATCTGTGGCATAAACCCTTTCACCACGTTTTCGGCAAAGGTGACTGACGGCGCCAGTAAAGTGGCTGACGAGCAGCTCATGATGGCAGAGAGGATTGCACCAAAAAAGATGGCTTGGGCCAGTAGCGGCGTATGTGTCATTACCAAGGTAGGTAACACGCGTTGGGAGTCAGTGTTGACTAATGTGCCAAAAGTGGCCGGATCGATCAGGGTGGCTGCATAGGCAATAAACATGGGCACAAAGGTAAAACAGAAATAAATGCTTGCGCCAAAAATAGAGCCCCACAAGGCTATTCTGGCAGTTTTGGCCGAGGTGATGCGCTGGAACACATCCTGTTGCGGAATTGACCCCAGCATCATGGTCAGCCAACCACCGAGAAAGGTCAGCCAGACGCTCCAGTTTGTGGATTGCGGGAAAAAGTGCAGTTTGCCGGCATGACGTGCGTGATCGATCACAGGGGTGATACCGCCCGTCTGGTCAGAGACGATATTCGCGATATACAACAAGCCGCCGATGACCACGATCATTTGTACAAAGTCCAGAATCGCGACGGACAGCATGCCGCCTAATGTCGTGTAGGTCAGCACAATTGCCGTACCAACGATCATGCCAGTTTCTTCCGAAATGGCGCCATGACTGATCAGGTTGAAAATCAGCCCCAGCGCCTTGATTTGGGCAGCGACCCAGCCCATGTAGGAGATAACAATGGCTATAGTGGTGAGTACTTCTACCGAACGGTTATAACGCATGCGGTAGAAATCGCCCAGGGTCAGGATGTTGAGTTTGTACAGGCGGCTGGAAAAGAAAATGCCGGCCAGTATCAGGCACATACTGGATCCAAAAGGGTCAGCCGCCACCCCGGTCAGCCCTTCACGCACAAAGGTGGCTGAGACACCAAAGACCGCTTCTGCGCCAAACCAGGTGGCAAATACCGTGGCCATGACCACAGGCAGTGGCAAATGGCGGCCTGCGACGGCATAATCTTTGGTGTTGTGCACGTTTCTGGCGGCAATCAGGCCTATGCCTATTGAGACCAGTAAATACGCCACAACAAACCAGATCAGCACAGCCAGTTTCCTTTGATGGATTGCAAAAGGCCGATTTTAAAACAAAACCATCCCTAAGCATGGTTTTCTTGCAGGAATGGAGACTAAAAAGGCCTGAAAATCAGGCCTTTTTACAATTATGCACAATTTACTCTATCCGCTTCCAGGTCTGAGAGCGTCCCAGCAATGAAAATCCGATAAAGCCGCGCACTTCCAGCTCGTTTCCGTTGGGGCTCAGGGTCATTTTGCATTTGTAGGTTTTGCCATTTTCCGGGTCCAGGATTTCACCGCCCTCATATACATTGCTTTTGCTAGATGATTTCAAGTGTTTGGCTATTGTCATGCCCACAATTTTCTGGCCTTTACGTTCGTCAGTACACTTGTCGCAGACGGCATCGCCGGTGTCAGTCGCGAGTAGACCTTTTTCAACAACCGCATTGTATTCACCGGCATTCTCTGTGATACGTATCAGTGATCGCGGTTTGCCGGTACGGTCATCCGTGGTTTGCCAAAGGCCGACCAGGTCTGCCGCATGTAAGGAATAAGAGAGCAATAAGGAAACGATTGCCAGCAGTATTTTGATGTGGCGCATGGTTGATCTCCCCTTAGTGGTTAAATAGCAGGAACAAACTTGCAAATTGTATTAATACCAGCACGATGATGGCAGTGGTGGCCCACTTTTGCCAGGTTGCCTGTCGGTGCTGTGAGACGAGCAGCGCGTCAATGCGGTTTTGTTGTTTGCCAAGCTCGGTTTGGTTGCGCAAATATTGTTCAAACAAACGCGGCATTTCAGCGGCATGCGTCAGAATATAAGGAAGTTCTCGTTTGGCAGACTTGAGCAGACTGCGCCAGCCAATCTGTTCGCTCATCCAGCGTTTGAGGAAAGGTTTTGCGCTATGCCAAAGGTCAATGTTCGGGTCGAGTTCACGGCCCAGCCCTTCGATATTGAGCAGGGTTTTTTGCAACATGATGAGCTGTGGCTGGATATTGACACCAAAGCGGCGTGACATCTGGAACAAGCTCAGCAGCGTACGGCCAAAAGAAATATCCTTGAGCGGTTTTTCAAAGATCGGCTCACAAATAGCACGTACGGCGGTTTCAAGAGCTTCCACATTGGTGTCTGCCGGAACCCAGCCAGATTCAATGTGGGCCACGGCCACATCTCGGTAATCGCGGTTGAAGAATGCAAGAAAATTACGCGCCAGGTAATACTGGTCGGTGGGTGTCAGGCTACCCATGATGCCAAAGTCCAACGCAATAAATTTGCCTTTATCCGGCCCTTCGGTGACCACTTGGATATTACCTGGATGCATGTCGGCATGGAAGAAACCGTCCCGGAATACCTGTGTAAAAAAGATTTCCACGCCTTCGTGTGCCAGTTGGGTCAGATTAATGCCGTAAGCCGCCAGCGAGGCCGTATCGCGCACTGGCGTACCATGCATGCGCTGCATGGTCATGACTTGCTTGTGCGAGTAATCCCAATACACTGCGGGGACCAGCAGGCGGCGGTCACTGAAGTTGCGGCCTAATTGGGCGCAGTGTGCAGCTTCCAGCGTCAAATCAAGTTCATGCTCGGTATGGCGGGCAAATTCATCCACCATTTCTTCGGGTTTGAGGCGGCGGCCTTCGCTGGAAAGCTTTTTAACCCACCAGGCCAAGGTACTTAACAGGGCAATGTCGCGGTGAATAATGGCCGCAATGCCTGGGCGCAGTACTTTAACAGCGACCTGATCGCCACTGTGCAGCCTGGCAAAATGCACTTGTGCGACTGAGGCGCTGGCGACAGGCGTCGTATTAAACTCGGCATAGACGATTGCCAGCGGTGCACCAAATGCCTGATTGATGATAGCTTCAACCTGTGTATAGCTAAACGGGGGGACCTGATCCTGCAGCTTGGTGAGTTCGTCAGCGACATCTGGCGGCAGCAGATCACGGCGGGTGGAGAGCATCTGGCCGAACTTGACGAAAATGGGTCCTAGTCTTTCCAGTGCCAGCCGCAGGCGTACTGCGCGCTTTTCTGGCGCATGCCGCCAGAAAAGCAGTATATTGAGCAGACGGGAGGCGATTCCCGGCCGTTCATCACGGATAAAGAAAACATCAAGGCGGTACCAGATAAGTACACCGATAATATGAAAAAAACGTAACCAATGCATGCTTACTGACTTTCAGGAGGCGTGGCGGCAGCAAGCAGTTTCTCAACGCGCTGTTCCAGTCTGTCAGTGTCTTCACGCAGACGGTCAACAGAGCGGTTAAATTGCTTGATATGGATTTTTTTGGCAATGATGGGGCGTTCTTCCTGCCAGTATTCCACCAGCATTTCACCCAGATTTTTGGCCTGGCCGTGCCAGCGTTGCAGTTTTTCCTGCCCTAACTGCACGACTTGGTAAGCCGCAATGTCACCTACGATGTTGCTCAGGTCGTCTTCAACGTCCCAGCGGATAGCAGAGAGTATCTTGCCAACTTCCATGCCGAGAGTGGCATCGCCTTCAATTTTGATCAGGCTGTGTGCCAGCGGGTCTTGCCGCAGTAAGCGCATCGCCAAACTAGGTGGCAGATGTATGGTAGCGTCAGCGGTGGCCGAGTCGGCTGCAATAGCCAGTTCGCCGCTATTGAGAATTGTCAGCATCACTTGGGCGACCTTGAAGTCAATGCGCAGGTTTTTCTGTGCGTAGGGCTGTAACAATGGCGCCGTCCAGCTGTTTTGCTGCATCAGGTGTTGCAGCACAAATTGAATCAATGGTTTAAACATGGCTTAAAGCTTGATGCCTTTGTGCAGGGCAACAACGCCGGCAGTCAGGTTGTAATAATCCACTTTGCCAAAGCCAGCCTCATGCATCATGTGTTTGAGCGTTTCCTGATCAGGGTGCATGCGTATGCTTTCCGCCAGGTAGCGGTAGCTAGGCTCATCGTTTGCGATCCATTTACCAAATTTGGGCAGTAATTTGAATGAATAGGTGTCGTACAGTTTTTCCAATGGCTGCCAGACTTTTGAGAACTCCAGGACCAGCAAGCGCCCGCCCGGTTTAAGCACGCGTTGCATTTCACGCAACGCAACGTCTTTATGGGTCATATTACGCAAGCCAAAGGCGACGATCACGCAATGAAAAGTTTCATCTGCAAATGGCAGGATTTCGGCATTACACTGTGCGGCCGGGATATTGAGCCCGGCATCTATCATTCGGTCGCGGCCCACGCCCAGCATGGAGGCATTGATGTCGGTCAGGATCACAGTTCCTGGATTGACCGCTGATTGCGTACCTACTTTTTTTGCAAACAGGCGGGACAGGTCGCCGCTGCCGCCCGCGATATCCAGCACCTTGTCGCCTTGCCCAACCCCGCTGATATCGACCGCAAATCGCTTCCACAAACGGTGCATGCCAGCGGACATGACATCATTCATGATGTCGTATTTTTGCGCGACCGAATGAAATACCTCACCGACTTTTTTCTGTTTGTCTGACTCCGCTACCGTGTCAAAGCCAAAATGGGTGGTTTTTTCCTGATCAGTGTTTTGCTGCATGTATCGGTTCCTTACGGGTATGGCCAGCGATGGTCAGTTTAGTGACGTAGTCTTGCCACAAACTCTCATAATGTTGTGCCAGGTAGTACAAATAATCCCATGAATACAGGCCAGTATCATGACCGTCATCAAAGATCAATTTGATAGCATAACGGCCAACGGGTTCAATCCCGGTGATGTTCACATTTTCTTTGTCCAGCTGTAGCACTTCCTGACCTGCGCCATGCCCGCGGACTTCGGCTGACGGAGAGTAGACACGCAAAAACTCACAAGACAGCATGCACTCGGTATGGTTGTCGAAGTGTATTTCCAGCAAGTGTGATCCCTGATGCAATTGGATCAGGGTAGGGGTAGGACAATCGGGGTGAAGACCGCTCATAGCATTGAAGAAAGTCGTGGGTTGAGTCGATAACTTTGATTATGCGCATGATAGCAGATGCACGCATGCAACGCATGAGCCTAGGTTGTTGTATCTTATGGTTGATAATTCATTTTATTTGTGAATTAATAGCTATACCTACATGATTTATTTGAACTTTTATTATTTCATGATAGATTACTGTAAAACAGACAATCATGAATAGGTTACCTTATAACAATTAAGCAGGTCCTATGGAAAACAACAGACTGGCACAACAATTTGATTTGTACACACGCTGGCGTCAATCGATTGCTGATGTCTTAGGGGAGTATCGGCGCTGGTTGGCCGATAAACAGCTCAGCGATGTGCAGATTGAAGAGCGCATACAGCAGCAATTAAACCGCCTGCGTGAAGATAAGCTGAATGTGGCATTTGTCGCCGAATTCTCGCGCGGCAAATCCGAGCTTATTAACGCGATTTTCTTTTCCGGTTACGGCCACCGTTTGCTGCCATCCGGCGCCGGGCGCACCACCATGTGTCCTACTGAATTACGCTATGACAATGGCAAACCGGTGAGTTTGTCATTACTGCCAATTGAAACCAGCACCCACCAGATTTCCATTACTGAATACCGTCGTACGCCTCAGGCATGGTCTGTAGTTGAATTTGATGCGCACTCACGTGAAAGCATGGTGGAGGCCTTTAAAGAGGTGAGCCGCACGCGCCGTGTCACCGTAGAAGAAGCCCAGTCTTTAGGTTTATACCATCCGGAACAGCCGGATGATGCCATGCTCATTGGTCAAGATGGCTTGCTGGAAATCCCTTGCTGGCGCTACGCCGTGATTAATTTTCCACATCCTTTGCTCAAACAGGGTCTGGTGATTCTTGATACGCCAGGCTTGAATGCGATTGGTGCAGAACCTGAGTTGACCATGAGCATGTTGCCCAATGCGCATGCTGTATTGTTTATCCTGGGCGCCGACACCGGCGTCACCAAATCTGAAATGGAAGTCTGGCGCCGTTATATCAGTGGCGCACGCTGGAAGCAAAAAGGCCGCATGGCGGTGCTCAATAAAATCGATGGTTTATGGGACCCATTGAAAACTGACGATGAAGTCGAAACCGAGCTGTACCGCCAGTTGCAAAATACTGCCGAATTACTCGGCTTGCCGCGCGACCAGATTTTGCCGACCTCTGCCCAGAAAGGCCTGCTGGCCAAGGTGAAGGGTGACCAGGTACTGCTGCAAAAGAGCCGCTTGCTGCAACTGGAGAGAAACCTGTCTGACGAGCTGATCCCAGCCAAGCAGGAAATTGTGCGTGAAAGCATACAGGGCGAAATTGAAGACATGATGCAGCAAACGCGTATTACGCTGGAAACGCGTTTGCAAAGTGTGCTTGACCAAACGGACGAGCTGCGCTGCCTGCAAGGCAAAAACGAAGATGTGATTGCGCAGATGATGCGCAAGGTCAAGCAGGATAAGGTGAATTTTGAAGTGGGCTTGCAACGCTACCAGGCGTTGCGTAGTGTATTTTCTGTGCAGTCCAACCAGTTATTCCACCATCTGGGGATGCCAGCCCTCAAAACCAAGGTTCGTGAAACCCGCGATACTATGATGAAAGCGGCGTTTACTAAAACCATGCGTCAGGCCATGGATGACTTTTTCAGTGATCTCAAGCGCCGCATGATGGATGCCGATGTGCATGTGCTTGAAATCAAGAAAATGATGGAGGCCATGTATGAAAAATTCTCCAAAGAACATGGATTGCTGCAAAAGACGCCGCCACCATTCTCTACTTCACGCTATTTAAAAGCCCTCAATAAACTGGAAACGATTTACCGTGACCAGTTTAATACCACCTTCAATATGATTGCCCACGAAAAACTGACGTTGACCAGCAAGTTTTTTGAAACCCTGGCCAGTCATGTGATTCTGGAGTATGAAGCGGCAAACCGCGATACTGAGAGCTGGCTTAAGGCAGTGATTGCACCTATGGAAAGCCAGATGCGTGAACATCATGTGCAGCTTAAGCGGCGTGTAGAAAGTATCAAGCGTATTTATCAGGCGACAGATACGCTAGAAGAACGGATAGCCGACCTGGAGCAAGTGGAACTATCGATTCGCCAGCAACTGGCTGAACTGGATCAGCTCAATGGCAAAGCCATGTTTGCGTTAGCGCATGAAGAAGTGATCGTGCAAGCGGCCTAAAGGCACTTTTATCAATTCAACTTTCGTCGCCAATAAAAATAAAACCATGAAACAAAAACGGGTGCCTAAGCACCCGTTTTTGTTATTTGCTTTCCAGCATATAGGTTTTAATTTTCTGCATCGCTTTTTGCTCAATCTGGCGGATACGCTCAGCCGACACATTGAATTCTGCAGCCAGCTCATGCAAGGTGGCTGAATCACCTTCGGTCAGCCAGCGTGCCTGCAATACGCGGCGGCTACGCTCATCCAGTTGCTGCAATGCGTTGCTTAAGCCTTCAGTCTGCATGTGCTCATTCTGCAGATTTTCCAGCAGCGTAGAAGGCTCAGGGCCTTCATCCTCCAGGAAGGAAATAGGGCTATATACTTCTTCGCCATCTTCATCGACCTGCGCATCCAGTGAAATTTCCTGGCCATTGAGACGGTATTCCATCTCGGTCACTTCTTCCGGTTTCACATTGAGCTCAGTCGCAATGCGCTGTACATCATCCTGGCTCAGCGTTTCAAAGCCTTGCTTCATGCTGCGCAAATTGAAAAACAGTTTACGTTGTGCCTTGGTGGTCGCGGTTTTCACCAGCCGCCAGTTGCGCACAATGTATTCGTGAATCTCGGCTTTGATCCAGTGCATGGCAAATGAAACCAGGCGCACGCCACGATCAGGGTCAAAGCGTTTAACCGCTTTCATCAGGCCAATATTGCCTTCCTGAATCAGGTCAGATTGTGGCAAGCCATAACCGCTGTAACCACGCGCAATACTGGCGACCAGACGCAAATGCGACACAATCAGTGCGCGCGCAGATTCCAGGTCACCGCTTTCTTTCAGGCGGGTAGCGTAACCATACTCTTCCTCTGCCGTGAGCACTGGAAACTGCTTGATGGTCTGCAGGTATTTATCCAGGCTGTCAGCCGATGAAACAACAGGTAAAGTCAAAGCGTTAATAATAAACTCCTTAAAAAAAAGAAGATGCTTAAAATGATTTTAGCACTCAAAGCATGAGAGTGCTAGCCTATTTGAAAGTTCCAGAGGATTTAGATAAGAGCACTTTATTTTCCTGTCATTTTGGAAGTGGGAGCGGTTGCGGAAAAATAGGCGGATACTCGTCAGGCGGACAGGAGACTGCACTTTGAGCAGAGGTGAGTAAGGAATGTAATAAAAAAAGGTGCAAAATCCTTGCCCTGATAAAACAACGTTCTGAACAAGGGGCATTCCAGGCGCATCATTTATAAGACGCGTGTTGAAAGCGAACGCTTATCAATCGGTTGTTACGGTTAAAATTAATGAAGTCAGCAAGACTATAGAATAGCAATCCTGGCTGACTTCTTCCTTACACAGCAGTGTTTTGGGCAATCATCAATGCATTAATCTTTACCATGGCCGTGGCCACGACCATTGCCAGGGCCACCACCTTTACCGGGCCCGCCTCCATGTCTGTGATCGTCATGATGATCCCATCTGTCAGGGCCTCCAGGTCTACCTGCATGCGCATTGTAGCGAGGGACGTAGACATTTTGATACCAGCTGTCTTGCACAAAATATACTTGTCTACCGCATGCGCCATAATTTCCACAATAACGGCCCCATTTTTTCATATGGCCGGGGGGTACATGTAAATACAAAGGCGGTTGTACGACGGCGACTGGTGGCGGCTGGATGATCACTGGCTGGGGATAAATGACTTGAGGCGCGGGGTAGGCATCCCCAAGAACGATTTGCCCATAAAAGCCAGGCTGGCCGACTGTCACGGCCACGCCTGCACTGGCAGTCATTGAGCCCGCCATCAGTAATGCACTCACCAATAAATTTTTCATGATTTGTTCGCCCTTATTTAAATGAACACGCTTTAAAACGCATAAAAGTTTTACGCGCTGACATTCTAAAAAGCGGGTTGTGTAGAGGGCAGTCTCATCATTCTGATAGCGATGTCAGAATGTTCTGACGCAAGCGAGGGACTTTTTCCGGTAGATTTTTGCATGAATTTCAACGACCAAGTCGCAAACCTTAGTTCCATTTTAGAAGCGCTCAGTCTTCCGGTTTCTAATGAATTTCTGACAAGGCAATCAGCCATGAGCGGATAATTTTACGGCTTATCGCGTTTTAACATGGCCTCACACATTGCTTAATTCACTTTAAATTTCCGGATATCGGTGCAATGTGGCGGTCATCCGGAAGCGAAAAGGAGATAGTTATGGCTTCAAATCAAAACAGTACCCGTGGAGGCTCTAGTGAACAACATGCAAAAGCTGGTAGCCAAAGCCACAAGAACCAAGGTAGTAACCAAGGGTCTTCCACCCGCGGTGGTTCCAGCCAACAACACGCCAAGGCTGGTAGCCAAAGTCATAAAAATAGTTAATTGATGACGATGCCCGGCGAAGCATTGCTTCACCGGGTAATTTTTTGAGCTGTCGTGCCAGCCATTGACCTTCATGGAAGAAGGCAGATGGCTTACCTTCATTGCAATGCGTGACCTCATAGGAAAGCGGTGATAAGCCATGATTAGACGGTTCCCTATCGGTGCAGAACCTCATCCGGAAGGTGGCATCCACTTTCGTATCTGGGCGCCTAAGGCCCATACACTTTCCCTCGTATTAAACGATCATCTTACCTCACCAGTGAGGTTGCAGCCTGAGAGCGATGGCTATTGGTCGGTGCTATTGCCTCAAGTCCAGGCGGGCGATAAATACCAGTTCCAGATCAATGATGACACATGCTTGTATCCTGATCCTGCTTCGCGATACCAGCCGGCAGGGCCACATGCAGCTTCTTGCATTGTCAATTCTGCGTTGTTCCCTTGGACAGATGGCGCATGGACTGGCCTCCCCTCTGGTCGGCATGTATTGTATGAAATGCATATTGGGACTTTTACGGAAGCAGGGACCTATGAGGCCGCAGCAAAAGAATTAAAAGAGTTGGCGCGGCTGGGGATTACAACCATAGAGCTGATGCCGGTGGCAGAATTTGATGGCGATTTTGGCTGGGGTTATGATGTGGTGGGCTTTTTTGCACCTTATCATGGTTATGGCACGCCCGATGATTTTCGTGCGTTTGTGAATGAAGCCCATGCCCAGGGCATGGCAGTGATCTTGGATGTGGTCTACAACCATGTCGGTTCAAGTGGCGCTTATTTCAGCGTTTTCAGTGACCACTATTACTCGGAGCGCTATAGCAGCGACTGGGGGGCGGCGATCAATTTTGATGGCCCAGCATCGGCTGCGGTGAGGGAGTATTTCATTGCCAATGTCTGCTACTGGATACAAGAGTTTCACCTCGATGGCTTGCGCTTTGATGCCACCCATTTTATTCATGATGCGTCCCCGGTACATATCATTGCAGAAATGGTCAACCGCGCCAGGCAGGTGGCGGCGCACAAAACACTTTATTTCATTGGTGAAAACGAGTCCCAGCAGGCATCTGCAACCGCGCCTGTTGACCAAGGAGGCTTTGGCCTGGATGCAGTGTGGAATGATGATTTTCACCATGCAGCCAATGTCGCTGCACGCGGCAAGCGCGAGGCGTATTTTCACGATTACAAAGGTAGCGCACAGGAACTTATTTCACTGATTAAGTGGGGCTACCTGTACCAGGGGCAGTATTACGCCTGGCAGAAGAAAGTACGTGGCACACCTGTGCTGGACAAAGCAGCAAGCTGTTTTATCCATTATCTGCAGAATCATGATCAAATCGCTAATTCCGGCTTTGGCAAACGGTTGCATCAGCATATCCATCCAGGTGCCATGCGTGCCATGACGGCATTGTTATTGCTGGGGCCGCAAACGCCCTTACTGTTTCAGGGGCAGGAGTTCGGCGCTTCTGCACCTTTCCTGTTTTTTGCCGACCATGCGCCGGAAATGGCTGCCAGCGTAGAGATTGGCCGGACAGAGTTTCTATCGCAGTTTCCAAGCTTGCAAAGCCCCTTGAGTCTTGCCTATATGCACAGGCCAGAAACCCGCAAAACCTTTGAGCGTTGCAAGCTTGATTTTACCGAGCGTGAACGGCACGCAGGTATTTATCAGTTGCACCATGACTTGCTGGCCTTGCGTCGCGAAGATCCCGTATTCGCCGACCCTTACAGCATTGATGGTGCCGTCTTGTCTGAAGACGTGTTTCTGATGCGATTCTTTGCTGAGAGTCCTGATATGGACCGGTTACTCGTCGTGAACCTGGGTATAGATATGTGGTGTGAGTCCATCGCAGAGCCACTTCTTGCCCCCACAGCCCATTGCCAGTGGCAACTTATCTGGTCAAGCGAGCATCCCAAATATGGCGGGGAGGGGATTCATGGTATTGATTTGAGCCATTCTTTTGTGATTTCGGGTCACTCGGCGCAGGTGTTTATCGCTGTCACGAGTGCTGTGGAGGGTTGAGCATGTCGTCTTTACAAATAAACCGAGTGTTGCAAATCCAGGATGATCCTTATGCATTGCTGAGCCAGGAGTGGCTGGTGACCAATGGCTTGGGCGGCTATGCTTCAGGGACCATTTCTGGCGCCGTGACCCGGCGTTACCATGGGTTCTTAACAGCCTCCTTACCTGCGCCGCTAGGCCGTATTGTCATGTTAAATCATCTTTCCGAGCAGGTGATCCGTTCGGATGGCATGCGTATTGACCTCACTGCCGAGGAGTTTAGCGGCCGTCGGCTGCATATGCCGGGTTCTCAATATTTAAAGGAGTTCCGCCTTGAAATGGGGTTGCCAATCTGGCGCTATGATATGGATGGGGTGATTCTTGAGAAACGGGTGCTGATGCCTTATGGGCAGAATACTGCCCACATTACTTACGAACTGATTGAAGGTGATCTGCTGCAACTTGAACTGCGGCCTTCTATCCACTTCCGTCCTCAGGAGGCCACAGTAGATCGGGAGTTCGCCAAGGATTACACGCTGGTCGTTAAAGACGACCTGTTTGAAATCCACGGTGGTGACCCTTATCCTCCGGTCCGGCTCTGTATTTGTGGCGAGCATGCTATTTTTATCATGGACAGGCGCAAACATTCGGATATTCACTTCCGCGTCGAAGAAGCGCGTGGCTATCCGCATACTGGCCATCACTGGAGCCCGGGCGCGTTTGCGTTGACCATGGTCAAGGGCAAGCCATCTACCCTGATTGCCTCGACCGAATCCCTGGAGGTCATGCGTTCAAAACTGCCGCAGGAAGCCAATGAGGTGGAAATTCGACGTAGACAGGCGTTATTGCAATCTGCTTCGCCAGTGTTGCAACACGGCATGGGGGCAGAGCTTGTCCTCGCAGCAGACCAGTTTATTATCACACCGGCAGGCAGACCCGATGAGTCTGTGAGCGCGAAAGCTTCTGGCAGTGACGCCAGGACCATTATCGCTGGCTATCACTGGTTTACCGATTGGGGACGCGACACTATGATCAGCCTAGAGGGCTTGACCCTGGCAACTGGCCGCCAGCAAGAGGCAGGGTATATTTTGCGCACGTTTGCCAATCATGTGCGTGATGGCCTTATCCCCAATATGTTTCCCGAACACGATAAAACCGGCGTGTATCATACGGCTGATGCCACGTTGTGGTTTTTTCATGCCTTGCATCGCTATGTTTCCGCCACGCAAGATAGAGAGACTTTGCGTGCCATCTTGCCCAAATTGATTGATATCGTGAAGCATCATTTACGTGGCACGCAATTCAATATTGGCATTGACCCTGCCGATGGTTTGCTGAAACAGGGCGCAGAAGGCTATCAACTGACCTGGATGGACGCTAAGGTTAATGGATGGGTGGTGACGCCCCGCCGTGGCAAGGCCGTGGAACTGAATGCGTTGTGGTATAACGCGGTGCGCCTGCTGGCTACCTGGATCCGCCAGGAAGATGGCGAACACGCCACGGCGTGGCTGCAAGAGGTCGCCGAGCAAGCCTATGACTCATTCAATACACGGTTCTGGTATGCCAAAGGCGGTTATTTATACGATGTTGTCGATGGCGAAACCGGAGACGATACTGCCTGCCGGCCCAACCAACTGCTCGCGATCTCGCTTGATCACGAAGTGCTGCATCAAATCAAATGGCAGCCGGTGTTTGAAACTGCAAAAAGGGAATTACTGACGCCTTATGGCTTGCGTTCTCTATCCAAGGACCATCCAGACTATAAGCTGGCGTATGTGGGGGACCTCATGGCCAGGGATGCCGCTTACCATCAAGGTACCGTCTGGGGCTGGCTTATCGGCCCCTATATTGACGCCTGGTTAAAAGTAGACCCTGACGCCGGGCCACAAGCGCATCAGTTACTTCTGGATTTTGACCGGCACCTGAATGAGGCCGGCATAGGCACCATCAGCGAAGTGTTTGATGCCGAAGCGCCTTACACCCCAGGCGGCTGCATTGCGCAAGCCTGGAGTGTGGGTGAGGTCTTGCGTTGTCTGGCTAAAACCGCCTCTCCACCCACTCTCATCCAGTAACTAAAAGTGTCCCTACTCGCTTTACTTATTGATATTCCTGATCGCCATCCAGCCTGATTCGTGCATGCAGGCCACGAAAGCGCGTTTATAGGTTTGTGTCTTGTAATCCGGCAGATATGTCGGCCCCAGTTTTTTCTCACAGGCGACCTGATCCCGTTTTAACTGTTCAGGAAATGCCCCCATTTTCCACCACGAATTAATTGAATACTCCACGTCAGGGCCGTCATTAATCGTGCTGTGTGGCGCGGCCTCTGTCGCAGGCTCTTTTGCCGGAATTGCTTGCACTGACGTCGGCGCAGTCTTAGCGGCAGTAGCTTGTGGTTTTTTTGCAACGGCCGCTGACTCTTCTTTTGCGATTGAGTCTTTTGATAATTCAATAAAAGGACTAGATTTAGTCTGCGTCGCTTCGCGATTATCAGTGGCTTCTATGGTCGCAAACAAGGGGTCAAACGCATCTACCTTTGGTTTTTTCCAGCCATGCTCAGCGAGGCAAGCTGAGAGCTGGTCCCCACTGCCGCGGCAAGCCTGGTGCGCGCGGTCTATTTCCTGCTGGCTACCGCCTTGCTTGTAAGAAAGCTCTCCACACCCCGTTAATAAAGCGATTAAACCTACGTAAGTTAAAAGACGCATTGCGAGTCCTGTTCATGATTTGGTATGCGCAGTCTAGCGGGCTTTGACTGACATCGCCACTACGCAAATTGACGTATTTGTCCTACACACCCCTCTCGTTAAGCTGAGCGCAAGTTTTGATCAACTGTGATTGTTTGAATTTAACGAGAAAGGGAGTTTTTGATGAACAACTTGAAAAAATGTGCCTTACATACTGCAGTAGTAATGGCTTGTGGCCTGGGTGCACAACTGGCAAATGCAGGTGCCACCATCAGCTTTGGTGAAGATAAGTATATCAGTGCTGGCTTTGGTTTTATTACCAGTTATAACTCTGTTGAAGATGCAGCCAACAACGGTAGCGATCGTTCAAAAGATTTCACGCTTGACAGTGCACGTTTGTATTTGTCTGGCTCTTTCAATAAATACATCAAAGGGATGCTGAATACCGAAAAATCTGGTGGTGGCTCCGCTGGTAGTAACGTAGAAGTGATTGATGCCAACGTCCAGTTTCAGTTGACGCCAGAAGTTGCGATCTGGGCAGGCCGTTTCCTCTCACCTAGTGACCGCGCCAATATGGCTGGCCCATACTACTCTATGGGTGGTGGCTATTGGGCAAATATCGCGTCACGCTACGGCTGGAACGGTGGTGTGATTGGCCGTGATGAAGGTGTCGCTGTGGTGACAAGTTTCCTGGAAGACCATCTGGCAGTTTCATTTGGTGCTTTTGAAGGCGATAACATTTTCCGTTTTAGCGGTCCAGCAGGGGCGCGGTTGGGTGCTCAAGAGAGTGCCACTGTTAAAGATAACCTGATGTATGCGGGCCGTGTGCAATATAACTTCTGGGATGCTGAACCAGGTTATTACGGTACAGGTAATTACTTTGGCGCAAAAGATATCCTGTCTATTGGTATTGCTGGCCGTATGAAGAAAGATGGCGCAATCAGTTCAATTGCTGGGGTGGTCGGTGATTATAAGTCCTACAGCGTTGACTTCTTGTTAGAGAAGAAAGATGTGGGTCCAGGTACATTCTCCGCAGAGGCAGCCTACTACTACTACGATACAGACAATGTCTTCCTGGCTGAGCAAGGGCATGCTTATTCCGCAGGTTTGGGCTATCTGTTCAACGAGCCTGTTGGCTGGGGTAAGTTCATGCCTATCGTTCGTTACCAGAAATTTGATGCGGATGGTTTGACCAGTGGCGCTAGTGTAAATACACGCCGGGATGCCGATACCAAGCGTTTCGAAATTGGTGCCAACTACGTTATCGCTCCTTACAACTCTGTGATTACCGCCACATACGGCAAAACAGATGCACCTACAACAACTGGATCCACAAGCGATAACTTCTTCAAAGTCGCATTACAGATGCAGTTCTAATCAACACCTTATAACCCTTTCCCACAAAGGAGATGAGCGTAATGAAAACAATAGTGAAGTTGGATTTGGATAAGAAACCCTGGGAGCAGGACGGCCAGATTCATAACCGCTGGCACCCCGACCTGCCAATGATTGCCATGGTGAAGCCAGGGGATGAGTTCCGCGTCGAGTGCATGGACTGGACAGGTGGCCAAATCGGCAACAACGATAGCGCCAATGATATCCGTGACGTAGACCTGACCCAGGTGCACTACCTGAGCGGCCCGATTGGTGTTGAAGGTGCCGAGCCAGGTGACCTGATGGTGGTGGATATTCTGGATGTAGGGACTTTTGAAGACCAGCAATGGGGTTTTAACGGCCTGTTTGCCAAAGAAAATGGTGGTGGGTTTCTGACAGACCATTTCCCTGAAGCAAGTAAGTCTATCTGGGACTTCCACGGGGTTTACACGACTTCCCGACACGTGCCAAAAGTACGTTATGCCGGCATCATGCACCCGGGTTTGATCGGCTGCCTGCCATCACGTGAATTGCTGGAAAAGTGGAATGAGCGTGAAGCTGCGCTGATTGCCACCGATCCTAACCGTGTGCCAGCACTGGCGTTGCCACCCGAGCCACAGTCTGCCGTGATGGGCAAACTGACTGGTGACGCTGCCAAGAAAGCTGCGATGGAGGGTGCACGTACGGTGCCACCTCGTGACCACGGCGGTAACTGCGACATCAAGAACCTGACCAAAGGCTCCAAGGTGTACTTCCCGGTCTATGTGAAAGATGGTGGCCTCTCCATGGGTGACCTGCACTTCTCACAAGGCGATGGCGAAATCACATTCTGTGGTGCGATTGAAATGGCCGGTTACCTCGATATCAAGGTAAGCCTGATCAAGGATGGTGTGAAGAAGTACGGTATCAAGAACCCTATCTTCCAGCCTAGCCCGATCACACCAACTTATCGCGACTATGTGATCTTCGAAGGTATCTCTGTAGATGAAGCAGGCAAACAACACTACCTGGATGTGCATGTGGCTTATCGCCAGGCTTGCTTGAACGCCATCGAGTACCTGAAGAAATTCGGTTACAGCGGTGAACAGGCGGTTTCCATCCTGGGGACGGCACCGGTAGAAGGGCATATCAGCGGCATTGTCGATATCCCTAACGCTTGCGCCACCTTGTGGATCCCGACCGAGATCTTTGAGTTTGATATCCGTCCTAATGCGGAAGGACCGAAGATTATGGTGCCTCCAGGCGTAGATGTTTCATTTACCTCATAAGGAGTTGCGCAGATGCCTTTGTATGAATATGAGTGTGACAGTTGTGGCGTGTTTACCGCGCTACGCAAAATGAGTGAGTCCAGCTTGCCTGCCGAATGTGACTGCTGTGGTGCCGAGAGCCCACGCATCCTGTCGGTGCCCAAGCTGGCCATCATGGACAAAATGCAACGGTCCGCGCATGAACGTAACGAGAAATCTGCGAACGATCCGCGTACAGCCAGACGTTCCAGCTGTGGCTGTACCGGATCACACACTTGTAAAACCAAGCCGCCGGTGAACCAGGATACAGGCAAACCAGGCTTGCAAATGCAGACCAAGAAAACGGCCAGGCCGTGGATGGTCGGGCATTAATCAGCGATATCAATCCCTTAATCATTGATTTTTATTGATTTATCCATAAAGGAGAAGAAGTAATGAGTACCTCAAACAGACGCGGTTTTATGAAAGGCGCATTAGTCGGTGCCATGATGGCCGCAGGCCTTATCAGTGGTCATGCTTTTGCAGCAGATTATCCAACAGCAAAAGTGAATACAACTGGCTTGGCAGTGACTGATTCGACAGTGAAAGTAGGTATTCTGCACTCAGCCACTGGCACCATGGCGATTAGTGAAACAGGTTCTATCCAGGCTGAAAAGCTGGCGATCGAGCAGATCAATGCCATGGGCGGTATCTTGGGTCGCAAAATTGAAGTGATTCAGGAAGACGGTGCTTCTGACTGGCCGACTTTTGCCGAAAAAGCGAAGAAATTGCTCGAAAAAGACAAAGTGGCTGCTGTAATGGGTTGCTGGACTTCAGCTTCACGTAAAGCGGCATTGCCAGTGTTTGAAAAAGACAATGGCTTGCTGTTCTACCCAACCTTCTATGAAGGTCTGGAACAATCCAAAAACGTGTTCTACACAGGTCAGGAAGCGACACAGCAAATTCTGGCAGGTCTGGACTGGATCGCTAAAGAGAAAAAAGCGAAAACTTTCTACCTGATTGGTTCTGACTACATCTGGCCACGTACTTCCATGAAGATTGCCCGTAAACACATCGAGCAACACTTGCATGGCACTGTGGTGGGTGAAGAGTACATCGCTTTGGGCGACACTCAGTTCGGTTCCGTGATCAACAAAATCAAACTCAAAAAACCTGACGTGATCTACGCAGCGGTTGTGGGTGGCAGTAACGTGGCCTGGTTCAAACAATTGAATGCGGCTGGCCTCAACTCCAGCAAACAAACCATGCTGACCATCTCTGTGACTGAAGATGAAGTATTGGGCATCGGTGGTGAAAACCTGGCTGGTTTCTACTCTGCTATGAAGTACTTCCAGTCCCAGGACAACCCAGAAAACAAGAAATTTGTTGAAGCGTTCAAAAAACGCTGGGGTAAAGATGCTGTGATCGGTGACGTGACACAGGCTGCTTACCTGGGCCCATGGTTGTACAAGGCTGCGGTTGAACGCGCAGGTAGCTTCGACGTAGATAAAGTGCAAGCTGCATTGCCAGGCTACACCTTCAAAGATGCCCCAGAAGGTCCTGTGACTGTAGAAGCTAACCATCACCTGACGACCAAACTGCGTATCGGTCAATGGGGTAAAGATGGTCAGGCAAAAGTGGTTTACACCTCTGACTACATCAAACCTGATCCATTTCCAAAAGGCTACCAATAAGATCGTAGTGTCTTGAAATGCTAGAGCGGTAGCCGGTTTTACCGGCTACCGTTTGGCGCAAGCAGTAAACATTCTTTGTAGTACAGATTCCCTGTAGTAAAAATTTCATAGAGAAGTGATGTTTTAAGGAGACCGATATGTTTGGTTATTCGATGGCAGATATAGGCAATATTGTGGTGATGCAGGGCTTTTCCGGCCTGAGCATGTTTACAGTGTTGCTGCTGATGGCACTTGGTCTCGCGATTATTTTCGGGCAGATGGGTGTGATTAACATGGCACATGGCGAGTTTATGACCATAGGCGCCTATACCACAGTACTCATTTCAAAAGTAGCAGCCAGTTACGGCTTCACGGATTACTACTTCGTGTTTGCCATTGCGATTGCCTTCTTGCTGGCCTTCGCGGTCGGTTACTTTGTTGAATTCATTATGATCAGGCACTTGTATAAGCGGCCATTGGATACGCTATTGGCCACCTGGGGCTTAAGTCTGGTCATGCAACAAATTTTCCGTTCTTCATTCGGCGCCAAAGAAGTGAGTGCCGAACTGCCTGAGTGGATGCTGGGTTCTTTCAAGCCAACTCCTGATATCGATATCCCGATTAACGGCGTATTCGTGATGGTGCTGGCGGCTTTAGTGACTTTCGGCGTCTACATGTTTATGTACAAATCCCGCTGGGGGCTGCGCGTACGTGCTACGGTGCAGAACCGTACCATGGCTGGTGCGGTAGGTATCAATACGGCCAAAGTTGACCGTGTGACCTTTGCGCTTGGTTGCGGTATTGCCGGGATTGCCGGCGCTGCTTTCACCACGATTGCTTCTACCGGCCCGACCACAGGTACCTTGTACATCGTCGACAGTTTTATGGTGGTTGTCTTTGGCGGTGCTGCGAGCATTGTCGGGACGATCGCTTCAGCTTTCGGTATCGCACAGGCGCAATCTATCCTGCAGTTCTTTATGACCAGCTCCATGGGTAAGGTCTCCACCTTGCTCGTCATCGTCACTATCCTGATGATGAAACCGGAAGGTCTGTTTGCCTCCAAACTGCGTAAATAAAGGGTATGGCAACACATGGGAGTTTTCTCGCGTGTTGCCATAAGTAAGAAGACGTATTAAGTCTTTTCCCCCTCCGCAATAGAATCAACGCATCAACAGAGGAGAAATCTTGATGACTTTATGGGAAAAAATGAAAGCCAGTCCTGTACTGGGTGGTAAGGAAGGAGTGATCGGCCTGGCAGTGCTTGCCGCGGTGATCTTCGTGATCTTGCCGTTGAGTGTAGATATTTTCCGCCTGAACCTGATCGGTAAATACCTGACCTATGCGTTCGTCGCAGTCGGCCTGGTTATGTTGTGGGGACACGGCGGTATCCTGAGTTTAGGGCAGGGAATTTTCTTCGGTCTGGGTGGGTACGCCATGGCCATGTTCCTCAAACTGGAAGCTTCCGATCCGGAAAGTACCAAAATCCAGTCTACGCCAGGCATTCCTGACTTTATGGACTGGAACCAGCTGACCGCCTTGCCATGGTTCTGGGAGCCGTTCAAGAGCTTGCCGTTTACGCTGATTGCGGTTTTGACGATTCCAGCCCTGTTTGCCTACATCATCGGCTACGCCATGTTTAAACGTCGTGTCGGTGGGGTATATTTCTCCATCATTACCCAGGCGATTGCGCTGATTCTGAGTATCCTGATTGTCGGGCAGCAAGGCTACACTGGTGGTGTGAACGGTATGACAGATTTGCGCACCATGCTGGGTTGGGATATTCGCAGTGATTCTGCCAAATATATTCTCTACTTTGTGAACGGCCTGTTGTTGTTTGGCGCGATTTTCTTGTCCAAATACATCATGAGCAGCAAGTTCGGCATGCTGTTGCTGGCGATGCGCGATAAAGAAGAGCGTGTGCGTTTCTCTGGTTACGATGTATCCAACTTCAAGATCTTTATCTTCTGCCTGGCCGCCATGATGTCTGCCGTGGGCGGCGCCATGTTCACCTTGCAGGTTGGTTTTATGTCACCTTCTTTTGTCGGTATCGTCCCGTCGATTGAAATGGTGATCTTCTGTGCCGTGGGTGGCAGAGCCTCACTGATCGGCGCTGTCTATGGCACCTTGCTGGTCAACTACGGCAAAACCGTGTTCTCAGAAACCTATCCAGAGTTGTGGCTGTTCCTGATGGGCGGGTTGTTTATCTCTGTGGTGATGTTCTTTCCTAACGGCCTGGCCGGTATCTGGGACAAACTTGCAACCAAATACGGCTGGTTCAAAGACAAAGCCGAGGTTGCAAAAAAGCCTGAGGTAAGTACTTCCGGGGTAGAAGCACAAGTCGTACTTACCGAAACCACAGAAACAATGTTGGCTGCTGACTCTACCAATACAGCCACCAAAGCACCACGCAAGAGAGCCAGTAAAAAAGACACTGGGCTCGAAAGTAGCAAAATGAGAGGAGCAGAAGCATGAGTAATACCGACTTCGTCTTGGCTGTAGAAGATTTGACCGTCTCCTTCGATGGCTTTAAAGCGGTGGATAGCCTCACCATGTATATCGACAAAAACGAACTGCGTGTGCTGGTGGGCCCTAACGGGGCTGGCAAGACCACGGTGCTGGACCTGATTTGCGGCAAAACCAAATCCACCGCCGGGTCTATCAAGTTTAATAACACGGAACTGACCAAGCTGTCTGAGCACGAGATTGTGCGTTCAGGTGTGGGCCGTAAATTTCAGAACCCCTCGATTTATGAAAACCTGACTGTGTACCAAAACCTGGAGGTGTCTTATCCAAAAGGTCGCGGTGTGTTTGGCAGCCTGACCTTTAAGCGCACGCAAGAGGTAGAAGACCGTGTACGCAAAGTGGCAGAAGACATCATGTTGACCGAGTTTCTCGATATGGAATCTGCTTTGCTGAGTCATGGCCAGAAGCAATGGCTGGAAATCGGCATGTTACTGATGCAGGAGCCAGAGCTGTTGATGCTGGACGAGCCAGTCGCCGGCATGAGTGCGAAAGAGCGCGACCAGACGGCCGATCTGCTGAACCGTATCTGCCAGAACCGCTCGGTGATTGTGATTGAGCATGATATGGAGTTCGTGAAGAAAATCGCGCACAAGGTCACTGTGCTACACCAGGGTAAGATCCTCGCCGAAGGGCCGATGGAAAAAGTCCAGGCCGACGAAAAAGTGATTGAAGTCTATTTAGGCCACTAACTTAAGCGCCATTACTTGAGGAGTATCGCATGTTTGAAATTGAAAATTTGCAGGTAAGTTATGGCCAGAGCCAGGTGATCCATGGCTTGAACTTTAAAGCCAACAAAAACGAAACACTGGCCATCATGGGCCGTAACGGCATGGGTAAAACCACGCTGTTCAAATCGCTGATGGGTATTTTGCCGAGCAAGGCCACTAAAGCCACTGTGGATGGCGTAGACCTGCAAGGGTCGGCTACGCATGATCGTGTGATGAAGGGGTTGGCCTATGTGCCGCAAGGCCGCTGGATTTTTCCTAATATGACCGTGCAGGAAAACATTGAGACCGGCCTCGAAAAGTCGTCTTCTGGCGAGATACCGGACGATATATTTGCCTTGTTCCCAGTGTTGCATGAAATGCGCAAACGCAAGGGCGGTAACTTGTCAGGTGGTCAGCAGCAGCAGTTGGCGATTGCCCGTGCGCTGGTGACGAACCCAAAAGTGTTGTTGCTGGATGAGCCGACTGAAGGGATTCAACCGTCCATCATCAAAGATATTGCCAAGGTGCTCAATGAAATCCGCAAAATGCGCGAAATCACCATCATCGTCTCCGAACAGGTGTTGAGTTTCACCATGGAAGTGGCAGACCGCATTATCGTTATCGACAAAGGCCGCTTTATCCATGAGGATACCCGCGACAACGTGGATGCCGCCAAGGTGAAAAGTTATCTGTCTGTGTAATGGTCTGCTGCCCATCAGGGCAGCGCTTGTGGCATGATGCCGGTATGGATGATTTAAAGCCTGCGATTTCATCGCCACCTCAACGTATGACGGTCAAACACTGGCAAGCCAGACTCGAACTTGGTTTTTCCAGACGTGATGATCGCTCTTATCTGGCGCACCGGTTACACAAGGGGCCATTGGTCGTACAAAAAAGCCTGCACCCTGAAGGGGACGATGTATGCCATGCTGTCGTCGTACATCCCCCGGGAGGTGTCGCTGGTGGAGATGCCCTGCATTTGCAGGTCACCGTGGATGAGGGCGCCAAAGCCTTATTGACCACGCCGGGCGCTGGTAAGTGGTATAAAGCCAATGGCACCATTGCCACGCAAAAGCTGTCATTTCAGCTGGCATCCGGGAGCGGTCTGGAATGGTTGCCGCAGGAAAATATCTTGTTCGACGCGGCTGAGGTAGGTTTTGGTGCCGAGATTGATTTGGCCGCTGATGCCACATTCGCTGCCTGGGATATTGTCTGCCTGGGCCGTCAGGCGCAACAGGAGGTCTGGCAGCGCGGTGTGTACAAGTTAAATCAACGCATCTCGCGCAATGGTCGCCTGATCTGGAATGAATGTGCCCACATGCAGGCAGAGGACTTGGTCAAAATAAGTCGCGTGGGCTTGGGTGGTGCGGTTGTGTTCGGGACCTTTGTCGTATGTGCCGGAACCGTGCCAGCTGAAATCTTGCAAGCCTGCCGAGATATTCTAGTATCGGATGCTAAAACGGGCATCACAGCATTGCCCGAAGTATTGTGTATTCGTTATGTCGGCAATGCTTCACAGCAAGCCAGGCAGTATTTTGAACAGTGCTGGCAGATCTTGCGGCCATGGTATTATCAAAAAGACGCCGTCAGGCCGCGGATATGGAATACCTGATTTGAGCAAACAAAAAGATCAACCGAGAATACATCTATGGAACTCACCCCAAGAGAAAAAGACAAGTTACTCATATTTACTGCGGCGTTGTTAGCTGAAAGGCGCAAGGCGCGTGGTTTAAAGCTGAATTACCCGGAAGCCGTGGCGTTTATTTCTGCAGCCATTATGGAGGGGGCACGTGACGGTAAAACCGTGGCCGAACTCATGAGCTACGGCACCACGCTGCTGAACCGCGATGAGGTGATGGAAGGCGTGCCGGAAATGATCCCAGACATACAAATCGAAGCGACCTTCCCCGACGGGACCAAGTTAGTCACCGTCCACCACCCAATCCCATAGGAGCATACTGATGCAGACGCAGATGGCGGTGTTGCACAACCTTGCCGTACTCATTGTACTGTCTGCGGTTGTGCGCCTTGCCCTCCACGCCTGCATCAATATGCTTGCGAGTGTCGGTTTGAACCGATTTAATAAACACAATCATACTCACTGGAGATATCAATGATTCCCGGCGAAATGCAGGTCGCAGCAGGCGACATCGAATTAAATGTTGGGCGTGATACGGTCACGCTGGATGTGGCAAACAAAGGCGACCGGCCGATTCAGGTCGGTTCGCATTACCATTTTTATGAGACCAACGACGCTTTGTCGTTTGATCGGGCGTTGGCTTATGGCTACCGGCTGAATATTGCTGCGGGCACGGCGGTACGATTTGAACCAGGGCAGACGCGTACTGTACAGCTGGTCAAGCTAGCTGGGGAACGTAAAGTGTACGGTTTTGCCGGACGTGTGATGGGGGCCCTGAAGTAGGGGAAATGCAATGACGATTAAGATGGATAAACGCGCCTATGCCGAAATGTTCGGTCCGACGATTGGCGATAAAGTGCGACTGGCGGATACCGAGCTCTGGGTAGAGGTGGAAAAAGACTTCACTATCTATGGTGAAGAGGTCAAGTTTGGCGGTGGTAAGGTCATCCGCGATGGCATGGGCCAAGGTCAGGGGCTGGCAGCCGAAGTGGCGGATACGGTCATTACCAATGCATTGATTATCGACCACTGGGGCATCGTGAAAGCCGATATCGGCATCAAGGGCGGCTATATTTCCGGCATCGGCAAGGCCGGTAACCCGGATATCCAGCCTGGCGTGACCATTGCGATTGGCGCAGGCACCGAGGTGATTGCCGGCGAAGGCATGATCATCACGGCCGGTGGCATCGATACCCACATCCACTTTATTTGCCCGCAACAGATTGAAGAAGCGTTGATGTCTGGCGTCACCACCATGGTCGGTGGAGGCACGGGGCCAGCCACGGGGACATTCGCCACCACCTGTACGCCCGGCCCCTGGCACATTCACCGCATGTTGCAGTCAGCCGATGCTTTCCCGATGAACCTTGGCTTTTTGGGCAAAGGTAACGCCAGCCTGCCTGAGCCGTTGCGCGAGCAAGTCCGCGCCGGGGTCATTGGTCTCAAGCTGCATGAAGACTGGGGCACCACGCCTGCGGCGATTGATAACTGTCTGAGTGTCGCGGATGAAATGGATATCCAGGTCGCCATCCATTCCGATACCCTGAATGAATCCGGCTTTGTCGAGACGACGATAGGTGCGTTCAAAGGCCGTACCATCCACACCTTCCATACTGAGGGCGCAGGCGGTGGGCATGCCCCAGATATTATCAAGGCGGCCAGCCAGCCCAATGTGTTGCCATCCTCGACCAACCCGACGCGGCCATTTACCGTCAACACCATAGACGAACACCTGGATATGTTGATGGTGTGCCATCACCTGGATCCGGCGATTGCTGAAGATATTGCGTTCGCCGAAAGCCGTATCCGCCGCGAAACGATTGCCGCTGAAGATATTTTCCATGACCTGGGTGCGTTTTCCATGATGTCATCCGACTCACAAGCCATGGGCCGTGTCGGTGAAGTGATTATCCGCACCTGGCAAACTGCGCACAAAATGAAAATTCAGCGCGGGCCATTGGCTGAAGATGCGGCCGGTAACGATAACTTCCGCGTCAAACGCTATATCGCTAAATACACCATTAATCCGGCCCTGACACATGGTATTTCACATGTGGTAGGTTCGGTTGAAGTTGGCAAGCTGGCGGATTTGGTGGTGTGGAAACCCGCATTCTTTGGCGTCAAGCCATTCACCATTATCAAAGGCGGCATGATTGCTGCAGCTGCGATGGGTGACCCAAATGCGTCTATTCCTACGCCGCAACCAGTACATTACCGCCCCATGTTTGGTGCTTATGGCGGTGGACTTAAGACTGCAGTGACTTTTGTCTCGCAAGCCGCATTGGAAAACCCCGAGATCAAGGCATTAGGTCTGCAAAAAGCATTAGTGGCCGTGAAAGGCACGCGTGATGTACAGAAGTCAGATATGGTACACAATACCTGGATGCCAAAGATCGATGTAGATCCGGAAACCTACGAAGTGCTGGCAGATGGCATGCCTTTAGTTTGCGAGCCAGCTGAAGTGCTGCCAATGGCGCAACGTTACTTCTTATTTTAATCAATGGCTATGCGGGCAAATTGCAGCGTTGCGCGGTTTTTTAGTTACGGCATAACCTCAAGGTTAGCCTGCACTGAAACTGCGTTTTCAAAATCCTCATGTACTACATGTACATTCCGGTTTCTGCGTTCCGCTCGCTCATTGATGGCGATTGAAATTTAACCATGATCCATTTAACCGAACGTATCACTGTCAGCGGCCATATCGACGATCAATTGGAATTGCCCTTTGACCAGCGCCAGAAAAGCCGTTTGCGCGTCACGCTGGCTTCTGGCAAAGAAGCAGCATTATTTTTAAGCCGTGGCATTATTTTGCGTGGCGGAGATTTGATTCAGTCTGAAGACGGTAGTGTCGTAGTGCAGATTGTCGCGGCGCAGGAACCTGTTTATAACGTGATTGCGCCTACCCCGCGTGACTTGATGCGTGCAGCGTACCATTTGGGCAATCGTCATGTACCTTTGCAGATTGGTGATGGCTGGTTACGCCTGGAACAAGACTATGTGCTCAGAGATATGCTGCTTGGTTTGGGCATGCAAGTAAGTGAGGTACATGCGCCGTTTGAACCGGAAGCCGGTGCTTATGGCGGTGGTCACCGTCATGGGCATGATGACGATGCTTTGCAGACCTTACGGCCACGGCTGAAAGGACAGGGGCACTAATGGCAAATGCACTCGCACTTAGCCGTTTGTTGCAATTGGCCAGCCCATTGTTGCCCGTAGGGGCTTATTGCTATTCACAAGGGTTGGAATGGGCGATTGAGTCTGGTGAGGTCAAAGATGTGGCCTCCGCACAAGCCTGGATAGGTGATAGTTTGCAAATATACCAAGCGCGCTTTGAGTTGCCAGTGCTATACAAGTTATATCAGGCCTGGCAAGCGGGTGATCTTGTACAGGTGCAGGAGTGGGATAGCTTCTACCAAGCCGGGCGTGACACCTCTGAAGGCTGGGCAGAAACACGTCAAATGGGCTATTCTTTACGCCGGTTATTGAATGACTTGAAGCCCATGTCTGAAACATTGGTGGCACAGATCAATACCTTGCAATCACCCGCTTTTCCAACCTTGTTTGCGGCCATTGCACAGCATTGGCAGATTCCACCAGAGCAGGCACTTCAGGGCTATGTCTGGGGTTGGCTGGAAAATCAGGCCAGCGCTGCCATGAAAGCGGTTCCGCTCGGCCAAGTGGCTGGGCAAACCATTTTGCTTGCCTTGGGCGAGCGATTGCCGCAAGTCGTTGCGAGCGCCATGCAGTTACCAGAAGGTGAAATGAGTAATTTTAATCCTTTACTTAGCATCGCCGGAAGTCAACACGAAACACAATACAGCAGGTTATTCAGATCATGAAAATACATACCCAATTTGCATCACCCACCCCTGAAGTCACTGACTATAAGGAGCCCTTGCGTGTTGGCATCGGTGGCCCGGTCGGTTCCGGCAAAACCGCGCTGACGCTGGCGTTGTGCCAGCGTTTACGCGAGGTCTACAACATTGCGGTGGTGACCAATGATATTTACACCAAGGAAGATGCGGAGTTTTTAACCCGTAACGAAGCGCTGGTGCCTGAACGTATTATCGGTGTGGAAACGGGCGGCTGTCCGCACACTGCAATCCGTGAAGATGCCTCCATGAATCTGGAAGCCGTCGATCAGCTCAGCAAGCGCTTCCAGACGCTGGATATCGTGTTTGTGGAAAGTGGTGGCGATAACCTCGCGGCAACGTTTAGCCCGGAATTGTCTGATTTGACGATTTATGTGATTGATGTCGCTGCCGGTGAGAAGATCCCGCGTAAAGGCGGGCCTGGCATTACCAAGTCTGATTTGCTGGTGATCAACAAGATAGACCTCGCGCCCATGGTGGGTGCCTCGCTGGAAGTGATGGATCAGGATGCCAAGCGCATGCGTGGCGAGAAGCCTTTTATTTTCAGTAATCTGAAGAGTGGCCAGGGGTTGGAAGACATCGTCGCATTTATCGAAAAGCAAGGCCTCATGCTTTAATCAAGCAAATGCTATGCGTCCGTGGCGGTGTTGCGCGGGCTTGCCGTACTAGTTTGTGCTGTCTGCGCCCGCACGCCTTGCCACAAACGCATAGCATTCGCTTGATGATTTGAAGGTATTTCATCTTGAGTAGGGATGAATACCAAATACAGACTAGGTGGTTTAGACCACAAGTATCCCGAAATTAGAACGGAGAAGATTCAATGAGAAAAAGTATTCTTTTATTTTTAAGTGCGCTCGCAGCTTCGACCAGCGCGGTTGCCCATCCTGGTCACGGCCTGGAATCAGGCTTTGCTGCAGGCTTTATGCATCCATTCAGCGGCTGGGATCACCTGCTGGTGATGTTTGCGCTGGGCATCTGGGCCGCTCGTCGTCCTGCCGCCCAAGGTTGGCAGTTGCCCGTGCTGTTTGTTTCTGTCATGGCAGTCTCAGCTTCATTCGCCATGGCCTGGTTGCCGGTCGCATTGGCTGAAGTGCTGGTGGCGGCCAGTGTGGTGGTCATGGGCTTGTTACTGATCAGCGATTTAAAAGTGCATCGTGCTGTACAAATTGGCGTCGTCAGCATCGCCGCCGCGGCACATGGCTATTTGCATGGCATGGAAATCGGCAACCAATGGTCAGGCTTGGCGGGCATGGTGCTGGCAACGGCTGTCTTGCATGCGCTGGGTTGGGTCTTGGGTCGTCAGAGCCATCCAAGCTTGCAAAAGGCCATCCAGCTGTTGGGTGGTGTGATGCTGGGCTTGGGCGCAGTGTGGATGCTGGCATAGCTCAATCAGAGATGTATCGTTAAGGCGCTACGCTTATTCAGCAGGATTCTCAATTGCCTTATGCACCATAAAAGCCAGCGTCAGTGCTGGCTTTTATTTTTGCATCTACACACACAGTTCGTCTTGCATGCAAAGTAATTCAAGTAACATAGCGCATTCATCAATCACATTCAGTGTAATGACACCCCCTAAAACCCAAGACGACACGCTCTCCCAGCTCAAGGCAGGCAAACTGCAAGGTAGCACATCCCTCAAATTAAGTGCGCAGTTAACCGAGTTTCCGTCTGAGATTTTTGAGTTAGCCGATAGCCTGGAAATTCTGGACTTGTCCGGCAATGCACTCACTGATTTGCCTGCTGATTTATATCGCCTGAAAAAACTGCGCATTCTTTTTTGCTCAAACAACCAGTTTACGCACCTGCCAGAAGTGCTGGGGCAATGCGAAAACTTAAGTATGATTGGTTTTAAAGCTAACCAGATCAAACACATCACTGAAAGCGCCATCCCCACCCACACCTTACGCTGGTTTATCGTCACAGATAACGCGCTGACCCAGGTGCCGCATGCCCTGGGTGAGTGCAGCAAGCTACAAAAACTCATGCTGGCAGGGAATCGGCTCAGCAGCTTGCCCGCCAGCCTGGCAAATTGCCACGCCTTAGAGCTATTGCGGATTTCTGCCAATCAGTTTGAGACCTTGCCTGATTTTTTATTCGACTTACCCAAACTCACCTGGCTGGCTTATGCTGGCAACCCTTTTTGTAACACTATCGAGCAAGCTTTAATCAGCCAACATCACATACAGCACATCGACTGGCAAGCCCTGACGTTGCAACAGGTACTAGGTGAAGGGGCCTCTGGCGTCACCTATCAGGCGTTGATGCAAGACGAGGGTGAGCATGAGCCTGTGGCGGTAAAACTCTTTAAGAGTGGACTCACCAGCGATGGCCTGCCGCGTTGCGAAATGCACGCCAATCTGCTGGCGGGGGAGCATCCCAATTTAGTCGGCGTTACGGGCGTGATACACAATCACCCGCAAGGCATACAAGGTTTGGTGATGCCATTGCTGAATCCCCATTTAAAAGTACTGGCAAAGCCCCCGAGCTATGAAAGTTGCACGCGCGATGTCTACGCGGATGACTTAAAACTCACGCTACAACAAGCCGAATTTATTTTAAAAGGCATCACGCAAGCTGCAGAGCATCTGCATGCTAATGGCCTTATGCACGGTGATTTATATGCGCACAATATTTTGTGGGGCGCTGAAAAGGTTGTGTTAAGTGATTTGGGCGGCGCCTCATTTTTACCTTTAGATAACCCAGCACTTACGAAAAAAATACTTAAACTGGAAGCCAGGGCATTAGCGGTGTTGGCTGAAGAATTGGAAGCGGTTGTAAGTGAGCGGTGATGAGGGAATACAGGCATAGCGTTGTGTCGAATTTTAATCACTCTGGCGCTGTGCTTTTATGGCGCATTCCCTACGTCAATTAACGTAGTGATTGCATGAACGAACTCTCCTAGTATATGCTCGGGAAAAAGCTGGCCTTGTTCCCAACCTGGCTATTGATACTTAAGGATTGTTGATTGTCTACCCCGTCCACTTCTGTATTATCCACCGAAATACGTGCTGAGCCGATACAGCGTATCGTGAAGATTCGTCGCGACTATAACAATTGGGTGGCGAATGAAACGATAGAGGATTATGCCTTGCGCTACACGCCACGGGCGTTCCGCAAGTGGTCTATTTTGCGCGTTTCTAATACGGCGCTGGGGGCAATTTCGTTTTTGGTGCTGGAGGCGATTGGCGGCACGATTACCATCAATTATGGTTTTCCGAATGCCATGTGGGCGATTCTGGCCGTTGGCCTGATGATCTTCTTAACGGGCTTGCCCATCAGCTATTACGCGGCCAAGTATGGCCTGGATATGGACCTGCTGACGCGTGGGGCTGGTTTTGGCTATATAGGCTCGACCATTTCCTCGTTTGTGTATGCCTCGTTTACCTTTATTTTGCTTTCGCTCGAAGCGGCGATTATGGGGTATGCGCTTGAGCTGTATTTCCACTTGCCGCTTTACCTGGGTTACCTGGTCAGTGCGCTGATTGTGATTCCGCTGGTCACGCATGGGGTGACGCTGATTAGCCGGATACAAATGATTACGCAACCGATCTGGATTGCCTTGATGTTTTTGCCCTTCCTGGCGATTCTCAAGATGGACCCAGGGATCTTTGACAGATTAAGTCATTTTGCCGGTATTTCTGCCAATGGCGGAGAGTTCAATTGGATGTTGTTTGGCGCGGCAACGGCGGTGGGTGTAGCCCTGATTCCACAAATTGGTGAGCAGGTCGATTTTCTGCGTTTTATGCCGGAGCGCAACAAGGAAAATTACTGGCGCTGGAACCTGGGGGTATTGATGGCCGGGCCTGGGTGGGTGATTCTGGGCATGCTCAAAATGTTTGCCGGGGCTTTGCTGGCCTATATGGTATTTAATCGGGATATGCCGCTGTCTTCTGCGATCAATCCGACGCATATGTACTGGGTTGGATTTGGGCATGTGTTCAGTAACCCCGAAGTCGCTTTGGCAGTGACTGCGCTATTTGTGTGCGTATCGCAAATCAAGGTCAATATGACCAATGCCTATGCCGGTTCTCTGGCGTGGTCTAACTTTTTTGCCCGCCTCACGCATAGCCATCCTGGCCGGATTGTCTGGGTGGTGTTTAACGTGATGATCGCCATTGTGCTCATGGAGCTCAATGTCTTTCAGGCGCTGGAAGAAATATTAGGCTTGTACGCCAATATTGCCATTGCCTGGATTGCAGCTGTGGTGGCTGACCTGGTCATCAACAAGCCTCTGGGTTTGAGTCCCAAAGGGATTGAATTCCGGCGTGCTTATTTGTATGACATCAATCCGGTGGGCGTCGGTGCCATGTTTGTAGCCTCGGCCGTGTCCATTGTGGCTTATACCGGAGCCATGGGTCCGTTGGCACAGTCTTTTTCGACCTTTATTTCCCTGTTTACAGCCTTAGTGCTGTCACCGTTGATTGCATGGGGCACCAAGGGTAAGTATTACCTGGCGAGGCCACGCCCCAAGTACTTGCAACCCAATGCGACCAAGCAATGTGTCATTTGCGAGCGTGAATATGAGGTCAGCGACATGGCACATTGCCCGGCTTACGGTGGTGCGATTTGCTCCCTGTGCTGCTGCCTGGATGCCCGCTGCCATGATGCATGCAAGCCACATGGTCGCCTGAGTGCGCAATGGGAGGCATTAAATAAAAGGATTTTACCCAAACAATTATGGCCACATCTCAATGGCGGCGTTGCGCACTTTTTGTTATTGATGGTCATTGCTGTGCTTTTATTTGGGGCCACGATCAGCCTGATTTACCTGCATGATGCCTTGACCATCGGTCGTGAGTCTCCGGAATTGATGCATCATTTCAGGCTGGGTTACCTGAAGGTGTTTGTGGCCATGCTGTTTTTGGGTGGAATTGTGGCCTGGTGGCTGGTATTAACCTCAGCCAGCCGGCGTGTGGCACAGGAAGAATCGAACCGGCAAACGGGTTTGTTGCTTGAGGAAATTGAGTCACACAAGAAAACCGATGCGCAGTTACAAAAGGCGCGCCGCTTGGCAGAGGAGGCCAACCAGGCCAAGAGCCGTTACATTACCGGCATTAGCCACGAGTTGCGGACACCCCTGAATAGTATTCTGGGCTATGCGCAATTGCTGACCAATGATGATAGCATCCCGGAACATCGCAGGCAGGCAATCAGGACCATCAGCCGCGGCGGCGAACATTTGCTGTCATTGATTGAAAGTACGCTGGATATCGCGCGTATTGAGAGCGGCAAGATGGCGTTTGATGTTAAGCCGTTGCATTTCCCTGAGTTTATTGGCCAGATCGTCAGCATGTTTGAAATCCAGGCGCAAAACAAGGGGCTGGCGTTCTATTTTGAGCAGCAAGGTCATTTGCCTGAATATGTACGGGCAGATCATAAGCGGTTGATGCAGATTCTGGTGAATATCCTGGGTAATGCAGTCAAATTTACAACCAAGGGTAGTGTGACTTTCCGCGTGAGCTATGCACGCGAGATTGCACAAATTGATATTGAAGATACCGGCCCAGGCATTGCGCCTAATGAGGTGGAAAAGATTTTTGAACCGTTTGAGCGTGGCAGTGCTGCGGATGTGGTTGGCATTGGTGGTACTGGTCTCGGGTTAACTATCAGTAAACTACTGACCCAGCTCATGGGCGGTGAAATGCATTTTGACAGCGTGCTGGGCCGCGGCACCCGCTTTGAAATTCGCCTGTTCTTGCCGCAAATCCGGGAGACGGCGCATCTATCCAAAAAAGCGGTGCGTCAGCGTATTGGTTACGAAGGGCCGATACGCACCATACTGGTGGTGGATAATGAACAGGTTGACCGCGAGTTGTTACGCAATACCTTGCAACCACTCGGCTTTATTGTGCATGAAGCCGGTAACGGTCAAGCGTGTGTCAACCAGTATCAGATGATTCATGCCGACCTGATCCTCATGGATCTGGCGATGCCGGTCATGGATGGCTGGGAGGCGGCCTATATTATCCGCCAGGTACATCACGCCAAATTGCCGATAGCGATTATTTCGGCCAATGCCTATGACCGTAGCCTGGATAATCAGGCCAAAATTCCGGCGCAGGACTTTTTTGTCAAACCGGTTAACTTGAACGAGGTCCTGGACTGGATAGGCAATCAATTGGGTCTGACCTGGCGTTATGCCGACAGTGCAGAGAACAAACTGCTGCCAGCGTCCACCGCAGCCGAATCTTCAGCCGATGGGGTATCATTGCCGCCGATTCCTGATGTGTTGCTGGAAAACCTGGCACAGTTCGCACGCATGGGGTATGTCAAGGGTGTGCGTGAGGTGCTGGCTACCCTCAACCGTGAACATTCACAGCATCAAACCTTGATTAATGCATTACAACAGGCCATGGAACGTTTTGATTTTGCTAAACTGCAAAGCTTGCTTGAGGAGCACGCCAAATGACTACCAGTCCAAACCATACCGTGTTAATTGTGGATGATGTGCCAGAAAACCTGGCCTATCTGCATGATGCACTGGATGAGTCCGGCTACCAGGTCTATGTCGCGAACTCGGGCGAGATGGCATTGCAGGTGGCACACCTGATGCAGCCGCATGTGATTTTAATGGATGCCATGATGCCGGGGCTGGATGGTTTTGCCACCTGCAGGCGCATCAAGGCTGCGGCAGAAACGCAGCATATCCCGGTGATTTTTATGACCGGCCTGACAGAAGTGGAGCACGTGACCATGGCGTTTGATGCAGGTGGTGTGGATTACGTGACCAAGCCGGTACGTCCGGCAGAAGTCTTGGCCCGCCTTAAAGTCCATGTCCAAAATGCGACGAAAATGCACCAGGCAACTTCAGCGCTGGATGCTTTTGGCCAGGCAACGATTGCGATCCTGCCTACTGACAAACGCCTGGTGTGGCAAACCCCGCTGGCCAAGCAATACCTGGAGCAGTATTTTGCCGAGTGGGCCGCCAAGGAGGCCTACAGTGCGGTCCAAACCTTGCCTCCCATGATTTACCTGTGGCTGGAAAGCTGCATCCAGCAGTTTTCCAGTGGTCAGTCCATGCAAACGCTCAACGTCAACCAGGGCAATGCCCGCTTAAGCCTGACGGTAGCCAATACCAGCGAGGAGCAATGGGTGGTGGTCTTGCGTGAATACTCTGACGAAGCGCAGATTGAGTCGCTGGGAAAATTGTTCCAGCTCACCAAACGCGAGTCCGAAGTGTTGTATTGGACTGTCAAAGGCAAAACCAACAAGGATGTGGGTGAAATTCTGGGTACCAGCCCTCGGACCATCAACAAGCACCTTGAGCATGTATTCCAGAAGCTGGGCGTAGAAACCAGAACCGCTGCCGCCTCGCTAGTGGCGTCTAAAATCAAGTTTTAGCGGCATTCCTGAACAAATGATTTGATATGAGGAATTCATCCAATATCCAGTGTGGGTATTTGGAATCCTTATCGCGAATCAGGAGATGCCGCAAACTGACTTTCATTTATTTCAACTTGCTTTGAGCCAGTTTTAACCCTTCTTCTACTTCTTGTTTACGTCCAGAATCTGCATCTTCACGGCCTGGTCGTGCGGGTGCCTGCAACGCTTTCTGGTAGTAGGTCACGGCCTGGCTGTAATCGCCCTGGGCACGCAAAAAGTCAGCATAGAAATAATTGCTGTCTATACCATTCGGGTTCAGTTGTAGGGCTTTCTCAAGATATTCTCGGCCTTTTTTCTTGTCGCCAAAGCCTATGGGCCAACCAGGCACGCGGAAATAGAGTGACCCCAGTGTGGTATAAGCCGACCCATTTAATGCTTGCGGATTGCTTTTAATACTTGCCAGCAACAAGTCGCGCGCTTGCTCCGCGGCTTTAAGGGCATTCATCGGGTGTAATGGCCCCATGCTTTTTGCGTATCCACTCAGTACAATCGCCTCCCAAATCATGGCTTCACTGGCTTCGGGATTTTTTGCTGACAGTTGATGAGCTTGTTCCGTGAGTGCTTTGAAAGCCGTCTCTTGCTGGTCTTTAGGGGTTTGGTAAGTGGCTTTTGCCCAGGCATGTTGCAGGCTGGCCAGTTCACTATCCAGAATTTCATCTGCCAAGGCGGATTGGGTCAAGAAAACCAGGCAGGTATATAACATCCAACGTTTCACATTCGCTCCTCGTTTAAATAAATGACTTTTTGCAATAACAATGCCAGTTTGCAAAGGCAGATGCACTTGGAAGATTGTTTATAAAAATCAATTGGTTGAGATTGGATGTTTGTTCTGTTTTAATGTCAGGCAAAAATGATTGGACTAGAACCCTGCTTTTTTTGCGGGGTCTCAACGAGTGACCCTGCAAAAGATGCAGGCCCTAGTCTCCTGATATATAAAACTTTTTGAATATATGCTCCTGCAAACACAAGCACTCACTTTTGAAGTCCTGAATCAGCGTTATGGCGAACGCTATAAATGGATGGTGTTGCTGATTGTCGGTTTGGGAACGATTGCGGGGGTGCTTTGTACGTCTAGCTTTAATGTGGCCGTACCTGCGTTGACACATGCTTTTCATCTGGGACAAGACCATGTGCAATGGGCGATGACGGCTTTTCTGGCGGCGATGACCATAGGCATGTTGCCAGCCGCGTGGTGGCTTGAACGCTATGGCTTGCGTCGCATATTTATGGTCGCGCTGTGGTTGCTGATTGCTGCCAGCGTCGCCGGATTTTATGCGCAGACTTTTGTACAGGTAGTGATTGCGAGATTGTTGCAGGGCGTGGCTGCGGGGGTGTTACAGCCATTGGGTATCATGGCCTTGATGCGTTTATTTCCGCCTCATATCCAGGGGCGCGCCTCCGGCATCCTGATTGTTGGTATTGCGTTTACGCCTGCCATCGCACCTTCCATCAGTGGCTGGTTGCTCGACCAGTTTGGCTGGCATGCGATTTTTTTACTGGGTGTGCCATTTGCCTTGCTGGCGCTTGTCAGTGCGCAGGTCTGGTTGCCAGCCCCGCGTCCAAAACGGGTGCCGCTGTTTGACTGGCCTGGATTAGGCTGGTTGTCTGCGGCAACGATAGGGCTGATCGAATTCGTGTCCAGCTTGCATCATAGTGGCGTGGTCGCCATCTGGACTTGGGGTTACGGCCTACTGACGGTTGTCTCGCTAATCTGTTATATCCGCCATGCACATCGGTTGCCGCATGCCATTATTCAATTGCACCTGTTTTCCAGGCCCACGTTCAGCCGGGGTACGTTTGTCGCTTTTGCCTATGGGTTTGGCCTGTTTGCCTCCACCTACCTGATCCCTGTATTTTTACAAAATGCTATGGCTTTTAGCGCGACCGATGCCGGTTTGCTGCTATTGCCTTCAGGTATCGCCTTGGTGCTGACCATTCCGCTGGCAGGCCGTATGGCAGACAAATTCTCTCCCCGACGCATTACCCTGGCGGGCCTGGCCATATTCGGTGCCTCGTTTTTAGTCTTTGTCGTGGTGGCAACGCGGGTGCAATACTGGGAAATTGTTGCGGCGACAGTGGTTGGGCGCATTGGATTGGGCCTCATCTTGCCTGCGTTAAACCTTGCGACCTTGCACGAAATGGAACCACAACACCTTGGGCAGTCATCCGTGGTGGTCAGCTATGCGCGGCAATTGGGTGGTGTCGTCGGCGTGACTTTGATGGCGGTGTTTATGGAATGGCGTGAGCAGATATGGGGTACGGTTGCCCCTGGGGTATTCCAGGCCTATGCACAGGGCTTTTTATTGCTGTCGGTGGTTTTTGTGCTGGCGATACTGGTGGCTATCGGCATGAAGGATGCCAAACGGTAAACTAGATCAATAACCGACAAGATTGCATATTCCATGTCTGGAAGACATGTTTCTGCTAAAGCAGGGGCGCGTCATCATTGTCTGTGAATCGTATTCCTGAGAAATAATGCAGCAAGTATTCCGGCTAAGGCAGGCAAATCAAGTAGGTTTGCCGTTTTGAAGGTGAGTTGGACGATGGCTGTCACGGCGATAGTTTCATCATGACAGCCAGCGAAAGATGTGATTATTTCTCGACAAATGCTTTTTCAATCACATAGTCACCCAGTTCGCCAATGCGTGGCGAAACTTTGAAACCACGTTTGTCCAGCATGGCGGCCGTGTCGACCAACATGGCCGGGCTGCCGCAAATCATGGCGCGGTCTGTTTCCGGATTCAGTGGCGGCAGACCGATATCGGTAAACAGTTTGCCGCTTTCCACCAGGTCTGTCAGGCGCCCCATGTTTTTGAACGGCTCGCGGGTCACAGTGGGGTAGTAAATCAGTTTGTTGCGTACTTCTTCGCCAAAAAATTCGTTATTCGGCAAGTCTTTGGTAATGAAGTCTTCGTAGGCCAGTTCATTGACGTAACGCACGCCGTGAATCAGGATGACTTTTTCAAAACGGTCGTACACTTCGATGTCCTGGATCAGGCTCATGAACGGCGCCAGGCCAGTGCCGGTAGAGAAGAAATACAGGTTTTTACCTGGCTTGAGGTCAGAGGTAATCAGCGTGCCAGTCGGTTTGCGGCTGACTAACAATGGATCGCCTACTTTCAAGTGTTGCAGGCGTGAGGTCAGCGGGCCATTCGGCACCTTGATACTGAAAAACTCCAGGTGTTCTTCATAGTTTGGGCTGGCAATACTGTAAGCACGGGTCAATGGCAGGCCGTCTACTTCCAAGCCTATCATCACAAACTGGCCGTTTTCAAAGCGCAGGCCAGGATCACGGGTGGTTTTGAAACTGAACAGCGTGTCATTCCAGTGATGCACGCTCAACACTGTTTCGGTGGAATATTTTTTACTCATGAGATGAACAGGTTTCTGAATTCAAAAAGTTAATCGGTCAACGTTCAATTATAACGCAGCTGTCAATTGCGGCACGGCTTCAAACAAGTCGGCCACCAGGCCGTAGTCGGCAATCTTGAAAATCTGTGCTTCCGGATCCTGGTTAATCGCGACCACCACTTTGCTGTCCTTCATGCCATAGGCATGCTGGATGGCGCCGGAAATACCGACCGCGATATACAGCTCTGGTGCCACAACCACCCCGGTTTGACCGACTTGCAAGTCATTTGGAGCATAACCAGCATCCACAGCGGCCCGGCTGGCGCCAATGGCAGCATGCAGTTTGTCGGCCAATGGTGCCAACACGTCTTTAAATGCTTCGGCGCTGCCCAGTGCGCGACCACCGGAGACCACCACTTTTGCGGCAGACAGGGGTGGACGCTCGGATTTGTTAAAGGCTTCAGACACCCAGCGGCTACCGGCTGGCGCAGCAGGCGTTGCAACGGCTTTAATCTCGGCAGTGCCGTCTTTGGCTGCCGCCGCAAATTTGCTGCCACGGACGGTCAGTACCTGTTTGCTGTCGCTGCTTTGTACAGTCGCCAGCACGTTGCCCGCGTAGATGCCACGTACATAGGTGTTGGCGCTGACGATCTGCAACACGTCAGAAATCATGTTCACATCCAGCAAGGCAGCCACGCGTGGCAATATGTTTTTGCTGAAAGCGCTATGCGCGGCCAGTACGACAGTATAGTTCGCAGCTAGCGGCACAATGATTTCAGCCAGGTGTTCTGCGGTTGGGTGTTGCAAGGCGGCATCGCTGGCGACCAGCACATTGCTCACGCCTTGCAAGCTTGCAGCCTGTGCGGCCAAAGCGTCAGCCTGGGCGGCGGCAATCAGCACGTCTACCGGTTGCTGCCATAACTGTGCAGCCGTCACCGCGCGTGCGAATTGTTCGTTCAAATGCTGGCCGTCGTGTTCGGCAATAATCAGTGTTCTCATGCAACGATCCCCTCATGCGTACGCAATTTGCTCAATAACTCATTTACATCTTTCACCATGACACCGGCAGGTCGGGCAGGCGGCGTAGCCACTTTGAGTTGTTTCACGTTGTGGGACAGCGCAACACCCAAGGTGTCCAGCGCGACATTTTCCAGCGGTTTTTTTCTGGCCATCATCAGGTTAGGCAATTTGACATAGCGTGGCTCGTTCAAGCGCAAATCTGCAGTAATCACGGCTGGCAGGTTGATTGCCAGTGTTTCTGTTCCGCCATCAATTTCGCGGACCACGGTCGCCTGGTTGCCTTCAATGGTGATTTGCGAAGCGTAGGTCGCTTGTGGCAGCTTCAGCAAGGCTGCCAGCATCTGGCCGGTCTGGCCAGCGTCATCGTCAATCGCTTGCTTGCCCAGCAAAATCAGCGTAGGTTGCTCGCGCTCAACAACGGCTTTCAATACTTTGGCGACGCCCAAAGAATGCAAGTTTTCATTGGTTTCTACCAGCATGGCGCGGTCAGCACCCATGGCCAGAGCGTGACGCAGAATGTCCTGGTTGGCAGCGTTGCCTATGGTCACGGCAACGATTTCAGTGACAATGCCTTTTTCCTTGAGTCGAATTGCTTCTTCAATCGCATTTTCGTCAAATGGATTCACGCCCATTTTGACGCCATCAATATCTACATCTGAACCATCCGCTTTGACGCGAACTTGAATGTTATAATCAACGACCCGTTTGATCGCTACCAGTGCTTTCATAAAACGTTTGCCTTTGTTGGAGGTTTTATTCGTAACCCGCCATTTTAAGCCAGTTTGTAATATTTATTAAATTGATTATTATAATAATATATATCTATTTTGTAGATTGATTTTGATGCGGCTCAAATGCCGTGTAAATTCCCCTCATCAATGAAATACACGCTCAGGCAACTGGAAATTTTCGTGGCGATCAGCCGTACCGGCAGTGTGTCCCGTGCCTGCGACCAGCTTGCTTTGTCACAATCCGCTGCTAGTACCGCTTTGATTGAACTGGAAAAACAATTCGATATTCGTTTATTTGACCGGGTGGGCAAGTCGTTGCGGATTAATGAAAGTGGTCAGCAACTGTTGCCTAAAGCAGTTGAGTTGTTGGACCGCGCACGCGAAATCGAGCGCATGTTGCAGGGCCAGCAGGGTTATGGCAACCTTAAAATCGGTGCCACATTGACAGTAGGTAATTACCTGGTGACGTTGCTGGTCGCCAAATTTTTGCAGCAATATCCGCAAAGCCATATCCAATTGCAGGTGCAAAATACTCGGACCATTGTCGAGCAGATTGCCAACCATACCCTTGATTTGGGCATGATTGAGGGTGAGTGTAATCACCCTGAAATTGCGGTCGCCCCGTGGATTGCGGATGAACTGGTGATTTTCGCGGCGCCCACCCACCCGTTGGCACAACTGGCGCAAACCGGCAAAACCATTCACAAGTCAGATTTATTGCTGCAACCCTGGATCGTCCGCGAGAAAGGGTCAGGCACGCGCGAGACATTTGACCGTGCCTTCAAGCAGGATTATTCACGGCTCAATATTACGCTGGAGCTGGAGCACACCGAGGCGATCAAGCGCGCGGTGGAGTCTGGCCTTGGCATCGGCTGCATTTCGCGGCTGGCCCTCAAGGACGCATTCAGGCGCGGCAGCCTAGTGCCGATTGAGAACCACAGTTTGCAGTTTCACCGCAATTTTTATTTTTTATGGCACAGGCAAAAATATCAGACCGGTGGCATTCGGCAGTTCCTGGCGTTTTGCCAGGCGTTCACCCAAGGGGCGACGCGTAGCGACCTGATCGATATCCCGGCGATTGTCTGACGAAGGAGCAAGTATGGACAGAGATGTCATGGAATATGATGTGTTGGTGGTGGGGGCAGGCCCGGCGGGCTTGTCTGCAGCCATCCGTTTAAAACAACTGGCCCAGGCGCAAGGCCAGGAGTTGAATGTCTGCGTATTGGAAAAAGGCGCCGAAGTCGGCAGCCATATTTTCTCTGGCGCCGTGCTGGACCCCAAAGCCTTGCAGGAGTTGTTTCCTGACTGGCAGGCCTTGGGCGCCCCGCTCAACACGCCCGTCAATCAAGATACATTTGTGGTGTTGGGCGAAGAAAAAGACTGGGCCATGCCGGAATGGTCGTTGCCCCCGCTGATGCGCAACCACGGCAATTACATCATCAGCCTGGGCGAGGTCTGCCGCTGGCTGGCTGGTAAGGCTGAAGAGCTGGGTGTAGAAATTTATACCGGGTTTGCTGCGCAATCCCCCAGCTACGATGAGCAGGGCCGCATGATGGGCGTGATCACCGGCGACATGGGCCTGGACAAGCAGGGTAATCCCACCGCCAATTACACGCCAGGCATCGAAATCCGTGCCAAGTATACGCTGGTGGCCGAGGGTACCCGCGGTTCGTTGACCAAACAGCTGGAAGCCAGGTATGGCCTGCGCGCAACCTCCAGCCCTGCCAAGTATGGTTTGGGCTTTAAGGAAATCTGGCGCGTCAAACCGGAAAATCACCAGAAAGGCCTGATTGAACATACCCTGGGCTGGCCACTGGATGCCAATACTGGTGGCGGTGGCTTTATTTATCACCACGGTGAAAACCTGGTCTCTGTCGGCTATGTCGTGCACCTGGATTACAGCAATCCTTATCTTTCTCTGTTTGATACCTTCCAGACCTATAAAACACACCCTAAATTAAAAGCCTTGCTTGAAGGCGGTCAGCGTATCAGTTACGGTGCCCGTGCGATTTCTGAGGGCGGCATACAGTCACTGCCTGAAATGGCCTTCCCTGGTGGCGCATTGCTAGGCTGCAGTGCAGGCCTGGTTAATGTGCCTAAAATCAAGGGCACGCATTACGCCATGAAATCCGGCATGCTGGCGGCAGAGTCCGTGTTTGAAGCCATCCAGCAGGGTGCGCCTGAGCTGCTGACCAGTTATCCGAAAAAGTTGCGCGCCTCCTGGATCTGGCAGGATTTGACTGCAGTACGCAATGTGAAACCTTATTTATCACGCTACGGCACCTGGGTAGGCACTGTATTGGGTGGCATCGAAATGTGGCTGTCCGGTTGGGGTTTGACCATGCCCTGGACGCTCAAGCATATCAGCGCAGACCATGCGACGCTGGCTGAGGCCAAGCAAAGCCGCCAGCCCAACTATGCCAAGCCGGATGGCGTGCTCACGTTTGATAAACTCAGTTCGGTCAGTTTGTGCAATATTGGTCATGATGACCAGCAACCTTGCCACTTGAAACTGTCGGTGGCTGATATACCGGAACGCGTGAACTTGCCGAAATATGCGGGGCCTGAGCAGCGTTATTGCCCGGCTGGGGTGTATGAGTTTATTGAGCAGGCAGGCAGGGAAGTATTGCAAATCAATGCGCAAAACTGCATTCACTGCAAGACCTGTGATATTAAAGATCCTACTCAGAATATTACCTGGGTGCCACCAGAGGGGGGCAGTGGGCCGAATTATGTTTCGCAGTGATGAGCGAAATTGGCTAGCTGTTTTCACACAGGGGTAGCAGTATACGACACAGGAACTTTGTGCCTGCGGAATGACTTCTTTTTGCAAAAGTAAGTGCTCTGCAACAAGGCGGTTATTCCGGCGTAGGCCGGAATCCAGGCGGGTTCAACACTTCAACTTGGATGCAATCTAAGGGCAGATACTTAAACTGCTGCGAGTAATTTTAGATATTTCTTCTGATATCCACCTTTCTTTTTCGCCCCTCGGCGAGTTACTTTTCTTTGCTTGCCCAAAGATAAAGTAACCAAAAGAAAGTGCACCCTAGCTTCCGCTTGTTCCCTGCGTTGCTCATCAGCTCGGGCGGCCATCGAAACTCGCCCTAGCGGCCTGCACACTGCGCAAGCCACCGCGGAACTCAGACAGCCGCTGGCCGACACCTCCCACGCTGATTGCGCTACTAGGCGCGTCAGATAGGGGGCCGTTCAAACCCACCACGATGAAACTTTGGTTGGGTATCTTAGATTCAGGGCGCTAGAAAACTTTTTTATAACTCAAATTCAATAAACTGTTTGGTTAATTCTTTTGTGCCACCCTTGATCAAGCGTGATGCAATGCAAAGAATTTCACTAAAGGACAAGCGTGTGGTTTTGTGGGCCCCTATCTGCCGTGCCGAGTAGCGCAGTCAAAATAAGATGAAGCGAGCGGCTGTCGGAATCCCGCGGTGGCCTGCGATTTGTGCAGGCCGCTAGGATGAGTTTCGCGAGCGCTTGTCCTAAGTCCGGCAAAGCAACGGACGAAAGTCCTAGACTGAGCAACGCAGGGAACAAGCGGAAGCTAGGGTGTCTTGTTCTTTGCCTTCTTTCTTATGGACAAGCATAAGAAAGAATGGTCGCCTAAAGGCGAAAGAAAATGTTGCGTAATTCGTAACTTCAACGTATAAAAATTCTTTTAGATTCTCTCTGCGTCCGATGCTATATCAACGAATGAGATTGCTATCGCTTCTGCGTCAACGCAATAAACGCCGCAATCCACCCGATGGCAGTGGTTGCCACCAGCATTAGCCCACCCACTTTAAACAGGTGAAACACCAGTTGAAAATTACTTTGGTAGTTATTGGCCAACAACTGCACCGGCTGCTTTAAATTCCACACAATCACAAACAGCAAGGCAACCGCAATCACACCGCCTCCAAACCCGTAAGCCCCGCCCATATATAAAAACGGCCGGCGGATAAAACTGTGCGTGGCGCCTATCAGTCGGCTAACCTCAATTTCTGCCTCGTGCGTGAGCACCTGCATGCGTACGGTGTTGCTGATCACCGTAATCATGGCAATACCTAGCAGGCTGGCAAAGATAATGGCAATGCGTTTACCGAGTACGAGCATGGAATGCAGGCGCTCTATCCAGACGCTGTCGATGACCAGTTCTTCGACCTCGCTGCGTTTTTGCAGTAATTCCTGAACAGGTTTGACAGAGGCTGGTTGGGTATCGGTCAAGGTAATGAACAAGGCATCCGGCAAAGGGTTTTGCGGCAAATCTGCCAGCAGGTCCTTTTGGACGAACTGTGCGCCCAGCTGTTTAATCGCTTCCTCTTTGGGCACGTAACGTACTTCTTTAACCTGTGGCAATGCTTCGACGTCATTAATCAGGCGTTGAATCAGGTTGGCATTGACGGACGGCTTGAGAAACGCGCTGATTTGCGCATCTTGTTTAATTGAGCGGGACATATCCTGCAAGTTATCTAGCGCGACAAAAAGCAAGCCGGGCAGGGTGACAGTGATGCCGATCACCATGCAGATGGTGAGCGTATTCAACCAGTGCGATTTCAGTCGTTGCAAGACCAGGTCTATGGCCAGTGCGTGTTGGTTAAGCCAGTTTTTCATGCAGCTACTCTCCTCAATCTGGCTGTTATAACATGGCCGTTTGTGCCGGCATGGCGCTGATGGTTTGATGGTCTATATGCAAAGTGCGGTAGGCGATGGTGCTCACCTGCGCAACATCGTGCATGGCGATCACTACAGTGACACCGACATCGTTGAATGCTTTGAGTAATTGCATGATTTCCAGGGACGCGACCTGGTCCAGGCCGCCCGTCGGTTCGTCAGCAATCACAATCGAAGGGCGGCTGACCACGGCACGTGCAATCGCCAATCTCTGTTGTTCGCCACCAGATAACGTGATCGGCATGGCTTTTTCTTTATTGAGCAGGCCTACTTTATCCAATGCAGCACGCACACGACGCGCGGCCTCCTCACCAGTAATGCCCTGTATGCTCAGCGGCAGGGCAACATTTTCAAAGCTGTTACGGTCGTAGAGCAGTTTGTGGTCTTGGAACACCAGGCCAAAACGGCGGCGCAGATAGGGCACAGCATTAGGGTGTAGCTGGCTGATGTCTTGTTCGTTGATCAGGATATGGCCACTGGATGGCGGCTCTATGCCGGCCATGAGTTTGAGCAGGGTACTTTTGCCTGCCCCCGAATGGCCGGTGACCAGTACAAAATCGCCTTTGTCTATATGAAAGCTGACCTGGCGGAATAAATGCGCGCTATTGGGATAGCGCATGCTGACATTTTTAAAAGTGATCATCGTTTAGGAACAGCCATCTAGTCATCAATTAAAGCATCAACAAAATCATTGGCGTTAAATGGACGTAAATCGTCTATGCTTTCACCTACTCCAACAAAACGTACCGGCGTTTTGCTTGCAGATTGTTGGCTCAGGTGGGCAATCGCGGCGATGACGCCACCTTTAGCTGTGCCATCCAGTTTGGTAAGTGCCAATCCGGTGACCCCCAGGGCTTCATGAAAGGCCTTGAGCTGGTTGACGGCGTTCTGGCCCGTATTGGCATCCAGTACCAGCAGGATTTCATGCGGTGCTCCTGGCAAGGCCTTGTCAATCACGCGTTGTACTTTCTTGATTTCATCCATCAGGTGTAACTGCGTAGGCAGTCGGCCCGCCGTATCCGCAATTACCACATCAATTTTCCTGGCGATGGCGGAGTTCACGGCATCGTAAATAACGGCAGCAGGATCACCGCTTTCTGAGGCAATCACATGTACATCGTTTCGCTCACCCCAGACTTGCAACTGCTCGCGGGCGGCTGCACGGAAAGTATCACCCGCGGCAATCAGCACACTATGGCCCTGTGCCTGCAGGTATTTAGCCAGTTTTCCTATGGTGGTGGTTTTGCCTGCGCCGTTCACGCCCACCATCATCATCACGTAAGGCTGGTGACCGCGTACATCCAGCGGCGACTCCAGTGGCTGCAGCAGTTCGAGCAAGGTGTCTTTGAGGGCCTGTTTGAGCGCGATGGTGTCTTGCAAATCCTGCTTCTTGACACGGTTACGCAATTGTTCGAGTAGATACTGGGTGGCATTTACACCAACATCTGAAGTAAGCAAGATGGTTTCCAGCTCTTCATAAATATCTTCATTAATTTTCCCGCCCCCAAACAGTGCGCTCAGTTGCCCGCCCAACTGTTGGCGGGTTTTGGACAAGCCATTTTTCAGGCGTTGCGTCCAGCTCAGGCTGGCAGACTCTGCGGGGGCTGGTGTGTCGGGATCGGACTTTTTAGCAAAAGGATTAAACATGGCGGCTGAAAACTCGGTAATATGGTTATTTTAAGCCGAATCGACGATTCCCGCCACGGCAAGCTTTTGCTTACAGTGCGCGGACGTCGTCCATTCAAGCAATCGCGAACTTAGTCATTGATGCATCAGTCACATACAAGGTTTCAAATCCCAACTCTTTAATTGATCTCAGAGAGATAATGTATCCCATGAAAAAAACGGTTTCCCTGGCTGGATTGCTCACGCTTTACATGAGCACGCATGCGGTGCTGGCGCAGGCTGACATTGAACAAAAAACGTTAAAAAATGGCCTGAAGGTCATTGTGCAGGAGGATCACCGTGCACCTGTGGTCGTTTCCCAGGTTTGGTATCGTGCCGGTTCGCTGGATGAAGTGAATGGTAAAACAGGCGTTGCACACGTCCTTGAACATATGATGTTCAAAGGCACCAAAAAGCTCCCCGCTGGCATGTTCTCACGGCAGATTGCCGCTGCAGGTGGCAAGGAAAATGCCTTCACAAGCAAAGACTACACATGCTATTTCCAGCAGCTGGAAAAATCCAGGTTGCCGCTGTCTTTTAAACTGGAGGCTGACCGCATGGTCAACTTACAGATTACAGATGCCGAATTTGCAAAAGAAATTGAAGTGGTGAAAGAAGAACGCCGCTGGCGTACAGAGGATAAGCCGCAATCGCGCGTCAATGAGCAGTTTGAGTCTTCGGTTTACCGAGCGCACCCCTATGGCCGTCCGGTGGTCGGTTTTATGAATGACCTTGAAAACATGACGGCAGATGATGCGCGAGAATGGTACCGCACCTGGTATGCGCCAAATAACGCAACGGTGGTGGTAGTGGGTGACGTCAAGGCGCAGGAGGTGTTTGCACTCGCTGAAAAAACCTTTGGTCAACTGAAAGCCAAGCCGTTGCCAGTACGTAAACCACAGGTCGAGCCAGCACAAATTGGTGAGCGCCGTGCCATTGTCAAGGCGCCTGCCAAGTTGCCTTATTTTGTCATGGGCTTTCATACGCCAGCATTGAAAAATGGAGAGGCTTATAGTGAGCAGGACTGGGAACCTTATGCGCTGGAAGTCTTATCCAGCATCCTCAGTGGCAATGATGCTTCTCGCCTGAACCAGAAACTGGTGCGTGAGCAGGCGATTGCACTCGAAATTGATACAGGCTATGACAGCACCAACCGTGGCCAGACTTCCACCTTTGAAGTGGCGGCCTCTCCGAGTGAAGGTGTTTCGCAAGAGGATCTGGTCAAAGCGATCTGGACCCAGATTGAAGACGTTAAAAACAAAGGCGTGACTGCTGCCGAATTACACAGAGTGAAAGCAGCAGTGATTGCGGCCGATGTGTATAAACGTGATTCGATGTTTTACCAGGGCATGCAGATCGGCCAATTGGAAACCATGCGTTATCCATTATCACTGTTGCAGAATAACGCCGCCAGGGTGCAGGCTGTGACCTCTGAGCAAGTGCAGGCTGTGGCGAAGAAGTACTTGGTGCCGGACCAGATGACCTTGGTCACCCTCGATCCGCAACCGATAGACCCCAACCAAAAACCAGCTGGTCGCCCGCATCAGCATTGATATTGTTTTTGTAGTTATCACTATTTGCAGTCACCTGGCAGGCAGGTGAATCAAGGAATCACATGAACGTATTTGTTTTATTTAGAATAGTTTTGCTGGCAATGACCTTGCAGCTTTATGCCGTGAGCGTGTTTGCTGCGCTCAATATCCAGCATTGGACCACAGCAGAGGGCAGTGAAGTCTATTTCGTAGAGAACCATTCACTGCCCATGATGGATGTCAGTATTAACTTCCGCGCCGGTAGCGCTTATGACACGCTGGCAACCAGTGGTGCGGCGGCGGTGACGCATCACTTGATGACGCTGGGTGCAGGTGGCCTGGACGAGGAAACCCTCACCAACCGATTTGCCGATATTGGTGCTGTGCTGGGGGGCAGTTTTGATGCTGACCGTGCCAGCTTTAAAGTGCGCACATTAACCAGTGAACAACAGGCCGCCCTGGATAGTTTTATGCTGGTATTGCACAAGCCCGATTTTCCACAAAGTGTGCTGGCTCGTGAACAGGCACGTATCATTGCTGCTCTGCAGGAGGCTGAAACCGAACCGGACAGCATTGCCCAAAAGGCCTTTATGCAGTCTGTGTATGGCATGCATCCGTATAGCATGGACCAGAATGGTGAAATCTCCACCGTGCAATCACTGACAGTGGACCAGTTGCAACAGTTTTACCAAACGCATTACACGGCCAAGTCAGCCGTGATTGCCTTAATGGGGGATTTGACCACAGACCAGGCCAAACAGATTGCCGAGCGATTGAGTGCAGGCTTGCCGCAAGGGCCTGCGGTCGCGGCTATTCCACCGGTCACAGAACTGAAGGCGTCCAGTGTCAAGAAATTCCCCCACCCTGCCATGCAAGCACATATTCTGTTGGGCCAGCCTGGCAATATGCGCGGTGATCCAGATTTTTTCCCCTTGTATGTAGGCAATTATATTCTGGGCGGCGGTGGTTTTGTGTCGCGCCTGACAGAAGAGGTGCGCGAGAAACGTGGTCTCGCTTATAGTGTATATAGTTACTTTATGCCCATGAGTCAGTTAGGTCCGTTCCAGATTGGCTTGCAAACCAAGAAAGAACAGGCGGATGAGGCATTGAAGCTGGTCATGGAAACCGTACAGACATTTGTCGAAAAAGGTGTCACCGAGAAAGAACTCGCGGCTGCCAAGGATAACCTGATAGGTGGTTTCCCGCTGCGCATTGATAGCAACAGCAAGATTCTTGAATACCTGAATATGATTGGTTTTTACAAGCTGCCTTTGGACTACCTGGATAATTTTAACCAGCATGTGGGACAGGTGACAGTCTCACAGATCAATGATGCATTTAAGCGGCGCATCCATCCTGATCGTTTTGCCACCGTGATTGTGGGGGCAGAGTCACAGCAATGAAATAAAAGCCGACAAAATGTCGGCTTTTATTTGGCAGTTGTGTTAATTTTAAGCCAAGGGTGAGATGCGTTTTTTGCGTGCCAGCAGGTAGTATAAAAACGCACCCAACAGGTTAAGGAAGAAAATTACCAGGAACCAGACCAGTTTGTCTTCGCTTTGATTAGCCAGGCAATCTACCAGCATCCATACCCAGAATAATCCCAGTGCCAGTGCAATCAGGCTGCCCAGTATTCCAAACCCAAATAAAAATTCCATATTGTTTTCCTTTGCCAGTTGTTTTGCTTGTTGGCGTGAATCATAGCATAAGGACTGGTACACTCAGTCTCGCCAACATGACTGATCAGGTTAAGCCCCTTATAATCATGCTTTGTCACCACAATTGGATTGAACGCCATTCATGAATCAAGTTCGCCTCAATGCCGGCATTTGGCGTAGCCGGGTACTCAAGTTTCCAGATGCAGAAGGCTTGCGTCCGACGGCTGACCGGGTCCGCCAGACGCTGTTCAACTGGCTAGGGCAGGATATGACCGGCAAGATATGCCTGGATTTATTTGCCGGGACCGGAGCGCTGGGGTTTGAGGCCTTGTCACGCAATGCCAGGCAAGTGACCATGCTGGAACTGGCCAAAGCGCCTTTCCAGGCATTGTTGCAAAATCAGCGCCTGCTAGGGGCAACGCAAGCTGATCTGCGCCAGGCTGATGCCTTACAGTTTTTGACACAAAACAGGCAACGTTATGATGTGATTTTCTGCGACCCGCCTTACCATAAACAATGGCTGGATAAATTGCTGCCACTGCTGTCGGCTCACTTGACTGAAGATGGTGTGCTATATGTGGAAGCGGAATATGCGTTAAAATCTGACCCGGACTGGCAAGTGGTCAAGTCCGGCAAGGCAGGGCAGGTGTTCTATCACCTGTTGCGGCCAGAGCAAGCAAACATAACAGCGCAAGCAATAATAGACACACCTTAAAAAATATCGGGGTAAAGGTGCATGAGTAAAGTCAGAATCGCAGTGTATCCGGGCACGTTTGACCCGATCACCATGGGGCATGAGGATATTGTGCGCAGGGCCGCCAACCTGTTTGACGAGGTGATTGTGGCGGTGGCAGGTAGTACCAGTAAGCAAACCTTGTTCAGCCTGCAAGAGCGCGTGGCATTGGCGCAGTCGGTATTTGATGGCGATAATATCCGTGTCGTTGGTTTTGATGGCCTGCTCATGCAGTTTGTGCAGGCACAAGGCGCGCAGATGGTGATTCGTGGCCTGCGAGCAGCCAGTGACTTCGAGTATGAGTTCCAGCTGGCAGGCATGAACCGCAAACTGTACCCCAAGCTGGAAACTTTATTTATGACACCGGCAGAAGAGTTTATGTTTATTTCATCCAGCCTGGTGCGTGAAGTCGCCCGCCTGGGGGGGGGTGTGAACCAGTTTGTCTCGCCCGGCGTCGAAACTGCGATCAAGCAAAAACTCGCAGCGGCTTAAGCAGTTGCAATCTTATAGCGTATCCGCATCTAAGAGTCATGGCTTTATTTATTACAGATGAATGTATTAACTGCGACGTGTGCGAGCCCGTTTGCCCTAATGAGGCGATTTCGCAAGGCGCAGAAATTTATGAAATCAATCCGGATTTGTGTACGGAGTGCGTCGGCCATTACGATAAACCACAGTGCCAGCAGGTGTGCCCGATCAGCTGCATTCCGCTCGACCCGGAGCGGCGCGAAACACAAGCGGAACTCATGGAAAAATATCAGCGGATCACTGCAAACAAATAATTAAAACAATCATTAAAAAATAATTCAGATCATCAAGGAGTGAATAATGCGAGTGTTACATACCATGTTGCGCGTAGGAGATTTGCAACGATCGATTGACTTTTATACCGGTGTGCTTGGCATGAAACTCATCCGTACCCAGGATTACCCGGATGGCGAATTTACGCTGGCCTTCGTTGGTTATGGCAATGAGTATGACAATACCGTGCTGGAACTGACTTATAACTACGGCAAAACCGCTTATGACATGGGCACGGCCTATGGCCACATGGCGATAGAGGTGGATGATGCTTATAAAGCTTGTGAACTGGTGAAAGCCAAAGGCGGTAAAGTGGTGCGCGAAGCGGGACCGATGAAGCATGGCACCATTGTCATCGCATTTATTGAAGACCCTGATGGTTATAAAATCGAGTTTATCCAGAAGGGGACTATTGAGTACCCGGTGAATGTCTAACGCCAGCCATTTGTTGCAAGCGGTCACGCTGGCGCAAGCTGGTGATTGGGATGCTGCCCACAACATCGCCCAGGATTATAGTGATACCACGGCGAACTGGATTCATGCCGTGCTGCACAAAATTGAAGGCGATGCCTGGAACAGTCATTACTGGTATGCCCGGACTGGCGGGCACCAGTATGACGATTATGGGGCGGACGTCGCTGGTGAACTGGCGGCCATTCAGCAGCAGCTGATCGCGGCAGGTTCCAAATAACACAAGGCAATGACTATTTCTGCTCTTCGTCCAAATGACGGCTAGAAATAAAAATCCCCCATAGCGATTGAAAAAACAGTCCGATCACGGTACCGGTGAAGAACAGCAGCAGGCAGGCAATGACGCATACCAGCAACAGGAAAGCATCCTGCTGCCACACATGCGCTGACAGCGACTGCCAGACTGTGAGCACTTGCTGGAGCCAATGATCAAGGTTAATGAGAATCATCCGCTTATTATGCCTGAGTAAAGGCATTCTGAGTCACGCTCTGCCATTCACGATTTCTGCTGTCAGAAGTCATGTCCAATTTCCAAAATAATTATTTGAATTAAGTCACCCTCAATGCGTCTAGCATGAGAGGATTGAAATGTTCTTCACGACACGCCAGTATGTTGCAGCCTGGGCCAAATCGGTGCAGTGTTTGCACCGCTGGCGATATCAATGACCGATTGCTTTTCTCAACGTCATGATTTTAAAGTAAAAAAATCCTGCTTAATGATGGCCTGCTTGTTGCTAGAGTAAGGCTGAGCTTGAGGAGAAGCATCATGATAAAAAAACTGGCTGCCAGCGCGATGGTTTCAGCAGAGGCGCAACTGGCCGAAAATATACAGTTATTGGGTGCACTGCTGGATAAAGCAGTTCTGGATGTCGAAGGCGAAGAGGTCGCACAAAAAATTGCTGCTATCCGCCAGGCGGCGTTGCGTTTTCACCAGACGCATGATCAGCAGGCTTCTTTGGATCTCGAACAGTTACTGGCCAATCTGAGCCTGGAGCATACGGTGCGTGTCGTGCGGGCACTGGCTTATTTCAAGCATCTGGCCAACTTAGCCGAAGATTTATATGGCCAGCAATTGGGGCATTGCCAGCAGAATACCCCGGCGCCCGGCATGCTGTCGTATACCCTGGCGAAAATCAAGACGGCTTCTATCCCAGCCGAAACGATTAAAGCGTTGTTAGACAGTGCACTGATCTCGCCCGTGCTGACAGCACATCCTACCGAAGTGCAACGCAAAAGTGTGCTGGATATTGAGCGCCAGATTGCCGAACTACTGGCTGAGCGGGCACATCTGGTGTCCGAGCGTCAATTGGCGCGCAACTCCTTGTTACTGCAAGGGGCAGTCTCGGCACTATGGCAAACACGCATGATGCGTTATTCCAAGCTCAGTGTGCAAAACGAGATTGAAAATTCGCTCACTTATTATGAATCGACTTTCCTTAATGTGATCCCGGAAATATTGCAGGACATCGAGCGAGACCTGTCTGACCTGTTGCCGGATGTGACGCTACCGGGCTTTTTGCGCATGGGTAGCTGGATCGGTGGCGACCGCGATGGTAACCCGTTTGTGAACGGCACGACATTGCGGGACAGTGTGCGTTTGCAGGCAACGACTTTGTTCAGGTTTTACTTGCAGGAACTGGCAGCCCTTAAACGCGAACTGGCGGTATCTACCCGTGTGGTCGGCGTCAGCGACGCCGTATTGCAGATGGCCAGGACCTCGCGTGACCAATCGCAACATCGGCTAGACGAACCTTATCGCCTGGCGCTCAATGGCATCTATGACCGTTTGCTGGTCACGGCAGACCAGTTGTTGCCGGGAGAGGGTTGGGTGGTGGATGAAAGTATCGCTACCGACCCCTATGAAAGCGCAAAGGATTTGCTAGAGCCACTGGAAGTCATCGCCGAGTCTTTACGCCAGCATCAGGGCGAAGCCCTGATTTACCCGCGACTGGGCAAGTTGATCAAGGCCATCCATAGCTTTGGTTTCCATCTGGCCACGGTGGATATCCGCCAATCGTCCGATGTGCATGAAGCGGTCATCACCGAGTTATTGCATAAAGCAGGCCATGATTTTGATTATGCCGGGTTTAATGAGGACGAAAAAATCGGCATCCTGCTCGAGGAGCTCAAACAGCCGCGCCTGCTGTTTTCGCCATTCCAGCAATATTCTGAGCTGGTGCATAAGGAAATCGGCGTGCTGGTTGCAGTACGTGAAATGCGTGAGCGCTTTGGTGAGCATGCCGTGCGGCAATATATTATTTCGCATACTGAAACGCTGTCTGACCTGCTTGAAGTCGCGCTGTTACAACGCGAAGCCGGTTTGCTGCGAGGCGTGTGGGGTTCGGCCAATATACAGGTAGATTTGCATATCGTGCCGTTGTTTGAAACCATTGCTGACTTGCGTGACGCGCCCATGATCATGGGCAAGTGGCTGAGCCTGCTTGGCATCCGCCATATTATCCGTTACCAAGGCAGTGAACAGGAAATCATGCTGGGCTATTCCGACAGCAACAAGGATGGCGGATTCCTGACATCGAACTGGGAGCTGTACAAGGCAGAAATTTCGCTTGTCGAATTATTCAATCAGGCCAACGTGAAGTTGCGCCTGTTCCATGGCCGCGGTGGCACCGTGGGCCGGGGAGGGGGGCCTACTTACCAGGCTGTGATGGCGCAACCCAGGGGGACAGTCGATGGTCAGATACGCCTGACCGAACAAGGTGAGATCATATCTACCAGGTATGCTGACCCCGTGGTGGGCCGCCAGCATCTAGAAACACTGATTGCAGCGACGCTGGACGCCACCCTGTTTCCGTCTGATCAGTTGGAATCCTCCAAACGCCGAGCCTTCGAAAGTGTGATGGAAACATTATCAACCACGGCCATGACCAGTTACCGCAGCCTGGTATATGAAACGCCAGGGTTTGCCGAATACTTTTTTAATACTACTCCGATAGACGAAATTGCTGGCTTGAACCTTGGCAGCCGCCCGGCTGCGCGTAAATCCACTCGGCGGATAGAGGACTTGCGCGCGATTCCCTGGGGATTTTCCTGGGGACAATGCCGCTTGTTATTGCCCGGCTGGTATGGGTTGGGTAGTGCTATCCAGCATTTTTTGCAGCAGGATCCTGCTTTGAAAGACGTGCGCCTGGCGATGTTGCATGACATGCAGGCACACTGGCCGCTGTTCAATACGCTGATCAATAATGTGGACATGGTGCTGGCCAAGACTGACCTGATTGTTGCGCGACACTATGCGCATTTGCTGGAAGACCGCGAGCTGCGTGAAGAGATTTTCAGCCGCATAGAACATGAGCACAAATTGACAACGGATGCCATCAACTTGTTATTGGGCACCACGCAGCGTTTGGCCAGTCAGCCCGTGATTGCAAAATCCATCCGCGACCGACTGCCTTACCTGGATCCTTTAAATCATTTGCAGGTAGAAATGATTCAACGATATCGCAAGGGCGAAACGGATGAAAAACTGAAATGGGCTATCCCGTTAACCATTAATGGCATTGCGACCAGTTTGCGTAATACGGGTTGATACGTATGCCTTGCTATTAAGGCCCATTAAAAAAGGACAAGCCATGCTTGTCCTTTTTTATTCACAGAGCAAAATTAATGTCTGTGTTTGCTTTCCCAGGCTTCGATTTGTTTTTCAGCTTCATCTTTAGTGATGCCATAGCGCTCCTGGATTTTACCGGCAACCTGGTCTCGTTTGCCTTCGATCACATCCAGATCATCGTTGGTTAACTTGCCCCATTGCTCCTGGACTTTGCCTTTGAGTTGTTTCCAGTTACCTTCGAAGATATCTTTATTCATGTGGAGTTCTCCTCAATTGATTTAAGTAATCAGGTCACTGACCTTGTGTTGCATCTTAAAGAGAAATGGCAGGGGATTCAGTCGGCCATTGGACTAACTTTGGGTCAGATTAGACTGACAACCAGGAATTGTTGAAGTGATTTACCCAGGTCCGGTTCCGCATTCATATTAAAAGCTGTTAAGATTCGGGCATGAAAAATACTCTTTCTGCGTTGGCCAACTCGCTGGTGCAACGTTTACCGTATGAATACTGGATAGGCTGGCGCTATACACGCGCCAAGCGCAACAACCATTTTATTTCGTTTATTTCACTGACCAGCATGGTAGGCATTGCGCTGGGTGTGATGGCATTGATTGTCGTCCTCTCGGTCATGAATGGTTTTCAGGATGAGTTGCGCAAACGCATTCTGGGCGTGGCCTCACATATCGAAGTGCGCAGTTTTGATATGGGGCTTGCTGACTGGCAAGGCTTACAACAGCAGATTGAGTCCATTCCATCCAAGGCAGTTTCCAGCCCGATTGAAGGCGTGGCACCATACATCATGGCGCAAGGCATGTTGACGCATGACCAGGCTGTACAAGGTGTGCTGATCCGGGGGGTATTACCTGGTGAGGAGGGCAAGGTCTCTGAGCTTTCCAGCCAGATGAAACTGGGCCAGTTGAAGGATTTGCAGTCCGGGCAGTTCAATATCGTGCTGGGATCAGACCTGGCGATGGCACTCGGCGTGCACGTCGGCGAGAAAGTCGTACTCATGGCTCCGCAAGGGCAAGTGACTCCCGCTGGACTGGTGCCGCGCATCAAGCAATTTACCGTGGCGGGTATTTTCCAGGTTGGCATGTATGAATATGACGCCGGGCTGGCACTGATCCATCTTGATGATGCCGCCAAACTCTATCGCCTGGGTGACCAGGTGTCCGGCCTACGGCTGAAACTGGCAGATCTGTTTATGGCGGACCGCGTGAGCCGAGAACTGATACAGGCATTGGGCCCCAACTATTACATTACCGACTGGACCCAGCAACATGCCAATTTCTTTAAGGCAATTCAGCTTGAAAAACGCGTGATGTTTATTATTCTGGCGCTGATTGTGGCCGTGGCGGCTTTCAATATTGTGTCTACGCTGGTGATGGCGGTGACGGACAAACGTGCGGATATTGCCATTTTACGCACCATGGGTGCGACGCCGCAGGCGATCCGCAAAATGTTTGTGGTACAGGGCGCCATGATAGGCATCATAGGCACCGTTTCCGGCGCTGTGTTAGGCGTGATTCTGGCTTTGAACATAGAAACCGTGGTGCCGTGGATAGAGCGCACCTTTAATGTACAGTTTTTATCCAAAGATGTTTATTACATCAGCGATTTACCTTCCAAACTCATGTGGTCAGATGTGACGGCGATTGTGGGTTTGTCTATTTTATTAAGCCTGGTGGCTACTTTGTACCCAAGCGCACGCGCAGCCAGCATCAATCCTGCGGAGGCCTTGCGTTATGAGTGATTGGATATTGGAATGCCAAGGCCTGGCAAAAACCTATGAGGGTTTGGATACCTCGGTGTTAACCGCTGTAGATTTGCAGTTGGCGGCGGGCGAGCATGTGGCGATTGTCGGGGCTTCTGGCAGTGGGAAAAGTACTTTACTCCACTTGCTAGGAGGACTGGATGCGCCTACCCAAGGCGAAGTTCAGTGGCTGGGCAAGTCACTGGCTAGCTTGTCTGAGCAGGACAAGAGTGCGATGCGCAACCAGTATTTGGGCTTTGTTTACCAGTTTCATCATTTGCTGCCCGAGTTTAGCGCACTGGAAAATGTGGCCATGCCTTTGTTGATACGCCGTATGCCTCGTAGTGAAGCGCTGGCGCAAGCTGAACATTATTTGTCGCAAGTAGGCCTGTCACATCGGTTGGAACATACGCCAGGTGAACTCTCTGGCGGCGAACGGCAACGCGCAGCCTTGGCAAGAGCTCTGGTGACGCAGCCTCGCTGTGTGCTAGCAGACGAGCCTACCGGTAACCTGGACCGGCAAACGGCAGAGCAGGTGTTTGAGCTGTTGTTGAATATTCAGTCGCAGCATGCCACGGCACTGGTGGTAGTCACGCATGACCTGTCACTGGCGGCCCGCATGCATAGGCAATATCACTTAAAAGATGGCAGCTTGCAGGCCATAGAGTCCACCACAACGCAAGGCCAACTCGCCGATTAAATCATCTATGCTGCCGGGCGCCACAGTCGGATTACTGTTTGGGGTTTGGCTGTTTCAGCAACAACCACGTCTATGGTCACTGGCAGTTTGGGCCGCCTGGTTTGCTGCCCTGGCACTGCTTGGCTTGTTGAGGTACACAGGCAACATAGCCGGTTTTTCTTTATCTCACCGCTACCACGCCCTGTTACGCAAGACATGGATGATTGTGTTGATTGCGGCCTTGGGGTTTGCCTGGGCGCAGGCCAGAGCCTGGTGGCGGTTGCAGGCAGCTTTACCCGCCGCTTGTGAGCAGCAGGTGATTTCTGTGCAAGGCGTGATCGTCAGTGTGCCTGAGCGCGATGCGCGTGGACAGCATGTGGATTTCGCGATTGAGCGTAGTTTTAATCCAGAGTGTCCGATCCCTGCAAGAGTGCGGCTTCATCTTTATGAGCAGGCTTATCGTGGAAAACACTCACAAGATAAAGCCGTTCAGGGTGAGTCCGAAGCAAAGTCTTCAGCGCAGCCACGTTTGCGGGCTGGAGAGCGCTGGCAATTCAGTGTCAAACTTAAGCGACCGCATGGTACACGTAATCCACACGGGTTCGATTATGCGGCCTGGTGCCTGGCGAATAAGATCGGGGCAAGTGGCTCTATTGTCAGCAAAGCCGCCATGCAAAGAGTAAGCTCACTGGCCTGGCAGCCGGCCGCACTCATTGCACGCTGGCGATCTCAGGTGGGTCAGCGTATTCAACATGTATTGGGCACCACGCCATCCAGCGCAGTACTGCGCGCATTGGTTATCGGTGATGACAGCCAGATTGCGCCGCCAGACTGGCAGTTGTTTGTGGATACCGGCATCAATCACCTGGTCTCAATATCAGGCTTGCATATCACCATGCTGGCTTCATTGGGCTATTTATGTACAGGCTGGCTATGGCGTCTGCGACCACGTTTGGCGTTATATTTGCCCTCTACCCTGGCTGACAGTGCAGGTGGGGCAATGGTTGCAATTGCCTATTCTGCATTGGCTGGTTTTTCCATTCCCACCCAGCGTACGCTTTAGATGTTGCTGACGGTCTTGGTGATGTTGAGTCTCAAGCAGCGTTTCCCATTTTCATGGATACTGAGTGTTGCCATGTGGATAGTCTTATTGCTTGATCCCTGGGCGGTACTGGCCCCAGGCTTCTGGTTGTCATTTGGGGCAGTGGCGATCCTGGCATTTGCCATGGGTGGCCGTTTGCAGGCAGCACCTGGATGGCAAAATGCTATCAGTACCCAGTGGGTAGTGACCCTGGCTTTTGTGCCAGTGGTCATCATGTTTTTCAATCAATTGTCATTTGTTTCACCGTTGGCAAATGCATTGGCGATCCCCATGGTCAGCCTGGCAGTCATACCGTTGGCGATTGCTGGTGCCTTGTTGCCTGTTGACTTACTGTTACAGCTGGCGGCAGGAATATGGGAAGCCTGTGCACATGCCTTGCAGTGGTTGCGTCAATGGCCATGGGCAGTCAGTTATTTGGCAACGCCACCTCTTTGGGCATGGTTGATTGGATTGCTGGGAACACTGGTATGGCTGATGCCGCGCGGCTGGCCGTTGCGTTGGGCCGGTTTGCTGTTGTGGCTGCCATTGTGTGTATCCAGGTTTCCCGACTTGCAAATAGGCCAGATGCGGGTAACCATTCTTGATGTGGGCCAGGGCTTAAGTGTGCTGGTGCAAACGCCGCGCCATGCCATGTTGTATGATGCAGGCCCTTCCTACCATGAACAGAGCGATGCCGGCCAGCGTATAGTCTTGCCTTATTTGCGGCATTTGGGGTTAAAGAAGCTGGATATTGTCGTGATCTCGCATGATGATAATGATCATGTCGGAGGTATGGCCTCAGTCTTGGCTGGCGTCAGTACCGTCAATATCCTGAGTTCATTAACCCCGGACGCTAAATTTTTTGGGCAATTACAGCCTTTGCCCCATGCAGCTGCTGCTCGGCGCCAGGCCTGTCAGGCTGGCCAAGTGTGGGAGTGGGACGGCGTGACTTTTCGCGTCATTTACCCCAGCCAGTCATTACCGGCGGGCATCAAGGATAATGACAAAAGCTGTGTGATTCAGATCGTATCGGCTCATGGCAGCCTGTTGCTGACAGGCGATATCGAGCAACTTGCTGAGCAGGCCTTGTTGGCATCAGTGCAGGCATCTTCAACTGCTAGCCTGGCCTCGAATGTGATGACCATGCCGCATCACGGCAGTAAAACTTCATCCAGTCTGGCATTTGTCCAAGCCGTGCAACCTGAAATCGCGATTGCAACGGTAGGTTACCTGAACCGGTTTGGTCATCCCAAGCCTGCAGTGATGGCGCGTTACGAAGCGCTGGGCAGCGAGGTGTTGCGTTCGGACAGGGATGGTGCCATCCTGCTGGATTATACGCAGGGACAGCGACCACATGTTGCTCGCTGGCGGGCGATTGAGCCACATTATTGGGAACAGTAAACAATAGTAATTGTAACCTGATGGATACCGCGCAAAACTTGCCCTAAGGGCTGGTTAACGCTAAAGTAGCGGAAGTTTAAAAAACAACTGGAGTATTTGCTGTGTGGGAAATTATTTTAGCGGCCGGCTGGCCTATCTGGCCTCTGATTATTGCCTCCGTGATTTCTTTGGCGATTATTGTTGAACGGTTCTGGGCATTGAGAGCCTCAGTGGTGACGCCTGAGCAACTGCTGCCAGAAGTGCAAAACTGGTTAAAGCAAGGCGGTGTGACCCGTGAAACCTTGAGCCGTCTTGAGGCGCATTCTTTACTCGGTAAGGTATTTGCCAGTGCCCTGACTAACATGAACAACTCTCGTGAGGTGACCAAGGAGGCGATTGAAGAAACCGGCCGTGCCGTGGCACACAAACTGGAGCAATATCTGCCTACCTTGGGCACGATTGCAACCGTTTCACCGTTGTTAGGCTTGCTGGGTACCGTAATCGGTATGGTGGAACTGTTTGGTTCTTTCACCAACAGTGGCCATGACGTTGCGCAATTTGCCCGCGGCATCTCGGTGGCCCTTTACAACACGGCGGCCGGTATTGTTGTGGCAGTGCCCTCAATGATTGCCTACCGCTATTTCAAAAGTAAGGTGGACGGTTTTCTGGTCGACATGGAGCAACAAGCCATCAAGCTGGTAGAAATCATCCACGGCGACCGCGGATAAGCAATCATTATTGGCGACAGGATATAAAGGCAGTCTCATGAATTTTAAACGTGGTAGCCACGACGAGGAACTGGAAATCAACTTTATCCCGTTGATTGACGTGTTGCTGGTGATTATTATTTTTCTTATCGTCAGTGCGACTTTTTCACGGACCAGCGAGTTGCAGATCAACCTGCCGACTGCAGATGCCAATGCGCCACAAGAAAAACCGCTGACGATTACAGTTGAAGTGGATGCCAGTGGCCGTTACCTTGTTAACGGTAAAGAAGCGAATGGGGCGGTGGTTGCTGATTTGTCAGCGGCACTGACACAAGCCGGTGCAGATGGTCCAGCAGGCAAGGAGCCGACCATTATTATCAATGCCGATGCCAAAGCGACACATCAATCAGTCGTGAATATCATGGAAGCAGCACGCATGGCGAATTACACACATATCACTTTTGCAACGCAGGTGAATTCCCGTTAATGCATTGTTTAACATCAGGCTGTATTGAGCCTTACCAAGCCCGCCACATTTGGCGGGCTGTTTGTTTCAGTTGGGCCGAGGAAGCCAATGGCGCGAAAAAACAATTCTGACACTCTCATCACCACAGCTCCCAAGGTGTTGTATAAGCGGCTATTTGCTTATGCTTGGCAGTATAAGTTGCACTTTGCGCTTTCTATTTTTGCAACAGCTGTCCTTTCATTCAGTAATACGGCTTTTCTCGCACTCATCAAGAAGGTCACTGATGAGGGGTTTGTACAACAGTCTGCCCAACAGGTTTATATCCTGCCATTGATGTTATTTGGGTTGATGACGTTGCGTGCGATGGCTGGTTTTTTCTCAAGTTACAGTCTGCGCATTGTTGCTAGACGGGTGGTTGAGACCATGCGTAAGCAGGTGTTTGCAAAGCTGATGATGTTACCTGTTAGCTTTTTTGATGCGAACTCCAATGGCTATTTAGTCTCCAAAATGACCTATGATATTGAGCGCTTGTCAAACGTCGTTACTCGCTCTGCCCTCAATGTATTGCGTGATGTATTGACGGTGATTGGTTTGGTGGCCTATATGCTTTATCTTGATTGGCGATTGACGCTGGTGTTTGCTGCCGTCACACCGTTGATGGGCATGTATTTGGGGCGAACAACTCCCAAGTTGCGTGCAAACGCCAAAAAAGTGCAGCAGGCGGTTGGGGAAATTACCAAAACGGCAGAAGAGGCAATTGCCGCGCAACGTATCGTCAAGATTTTCGGTGCGCAAAGCTTTGAGAATCAGCGCTTTGGTGAGGTTGTCTCCCGCAACAGGCAGCTTGAGTTAAGGACTGCCAGAATCTCCGGATTGAACAGTTTTGTGATTGAAGTCTTATCTGCCATTGCGTTGGGTCTGGTTGTTTTTTATGCACTGGGTCAGTTCACGGTGGGTGAGTTTGCCGCTTTTGTAGGCGCCTTGATGATGCTGATTGCACCTGTCAAGCATATCACTGCCGCTAATGAAGACCTGCAGACAGGCTTGGCTGCCGCACAGAGTGTATTTGATGTGCTGGATATGCCAAATGAAGATAATCGTGGCGGCTATCGTAGTGACAGGGTTAAGGGTAATCTTCGTTTTGAGGACGTCACTGTTCGTTATCCTCAAGCAAAAAAAGATGCATTGTCTTCACTGAGCTTTGAAATTAAGGCGGGTGAGAAAGTGGCATTGGTCGGCCGTTCAGGCAGCGGTAAAACGACGCTGGTCAATCTGCTACCGCGCTTTTATGAGTCACAACACGGTGCAGTCATATTGGATGGTATTGATGTTAAAAATTACGATCTAGAGAACCTGAGGTCTCAATTTGCGTTGGTCAGCCAGGATATCGTCTTGTTCAATGACACCATTTTCAACAATATTGCCTATGGTGCCTTGCGGGAGGCCAGTGAGCAGGAGGTCATCGAGGCTGCCAAGGCGGCGAATGCCTGGGAGTTTATCCAGCAAATGCCAATGGGCTTGCAAAGTGAGATTGGTGACCGCGGTGTGCGCTTGTCTGGCGGTCAGCGCCAGCGTCTTGCGATTGCAAGGGCCATTCTGAAAAATGCACCTGTGTTGTTGCTTGATGAGGCCACCTCTGCACTGGATAGCGAATCAGAATTGCATGTGCAGATGGCGCTGGACCGCCTCATGAGTGATCGCACAACCATTGTGATTGCACACCGGCTGAGTACGGTTGAAAACGCTGACAGGATTTTTGTCATGGACCACGGCAAGATCATAGAAACCGGTTCGCATCAGGCACTGCTGGCTGAGAGTGGTTATTACAGCCGGCTGTATCATAAACAGTTTCAAGATGACTGATGTTGCGGCGCTGGTTTGAACGACAGTGGCAAACAACAGGCTGGGCGCAAGGCATTTTGCTGCCTTTGTGCTGGTTGTTTGCCTTGCTGGCAGCAGTGAGGCGTTGGGGCTACAAGGTTGGCCTGCTTTCGAGCCAGGCCTTGCCAGTGCCGGTGATTGTTGTGGGTAACCTTTCCGTAGGGGGTGTTGGTAAAACCCCATTGGTGATTTACCTGGCTCAGCAATTAAAAGCAGCTGGATATACTCCTGGTGTGTTGAGCAGAGGCTACGGAGGAACACACACCGGAGAAGTCATGCCAGATAGCCCGGCTGAGGTGTTTGGCGATGAACCGGTATTAATCACCAGGCGCAGTGGCTCCCCTGTTTGGGTAGATGTTTCAAGGGTGGCAGGCGGGGCAGCGTTAATAAAGGTGCATCCCGAGGTCAATGTATTGATTTGCGACGACGGTCTGCAACATTACGCCTTGCAGCGTGATATCGAAATCGCTGTCGTACAACGGCCATTGGGGCTGGGAAATGGCAGGTTGTTACCTGCCGGGCCATTACGTGAGCCAATTGGCCGCTTAGAGCAGGTGGATATCGTGGTGGAAAGCGGTCAGTTACCGGTAGCGCTATCACATGCTGTGAGTTACCAACTCAAACTCAGAACGGAAGAGTGGATTTCTGTCTCTGACTTTAATAGTCAAACATCCACTGAAGTATTGCGTGATCAAACCCTGGTGGCCATGGCGGGCATAGGGCATCCACAGCGGTTTTTCGATGTATTGGAGGGCATGGGCTTGCAGGCAGAGCAACGTCCACAGGCCGACCATTATGCTTACACGCAGGCTGATTTTGCTTCACTGCATGGAAAAACCATACTGATGACTGAGAAAGATGCCGTAAAATGTCAGCATCTTCGATTAGACAATGCCTGGTTCTTGCGTGTGAGCGCTGAGCTTCAGTCTGTGGGCCATGATACGCCCCTGATCGCGCATGTCACAGGCTTGTTGCAACAACGCAAAGGAAGTGAACATGAATCCTAAATTACTGGAAATTCTGGTGTGTCCGGTGACCAAAGGGCCGCTGGTATACGATAAGCAAAAGCAGGAACTGGTATCAAAAGCCGCACGCCTGGCTTATCCGGTACGCGACGGTATCCCGGTCATGCTGGAAGATGAAGCACGCCGACTTGAAGAACATGAATACAGTGAGTCATGATGTTTAAAGTGGTTGTCCCCGCCCGTTTTGCCAGTACCCGTTTGCCGGGTAAACCGTTACTGGATATTGCAGGCAAACCCATGGTGATCCGGGTGGCTGAACAGGCTGCAAAAAGTCATGCGAATGAAGTGGTGATTGCAACTGATCATGAGGGTATCATGCAGGCAGCTCAGTCATATGGTGTTGCGAGTGTCATGACGCGTACGGACCATGCCTCTGGTACCGATCGTATTGCTGAAGTGGTTGAGAAAATGGCTTGGCCAGATGACATGATCGTGGTGAATGTGCAAGGAGATGAGCCGTTAATTGATCCGGTATTGATTAATGACGTTGCACAGACCCTCGCAAATGATGCACAAGCAGTTATGTCGACTGCCTGCCATCCCTTGCATACATACGAAGCGTTTCAGAATCCAAATGTGGTTAAGGTGGTTTTGAATGCCAAACAGCAGGCCTTGTACTTCAGTCGCGCTGCGATTCCATTTCCACGCGACAGTGAGTATCGCGAGCAACGAGCGGCCCACCGTCATATAGGAATTTATGCCTATCGTGTCGGTTTTCTCAAGCAATATGCCAGTTTGCCGGTCACTGAATTAGAAAAGATTGAAAGCCTGGAACAGTTAAGGGTGCTATATCACGGTTATCAAATTGCGGTGACAGTGACGGCACATGCGCCTGCCAGCGGTGTGGATACAGCGGAGGATTTAGCCGTGGTGAGAGCAGTATTTGCCGGATAGTGCTTAATAAAACAAAAAAGCCTCGCAAATAGCGAGGCTTTTTATTGAAGCTTAACCAGAGATTAGCTGTTTTTCTGGCGACGGAAAGCAATCACGCCCATCAAAGCTAAACCTACAAACATCATGCCGGAAGTTTCTGGTTCTGGCACTGGCACGGTGATTGGGTTGATGCTATATTGACCAGAGAACTGGCTGCCACCAATAAAATTGAACTGAAGCGTATATGTGCCGGCGGCCAAGTTCTTGAGATCAAAGGAATAGCGTGTTATATCCGCATCACGCAAGGGGCGCGCAATAGGCGCCCAGTCAAAAGTATCCCATCTGTCACTAATCTCTTGGCCATTCTTGTATAAGCCAGAGTTATTGCTTTGCATGAAAGCTAAAATACCATCAGGGTTAACAAAACCGGTTAAATCAAAATCTGTTGCAGAGGTGAATGTTACTTTTGCCGTTCTGGCAGGACCTGTACCAGATAGGTCGTCGCCACTAAATGAGACAGTTGTAACTGCTGCGAAAGCAGAGGTGCTGGCTAACAGTGAAGCCGCGATGAAGAATTTTTTCAACATATTTTTCCCCGATGAATATTATTCAGAAGTTGCTGGGGGCGATTATGACAATCGGGGGGAATCGGGGAAATAGCCCCTTAGGGCCATTAAGGACAGATCAGTTCCTGAAGATAAAATAAACCGCACCCATCATGCACAATCCTGCCCATACATAATCCCATTTCAAGGGTTGGTGCATATACATGACAGCAAAAGGGACAAACATCACCAGAGTAATCACTTCTTGCAGGATTTTAAGTTGGGCCAGGTTGAGCTGCGTAAAGCCAATGCGGTTGGCGGGCACTTGCAGGCAATATTCAATGAGGGCAATACCCCAGCTGGCAATAATGGCAATCCATAATGGTTTGTGATGCAGATCGCGCAGATGGCCATACCAGGCAAACAGCATAAATAGGTTGGCTGCCGCTAATAACAAGACAGTTTTAATCAGTGTAAGGGACATGCTGAGGCCATAAAAAAAGAAAACGGGTGGCGCGTCATCAGCAGCCACCCGGATATATCTATCATTATATTTAAATGGCTGCTTCGCCGGTTTCGCCGGTTCTGATACGAATGACTTGTTCGACAGAGGTCACAAAAATCTTGCCATCACCAATTTTGCCAGTGTGTGCTGCTTTAATAATCGCTTCGATTGCACTATCTACCATGTCAGAAGCCAAAATGACTTCAATTTTGATTTTTGGCAGGAAGTCCACCACATATTCTGCTCCACGATATAGCTCGGTGTGGCCTTTTTGGCGACCAAACCCTTTAACCTCGGTGACAGTCAGTCCATTCACGCCGATGGAGGACAATGCTTCACGCACTTCATCCAGTTTAAAGGGTTTAATGACGGCTTCTACTTTTTTCATATACGCTCCGTGGATAAAACTTTGTCTACATTTTACGCAAGCAAGGCTTTTTATTCAAATGTCGCTTTTAAAATGCCAGGTTGCAGGTAATCGGGTAGCGGCGGTCTTTGCCAAACCCGCGCTCAGTAATGCGCACGCCGACTGCTGCCTGCCTGCGCTTGTATTCGTTGCGGTCTATCAAGCGCGTAACGCGCTGAACGTCAGCACGGGAATAGCCAAGTTGGATAATCGCGTCAATGCTGAGATCTTTTTCAACATACGCTTCCATGATTGCGTCCAGGATTTCATAGGCTGGCAGGCTGTCCTGGTCAGTCTGGTTGGCACGTAATTCGGCGCTGGGCGCGCGGGTGATAATTCTTTCCGGGATCACAGGGCTGATCTGGTTGCGATAGGCAGCCAGGCGGTAAACCAGTGTTTTAGGGACATCTTTAATCAGCGCAAAACCACCGGCCATATCACCATACAGGGTGCTATAGCCGACAGCAGTTTCGGATTTGTTGCCGGTAGTGATCACCAGGCTGCCAAACTTGTTACTGATCGCCATCAACAGCATGCCGCGGATGCGTGCCTGCAAGTTTTCTTCAGTGGTATCAAACGATTTGCCAGCAAACTCGCCAGCCAGCGTGTCACAAAAGCCATCAAATAATGGCTTGATCGGCAGGACGCTGTATTCGACATCGATAACGCGTGCCATTTCCGCTGCATCATCGATACTGATGCCGGCTGTAAATTCCGAAGGCATCATGACGGCCTTGACACGCTCTTTGCCCAATGCATCCACTGCGATTGCCAGTGTCAGTGCTGAATCTATGCCCCCAGAAAGGCCTAACACCACGCCGGGAAACTTGTTCTTGTTGACATAGTCCTGCAAGCCCAGGCACAGGGCTTTGTATACGGCAGCCTCGATGGGTAAAGGCGCCGCAATGTCAGCTGGCAGGGGTTGCGTGCCTGCGATGTCAAAATACCCCAGCTGCTCTTCAAACATCGGCAGTTCGTGCATCAACTCACCCTGGCTATTCATACTGAATGAAGCACCATCAAATACCAGTTCGTCCTGTCCACCCACCATATTGGCATACACTATCGCTAACCCAGTTTCCTTGATGCGATCACGCAGTACCTGGTAACGCGTCTGCTGTTTATGCATATGGTAGGGCGAGGCATTGATGGTCAGCAATACTTGAGCGTTCGCTTGCAGCGCTTGCAAGGCTGGCCCCGGCTCCCAACTATCGGCACAAATCAGTATGCCATAACGCACCCCCTGCCAATCAAACACCACAGGCAGGTCACCAGCCTCAAAATAACGCTCTTCATCAAACACACTGTAGTTAGGCAGGTGATGTTTGTGGTAGGTCGCCTGGATTCTGCCAGAGTGAATCACAGAAGCTGCGTTGTACAGTTTGTTTCCGACTTTGTGTGGGTGACCTATGATCACCGCCATCGCGGGGGGTAAGTATTGCTCCAGCCATTGCAATGCACGCTGGTTCGCGTCATGAAAGTCCTCCCTGAACAACAGATCTTCAGGCGGGTAGCCGCACAAGGAGAGCTCAGGAGTGAGCAGCAACTTTGCACCAGACTGACAGGCTTGATTGGCCAGTGATAGGATACGTTCTGCATTTTTCTGCATGGCACCGACCATGCAGTTCATTTGCGCAATTGCAAGTTTCATGGTGTTCTAATCTGGTGCCCTAATTAAGTGCTGATGAGGCTTAGTATTTGCCGCCAGCGGCCTTGATCAACTCTACCATGGCGGGATTTTGGCCTTTGAGCGCGTAAACATACGCGGTTAAGCCATATTGATCACGGGTTTTGACATTGGCCCCATGTTCCAACAGCAGGCCCGCCATTTCCGGAGCGTTGTTGCTGACAGCCATGTGTAGTAACGGCGTGCCCTCACTGTCTTTATGATTGACATCGGCTTTGTGTTCCAACAGGGCTTTGGCGACTTCGGCCTGGTTTTTCTCAACCGCCCAGGTGAGCGCCGTCCATTCATGTTCGTCTTCTTCATCTACTTTGGCGCCGTGTTCAACCAGGTATATCACCGCAGGTGTATGACCTTCTCTGGCGGCAATCATCAATGCTGTGGTGCCCAGTTTATCTTTCAGGTTGGCGTCTGCACCATGTGTGAGTATCGTGGTGATGGTAGGCACATCCCCACTTTTCGCGGCATACATCAGCACCGTTTTACCATCGGAAGCGCGTATATTGGCATCAAATCCACTTGCAATGACCAAGCCGACCACTTCACTATATCCTGAAGTGGCGGCAAGTCCCAGTGCGCTCCAGCCCGCAGGGTCTCGCACTTTTACGTCTGCGCCTTTTTCGAGCAAGACTTTCACGGCATCAAGATTGTTTTTCTTGGCTGCAAACATCAGTGCAGTCCAGCCGCCCTGATCCCTGGCGTTGATATCAGCTCCGTGTGTCAGTAACTCACGGATGACTTCTGCCTGATTTTTGCGGGCCGCATACATAATCGGGGTGATTTTTTCGGTATCGGTCACGTTAGGGTTGGCGCCACTTTTAAGCAAGGCGCGGACAGTGGCAATGTCGCCTTTGGAAGCGGCAATCAGCAGATAAGAAACGTCGGCACTGGTATCAAGCGGGGGCACCTCCATCGCTGATTTGTCTATGATCGGACTATCAGGCGCTGGTTTGCTTTTGTTTTTGCTGGCAGCATGAGCGCTCAGGCAAAGCCCCAGTAACAGCATGCTACCGCACAGCAGCAGGCTGAGCCGGTATGTCATCGTCTGGGGAATATGCTTCATGCTATCTCCTGTAAAGGTTATTTTCTGGCACGTTGAATCGCTGCCAGGACTGCCTGGCCCAGGCCCGCTGGGGAGTCAGCGACAACACAGCCTGCAGATTCCAAGGCGGCAATTTTGTCTTCCGCTTTCCCTGACCCACCTGAAATAATCGCGCCCGCATGACCCATGCGTTTGCCTTTTGGTGCGGTCAGGCCTGCGATATACGCTGCTACAGGTTTGGTCACATGATGCTTGATAAAGTCTGCTGCGGCCTCTTCATCGCTGCCGCCGATTTCACCCACCATGATAATCGCTTCTGTTTCAGGGTCTTTCTGAAAGAGTTCCAGGCACTCGATAAAGTTCAGGCCTTTGATCGGGTCGCCGCCAATGCCGACACAAGTTGTTTGACCCAAACCTAGCGCAGTGGTTTGATGCACGGCTTCATATGTCAATGTGCCGGAGCGGGACACGACGCCCACCTTGCCACGTTGATGGATAAAGCCAGGCATGATGCCAATCTTGCATTCATCCGGCGTAATCACGCCTGGGCAATTAGGGCCAATGAGTTTGGTGCCATTAGCGCGCAAAGCCGCTTTCACATTCAGCATATCCAGGGCGGGGATACCCTCGGTAATGCACACGATGAGTTCAATGCCTGCGTCAGCAGCTTCCAAAATGGAATCGGCCGCAAACGGTGGTGGTACATAAATTACGCTGGCATTGGCTTGTGTTTCTTTCACCGCTTCACGCATGGTATTAAACACAGGCAGGTTCAAATGTTGCTGACCACCTTTACCCGGTGTCACGCCGCCAACCATTTTAGTGCCGTATGCCAGTGCCTGTTCAGAGTGAAATGTGCCTTGTTTGCCGGTAAAACCCTGGCACAATACTTTGGTATTTTTATCAACTAAAATCGCCATGACTACACACCCTTACTGACTGCTTGAACCGCTTGCTGGGCAGCGTCAGTCAACCCTTCGGCAGAAATAATATTCAAACCGCTGTCGCGCAACATTTGCTTGCCCAGCTCCACGTTAGTGCCTTCAAGGCGGACGACGACAGGAATCGTCATGCCGACTTCTTTCACTGCCGTAATGATGCCGGTAGCAATAATGTCGCAGCGCATGATGCCGCCAAAAATATTGACCAAAATCGCTTTCACATTGTTGTCAGACAAAATAATCTTGAACGCCTTGGTCACGGTCTCGGCCGTGGCACCACCGCCTACATCGAGAAAGTTTGCAGGCATGCCGCCGTGCAGCTTGATCAGATCCATGGTCGCCATCGCCAAACCGGCACCGTTGACCATACAGCCAATGTTGCCGTTTAAGGCAATGTAATTGAGGCCACTATGATGGGCTTCGGCTTCTTTGGCATCGTCCTGTGACCAGTCACGGATTTCAGCAAATGGTTTCTGGCGATACAAGGCGTTATCATCGACGATCATTTTGCAATCCAGCGCCACCAGTTTGCCGTCGGTTGTGACAATCAGCGGATTGATCTCAAGTAAAGATAAGTCGTTGTCTTTAAACAGCTTATAGAGACCCTTGGCCAATTTGGTAAACGCGCCAATCTGGTCGCCACTCAGCCCCAAGCCAAACGCCAGGTTGCGTGCCTGATAATCGACCAAACCATTCAATGGGTCACAGACTTCTTGCAGAATCTTTTCCGGTTGGGTGGCTGCGATCTCTTCAATGTCCATGCCGCCCGCGCTGGAGGCAACCATCACCACGCGTTCCAGCGTGCGGTCTACCAGCATCGAGAGATAGAGTTCACGCGCAATCGGCAGCGTTTGTTCTACCAGCACCTGGTGGACAGGCTGGCCATCAGGCGCATTCTGGTAAGTGACCAAATGCTTGCCTAGTAAACCACCGGCAACGGTTTGCGCTTCGAGGGCAGACTTGGCGACTTTCACGCCGCCTGCCTTGCCACGGCCGCCAGCATGCACTTGCGCCTTCACTACCCAGGCTTCGCCACCCAGCTCTTTGGTGGCGGCAGCTGCAGCTTCTTCAGATTGAACGACCAGACCGGTCGGGGTTGCCAAACCATACTTTTGCAGTAAGTGTTTGGCCTGGTATTCGTGCAGATTCATGAAAGTTTTGTGGTTTTAATAGTTAAGCCTCTATTTTCGCGCAAATACCCTGCCAAGGCTAGACGGCAAACAAAAAAACCGCATGTGGATGCGGTTCTTTAAATCATTTAACGCAAGCCCTGATATTTAAATATCCTGTTCCCAGGCATTACCATATATCTTGCCATTGCGTGACAACACCAGCATCTGGTACATGCTGACCACCCACATGTAGCTGGAGGCCAGACTGTAACCAATACCGCCGATAATGGTGAGCCAGGCAAAATGTGGTGAAAGTTTGGTCAGCCACCATGACATCACATCGACAATCAGGAATGCAAATGGAAACCCAATTGCGATAATTTTTGCGGTTTTGGGCACATTGACCGCAAAGCTGAAAATCAGGCCAATAAAGAAAAAGATAAAACTGATGCCAAACAAGTGGATATGAGAAACACGTGTCAGGCCGCTAATCGTCGCACCCTCATTCACCTCGGCTCGCGCTTTCACTTCATCGTAGTTGTTAAAGTTTGGGATGCCAGGAATATTGCTGTGGCACATCACGCAATGCTGCGCAAATACCTGCTTAAAATGAGATTCCCACTGGTCTTGTGGTGCGCCTAATTGTGCCCATTTGATAATGTCCTGGCGTACTTCCAGTGGTGCTTTGTCGGACATGGAACCATTGAGCTTGCTGGCGAGTTTGGTGCCGCTGCGGTCACCGTAGTAGCTATAAACAATGTCATTCACGGATAAGCCAAACTTACCGTCTGCCATGCCATGCGTGAGCATGATTTGCAAACCCGCCATGCATAGCCCCACACCGATCACCAGCAGGTAACCGATAAATAAGGCTTTGAGCGGTAAGGGCAAATTTGGCAAGTTAAGCCATGGCAGCGTTTGTGAATCTTGTTTCATACATTCCCCGGGGTTTTAAGTTTGCTTTAAGAATAACACTGCTCATGACAATTCAAAAATAGAAAAAATCCCTAAAAACAGCCTGTACTCAGCGTTTGAGTGGGCAGCTGGTATAATCGCACTTTTGTTTGATGAACGATTTTTATCATGCGTTTAGTGGTTCAAGGCCCTGCCATCAGCATGGCGCATTTGTCTCATATCCATGGATTGGTTGGCGGACACACCCAATTCATGCAAGTGGCTCAGCATGCCTACTACCTGCCTGTGGCGGAAGGGGACTACATTGATGTAAAAACCTTTTGTGCCAGCCAGCAGATCGATTGCGCGCTGGTGCAAGATGCCCACCGTTTGCAGAAAATGGGCTTATGCGTGATGGATATGGATTCGACCTTGATTGCCATTGAGTGCATAGACGAAATTGCTGACATGATGGGCCTTAAACCACAGGTGGCTGAAATTACCGAAGCCGCCATGCGTGGCGAGTTGGACTTTGCTGCTAGCTTGCGCAAACGGGTGGCGTTGCTCAAAGGTCTGCCGGAGTCGGCACTGCAACGCGTGATCGAAGAACGCCTGACGTTTAATCCTGGTGCACAGGAATGGATCAATGCCTGCAAGCAGCATGGCATTAAAACCATGTTGGTATCTGGCGGATTTACCTTTTTTGCCGATTATGTCAAAAATACCCTGGGCCTGGATTATGCTGTCTCCAATACACTGGAAATCGTGGATGGCAAACTCACCGGCCAGATAGTGGGTGATATTGTTGATGCCCAGCGTAAAGCTGATGAGCTGATGAAATTGCGCGATCAGTTAGGTCTGGCTGCTGCGCAGACGATTGCGATTGGGGATGGCGCCAATGACCTCAAAATGATGGCGGTGGCTGCGGTAGGGGTAGCTTATCACGCCAAACCGGTGGTGCAGGAGCAGGCGATGTATGCCCTGAATGTGGTGGGTCTGGATGGGGTGGCGAATCTGCTGACAGTGTAAAGAGACGTAATCATTGCCTGTGTAGCGATTGTTAACATCGATGGAGGCATTAATAAATATTTGATTTATTTTGGATTTTTTGAAAATAACATTTGCTATTGTGGTGCATAAGGCGCATAGTGCCCATACGCGACGTTCAAGCATTGTTGTTTTCACTGGTGGTATCTTCTGGGTCTCTCGTTAATCCTGCTTACTTGTACCTCGCCCTTCAAGGGTTTTCCCTTTCATTTTTTACAAAGGAATTAAATATGGCTACAGGTATTGTCAAATGGTTTAACGATGCAAAAGGTTTTGGTTTTATTACTCCGGATCAAGGTGGTGAAGACTTGTTTGCACATTTTTCTGCGATTCAATCAGTCGGGTTTAAAAGCCTGGCAGACAATCAGCGCGTTTCTTATGAAGAAACCACAGGACCTAAAGGCAAGCAAGCTTCTGCGATTCAAGTCATTGCTTAGTCAAGCCTGGGCTTCATGCTCAGCCTATAAAGCCCGATTGCGGGCTTTTTTCATTCATTGATAAGGAATTACATGGCTAAAGAAGAGTTGATTGAAATGCAGGGCGCAGTGACTGAAGTGTTGCCAGATGCACGTTACCGTGTGACGCTGGACAATGGGCATCAGTTGACTGCCTACACTGGTGGCAAAATGCGCAAGCATAAAATACGCATTTTGGCCGGCGATAAAATCACCATTGAGATGTCTCCTTACGACATGGGTAAGGGCCGGATTACGTTCAGGCATCTGCCGCCAAGAAGACCTGCCTGATGATGTAGGTGCTTTTCTTAGGGTCTCAATTACATTATCCCAGATTTTCCAGGTAGAAAAAAAGCCCCTTGCGGGGCTTTAAACGTTCATGGCGTTGAGTAACTAAGTATTAGTACTCCATTTCAGGCATGGCTGGCGCTTTTTTCTCGTCTTTGGGTAGTTCAGCCACGGTGGCGTCAGTGGTTAAAATCAAACCGGCAATCGAGGCTGCATTTTGCAGGGCCGTGCGGGTGACTTTAGTTGGATCTACCACACCGGTTTCCACCATATCCACATATTCACCGGTGGCTGCGTTGTAGCCAGTATTACCTGTTGCATCAAGCACTTTGGCGATGATGACAGAAGGCTCTTCACCCGCATTTTTCACAATCGCGCGTAAGGGCTCTTCTATTGCACGCAACACAATGCGGATACCGGCTTCCTGGTCATCATTATCGCCCTTGAGAGTGCTCATGCGGCTGCGGGCACGAAGCAGAGCCACACCGCCACCTGGCACGATACCTTCTTCCACCGCAGCACGGGTAGCGTGCAGGGCATCATCCACACGGTCTTTTTTCTCTTTCATTTCGACTTCGGTCGCGGCGCCGATTTTAATCACCGCCACGCCACCACCCAGCTTGGCCACGCGCTCCTGCAGTTTTTCCTTGTCATAATCAGAGGTGGCTTCCTCGATTTGAGTCCGGATGGACTGCACGCGGGCTTTGATCTTGGCTGCATCACCTGCACCATCAATGATGATGGTATTCTCTTTTTGCACTTCAACGCGTTTGGCGTGGCCCAGGTGTTCAAGGGTTACTTTTTCCAGTTGCATGCCGGTTTCTTCGGACACCACAGTGGCCCCGGTCAGGACGGCAATATCTTCCAGCATGGCTTTGCGGCGGTCACCAAAACCAGGTGCTTTCACCGCAGCCACCTTGAGGATGCCGCGCATGCTATTGACCACCAGGGTGGCCAGGGCTTCGCCCTCCACGTCTTCGGCAATGATTAGCAAGGGTTTGTTGGCCTTGGCGACGTTTTCCAGAGTTGGCAACAAGTCACGGATATTGCTGATTTTTTTGTCGTAAAGCAGAATCATGGGCTCATCAAGTGCCGCCACCTGCTTGTCAGGATTGTTGATGAAATAGGGGCTGATATAGCCGCGGTCAAACTGCATGCCCTCGACCACTTCGAGTTCATTTTGCAGTGACTTACCTTCTTCCACCGTAATCACGCCTTCTTTACCGACTTTTTCCATGGCATCGGCGATGATCTGGCCAATGGCATGGTCAGAGTTAGCAGAAATCGCACCGACTTGGGCAATTTCTTTATGGGTGGTGATGGCTTTGGACATGGATTTAAGCTCATCCACCAGGGCTGTCACGGCTTTATCAATCCCACGTTTTAGGTCGGTGGGATTCATGCCGGAGGCGACTGACTTCATCCCTTCTTGCACAATGGCCTGGGCCAGCACGGTGGCGGTAGTCGTCCCGTCTCCGGCCACGTCAGCTGTTTTAGAAGCGACTTGCTTCACCATTTGTGCGCCCATATTCTCCAGCTTGTCCTGCAACTCGATTTCTTTGGCGACGGAGACACCATCTTTAGTAATCACCGGGGCGCCAAAGCTGCGCTCCAGCACGACATTACGGCCTTTTGGCCCCAAGGTAACCTTGACCGCATCGGCCAGGATATTCACGCCTTTTACAATTTTAGTGCGGGCATGATCATGGAATTTCACATCTTTTGCTGCCATCGTTCAATTCTCCTTTCTGTATCAGCAGTGAAGTGATTAAGCGACTTTTTTGAGGTCGGCAGGACTGGATTCAATCACGCCGAGAATGTCTTCCTCACGCATGACCAACAGTTCCTCGCCATTAAGTTTGACCGTTTGACCAGCATACTTGCCAAACAGGATATGGTTACCCACCTTGACTTCCAGTGGTCGCAGGCTACCGTCCTGCAGCTGTTTGCCACTGCCCACAGCAATGACCTCTCCTTGTTCGGGCTTTTCTGCTGCAGTGTCAGGGATCACAATGCCGGAAGCGGTCGTCCGTTGTTGCTCGACTCGCTTGACAATGACGCGGTCATACAGGGGACGAATATTCATGTTCAATTCTCCTTAGCGAATAAGTTCAACAAAAAATACCGCTGGAGTAGGTTTGCAGACGCAACTGGCAATCATGCCTCCAGCGGCGAAGTAAGTATCAGCAGAAGTGCTGATATCGCGAAAGTATGGGCTGTAAAAATAATTTCAAGAGGGAGGCGAAATTTTTTTCATCAGGAACTGATTCACTAACTGATTGATTTCAAAGTTGCGGAAATGTTTTTTAACCGTCACCGCATAAAAGTTCTCAAAAATACCCTCCAATTGCGTGAACGATTTGAGTACGCCGTTCTTGAGTTCATCTTTCACCACGACGTCAGGCATCACAGTCAGTGCCATGCTATCTCTGGCTAGCAATCGCAGCATCGCCATGTCGTTCGCCTCAGCGACGATATTCGGCTCTAAATGATGCAGGGCGCACAATCCATCAAACGCGGCGCGGATAGGGCTGTCCTGGTTGGGCAGAATCCAGTGGTAATCCGCGTATTTGGCTGAAAAACCGGATTTAATGTCCAGACTGGAGGGCCCGATGACACTGATCGGTTGGCGATCTAGCAGAATGCATTCCCATAATTGGTCATGGTTGCCTCGCACTTCAATATTGGTGAGGGCCAGATCCAGCTGGTGGTTTGAAAGCGCTTTGAGCAGATTGGTTTGGCCACTGGCGGCAATTTCCAGCTTGATATTGGCATGATTCAACAGTGGCTCGACAAAACTCTCAATAAAGTTCCTCGACATGGTGGAAAGTACGCCAATGCGTAATGTCTGATGCTCAGCGGCGATGCCCTTTCTGAGCAAGTTCTCCAGTTCTATCCCTTTGGTAAAGATAGAGTCAGCATACGAAAACGCTAAATTTCCAAACTCGGTCAATACCAGTTTGCGTCCCTGCCGCAAAAATAGGCTGCACTCAAGACTATCCTCCAACTGGCGGATTTGCGAGGAGAGGGCGGACTGTGAAATGTGCAATTTCTCTGCCGCCTTGGTCAAGCTCCCTACTTTGACGATATGCCAAAAATATTTCAGATGGTGATAATTCAGTCTTTCCATATGTTAAACAGAACGTAAAGTTAATATTTATATATTTTACCTAATTAATTATCTGCGTCAAAATCTGCGCTACCTGACATTTAAAGTCATTATTCAGGAAAAAATCATGATCAAAACCCTTGAAATCGATGGCCGCATGGTGACGGTCTATCCCAAAAAAATTGAAATTAATGGTAATGAGGTGATTGCACCAGGTAAGGTGGTGGTTGAGTTGTTGCCAGCGGCGAACGAAGTGTACATGCCATCTCAGGCATTGACTCGGCAGGCAGCCTCTAACCTGAATGCAGAGACCGAATTCTCAGGGTAACTATCTTCATTATCTATTTAAATTAAAAATATGTTCTATTTTATAAAAGTATTATCTACTGAAGAAAGGCTGATTGCATGAATCTTCAGATAGTCATGGCTCTCACTCCTTGCCTGGTGATGCTGACAACCGCAATCCTCACCTTTGCCAGCCCTTGGCAAGACGCACGCGGCTGGCGCTGTTTTAACCGGGCAGCCATGTTCTCATTGATATTGGTTATATCGGCGATGATCAGTCTGATGACCCAGGCTGGGGATATTTCTGCACGAATTGATACGAACTGGGGGCTGGCGTTAACACCTTTGCAGTCAGTATTGGCCGTCTTGGTACAGTTACTTGGCTGGGTCATTGGTGTATTTTCCGCCAGATACCTTGAAGGCGAAGCTCATCAACGCAGATTTGTCACCGCACTGAGTCTGGTGTTGGTGAGCGTGCATCTGTTATTGATTGCTGATCATTGGTTGCTATTTGCGGCAGCATGGTCTTCCATCGGCTTATGTATGCGGCATTTACTGTGTTTTTATGAGCAAAGACCATTCGCACTGCTGGCCTCGCACAAGAAAACGGTGGCCGATATGCTGGCTGATAGTGCATTACTATTCATTGCTTTATTAGCCTATGTTGAAACTGGCAGCATGCACATCTCGGTGTTCTTGCAGCATGTGTCCAGCCACGGTGCCAGTCAACTTGTTGCCTGGTGCGCGGGCCTGCTGGTACTGGTGGTTGTATTAAAAACCGCGCTGTTGCCAGTGCACGGCTGGCTGATCCAGGTCATGGAGGCGCCGACCCCCGTTTCTGCTTTGCTGCATGCAGGCGTGGTGAACTTGTCAGGATTTGTGCTGATCCGGTTCGCCCCCTTGATGGAGCATTATGCGCCAGCCAGACATTGGCTCATGGGTATTGGGCTGATCACCTGTATGGTGGCCTCTCTGGTCATGTTAACGCGTGTCAGCATCAAAGTCCGCCTTGCCTGGTCAACGGTGGCGCAAATGGGATTCATGGTGGTTGAGTGCGCATTGGGCTTGTACACGTTTGCCGCCCTGCATCTGATCGGGCATTCGATTTATAAAGCTTATGCTTTCCTTTCTGCCGCAGATGTGGTGACCCAAACCCGGCTAAAACATTTGACCGGCAAGCCTAGGTATCACGCCTGGAGTCTCTGGCTGGCACCATGCATCACTCTGGGGATTGTCTTTGCAGCACAGGCCGGGTTGGCACATGCCATGTGGCCTGCCTGGTGGAGCGTGGTATTGGCCTTAGCCTGGGCACCTCTGCTATGGCTACATCAACATTCCGCTTCATCCCGCTGGACGCAGTGGCAGCCCATCGCATTTGGCAGCCTGTTAACCTTGATTTTGACTGTGGTCAGCCTGCTGTTCCATACCTTGCCCATGGGTGTACAAGACCATCCGCATGCAAATTACGCCTCATGGATGATGTTAGGGATGCTTGGTTTATATGTGGCAACAGCCATGATTCTGCTGATGCCCGCCCGGTTGGGACACCTGCACCGCTGGATCTATGCCGGACTTTACCTGGATGAGTTCTATACACGTAACGTGCTGAGATTGTGGCCCATCAGTTGGGGTAAAGAGTCTCATGCTAACCGTTAATCAGGCAGTGCAATTCCCCTCATGATGGAGAAGAAAATGTTTTTTATTGAGGATCAGTTATTCCCACCACGTCGCAAATCGCCTCACCAGCCGTTGTCGGAGGCAGTCATCAGTCGCGCCTGCCAGCAGGCTTGCGATAGCATTGCACCGGCCTGGCCACTGGATCAGTCAATTGCCGTGAACCCGCACTGGCATCGTATACAGATGCCCTTGAGAACAGTGGCTGCCCGTATGGCAGTATTAGGAAAAGTGCAAGTGTTCCCCGAGCGGACTTACTTCTTGCAAGCCTGGCAGGTGGGCAGGGTGACGGCTGCTGACTTGACACAGGCCATGACACAACTTAATCACAACCGATTAACGATTGAAGACTGTGTGGCACATTTGTCTGATCCATTCAATTTACCGGCATTGCCTTTGCTGATTGATGTGCTCGACGATGATGCGCAACGTTTTCAGCGCCTGACCTGGCGTGACGCGATTACGCACCAGGTGAGCCAGGCCTGTGCTGCCTATTTTGACCAGGATCAGTCGGACTGGCAACCGCAACGTGAAGGTGGTTTATATCACTTTTGGCGAGAAATGATTGTGCATGACCATGGCATTGCCGTATTAATGGGCTTGCCCAATATTCATCAGTTTCTGGATTATTTACCGCTAACGCGTCAACAGGCGGAGCGTTGGGTGGTAGAAGCCTTAGGCATTAGCGAGCAGGTGTTGGCAGACTATTTTGAGGCAGTCTTGCTCACAGTGAATGGTTGGGCTTCCTGGTGTGCCTATCTGGCATGGCAAGCCAGGCTGCAAGGAAAGTCAGATGAATCCTTGCGGGATTTGCTGGCGATTCGCCTGGCTTGGGGTGTCATATTGATGCAATGCAAAGGGCTGAATGCGACAAACAGTGCCATCAAGGTCATCCAGCAGAAATGGCAGCATGCCTCCAGTTATATTCAGGAGGCCGAACAATCGCTTGTGATGGATGAAATCTGGCAGCTCGCCCTGGAGCAGGGGTATCAGCGAGTGTTAGCACAACAACTGCAACTGCCTATCCCTGCACCAGAGCCAGTGCCAGCGCCGCAGATTCAGGCGGCATTTTGTATTGATGTGCGCAGTGAACCTTTGCGTCGCGCGATCGAATCGTTCTCACCGCATGTGCAGACTTTGGGCGTGGCTGGTTTCTTTGGCTTGCCTATCGCCTACCAGCCTTTGGGTTCGGAGCAACAGCGGCCACAATTGCCGGGATTATTGGCCCCTCAGCTGCAGGTCGCTGATCAGGTGAAGCCAGCGCCAGCCAAACGACACCGCGCAGTGCAAACACAGGTAGCGCAATCATTACTGGATGCAGAAGTAAAGCGAAAACGGATCAGAAACTTTACTTTTGGCAACCAGCTCGCCCGCTTAAGTCAGTATCCATGCGCTGCGTTTTCGTTAGTGGAGAGTGCAGGCCCGATGTTCCTCAAGCCGCTCTGGTCATTGGTTCGGCCCAAGCGGCTAGCCAGGGTTTCCATGGATCACTATGGCTTGCCGCAAAAATATCGCTCGCTGACGCGGCCATTGCTGCAAGCCGTCAGCGTGGCAGAAAAAGCGGAAATCGCAGCACGCGTTCTGGGGAGTTTGGGCCTGATCAATGGCCTCGCACCCATGGTGTTGCTGGTTGGTCACGCGAGCCAAAGCCAAAATAACGCGCATGCCTCCAGCCTGGATTGCGGTGCCTGTTGCGGACAATCCGGTGAGGTCAACACGCGTGCGCTGGCTGCACTCCTGAATGATAGGGAACTCAGGGCCCAGCTTGCCAGTATCGGTGTCGATATTCCAGAAGAGACAGTGTTTGTGGCTGCCTTACACAATACTACGACACAAGAGGTTCAGGGCTTTGATCTGGAGGAGCTCTCGCCAGCCAAACGTCAGCAATGGCAACTCGCTGCTACGCTATTCGAGGCAGCTGGAGAGCAACTCAGGGCTCAGCCTGCATTGCCCCTCCAGCCGTTAAGCTCAGCAATGGATGCAACGACTTTGTTCAGGGCTTTCCGTCAACGGGCCAATGATGGTGCACAGACACGTCCAGAGTGGGGCTTGACGAATAACGCCGCATTCATCATGGCACCGCGGGCGCGCACCAAACATCTCAATCTCATCGGCCGCGCCTTTTTACATGAATATGACGAGCAGCTAGACCAGGATGGGCAACTACTGGAGCAGCTGATGACGGCACCCATGCTGGTCACACACTGGATCAACTGGCAATACCATGCTTCTACCTGCGAACCGGGTAAGTTTGGAAGTGGCAACAAGCTATTGCATAACGTGGTCGGCGGCAGGATTGGCGTGTTTGAGGGGAATGGGGGGGATCTCAGAATCGGTTTGTCGAAACAATCACTCCACAATGGTGAGCGCTGGATGCATGAGCCGCTAAGGCTCACGGTGTTGATTGTTGCCAGCCGGGCAAAAATAGCGCACATCATTGAAAAGCATGCGGCGGTTAGCCACCTGGTCAAGCATGGCTGGTTACATCTTTGGTGCGAAGAACATGGGCAACGCTGGCGTTATGTGGATGGGCAGTGGCAGACACTGGATCAGACAGTGTCAGTGTAGCCACAAGACTCAATGGTCGCCCAATCAATGGCGGCATGACCGAAGACTCACTCTCTTGTGGCAGTCGTTGGAAGATTGCCACAAGAGAGAGCTTTTAGTTAAGTTGAAAGCAGCTCTCGGGTACTGCAGGTAAGCCTTCAAACAACGGTTTGGCAAAGTAATAGCCCTGAAACAGATTCACACTGAAATCTACCAACACTTCCAGCTCTTGCCGAGTTTCTACCCCTTCTGAAATCACCTGAATTCCAAGTCCCTTGCAGACATCCAGAATACTTTTCACGATCAGTTGCTTGGTTTTGTTCTGGTCTATATCGCGAATCAGGTTCATATCCAGCTTGATAATGTCCGGTTGCCATTCTGCCAACAGGTTTAGGCCTGAGTAGCCTGCACCAAAATCGTCAATTGCTGTCAGGAACTGGTGTTTTTTGTATTCCGTAAAAATATTTTTCAAATGTGCGTGGTCCGTGATTTTTTCGGCTTCTGTCACTTCAAACATAATCCGTTTTTTATCAAATCCCAACGCATCACAAGCTGCCAGGGTAGATTGGATACAGTTTTCAGGGTTATAGACTGCATTTGGCAAAAAGTTGATAGATAAAATTTGTTCAAAATTCAGGCTGTGCGCAAGTTTAATGGCTTTAGACCGGATGATCTGGTCGAAACTGTGGATTTTGGACTCGTCAATTTGATCCAAAATAAAAGAGGCTGGTTCATTATTGAGACCGCGCACCAATGTTTCGTAACCCCAGATTTGTTGCTGTGAGAACGCCACAATTGGTTGAAAAGCCATTGAGAAATCAATACCAAGCTGTTGAGGGTTGCATTTTCCGCAATTCATTTTCTCACCTTTTATCCTGAACCTAAACGTCATGTGCCGCATGCGCGATAAACGCACAAACACATGCCATTTTAGTATAAGAATTTTATTGCGATAAATTGAAGTAGAGCAGACTTCTTGTATCAGTTCATTTCTTAGAGCATCATGACACTCAAGCTAGCGGACATTAGTCACCTTCTTGCCGGGAAATTAGGCTGTTCTGCCATTAAGATATTCAAGTTCAAGATCACTGAACCCCGCTAGTTTACGTGCTGTGATGTTGAATGGTGGTTTTAGTTTGGGCGCGTTAAATTGCAAACAGAGTTGATCAAACGTTTGCATCGGATTTAGGCTGCGTTGGTCACAAAGAAAATTGAACCAGCGGTTGCCTATCGTCACATGGCCGATTTCGTCGTGCAAAATAATATCCAGAATAGCAGCAGCTGCATGGTCGCCAGCCTGCTGCAGCTTCTGCTTCAGGGGCGGGGTGGCATCCAACCCGCGTGCCTCCAGCGTGCGGGGGACAAGCGCCATGCGTGCCAAGACATCAGACTGTGTTTTTTCCACCATCTCCCACAGGCTGTTATGACCATCAAAATCGCCATAATCAAATCCCAGGCTTTGCAGGTGCGTCCTAAGCAATGAAAAGTGGTAAGCCTCTTCTTTGGCGACCTGCAGCCAGTCGCGGTAATAGTCTGCTGGCATGCCTGTAAAGCGCCACACGGCATCCAAAGCGAGATTGATGGCGTTGAACTCGATATGTGCCAGCGCATGTATTAATGCAGCACGCCCTTCTGGCGTGTGCATGGCCCTGCGTTGGACATCTTTTGGCGGTACCAGTTGAGGTTTTGCGGGGCGGCCAGGAATGGCTTCGGTTGGCGCTGCGATAGTGAGTTGCGTATCCAGCAGCAGGGTGCCTGCCAAATCAGCCTCACACAGCGCATGAACCTGGCTACATTTTTGTTGGGGATCACTCAGGATCAGTGCTTTTAGGGCGAGGGTTCTCAGGCAAAGTGTCATCACGCTCGAATTTTACCGTGAATTGGCTGCCAATGTGATATCGAGTTGGATGCTCCAGTCCTGGTGTCACAGTGATGCTGGCATTGTGTTGCTCTGCGATTTCCGCCACTATCGCCAGTCCCAGGCCGCAGCCATTGCCCTGATTCGGGTCCAGGCGATGAAAGCGTTCAAAAATTAATTCTGTTTGGTCGCTGGGAATGCCTACTCCGCTATCAGTGACTTGTAATAGCAGATGTTGTCCCTCCTGCCAGAGGCGGATTTGTAACAGCCCCTGTTCTGGCGTGTACTGGATGGCGTTTTCGAGCAGGTTGTTGAGCATTTCAGACAGCATTAAAGCATCTCCCAGCACTTGATCCTGCTGGGCCTCAATCAGGACTTCCAGCTCCAGCTGTTTGTCCGCAGCCGGACCTACCCAGCGGGCGCATTCATCATATATCAGGCTGGTTAAAGACACAGGCTTGAAAACGTGCTGGCTGCTGGCAGCGTCAGTTCTCGCCAGGCTTAACAGGCGTTGGATCAAATGTGATAACCGCGTGGTGCTGCGCAGGATGTAATTCAAAGGTTCTTTCACCGCTTCGGGCGAAGTGCTTCTCAGCGCGAGTTCGGCTTGGGTTTGCAAGCCAGCGATGGGTGTACGTAACTGGTGAGACGCATCAGCGATAAATTGCTGTTGTTGCTGTATCCCTGCTTTCACCCGTGATAGCAAGGCATTCATGGCATGTAGCAATGGTTGTAACTCCAGGGGCGAGACAGTGGTGTCCAGGGGGCTTAGGTCTCGGTGAGAGCGTTGCAGCAAAGACTCCCGCAGATCTTGCATAGGTTTGAGAGCGAAGTGTATTCCCAATTCAATCACGATGGCCGCCAGGATCATCATCAGTATTTGCGGCAATAGCATTTCTTCTATCATTTCTGCCACCAGGGCATCGCGCTTGCCAGTGGTTTCTGCCATGGTAATCAATATATTCTTTGCATTGATAGCATTGCTTTCAGGTAGACCGAAAGTGACAGCGCGAATGGCCTCGTTTTTGTAGAAGCTATTGTAATAAACCTGCTGGTTACCACCGGGTGGCCTGCTGGGTGGGGGCAAATTGGCTTCACCAAAGACCAGCTTGCCGTCGGGGGCGCTGATACGGATATAAATACGGTCACCCTCGTTATAGCTGAGCAAGTGGCTCGTGACTTCCGGAATCTCGATTTTGACCTCATTGTTGGCATCAATGATGACTTCATCGGCCAGGGCGAGTACGGTGCGTAACAAGGCCTGGTCGTAAGCCTGTGTGGCGTAGAGCAGCGCGCGCGAATAGGACAGGGCAGCAGAGACACCTAGGACCAGCAACATGGTGAGCAACAACCACAGCCTTAGCTGGTTTTTAAGCGAACGGGGTCCGATGTTGATCATTTACACGCCGCTATGTGCTGCTTCCAGCATGTAACCGAGCCCGCGGACGGTACGGATATGCGCGCCACTGGGTTCAATTTTTTTTCGTAAACGGTGTACATATACTTCAATCGCATTGTCGCCCAAGGTTTCATCCCAATTACATAGGGATTCCATGATCTGCTCTTTGGCGATGATTTTTCCCATACGCATCATCAAAGTCTCCAGCAGGTTAATTTCACGTGCCGAGAGAGTGATAGGCTGGTCGTTGATGCTGGCCAGTTTATTGGCCACATCCAGTTTCAGGTTGCCGCATTGCAAGGGAAGATTGTTGCCCAGCTTGCTGCGACGGATCAGTGCACGTACACGTGCTTCAAGCTCCTCAAGGTGAAAGGGCTTGGTCAAAAAATCATCGGCCCCCAGGTCGAGTGCCTGTACACGGGTCGCGACATCTTCGCGCGCCGTTAATATCAAGACGGCAATTGGGTTGGCCTGTTGCCGCAAGTGTGACAACAGTTGCATGCCATCCATGGTCGGTAGCCCCAGATCCAGGATCACCAGGTCATAGACGTCATCCTGGATGGCCCGCAAAGCCTGTTTGCCATCAGTCACATGATCCACTGCATACTGAGACTGCCCTAAAGCCCGGACCAGTCCATTTGCAATGACCAAATCATCTTCCACTATTAATAGGCGCATCGCTGTTACCTGCTCGTTTCAATGCTGCCAGTTTACCTCAATGTCACCCGGTTTTTCGTGTTGTAAGTTTGCTGCAAGAAAGGCGTAAGTTAGCTGTAAGGGTAGGGGTGTATTGTGCAATCGTGGGCAGTGAGCCACTGCCGCATGTCAGATGAGCAACAGAGATTGAATGCGCAATCTTTAAGGAGCGATGATGAACAAACAGATATTGTTATTCATATCGGTATTGATTACTTCAGCCTTGGCAGTTGCAGGGACCAACCCTTCTCCGCACGACCAGTCTGAAATGCAAAAACATATGAAGTTCGCCAGACACGCTGTCGCGCAGCCAGCGGTCAACACCCAAAAGGAGGTTGACAAAAAAACTGCGCAAACCAAGTAACTGTGAAGTTGCCTTAGCACGCTGAATTCCCTGCAGCGTGTTGAGGCAATCAGCAGTTTCGTGTGTATCCTCTCACTTAACCACGCGCAAGCGTGGTTTTTTTTACCTGTCGTTTGGGGTGCAATTAACGCAAGTCGATAATATCGAGCTTGCCCGCTTTCATATCTGGTACCAGCAAATGATGGTCATCTTGCGTCAGGGCAATATCGGCTGCAGATTGATAGCCCTCTTTTATCAACGTGACTTTGTGCTGCGTATCGACACGGAATACTTTGCCATTCTTCCAGTCACTGATATAGATATTGCCATTGGCCTGTTTGACAATGCCGTCTGAGCCACCAAACCCACTCGCTATTTCGTGCAGCTGTTTAGTCAACTGGTTGTAGTTGTAAAGCACGCCCGAGCTGAAGTCGACCAATAACAGCTGTTCACCTTTAGCATCCGCCAGCAGGCCATTGGGGGCCAGGATGCGCGCATCAATATTGCCATCCAGTAACAGGCTTAATGTGCGTTGAGGCGTCACTTTGTAAATCGCACCGCCTTTGCCTGAGCCTAAAATATCGCCACTGTCACTGATATAAAGATTGCCATTGGCATCTGCGCTCAAATCATTTAAAAATTGCGGGACTTTTGGGAAGTCAGTGGCTGCCAGAAACACTTCGGCACTGGCTGCTGGCTGATTCAAGGCCATGCGCAACACGCGTGATTTATCAGCAATATACAAATCGTTGCCGATGATCACTAAACCTTTTGGGTCATCTAGTCCCTTGACCAGCACAGAGATTTTTCCATGATCAATGACGCGAATCTGGCCATCGCCATCCTGGCCAAATCCATTGATTTCTGACACATAAATTTTACCATTTGCCGCTTGTACCACAGATTCCGGTGTCAATAAGCCGCTAAGTGGTTCCGGGCCTTGTGCCTGACTGTGGCCAGCGAACATCATGAACAAAGCCGCTAGTGCGGAAGAAAGCATTGTATGGCGCTGATGAGCGTTAAACAACATAAACACTCCTAGAAAAAGGCTTTCGGTTGAGACAGTGTATTGATACTGTTGCATAAGGCCTGGTAAGTTTGTACAGGTGCTTGTTCGACCGATTGCTGGAAGACCGGGCTTTTTTGCAACTGTTGGATCACCTGGTCAAACGCCTGCTGGTAAGATTGATGGGCCGAATGCTCGACATTGAATGTGAGCCAGCCACGGGATTGGCCTTCACCTTTTACCGTCATCAGTGGTTTGCCCAAGGCACTGTCCGCGCCGGGCGTGTTATATACTTTGGCGGTGATTTCGCTGTAAAAAACGCCTGTTTGCGGATTGTAGAACATGTTGGGTTCAATCACGACCAGCGCCTGACCTTTGGCTTCTGCCTCGCAACTAGAGGTTGCAAAGTTTTGTGCCTGAAAGCTGCTTAGCCCAGTATTTTCTGCTGCTTCAGCACGGTTATGCCAATAGTTGATATAAGGGTGTAGCAGTCGTACTGGATGCTGGTAAAAAGCTTCTGGCACCTGTATCACCAGGGAGGGTTGCGTACCAGCCTGGCTCATACTCATCCAGCCCAGGCAAAGCACGCTGCTGATCGATAATAAAATACGTTTCATTATTTGCTCCTGAAATATCTCATTGCCATCAAGGCTATTATTGGGTACTGCGTATCCGGTAAATCCAGCCTGTCAGATCGTCGGAAACATATAGCCAGCCATCGGCACCGACAATCACGTCTACTGGACGTCCCCAGGCTTGTTTTCCTTCTAGCCAGCCACTCACTAATGGGACGGCTGTAACTGGCTGTTGGTTCCTGAATTGTACACGTAGCAAGGCGTAGCCGCTGGGTTGTTTGCGGTTCCAGGAGCCATGCAGTGCGATGACGGCATCCTGTTGCATGTCTGCTGGCAAGCGGCTTTTAGCCAGAAAGGTGATGCCGATGGGCGTACTATGCGCGGGCAAGGTCAGCGCAGGTGCCTGCGCTTGCTGGCAAATATCCGGTTCTCCGGTAAAGTTGGGGTCCTGGAAGAGTTGTCCGGGCCGGTCTGGGAGCCCCCAGCAATAGGGCCAGCCATAGTGTTTTCCAGCCTCGATTTTATTCAGGTGTTCCGGCGGCAGGTCATCATGAATGCTGCCATTTTTAGCAGCGCTTCGATTATCTGCGCCATTATTGGTGGCGAACATATCGCCTGTGTCGGGATGCCAGATAAAGCCTTGACTGTTACGTAATCCGGTGGCCCAAATAGCGCTCTGTGCGTGGCGGCCAACGGTAAGCAATGCGCCAGCAGGGCGACCGTCTGCACTATAACGCAATAGGGTGCCGCGCACAGGATTATCCTCTACACAGACATTACAGCTAGAGCCAACATTGATGAAAATATAGCCATCCGGCGAGACTTTGACTGTTTTCAGGCTATGCCCACCACTGGGCAGGTTGCGGATAAACGGTTGTGGCGCTGCCCAGCCCTCTCCCTGCCTGGCCAGTTTAACCACACCGGTTTGTTCGGCCACCAGCAGGTCTTCTCCAAGTAATGCCAGTCCGTGGGGCGCGTTCAGGCCTTGTGCAATGATCTCTGCCTTGCCTTCCTCGTCAAGGCGCAAAACGCGGCCGGTATCTGACAGGCTCACGAGTAATCTTCCGTGAGCATCCAGTGCCAGCATGCGAGGAGAGCCCCAGTGGCTGACATCGCTGAAACGTTCAATTCTGAGTCCGGCAGGTACTTCCAGCTTTGCCAGGGCTGTATTGACTTCCTGCGTTTGCGCCATCGCATAATGCAAGCCAATCGCCATACACAAGCCTGCCAGCCCGATGAATAAAAACCGGGAAACTTTGCTGACGGCAGAGATCTGGATGCGCGCCGCGGTCATGTCAGTGTCTCCGCCCAGATATTTTGTGCCCAGGCCTGTGCATATTCACCTTCCTGCAGCGAGGCTTTGGCAGACACACCACCGCCTTCAGCCGAGACCATGAATTTTTTGGCCGGATCGTAGCGGTATACATTGGCCACATGCATGGCTTGTTGGTCATCGACAAAGCTGTAACAAGTATTGGCAAACACGGGCAACAGGTTAGGGCCGTGACCGGATTGGAGATCAATGATGGCTGCTGCGCATACTTTCGCATGCGAGGTTGCCATATGGGCAGACTTCGGTAACCCTGCCGAAATGCTGTCCCCGATAATATGCACATCTGGTTGCAGAGTGGATGCATAGGTCACAAAGTCAACTTCGCACCAGCGGTTATCGACATTATTAAGCCCGGCCACTTGCGCTACTTTGCCCGCCAACTGTGGTGGGATCACATTGAGAACATCGGCCTTGACTGTTTCAAAGTCGGTTTTGATGGTTTTGCTGCTGGTGTCGAGTTGTAAAATCTCGCTGTTGTTATGGTATTCAATCATGCCCTGATAAGCCCCATTAAAACTTTGCAGGAATAGTCCTTTTTTCGAGACAATATCGGCGTTCGCATCCAGGATAATCACTTTGCTGCGCGGTTTGCGTTGCTTGAAGTAATGTGCCACTTGGCAGGCACGTTCATAAGGACCAGGCGGGCAGCGGTAAGCGCCACTGGGGACGGTCATGACAAACACGCCACCATCCGGCATGCTTTCCAGTTGCTGCCGCAATTGCAAGGTTTGCTTCCCTGCTTTCCAGGCATGCGGGATATTCTCTACAGGGGCAGGCATCCCGGGAATCTTGCTGTAGTTGAAATCAACACCGGGCGCCAGTACTAGCCGGTCATAGCTGAGGCTACCCCGCGTGAGTGTGACCTGCTTGTTCGCCATGTCGACGGCCATCACGCTATCCCGTATCCAGTGCAGATCATGCTGCTTGCGCGCGATGTCATAGCTGAAGCTCAGCTGGTCCAAGGTGCGGCTACCACCCAGCACCAGATTGCTTTGCGGGCAGGAGATAAATTGCGGATTGGGTTCAATAAGGGTGACTTTGAGGTTGCCCATACTCCACTCGCGCAGGTATTTGGCTGCGGTCAGACCGGCAAATCCTGCGCCGACCACCACCACGTGGCCCAAAGGCGGTTTGCTGGCACGTGCAAAAGCTGGCAAACCATAAAAAGCGAGTCCGCCATAAATGACTGAACGTACGAATGTCCTGCGAGCAGGAACAGGCTGTCCGGTGATCTTCTGCATCGCCATTATTGTGCTCCCAGAAATGATTGGTGCGGCAAAGGTTGCGGTGTTTGCCTAGGTTGCTGCGCAAAAAAGGCCGCCAGTGCAGTGATTTCCTCTGTGGTCAAACCTTTGGCGTGATGATGCATCACAGTCGCGCTGACAGAGCCATCTTTAAAGCCCTGCATGCGCTGGATAAAATATTGCTGGTTGAGCGCAGCCAGCGTCGGGGTGCCACCCAGGCTATTGCCATTGGGGCCATGGCACGCAGCACAAGAGGCTGCCAGGGTGCGGATGCTGGTCATGGCAAGCTCTTCTGCCTGTGCCGGGAACATGGCCAAGGTAAAACAAACCCATACAAGTGTGACAGTGAAACGTTGCATGCTTCCCCCAGATGATTGTTTGAGATGTCACATTATTCTAAACAGATGGCAGTGGCGTGCGTGACTATGGTTACATTGATCACGGCAAATTAAAAGAAAAACGGCCATGAATCTCATGACCGTTTTGCATTGACATCGCTATTACTCACAAGCGATTAAAAGCATTTTTCTTCCTGGCAACCATCATTCTTGGTACCCAGTTGTGTCAGTAAATCTACCATTTTCTGATTGCCTTCCTCTTTGAAGTAACGCACCAGAGAAACATCGCCTTTAAGTTTGACGTTCACATCGGCGCCTACTGAAGCCAGGTATTTCATGGTTTCGGTGTCGCCGATAAAGGCGGACATGTGGAAAGCGGTATTGTGACTGGCTGGGTGTACGTAGTTCAGGTCAGCACCTTTGGAAACCAGATATTTCACCACGTCAATCTTTCCCTTAGAGGCTGCCATTTGTAGCGGTTCCCAGGCAAAGAATTTTTGTTTGACCAGGCTAGGATCGGCCTCGACAAATTTTTTAACCACTTTCACGTTGCCACCGGTAAGGGCCTCGGTAAACTCCATATATTCCTCATCGGACAATGCAAATGCCTGCAAGGCAAATGACAGTGAGAACAAGGCCACTAAAAACTTAACTGATTTCATAATCTCTCCAAACACCTGATTTCATTTTTAAAAATAACAACTTTGTTTTAATGGCGAAACCATCAAATCTATGGCTCCGCTTAACTCACAAACTTGCGTGCGTTACGGAACATGCGCATCCACGGGCCATCTTCTTGCCACCCGTCAGGATGCCAGGAGTGTTGCACCGTCCTGAATACACGTTCCGGATGCGGCATCATGATGCTGAAACGACCGTCTTGCGTCGTAAAACCAGTCAAGCCTTGAAGTGAGCCATTAGGGTTGAACGGATAAACTTCGGTCGCTTGCGCGGCATGATCCACATAACGCACAGTTGCCAGTTGCTGTTGTAGCACACTTGTGACCATGCTGGCATCAGTAAATTCCGTAAAACCTTCACCATGAGCCACTGCAATCGGCATACGGCTACCGGCCATGCCATCAAAGAAGATGGAAGGTGAAGATAAAATCTCAACCAACGCGACACGCGCTTCAAATTGCTCAGACTTGTTACGCACAAAATGTGGCCAGTGATCGGCACCTGGAATAATGCTGTGCAGGTTGCTCATCATCTGGCAACCGTTACAGACGCCCAGTGCGAATGTATCAGCGCGGTTAAAGAACGCGCTGAATTCATCACGTGCACGGCTGTTGAACAGAATGGACTTGGCCCAGCCTTCGCCAGCGCCAAGAACATCCCCGTAAGAGAACCCACCGCAGGCGACCAGGCCAGCAAAGTCCTTCAGTGACACGCGGCCACTGATCACGTCACTCATATGTACATCTACGCTGTTAAAACCGGCGCGGTCAAAGGCGGCCGCCATTTCGGTCTGGCCATTGACACCTTGCTCACGCAAAATCGCCATATTCGGACGTTTCCCCGTGTTGATATATGGCGCAGCAATATTGTCGTTAAGATCAAATGTTAGGTGGGCATGCAGGCCGGCATCGTTTGCATTGAGGATGCGGTCGTATTCCTGCTGTGCGCAAATCGGGTTGTCGCGCAGGCTTTGCATGCGGTAAGTCGTTTCAGACCACATACGGTGCAAATCAATGCGGGAAGCGTTGTACTGCATATTACCGTGTGTGATGGCAATATCATGGCCGGCATTGACGTGGCCAATGCGATGGACGCAGGCACCGAGCGCCTGTTCCAGTTGAGCGGTCACTGTGCTTGCATCTTCAGCACGTACTTGTATCACTGCACCCAGTTCTTCGTTAAACAGGATGCTAATCGTGTCGCCTTTCAGGCTCGATAAGTCAGCATTGAGGCCACAATGACCGGCAAAAGCCATCTCTGCCAAGGTCACGTAGAGGCCGCCATCAGAGCGATCGTGGTAAGCGAGTAGCTTGCCATCACTGTTAAGTTGCTGGATAGCAGCAAAAAATGCTTTTAGCTGTGCAGGCTGATCAACGTCAGGCACGGCATTGCCGAGTTGTTTGTAGACCTGTGCCAGTGCCGAGCCGCCCATGCGGTTGCGGCCATTACCAAGGTCGATCAGGATGAGCTCGCTGTCGCCCAAATCGGTGCGTAGTTGCGGTGTCAATGTCTTGCGCACATCTGGGGTATTGGCAAACGCGGAAATTACCAGCGAGATAGGCGCAGTGACGGCCTTGTTTTCACCGTTGTCTTGCCACACTGTTTTCATGCTCATGGAGTCTTTGCCGACCGGTATGCTGATCCCAAGTGCTGGACACAACTCCATGCCGACAGTTTTGACGGTGGCGTATAAGGCGGCATCCTCACCAGCATGACCGGCGGGGGCCATCCAGTTGGCAGACAGTTTGAGGTTGCCGATGTCGCTAATAGCTGCAGCGGCAATATTGGTGATGGCTTCACCAATCGCCATGCGGCCGGAAGCCGGTGCATCAATCAGCGCCAGCGGGGCTTTTTCGCCAATGGCAAATGCCTCGCCGATATTGGTTTCAAACCCGGCACAGGTCACGGCCACGTTGCTGACTGGCACTTGCCAGGGGCCGACCATCTGGTCGCGCGCAATCAGGCCTGTTACGCTACGGTCACCAATGGTGATCAGGAAGGTTTTGTCCGCCACGCCAGGCAGGCGCAGGACGCGTGCCACGGCATCGTTCAGGTCGATGTTGCTGGTATCAAAGGCTGGCAATGCTTTTTGTACTGATTTGACATCACGCAGCATTTTTGGCGGTTTGCCCAGCAGTACTGAGAGTTCCATATCCACTGGTTTATTGTCAAAGTGCGTGTCTTCCACAGTTAAATGGCGCTCTTTTGTCGTCACACCAACGACCGCGAACGGGCAGCGTTCCCGCTTACAAATCGCCTCAAACAATGGTAACTGGTCTTGCGTGACGGCAAGCACATAACGCTCCTGGGCTTCGTTACTCCACAACTCGCGCGGGCTCATGCCAGGCTCTTCGTTATGCACATCACGTAACTGGAACACGGCACCGACTTTGGCGTCGTTCACCAGTTCAGGGAAGGCGTTGGAAATACCACCGGCACCGACGTCATGAATGCTCAGGATGGGGTTCTTGTCGCCCATCTGCCAGCAACGGTCTATCACTTCTTGCGCACGGCGTTGCAGTTCAGGGTTGCCGCGTTGTACTGAATCAAAATCCAGGTTTTCGGTATTGGCACCAGTGTCCATACTCGAAGCCGCACCGCCGCCCAGGCCGATCAGCATGGCTGGGCCACCCAGCTGAATCAATGCGGAACCTGGAGGAATACTGTTTTTATGACTATGGCTATCGGAAATATTACCGACACCACCGGCCAGCATGATCGGCTTGTGGTAGCCACGCACTTCTGTTTTACCATCGGCACCGGTGGTTTCCAGTTCAAAGGTGCGGAAATAACCGGCAATATTAGGACGGCCAAATTCATTGTTGTAAGCCGCGCCACCCAGTGGGCCATCTATCATGATTTGCAATGGGCTGGCGATACGGCCAGGCTTGCCGTAATTGGATTCCCATGGTTGTTTGAAATCTGGCAGGTTGAGGTTGGAGACTGAAAAACCGGTTAAACCTGCTTTAGGCTTGGAGCCTATGCCAGTCGCACCTTCATCACGAATCTCGCCACCTGCACCGGTAGCTGCACCGGCAAATGGGGAGATCGCAGTCGGGTGGTTATGCGTTTCTACCTTCATCAGGTAGTGCATATTGTCTTCTACAAACTGGTAACTCTGGTCGGCAGCAGGGTAAAAGCGTTTGGTTTTCTGGCCTTGCACAATCGAAGAGTTATCCGAGTAGGCGACCACGGTGCTACCTGGATTCAGTTTGTGTGTGTTGCGGATCATGTTGAACAGTGAGAGCTCTTGCTGTACGCCATCAATCACCCAGTCGGCATTGAAAATCTTGTGGCGGCAATGCTCGGAGTTAGCCTGGGCAAACATCATGAGTTCCACGTCCGTTGGATTGCGGCCCATCTTGCGGTAGTTTTCCAACAGGTAATCCACTTCGTCTGGAGACAAAGCCAGCCCCATGTCGTTGTTGGCGGCTTCAAGCGCTGCTTTGCCACCAGCGAGAATGTCAATGCTGGAGAGTGGTTTGGGATCGGCGTGATGATACAGTTTTTCGGCATCGGCCAGGCTGTAGACGATGGTCTCTGTCATACGGTCCTGGATGGCCGCACGTAAAGCCTGTTTTTCGCCGTCTGTCAGTGGTGCGCCATTTGTGGTCGTCACGTAGTAAGCAATACCGCGCTCCAAGCGCAGCAAGTTGCCCAATCCACAGTTATGGGCAATATCGGTCGCACGTGAGGCCCAGGGGGAAATGGTGCCTATGCGAGGTATGACCAGCAGCAGTTCACCGCTCGGGGATTCAATGTCCGTTTTCGGGCCGTAAGTCAAGATTTGGCGCAGCGTGTCTTGCTCAGTCGTGCTCAGTGCAGTTTCGCTAAAAGCAAAATGCACAAATTCGGTATAAATATGGGCGATATTCGGTGCGCTGGTGTTGAGGACGCTATACAGTTTATCGAGACGGAATTGCGAGAGGGCGGCGCTGCCGCGCAGGCTTAAAAATTGCGCTTGACTGGACATGAGGCGGTTGGATTTTTCATTGAAAATTCAAACGGCTATTTTAACAGAAAGCGCGTCTGAGATCGAATGCGCTAAAGTGCTCACCCAAATAAAAACAGCAACCCAAAGGTTGCTGTTTTTTTGAGCACCAGATCAAAGAATTAATCTTTTCCGATTTCGTAGACTTCTTCTTCAGTTTCACCGATTTTACCGGTAATGGCGTCTACTTCTACTTCAACCTCTTTGCCATTGGCTTGCTTGATATCAAATTCATAGACCGGGTTTCCATTTTCCAGCTCATATTCAATGCTCTCGACTTCACCTGGGTACTTGTCCAGGGCTGTTTTCTTAGCCTGTTCCATCGTCACTTTGGCTTTGGACTTGAATTCGTCGCTATTGGGATCCACGTCCACTTCTTCTTCAAACACTTTGCCGGTTTTGGCTTCGCACTCGACTTCCCACTCTTTGCCATCAGTACCTACGATATCAAATTCATATATCGCGCCGCGACCTTTTTCGATTTCAGCTTCCAGAGAAATTACTTTGCCGGGGTGTTTGGCAAGAGCCGCTTTCATGCATTTTTCCATCGGACCATTGTGTGCATGATTGTTGGCAAATGCAGGCATACTGAATAGCGTGGCGAGCGTGACAAGCAGTATTTTTTTATTCATGGCAACCATCTCCTTGGGTGAGTAAGGTGAAATTTTCACTTATCAGTATAGTATATTATCACGGAGATGGGTTGATGCAGATCAGTAGCCGAGTGCGCGGGCGCTCTGGTAAAACAGGAAGCTGACGATCCACGCCAGCCCCAGTGACCAGCCAAGTGAGAGCCACATAAATCCACTACTTTTGCTTTCGGATTTAAGTGTGGCAATGGTGGACAGGCAGGGCGTATAAATTAGTGTGAACAGCATAAAGCTCATGCCTTGCACCCAATCAATATTGGCTGCAATCTGATGACTCAGCGCATCTCCCTGCAAGCCGTAAATTACCGCCAGTGAACCGACAACAATCTCTTTGGCCACAAAGCCAAAAATCAGGGCAATGGCCAGCTCGGTATCAATGCCTATCGGGTCCAGGACCGGGGCAAAGAAACGGCCTATGCTACCTGCCCAGGTGTCTGGGCTCGCAGGCACTGCAGTCGTAGGCAAGTGCGTAAGTAGCCAGACCATGATGACGCCAATCACAATAAATTTGGTAGCACGCGCCAGGAAATGTTTGACTTCTTGCCAGCCACGCATCCAGATTTGTTGCGGCGTCGGAAAGCGGTAGGGCGGGAGTTCCAGCACAAACGGTTCGCGGCTGGAAAATTTGTTTTTAAACAGGATAGCTGTGATAAAAATAGTCGCAAAGCTCACCATGTAGAGTGAGAACAGTACCAGGGCGGCTTGTGAGGGTGGGAATAGGATGGCAATGATAAACAGGAACACCTGCAACCTGGCTGAACACAGCGAGAGTGGGATGGTTAGCATGGTCAGTAGCCGCATGGGGCGGCTACGCATGACGCGGGTGCCCATCAGGGCAGGCACGTTGCAGCCGAAGCCCATCAGCATCATGACAAAACCGCGGCCATCCAAGCCCATTTTGGCCATCAGGGTATCCATCAGGAAGGCGGCGCGTGACAAGTAACCACTGTCTTCCACCATGCTCATGACCAGGAAAAACAGCACGATAATCGGTACAAATGCTGCGACCGTACTAAACCCGGTATACAGGCCATCCAGCAGCAGGCCGTTTAACCAGCTGGGCAGGCTAGCCAGCACAGGCTCCAGAAATGTGCTACGCAGGGTATCAAACAGCCAGCCCATGCCTTCTTGTAGCGGCGCGCCAACCGTAAAAATAAACTGGAATAACAGGAATACCGATAACAGGAACAGTGGCAAGCCTAGCCACGGGTGCAACAGTACTTTGTCCAGGCGGTCGGTCAGGCTGTGATTCAATTGCAGCGGGAAATGCACCGTGCGGTCAATAATCTGGTGCATTTCCTGTTCAATGGCATTGTCCATTTCCAGCTTGCTGGCGATGGATTCTGGCGTGACGATGTTGGGTTGTTGCAACATCGTTTGTGCTGCCAGTTGCAACGCTTCCGGGCAGCCCTGGCCATATTTGGCGCTGATGGTGCGCACGGGGAGGCCTAGCTGTTTGCTCATGGCTTCGGCATTGATGGTAATGCCAGCGCGTTTGGCCTCATCTTCCATATTGAGCAGCAACAAGGCAGGTAATCTAAGGGCGCGAATCTGTAAGGCGAGCGATAACTGGCGGTCAATCTGCGCGCTGTTGAGGATAATCAGCACCAGATCGACAGCATGATGGCTCAGGAAATGGCGAACCACGTGCTCGTCATCCGAAAAGCCATGCAGGTCATACAGGCCAGGCAAGTCAACCAGCTCTGCAATATGGCCGCCAAGCAATATTTTTGCACTCATCAAGTCGACGGTGATGCCGGGCCAGTTACCGACTCGCGCAGAAGCGCCACTTAAGCGATTGAACAGGGTGGATTTGCCCGTGTTGGGCATACCTAGCAGGGCAACACGTTTCATACAGTGGTTGATTCTTTTTGATGCGGGAGAGGGTGCAAGTGTATGGCTTTAGCATCTTGCAGACGGATGATCACATCTGTTGAGCCTATGCGCACATGCAGTGGACCATTAAAAGCCGCTTGGCGGATGACTTCCAGTTGCTTGCCGGACCTGAACCCCAGTGCACTCAAGCGTTGTGACAGCGCTTGTTCGGCATGGATGCGATCAATGATGGCCGTCTGGCCAGGTTTGAGTGCGTCTAGATGCATGTGGGCGTTACAAATGAGAATAATTCTTGATTTTATCTTAGATTGCCTGGCAAAGAAATGTTTCCGTACTTGAAATATTTCTGTCAGCGATAGATGTGCTTAAACTCGCTTATTGCTTTGGAAGTCAGTGGGTAGGCAATAAAAAAGCCAGTTGGAACTGGCTTTTTTATTGTGTTTGAGTAGTGCCTGGATTATTTCTTCTCGAGGCCAGAGACATCGATTTTGGCTTTGTCTTTCAGGCTCAACATGTATTTTTCAAGTTTGCGCTGTTGCAATGTCCGCTCAATGCCTTCTTGTACTTTTTCGTAAGGAGGTGCTTGCAGTGCGCGGGTATCAACCAGTTTGATCACGTGCCAGCCGAATTGAGATTGCACAGGTTCAGGCGTTGTTTCGCCTTTTTTCAGGCCTACCAACGCTTCAGCAAATGGTTTGACCATGCCAGCCGGAGAGAACCAGCCCAGATCACCGCCTTTGTCTTTAGAACCTGGGTCCTGAGATTTTTCTTTGGCAATTTTGGCAAAGTCTGTGCCTTTTTTCAGGTCAGCAATAATCGCTTTGGCTTCAGCCTCAGTTTTTACCAGGATGTGACGGGCGTTATACTCTTTGTCGCCCAGTTCTTTTTTATATTGCTCGTAACCTTCTTTTTTCTCAGCATCGGTCACCGGGTTTTTACGGATGAAGTCAGCCAGGAATGCGTTTACCAGCAACTTGCGGCGGGCCAGTTCTTCGCTAGCGATAAAATCTGGTTGTTTGTCGATACCGGCTTTTTGCGCTTCCTGGTAGGCCAGTTCAGAACCCACCAGTTCGTTTACAACGGCCGCTTTCATGCCATCATTGGCTTTCTGGCCTGTACGTGCTTCGGCATCTTTCAAAATGAACTCTACCCAGGATTTCTTGATCGGCTTGCCATTGACTGTGGCAACCGCATCGGCATCGGCCGCGTATACATGTGGCAATGCGCTAAAGCAAGCAATCGCCAACATTACTTTCAAAAATTTCATGCAATATCCTTATATAACGATTTGAATTGGTGCGATATTAAAAAACAGGATTGTTTCAAATAAATGACTCATCAGTCGATAGGGCCTGAATACTGAGCGCGTGTATGCGATGAGGCATTAAATCTTGCAAACATTGATATACCATGCGATGGCGCATTATCTGTGATTTTCCTGAAAATAGCGAGCTTTTTACCTTGATGGTGAAATGCCCGCCGCCTGTGTTTCCTGCGTGTCCGCGATGAAGTTCACTGTCATCCTGAATCTCTAGTTGTTCAGGCGCTAGCGCTTGCAAACGCTGTTCAATTTCGGTGTGAAGCATTTATGGCAAGGTTTTTCTGAACGGTTTGACCAGCACCTGGCCGTATACGCCTGCATGTACAAAAGGATCGTCGTTGACCCAGTCTGTGGCGGCTTGCAATGAATCAAATTCTGCCACAATCAGACTGCCGCTAAAACCGGCTTCGCCGGGATCTACGCTGTCTATCGCTGGCAAAGGACCTGCTAGCACCAAACGGCCTTCGCTTTGCAGTTGTTGCAAGCGCGCCAGGTGTGGTGGACGATGCTCCAAGCGTAATGACAAGCTGTTGGGCGTATCCTGTGCGTAAATCATATAAAGCATAGCGTTTTCTCTTAGTCAGGCAGAAGGGGTGTTTTGTTCAATCCAGTGATCTTTTAACATAAACACCTGCGCAATAATAAATATAAACATGAGGCTGGTGGCGCCAAACAGTTTGAAGTTGACCCAGTTTTCTTCACTGAAGTGGAATGCGACATATAGGTTTAAAATGCCCATGCCTACCAGGAAAGCAATCCAGCACAGGTTTAGTCTGTCCCAGATGGCTGATGGTGGCGCCATCAATTTGCCTAACATGCTTTCAATCAGGTTGCGTTTGAAAATATACCGACTGAATAGTAATGCCAGTGCGCCTATCCAGTAAATAGCGGTGGGTTTCCACATGATGTAGGTTTTGTCATGCAGCAATAGCGTGATGCCGCCTAGTACGGTGATGACTGCACCATTGATCATCAGCATTTTGTCTATTTTGCCGCGTTTGATCCAGAGTATCAGCATGAGCACCAATGTACTGATCATGGCGACGGCGGTAGCTGTAAAAATCCCGGCTTTTTTGTAGGCGATGAAAAAGAGGATGACGGGCAATAAATCGGTAATGACTTGCATGACTGGCTTCAGGCGACTGAATTCCTGCTATCTGTAAGGGCACTATTTTGCTATGATTTCTGTCGAAATGTAAAGGTTGCCTATTTTATGGCACCTACCCTCTAACCGGCGATGTCATCATTATCCATCATGTCAGTCCCCATCGATTTGCATTGTCATTCCACCATGTCGGATGGTTTGCTGAGCCCCGAAGACCTGGTCGCGCATGCCGCCAGCAAAGGCGTGCGTGTGCTAGCGCTGACTGACCATGATGAAGTGAGTGGGCTGGCGAGGGCCCGTGCCGCCGCCGAGCAGCATGGTATTGCTTTGATCAATGGGGTCGAAATTTCGGTGACATGGAAAAAGCGTACATTGCATGTGGTGGGCTTGCGAGTGGATGCGGAAAACTCGGCGTTACTAATGGCTTTTCAACAGGTGAGGGAAGCGCGTGAGGCGCGTGCCCGTGAAATTGCCGATGGATTGGCCAAAGCCGGCATCGCAGGGGCATACGAAGGCGCAAAAGACATTGCAGGTAACAGCGTCATGACGCGCAGTCATTTTGCCCAATTCATGGTGAAACATGGGCATGCCAAAAATATCAAGACCGTGTTCAAGAAATACATGGTGAAAGGCAAGCCTGGCTACGTCAATCACGAGTGGATGAGCCTGGAGCAGGCATTGCAACTGATACGTGACAGTGGCGGGGTGGCCGTGCTGGCCCATCCTGGCAGGTATGACCTGGGTTTTGTGAACATGCATTTGTTATTACATGAATTCAGGAACCTGGGCGGTGCGGCGATTGAAGTGGTGACTGGCAGTCACCAGCCGCCGCAATATGAGCAGTTTGCCAAGCTGGCACATCGGTTTGATTTAAAGGCTTCACAAGGGTCTGATTACCACGGGCCAGGACTATCATTTATGGAGATGGGACGTTTGCCAGCTTTGCCTTCAGGTTGCGTGCCTGTTTGGCAGGATTGGCCAGAAGCCAGTCAGTTACAATAGTCGTTATGGCACAGTACTTTATTATTCATGCGGAGAATCCGCAGTCCAGGCTTATCCAGCAAGCGGTACAATTGTTGAAGGAGGGAGGTGTGCTGGCCTGTCCCACGGATTCCAGCTATGCACTGGTCTGCCTGATGGAGTTCAAGGACGCGCAAACGCGTATCCGCCGCTTACGTGGGGTAGATGACGAACATCCTTTTACGCTGATTTGCCGTGACCTGGCAGAGATTGGCACTTACGCTAAGGTCAATAATAGTCAGTTCCGCCTACTGAAAGCGTTGACGCCCGGCGCTTATACCTTTTTGCTTGAAGCCAGTCGCGAAGTGCCGCGCCGCTTGCAGCATCCCAAACGCAGCACCATTGGCCTGCGTGTGCCCAAGCATATCGTGACGCAAGCTTTGCTGGAGGCGTTAGACTCGCCCATGCTCAGTATGACCTTGCAGTTGCCAGGGGATGAGACACCGATGTCTGTAGGCTGGGAAATTCGCGAAACCCTGGAGCATCAGATTGACGCCGTGATAGACAGTGATATTGTGCATGTCGGGGCGACGACTGTATTGGATTTGACGCAAGACCCTCCTGAGCTTGTGCGTGCAGGTGTCGCACCCTGGCCTTAATGTTTTTTGGAAGTATGCATGGAAGAACTGACTGTTGTACAAAAAATTGCCGCGTATGCCTTGCCTATCCTGTTTGCGATTACAGTGCATGAGGCTGCTCACGGCTATGCTGCCAAATATTTTGGTGACCTGACCGCAGAGCGCATGGGCAGGATTACCCTCAATCCTTTCAAACATATTGATCCGATTGGAACCATTTTGCTCCCCGCATTGAGCATTATGCTCGGGGGTGTTTTGTTTGGCTGGGCCAAGCCCGTGCCGGTCAATTTTGGCCAGTTAAGGCGTCCTAAACAGGATATGTTGTGGGTGGCGCTTGCAGGGCCTGCTTCCAATTTTGTCATGGCCATAGGCTGGGGGTTATTGCTGGCCAGAGTGGAGTTGTTTCCTGAGTCTGCACAAGCGTATCTGTCACAAATGAGCGTGGCTGGTATACAGATTAACCTGGTATTGCTAGTGCTGAATCTGTTTCCATTGCCACCGCTGGATGGTGGCCGGATTGCGGTAAGCTTGCTGCCGATGAAAGCCGCGATCAAATTTGCCCAGATCGAACGCTATGGCATGTTTATCCTGATCGCTTTGTTGTTTACCGGCATTCTTGGTATTTTGCTGTCGCCAGTGTTGCGTTTTTTCCAGCAGTTATTGGCGGTCATCATCATGTAATTAATCACTTGGGCAGCAGGATTGCTGTTCAAGATTTAATGCTTGATGGCATCTAAAGTCAGTTTGGTCGGCACATGGTCTCGATCTGCTTTTACGGTTGCTGGATTCGTGATAGCAACGCGCTCCTGGCTAACGCCTGATTCGATAAGCGCTTTTTGAATCGCTGTTGCACGGTCGTGAGCCAGCGTCTGCAAATCTGCTTCCGATACCTGTATGCTTGTGGTGAGCGTTTCTTGTACTTGCTCATAAAAACCGGCAGGCGTCTTTTCTAATTTCGAAGCCAGACGCTTCAGCAACCCTTTGTTGGTTAAACGGTCATGCAATGTCTTTATCGCAGACTGGACCTTGGAATTGTTGAGGTCAATCGGCCCAGGGGCCTGCCCTGCTTCCAGTTTGACGCCAACTTCTTCTGCCACCTGTTTACGCAAGGTGGTTTCCTGAATGGCGCGGGTATCTGCTGCCACGTCATAGCCGGGAACAATGCCCAGCTTGAGTTGCTGGCGTTTGCCAAGCGCGTTACTCACAGAGTGCAGTTTTTCCAGCTCGGGTGGCGAAACCGTTGAACTGCCAGGGTCAAAGGTAATCGCTTCGAGTTTTTCACCGCCGCCAAAGAGTTTGCCCAGCGCACTAAATGGCGCCGTCACAATTTTGGTCAACACATTGGTAAATGCTTTCCACATGATCCCACCCAGGCTGAACTTAGGATCATCCAGGCTGCCGCTGACGGGTAAATCCAGGTCAATCACACCATCACTGTCTTCGAGGATGGCGATCGCCAAATCGAGAGGCAGGTTGGCGGCATCTTTGCTGTCAACGCGCTCCCCCAAGATTAATTTGTTGATAACAAATTTGTTTTCACCAGCGAGTTTGCGTTGTTTGATTTTGTATTCCAGATCGACCGATAGTTTGCCGGACTCAATCTTGCGCCCGGCAAATTTGCCGGAGTAGGGCGTCAAGCGGTTCATCTCCAGGTTCGTGAATGCCAGCTTGATATCAGTAAATTCGGTGGTCTTGAATGGCTGCAATGAGCCACGGATACGGGCTGCACCGTAGTCATCCACCTTACCATCCATTTCCACCTGGGCGGTCGATGTCGGATTGCTGGAAATGCCGTTGATGACGCCACCCAGACTGTGGATGTTTGTGCCAAATGGTTGCGGTAGTGACAGGTCAGCAAATTCCAGTTCTGCATTGTGAATGCGCACACTATCGATCCCGACAGGGAAACTGCCTTCTTGAGCATCGTTAGCGGTGTTGGCGACCGCCGGATGTTTGCCTGCTGCTGACGGTGTGGCAGTCGTGTTTTTATTTGTAGTCGAGCTGGCGACTGGTGCTGGGCTGCGCATTAGCTTGGTAATATTTAAGCTGCGGTCTGGGTAAATAATAAATTTGGTTTGAGGTTTGCTCAATGACAGTGTGCTAATTTGCAGTTTATTCGGCGCCAACGAAAGCGCTAGCCCGTCGCCCTGCAGTTTCTCCCAGCGTAAGAAGGGTTGCTTGCTGTCTTCTTCAATAATGGATAATTGGTTGATGCTAAAGCCGCCGTCGAATCTGGTGGCACCATTATTGGTTTGCTGTAATTTGCCCTGGACACTGGCGGCGCCGTTTTCAAGCCGTAGCAAAGCGACTTGCTGGAGATAAGGCGCAAACGGTTTCAGTGATAAATCTGTCAGTGAACATTGCATATCGGTTTTAAACGGGGCCGCAGCCAGCTTGCCTTGCAGATTAAATTGACCGCCTTGCTTAAACTTGAAACCGGCCTTGATCGGCTGCCACCGAGTCAGGTTCTGGCTGAGGTCTGAGAGCTCAATCTTGCCATCCACCAGATCGAGTACGACAGGTGTGGGCGTAGACTGATCCTCAATATGCACATCTGCCTGTTGTAAAGCCAACCGTTTCAGAGCAAATCCCCAGGGTTTTGATGCTGGTGCAGTCGTTTGTGATGGCGAAGAGCGTGCCACCGATGTTGTCTCGCCATGGCTTGCATAGGTTAATATGCTTTGCCAGTTTAGTTGCTGGTTTGCTTGCCGGATGACAGCAGTTTTGAGTCCACTGAGCTGAATGCTGCCAACCTCTATTTTTTGCAGGTCCAGAGCAAGCTGTCCATGAACAGCTGTCAGTTTGCCAAGTTGTGCGACAGGCTTTTTGTCTGACTGCAGATTGAATTGTGAGGCATCAAGCTGCATATTTTTCAGTGCCAGCCCTGACTGGTTGTCGATGGCCAGGTTCAGGTTAAGGTCTCCCACGGTCGCCTGCAGGGGGCTGGCGAACTGCTGGTCGGTGTAAGAGAGCTGCCAGTGCGCAAGGCTGATATCGCCAATAGCAAAATGGAAAGGGATATTGTCCTTATCCTCTGCTTTGGCTACAGGGCTTTGGCTATTGGCAGGCGCTTTTGCCGCTGGCTCAGCAAATACCTGCTGCCAGTCCAAAGTCCCCACGGAGTTTTGTGTGGCAGATAACTGTCCATTGTTCAACGCGATATTGGCGATATTGGCCTGGCGTTCCGCCAAGTTGAGGCTGGCATGGCTAATGGCCAGTTCTGGTAACTGGAGCAAGGTTTTCTGCGCATGTTGAATCTGCAGCTGACGAAGATTCAAGTCCAGCTTGTCAAAATTAAGTTGCGTTTCTTTGTCTTGTTTAAAAGCAAGTTTAGGCAACTCAAGGTTGCCGCTAGCCATCGACACATCACCCTGCGGCTTTTGCAGTTTAAACTCATCCAGTTGAATACGGATGTTTTCAGTATCGATGGCTAATTGTTTTTTCTGATTCAAAGCCAGGCGTTTGGCGGTGACTTCCAACTGTTTGAGAGCAAGTTTATCGTCTGGCTTCAATGTCCCTTCCAGCGCTTTTAAATGCAAGCGGATGTCAGCCAGCAATAGTTTGGGTTGCTGGTTAGGCATGGAGAAATCGTAATTGAATTCACTGGAAAACGTCCCTGCCTGTGCCTGAAATGGCAAGGTGCCGGGATTCACCCATTGCATGATTTTGGCAATTTGCAATGCTTCAATCGCTAATGTGCCTTGTGAGGCGAGAGGGTTCACACCAAAGTTACCTTTCCATTTCAAGGTGCCGCCTTGGTAAGGCAGTTTTGCTGCAATCAGGTAATCGCCGCGGTCTTTGGGTAAGGTCGAAAAACCTTCCAGGGTGAAGTCCAGCGGTTTGAGCGAAGCTTGCAATGGCTCGCCATGGTGTGCATCCAGGTATTCAATATCGCCCCGGCTGATGGTGATGTTTTCAATGATGACGCGCGGCAGGTCCTGGTTTGGCGGTGACGGGTCTTCATTGAGTTTTGCGATCAGGTCGGCCCAGTTGAGTTTTCCTTGCTTGGAGATATGCACATTGACGCGCGGTGCTTTCAGCGCAATATGTTTGAGTTTCCAGGCCCAGCTAAACAGCCCGCTGGCTTCCAGGTCAACAACCAGTTTGTCAAACGCGGCTAGCGGGGCACCGTCTTTTTCTGTTAAAGACAGTTTTTCAATGGTTGCTGTCAGGGTAAAAGGATCAAATGTGACCTTTTCCACCCTGGCCTGACTGGCCAGTTGGCTTTCTGCCAACTTAGGCACTAGCCATTTTGCCAATGGGTTGACCGCCAGCCAGGCAAATAAAAAATAAAAGACAATGAGTCCGGCGGTAATCTTGAATGCAACAGATTGGCCTAGGTAAGATAGCGTGGGGCGTAGACGATTCAACATAGGCATTAATTTAGCAGAATTTAAATGCTTATACTGTGATTGGCACAACCGGTAATACAAATCTTGCTACAAATGAGGCATCTACTGGCTTGAAGGTGACATTGCCATCCATTTTCATGTATGCTTAGGTTAACACGTTATACAGGATGCTGGTTTCAGCAGTACATATGGCTTCAGAGCCGGATAAGTTGTCTCATAAACCCTCTCTTTTAGAACGATTAAGCCACTTTCTTCTGCGCGAGCCAGAAGATAGGGAGCAACTGGTTGAGTTGCTGCACGGGGCTTACGAAAATCACCTGATGGACGGCGATTCGCTGGCCATGATTGAAGGTGTCCTGCAGGTCAGTGAAATGCAGGTGCGGGACATCATGATTCCGCGCTCACAAATGGATGTCATTGACATTGCCCAGCCGCCGGAAAGTTTTTTGCCGTTTGTGATTGAAACTGCGCATTCGCGTTTTCCTGTCATTGAAGATAATAAAAACGATGTGATCGGCATCTTGCTGGCCAAGGATTTATTGCGTTATTACGCACATGAAACATTCGAACTGCGTGACATGTTGCGCCCGGCCGTCTTTATTCCCGAGTCCAAACGCCTGAATGTGTTGCTCAAGGAATTCCGCAGTAACCGTAACCATATCGCCATTGTGGTAGATGAATACGGCGGTGTGGCCGGGATGGTCACGATTGAAGATGTGCTTGAGCAAATTGTTGGCGACATCGAAGATGAATACGATGATGACGAAGACGAAAGTAATATTATCCAGCAGGAACCTGGTAAATACCGCGTCAAGGCATTAACCGAGATTCCAGAGTTTAATGAAGCAATCGGTACTGAATTTAGTGATGAAGAGTTTTCTACCGTAGGCGGTCTGGTCGTTAATCATTTCGGCCATTTACCCAAACGCGGTGAGCATATTCGTATTGATAACCTGAGTGTAACAGTCGTGCATGCAGACAGCCGACGCGTACATGTATTGCTGGTCGAACAGTTGCCGGAAGAGGCGTATCCCATCGAGTCTGTCTAGAGATTTCAGGAACCTATCGTCGTTTTAATTGCCACAGTATCAATATAAAAGGAGAGTGATGATGAAAGCACAAACTTGGTTGAACGGGTGGTTGGTAGTTGCGTTATTGTCTGTGAGTGGCTCGGTGTTGGCAGAAGGCAGCGCTGGCAAGTTTCCTGAGGATGAGCAGGGATTTGTTGATGCGGTCGGCAAGCTTAATCGCTCGCAACTGGTCGCTTTGTTAGGTGAGCCGGCACGTGCAGAGGATGTGAAGTTAAAAGACAGTGGACGTGTGGTGGCTTCGATCTGGCATTACCACAATATTAACAAGGACCCGCAGGGCGCTTATTACCAGACAACTGAGCTTGATCTGATTGATGACCAGGTGAGTGTGGTGGTATTCCTGAATAACGATGGGTCTGATAACAGTTCAGGTCAGAGCTATGAGGTGCAACCTAATCCTGCCGACCTTTAATTTCGGTCTAGTGAATTCCGCACTCCTGAATTCTGGACGCATGATATGACAAAGGGCGCAATGGCGCCCTTTATCTTTAGAACTGCTTGAAAATTATTTTTTCAGGCTGTCACGGATTTCACGTAACAACACAATGTCTTCCGGTGTTGCAGCAGGTGGCGGAGGTGGTTCTGCCTGCTTCAGGCTGTTCATGAACTTGACCATCTGGAAGATAATGAATGCCAGGATGACGAAGTTCAGCACGATGGTAATAAAGTTGCCGTAGGCCAGAACTGCGCCCAGTTTCTTGGCTTCAGCCAGGGCCAGGTCAGCCGATTGCCCGTTGAGCGGTACATATAAATTGCTGAAATCAAAGCCACCAAAAATTTTGCCGACTACCGGCATGATAATGTCGTCGACCAACGAGCCCACGATCTTGCCAAAGGCACCGCCGATAATGACACCGACTGCCAGATCCATGACATTGCCTTTTAGCGCAAACTGTTTAAATTCAGACATGACACTCATTACACGTTCCCTCAATTGTTATCGTTAGCAATATTGCAAAAGTGACTATAGGCGTGGATTCACTTGCTTGTCAATTATCGGGTCGACGATATGGCAAGTACCGGCTTAAAAAATGTCTCTGTGATATATTGCTAGCATCATGGTTTTGATGGATCAAACAGTTAATTCATGCAGTTGTTTCATACCTTGCGCGAATTGCGCACCTTCCTCGACAGCCGCGCAGATCAGCGGGTTGGATTTGTCCCTACCATGGGTAATTTGCATGCCGGGCATTGCCAGTTGGTCACGCTGGCCAAAAGTCATGCCGACTTGGTGGTAGTCAGTATTTTTGTGAACCCGCTGCAATTTGGAGCCAATGAGGATTTTGGCAGTTATCCACGTACATTGCAGTCTGATTGTGAAAAGCTGCAGTCCGTAGGCGCAGATGCCGTGTTTGCACCAGCCGTAGAGGAAATGTACCCGGATTTTGATGGCAGGGATTTACATCAGCAAATCGTCATCCAGCCGCCACCCTTGGCGGATGACCTATGCGGTGCTAGCCGCCCCGGGCATTTTGCCGGCGTGGCGACGGTGGTGGCTAAGTTGTTCAATATGGTCAAGCCCCAGGTGGCAGTGTTCGGTAAAAAAGATTACCAGCAACTCATGGTGATCCGAGCTTTGGTGCGCCAGCTCAACTTTGACATTGAAATTATCGCCGGGGAGACTGTGCGTGAGCCTTCCGGGTTGGCCATGAGTTCCAGGAACGGTTATCTGACGGCTGCAGAAAAAAAACAGGCGTCGCAGTTGCAGCAGCAATTGTTGAGTATGAAAAATGCTTTACTCGTCGGGGAGCGTGATTATGCTGAGTTGTGCGAGCAAGCCAGTTTGCAGTTGAAACAGCAGGGCTGGCAGGTGGATTATGTAGAAATTCGGCGTCAACATGCATTGACCCTGCCGGATGCACAGACACGGGACTGGGTCATCCTGGCGGCGGCCAGGCTGGGTAAGACACGCCTGATCGATAATTGTGAAGTCAGTGTGTGATAAAAAGAGTGCGTGTTTTTTATAAATTTATTTTGCGCTAAGCCATTGATAACTTTATAATTACGACCTTTTCCGCGCGAGCGGGGATTCGACTGAAGGGACGCAATGCAAAGAACCATGTTGAAATCAAAGCTGCATCGGGTGCGTGTGACGCATAGCGAGCTGCACTATGAAGGCAGCTGTGCGATTGATGAAGCCTTGCTGGAAGCTGCCAATATTCACGAATATGAGCAAATCCAGATTTACAACATCAACAATGGTGAGCGTTTTACGACTTACGCCATCCGTGCCGAGCGTCATTCTGGTGTGATTTCAGTCAATGGTGCGGCTGCACATAAAGCCGATCCGGATGATTTAATTATTATTGCCAGTTATTCGCAATATACCGAAGCCGAACTGTCCAATTACCATCCGCAACTGGTCTACGTGGATGCGCAAAACCGGATTGTTGAACAGAAAAACCATATTCCCGCGCAAGCCGCCTGATTTTGAGTACGCCTATGCAACCTAACATTGATGTGTTGTCTCTTGAGGACATGAAGCTGGCCGTTGTTGACGCGCTGGAAGATATTAAGGCTTTTGATATTACTGTCATGGATGTGCGTCATATGACGGCAGTGACCAGCTACATGGTTGTCGCTAGCGGTAACTCCACTCGCCAATGCAAGGCGATTGCCGATAACGTGCGCGAAAGGCTCAAGGAAAAAGGCGTAGATACACGCGGTGTCGAGGGCGAGAAAGAAGGGGAGTGGGTGCTGGTGGACTTGGGCGACATCGTCGTTCATGTCATGGTGCCAACAACACGCGCCTACTACAATATCGAACAACTGTGGAGCGAGTCTCAGTCTCGCCGTGCGGCCTCTGCTGCTTAAACGACTTTTATCTTTGAAGGTAGTGTGCGTGCGGAACGTGCGCACACGTCGCGTAGTCGCCAGTTCTACACTTGGCGGTGTCAATGCTTTCCTCCGCTTTTCTCATGCAATCATTACGCCATGAAGCTCAATATTATCTCTGTCGGTCACAAAATGCCCGATTGGGTAGAGTCTGCATGCGCTGAGTATCTCAAGCGCATGCCCCGTGAGCTCGAAACACGTATCATCGAAATTAAACCTGATAAACGTGCCTCCGGCAAAAACAGCGAAGTGGTGCAAGAAGCAGAAGCCAAACGCATCCTGGAAGTGGCCGGTAAAGATTACCTGGTTGCGCTGGACGAACGCGGTCAGGCCGTGACCACCTTGCAATTGGCAGAAAAGCTCAAAAGCTGGCAAGAGATGGGGCGCGACGTATCATTGGTCATAGGCGGGGCGGATGGCTTGCATGCCCAACTCAAAGCTCAGGCGCAATGGCTATTCAGTTTATCTAAATTGACCATGCCGCATGGCATGGTACGTGTCATGCTGGCCGAGCAACTTTACCGCGCGCACACTGTTCTAAGCGGTCATCCTTATCACCGGGAATAAATATGTCCACTGCCTTGGTCTGGTTGCGTCGCGATTTGCGCGATGATGATCATGCGGCGCTTTACCATGCATTGAAGCGCCATACGCAAGTCTATGTCGCTTTCGTGTTTGATACCGATATTCTGGATCATCTCGCAGACAAACAGGACCGCAGGGTAGAGTTTATCTGGGAGAGTGTTCGTGAACTCAAACAGTCCCTGCAAGCGCACGGCGCTGACTTGATTGTGCTGCACGGTCCGGCAAAAGTTGAGATACCGGCGCTGGCGCAAACACTGCAAGTCACCGCAGTGTTTGCCAACAGGGATTACGAGCCAGTCGCTATCGCGCGTGATGAAGAGGTTGCCAATACTTTATTGGCAACAAATCGGACGCTAGACTTGTTTAAAGACCAGGTCTTGTTTGAGCAGGACGAGGTCATGACGCAAGCGGGAAAACCCTATGGTGTATTTACCCCTTATAAAAATGCGCACCTCGCCAAATTAAATGCCTTTTATCTCAAGGCTTATCCAGTTAAAAAATATTGGAGTCATCTTGCGCAGACCAACCCAGAGCCTATGCCGACACTGGAGTCACTAGGTTTTCAGCGCACAAACCTTATAGACTTGCGCTTGCCCACTGGCATGTCTGGCGCACAGCAGTTGTTTAAAGATTTTTTGCATCGTATAGACCAATACCACGATGCGCGTAACTATCCTGCTGTCAAAGGGGTGTCTTATCTCTCAGTGCATTTGCGTTTTGGCACCATTTCCATCCGGCAATTAGGTGCAGCCGCCTGGCAGTTATCTTTGGCAGGTAACGAAGGCGCAGCCACCTGGTTAAGCGAGCTGATCTGGCGAGACTTTTATTTCCAGGTATTGTTTCACCGCCCAGATTTACAGCAAGGTAAATCTTATAAACCTGAATATGAATCGCTGCCTTTCCCTAACGATAAACAGTGGTTTGCAGCATGGTGCGAAGGGCGTACTGGCTTCCCCATTGTGGATGCTGCGATGCGGCAATTGAATCAAACGGGTTACATGCATAATCGCCTGCGTATGGTGGTGGCCAGTTTCCTAGTCAAGGACCTGCTGATTGACTGGCGCTGGGGTGAGCGTTACTTTGCCGAGAAATTGATTGATTTTGACTTTGCAGCCAATAATGGGGGGTGGCAATGGGCAGCCTCTACAGGTTGTGACGCACAACCCTATTTCAGGATATTCAATCCGCAATCGCAATCAGAAAAATTTGATCCGCAAGGTAAATTTATCCGTAAATATTTACCGGAACTTTCAGACCTGGGGGAGCAGCGAATTCATGCGCCATGGGATCCGCGTTTCCATAAAAAAAGCTTGTTCGATAAGTCATCGGCTATGGATTACCCCATGCCTGTGGTAGATCATGCAGTACAGCGCGAGCTGGCTTTGCGCTTATACAAAAATAATGTGAAGCAAAGATGACATTTGATGTAGAATAAAAACGATTTACTTCGTGTTATGGTTAATTTGGGATAAGGCTATGCTGGTATAGTTCACTGACCATTTGACAGAGATTCCTTCATTTTTAGAAGAAATATCCGTTAACAGTGATGGCAGGTCTTAACGAATTACACACTGCAAGCAACAACGTTGGGGATACAAATTTTAAGTACGCTTGAGCAGCTTCTGAATATAATGACTAATATGAAAAAATTAAGAGCGATAGTATTGATTGCAGTCCTGTCTGGTGTCTCTGGTTGTGCAACAACCAATAAAGACCCGTTAGAAGGCATTAACCGGGGAATCTATAAATTTAACGACGTGGCTGACCGCTATGCAATGAAGCCAGTCGCAAAAGCCTATAAGGCTGTCGCGCCTACGCCTGTGCGTACAGGCATCAGCAACTTCTTCAGCAACCTCGGCACATTGACGACCATCGTCAACGACTTGTTGCAGCTGAAGTTTGCCCAGGCTTTTACGGACGCTGGCCGTTTTGTGATCAACTCTACCTTTGGTATCGCTGGATTTATTGATGTTGCCAGTATGGACAATGTCCCCAAGCACCAGGAAGATTTTGGTCAAACGTTGGGTTACTGGGGAGTGGGCTCGGGTGCCTACCTCGTTCTGCCTATCCTCGGGCCAAGCACCGTGCGTGATGCCAGTGGTCTTTTCATCGATACTGTGACGTCAGACCCGATCACTTACCTGCATAATACCGGCCAAATCCGCGCCCACAACCAGGTTCGTGCAGTTCAGTTGCTGGACAGACGTACCCAATTGCTTGATGCGACTGATTTGGTTGATAACGCATCTATCGATCCTTATGCATTTATGCGCGATGCTTATCTGCAGCGTCGTGCAAGCCTGATTCAGGATGGGCTGGTTCCTCAAGAACTGTTGCAAGACGAGTTTGAGCCTGCAGATGAGGATGCGCCAGCTCAATCTGACCTGCAGCCATCTTCAAGCGCTGATGCTGTGTTGCTGCAATCTGCTGCGCCTATCGAAGAGGCGAACGAAACGACAGAAGTAGTAGAGTCAGCAACTGAAACCGAGTCACTAGCAGAGACCACTGATACAACTGTGGCAGTAAAGCCTGCTGCGGAAATCAGTGAGTCAGCCGAAATGACACCTGAAGCTATTGATGAATTGCCGCCATTACTGGAGCAAGCGGATCAGTCAGTTGAGGATGTGCCTGCGCTTGAGTCTGACGCAGCGGCACTGGTTGCTGGCGTGGATGAGACGTTGCTCACGGTTGAAGCCGTGACTCCGGCAGCAAAATAATATTTTTACCATCACTAATAAAAAAGGCTTTGCACTGCAAAGCCTTTTTTATTGTGTCATCCTTTTAAGATTGATTATTCTCCTGAGGCGACGGTCATACGATCCACTAGGATTGAACCAGTTAGCCTGGAACTATGCGGGATATGGTCTGTACCAATCGCAACAATGCCTTTAAGAATCTCTTTCATATTGCTGGCAATGGTAATTTCTTCGACCGGGTGCATGATTTCTCCATTTTCTACCCAATAGCCTGCTGCGCCCCTGGAGTAATCGCCTGTGACCATATTCATGCCATGCCCTAGCAATTCTGTCACCAGTAGACCTGTCCCCATGGTTTGCAACAAGTCCGCCAGGGAGTGGCCTGTAGAGCGAACCAGGATATTATGCGCGCCGCCAGCATTTCCTGTGGATTGCATGCCTAACTTGCGTGCGGAGTAACTGCCGAGTAAATAACCCTGCAATACACCCTTTTCAACCAGCCTACGCGGGCGGCAAGCAACCCCTTCATTGTCAAAAGGACTGCTGGCTGCGCCTTTGAGTAAAAAAGGATCTTCATCAATCTGCAGCAACGGGCTGGCAATTTGCTGCCCCAGACTATCAAGCAGGAATGAGGACTTACGGTACAAGTTGCCTCCCGAAATAGCACTGATCAGCGTGCTGATCAACCCGCTAGCCAGGGGTGCTTCGAATATCACCGGATATTGTCCGGTTTTGATCGGGCGGGCGCCCAGGCGCCTGACTGTGCGGGAGCCTGCGATCTGCCCCACTTGTTCCGGGGTATCCAAGTCTAGCACATCACGCGCGCTGCTATACCAGTAGTCGCGCTGCATCAGCCCATTTGCCTCGGCAATGACCGAGCAGCTAATACTATGGCGTGAGCTGGGGTATCCGCCTATGAACCCATGGCTGTTGGCATAGGCAAATGCACCGCTTTGGCTGTAAATGCTTGCTCCCTCACTATTGCTGATACGTGGGTCGACAGCCAGTGCTGCTGCTTCACAGCGCTTTGCCAGCGCCAGGGCAGCATCCACATCGATATGCCAGGGATGATGCAGGGATAAATCTGGAAACGCTGTTGCCATCAAGTTGGCATCCGCCAGCCCGCAGAAGGGATCTTCCGCCGTGTATTTGGCAATATTGCAAGCAGCTTCAACCGTGTCTTTCAAGGCTTGCGGACTGAGGTCTGAGGTGCTGGCGTAACCTTTTCTTTGACCGAAATACACCGTGACCGAACAGCCTTTGTCGCGATTGTATTCAATATTTTCAGTCTCGCCCTGTCGGACAGAAACATTTTGACCAGTGCCAAAACTGATTTCGGTCTCGGCACTGCTGGCACCGGCTTTACGCGTCAATTGAATGATGTCTTGGGCAATTTGTTGAAGTTGATACTGTTGCATGCTGATGCGCTTGTTTTTTGCTTGGCAGTTAAAGCTGTTATCATACCGTGATTTGGCAGAGATTGCTTTCACCATGACATCTGAAACCTTTGATGATTCCCAACCCAGTAAAACACGCCTTAAGGCGGAGGCAGACGCCGCGCAAGACATTGGCCGTAAACTCGTTGAACTACCAAAGGACAAGTTAAAAAAGTTGCAGCTTGAGGAAAGTCTTATGGATGCGATCACAGAAGCTAAGCGCATTACCTCCAATGGGGCGATTCGTCGTCAAATGCAGTATATTGGGCGACTGATGCGGGAGACTGATTTGGCGCCTATTGTTGAACAGCTGGAAAAGTGGGAAGGCAAGCATCAAGAGGAAAATGCCCGTTTCCATCATATGGAGCGGTGGCGTATCCGGTTATTGGAAGAAGCAAAAGCAATTGAGTTGTTCCTTGCCGAGTTTCCTCAAACCAATGTGCAGCAAATGCGGACCTTAATCCGGAATGCGCAGAAAGAACATGCTGCTGGAAAGCCGCCTAAAAGTAGCCGTGAGCTATTCAAGATGATAAGGGAAATCATGGAAGGTAAGAGCGTCGTCGCAGACGAGGGGTTTGACGATGGTGGATTCGAAGACGGAATGTCTGAGTAAGGAGGAGATATGCACACCAACATTGATATAGAGCTTGATTTAACCGGTTTGGACAGTCCCTTGCCGATGTTAAAAACAAAAGAGTTACTGGATAGCCTGTCATCAGGTCAGGTGGTACTTGTGAAAACGACGGCTGCGGGTAGTGAGCAGAACATTCGTAATTTGATCAATAACCATCCCGTCACCTTATTGTCGCTGCACAAGCAAGATGGCGTATTCAACTTTTTAATTGAAAAAGACGCTGCCCTGTAAACCGGGTAATAGCTATTCTTTGCGATTAGCTATACCGTATGTATAAAGGACACAAGGAATAAGTGGCTGTGCGGGCAAATTGCTGCGTTGCGCGGTACTCGAAACCTCGCTGTACATCGCGTAATATCTTGGTTTCTGCGTTCCGTGCGCCTTGCACTTTATCCCGCTCGCTCACTTATTCCGTGTATCCCTAAACTTAATCAACTGGCTTCTTGGGCGGCAATAAAAATCTGCCTGGGTGGCGATAAAGTGCAGTGAATAATTCCAGCCAAAACGCTTTCCAGTGGCGGTAACGTACTTTTCTTGATTTCATCGCGACATAAATGGCCAGGCCAAAACTGGTGATCAGGTTAAGGGTGCCGACCAAGGCAATGCCGAGAATGGCTGTGCCAACAATATATTCGCTGACCTGGAAGTCTAGCGCAGGGAGAGAATAGCCGGTGAACGCTGCCACAAAAGTCACATGACGGATATCTAGCGGTAATCCCAGCATCACGCCTAAACCTGAGGCAAAGCCCAATAGGCAGCCAAAGTAAAAGTTTCCGGCCAATGCTCCCAGGTTATGGCGGATATAGTCAGTAATGCGCCACAAGCGTTCTTTACCCAATAATTTTTGTAGCCATGTTAAATGGCTTAGCCGCTCGGGGATGCGGTTATACGCTGCCAGGTTGTCGTGATAACCTGCGATCAGGCCAGACAGGAATAAACACACTCCAGCCACCGCAGCGTACCAGGCGGTCAAGCTGATTAACGGATTATTGCTATCCAGTAATGCATGCGCTTTTTCTGTCCCGATAAAGTGATGCCCCGTGGCCTCCATGATCAACCAGTCTATCAGTATTGCTACCGGAATCACCACGACCACATTGCCCAAGATAGCAATGGTTTGGCTACTTGTGGTTTGTGCCACGATATTGACCAGGTTGTGTATGTTTTTGCTGTCGTGACCATGATCATCAATGCTCGCCGCAATGGTCGCCGCGGTCATGGCGGGCTGCTTGGTTGCCACTGTAAAGTGCAGCAGATGAATGATGACAAAGCCCAGGCCATAATTGAGGCTGAATAAAATAGCCTCGGTGAGTGGCGGTAAATGGTAGCTGGCGATGATGATTTTAAACATGGCCATGACCGCGATGATGACACCAGCCCCCATGGCCGACCCCATGAGTTTGTAGTATTCGCTACGATGTTGCGCAATATAATGCTCGCCGGTATGGCTGGCGTTCTCAGTGACGCGTAAAGCCAGCAGTTCGGTATTTTGGCGCCAGTAATCCGACAGGTTGTTTTTCTTGCACTCTGCATTCACTAATTGTTTCAACAGGCGTGTAATCGCCTGGCTGACATCATGCTTGAGGATGAGTCCATGCAGAATATCCACCACCAGTTGCATACGCTGGATTTGCTGCAAAATACGTTGCATCAATGCGGTCAGGGAGATGCTCGTCCCCGTTTTTGCATTAGCCTTACGGATTTCATAGGTCAGTTGTTCGCAGCGCTTAAGCACGCTGTACAGATGCTGCACATCTTCAGCCTGGATACTCGATAAAGCGAGAAACTTCTGGATCTCAATATTTTGGGTAATGAATGGTGAGGAATTCGACTCCAGGTCTTCGTGTTGCAGAATCAACTCTGGATCCAGTCCCGAGGCTGATAGCCGGAAAGACAGCACTTGCAGCGCGTCTTTCAGCTCCTGAATACAGTTTTGCTGCAGTTGCCAGTCGCCACGGCTGATATCCAGCGTCAACATGAAGTCTCGCCAAATCTGGTCTGGCATGCCGGTCACCCAGTCGGCATCGTCATTTTGATGAAAAATCTGGCCGAACACATCCTTCAGATATTTGGGATCAGGCACATCCGGCAGGATTTTATGCGAAAGTCGGCGATAAATTTCAGTAAAAAAGCCCAGGTCTGACTGGATGCCATGATCTGAATAAAGCGAGATCACCGATTTTTCGTTGAGCAGGCGTAACAAACTGTTCCGCAACAGGATGGCAAACTGAGGTTGCTGTTGCAATAAGAAACACAATGCTTGCAGAGCATTGCTGGCGCTTTCAATATCGGTCGATTCTTTAGGCCGAATGTTGTCGAATAAGGCGCGTATAAATTCAATATCATTGATATCGCCAGCCGCTTCTCGGGCAGTCTGGTGATCAAAAATGGGGCGAAACATGTGAAACACTTTCTTTGATACTGGTTAGGGCAAGGATAACATGCGCTGATGTTTTAAAGCTGCGCCTCCAGTTGTACAGGCTCATTTTGTCGTTCCAATTGTAATTGAACCAATTTCCCGCGGTATTTGCGTACCAGGTTAGAGAGTTCGGCGGCATCCTGCACTTTTTCCTGGTTAATGCTTAGTAGCTGGTCACCACGTAGCAGGCCTGCTTTTTCGGCTGCAGAGCCGTGAATGACGGCAATCACTCGTACGCCATCGCTACTTGCGGGGCGTACTTGTTTGTCATTGTTTTCTGTGGTGGTGGAGCGGGGCACCAGTTTGATCACGTGCACACCTAATACAGGCGACGGTAACTTTGCCCAGTAAGTGGCGTAATAGCGATATTTTGTCGGATCGACCGCCATGTCTTTTTCTGTCAGAGCCTTTCCTTTCCTGCTCGCCTCCTTAATCATTTCCATTTTAGAAGCGGGCGTCGTATTCCCGGCTTTTTTGACATAGACAAGGATACTATCGGCCTGGATGGTGCGCCCATGGCTGATTGCTTGCTCGGCCGGGACAACCTCAGCTTCAAAGCTGCTCACTCCCATCAGGTCATAGCCGTTTTCAAGCATGTTGATATTATCCTCGTCTCTACGGGTGCCGCTGAATATTTTAGGTTCTGGATTTGCCTGCATGGAGTGCAAATTGCCCTGGTTCTGTGCCTGGTAATTACTGGCGTAAGGATTGTCTTCTGCGCGTGTTGCACGGCTGGTTAGCAGTGTCGCGGCAATGAGTAAAAGCGTTAGCCATAAAAATGATTTTGCCGGTGGCTGATTTCTCCTCAAGCTTGCTGATCTAGCCAGCTGCTCATGGTTGCACAGTGTATTCATTAGGTTTCTCCATGATCGAATAACAGTTTGTGATGTTATGATGTACCAGTACATTAACACAGACCCCATCTACAAGGTTATGCAAGAAGACATTACGCGTATCGGATTAGTTTCGATCAGCGACCGAGCTTCACAAGGCGTTTATGAGGACAAGGGAATTCCTGCGCTCACATCGTGGTTGGCTCAGGCCTTGGTTTCTCCATATACGTTGTCCTCCCGACTGATTGCAGACGATCAGGACACTATCTCAAATACGCTCAAGCAATTAGTCGACGACGAAGGCTGTCACTTGGTGTTGACCACGGGAGGGACGGGGCCTGCACTCCGCGATGTCACGCCTGAGGCGACATTGGCGGTGGCTGACCGCGAGATGCCAGGTTTTGGTGAACAAATGCGGCAAATCAGTCTGCGGTTTGTGCCTACCGCTATTTTATCGCGCCAGGTGGCCGTCATCCGCAAGCAGTGCCTGATTATCAACTTGCCTGGCCAACCTAAATCTATCCAGGAAACGCTGGAAGGTCTCAAGGATAACCACGGCAATACACTGGTGCCGGGAATCTTTGCAGCAGTACCATATTGCCTGGATCTGCTCGCCACACCCGATTGCGCCATGCCTTATCTGGAAACGAATGAGGCTCTGGTGAAATCATTTCGGCCCAAGTCTGCCATACGTCAGTCAGCTTCCCGTTAACAGAACGGAAATCCATGTTTTACAAAAATACTTATCAGTTTATTTTTATCCTTTGCCTGGTCATATTGACGTATTTGTTGCTGATGGAAATGGCGCCTGCAAAAGAGGTGTCGCTTTATAAAGATAAACTGCAGCATATCGTCGCATTCGGTGGCGTGACTTTCTGGGGGCTGCTAGCATTTCGGCATTACTCTAAAATGATCATGCTGGGTCTGGCGATTTTGGGGGCAGTCATGGAGGTATTACAAGGGGTATTGACGACTACTAGGCAACCAAGTGTTTATGACTGGTTGGCAGACGTCGTCGGCATTTTGTTAGCCTGGGTGATGTTATTGGTTTGGCAGCGCTGGTGGAACAAGCGACGTGGCTGAGTTTGATATTATCGCTAAATACTTTACCCGACCTGCCCAAGCGGATCTCGGCATTGGGGATGATGCCGCGCTGATCCGTGTCCGTGACGGCCACCAACTTGCCGTGTCTGCAGATGTGTCAGTCGCTGGCACGCATTTCTTTGCTGACATAGACGCGTTTGCGATTGGCTGGAAGTCCATGGCCGTCAATGTCAGCGATATGGCAGCCATGGGCGCGGAACCAAAATGGGCGACTTTGTCGATAGCTTTGCCTGAGCTGGATGAATCATGGTTGCAGGACTTTAGCGATGGGCTATTTGCGTGTGCAGAGACATTTGGTGTGTCGCTGATTGGCGGAGATACCACGCGGGGGCCGTTGAATATCGCCATCAATATCATGGGTGAAGTACCATGCGGGCAGGCGCTGCAACGTAGTGGTGCGCAAGTTGGGGATGATATCTGGGTCAGTGGCGAGTTGGGGCGTGCCGCCTTGTGGCTTCAGAATCGCTTGGGCCGGATTGTGCTGCATGGAGAAGACGTTGCCATGCTGGCCACGGCCATGCATCATCCTCAACCGCGTGTCGCCCTGGGGCAGGCATTGCGTGGTATTGCAACAGCAGCACTGGATATTTCGGATGGCTTGCTGGCGGATTTAGGACATATTTTGAAGGCCTCCAAGGTCGGGGCGATGCTGGATTGGCGAGCGATTTCACCGCCTGTCTTGCAGTACTCGCAAGTCAGTGAACGGGTCATGCAGCAGGCTGTATTAACGGGAGGTGATGATTATGAACTGTGTTTTACCGCGCCAGCGACGGAGCGGCAGAGTGTACTCGCCCTCTCGTGGCAGTTGGGTTTGCCCTTGAATCGCATCGGGAAAGTTCAGGCTGAGCCAGGGCTGCAAGTCTTTGATGCGAATAACCCCATCCTGCTGTCGCAGAAAGGATACGACCATTTTGGCTAGTGGAATTCAGCACAAAGTGCAACCCAGTTGGCGGTTATTGTTCGCGCATCCCTTGCATTGCCTGAGTTTTGGTTTCGGCACTGGGTTGTCACCAAAAGCGCCAGGGACAGTCGGCACCCTATTAGGCTTTCCACTTTATTGGTTGTTGATGGACTTGCCGGTGAGTCAACAGTGGCTAGTTCTGGTTGGGTTGTTCTTATTTGGTATTTGGTGTTGCGAGTTTACAGGTCGCGCGCTAGGTGTCAGTGACCACGGTGCTATCGTTTGGGATGAAGTGGTCGCCATGGCCGTCGTATTAATCGCCGTGCCACTGTCTATTGTTTGGGGGTTGGCCGCATTTGCCTGTTTCCGTTTGTTTGATATCTGGAAACCTTTCCCGATTAGCTGGGCTGACCGTCATGTCAAAGGTGGATTGGGTGTGATGTTGGATGATGCACTGGCCGCCGTCATGGCGATACTTGTTTTGCAAGTTGTGCAAAGGATAGTGTGATGCCATCTTTGCTGGAGTTAAGTGCTGATTTGGGACAGGCGTTGCAGGCGCAAGGTTGGCAATTAGCGCTCGCGGAGTCTTGTACGGGAGGCATGATTGCAGAATCAGTGACTGCCATTGCGGGCAGCTCTGCCTGGTTTGATCGCGGCTTTGTGACGTACAGTAATGCCGCAAAAATTGATATGCTGACTGTGCCTGAGAGGCTGATTGCGGAGCATGGAGCTGTGAGTGAACCCGTAGCAAGAGCAATGGCGATGGGCGCCTTGCAACGTAGTCAGGCAAATATCAGTGGTGCCGTTACCGGGATTGCTGGGCCAAGTGGCGGCTCAGCATTAAAACCGGTAGGAACAGTATGCTTTGCCTGGGCGATGCGCGACGGTGAAAATCAGGACAATCAAATTGTGATCGAAACCCGTCATTTCGAAGGCGACCGCACACAGGTACGGCAACAAGCCGCCAGTCATCTTCTGACGGGCTTGCTGCGGCTGATCAATCGCTCAGACTAATAATCTGGCGTTGATCATGCTAGCGGTGGTGATGGTGATGTCCGTGACCACGTCCCCAGTTACCACCGTGAAAGTTTCTTGGGCCATAGTTGTAACCGCCGTAGCCGCCATTTCCGTATGAAAACTGTATAAACCCAGGCGCTGGGGCAGGATAAGCTACTGCAGGCACACCATAAAAGTTACTTTGTGGGTGGCGGTAAACGACGACGGGTGGTGGCGCGTAATAAACGGGTGGTGGTGCATAGTATGCAGGCGGGTAAGGATTACCAACCACCACGCCTACAGACCAGTTATCTCCGGCTTGTGCGTTTAAAGCAGCCAGGCTACCCAATGCCAATCCGGTTAAATATTTTACGATTTTCATAAATTCTCCTCTCACGGAAAACATAATAATGCTCCCAGATTCCCTTAACGTGTCACCCTGATCAAGGTTGACAAGATTCAGGCCGAATTTTTAAGCCGAAATGACTGGCTTGAATTCATGGCTTCGCCATTTCACTGATGATCGATTTATGAAATAATTAGAAGTTATTGTTTGGATTATATAGCGTTTGTATAAACAGCGCATTTTTATCGCTAATAAAGAAGGTAATCAGCATGGATGACAACAAAAGCAAAGCGCTCGCCGCCGCACTTTCCCAAATTGAAAAGCAGTTCGGCAAAGGCTCCATTATGCGCATGGGCGATGCTGATATCGGCGAAGACCTGCAAGTGGTTTCCACCGGCTCACTGGGCCTGGATATCGCACTGGGGGTGGGTGGCTTGCCACGTGGCCGTATTATCGAAATTTATGGCCCTGAATCTTCCGGTAAAACCACATTGACTTTGTCTGCCATTGCCGAAATGCAAAAGCTGGGTGGTGTGGCCGCATTTATCGATGCTGAGCATGCCCTGGATCCACAGTACGCGGCCAAGCTGGGCGTAAATGTGCCTGAATTACTGATTTCACAACCTGACACCGGTGAGCAGGCGCTGGAAATTGCCGATATGCTGGTACGCTCCGGCTCTGTGGATATCGTGGTTGTTGACTCGGTGGCTGCCTTGACCCCACGTGCCGAAATTGAAGGTGAAATGGGTGACAGCCACATGGGCTTGCAGGCACGCCTGATGTCACAGGCATTGCGTAAGCTCACTGGTAACATCAAGCGTACCAATACGCTGGTGATCTTTATTAACCAGATCCGTATGAAGATCGGTGTCATGTTCGGTAATCCTGAAACGACCACCGGGGGTAACGCGCTCAAGTTTTACTCTTCTGTCCGCCTTGATATCCGCCGTACTGGTGCGATTAAAAAAGGCGACGAGGTCATTGGCTCCGAGACCAAGGTGAAGGTGATCAAGAACAAGGTTGCGCCGCCGTTCAAACAGGCTGAATTCGACATCATGTACGGCGAAGGTATTTCCCGTCTGGGCGAAATCATTGAATTGGGTACGAATTTGAAACTGGTTGAGAAATCAGGTGCGTGGTACAGCTACAACGGTGAAAAAATCGGCCAGGGTAAAGAAAACGCTAAAGAGTTCCTGCGCGAAAATCCAGCCATTGCGGCCGAAATTGAAGCCAAGATTCGCGACAACTCCAATGTGCTGGCAGATAGCATGACTGCGGCCAGAAGTGAGGATGATTAAACAGCTTGCGCCAGCCGATTGAAAAGTCTCTGCGCCAGCGAGCGCTGGAATATCTAAGCAAGCGCGAATATTCTGCAGCTGAACTGGCGCAAAAGCTCAAGGGTTATGCGGACGACGCGGATGATATCCCGGCCTTGATTGCTGATTTCAGGGCACGTGGCTGGTTAAGTGATGCGCGGTATGCCGAACAAATGGTACATGCGCGCCAGGCCAAGTTCGGTACGGCGCGGGTGGCGCATGAGTTACGCGAAAAAGGGGTGGACGACACCCTGATCGCCGAAGCAGTTGCTGGTTTGCAGGACAATGAAGTGGAACGCGCCAGCGAAGTCTGGCGCAAAAAGTTTAAAGCAGCCCCGATAACACGCGAGGAATGGGCAAAACAGGCCCGTTTTTTACAGAGTCGGGGTTTTACGTTTGAAATCATTAAACAAATTTTGAATAGACACTCAGAAGATGACAGTTAAGTACGGGCAAAAACCTTCCAGCAAACAAATCCGCCAGGCCTTCCTGGATTTCTTTGCTTCCAAAGGCCACCAGGTGGTGGCCTCCAGTTCGCTGGTGCCGCATGGTGACCCGACCTTGCTGTTTACCAACGCGGGGATGAACCAGTTTAAAGACGTGTTCCTGGGTTTTGACAAACGTGCCTACACGCGTGCAGCCACTGCACAAAAATGCGTACGTGCTGGCGGCAAGCATAACGATCTTGAGAATGTCGGCTACACCGCACGTCACCACACCTTTTTCGAGATGCTGGGTAACTTTAGTTTTGGTGATTATTTCAAGCGTGATGCGATCAAGTATGCCTGGGAGTTGCTGACAGTAGTCTACGCCTTGCCGAAAGAGCGCCTGATGGTGACGGTGTATGCTGAGGACGACGAAGCATACGATATCTGGAACAAAGAAGTCGGCGTGCCAGCAGACAAGATTGTACGGATTGGCGACAACAAAGGTGCGCGTTACGCCTCTGACAACTTTTGGATGATGGGCGATACTGGCCCATGTGGCCCCTGTACCGAGATTTTCTATGACCATGGTGCGCATATTCCAGGTGGCCCTCCAGGTTCCCCAGACGAAGATGGCGACCGCTTTATCGAAATCTGGAATAACGTGTTCATGCAGTTCAACCGCGATGAAGCGGGGGTGATGCATCCTTTGCCTAAGCCATCGGTCGATACCGGCATGGGTTTGGAGCGTATTTCTGCGGTACTGCAAGGCGTGCATGCCAACTACGAAATTGATCTATTCCAGGCGTTGATTAAAGCCGCCGCGCGTGAAACCAATACGGCTGATCTGGAGAGTCCTTCACTCAAAGTGCTGGCCGACCATATCCGCGCCTGTAGCTTCCTGATCGCCGATGGCGTGATTCCCGGCAACGAAGGCCGTGGTTATGTGTTACGACGTATTATCCGCCGCGCCATCCGCCATGGTTACAAACTGGGCTGTCGTGCTGCTTTCTTCCATAAACTGGTGCCAGACCTAGTCGCTGAAATGGGCGAAGCTTATCCTGAGTTGGCCAATAATCAGGCGCGTGTCGCGGACGTGCTCAAGCAGGAAGAAGACCGTTTTTTTGAAACCATCGAAAACGGCATGCAGATTCTGGAAACCGAATTGGCAACCAAGCCAGCGGTGTTTAATGGCGATTTGGCCTTCAAATTACACGATACCTTTGGCTTTCCACTGGACCTGACCGCAGATATTTGCCGTGAACGTGGTGTGACGGTGGATACGGTCGGCTTTGACGCCGCCATGGCGCGCCAGAAAGAGCAGGCGCGTGCTGCAGGTAAATTCAAAATGGCGTTGAATCTCGAGTACGAGGGCGCTGCGACGACCTTCCATGGCTACGATAAGCTGGAAGTCCCAGCCAAAGTGCTTGCCCTGTATAAAGATGGCAGTGCCGTACAAACATTGAATGAAGGTGACCTCGGCGTGGTTGTGCTCGACCATACGCCTTTTTATGCCGAGTCAGGTGGCCAGATTGGCGACAGCGGTGAACTCAAGTCTGCCAACGGTATTTTTGCCGTGGAAGATACGCAAAAAATTCAGGCTGCGGTGTTTGGTCATCATGGTGTACTGAAAACCGGCACCCTGTCAGTGGGTGATGATTTGACAGCCAAAGTCAATCTGCAAGCGCGTGCCAGCACTATGCGTAATCACTCTGCCACGCACCTGATGCACAAAGCCCTGCGCGAAGTGCTGGGTGAACACGTGCAGCAAAAAGGCAGCTTGGTAGATACTGAAAAAACCCGTTTTGACTTTGTGCACAATGCGCCGATGACGGATGCCCAGATTGCCCAGGTAGAGGCATTGGTGAATGCCGAGATTCTTGCCAATGTGGCGACACAGTCTCGGTTGATGGATATTGAGTCTGCACAAAAAACCGGAGCCATGATGCTGTTTGGTGAAAAGTACGGTGACGAAGTGCGCGTGCTTGATATCGGTTCCTCACGCGAGTTGTGTGGAGGTACCCATGTCAGCCGTACCGGCGATATCGGTCTGTTCAAAATCACGTCTGAGAGTGGCGTGGCTGCAGGTGTGCGTCGCGTAGAAGCAACCACAGGCGAGGGTGCCCTCAAGTTGGTACAGGCGCAGCAAACGCTGATTAATCAAGTGGCTGGCGAACTCAAGGCACCCGCACATGAACTGCCTGCCAAAATTGCACAGGTGATGGACAACGTGAAGTCGCTTGAAAAAGAATTGGTACGCCTCAAGTCCAAGCTGGCCTCCTCACAAGGTGATGACCTCGCGACGCAAGCGCAGGATGTCAACGGCACCAAAGTGCTGGCAGTCACCCTCGACGGGGCGGATGCCAATGCTTTGCGCGAAACCATGGATAAACTCAAGGATAAACTCAAGTCTGCCATCATTGTGCTGGCGAGCGTGGCTGACGGTAAAGTCAGCCTGGCGGCAGGCGTCACTACTGACCTGACTGGCAAGGTCAAAGCCGGCGAGTTGGTCAATCATGTGGCTGGTCAGGTCGGCGGCAAAGGTGGTGGCAAGCCTGATATGGCGATGGCAGGCGGTACTGAACCTGCTAATTTGCCGCAGGCGTTGGCAAGTGTGAAGGCTTGGGTAGAAACAAAACTAAATTAATTTAATTGATTAACAGAGCGAAATAATGGCATTAATCGTACAAAAATATGGCGGTACCTCGGTGGCTAATCCCGAGCGTATCCGTAATGTGGCCCGTCGTGTGGCGCGTTACAAGGCAATGGGCCACCAGGTGGTGGTTGTGGTATCCGCAATGTCAGGTGAAACCAACCGGTTGATCTCACTGGCCAAGGAAATCATGCCGGATCCAGACCCACGTGAACTGGATGTGATGGTTTCAACCGGTGAGCAGGTCACCATCGGCATGACAGCCCTGGCACTGATGGAGCTTGGCATTAAGGCAAAAAGCTATACCGGTACCCAGGTCAAGATCCTGACTGACGATGCCTTTACTAAAGCACGTATTCTGGATATCGACGAACATAACCTGAAAAAAGACCTGGATGATGGTTATGTCTGCGTGGTTGCTGGGTTCCAGGGCGTGGATGCCAATGGCAATATCACGACCTTGGGCCGTGGTGGTTCAGATACCACTGGTGTTGCACTGGCTGCGGCGTTAAAGGCGGATGAATGCCAGATTTATACCGATGTGGATGGCGTTTACACCACCGATCCTCGCGTGGTGCCTGAAGCACGCCGCCTGGATAAAATTACCTTTGAAGAAATGCTGGAGCTGGCTTCCCAGGGCTCCAAAGTATTGCAAATTCGCTCGGTTGAGTTTGCCGGTAAATACAAAGTCAAATTACGTGTGCTGTCCAGCTTTGAAGAAGAGGGCGACGGTACACTGATTACATTCGAAGAAAATGAGGAAAACATGGAAGAACCAATTATCTCCGGCATCGCATTTAACCGCGATGAGGCGAAAATTACTGTGACAGGTGTGCCCGACAAACCAGGCATTGCCTATCAGATTTTGGGCCCGGTGGCAGATGCCAATATTGATGTGGATATGATTATCCAGAACGTAGGTGCGGATGGTACGACTGACTTCACCTTTACCGTGCATAAAAATGAGATGAACAAGGCCCTGAGTATTCTTAGAGATAAAGTGCAGGGCCATATCCAGGCACGTGAAATCGGCGGCGACGACAAGATTGCCAAAGTCTCTGTGGTTGGGGTGGGTATGCGCTCACATGTAGGGATCGCCAGCCAGATGTTCCGTACGCTGGCCGAAGAAGGGATCAATATTCAAATGATCTCAACCAGCGAAATTAAAATTGCAGTCGTGATCGAAGAGAAATACATGGAACTGGCTGTACGCGTGTTGCATAAAGCATTCGGCCTCGAAAACGCATAATCGCAAACGGACGAATAAAGAAATAAAACATTCTTCTTTTTTGCGTTGATTTTTGAAGGGTTTTCACGTAGTATGGCGCCCTTCGATGCAGTAGCAATGCTGCAAAGAGAACAGCATGCGCTGTGTTGGTACTATTAGAACTTCATTGTTTTAATAAGGTGAGCTGGCCGAGTGGTCGAAGGCACTTCCCTGCTAAGGAAGCATATGGGCTTAAACCTGTATCGAGGGTTCGAATCCCTCGCTCACCGCCAAAAACCTCGCTTTGCGCGGGTTTTGTTTTTGGTAAACTGGTTGCAGAATATGATTTTGCACCGCCACAAAGCGCAAAATAGTGTATAATGCTGTTTTTGTTGCAAAGCAACAAACCTTGGCGCCCGTAGCTCAGTTGGATAGAGTATTTGGCTACGAACCAAAGGGTCGGGCGTTCGAATCGCTCCGGGCGCGCCAAAAATAAAAGCCTTGTTTCTACCAAGAAACAAGGCTTTTTTCTTTTATATTTCTTTTATAAATGTTGTCGCATATTGAACTGTTTTCTCTGCTGTTGGCGAGTGCTGCACATTCTGATGCGTCGAGCATAGCGAGAGGTATGGCAGGTATGATATGCTTTAACTTTGTTATTTCATTGGTGTTTCAGTGTCTTTAAATGCTTGTTTGGCGCGGATTGCAGGCGATATGCAGCAGGTTGATGCCGTTATTCGCCAGTCTTTGTCATCCCAAGTTCCGCTGATTAATCAAATTTCGGAATACATTATTCATAGTGGTGGCAAACGTTTGCGTCCGGCGCTGGTATTGATGGCAGGAGATCTGGCTGGAGGGGTGACAAACGCGCATCATCAACTAGCAGCGATTGTCGAGTTTATCCATACTGCAACGCTATTGCACGACGACGTTGTAGATGCTTCCGAGTTACGCCGCGGAAAGTCTACGGCAAATCATGTCTATGGCAATCCTGCAAGCGTGTTGGTGGGTGACTTCTTATATTCCCGAGCCTTCCAGATGATGGTCAAACTACAGAAGATGCGTATTATGGACATCCTGGCTGATGCTACCAATGTGATCTCTGAAGGAGAAGTACTGCAACTACTGAATGTGCGCAATATTGGCGTCAGTGAGCAGGATTACCTGCAGGTGATTCACTTTAAAACGGCCAAGTTATTTGAAGCCGCTACCCGCTTGGGCGCTGTTCAATGCCAGTCAAATACCGCGCAGGAGGAAGGCTTGGCCAATTATGGCATGCATTTGGGCACTGCTTTCCAGCTCGTCGATGATGTGCTGGATTTAACAGGTGAGAGTGAAAAAATTGGCAAGACGCTAGGCAACGACCTGGCAGAAGGTAAAGTGACCTTGCCTATGCTTTATGCGATACAGCAGGCACCAACGGCGCAAGCTGATCTGGTGAAACAGGCCTTGTTGGAGGGGCAGGTCGCGCAGTTGGATAAAGTGCTCGAAATCCTGCACGCTGTGAAAGCTTTTGAGTATGTGCGTGGTGTTGCAGAGAAAGAAGCGAGACTGGCCTGTGAGGCTTTGTCATTGTTTCCAGATTCACCTGCAAAACAGGCGATGCTTGATCTTGCTCACTTTTCCGTCAGTCGTCAGCAATAATGTGGCAGCCTGCCATTTGCTGGCAGGCGGTATTGTGTCAGTTTAGTTCAGCGCGATAGGCTCACCGCTAATATGGTAGTAGCTGAGTCGAGCACAATCATTGGTAGCATGCGTTAATGCGCCATCAAACAGGGATTTTCCATCTACATCTACCACCGCGTAGCCATTGTGATAGAGCGTGACTTCAGCTTGCATGCCGCCTTCAACTTTGGTTGCCTTCTGCAGACCACGGGTGTGTGATGAGCGCATGGCAAAGCTGATGCAGTTTTCCTCTTCTTCCTCACTGTAGACTTCCCAGTGCGATTGCCCGGTCAGTTTGGTCAGCCATCCGGGTAAGTCTACCTCTACACGGCAAATCACAGGCTCATCCCAAGCAGGATGCTCAACCTCGTTCAACTCGACTTCAGTCGGTGGCGTAAATTTGATTTGATCAGACATAGGCAACTTCCTTCACTTAAAAATGGATGCGAAGTCACTCGGCTGGAGTGCTATTCCCATCTTACACATAAATGGCGGCATACAAGCGGTTTTCAAGACGGAAAAAGCAGCTTTTAAACAGGTTTTGCCGTTTCTTAGCCTTGCTTACTTGCATTAACGATGAGATCATGCAGCAACCTTAACTTTGTTATCGGTATCATGTCAGAAATCCTTGAGCCTGTTTTAAGCTTATTACGTACCCAGCCGCATTTCTTGCAAGCGGTGTGTTTAGTGCTCGGTTTAGTGGTGGGCAGTTTTCTCAATGTGGTCATACATCGCCTGCCAAAAATGATGGAGCGGGAGTGGCAGGCCAGTTGCCTGGACTTGCAGGGCCAAACCGCGCCTGAGCTCCCGAAATATAACCTCGTTATACCGCGTTCTGCCTGCCCACATTGTGGACACCAGATTACCGCACTAGAAAATATTCCTGTCATCAGTTACCTGTTTTTGCGTGGCCGCTGCAAGGCATGCAAGGCGCCAATTTCTGCCCGTTATCCAATGGTGGAGTTGTTGACGGGTTTGTTATCACTGGCGGTTGGTGTGCAATATGGTTTTAGCATGTTGACCGTATTTGCTTTGGTGTTTGTATTTGCGCTGGTTGCATTGACTTTTATCGATTTTGATACCCAATTATTACCCGATGATATAACGCTACCCTTGTTGTGGCTGGGTCTGTTATTGAATACCAAGTATGGTTTCACAGATTTAACTTCAGCCGTGATTGGTGCCATGGCGGGTTACCTGGTGTTATGGTCTGTCTACTGGTTGTTCAAACTGATCACAGGTAAAGAAGGCATGGGTTATGGCGACTTTAAGCTCCTGGCTGCGATTGGTGCCTGGTTTGGCTGGCAGTTATTACCTGCAGTCATCTTGTTGAGTTCAGTGGTTGGCAGCATGATCGGCATAGGCCTGATTCTGATCAAAGGTAAAACTCGCCAAACGGCTATTCCCTTTGGCCCCTTTCTGGCCTTAGGTGGGATTACTGCCTTATTTTACGGTCAGTCACTGGCTTCTTATTATCTCGTGCCATGAGTAAAGTAGTCGCCGTGACGGGCGGTATAGGCAGCGGTAAAACCGAGGTCTGCAAATATTTTTCAATCCTAGGTGTGCCCGTGGTCGACCTAGACCAGATTGCACATGAAATGAGCGCGCCTGATAGCGCTGCCATGCAGGCGGTGCGTGCGGCTTTTGGTGATGAAATGTTTGAGGCGGATGGTCGCTTGAATCGTGCCAGATTGCGGGAATTGGTATTTTCTGAGCCCGATGCACTGGATCAACTAAACCAGATCATGCACCCCGCAATCCGTGCTGAAGCCATGCACCAGATTGAACAGCATTCTGCGCATCCTTATGTGGTCTTAGCGATCCCATTGCTCGTTGAGAGCCGTGAAGATTGGCAGAGCGTAGACCATGTGCTGGTGATTGATTGTGACGAGCACACGCAGCTCACACGGGTGATACAACGCAGCCAGTTATCTGAAGTGATGGCGCAAGCCATGATTGGGGCACAAAGCAGCCGTGAAGAGCGTTTATCCATTGCCGACTCAGTCATTGTCAATGACCAAACATTGGATCATTTGCAGGAAAAAGTGCTAGAGTTTCATAAAAACTTCTCTAAAACTTGCCAGTGAATGAAAAGGGTTTCATAATCAGGCTTTTATTGCATACTTTTCAAGTATCAGCTGACAGAAAAGGCTGCCGTGTCGAGCTACGAGTTTCCATTTAACGAGCGCATCAGAACTTATCTCCGCCTGGAAGATTTGTTCGTCAAAATGCTGCACCACATTGAGATTGGCCATGAAATCAGTCACCATGTGGCGCTGATTTCCATGTTGCAAATCCTTGACCTGATTGATCGGGGCGATCTAAAAGTTGATCTGTTGCAAGAATTGGAAAGGCACAAGGTGCAACTCTCATTTTTGCAGAATAACCCCAATATTGATCAGCTTGCGTTGGCAACCACCATGTCCAGCCTTGATCGCTGTGCGGTTTCATTACGCTCAGATCATCAAAAACTCGGTCAATCATTACGCGATAACGACTGGCTAATGAGCGTCAAACAACGGACCAGCATTCCCGGTGGTGTATGCGAGTTTGACTTGCCCTCATACCGTCATTGGCTCTACCTTGGTGAAGAGCGCCGCAAGAATGATTTTGACCACTGGCTGGCCAAACTCATGCCCATGTACGAGGCTATCCGCCTGATTCTGCAACTGCTGCGCGGGAGTGGTCAGGTGCTCTCACTGGTTGCCCACAATGGCGCTTACCAACAGCAATTATCCGGTCACAAACCTGCACAATTATTGCGTATTGTGATCGAACACGACGAATGTTTCCCTGAGGTCAGTGCCAACAAATATGCCATCAATATTCGTTTCCAGAAGCTGGATTTCGTACAACGACCCAAGGGGTGCGATCAAGATATCTCCTTTAAGATGATTATCTGTAACTTTACTGGGGCAGCCCACAATTGATACAGCCAGCCGTCAAAGCGCGCAAGGTCGCTTGTCCATCTTGCGGTGAAACCACGGAGTACTCGACTTCGAATCCATACCGGCCCTTTTGCAGTGAGCGCTGCAAATTGGTTGATCTCGGCGATTGGGCCACAGAAAAATTCCGTATCCCGGATAGCACACCGCCAGACTTATACGAGCCAGAATAACTGGCTGACAGGATCATGACCATGCATAAAACAGCTTTTCTTTTCCGTTTCGTGACCAGTATTTGCCTGGCTGGCTGGCTGGGTATCGCCCATGCAGAAGTGAAAATGACCGATGCCTGGGTGCGTGCTTCTAACCCCGGGCAGTCTGTAGGAGCGGCTTATGTGACCTTATCTAGCACGCAGGAAGTCACCTTGGTATACGTCGAAACAGAGCGCGCTGGCAGCGTGGAAATGCATAGCATGACCATGGAAAATGGCATCATGAAAATGCGCAGTATGGAAGAGTTGACTGTGCCTGCGGGCAAACCAGTGAAGTTGGCACCAGGTGGCTTGCATTTAATGTTATTTGAATTGCCAACGCCGTTTAAAACAGGTGAGCAGGTGAAGTTCAGGCTGTGCTTTAAAGACAAACAAGGCAAAATCACAGACCAGTTTGTCACCATGCCGGTAAAAGCCGCCCCCTGACTCAACTCCCTGTAGGCAGATTAAGCGGTCACTCGCTGTCAATCGCGATTTTTAGCAAAAGTCGCCAGATACAAATTTTCAACTTCTGTTCTCGCCCAGGGCGTCCTGCGTAAAAACTTCAAGCTAGACCTCACCGAAGGATCGCTTTTAAAACAATTGATATTCACTTTTTGCGCGAGTTTATCCCAGCCGTAATGGTCGACCAGGGCAACGACAATTTTCTCAAGCGTGATGGCGTGTAATGGGTTGTTTGCTTGAATGTTCATGTGATTGGTCTTTAAGTGGTTTAGGTTAAATCCAGCATGCCCGTTGCATGGCGATACCGCGCGCACCCGTAGCGAGCGCGAGGGATAGATGTTCTGCTTGCATGCCTCCTAAAGCATAGACCGGGATTTCCATTCCACTGAGCGTTTCGCCAAATTTTTCCCATCCCATTCCGCTTGTTTCTAGATGACTTTTTGTCGGTAACACTGGCGAGAGCAGTGCGAAGTCTAGCTTTAGTGATTGTGCTTGCTCCAACTCCGCGCGGTTGTGACAAGAGGCGCCTACCAATAAATGATTTGGTTTTTGCGTGAGTGTCCCCAGGCGCTCGCTGTTAAAATGCACGCCGTGGTAGCCGAGTTGCAATGCTTTCTCGGAGCTGCCATTGAGCAGGCAGCGGCAGTCGTAAGGCGCACATAGCTGTAATACTTCCTCGCTCAATTTGGCGAGTGCTGCGTCATCAAGCTGCGATTCGCGGATTTGCAGCAATTGCAGGCCATGGTCGAGTTGCTTCTTTAACGCTTGCAAGAATGCGTGTTCACCCATTTCTTGCACATTGCTGATGGCGTAAACGGGCGGCAGGCTGAGTGCTTGCATAATGGGGGCATTGGCAGGTAGCACCGGGCTGACGTTGAGTTTGCGTGGATGCTGCCAGGCAAATTGCTGGCCTTCGCGCGCTTGTAATTTGCCTTGCCATGCGTGGACAAAAAAGAAGTGCAGCAGTACGGTTTTGGCCTCGGCATCATGCGTGGCGGGGTAGTCGTAGCGGCGTTTAATCCACGGCTGGATGTGCGTGGGGGTGATGCCGAGCTCTTCTTGTGCTTCGCGGATCAAGGCGTGTTCTGCCGTTTCGCCAGATTCGATCTTGCCACCAGGAAACTCCCACCAGCCAGCCCAGCCTTTGCCATTGGGGCGGCTGGCGAGCAGGTATTCACCATTTGGTTGCATGAGGATGGCAACCGCGACTTGGACGAGTTTGGTCATAAGTATCAAGATTTCAGTTGCAGTTGGCCAGCATAGTCTTTGGCGAACTGGTAAGCGACGCGGCCACTGCGGGCGCCTCGCGTGTGGTAAAACTGCAGGGCGGCATGGCGTGCAGTATCATCCATAGCAATGCCGAAGGTTTGCAGCCAGTGCTCGGCGATGCTGAGGTATTCGTCCTGGTCAAAACTGTAAAACGATAGCCACAGGCCAAAACGTTCGGCCAGTGCAGTCTTTTCGTCTATGGTGTCGTTTTGGCGAATCTCGCCTTTGTCGACAATCGGCTGGTTGTCTGCCATGTATTCCGGCATCAGGTTTTTACGGTTGGAGGTGGCATAGACCAGCACGTTGTCGGAGGCGTGCTCAATTGAGCCATCAAGTATTACCTTAAGCGCCTTGTAGCCCATGTCATTGGCTTCAAACGTGAGGTCATCGCAAAAAATAATAAACTTTTCAGGCCGCTGGCGGATCAGTTGCGTGATTTGCGGCAGGTCGGTTAAATCCTGTTTTTCCACTTCTATCAGACGCAACCCTCCGGCTGCATAGGCATTGAGCACCGCTTTGACCAGTGAGGATTTGCCAGTGCCGCGTGCGCCTGTCAGCAAGACGTGGTTGGCTGGCAGACCCTGTAGAAACTGGCGCGTATTACGCACGACCTCGTTTTTTTGCCTGTCTATAAAGCGGATATCTTCGAGCAATATGTGGTGAGGATGTTCAACCGCCTGTAACTGGCCCTGGTTGCCGTGCTTGACCCAGCGCCAGGCGACAGCTTGCCAATCGGGCTCAGCCGGTGGAGCAGGCAATAAGGTTTCAAGACGCGTGATCAGTTGTTCGGCGCGTTGCAGCAGGTGTTCGATGGCATTCATGCGGAATTGTCAGGTGAGAAAATCAAACGAAAAGGTATTGTACACAATGAGGAAGCGACCGCTAGTATAAGTTGGGACGCAAGTTGGACTGCTATTAACGCAAAACTCCCTGCGTTTGTGTTACCTTGTCGGCCTAGGTTGAAATAGACATCGCGATAATGAATATGCAACAACGAAAAATTATATTGGCTTCACGCAGCCCGCGCCGGGTAGAGCTATTAGCGCAGTTAGGCGTGCAATGTGACATCCTGCCGGCAGATATTGATGAATCCTGTTTACCGGGGGAGGATCCCGCGCTGTATGTACAGCGGCTGGCCACTGCCAAAGCCATGGCGATTGCCGAGGCGCATGCCGCTAAAGGCTTGCCGATTCTTGCTGCAGATACCACAGTGGCCCTGGGGCAAGACATTCTGGGCAAGCCTGCCGATGCCAAAGAGGCGCTAGAGATGCTTTCCCGCTTGAGTGGCAGCGTGCATCTAGTGCATACGGCAGTGGCGGTCTACTATGCGGGCGAAGTGCGTTGCCTACTCAATACGACCGAGGTTGAAATGATGCAGGTGCCGTTGGCTAGTTTGCAAGACTACATTGCCTCGGGCGAACCGATGGATAAAGCAGGTGCCTATGGCATACAGGGGCGCGCTGGCGCCTGGATCGTGCGCATAAAAGGTAGCTACAGTGGCGTGATGGGATTACCGCTGCACGAGACGGCGCAGTTACTGCACGCATGGTAAACTTTGCATAAAAAATGATAGAGATCGGGTAAAGCATGTCATTGGCGCAGGAAGTATTGATTAACGTCACGCCGCAGGAGACGCGCGTGGCGATTCTGGAGCAAGGGATTGTCCAGGAGCTACACATAGAACGGGCCTCATCGCTGGGTATTGTAGGAAATATTTACCGTGGCACCGTTGTTCGCGTGTTACCAGGCATGCAATCAGCGTTTGTCGAAATCGGCTTGCAACGCGCGGCTTTTTTGCATGCGGCAGACATCATGGAATGCCATGCTGAAGAAGGCGATATCAAGAAAGAGCGCCCGATTCAGGAGGTCTTGCATGAAGGCCAGTCCATCATCGTGCAGGTGATTAAAGAGGCCATAGGCACCAAGGGTGCCCGCCTGACCACTGAAATCAGTATTGCAGGACGTTTTTTAGTTTACCTGCCTTACCAGAAACATATTGGCGTTTCGCAACGCATTGATATCGAAGAAGAACGCGAATTCTTGCGTAACCGGTTGCTGGGATTGCTGCCAGAAGAACGCGAGGGCGGCTACATTATCCGTACCATGTCGGAAAATGCGACTGATCAAGAGCTGCTGGCTGATATCGAATATTTGCGCAAAGTGTGGAGCAAGATCCAGGCTGAAAGTAAAAAAGTCGGTGAACGATCACTGATTTTTTATGACCTGAGCCTGCCTCGACGTATTTTGCGCGATGTCGTGTGTACTGAAACCACCAGCATCCGCGTCGATTCGCGCGAGATGTTTGAGCGCCTCAAAGAGTTTGCCGAGCTGTATGTCTCGCATGCGGTGAAGCCGCTGACCCATTACAAGGGCGAGCGGGCGCTGTTTGAGTTTTACGATATTGAAAACGAAATTGAAAAAGCCCTGGCACGTAAAGTCGAGCTGAAATCTGGCGGCTACCTGATTTTTGACCAGACCGAAGCATTGACCACGGTGGACGTGAATACTGGTAGTTTTGTCAGCGGCAAAAACCTGTCTGATACCATTTTCAAAACCAATCTGGAAGCGGCACAGGCGATTGCACGGCAACTGCGCTTGCGTAATCTGGGTGGCATTATCATTATCGATTTTATCGATATGGATGAAGATGCCCAGCGCGAAGCGGTGCTGGAAGAGTTACGCAAGGCAGTGACGCTGGATAGGGCGCGTATTAATGTAAATGGTTTTTCGGCATTGGGCCTGGTGGAGCTGACACGCAAGCGCACCCGTGAGAGTCTGGCACATTTGCTATGTGAGTCTTGTCAGGTATGCCAGGGTCGTGGCGAGCTGAAAACAGCGCAAACCATTTGCTATGAAATCATGCGTGAGTTGTTACGCGAGTCAAAACAGTTTAGAAACGCCAATGAATTCAAGATATTGGCATCCCCTGAAGTGATTAATATGCTGGGCGACGAAGAGTCGCAAAGCCTGGCAAACCTGTCAGACTTTATTAAAAAACCGGTGTCGTTACACCCGGATACCCAGTACGGGCGCGAAGAATTTGATATTGTCTGGATTTAAAACAATAGGGCAATGTTTGCCCTATTGTTTTAAATAATCCCCATTGCCAGGCTGGGCAATACAATACGGCTGATCATCTGCAGTAAAAGCAGCGCCACCAGTGCCGAAAAATCAAAGCCTTGAATCGCGGGTAATACGCGGCGCAACGGATCAAGAATGGGCGAGGATAGCTGGTTCAACACGCCATAAATCGGGCTGTAAGGATTGACCCAGCTTAATATCGCCATCAGCAAGATCGCATAGAAAAATACATCTACCATCTGCCCCAATACCCCAAATACGGCTTGCCATACCCAAAACACAGGCGAAACGGGCGCGCCTGCCAACAATGTTAACAGCGCAAATAAAACAATCTGCATCAGTAATGCCAGCAATAGCGTAGAGAGGTCCCATTGCCTGACCGGCCGGATGATTTTGCGTGCTGGTTTCACCATAAAGTCAGTCAGTGCCATGGTCATCTGCCCTAGCGGATTCTGAAATGAAGTGCGTGTCCACTGCATTAAAAAGCGCAGTACCAGCAGAAAGGTGAGAATGCCAAAGGCGGCATTCAGTAAAAAGGTGGTCATGTTTTGCAGCATTATGCTTGGGCTCCCAGTTGATCGCCGAGTTCTTTGGCGCGACGTGCAGCCTGTTCGGCCGCATGTCGCATCATGCCATGAATATCGTGTTGGCGCATACTGAGCAAGCCTTGCTCGGTAGTGCCGCCCTTGGAGGTCACTTGCTCACGCAAGGTCGCGACGGGGGTTGCACTGCCTGCTGCCAACAGGCTGGTGCCTTTAAAGGTGGCCAGACTGAGTTTGAGTGACTGTGCTTCAGTCAGGCCCAAAGCCACGCCTGCTGCCGTTAGGGCCTCTATCATCAAAAACACATAGGCCGGGCCGCTCCCGGAAATCGCAGTGACCGCGTCCAGTTGCGCTTCATCATCCAGCCAGACCACCTCCCCGGCAGCTTGCAACAGTGAATCTGCCAGTGTGCGTTGTGCCGCAGACACGGCTGCCAGGGCATAAGCCCCGGTGATCCCTGCCTGGATTTGCGCAGGCGTGTTGGGCATGGTGCGGACCATGGTTTGGTAACCGCCCAGCCAGCGGCTCAAGTCGGCGGTACGTATCCCCGCCGCGACCGAAATCAGCAATTGCGATTGTAGAAAAGGCGCCAGCGCTTGCGCCACGCTTTGGAGCTGTTGAGGTTTGACTGCCAAAACAATCACATCGGCAGTCAGCGAATGTGTATCCAGGCTGGCACTGGTGTTGACACCTAGCGTGCCTTGTAAGTGCTCGTGTTTGGCTGTGTCCGGGTCAATGACGGTGATATTCTGCATGGCAAAAGCACGTTGTTGCAGCCCTATCATGAGCGCCTGCGCCATATTGCCGCCGCCAATAAAGGCGATGCGTGTGGCTGAGAGTGATTGCATTTAATTAGTTTCCTTCTGTCGCTGAATCTGGTTGAGGTTTAGGCGGGCGTGCGCCAAAAATAGCCGAGCCAACACGCACCAGCGTGGCGCCTTCGGCAATCGCGGCGGCAAAATCACCGCTCATGCCCATGGATAAAGTATCCAGTTGCAGGCCATGGCTGTTCAATTGATCAAACAGCGCGCGTACCTGCCGAAATTGGTCACGCTGTTGCTCAAAATCACTGCTTGGGGCCGGAATCGCCATCAAGCCGCGCAGTTGCAGGCGCGGCAACTGTTTGATATTTAAGGCGAGTTCCAATACTTCCTGTCCACTGGCACCACTTTTGCTTGCCTCTTCGCTAATGTTCACTTGCAGGCAAATATTCAGCGGTGCCGCTTCTGGAGGCCGAGCATCTGATAGTCGTTGCGCAATTTTAAGGCGGTCTACCGAATGTACCCAGTCGAAATGACGGGCAATTGGCTGTGTTTTATTGCTTTGAATCGGGCCGATAAAGTGCCATGCTATTGCACAGTCTTGTAGTTGCGCCTGCTTTGTGAGGGCTTCTTGCAGATAGTTTTCGCCAAATACGGTTTGACCGGCTTGGTAGGCAGCACGGATCGCCTCAGCAGGTTGCGCTTTGCTTACCGCGCAGAGCGTGACCGTTTGTGTTGCATGAAAACGGTTCTGTGCATCAGCAATTTGCTGGCTGATTAAGGCAATGTTGTCAGAAATAGCGGTCATAGCGACTGTGTGGCAAAAGCAAGTGGATAAATACTCGGAATATAAAAAAACCAAAGCAACATTATATAAATAATCACTGGAGTCGATTGTGGATATTTCAGATTTATTGGCATTTTCAGTTAAAAACAAAGCCTCGGACTTGCATTTGTCCTCCGGTTTGCCGCCGATGATTCGCGTACATGGCGATGTGCGTAAAATCAATTTACCTGCCATGGAGCATGCTGAAGTACACCGCATGCTGTATGACATCATGAACGACAGCCAGCGCAAGGTGTATGAAGAAACACTGGAATGCGACTTTTCGTTTGAAATTCCTGACCTCGCACGCTTCCGGGTTAACGCGTTTAACCAGCAACGCGGTGCCGGTGCGGTATTCCGTACCATTCCAAGCAAAGTGCTAACACTGGATGAGCTAAATGCCCCCAAGGTGTTCAAGGACATTGCGGATACGCCACGCGGGATTGTACTGGTGACCGGTCCGACTGGTTCTGGTAAGTCCACCACATTGGCGGCGATGATTGATTACATCAATGAAACGCAGATGTCGCACGTGCTGACTGTGGAAGACCCGATTGAATTTGTGCATACCTCGAAAAAGTCATTGATTAACCAGCGCGAAGTCGGTCCGCATACGCAATCGTTTGAAAATGCGCTGCGCTCTGCCTTGCGTGAAGACCCGGACGTGATCCTGGTGGGTGAGATGCGTGACCTGGAAACCATCCGCCTGGCACTGACCGCTGCGGAAACCGGCCACCTGGTGTTTGGTACCTTGCATACCAGCTCCGCCGCCAAAACCATAGACCGGGTGGTGGACGTGTTCCCGGCTGCTGAAAAAGAAATGGTACGTTCCATGTTATCTGAGTCTTTGCGCGCCGTTATTTCACAAACCCTGTGTAAAACCAAAGATGAGCAGGGTCGTGTGGCTGCACATGAAATCATGATGGGTACACCCGCCATCCGTAACCTGATTCGTGAAAACAAGATTGCACAGATGTATTCAGCCATCCAGACCGGGCAGAGCATGGGTATGCAAACCCTGGACCAGAACCTGCAAGACCTGGTGAAACGAAATGTGATCAGCGCTGCTGAAGCACGCACCAAGGCCGCCAACCGTGACGCTATCATCGGCTAACAATATGGAGAGCACGCAAACCGTGGGCGATCACGCCCAGACGGAAAAATTCGTCAATGACTTGCTCAAGCTCATGATCACGCGCAAGGCCTCTGACTTGTTCATCACGGCGGGTTTCCCACCAGCCATGAAGATAGACGGCAAGCTGACCCCCGTCTCATCGCAAATGCTCAATACACAGCAAACCGCAGAAATTGCGCGTACTGTCATGAACGACAAGCAGGCGCAGGAGTTCAAGGAGACACTGGAGTGTAACTTTGCCATCAGCATGCCTTCTGTAGGCCGCTTCCGCGTTAATGCTTTTATCCAGCGCAGTGCAGTCGGCCTGGTGTTCCGCGTCATTAATACCAACATCCCCAAATTTGACGACCTCAAGCTGCCGCCCATCCTCAAGGATGTGGTCATGGCCAAGCGTGGCCTGATCATTTTTGTGGGTGGCACCGGCTCCGGTAAGTCGACCTCCATGGCTGCGATGCTAGGTCACCGCAATGAAAGCAGTTACGGCCATATTATTACGATTGAAGACCCGGTCGAATTTATTCATGGCCACAAAAATTGCATTGTGACGCAGCGTGAAGTCGGAGTGGATACCGAGAGCTGGCATGCTGCGCTCAAGAACACTTTGCGTCAGGCGCCGGATGTGATCATGATCGGCGAGATCCGCGACCGTGAAACCATGGATTACGCGATTGCTTTCTCTGAGACTGGGCATTTGTGCCTGGCAACCCTGCATGCCAACAGCACCAACCAGGCACTGGACCGGATTATCAACTTTTTCCCCGAAGAGCGCCGCCAGCAGTTACTCATGGATTTGTCGCTTAACCTGCGTTGTATCGCTTCACAACGCCTTATTCCCAAACTGGATAGCAGTGGCCGTGTGGCGGCAGTAGAAGTGTTACTGCATTCGCCACTGATCTCAGACCTGATTTACAAGGGGGATGTGCATGCCATCAAGGAAATCATGGCCAAATCCCGTGAGCTGGGCATGCAAACCTTTGATCAGGCCTTGTTTGATTTATTTGAGTCTGGCCAGATCAGTTATGACGATGCTTTGCGTAACGCAGACTCGGTCAACGACTTGCGGCTTAAATTCAAGCTGAACAGCAAGCTGATGAACCCTGAAAACCAGGAACGCGGGCAGATTTCTAACCTGGATATCCTGTAAGCAAGGCAGTGGACCATGAAAAACGCCTGCGATGAGATGTCGCAGGCGTTTTGTTTTGGCAACTGATTAACCCAGTAGCAAAGTTTCCTGCTGGAATACCAGATTGCCCTGTGTGAGCGTGGCAGAGACCTTGCCAGTGACCGCATGATTCACAAAAGGCGTATTCTTGCCCTGGCTCATCAATGCGCGGCCATCGACACGCCATTCCATTTCCGGGTCGTAAACAACCACATCGGCAGTCGCCCCAACCTGCAAATTGCCAGCGCCAATGCCAAGAATATCTGCAGGAATCTGAGTGATTTTCGCCAGGGCCTGGCTAGGCGCCAATTTGGCTTGCGCGGCCCATTTCAATGCCAGGGGTAATAGTAATTCAAGCGCAGAGGCACCAGGGTGAGACTCAGCAAAAGGTAGAGCTTTGGCGTCATCATCGACCGGCGTATGGTCAGAGCAAATAGCGTCCAGCGTACCATCCAGCAGGCCTGCACGTAAAGCATCACGGTCACGTTGTGTACGCACCGGCGGTTGCAAATGCACCATGCTGTCAAAGAACCCGATATCCATATCGGTGAGGTGCAAGTGCTGGATGCTGACATCCGCGGTCACCTGCATGCCGGATTGCTTGGCCTGGCGGATCAACTCAACTGCCTCAGCCGTGGAAACACGGGCAATATGCAGTTTGGCGCCGGTGGCCTGGGCAATGCGCAACATGGTTTGCAGAGCGATACTTTCTGCGGCAGAAGGGATCCCTTTTAAACCTAATCTGGAGGCCACTTCACCATCATGTGCCACACCATTCCTCGCCAGGTAAGGATCTTCGGCACGCATAAACAAGGTGTAGCCAAAGGTCGCGGCATATTCAAATGCACGCCACAATACCTGGGTGTCGACAATGGCGGTATCCGCCTGTGAGAAGCCGACGCAGCCAGCAGCCGTCAGGGCATACATTTCCGTGAGCAGCTGGCCTTGCAACTGGCGAGTGACCGCACCCAGCGGATACACATGCGCCAGAGCCTGTGATTTGGCGCGGTGCTTGAGCATTTCAACCAGGCCCGGTTCGTCTAGCACCGGGTCTGTGTCTGGCGGGCAGGCCAGGCTGGTGACGCCGCCAGCCATGGCAGCACGCAGTTCACTCAGCAACGTGGCTTTGTATTCACTGCCAGGTTCACGCAGGCGGGCACATAAATCCACTAGTCCTGGCAATACCCATTTGCCGCTGGCGTCCAGTGTTTGGTCAGCCTTGAATCCTGCGGGCGCATCTCCAATCGCCACAATCTTGCCGCCGCTGATATACAGGTCTTTGACCTGATCCAGCTGCTGGCTGGCATCCATCAGGCGGCCTTGTTTAATCACGATATTCATGCGGCGTTGCCCCCTCCCAAAATTGCCATCACCGCCATGCGGACTGCGATACCATAAGTGACTTGCGGCAGAATGACCGATTGTTTGCCATCTGCCACGGCCGAATCAATTTCCACACCACGATTCATGGGGCCGGGATGCATGACGATTGCATCTGGCCTTGCCAGCGCCAGCCGCTCAGGCGTCAAGCCGAAGGTCTGGAAGAACTCCTGTGAACTCGGTAGCAGGGCGCCAGACATGCGTTCGTTTTGCAGGCGCAGCATCATGACGACATCGACGTCTTTGAGGCCTTGTTCCATATTGTGGAAGACTTGTACGCCGAGCTTTTCCACATCTGAAGGCAGCAGGGTGCGCGGTGCAATCACTCGGATTTCAGGCACACCCAGTGTCGTCAGCGCATGAATTTCACTGCGGGCGACGCGGGAGTGCAGTACATCGCCGACAATGGCCACGCGCAGGTTGTGCATCTCCGGCTTGTATTTGCGGATGGTAAACACATCAAGCAGGCCCTGAGTCGGGTGTGCATGACGGCCATCACCGGCATTGATGACGCTGATGTGAGGTGGCACATGTTGCGCAATAAAATGTGCGGCGCCACTCTGCTGGTGGCGCACCACAAACATATCGGCGTGCATGGCAATCAGGTTGTTCACCGTATCAAGGATGGTTTCGCCCTTGGATTGCGAGGAGGTGCTGACATTCAGGTTAAGCACATCGGCTGACAAGCGTTTGGCCGCAATTTCAAAGGTAGTGCGCGTACGGGTGCTGTTCTCAAAAAAGATATTGCATACGGTTTTGCCGCGCAGCAATGGCACTTTTTTCACTTCACGCTCGGCCACGCCGACAAAATTCTCGGCGGTATCGAGAATGTCAGTCAGGATGCGTTTGGGCAATCCTTCAATACTGAGCAGGTGTTGCAGTTGCCCCTGTGCGTTGAGTTGCGGGTTATACATTGGCGTCAGCTCCACTATTCGAAGACGGGTTGGTTGCAGACGGGTCAGATTCCGAGATGCTCAGGCTCAGGCGTCCCAGTGTATTCATGGACAGTTCAAATGCTTGATGGGCCTGTAATGGCAGCTCTGCACCCACCATGTCAGGCCGGATAGGTAATTCAGCGCCGCCACGGTTGATCAGCGCTGCCAGTTTGACCGAGGCAGGGCGCCCGTAATCAAACAATTCATTCATGACGGCACGTGTCGTACGGCCGGTATAAAAAATGTCATCAATGAGGATGATATGTTTGCCATTGACATCGAACGGGATATGGGCCGGTTGGGCGGCAGTTTTAAGCCCGCGTTTTGCATAGTCATCGCGGTACATGGCCGCGTCCATTTTGCCGTGGTCAATTTCACGTCCCAAATCCTGCTGCAGGCGCTGTAGCAGTTTTTCCATGAGCCAGACACCGCCAGTATATATGCCAACCAGGGCTGTATTGTCCTGTATCTGTGGTTTGAGCTGGTCGTATAAACGATCCATGAGTTGTTCGGGGTCTGGTAATCTCATATGGGTTCTGTGCTATGCACGTCCGTGATAGGCGTCAAAATAAGATTGTAATATAGTTTGTGCGGCAACCTGGTCCAGAAATGTCTTTTGCGCGCGGCCTCTTACCCCTGCCTCGCGTAGCGATTGAGAGGCTTCTGCAGAGGACAGGCGTTCGTCCACCATCATCACCGGCAAGTTAAACCGGCCTTCCAGGCGTTGGGCAAACTTTTGTGCCAGCGCAGTCATAGCATGCGCCTCACCGTCCAGAGACATTGGTAAACCAACAATCAGCAGCGCAGGTTGCCATTCATTGAGTAGTGCTTCGATTTGCGCAAATTTTGCAGCATTTTCCTCTGTATCTATGGTGAGTAGTGGGTGCGCCAGTTTGAGCAGCGTGTCGCCGACAGCCACACCTATCCGTTTTTCACCAAAATCAAAACCAAGCACTGTGCCAGTGATATCAGGATAACGGCGCTGGGTAATCGGTAAATGGCTTTGGTTGAGGGGCTGTTTGCCGGGCTTGGCCGCATCAGGCATGACCAGCCACCTCAGACAGGGTAGCGAAGTCCACGCCCAGTTGTTGCATGGCCCAGGTGAGCTTGTCGTCATTGGGCAGCCTGAAAATCAGTTTGTGCAATTGCTGGTCATCCGCCAGTGGCAAGGTCAGCCAGGTATTGGCCTGAATTTCTTCTTCCAGTTGGCCCGCTGACCAACCCGTATAGCCAAGTGCGATAAACATGTCCTGTGGTGCTTCGTCACGTGCGGCGGCTTCCAGAATATCTTTGGAAGAAGTCATGGCAAGCCCCTCAGACAGGTCCAGTGTGGTATTGAATTCGGTCGCCGGGGTATGTAATACAAAACCGCGCTCAACCTGGACGGGACCGCCAAAATGGACCTGGCGCTCCTGTTGCTGCGGCACATGACATTCCATATCCAATTGTTCAAACAGGTCGCCGACATTGAGTTGCAAAGGGTGGTTAAGGATCATGCCCATGGCACCATCCTGGTCATGATTGCAAATCAGGATCACGCTTTTGCTGAAATAAGGGTCTTCCAAGGCTGGCATGGCAATGAGAATCTGGCCGGTCAGGTTTAGGCGTGTCTCTTCGGTATTCAAGCTTAACTTTTCAGTCATCACGCGCTGGCTTCTTCTGCACTCAAATACCCGGTAATTTCCAGACCAAACCCATCCATGCTAGGCATTTTGCGCGGAGCGGCCATCAGACGCATCTTTTTCACGCCCAGGTCGAGCAGGATCTGCGAACCGATACCATAGTTACGCAGTTCCTGGTTTAGCACCATCTTCTGGTCTGCACGCAGGATGCGGTCAGTCAGCGCCAGGCCATCTTCGTCATGGTTGATCAGCACCATCACACCGCAGGGTGCAGAGTTGATCACGCGCATGGCATGCAACAGGTTCCAGCTGTGTGCCTGATGGCTTTTATCGAGCAGGTCTATCATGGAAAGTGGCTCGTGGACACGCACCAGTACTTCATCATTGGCTTGCAGGTCGCCTTTGACCAATACCAGGTGGGTTTCCTGTGCGATATTGTCACGGTAGGCGATTAGGCGCATTGGGCCATACACAGTTTCAATATTGCGTTCGGCGCTGCGTTCAATGAGGGTTTCATGCGCAGCACGGTAATGGATCAGGTCAGCAATAGTGCCGATTTTGATATCGTGTTCAGCGGCCACCTGCATCAGGTCAGGCAGGCGCGCCATTTCGCCATCATCCTTAAGTATCTCGCATATCACGCTGGCTGGCTCACAACCAGCGAGCTGTGCCAGGTCGCAACCGGCTTCGGTATGCCCGGCGCGTACCAGGACGCCACCATTCATGGCGGATAGCGGAAAAATATGGCCGGGACTAACGATGCTGTTGGCATTAGCCTGTTTGGCAATCGCAGCGCGTATGGTGGTGGCACGGTCAGCAGCAGAAATGCCGGTCGTCACGCCCTCGGCGGCTTCAATGGAAACGGTGAAATTGGTCCCAAGACGGGTGCCATTTTTTTGTACCATGGGAGGTAAGTTCAATTGTCGGCAGCGTTGTTCGGTCAGGGTCAGGCAGATCAGGCCACGGCCATATTTGGCCATGAAATTGATATGTTCTGCGGTGACGAACTCTGCGGCAATCACAAAATCACCTTCATTTTCCCGGTGCTCGTCATCGACCAGAATCACCATTTTACCGGCACGAATATCGGCGACAATCGCTTCGATAGGGCTAATTTGCGCCGACATTACTCTTGCTCCCAAGCTTGCATGCGCTCGACATAACGCGCAATCAGGTCTATTTCGAGGTTGACGGGGTCGCCGGTTTTGGCGAACTGCATCATGGTGTGTTGCATGGTGTGAGGGATCAGGTTAATGCTGACTTCGTCCTGTACAATTTCGTTTACGGTCAGGCTAATGCCATTGACGCACAGAGAGCCTTTTTTCGCAACATACCTGCTAATGGCGTGCGGCAGCTGAACCTTCAATAACCAGCATTCACTCTCTTCTTGTAGGGTAGTGATGGTGCCAATCCCATCGACATGCCCAGTCACTAGGTGACCACCCAGCCTGTCAGAAAGGCGCAAGGCTTTTTCGAGGTTAACAGGGCCAGGTTGGTGCAAACCAGTCGTCACGTCCAGCGTGGCTTTGGATACCATGACCTGAAAGCTTTGTGAGTTAAAATCAGTGACCGTGAGGCAAACCCCATTCACGGCAATGCTGTCACCCAATTGAACATCTTCCATTCCCAATTCGGTTGCTTCAATGCGTAATGCGCAATCTTCACCATGAGGAACGACTTCGGCAATCCTGCCGACGGTTTGAATAATCCCAGTAAACATGGTGTGATTTTATCAGTGCTGCATGCTAAAGTAATCACATTCCCTCAACATTTTTCATTCGTACTGATCCGGAGATAATTGTGCGCCTGGATGACTTGGAAGAAAGCGGGCATGTCGAAGACAGTCGCGGCAGCGGTTTGATCGGTGGCCGCAGTATTGGTATTGGTACCATTGCGATTGCGCTGGTCGCCATGTATTTTGGCGTGGACCCTAATTTGGTGCTCAATATTGCTCAACAGGCCCAGCCTCCCGAACGTTCCCAGACGGCACCAGCAGATAATAATGATCCCAACGTAAAATTTGTCTCGCGTGTGTTGTGGAGTACCGAGCAAGTGTGGCAAGGCCTGTTTTCAGCTGCAGGGCGGCAGTACGCGCCACCCAACCTGGAGATTTTTGGAGGCGCTACCCAAACAGCGTGTGGGCAAGGCCAGGCAGCCATGGGCCCGTTTTATTGTCCGGCCGACCAAAAGGTCTATATCGATTTGAGTTTTTACCAGGAGTTGCAAGAGCGATTTAAAGCTCCGGGGGATTTCGCCCAGGCGTATGTGATTGCACACGAAGTCGGGCATCATGTACAAAACCTGCTGGGCACGTCCGAGAAAGTACAGCAGGCCAGGCAGCAGGCACCTTCTGAGGCGGCCGCTAATGCCTATTCAGTGCGTCTGGAGTTGCAAGCCGATTGTTACGCTGGTGTGTGGGCGCATCATGCGGACCAGCAGTTTCGCATTTTGGAAGCGGGCGATATTGAAGAGGCCTTGCGTGCGGCAACGGCAATCGGTGATGATGCCTTGCAAAAGCAGGCGCAAGGCTATGTGGTCCCAGATAGTTTTACGCATGGCAGTTCAGAGCAGCGCGTGCACTGGTTCAAGCAAGGGTTGCAGTCAGGCCAAGTGAATGAGTGCAATACATTTAAAGGATTTGTGTCATAAGTGGCTACGCGGGAAAATTGCAGCGTTGCGCGATACTCATCACCTTGCCATTCTTCGTGTACTGTCTCGGTGATTGCGTTCCGTGCGCCTTGCACTTTATCCCGCTCGCTCACTTATTCGGTGATTTTTAAAATCAGTTTAGGCAATAGATTTAAGGCATGACAGAAGAAAAAGCAATATCACACTCAAATGATGACCAGCATCTGGTTGAAACAACCGTCTCCAGTGAAATCATGGCGCAGGGCAAAATGCTTACAGTGCGTTACGATGAAGCCCGCTTGCCCAATGGCGTGATCAGTGGGCGCGAATATGTGACGCATCCGGGAGCCGTGGTCGTGATTGCGCTCACGCAAACCGGTGGCGTAGTGCTCGAGCGGCAGTTTCGCTATCCTCTCAAGCAGGTATTTATTGAATTGCCCGCAGGCAAGATAGACGCTGGTGAGCCCGTATTGACGACAGGCCAGCGTGAGTTGCTCGAAGAGACCGGTTATACAGCGCAAGATTGGGTCAAATTAGGCATACAACATCCCTGTATTGGCTATTCTAACGAAGTCATTCATATTTACCTGGCTACTGGTCTGTCACAAGGCGAGCATGCCAGGGATAATGATGAAGCGATGGATGTCTTTACCTGGCCGTTCGAGCGCGTCATGCAGGCCATAGAAGCTGGAGAGATTACCGATAGCAAAACCATGTCTGCCATGTTGCTTGCCGAGCGCCATCTGCGTAAGCATCCGTTGCCAGGTGTGCAGGTTTAAATATGCGGATATTGCAAGTGGGGTGTGGTGGTTTAGGGGCCTTGATTGCAGAGGCGACGCTCGCACAAGGCCATGAATTAACGATTGTAAGGCGTTCGCATAAAGCGGTGCCACCAGGGGCGCAGGCGCTTTATCTGGATGTCGTTGCCGGAGAATGTCTGTCTACCTTGCATACGATAAAAGCCGATATTCTGCTCTATTGTCTGGCACCGGTAGATGGACAAAGTTACCAGCAAACGTATGTGGAAGGCCTGCGCCATGTGTTGGCGCATGTTTCACTGAGTCAACTAAAGCACGTATTTTTTATTTCCAGTACAGGGGTTTATGGCGAGCAACAGGGGGAATGGATAGATGACGCCACGCCAGCTATCCCTGTAGACGCTGAGGGGCAAGTCATACTAGAGGCGGAGCGTTTGCTGGATGAGCTGGATTGCGGCCATAGTGCACTGCGGGTGTCCGGCATTTACGGGCCCAAGCGATTATATCTGTTGCGACTTTTGCAGAATCCGGCACGTTGGCCAACAAAAACGCACTGGACCAACCGTATCCATGAGTTGGATGTTGCGGCCGCAGTCGTGCATTTATATCAACATTTGGCGGATGGTAAGTCATTGCCGGGCCATTGCATACTGACCGATGGAGTGCCCACGGCGCAACACGAAGTATTACAATGGTTAGCAGCCCAACAGAATTTGCCAGCACCGGAAACGCCGCCATTACAGCCACAATCCGGTAAACGTATCCGTAATGGATTTTTACAGCAAACCGGATTCAAATTGCAGTTTGCAGATTATCGGGCAGGCTATGCCTCGATTTTATCCAGTCTAAAGTAGTGGATCACAGTATGAAAAAAAACGGTAAGTGGCAGGCAGCGGTAAGTACCTTAATGATGACTGGCTTGATGATTGTTGGCATGATGAGCCATGCCGATGAGGTGGAGGGTTTTCAGTCGTGGCTGGGGATTGTGCGTCAGGAAGCCATTGATCTGCAGATTGCGCCAGAAGCCGTCGATGTGACCTTGAGACAAGCTATTTATCTGCCGCGCGTGATCGAGCTGGATCGCAAACAACCCGAATTTGTTACCAGCTTTTCTGCTTACGTCAATCGCCGCATTAATCCGCGCGTGGTTGGCAAAGGCAAGCAGATGATGCAGGATTACCAGGGCGTGCTCTATGTGGTCGAAGAGTTATATCAGGTACCCAGAGAAGTGCTCGTTGCCTTTTGGGGGCTAGAAACCAATTTTGGCGGCTTTATGGGCGATATCCCGCTGGCCTCTGCACTGGCAACGCTGTCATATGAAGGGCGGCGTGCAGAATTTTTCAAGCGTGAACTATTCAACTTGATGCGTGTGGTCGAGCGCGATCAGCGCTATGACAGCCCGGTGGTGGGTTCGTGGGCGGGGGCGACTGGACATATGCAGTTTATGCCGACGACCTTGCTTAAATATGGTGTAGATGCGGATGCAGATGGCAAAATTGATATCTGGAGTTCTTATCCTGACATCTTTAGTTCGGCCGCCAATTATCTGGCACAAGCTGGATGGCAACCCGGCAAACCAGTGAGTTTTCAAGTGTCTTTGCCAGCTGGTTTTGATTACAGCCAGGCACAGTGGCAGCATAACAAGCCAGTGAGCGAGTGGGTGAAAGCAGGGGTGGCTGGCGTGCCTGATAGTGCCTTGAATTTACCACAGGCAGCCATATTGTTGCCTCAGGGTTATGATGGTCCGGCTTATATGGTATTCCCCAATTTTGATGTGATTATGCAGTGGAACCGCTCAGTCAATTATGCATTGGCGGTGGGTTTGCTGAGCCAGCAATTACGCCAGGATACCTATACCTTGCAGATGCCGCCCGAACCGCCCGCACTCAGTTATCAGCAAATGTGGAGCTTGCAGGAAGCACTCAATGCCAGGGGGTTTGATTGCGGTACCCCGGACGGATTTCCTGGCGCCAAGACGCAGGCTGCTATCCGGCGCTATCAGGCCAGCAAAGGATTGCCGCAAGACGGCTATGCTGGCGCAGACATCTATAGCCGCCTGACTGCTCAGATTCAGTCTGCGCAGTAATCGCTAGCGGGTTTTAAACCAGCCTGTGACGCTGATGCGTGGCAGGTTCGCTGGCCGTACCTCATGCCAGAACCTGGCCGCTAAAAACAATACCAGCCTGCCGCCTAGCGGCGCAATGTCCAGGTGGCTCTCGGTCGAGGCTGGTTTTTCGTAATGCTCATCCAGGTATAAACGCAGTTCGCCGCCGGCATCTTCTGGCCATTGATCGTTCAAGTAAATAATTGAGGTCAGTGTCCGTGCGCCAGGCACGGGCTGTTGCCTATGCTGGCGAAACTGGTCAATATGGGTAGCGTAGCCGACAGAGCCAGCCGGATAAATGGCAAAATGGGTTTCAAATTCATCAAGTCCCATCATCAAATGCCTGTTTGCGGCTTGTTGCACCTCTTGTAATAACCCTAGGTATTGCTGAATGGCGGGATGTGGGTCATCCTTTTTCAGCCAGGCGATCTGGTCGCCGCGTAAATTGGGGTTGGTAATGGCTGATCGGCTGGTGCCTGCCTGGTGCATCTGGCCTTGTTGTTGTCGTTCCAGGGCAATGGTGCGCAAAGCAAGCGTTAATTCAGCAGGTAAAAAGTCATCTATGACGCAATATGCTTGCGTTGCCAGGGTGTCTATCATGGCATCAAGCATGCCGTCTGGGAGTAAAATGGCGCGGAGGCTGGTCATTCGCATATTATAAGCGGGATACCATTGCTTAACAGAAGGCTTTCGGATAGAATGCGCAACCTTATTGATGTGCAGCAATAAGCAACCAATACTTTAGTCGCGTAGCTCAGCTGGTTAGAGCACCACCTTGACATGGTGGGGGTCGATGGTTCGAGTCCATTCGCGACTACCAATTAAATTTAAAAAAGCCGTTATAATTAACGGCTTTTATTATTTGTGCCGTTTGCAAGGCACGTGATTGATCATTTTGACGGATTAGGCATGCCAAATATTCGATTACCCGATGGGTCTGTAAGACAGTTTGAACAAGCCGTGACAGTGGCAGATGTCGCCGCCAATATTGGTACGGGATTGGCAAAAGCTGCCTTGGCTGGCAAGGTCACGCACCCCGGGCAAGAGGCTAAACTGGTCGACACTAGCTATTTGATTGAGCAGGATGTCGACCTCGCCATCATTACCGATAAAAACGATGAAGGCCTGGAGGTGATCCGTCACTCCACGGCGCACTTGCTGGCCTATGCCGTAAAAGAATTGTTCCCCGATGCGCAAGTGACGATTGGCCCGGTCATTGAAAACGGTTTTTACTATGACTTCAGCTACAAGCGCCCGTTTACGCCGGATGACCTGCTAGCCATTGAAAAGAAAATGGCAGAACTGGCGAAAAAAGACGAAAAAGTCGAACGCAAAGTCCTGCCGCGTGATGAAGCCGTGGCTTACTTCAAAAGCATCAACGAGCATTACAAAGCCGAGATTATTGCCAGTATTCCTAGTAATGAAGATGTGTCTTTGTATTCTGAAGGAAACTTCACCGATTTGTGTCGTGGTCCGCACGTGCCGAATACCGGCAAGCTGAAGGCATTTAAGTTGATGAAATTGGCTGGTGCTTACTGGCGTGGCGACAGTAATAATGAAATGCTGCAACGTGTGTACGGCACTGCCTGGCGTAACAAGGATGAGCTGGAAGCTTATTTGCACATGCTGGAAGAAGCGGAAAAGCGCGACCACCGTAAACTGGGTAAGCAACTCGATTTCTTCCATATGCAAGACGATGCGCCTGGTATGGTGTTCTGGCACCCTAAAGGCTGGAGCATCTGGCAAGAGGTTGAGCAGTATATGCGCAACAAGTTTAAAGAATACGGTTACGACGAAGTACGCACGCCAACGGTGATGGACAAGACACTGTGGGAGAAGTCAGGTCACTGGCAGAACTACCATGACAATATGTTCACTACTAAATCGGAAAACCGCGATTACGCCGTCAAGCCGATGAACTGTCCTGGCCATATCCAGATTTTTAACAGCACATTGCATAGTTATCGCGATTTGCCGTTGCGACTGGCTGAATTTGGTTCCTGTCACCGTAATGAGCCTTCTGGTTCCCTGCATGGCCTTATGCGCGTGCGTGGTTTTACGCAGGATGATGCGCATATTTTCTGTACCGAAAACCAGGTCGAAGCCGAAGTGGCGGATTTCATCAAGATGCTGTATTCGGTCTACCAGGATTTTGGTTTTAACGATGTACTGGTGAAATTGTCTACCCGCCCGGAAAAGCGCGTCGGTAGCGATGACGTATGGGATAAAGCCGAAGCAGCACTGGCAGCGGCGCTGGACCAGAATGGCCTGAAGTATGACTTGCAGCCAGGTGAGGGCGCATTTTATGGCCCGAAAATTGAATTCACGCTCAAAGATTCGCTCGGCCGTTTGTGGCAATGCGGCACCATTCAACTCGATTTCAATCTGCCGGTACGCCTGGGGGCAGAATATGTGGATGAAGACAATACCCGCAAACATCCGGTCATGCTGCATCGAGCGATTGTTGGCTCCATGGAGCGTTTCCTGGGGATTCTGATTGAAAACTTTGCTGGCGCGATGCCAACCTGGCTGGCGCCGGTACAGGTCATGGTGCTCAATATTTCTGATAATCAAGCCGATTACGTACGCCAAGTAGTTGAAAGATTGAAGAAAAATGGCATTCGATGTGATTTTGACTTGAGAAATGAGAAGATTACCTATAAAATACGCGAACATAGTTTGCACAAGTTGCCTTATTTGATTGTTGTAGGCGATAAGGAAATGCAAAATGGTCAAGTGGCCGTACGTACCAGAAAAGGCGAAGATCTGGGTGTGATGTCAGTAGATGCGTTTGTTGCGCAGATACAGCAAGATATCCAAAACCGGGTCTAATTTCTGGTATTCGTGCGGCTTTGTTTATTGTTAGGGGATTGTTATAGCTCAGGATAAAGATACACGCATCAATGGCGATATTACAGCGCCGCAAGTGCGTTTGATTGGTGTAGATGGCGAACCGTTAGGCGTGATGAGCCTCAAAGAGGCCTTTGCCAAAGCGGAAGAAGCTGATATTGATATTGTTGAAATTGCGCCAAATGCTGCACCACCTGTGTGCCGTTTGATGGATTATGGCAAATTCAAATACGCCGAGAGCAAGCGTCTGCACGAGCAAAAACTGAAACAAAAACAGGTGCAAATTAAAGAGGTCAAATTCAGACCCGGCACCGATGACGGCGATTACAATATTAAATTACGCAACATCATCCGTTTTTTGGGTGATGGCGATAAAGCAAAAATTACTTTGCGTTTCCGTGGTCGCGAAATTACGCATCAGGAATTTGGTTTGGCTTTGTTAAAACGCCTGGAGGCAGATTTAACAGAGCATGCATTGGTGGAGCAATATCCAAAAATGGAAGGCCGCCAAATGGTGATGGTGTTGGCGCCAGCGAAGAAAGTGGTGCCTGTTGCCAAAAAAGCTGAAAAAGCCGCACCAAGCGAAGAATAAAGTTTTAGTAATAAAAAGTTTTTTGGAGTAATACGGCTAAATTGGCTGCCTAGTTACTCTCTATTTAACCTCTAAGGAGAAAAAAATGCCAAAGATGAAGACAAAGAGCAGCGCAAAAAAGCGCTTTAAGTTCTTGGGTAACGGTAAAGTGAAGCGTACACACTCTCACTTGCGCCACATCCTCACCAAGAAAACTACCAAGCAAAAACGTAAACTGCGCGGTACTGCAATTATTTCTGCGACCGACGTGAAACGCGTTCGCGCAATGATGCCAACACAATAAGGAGACCGACATGCCTAGAGTAAAACGTGGTGTCATCGCACGCGCAAAACACAAAAAAGTTTTAAATGCTGCTAAAGGTTATCGTGGTCGTCGTAAGAACGTTTACCGCGTTGCCAAACAGGCGGTGATGAAAGCCGGTCAATACGCATACCGTGACCGTCGTCAGAAAAAACGTCAATTCCGCGCATTGTGGATTGCTCGTATTAACGCGGCAGCCCGTGAAGCTGGTTTGACATACAGCCGTTTCATGAACGGTCTGAAAAAATCTGCGGTTGAAGTTGACCGTAAAGTATTGGCTGATCTGGCCGTGTTTGACAAAGCTGCTTTTGCCAAATTTGTAGAATTGGCTAAAACAGGTTTAAGCGCCTAATCAGACCTACCAAAAAAAGAGGCTGCGGCCTCTTTTTTTATTTTAATGTGACTTAAAACATAAAGAATTTCAAGATGGCTGACCTCAATCACCTAATTGCAGAAGCAGAACTAGACTTTGCTGCTTGCCATGACATCCCGGCACTAGAAAACGCCAAGGCCAAATACCTAGGGAAATCTGGCGCACTCACCGACGCCTTGAAAGGGCTTGGTAAACTGACTGCCGAGGAACGTCCAGCCGCAGGTGCAGCCATTAATGTAGTTAAGCAAGCCGTAGAGAGTGCCTTAAATGGCCGCCGTGACAGCATCCTGGCAGCTGCTCAGGCGAAGCAACTAGCCAGTGAAACCATCGATGTGACTTTACCAGCGCGTGCGCAATCCGCTGGTGGCTTACATCCGGTGACGTTGACACTGCGCCGGGTTGAAGAGTTATTCCACTCGATTGGTTTCAGTGTGGCCGATGGCCCTGAAATCGAAACCGATTTTTATAATTTTACTGCGTTGAATATTCCGGATAATCATCCGGCGCGTGCCATGCACGATACCTTTTATGTCGATACCGGTAGTTACAGCATGGAGCACGTATTGCGTACGCATACCTCTCCGGTGCAAGTGCATTACATGGAGAACAATACGCCGCCGTTGAAGATTATTGCGCCAGGCCGCGTTTATCGCGTCGACTCTGATGCCACGCACTCCCCAATGTTCCACCAGGTAGAGGGGCTTTGGGTCGATGAGCAGATCAGTTTTGCCAACTTGAAAGGCGTGGTACAAGATTTCCTGCAAAAATTCTTTGAACGCGACGATCTGACCGTGCGTTTCCGTCCTTCTTTTTTCCCCTTTACTGAGCCCTCTGCGGAAATGGATATGAGTTGGAACGGTGGCTGGCTGGAGATTGGTGGCTGTGGCATGGTGCATCCTGAGGTGCTCAAGCACGTCAATATCGATAGCACTCAATACCGTGGTTTTGCTTTTGGTCTGGGCGTAGAGCGTTTAGCCATGTTGCGCTACGGCGTCAATGATTTGCGTCATTTCTTTAATAATGATCTGCGCTTTTTGCAGCAGTTCATCAAATAATTCAAGCGCCAGCACACTTTAAATACCGAATTTATACAGGGTTAGATACATATGCAGTTCTCTGAACAATGGTTACGTTCCATGGTGAATCCGTCACTGGATACCGAGCAACTTGGTCACGCATTGACCATGGCCGGCCTAGAGGTGGAAGAGTTGACCCCGGTAGCTCCTGCGTTTAGCCGTGTCGTTGTGGCAGAAATCCTGGAAGCGGCCAAACATCCGGATGCGGACCGTTTGCAGGTATGCAAGGTGAAAGTAGGCGAAGAGGTATTGCAGATTGTATGTGGTGCGCCAAACGCGAGAGCAGGGCTGAAAGCACCGTGTGCGCTGGTGGGCGCTGAGCTGCCAGGCATCCAGATCAAACAGGCCAAGGTACGTGGCGTAGAGTCTTTTGGCATGATGTGCTCAGCCAAAGAGCTGGGGATTGCCACTGAAGCGAACGGCATTCTGGAGCTACCGGCAGACGCGCCAGTGGGCCAGGATATCCGTGAGTATCTGGATTTGAATGACAGTACTTATACTTTGAAGCTCACCCCTAACCGTGCGGATTGCCTGAGCATTGTCGGCATTGCGCGAGATGTGGTGGCGATGACGGGTGCGCCCATGACGGCCCCAGACATCAAATCCGCCGCAGTCACAAGCCATTTGAGTAAAGCAGTCACGCTGCAAGCCAAAGATGCTTGTCCAGCCTATTATGGTCGCGTGATTGAGGGTGTAAATGCGCAAGCTTTAACCCCTGACTGGATGATTCGTCGCTTGGAGCGTAGCGGCATTCGCAGTATCAGCGCATTGGTGGATATCACCAATTATGTATTGCTCGAGCTGGGCCAGCCTATGCATGCCTTTGATTTAAACCTGCTGCAAGGCGATATCCAAGTGCGTTTTGCCCAAGCCGGTGAAAAGCTGGCTTTATTGAATGATTCAGAAATCACGCTCAAAACCGATGACCTGGTGATCGCAGACAGCCAGGGTCCAGTTGCCTTGGCGGGCATCATGGGCGGCAAGCCGACTTCTGTCACGGACGCGACACAAGCCATTTTCCTTGAAAGTGCGTTCTTCACGCCGGATGTGATGGCTGGCAAAGCACGCCGCTTGGGTTTGAGCACCGATTCCTCATACCGTTTTGAGCGGGGCGTCGATTTTGGCAACACCTTGAATGCACTTGAGCGCGCGACAGCGCTGGTATTAGATATTTGTGGCGGCCAGGCAGGTGCTGTTACCGCTGTAACGGCGCAATTACCGGTACGCAAACAAGTTACTCTACGCCATGCTTATCTGGTCTCTATTCTGGGGATTGAGGTCAGCCTGACACAGGTTGGACAGTTGCTGACTCAGTTGGGCTTTGCCTACACCGAAACCAACGGCGTATTTGAGGTGAGCGCTCCCAGCTTCCGTTTTGATATTGCCCGTGAAGAGGACCTCATTGAAGAGGTCGCCCGCCTGCACGGTTATGAACATATTCCCGCACTGACACCCGTCGCGCCGCAAGCCATGCTGGTTGCGCCAGAGGCTGCACGTAGCAAGCACTGGTTGCGCGATCTCATGGCCAATCAAGGCTACCAAGAAGTGGTGACGTACAGCTTTGTCGATGCGAGCTGGGAACGTGATTTGTATGGCAACAGCCAGCCAATTACGCTCAAGAATCCGATCGCCAGCAACCTGAGTGTCATGCGCTCTGGCTTGTGGGGCGGCTTGCTTGATGCGCTTGATTACAACCTCAAACGCCAGCAAACCCGTGCCATGTTGTTTGAGCTCGGGGCGAGATATGAAAAAGGGGCGCAAGGCTTTGTTGAAACCTTGACCTTATCTGGCCTCGTCTATGGCAGTGTGCAGCCTGAGCAGTGGGCCGCAGAAGCCCGTGCCTTTGATTTTTATGATGCCAAAGCCCATGTCGAAGCATTGTTTGCGCAGCCTGTGCGCTTTGTGGTCGAGCAGCATCCTGCCTTACACCCAGGCCAGACGGCCCGTATTTACCTGGGTGACAAAGCAGTAGGCTGGTTAGGTAAATTGCACCCGCAATGGCAGCAGCAGTATGGCCTGACCAGTGCCTGTTATCTGTTTGAAGTAGACGCGGATGCCGCGTTGGCAACACAAGTGCCAGTCTATTCAGAGGTCAGCAAATTCTTGCCGGTGCGTCGCGATCTGGCCGTCATCGTTGATCAAAATACCTCGGCACAAACCATGATTGATGCCATTATTTCTGAGCAAATTCCACAACTGCAAACAGTGAAATTGTTCGATGTTTATCATGGTAAAGGTGTGCCCGAAAACAAAAAAAGCCTTGCATTTCTTGTACTTATGCAAGATACTTGCAAGACCATGGTCGATGAGGAAGTCGATACCATCGTGGCACGAATCCTCAACAACTGGTCATCCAATTTTGCTGCATCACTCAGGTAATCGTTTGGGTAAAACCAAGGATAACAGTTGATACAACACAAGCGTCATCTCGCATAATAAGAAGGTTCAGGGGATCGTTAATGACACTCACAAAAGCTGACTTGGCCGATTTGTTGTTTGAACAAGTCGGGCTGAACAAGCGTGAAGCCAAGGACATGGTAGAAGCGTTTTTCGAAGAAGTCCGTAATGCACTGGAACAAGGTGACAGCGTCAAGCTGTCTGGTTTTGGTAACTTTGAATTGCGTACTAAATCCGAGCGTCCTGGCCGCAACCCAAAAACTGGCGAAGAAATTCCAATTTCTGCACGTCGTGTAGTGACTTTCCACGCCAGCCAAAAATTAAAATTGCGCGTAGAAGAACACTACGCCGAACAACCTTTGCAAGCACAAGCCTGATCTGATTCGACGACATGCTAGACACGCAAAAAGTCACCTTGCCGCCTATCCCTGCCAAACGCTATTTCACGATTGGTGAAGTCAGCGAGTTGTGTGGGGTCAAGCCGCACGTATTGCGTTATTGGGAGCAGGAGTTTACGCAACTCAAACCCGTCAAGCGTCGTGGCAATCGCCGCTACTACCAGCATCATGAGGTTTTACTGATTCGCAAGATCCGTGAATTGCTGTACGAGCAAGGCTTTACTATCAGTGGCGCCCGTAACCGCCTGGATGGTGTGGATGAAAAGGCAGAAAAACCACGTACTACCCAAGAAGTTGCTTCAACACCTCGTGCAAATGCGCCATCTCTCATGTCTGAAGAGATCCAATTCCCGGCCGTGGATGTGGTAGCCCTCAGAGAACAAATTCAACAGATCCTGCAACTCCTCAAAGTACCCACCTAAGTAGATTGCAAGCCATTAAAACCGCATATTCTGCTTAGCGAATATGCGGTTTTGCTTTATAATGCAGCCTTCTTTTCGAGTGGGTTTCTGCTCGAGTCAAACGTCGGGGCGTAGCGCAGCCTGGTAGCGCACTTGCATGGGGTGCAAGGGGTCGTGTGTTCGAATCACACCGTCCCGACCAATTTCTTTTCAAAGCCATCCAATAGAATTCGTAGACAGCCTTTAAACAAGTTTATAAAGCCATTTGTGTATCAATGCTATCCAATACAGTCCATTGATATCCATGGTTAAGTTGGGGTAACTTAGGGGGTAAAACAGCTTGCGCAGTGGAAGTTATTCCTAAATAGCACTGACGGATACAACTTGCAGCAATTCACAACTAACTGCTAGACATAGAAGCTTTATGATGAAAAGGCTTGTTTAAATTTATTCTGCCAAACTAGGGTAAGCGGACGCGATTATTTACGTTTTAGCTGCTCTAAGAATTTATCACCGGCTGTATGATTTTCCTCATACATTCTATCCAGCCTTTTATTCAAAGCATCACACTTGTCTTTTAATTTCTCGGCTTCCTCTAAACCATCATTTAAATGCGCTATTAAGTAATCATGTTTTTCAGATTTCTGATGTGGCGTTAATCGCTTATCCTTTGAAGCGGCATCCATTTCCGCTATTCGGTTTAATCTTGCATTTGATTTCGCTGAATATTCAGCACAGATAATTTCTTGCTCAGCTTCTGTTTTTTTTATTTCTGCTTTAGAAAACGGCAGTGCTTTTTCATAAGTATTCGTTGTGGTGATTGATTGCTTGGCACATGATACTGTTAATAAAGCAGCCAGAAAAATGATTACTCTTATCAAAATGTACCTCAGCGTCTACTCGCTTATTTGCAATATGGATTGTGGAGTAATTGGCTTAAAAATCAAAGCGGTGTTTAGGTGACGTATTGCGTGAGTCTAAGGTGCGTGACACATGACCTTGTAATGATAGTACGTGATGTATTCAAAAAACCAGTTAATCATTTTCCGGTTTGTAGGTGCGTTTATCTTTTTGCGCCCGCTCGTTAACACGTATTGCTAACAGGCATCCGGCTGCGATGACCACTGCTGTGATAGGCTTATAACCAGGATCGGTCAATGTCCAGATAAGGGAACCTAAGAGTGCTGTCGCCAACAATAATTTGAGAGCTACCATTGTGTCTCCTTAACTGATGAGGTTGGAGTTAAAAACGCTATATTTGTATATCGATCCGTAAAATACATCAAAGTTTCTAGTTATTTTTTTCGGCTATTCATTCGAGCGGGTAAAAGTATCTTGTGGACTGCTTGCTTTATATAATGAAGACTTTAATGTTTAATCTATAGCGAATCATATGAAGACAATAATCGTGGCAATTACTGTACTTGGTCTTTTGTTACCTGGATGTGTCGTTGTGCGCGACCATTGCCCGCCTGGACAGGCTAAGAAAGGCAATTGCTGATTTTCCCAACGAGAATCTGCTGTTTGTGAGGGGTGGATGCCTCAATAGGGAGGCAGCTTGGGCTTATACTCCCGTCGCCTAAGTGTAACGGCTGTTAAACGCTGGCGTCAGGAACGATGCTGGCAGCTTGTTGTTGTGGTACGGCGGTGGTATGTCTAGCCAGCGCATCGCTGAGCGGCAGGGGCCTATTCAGATAGAATCCTTGAGCATACGCCACCCCCATTTCCTTAAGGCAGTCCAGGGTGGCTTCATCTTCCACGTATTCGGCGATGGTCTGGATTCCCATCGACTGGGCGACGCTCTGTATGGCTTTTGCCATCGCCAGGTCAACCTTGCTGCTGGTGATATCTTTCACGTAAGCCCCATCCATTTTCAGGAAATTGACGGGCAGGTGTTTCAAATAGCTGAATGAAGACATGCCACTGCCAAAGTCATCCAGCATGAATCGCGTGCCCAATTTCTGTAACTCAAGAATGAGTTTGATGGTGTTGTCAATATTAATGATGGCGGATGTTTCGGTGACCTCAAAGCATACGTGTGTTGGCGGAATATCGTAGGTTTCAAAACAATTCTGAATATAGGGCAGCAACTGTGCATCGCCGAGTGACATGCCGGAGAGGTTGATGCTAACAATAAATGGCTTGAGGCCGGATTGTGTTTTAAACAAGGGTTGCAATGCCATAAATGCATGCTGGATCACCCAGCGGTCAATCTTGGTCATCAGATGATAGCGCTCCGCCGAGGGGAGGAATTCGGCAGGAGGGATGATGCCGCCATGTTCATCTCGTTTGCGGATCAGGATTTCATAGAAAGGTGGTAGCTCTTTGTTCTGTAGTGGAAAGATACCCTGGCAGTACAGCACGAAGTCGTTGTGTTCTATGGCCTCGTTGATGCGCACTACCCATTCCATTTCCACATGGCGCTTGAGCAGCACATCATCTTCGGGGTGAAACAGGTGAATCTGGTTACGGCCATTATCTTTTGCCACATAACAAGCGGCATCGGCATGGCGTGTAATCTGGCCGACATCTTTCAAATCAGCGGTAATCTCGACAATCCCTATGCTGATGCCAGTCTGGAACAGACGGCCCTCGTGCATAAAGCGGAAGGTTTCGACCATTTGCCGTAACTGTGCCGCTATTTCAATGGCTTTTTCAACCTGGCAGTAGCTCAGTAACAGGCCAAATTCATCGCCGCCCAGTCGTGCGAAAGTATCTTCGGCACGGATGCGTTGGCTCAGGATCATACTGATCTGGCGCAACATTTCATCGCCAGCCAGATGGCCGCAGGTATCATTAATGACACGGAACTGGTCGAGATCCATGTAACAGAACACATGGTTGGCCCTATGCAGTTTCACATCTTGCAAGGCTTGCTGCAGACGTCGTTCGAGCTCCTGGCGGTTAACCAGGCCGGTGAGAGCGTCATGGCGGGCCTGATAGCGTAGTTGCGCTTGCGCATCCTGAATACGGTGTCGCATATCGGCTTCCACATGCTGCATTTCCTTCGAAATTTGGTTAATGGTGCTTTGCAGGGATTTGATTTCCGGTAATGTATTTTTTCCGTGGCTGACTTGCTGGCTGCCAATCATAAAGCGCTTCAGGGCAGTGGTCATGTCACGGATAGGTTGACTGATTGATCGGCTCACCCAGCTGACAAGAATAGAGCACAGCATCAACGCCAGGGTGATGTAGCCGACATTTTTAATGAAGGCGTCGCGATGATCTTCGATCAGGGCAGCTTTATCGATAGCAACAAAGACATAACCCAGCAAATTGTGGGCAGGCTCGGTAGAAAAGACTTTCACCATGGTGATGTCATGCGTGTTTTGCTGCATGACGACAGTATCCTGTTGCGGCAGGGCTTCCTGCATACTGAATGAAGTGCCCAGGTGGGCAATCGGCCGATTATTGGCATCGGCAATCATCAGGGATAAATACGGTTCACGACTGAGCTGGCTGGCTTTGAGCAGGCGCTCTATATATTTCGGGCCTTGTAACTCGGTCTGGTTATGGATGACCGCAGAAAGGAATTTTGCGGTGGTTAGGGCATGCTGGCTCAGCTTGTCTTCTTCGCGTTGCAGCTGTTCTTTAAAATCAAACAGCAGCAAAATACAGGATAACGCAAACACGGGTCCGATCACTAACAGCAGTAATCTGGACTGGATACTTAAATTTTGGAAAAAAGGCATGGATTCCAAGTAATCTAATCAAATTGAATCAGCAGGCGCGTATACGGCCAGGCAGAATGGCCATTGAATCAGATTCATGACATCCCCCCTAATTTCGTGTATAAGAACCATTGATTATAACCATCACAACCTGGCTAGCCCGTTACTTTTTAAGCGGCCAGATGCTCAGTTTTTTCGTGAACCTAGTGTATTTGTTTTCGCATGATACAGCAAATTTATATCACAGATTATCTGTCGGATGCCGCCGCGCAGCCCACTGACATGATTCAGTCTCTCGTAGAACAGTGTCCCATTTTTTTTGGGGCGCAGTGGCAAGTTAACTCCTTGTCTCCGCTGAAGTCATTGTGGCAGCGTCTGGGTGCCAGCGGGGATGCGACATCGGCGGTATTGTGTGCCAGGATGCCATTGCCAGTTGCGCCGCCGGCATTTTGCCTGTTACCTGTGCATCTGGGCTTACGCCGTGATACCTTCAGCCTGCAATCGATTGTTCCGCTTGCTGCGGATGTGTATGCCGTGTTGAGTGAACGGTTGAAAAATCACTTCTTGCAGGAGTTTACTATTCACGAGGATCCGAGCCAGCGCTATTGGTGGGTGGTGCCCGTGCGTGAAATAAATGCGCAGACGCAATGGCCGCAGTATTGCCTTTACCAGCAGGCCATGCATTGGCAACCGCAAGGGCCAGATGCTTCTGTGATAAGGCAATGGACCAATGAAATACAAATGCTGTTGCATGAGGCCGCGTATTCCCCGGCTGTGACCAATTGGCCGGAGACATTAAATAGCTTATGGTTTGCCAGTGTGGGCCACATTCCAGCCTGGCCAGCCATGCCACTGACTGTGAGTGGGCAAGGGGATATCTTTTCAGGATTGCAAGCGAGTCGACTGACTGCGGCACAATCCATCCCAATGTCAACCATGTTTGCTGATCAAAAAATGACTGACGGAGTCTGGGTGGCTGACCAATGGCAAGCGGTCAACTGGGCAGAGGTGTCTCGTGCTTTGCAAACAGGGCGGATATCAGCGTTGCGTGTGGTGATCCCATTTGCGGAGCGCAGCATCGAAATAGGTTATAAAAAACAATTTCGCTGGCAGTTCTGGCGAAAGCCCTACACGTTGCAAACATTATTACAGCAACTCGAAACAACATTGGCTGCGGCCAGGTAAGTGTGTTTGGAGAGGTCTAACTAGAGCATCAGATGAGAGTCCAACAGAGAGTATATTCAAACAGTTGTGTTGAAGCGTTGCAGGCACAGGGATTACCCAATTTGCTGGCAAGGTTACTGGCGGCCAGGTCTGTAACCGCCGAGGACTGGTCATTGCAGGAGATGCCGCACTTGCTGAAGCCAGACGCGCTCACCGGCGCCACCCGCATGGCGCAATTGCTTGCAGACGCAATTGCACAGCAAAAACGCATTCTCATTATTGGCGATTATGATGCCGATGGCGCAACAGCAACCAGCGTTGCCATGCGTGGTTTAGGCATGATGGGCGCACGGGTCGATTTTCTGGTCCCCAACCGCTTTGAAGATGGTTACGGCCTCACACCGGAAATTGTGGCGCTCGCGGCGACACAACAGCCAGAGGTGATTTTGACTGTAGATAACGGGATTGCCAGTATTGATGGTGTGGCAGCAGCAAAAGCACTAGGCATGCAGGTATTGATTACCGATCACCATTTGCCGGGTGAGCAAGCACCCGCCGCAGACTGCATCGTCAATCCTAACCAGCGTGGCTGTGATTTTCCGAGCAAGCACCTGGCCGGAGTGGGGGTCATGTTTTATGTGCTGATCGCTCTGCGCGCAGAGCTCAAGCAACGCGGTATGTTGGCAGAAGATGAGGTGCATTTGGGCAGTTTGCTTGATCTGGTGGCTTTGGGGACGGTGGCTGACCTGGTCAGGCTGGATACCAATAACCGTATTCTGGTCAGGCAGGGACTCAAACGCATCAGGCAAGGTCTGGCTTGTCCTGGTATTCTGGCCATTCTTAAACTCGCAGGGCGTGACCCGGCACAGGTCAATGCACAGGATTTGGGGTTTTATGTGGGGCCACGCCTCAATGCGGCTGGTCGACTGGATGATATGACCATAGGTATACGCTGCCTGCTCGCAGACACACCACAAGAAGCTCTGCAGTATGCCCAGCAATTGCACGTATTGAATGCCGAACGCAAGCAGATTGAAGCAGAAATGCAGTGGGACGCCATGGCTGACCTGACACAGGATTTTAAAGACACGCAATACACGATTAGCGTTTTCCAGCCAGACTGGCACCAGGGCGTGATCGGTATCCTGGCCTCGCGCATCAAGGAGCGTTTTCATCGGCCAGTGATTGCCTTCGCCGATGCAGGGGATGGGCTCATCAAAGGGTCCGGTCGCTCCATTGCCGGTTTACATTTGCGTGATGCACTTGACCTCGTCACCAAGCAGCAGCCTGATCTGATTGTTAAATTTGGGGGCCATGCCATGGCTGCGGGACTCAGTATTCGCGCTGTGGATTTTGCCCGTTTCCAGCACACTTTTGAGCAAGTTGTACAAGGCCTGATAGATGCCGAGACTTTGCAGGAAGTTCTTGAGACCGATGGTGGCCTGGAGGTGCATGAAATGACCATGCAGACAGCGGAGTTGCTGACACAGCAGGTATGGGGCCAAGGTTTTCCACAGCCAGTATTTTATGACCGCTTTCAGGTGTTGCAGCAACGCATACTGGGTGAAAAGCATTTGAAGCTACGCCTGCAAAAACATAACCAGCAGTTTGATGCCATTTATTTTCAGCATGCCGTGTTGCTGCCAGAACAAATAGAAATTGCGTATGCCTTACAAGTCAATGAGTTTAATGGCAACCGCAATTTGCAATTGCAAGTGATGCATGCAGTGACGGCCTGACAACCTTGCCCCTCATCTGCTCGCTAAATCAACCGCAATGTATTTAGCTTTAGAGAGTCTGCTGTAAATACGGTAAAATACAGCCTTCATTCAAGAGGTTAAGCATGGCTCGTCCATTTAAATCCCCCAAAACTGTTTCCGGGACACGTCCCCCCAAAGAGCAAACACCGGTAGCAGAGACTGCTGAAGGTGTGGATGCGCCTTCAGCGCCCCGCTCGGGACAACGCTTGCATAAACTGCTGGCGATGGCTGGCTTTGGCTCACGTCGCGAGATGGAAACATTGATTGAAACGGGTCGTATCACCATTAATGGCCAGGTAGCACAAGTAGGTGCGGTGGTCGATGAGCACGACATCGTACGCCTGGATAGCCGTATTCTGCATTTGCCGTTTGAGGCTGAACTGCCGCAGGTGCTGTTGTACCACAAACCTGAGGGCGAGATGGTGACGCAGGATGATCCTGAAGGGCGCGCGACGGTGTTCGATAAATTGCCAAGGATCAAGCAGGGGAAATGGATTGCCATCGGCCGTCTGGATATGAATACCAGTGGTTTGCTGATTTTCACCAACTCAGGCGAATTGGCTAACCGGTTCATGCATCCGCGTTATGAAGTTGAGCGCGAATATGCGGTACGTATTTTGGGTGAGCTCACTCAAGAGCAAATGGCGCAATTAACCAATGGTATCGAGCTTGAAGATGGCCCGGCTAATTTTGAGAGCATTTATACCAATGGGGGCGAGGGCGCTAATAAGTGGTATCAGGTGGTGATTAAAGAAGGCCGTAACCGCGAAGTACGCCGTCTGTTCGAAGCCTTTCATATGCCGGTGAGCCGTTTGATGCGCGTGCGTTTTGGCCCGGTTGCGCTGCCACCACGCCTCAAGCGCGGCACCATGCTTAAACTTGAGCAGAAGCAAGTAGTTGCTTTGCTGGAATGGGCAGGCTTGCCTGTGCCACGCAAACCGCTCAAACAAATGAGTCCGCATGACCGTGACCGTGCAACCCGCGTGTTTACGCCGAAAGTACGCAAACAGCGGCGCAGCTTGTTAGAGGTGGCCAATGCCCCAGCCAACAATAGCGAGCGTCCGGCACGTGCACCCACTGGTAATCGCCGTATTCGCCAGGATTCTGATCTAAAACAGGCATCGCTGCAGAATGCACGTATCAATAGCGGCGCCAAAAAACGCAGTGACCGTCATCGTGGCCGCGGTTAAGCTGCTGGTGAAAATAAAAAAGCACTTCTGATTGAAGTGCTTTTTTTATGGCTGGGGTTGCCGTGTTTTTCAGCTTGCTGCGTTATTCAGCCTGTAAACCGGCCTCTATTAAATCTTCTTTTGTCAGCATAAACACAAACTGGTCGCCGGCACTGGTGTCCAGCCAGGTGAATGGCAAGTCAGGATACGCGTCATGCAACGCATCCCGATTATGGCCAATTTCTACGACCAGTATGCCACCATCATTTAAATATTCAGCCGCCTGCGTCAGTAAAGTATGTGTGTGGTCCAGTCCGGCAGCGCCACTGCCTAATGCCAATTGGGGTTCTTTGCGGTATTCTTCTGGCAGCTCAGCCATGCTGGGCGCATCCACATAAGGCGGATTGCTGATAATCACATCATATTTACGGCCCTTGAGTGCGGTAAACATGTCGGATTGTACGGCTTGCACCTGATGTTCCAAGCCGTAGCGACCAATGTTGATATTGCATACTTCAATCGCATCGGGAGAAATATCGACAACGTCAATATGTGCATTGGGGAATGCCTCTGCCAGTAAAACACCCAGGCAGCCAGAACCGGTACAAATATCGGCTGCCGATTCGACCATTTCCGGGAACTCCACCCATGGCTGTAAACCGTCTTCCAGCAATTCTGCAATAAAAGAGCGCGGCACGATGACGCGTTCATCCACGTAAAACTTGAATCCGCGCAGCCAGGCTTCATTCACAAGGTAAGCCGTGGGCGTATGCTCGGTGACGCGCTTTTCAATCAGCGTTCCCAGATGCTGACATTCTTCTGAGGTTAAACGCGCATCAAGGAAGTTATTGAGTGTGTCATGCGGCAAATGCAGCGCGCTCATAATCAGCCACACAGCTTCGTCGTAGCTGTTATCGGTGCCATGACCATAAAAAATATCAGAATTTTCAAAACGGCTCACGGCATAGCGCAGCCAGTCACGGATAGTATATAAGTTGGTCGTCATATTATTTCAGCAACAATAATTCCATGGTGCGTTTGTAAGTTTCCTTGAGCGGCTCAATGTCGGCTACGGCGACGCATTCATTCAGTTTGTGTATCGTTGCATTCAGTGGCCCGAATTCAATCACTTCCTTGCAAATGTCGGCAATAAAGCGGCCATCTGAGGTGCCACCGGTCGTGGAGAGTTCTGGACTGACACCGTAGCTTTGCTGAATGGCCTGGCTGATTGCCTCGACCAGCTGGCCGCGCGGGGTGATATAAGACTGGTTGTGCTCCCATTCGAGGGTATAGTCAAAGCCATGGCTATCCAGGATGGCATGGACGCGAGAACGCAGGCTTTGCTCAGAGCTGCCTTGACCCTCCACCTCCGGGCAATAACGGAAGTTGAACAGGATTTCTACTTCACCGGGGACGACATTGGTTGCACCAGTGCCGCCATTCATGTTGGAAATTTGCCATGAGGTGGGGGGGAAATACTCGTTACCGTTGTCCCACACAGTTTCCACCATGTCCTTAATGGCAGGTGCGGCCAGGTGAATTGGGTTTTTGACCAAGTGCGGGTACGCAATGTGGCCCTGGATGCCTTTGACCGTGAGCTTGCCAGACAATGAACCACGCCGGCCATTTTTGATCATATCGCCAACGACTTTATTGCTCGTGGGCTCACCGACGATGCAGTAATCAAAAGTCTCGCCGCGAGCCTGCAGGGCTTCCACCACTTTGACAGTCCCTTCAATGGCAATGCCTTCTTCGTCAGAGGTGATCAGCAAGCCTATGGAACCTGGGTGGTTTGGATTTTCGGCAATAAATTCTTCGATGCTGGTAATAAAGGCAGCCAATGACGTTTTCATGTCGGCTGCACCGCGTGCGTACAGCATGCCATCCTTAATCGTTGGCTCAAATGGCGGTGTGTGCCATTGGTCGAGCGGACCAGTGGGCACCACGTCAGTGTGCCCGGCAAATACAATCAATGGACCTGTGGTACCCCGACGGGCGTAAAAATTGTCCACCTGGCCAAAACGCATACGTTCAATCTTGAAACCCAGGGGTTCAAGACGTGCAATCATGGCTTCCTGGCAGCCAGCATCTTCTGGGGTCAGTGAGCGGCGTTTGAGCAGGTCAATGGCAAGGTCCAGTGTTTTTGACATAGGCTTATTCTCTGGCAAACAGTTGGGCATACTCGGTTTCATTAAAACCGAGGGCAATGATTTTATCGTTTTTGACCACGACAGGCCGCTTGATGACAGAGGTTTTTTCTTGCATCAGGACTTGGGCTGACTTGGCATCCACGACGGTGTTTTTCTCGCTATCACTCAGGTTGCGCCAGGTCATGCCACTGCGGTTGACCAGCTTTTCCCAGGGATACTGCTGCAACCACGATTGTGCGGTAGCCGTGTCCAGCCCTAGTTTCTTAAAGTCATGGAATTCATAGGCAATCGCGTGCTCTTCCAGCCAGTCACGGGCCTTTTTGACAGTGTTGCAATTGGGGATGCCGTACAGTTTCATGGTGCGCTATCGGGTAAAAAGTTTATTTTACCAGCCGATGCGCAGGGTGTTGCAACTTAATTGATGTGCTTGCCGAGTTTAGAACAGGCTTTGCGTGGTGGATTTGAGTTGAAGTTCGCTGAATACATCAAACAGGAATTTCTGTTCTACCGGTTTGGAAAAGAGGAAGCCCTGCATCTGGTCGCAACCAATGCTGACCAGGGCAAGGCGCTGGTCTTCATCTTCCACGCCTTCAGCGACCACATTCAAATCCAGCGCATGTGCCAGTTTAACAATGGCTTCTACAATTGAAAGCGCAGTGCGGGAAGAAGCCACTCCTTTAGTAAGGGTGCGGTCCAATTTGACTTCACTAATTTCCAGGTCCTGCAAATGCGTCAGGCTGAATGGATGTAGCCCAAAGTCATCCAGGGAGATTTTAAGCCCTTGTTTTTTGAAATGGCGCAGGGTTTCTTTAAATTGCGCCTGATGATGGATCGCATTGGTTTCCGATACTTCCAGAATCAGGTTGCGCGCTTCCACTTCATGGGATTCCAGAATCGACTGTATCAGTGAACCGAGCTGCTTGTTCCGGAATTGCTGGTTGGACATATTGACTGAAATGCTCAGGTCAATGCCGCGGTCACGCGCCAGCCGGATAGTACTGCATGCCTGCGAAAGGACCCATGCGTTGATTTCTTCAATCATGCCAAAGCGTTCTGCGGCTTCAATAAAACTATTGGGCGAAAGCAGGCCACGTGTAGGATGCTGCCAGCGCAATAACGCCTCAGCGCCATGTACCAAACGGGTTAATGAGTCGACTTTGGGCTGGAACAGCAACCTGAATTCCTGGTCGGTAATCGCTTTTTTGAGCTCCACCCGCGTTTGTTGCATGACATCTGACGCCTGCTCAATTTCGGCATCAAAGAAGCGGTACTGGTTTTTGCCATTTTCCTTGGCCTTATACATGGCGGCATCTGCATTCAATTTGAGTTTTTGCAGGTTGCCGTCTTGAGGATACATGGAAACGCCAATAGAGCAGGAAATTTCAATGACATGATCTTCTATGATGAAAACCTCACGCAAAGCATCGATAATGCGCTGAATCACCGTCACGACACTTTGGTGGTTTTCGATTTCGCTGAGGACAGCAATAAACTCATCGCCGCCCGCCCGTGCCACATAATCACAATTACGGATGGCATTGCTGATACGCTTGGAGACTTCAATCAATAACAGGTCACCAATGTGATGACCAAACTGGTCGTTGACGGGTTTGAAATGATCCAGATCAATATATGCAAGCGCCAGTGACTCGCCATTCCGGTCACAACGCTTGGCACTGATGATCAGGTGCTGGTTTAAAGCGTCGCGGTTAGGCAGATGTGTCAGTGGGTCGTAAGCCAGGAACCGCTTGTTAACCGTCTGCGTGTTGCGAAAGGTAAGCTTGCTTTGCGTGAGGTCGACATTGCGCTCATAAAAGATGACCAGGATGAATGAGGTGATAAACAGCAATACAGGGACTAATACCAGCAGGAGTATCAGATAGTTTTGCGTTTGGTCGCTGGGTTGGCCGATCAGCATGTTGTTATGCACAATGCTGAGGTTGATTGCGGTGTGGGATGCCAGGAAGCCCAGCGCGATCTCCACTGAAAACACCCATTTCAAGCGTTGTAATGCTTTTCCTTCATAGCTTTTCAGCCAGAGGGTGGTGACGATAGCCAGTGCCGATGTCAGGCAGGCCAGGAAAAGCGCGAATAATGCTGTCCAGGTGTCGATACGGATATTGATCGCCCCGGCGCTCAGCTGGAAAAAATAGGAAAGCAGATAACCGCTCACGCCCGCTGCCAATGAGGCATAGAGCAGGTCTCGCAAGGGCAGTTTTTTCTGGTTGACTGTTTTGAGTAGTGATAGGGAAAGCAGGTAGGCGCACAACAGGCTGCCTATCAAATCCACCGGATGCTGTGTGATTTTTGGAATATTGTCAGAAGCGAACTGGTAGCCAGCATGCAGCAGGAAAATACCAGCGGCAGTCATTGCGGAATATTTTTTTAACAGCGCATCATGGTCCTTGATTGCAGCGATACGCAGCTGATCAACAAGCTTAAATGCAAAAAAACATCCGATGACACTGGATGTGAATAGCAGCAGAATAAGCATGTTTGTTGGGATCATAGTTGCACGGTCATTGTGATTATTAGTGGTGTGACTCTACTGCGTTTTGTTTCTTGCCTGCTATTTCTCCATACTTGATACGATTACCACAAAAGCGGATGATGAGAATCACTCTTATATCGACCCGATATGCCCATAACTTGAGCGGTGATACGAGAGCGATTCCCAGTACGAGTATTTAAACCTTACACACCACGCAATAATTCGTTGATACCGACTTTGCCCAGTGTTTTAGCGTCGACTTTTTTCACGATCACAGCGCAGTACAGGCTGTATTTGCCATCGCTGGAAGGCAGGTTGCCTGATACTACGACTGAGCCTGCAGGCACGCGACCAAAGTGTACTTCACCGGTTTCACGGTCATAAATCTTGGTCGACTGGCCAATATAGACACCCATAGAAATCACGCAGTTATCTTCTACCACTACACCTTCAACCACTTCGGAACGTGCGCCGATAAAGCAGTTGTCACCAATAATCGTGGGGCCAGCCTGTACTGGCTCCAGTACGCCACCAATGCCTACGCCACCTGATAAGTGCACGTTTTTACCAATCTGTGCACAGGAACCCACGGTCGCCCAGGTGTCCACCATGGTGCCTTCACCTACATAAGCACCGATGTTGACATATGAAGGCATCAACACTGCGTTTTTGGCAATGAAAGAGCCTTTGCGCACAATGGCGTTAGGCACGACGCGGAAACCACCCGCTTTGAAGTCTTCTTCAGTGTAGTTGGCAAATTTTGGATCGACTTTGTCAAAGTAGCGGGTCACGCCGTCATCCATCAAGTAGTTGTCTTTGAGACGGAAAGACAGCAACACGGCTTTCTTGATCCACTGATGGGTTTCCCATTGCTGGGTATCGCCGATACGTGTAGCGACACGCAGTTTGCCTGCATCCAAATCGTCCAGCACTGAAGCCACGGTGGCTTTAATATCTGCTGGTGCATTGGCCGGGTTGATGTTGGCGCGGTCTTCAAAAGCCGCTTCAATAATGCTTTGACGTGGATCCATGATGTTCTCTAATTGATTCAGTTAAATAACAGTGAAACCCGAAATTTTAACCTAATTTCGATGGATCAGGGGCCGCAGATATCTATGACCCCTGCAAGTAGAGGTTTATTTGTTTTTTGCAGCTAAGTAAAGCGGCATGACTTTGGGTGTCAGTGCTTGCAGATCCTTGATGCGGTTCTCGCTGGAGGGGTGGGTGCTTAAGAACTCGGGCGGTGCATCCTTGCTGGCTGCCATCATTTTTTTCCAGAGGCTGACAGCGGCCTCGGGGTTGTAGCCTGCTCGTGCGGCCAGTTCCAGACCCATGCGATCCGCTTCGCGTTCCTGTTCCCTGCCATTTGGTAAAGCAAACAGTAGCTGACTACCCATGTTTGCACCTTGTGCCGCCATATTGCCTGCGGTACCACCAACAAACGCTGCGAGTGCTTGCAAACCAAACTGCTGTACATAGGCTTGTGACATGCGTTCGCGGCCATGTTCGCGCAGCGCGTGGGAAATTTCGTGGCCAATCACTGCAGCCAGTTCGTCGTCTGTCGCGTGGAGTTTATCCGCCAGGCCAGAAAACACCATGATTTTGCCACCTGGCATGCAATAGGCATTCAATTGGTCATTTTTTTCTACATTGACTTCCCACTTCCATTTGGTCGCATCTGGGCGGAATACGCCAACTTGCGCAATCAGCCGGTTCGAAATGGTGGTGACGCGATTCAAAAGCGCTTTATCTGCGTTTAGCGTGCTTTTCTTTTGGGCGTCCTGGAGTGTTTGTGTATACGATTGCGCCGACATCTTGTCTACCGTGGCCGATGGCAGTAGCAAGAGCTGGCTACGTTGCACACCTGAAACGCTATTGTTGGTTGTGGTGGCACAGGCAGTGAGTAACGCGCATGCGGCAGCCACAGAGACGAGTTTGATATTGAACATACGGTTTCCTTTCTGCTAACAGGCTCTAGCTAAGTCGCACCAATATTTTTGCATTAGATTTTGACCTGTGAACCCAGTTCCACCACCCGGTTGGGCGGGAGATTGAACTGGTTGGTAATGGTTTCCGCTGTGCGGAACAGGCCAATAAAAATCTTCTTGCGCCAGAAGGCCATGCCTGGTTTATCTGAGGCAATCAGGATTTCCTTGCCGATAAAGAAGGACGTATCCATGGTATCCAGGCTGAGGCCAAAAGATTCTGTGAGCGCCAGATCTCTCGGCAGGTCAGGCTCATCCATATAGCCATAACGCAGGGTGAGGCGATAAAAGCCATATGGCAACACTTCCACTGATACACGCTCCTCCCGGCTGGTGTAGGGGTAGTCCTCAAAACGCACCGTCAGGATGATCATTTTTTCATGCAGCACTTTGTTATGCTTTAGATTGTGCAGCAAGGCATGCGGGACGCCATCCGGGTTTGGGGTCATGAAAACGCCGACACCATTGACGCGGGCAGGGGGATGCGCGCCTATCGCCTGAATAAAAGGGATGAGCTCCATGGATTCTGACTTGAGGGTGCCATACAGCAACCTGCGGCCCGTTTTCCAGGTGCGCATCAGCGTAAAAATAATTAGACCTATGAGTAAAGGCACCCAGCCACCGTCCGGAATCTTGAGGATGTTGGCAGAGAAGAAAGACAGGTCGATCACCAGGAAGATGCTAATCAGGCTGGCGGTTTTAAGTTTGCTCCAGCCCCACAAATGATGGAAAACGACGGCAGCGAGCAAGGTGGTAATCACCATATCGCCAGTCACGGCGATACCGTAAGCGGCCGCCAGATCGCCAGAGCTGCCAAAAATCAGGACCAGGCCCATGACAGCAACCATCAGGCCCCAATTCACTCGGGGCATGTATACCTGCCCTTCGGTTTTTTCTGAGGTATGTGCCACGTGCATACGGGGAATAAAGCCCAGTTGCAAAGCCTGACGTGACACAGAAAATGCGCCCGTAATCACCGCTTGCGAGGCAATCACGGTCGCCAGCGTGGCCAGGATAATGAGGGGGAACAAAGCCCAGTCGGGTGCCAAATGGTAAAACGGGTTTTGAATCGCTTCAGGTTCGGCCAGAATCAATGCGCCCTGACCAAAGTAATTGCAAATCAAGGCAGGGAGTACAAACAGGAACCAGGCCAGGCGGATCGGTTTTCGACCAAAATGGCCCATGTCGGCATAGAGTGCCTCAGCCCCTGTGACCGCTAAAACAACTGCGCCCAGGGCAATAAAGGCAATTTTTGGTTGGGTATAAAAAAACAGAAAGGCATAGGCGGGACTTAAGGCTTTGAGAATTTCCGGGTGGTGGCTGATATTGATGGCACCCAAAATGCCCAGTACGGCAAACCAGGTCAACATAATCGGGCCAAAGAATGCACCAACCACGGCGGTCCCTTTGCTTTGCGCCCAAAATAAGACGAACAGCACGCACAGTGTGATGGGGACGATCCAGCTATCCAGTTGTGGTGCGGCTACTTCCAGCCCTTCCACCGCGGATAAAACAGAAATGGCCGGGGTAATCATGCCGTCTGCGTAAAACATACAAGCACCGATAATGCCGAGCATCATGATGCGCTTGCGCTGGTCAGGGTCACCGCCCGCATAACGGCTGGCCAGTGATAGCAAAGCCATGATGCCGCCTTCGCCACGGTTGTCTGCGCGCATGATAAATGCCACATATTTGAAGGAGACGATCAGTAGCAAAGCCCAGGTGATCAGGGACAAAATGCCATAGACATTGTCTTGTGTCAGCAACAGTGGGTGATGGCCCACAGCAAACACTTCCTTCATCGTATACAGGGGGCTGGTGCCAATATCCCCGAAAACAACACCAAGTGCGGCGAGGGCCATGGTATGGAGCGCCGCTTGATTCTTTGTATGGTCCATTGTGTGAACAGCTGAAGACAAACAATTATTATCGGTCAATTTTAAAGCTTCACCAAAAACTTTGACAGAAATAACAGGTTTTGACAGAAATATTCGACTTCATTACGCATTTTTTGGAGATTAAGCGACAAGCTTGGGCTTCACAAAACTATTTGCAGAAGATTATTTCTTGTTGACTTGGGTTTGCGTGACCACCACCTGCGCCTGGCCTTTATGCAATGTTAACTGTAAGTTTTCGCCAGCCACCAATTGATTGGCATCAGTCACGGCATGGCCGTTTAGTTGTTGTACGATGGCGTAACCGCGTGCCAGCACCTGGTGAGGATTCAGTTGTTGCAGGCTGGTGGCGCAGTGCTCTAGTTTGCGGCGATGCGTTTGCAGAGATTGTTGCATAGACAATTGCAGGCGATGCTGCCATTGACGTAACGCCTGTTTTTGCTGTTGCAACTGCTGCACAGGCGACAGTAGGCGGCGCGACAGGTAATCCAGTGTTTGCGCTTGCTGTCGTAACAGCGATTGCATGGCGCGCATCAGGCGTAACCGTGATTGTTCCACTTGCTGGCGCAATTGTGATTGGTCAGGGCAAGCCAGTTCAGCCGCCGCCGTTGGCGTTGCTGCACGCAGGTCTGCCACAAAGTCGGCAATGGTGAAGTCGGTTTCATGACCCACGCCGCTAATGGTGGGCAGGCGGCAGGCGGCGATTGCACGTGCAACCACTTCTTCATTGAATGACCATAAATCCTCAATGCTGCCGCCACCGCGGCAAATCAGCAGCGTATCGACTTCCTGACGCTGGTCGGCCAATTGTATCGCCTGTGCAATCTGTTCGGCCGATCCTTTGCCTTGGACTGGCGTAGGGTAAATGATGACTTTCATGCTGGGGTAGCGGCGGCGGATGGCCGTCAATACATCGCGTAACGCTGCCGCATCGGGTGAAGTCAAGACGCCTATGCATTGTGGATTGGCTGGGATGGTTTTTTTTCGCGATACATCAAACAGGCCTTGCGCTTGCAGGCGTTGTTTCAGTTGCTCAAACGCTTCGTATAAGCTGCCCAGGCCTGCTGGTTGCAAAAACTCTATGGTCAGTTGAAAGTCGCCACGTGCTTCATACAGCGTCACCGTTGCCCGCGCTTCAATCCGGTCACCTTCCCGAGGAGTCGCGCCTACCAGGCTGTTACGGCCCTTAAACATCACACAGCGAACCTGTGCCCGCTCGTCCTTGAGGGAAAAATACCAGTGGCCACTGGCTGCACGCGTGAAATTGGAGATTTCACCACTGATCCAGAACAGAGGTAAGCTGGTTTCCAGCAGCTCTTTCGTCAGTCGCGTCAGGTCGCTGACACTCAAGATTTGTTTTGGGGACGTCGATAACAAGCTAGTCATAGCCATGCATTATCCAACAGCGTAAGACTGTTTGGCTATGTTTTTGAGGGATATGACAGGCAGCTGTCTTTTAAAACAATGAGATATGCTGGATTTTTACGTTTCTGAACATTTTTACTTATTAACAATGGCACTTTAGCGGTGCCTGTGAGTCCTTCAATAAAGTAGGAGATAAAGATATCTATTATCATGCCTAATAGGCGCAATGCTTTTATGGTGACATTCATGCCATTACAAAAACATCTGTCTGCTATGCCCGGCGCTTTCTTGTGCTTGGGGTACATCGTGCTCGCATCAAATTTGGCACATGCTGAAGACGAGGTCGCCGAGCCACCCCTGGCGGAGGTTGAAGTCCAGAGTGCGCCTGTTCCTCAGACCACAGAACCGGTTGTACATTACAGTCGTGAGCAATCAGTAGTTCACAATGATGCCTATAAACAGTTCATCAAACTGCAGGTCAGTCTGGCAACTGGTACCAAAAATGCGCTTGGGCTCAATAGCTATGAGCAAGCGCATGCCCATTATTGTGCGCTTGCAGGCGAGTCTCATGATCCTGACGCCCAATTTGCCATGGGCTGGTTCTACAGCATGGGCAAAGGTGTAGAGGTCAATCATGATATTGCGGCTCGTTTTTTCAGACTGGCTGCGATACAAGGGCACCGAGATGCCATGGAATGGCTGGATAAGGAACCTGGTAACCCCGAGTTAGCAAAGCTGCCTGCCTGTATGCAAAAACAGGAACAATCTGTTGCCCAGATACTGTTCCGCAAGCGTGGTCCGGTGTACCAACTCGTGAAGAAACATGCGCCAGTGTATGGAGTGGACGTTGATTTTGCCATGGCGGTGATTGCGGTGGAGTCAGGCTTTAATGTTAAAGCCACCTCTCGCAAGAAGGCACAGGGATTGATGCAGTTAATGCCTGAGACGCAAGCCCGGTTCCATGTCAAAGATGCTTATGATCCCGAGCAAAACATCAAAGGTGGGTTGTCATACCTGCGCTGGCTGATTGCGTATTTCAAAGGCGATGTCGAGCTGGTAGCCGCCGCCTATAACGCGGGGGAAAATGCGGTCCTCAAGTATCGCGGTATCCCCCCTTACCCGGAAACCCGTGATTATGTGAAACGGATCGCCCGGTATTACAAGAAAAAACATCATGAAGTGAAACAAAAGTCTGCCATGCAGCAGGCAGATATCATACCCACTTCTTCATAAGCGTGATTGAAATCAAGGAACGTTATTCCATCTAGCAGCATCATATGCGCGTTATCTATTACAATCTGGGCTTCATTAAACGTGCAGGAGGGTGCAATGTGTCAGTGGTTTAAAGGTCGTGGTGGCTATGTGCTTGGATTTCTGGCTGGTTTCGGTATTGTCGCACTGGCTCTATTCATACAGGTACAAAACCAGCTGGAACCTTGTCCTCTATGTATCTCGCAGCGTATTATTTTCATGAGCCTGGGTGTGGTGTTCTTGCTGCACGCGTTTGTTTCTCCTAAGTCATGGCTGCATGCCGGGTTGGCGCTGGTAGAAGTATTCACGGCGTTGGGTGGTGTTGGCGTGGCCATTCGCCATTGGTGGCTACAGGCGCATAAAGAAGACATCATTGCCGATTGTGGCGTCGGCTTTGACTATATGTTTGAAAACTTCCCGCTTAAAAAAGCACTGACACTGGTGTTTCGCGGCACAGGTGACTGCGCTGCCATTGACTGGACTTTCCTCGGACTGACCTTGCCGCAACTCGGTTTGATCAGTTTTACGCTGTTTGGCTTGTACGCTATCTTCCTTTTCCGCGCGCGACGTTGCAGTCACTAACACATGAGCCAGCCGCGGCTGGTTTCAGTTAGTCGAGCATGGCAGATTGTTTTGTAATGGCATCATGCCACTCTTGAAATTGCGTTTCGCATAGTTGTTCTGCCTGTTGCGACAGTGTTTCTTTGGGCGTATGAGCTGCGCGCAATTTCGCTGTCTCACGTTTCAGGCAGCCCATGTACTTGGCCTTGGCATAAATCTCTTCAGTTTGCATACTGGCGATGGCCTGGTCGGCCTGGTTGAGAGATTCGCATAACGGGGCGGATTGCGTGGGTGCACTCCAGGCAATATTGGAGTTTTTTTGCATGTGAATGACCTTGGCAATATCTTGCCCTCGCTTGTGAATCCAATTTTCCAGAATCTCGTTACCGCAGGTTTCACTTTGGCAACGCATGACACTTTTGAGTAGCCAGGCGGCCTGCTTGGTCATGCGGTCTTCTGAAATACCACAGTTATGAATCACATCATGTGAACGCGAAAAATACAGTTTGTAATTGGCGCGCCAGCTAGGGTGGCTGGCGCAAGCGACCTTGCGTAAAGGGTTTGTCGGTGCACAGTTGTCTGGTTGTAATATTTGCAGGCGCTCAGGGGCGTGATTGCCTGCACGGCGGCAAGCGAGGGAAATGGCTTGTCCATACGCCTGAGTCACCCCCCAGAAAGAAAGCCGTGACTGTGCAAACTCAGGATGATGAACCAGTGACTGGTCGTTCTTCCAATCCAAGAGTTCAACTGTCTGGATAGACTTATGGAACACGGATTCACGTTCGACTTCCATTGAGAACTCGCTGCAGGAGGCTTGTACAAAACGCGTGGTTACAGTGTCGTCATGATCGTCGGCGCGTAATTTGAAGAAAATCATGTCGTCGAGTTGACCTATTTGCAAGGAGTCTAGGTCGACAGAGATCGTCAGAAATTTTTCGCGACCTAGTACGGTTTGCCACTGTTCGGCATGCAGTGTAGGGCCAAAAATGCATGGCAGGCAGGTGAAAACAAAGACAATAACAGCACTTCTAAACATTATTACTACAACAAAAATAAAAAAGTCACAGCAAGGTACAGAATTGTAGGCGTTTAGTCCAGAGTTCCAGCGTACACATTGTTACGCCCAGCCTGTTTGGCTTGATACAAGGCCTGGTCTGCGCGTTGCAGAAGTTGCGAGAGGGTGTCACCTGCATGCAACACGGCAACGCCAGCACTGATGCTAATGCTACCCACGCTTGGAATATGCATGGCGTTGATCTGATGCCGCACCTTTTCTGCCAGTTGTGTCGCCTGTTTGAGGGTGGTGCGGGGAGCATAAATGATCAGCTCATCGCCGCCCCAACGGACGGTAATATCTGAAATTCGGCTATTTTTCTTGATGCAGGTCGCCACGGATTGGATCACGACATCACCCAATACATGGCCATGCGTGTCATTGATCTTTTTAAAGTGGTCGATGTCTATCAAAATAAGTGCGTCAGTAATTTTTCTGCGGTTAGTAACAGGCGTATGTTCGGCAAAGACGGTTTCAAAGTGGTGGCGATTACTGAGGCCAGTCAAGTGGTCGGTGCTGGAGAGTTTTTTCAGATTCTCTTTTTCAAACTCCAGTGCTGTATTGGCCACGGCCAGTTGGTCGGTCCGCTGTTTTACCAACGCTTCTAGATCAACATTAAGCGCTTTTAAATGGTTGGTTTGCGATTCACGCAAGCATTCATAATTGCGGATAATGAAAAACTGTGCCAGCAGGTAAAAACCCAGGCTCAGGATATCCAGGTTGTTATACTCGGAAGGGAATATTTGAATCAGGTGGTTTCCGGCGACCAATGCCAGCAGGATAGCTAACATGTAATAACCAGTCACGCGGCCTTTGAGGTAAAAAGCAGCCGCTAAAATCAACAGTAACAAAGCGCTACGTGATTGACTGTCCGTTGCGAGGAAAAACACCGTCAAGAATTGGACAAAGCATAACCACAAGGCAATGCTGGAAATGAGTTCTATGTTCTTTTTATAGCGATGCAGTATCCACAGCAATGCAAAAGCGATACCACCAAACACGAGGTCTATGGCGCCGAGGAACGGTTGCTGGTTCCATCGGAAGAAACCCATGGTGATCGAGACGATGCCGGCAAAGGTGAATACATTGTTGAGGAAAATGACTTTATAACGGACATTGTCGGCCTCTGCGAGCGCTGGAAAGAGTCTGAGCGGACGCACCATGACGACAAGTAGTTTGCCAATCCATTTTTTCAACATCCGGTTTCCTCGGCAATTATTATTTTTGTGATGGGGGTAGTTTATGTAAAATTGGTACTTCACCAGCTAACTCACGAACAACACTGGAATTTTACATATATTAAGCGGCTGCGTGTATGACTTTTAATCAATTCATTCGGTGTATCCTCATAATATTTGGGTACAAGAGCCTAGCTCTGTGCGAAAACAAGAAACATCAAAACTGTTATGAAACCATTTAAAACTTTGGATGACTTTGTCGGCAATACGCCCCTGGTCGCTGTGCAACGCCTGAATCCTAATCCCAGCAATACCATATTGCTCAAGCTGGAAGGTAACAATCCGGCGGGATCGGTCAAGGATAGGCCAGCCTACAGCATGATCCTGCGCGCCGAAGAGCGGGGACAGATCAAGCCTGGTGACACCCTGATTGAGGCAACCAGTGGTAATACCGGCATTGCCCTGGCCATGGTGGCGGCCATGCGTGGCTATAAAATGGTACTGGTCATGCCGGAAAACCAGTCCGTTGAGCGCAGGCAAAGTATGAAAGCTTATGGCGCAGAACTGGTGCTCACACCTAAAGACGGTAGCATGGAGCTGGCGCGTGATGTAGCACTCAAGTTGCAGGCTGAGGGCGAAGGCATTGTGCTGGACCAGTTTGGTAATTCGGACAATCCGCTGGCTCACTATGAAGGGACCGGACCTGAAATCTGGCGTGATACTGAAGGCAGGGTGACGCATTTTGTTTCCAGTATGGGGACAACGGGTACGATTATGGGGACCTCACGTTTTCTCAAGGAACAAAACTCGCAAATCCAGATTATTGGCGTACAGCCTGAAGAGGGCGCGCAGATTCCTGGTATCCGTAAATGGCCAGAGGAGTATCTGCCAACCATCTATGATCTCCAGCGTGTAGACGAATTGCGTTATGTCAGTCAGAAGCATGCCGAGGACACCACGCGCAAGCTGGCAGCCAAAGAAGGTATTTTTGCCGGCATCTCTAGTGGTGGCGCCTTATACACGGCACTGCAACTGTCCAAAGAAGTGAATAATGCCGTGATTGTGAGCATCGTTTGCGACCGTGGTGATCGTTACTTGTCTACCGGAGTGTTTCCAGGCTGATGCGTATTTGGACGCTGATGTTGCTCGCCTGGTCATTGCCAGTCTGTGCGATGACCGAGATCAGCCTCAGTGCAGACAGTATTTCCAGTGACCTCTTTCAGCTTGATAAGCCACATGCTGTCGTCAATTTGAATGTGAAGCATGTACAGGTGCATGCAGACCGTTTGCAGTTCAGAGAGGCCAGCAGCTCTGTCAGTGAACATCCCCCCAGTATAGACAAACCCAATATCCGGCTTGATCTAGGCGCGCGACCAACCCTGCTGGTGACCTCTGACCGGTTGCAAATGCAACCTTACCAAGTGCGCCAACCCAGGGTGCTCCTTGACCTACGGCCACAAACCGGCCAGCCGGTGTTGGCTTTTTATGCTGAGGTAAAAACGCTACAGGATGAGGTGTGGGGAACCTTTCACCTCAACTGCCAGATCCCTGGGCAGCCAACTGTCCAAACCTGGCGATGCGAAGATGGTCTTTATCAGGATGCGCGTTCACACGTGCCTTTTGATGTACTGGTCACGCCCACCTGGAAGGATCAGGATAAGCAAGGCCTTGCAACCAGGGGTGTTGATCTTGAGCTGTCAGTTCAGGAGGCAAAGTTTAGTGATGCAGCCGGCTTGCATGCTGGGGAAAAGTTGACAGGCAAGGTCAATATTTCTGCACATGAGCAGGCAGGTGGCTGGCGCTGGCAAGGGGTGTTCCAGTGGCAACAGGGCGAGTTGTTCTGGCAACCGTTTTATTTTGCCGACGGCAACAAACGGTTTGAAATCCGCGGTTTCTACCGCCAGCCTTATATTGATATCGAACAATCTACGCTCGAGCTGCAAGGCGTCGGTACCTTGCAGAGCCAGAGCCGCTTCAACCTCGTCAGCAAAGAATTTGAGTTTTTAAAAGTGGTTGCACATGAGGTGGATTTCAACGGCGTGTATCAGGCGTTTATCCAGCCCTTGATTCCCAACTCGGCCTTTGGGCATTTAAAAGTGTCTGGCAAAGCAGACTGGTTGTTTGAAGCCAGAGGTTTGCAGCCGCTTAAATTTCATCTCAGTATTACTGATGCCAGCGTAGAAGAGCAGGCCGGCAAGTTTGGTTTTGCGCATTTTAATGCGGATATTCCCTGGGATTATGATCATCCCCGGCAAATTACCGTGGGTTACCGTTCCGGGCATGTTCTGAAAGTCCCTCTTGGTGAAACCCGCTGGCAAGCCGAAGTGAACCGTTATTCGATCACTTCCCCCAGTATGCGGCTACCGATTTTGGATGGTGCGTTGGATTTTCAGGATATTTCAGCCGCTTGGATCAATCAAAGCATGGTCTGGCACGTAAAAATGGCGATGCAGCCTATCAGCATGTCCAGCTTTAGCCAGGCGTTGGATTGGCCGGTGATGCGCGGCCAGATGTCGGGCTCTGTTCCGTTGGTCACTTATGCCAATCATGAATTACGTATGGCAGGCGACATGCAGTTTCAATTATTTAATGGCATGATCGGCATGTCCGACCTGGATATTGATGATCCTTTAGGCGCAGTGCCTAAGTTACATGCCAATTTCACTATGCGCGATATCGACTTAGGTGAAATTACGCGCACCTTTAACTTTGGCTCTATCAGCGGCAAACTTGAGGGTGATATCAAGGACTTACGCCTGCAGAGCTGGAAACCCGTCTACATGGATGCTTTTGTACGCACTGCGGATGGCCCCTTTGAGAAAAAAATCTCGCAACGAGCGGTCGAAAACATTACGGCTCTTGGCGGTGAAGGGACGGCAGCAGCTTTGCAGCGTACCTTTTTGAGATTTTTTAAAGAGTTCGGTTATGAAAAAATAGGCTTAAGTTGCCAGTTGCGCGGGGATATTTGCAAAATGGGGGGGGTGGACCAGATTCCTGGCGGATTCGTGATTGTGAAAGGTAAAGGTGCACCATCAGTCAACGTGAATGGTTATACGCAATACGTTAGCTGGAAAGATGTATTGGCACGCATGCAACGCGTGACAGATAGCAATAGTAAAGTCATTATTGACTAGGGCCTGCTAATGCTATTTCAATTGTCGATGTTGCCTCTGTCATCATTGCATCAAGGCGTGAAAAGCGCAGTTTGGTATTCCCAACAAGCGCCGAACAACGCGGAGAGCGCTGATGACAGAGGCAACCCTGCGGGCTGGAGTCATTGATTCGCTTCGCTACGTTGTCAATCGCTTATGTAGCCAGCTACGCCAAATCTATTCCTGGACTCTTTCCGCCTTGCGGAACGAATAAATGCTCTACAGCAGCGGCAACTGAAATAGCGTTAACAGGCCCTAGGCTTTGGTTTAGAGAGTGAAAATTGTTTGCCGGAAAGGAATCAGAATTGAATCTGGCCGTGATGAAAAAATACATATATCCGCGCTGTCTACGTATAGCCAGCTTACTGTTGGCAATCTCGGGCCTGAACGCATGTGTCACCATTAATATTTATTTCCCGGCTGCCGCCGCAGAAAAAGCGGCAGACAAAGTGATTGACGAAATCTGGCAGGCACCTGCGACCTCTACAGCGCCTGTCCCAACTCAGCCTTCAGTCCCGGCGGCTTCCCCTGTGATGCCTTCAGCCACCCCTGTCACGCCCACTGTGGGTCAGGAGCCAACGCCATGAATATATTGATGCAATCAATCCAGGCCAGGTCACGTGTATTGCAACTATTTTTGCATCATGGCTATCACATCTTAAAACAAGGGGTGTTAGGTCTTCTTTTGTGGGGGGTGATGATACTCCCTGCACACGCTGCCGCCGACTTGGATGTCAATACAGCCGCGGTAGCTGCGGTAAAAGCCACTATGCAAAACCGGCATAGCCAATTGTTACAGTATTATCAATCAGGTGCAGTTGGGTTGACCGCTGAGGGTTTTGTTGCGGTCAAAGACGCTGCTTTGGTGCCATTGTCCCAACGCAGTGCGCTGGCAGCGCTGGTCAAAGACGAAAATATGGACCGTGTCCAGCTCTATCACGGGATTGCTGTCGCAAATGGTCACCCTGAATGGGAAGGGGAAATACAACGTACCTTTGCCCTGCGTTGGATTGATAAAGCGCAACCGGGCTGGTTTGTGCAGCGCGATGGAGGGTGGGTACGTAAATAAGCAGGTAAAACAACAGCTTGGCGATTTCAGACTAAGATAACTGTTGACTATCCTGAGTGAATGTCGAGGTTGAAGAGGTTTTTTAATTCGTTAAACAACGTAGCAAACACCTTCGATTTCAGTTTCAGGCATGTTCATTGCATACGGTTTAAGTGCGTGTCCCAATGAAAGGAGTCCGTTGTGCCAACTAATCTTTTCGTTCTACCCCGACTGGGTGAAAGCATTCATCAGCAAGACCTGGGGATTTATTACATCCTGAATCATCATACGGGTCGGGTACGATCATTGATCCAACTCGTGCGTGAAAACGTGCATTGGTATCTGATGCAATTGCAGCCAATTGCGGATGGTCTGGATTACCGCTGGTCGGTACTGTCGCGTGAAGAGGACTGCGCGCTCAAATCAGCCACTGACAAACAAATCGCTCATTATTTTTCAAAGCCGGAATATGCTGAACCGTACGGTGCCTGGCAAGTGATGCGGAATGCCAATTTCGGCTTTGCCAAGTTCACACCCATGGAATCCCCGAATGAGGTCAGTTATGCGATTCTGACCTTTGATGGGGAAGAAATGCAGACACCAATCCGGTTGCATAAAGCACCTGCAGAATGGCTGGATGAAGACTCTGAAACAGATATTTTGCAATTGGAATTTGCTTAATATTGAGGTCAAGGAGCAACTACCACCTAATGTGATAGTTGCTTTTGAGATGCATCCGCTCGTTAAGCAGTAGTGCTCACCACATTGCCTACTGGCCCGTGATGTTGCATGCTGGAAGACAATGCTTGCAGAAAGCCACTCAGGCTAGTGTTCTCACTGTTCCCTCCCAGTGTACTGACAAGTGACTGGAAGCTGTTTTCCAGGTCACTGCTGCTATCAGATGATGTGTCAGAAGTACTCTCGCTGCTGCTATGCGTTAAGGATGAAATTAGGCTTTGCAATTTGCCTTCCATCCCATGTCCGCCATAAGGAGGTGGTGGGGGCATGCCTTGAGTAGCGCTGGCTTCGACCGTACTCGATGCCTCAGTGCTGTTCTCACTGCTGGTGTCAGTCCCTTGCGATTGCAACGCACTCATCAGGTTTTGTAAAAAGCTGTTTAAAGCACTGGCGGCATCTCTGCTGCTGTCGCTGCTCTCTATTGTTTCAGTTCCGTCAGCGCTCGTGGTACTGCTGGTGCTGCTCGTGCCAGATTTTCCGAAAATGGATTCCAAACCGCCTTCAATGCCAGCGCTTTTAAGTGCTGAGTCAATGGCTCCTAATAAACCTCCGCCATCCTTACCATGACCTTCGCCGTCAGGCGGTGGCGGAGGAGGTTGCATGCCATTGCGCTGGCCTACCTGTGACAATGATTGAATATTGTTATTACTACTGATTGAACTGATTGATGTCATGATGAGTGCTCCGTAAAGTTTTTAAATGTTCAGGGCTGCTGCGATTGCTCCCTGGCAATGCAACGTGTTGACTGAACATCCTTAGCTTAAGACGTGATGACCTGTTTTTAAGGCATGAAAAAACACAAAAAACCATTATAAATCAGTAGTTTAAATGTATATGTTGATACAAATGGCTTTGGATTGTATCCGTTGATACAAAGCACGTTCTTTTTATACAAAATCATCACACAATCTACGTGTCTGGTATAAGTTGTGGGGCTGTGTTATTTTAAAACCCCATTTTTTATACAGGTTTGGTCATGCTGAGTTTGGTGTTTGATATTGAAACGATTCCGGATGTGGACGGCATTCGCCAGTTGCATGATCTTCCTGCCAGCCTAAGCGATACGGATGTCGCGAATATCGCTTTTCACCAGCGCCGTCAGCACAATGGCACTGATTTCCTGCCTCATCATTTGCAACGGATATGCGCGATTTCTTGCGCCTTGCGCGAGGGTAACCAGTTCCGCGTGTGGACGCTCGGCGATGAACATTCGAGTGAGGCCGAGATTATCCAGCGCTTTTTTGATGGCATTGAAAAATATACGCCTAACCTGGTGAGCTGGAATGGCGGGGGCTTTGATTTGCCTGTGTTGCATTACCGGGCCATGGTGCACGGCATTGCCGCCCCCCGTTATTGGGACTTGGGCGAAGATGACAAAGACTTCAAATGGAACAACTATATTAGCCGCTACCATATGCGTCATCTGGATTTGATGGATGTCCTGGCCATGTACAGTGGCCGTGCCAATGCGCCGCTTGATGAAATAGCCCAGCTATGCGGCTTCCCGGGCAAGCTTGGCATGGATGGCAGCAAGGTGTGGCAGGCTTTTGTTAAGGGAGAAATAAAAGCCATTCGTGATTATTGTGAAACCGATGTCGCCAACACGCATCTGGTGTATCTACGTTTTTTGAAAATGCGAGGTCACTTGAATGAAGCCAGTTATGCAGCTGAAATCGCGTTGGTGCGAGAGACTTTGGCGGGCTACAGTGGTGAGCACTGGCAACAATTTATGGCGGCCTGGGCTTGAAAAAACTAACTTCTATTTACACCGCCTATAAACGCAGACATAAGCCAATGTCATTAGCGTATTTTTGTATTGACTTGCGTCAGTCTGCGATTGTCGGCGGCTAAAAGTCGCTTAAGGCGTTTCCTTAGCAGGAGAGCCTGCGTCAGTAGCTTCTTCAGTCGTAGTTTCTAGCGTATCCTCATCAATTTTGTTCTTCCAGTTAAGGATTATGCGCTGGTGTTTTTTTGCATCGTGTGTAAAGCGATAACGCTGCTCACTGCCTAGGTAGCTGGCTGTCACCTGATATTTGCCACTGGGTAAATTCAATAAGAGTCTTGGTGCGGCATGTTCTAGCGCAAATACTGGTTGGTTTTTGCTGTCACTGATGCTGATATTAATGTCATCAATGACACGGCCGACTTTACCTTCCGAAAACAAAAAGTAAAGGTTAAATTGTTTTTTAAACGACTCCATGGCTTCAACTTCTTCCGAGCCTATGCCTCCCGTCACATAGTCCACCCCATGATTGTCTTGCTGGATGGTGATTTCGTCGGCAAAGCTGGCGGCGGATGAGAAAAATGACAACACCAGAGTGGTAGTCAATATCCATTGTTTAAGCATCACATTCTCCTTATTTTCGATGAGGGTTCTTGAGGGATTGTATGCCCAATTCAGGTAAAATAACAGTTTATGAGAAACAACCGTCAAAGATCCTCCAACCTGTCGCCAGCCGCCAAGGCAGCGCAGATTCCCAGAACCGCCAATATTGAATCCCTGGACCAGGAAGGCCGTGGAGTCGCCCATGTCGATGGTAAAGTGATTTTTATCGAAGGGGCATTGCCTTTTGAAGAGGTCAGATTTGTCTCGCATCATGTCAAGTCGACCTACGAGCTGGCAACAACAGTAGAAGTGATTAAAGCCTCAAGTCAGCGCGTGACACCAGGCTGTGCTTATTTTGGTACCTGTGGTGGCTGTGCCATGCAGCATCTGGAGTTTTCCGCGCAAGTGGCTGCTAAACAACGCATGCTTGAAGATGACTTATGGCATATCGGACGCGTCCGTGCGGAAAAAATCCTGCCGCCCATCCAGGGTACACCCTGGCATTACCGCCACAAAGCTCGTTTGCGCGTGCGCTATGTGGAGAAAAAGGGCGGGGTACTGGTTGGCTTTAATGAAAAAGGCAGCAGTTTTGTGACCTTTATGGATAGCTGCGAAGTGTTGACGCAGCCCGTCTCTGACCTCATCGTGCCATTGAAGCAACTCATCGGGCAATTATCCATCAAGCAGTCTTTGCCACAGATCGAGCTGGCGGTGGGTGAAGATGCCACGGTGCTGGTCTTCCGGATTCTGGAAGCGCTCACTGAGGCGGATATTGCCTTGATGAAAACCTTTGAAGACACCTATGGTGCACAGGTGTGGACGCAAACCAAAGGGCCAGACACGGTTAAACCGTTGTTCGAGCATGGCGACAAGTTACATTACAGCCTGCCGGAATACAATCTTGAATATCCGTTCAGTCCGACTGAGTTTACCCAGGTGAACCCGGCTATTAACCGGGTCATGATACGCCGCGCCATGCAGTTGTTGCAGCCGCAAGCAGGGGAGCGCATCGCCGATTTTTTCTGTGGCCTGGGCAACTTTACGCTGCCGATTGCGCGCAGTGGTGCCAGCGTCTACGGGGTTGAAGGGTCGCAGGCACTGGTGAAACGCGCGATAGAGAATGCCGATTTAAATGGCGTGAGTAATGTGGAATTTGCCGAATCTGACCTGTTTGACATGACAGCTGAGTCATTGCAGTCATTGGGTGCTTTTGACAAATGGCTAGTGGACCCACCCCGCGATGGCGCCATTGAACTGATCAAGGCCTTGCCAGATGCAGGCGATAGTGCTTCAAGCCATGCCCCCTGGCGGATTGTGTATGTCTCATGTAACCCGTCTACGCTGTCACGCGATGCGGCTATCCTGACGCAAGTGAAAGGGTATCGCCTGCTAGCGGCCGGTGTCATGAATATGTTCCCGCACACGGCCCATGTAGAATCGATTGCGATTTTCGAGAAGGCGTAACGTGGTAACCAATGTATTGCGCCGCTGGTTGCCGGGGCTGGCGATGATATGCGCACTGGCGGGATGCCAGCCAGACGGGTCGCCACGTTCGCTGATCTTTGCTGTTGCGCAAGCCCCGGTGAATCTGGATCCGCGCTTTGCCACCGATGCGGCTTCAGAGCGGATAAACCGGCTCATTTACCAGCGGTTGGTGGAATTCGACGCGAGTTCGCATGAGGTGCCAGGATTGGCGACATGGCAAATGCTGGATGCCCGGCATTACCGTTTTCAGCTTAGCCGGTCAGCCGTGTTTCATGACGGCAAACCCCTGACCGCGTCCGATGTAAAGGCGACCTATGAGAGCTTGTTGCAATTAAAAAATTCTCCGCATACCGCTGAATTCAGGCATATCGAACATATCTCCACCCCTGATGCACAAACCATAGACTTTGCCCTCAGCCATCCTGACCCGCATTTTGCCGCCCGCCTGATGGTCGGTATCTTGCCTGCCCATTTAATTGCGAACGGACATGACTTTGGGCATCAGCCTGTTGGCAGTGGTCCGTTCAAGCTCGATCATTGGCAGACTGAGTTACAGCTCAAACGCCTCAGTGATGGGCTCACAGTCCGTTTTGAAGAGGTCAAAGACCCTAACGTGCGCGTACTCAAGCTAAAACGTGGGGAGGCCGATTTAATTCAGGGTGACTTGCCACCCGAGCTGGTGAAGTATTTGCAAAAACAGTCCAATGTAACTGTCAAAACCGGGATAGGTGCAAACTATTCCTATTTGGGCCTGAATGTGCAAGCAGACTTTTTACGCGATGTCCGTGTCAGGCGTGCCATTGCACACGCCATTGATACGCGGGCGGTTATCGACAAGGTCATGGTCAGCCATAGCCGCCAGGCGAATGCCATTTTGCCGCCTGAGCATTATGCCGGCAATGCGGCGTTGCAGCCTTATGCATACCAGCCAGCACTGGCCAGGCAGTTGTTGCAGTCAGCAGGGGTCAAGCTGCCTCTGACGCTGATTTATAAAACCAGTACCGATCCGCAGCGTGTGCGCCTGGCGACTATTTTGCAGGCGCAAATGCAAGAGGCGGGCATAGACCTGCAAATCAAAAGCCTGGATTGGGGGACGTTTTTTGCGGATGTGCAAAAAGGAAACTTCCAGATATATGGTCTGACCTGGGTAGGGATTAAAACGCCAGAGATTTACAGCAAGGTCTTTGCTTCCAACAGCTTGCCGCCACAGGGATTCAACCGTGGCCGCTACCAGGATCCAGTGCTGGACCAATTGCTGAGAAAAGAAGACTGGCCAGCTGTGACCAGCCGACTGCACAGTGAATTGCCGGTGATTCCGTTATGGTATGAAGGCCAGTTTGCGGCTTACCGCAATACGATTGCCAGTTACCGGCCCATGCCGGATGGTAATTGGGATGGGCTGACGAAGGTAGCATTTACCCCGGCTGCGAATTAATGCCTGCTAACGGGTGATAACCAAGCGTTAAGGATTGACGCCAAACCAGCGGCCGATCAGTGCTGTGGCTGCCAAGGCAAGGGCGCCCCAGAACACCACGCGGCTGACACTTTTCCATACCTTGGCGCCGCCGATGCGGGCAGATACCATGCCGAGCAAGGCCAAAAAAGGCAAGGTGCTCACGGTAAGCCAGGTTTGTGCCTGGCTAAGCGGTGCCAGCCAGGCGGTGATGAGCGGTAACATCGCACCACTGCTAAAAGCGAGTGCAGAGGTCAGCGCTGCCTGTAATGGCTGGGCTTGATTGTTATCATGCAAACCTAGTTCGTCGCGCGCATGTGCCGCCAGTGAATCATGTTTTGACAATGCCTGCGCCACTTGCCTGGCCAGTTCGGGCGACAGGCCGCGCTGGATATAAATGCCCGTCAGCTCACGCAATTCACTTTCGGGGTTGTCTTTCAATTCCGCGGCTTCCCGTGCGAGGTCAGCTTGTTCTATATCTGTTTGTGAACTGACCGAGACATACTCACCTGCCGCCATCGAGAGCGCACCTGCCACCAACCCTGCGATGCCAGTCATCAATATGGTTTCATGATTTGTACCTGCGGCAGCCACACCCATCAGCAGGCTGGCAGTAGAAATAATGCCATCGTTGGCGCCTAACACGGCGGCACGCAACCAGCCGCTGCGTTGTAAAAAGTGTAATTCGTGATGTGCCATGTTACGCCCTGATTCAAGTGATGAGAGTCGGTGATGATTTTAATGGAATTTATGCGCGACGCGCTTGGGTTGCATCAAATCGCATGCGACAAGGTGCAAATCGCTTAGAATAATGCCTATGCATATTGAAATTTCTATCCCCCAACAAACCCTGACCCTGTTTGACGACAATGATGGACAAGTGGCGCGCTATGCCGTATCGACGGCTGCGAATGGGGTGGGCTGTGTCAAAAACAGTGGCTGCACGCCGCTGGGTGCGCATATCATCCGTGCCAAAATCGGCGATGGCGCCGCTGAGAACACGGTCTTTGTCGGCAGGCGGCCAACAGGGGAAATTTTCACACCAGCGTTAAAGTTGGAATTTCCCGAGCGCGACTGGATTTTAACCCGTATTCTGTGGCTGAGTGGCACCGAGCCAGGCAAAAACCGCCTGGGGAATGTGGATACCATGCAGCGGTATATTTATATTCATGGCACGCCGGATGAAACCGAACTGGGTGTCCCCGGCTCGCATGGCTGCGTGCGCATGCGTAACGCTGACCTGGTTGAGTTATTTGACCGCGTCCCCGTGGGGACCACCGTCAATATCAGCGAGACGGATGATTAAACGCTTTGCAACATTGTTGCCCGTAGTCTTTGGGGTGCTTTGCCTGACCTTTGCCTTGCTGCATCTGGTGCCGGGCGATCCGGTCGATGTCATGCTCGGCGAATCTGCCAGTGCCGCTGACCGCACCGCCCTCAAGGCGCAACTTGGCCTCGATCAACCTTTGCTGGTGCAGTTCGGCCAATATGTCATGCATTTGCTGCAAGGGGATTTTGGTGCCTCCATTCACACACAAACTCCTATCTCGCAATTATTGTGGCAAGCCTATCCGGCGACCCTGTTACTGGCCATCGTGGCATTGGCAATCGGCCTGGCGATAGGCGTGCCGTTGGGTATCTGGTCTGCACTCAAGGCCGGGCACTGGCAGGATGTGTTGATTACCATGTTGAGTATCCGCCTCGCCGCCATGCCTGCGTTCTGGCTGGGGCCGGTACTGATGCTGGTGTTCGCGGTGTGGTTGGGCTGGTTGCCCGTGAGTGGCATGAGCAGCCAGGCCGCGATTGTTTTGCCAGCCTTAACCCTGGGCTTGGGCTTAAGCGCTATTTTGACGCGTATGACACGCACCAGCTTGCTTGAGGTGCTGAATGAAGATTACATCCGTACTGCACGGGCCAAAGGTTTGAGTGAGCGTCAAGTCTTGCTTAAGCACGCCTTACGGGCCGCTTTGTTGCCTTTAGTGACCATCGTTGGTTTGCAGATGGGCAGCTTGCTGGCAGGCGCCGTGATTACCGAAACCATTTTCAGCTGGAACGGCATCGGCCGCCTGCTGGTAGATAGCATAGAAAAACGTGATTACCCGGTGACGCAAGCCTGCGTGCTGGTGGTGGCGTTCAGTTATGTATTGATTAATCAGGCGACAGACATGGTTTATCGCTGGTTGGACCCACGCACGAGGGCTGCGTAATGAAAACGTTTTCATTGCTCACCCTGGGATTCTGGCTGCTGGTCGTGATCATGGGCCATGCAGTGGGTTTGAATCCCAACCAGATTGACCTCAATGCCATTTTGCAATGGCCCAGTTCGCAACACTGGTTGGGCACCGATGATTTGGGGCGTGACATATTGGCACGTGTGATTCGTGGGGTAGAGGTGTCTTTCCTCGTCACCGTGGTGGTCACTGCCGTGACCATGAGCATAGGTTTAAGTATTGGCCTTGTCGCGGGCTATAAAGGCGGCAAACTGGATGCTGCCCTGATGCAGCTGACCAATATTTTCCTAGCCTTTCCTGGGATGTTGCTGGCAATTGCATTTGCAGCTGTGCTGGGGGCTGGGATCAACAACCTGATTCTGGCGCTGTGCCTGACCGGTTGGGTCACTTACGCCAGGTTGACACGCGGGCAATCATTGGCCTTGCGCCAGCGTCTGCATGTCCTGGCGGCAGAATCCCTGGGCGCCAGCAGCTTGCGGGTCATGCGGCTGCATATACTGCCATTGCTGGTTTCGATTTTGCTGGTGGAGGCGGCTTACAGCATGGCCAGCGTCATGATTGCCGAGGCCTCGCTGTCGTTTCTTGGCCTGGGCATCCAGGCCCCAAATGCATCTTGGGGCGCCATGTTGCGGGATGCCGTACGTTTTATGCTGGTGGCGCCTCATTATGTACTCACTGTGGGCGTATGCATGATGAGTTTGATCCTGGCCATCAACCTGGGTGGCGATGTATTACGTGACAAACTGGATGTGCGTAGCGAAAGGCAGGCATGAGAAAACAGTATCGCTACTATGATCTGATTATGGCGGCATTTGCCGTGGTACTGGTCTGCTCCAACCTGATTGGCCCGGGCAAAATTACCGAAGTCCATGCGCCGTTGCTGGGGGCGCTCACCTTTGGCGCAGGCATCATGTTTTTCCCCATCAGTTTTATTTTTGGCGACATCCTGACCGAAGTTTATGGTTATGCCGCCTCACGCCGTGTGATCTGGGTAGGTTTTATCTGCCTGGCGTTTGCTAGCCTGATGGCCTGGGTCATCGTCGCCTTGCCTCCTGCGCCAGACTGGCATGACCAAGCAGCTTACCAATCCGTATTTGGATCTACCGCGCGTATCGCAATCGCCTCGCTGATCTCGTTTGCAGCCGGGGAATTTGTTAATTCGTTCGTGCTTGCCAAAATGAAGATACTAACGCAAGGCCGCTGGTTATGGAGCCGCACCATAGGCTCCACCATTTTTGGTGAGGCGGTGGATACTATTTTATTTTTTCCGCTGGCGTTTTACGGTTCAGGCGAGTTCCCCGATGCCATGATGCCGCAGATCGTGCTGGCACAATTCACGGCCAAGGTATTGGTAGAGGTGGCATTCACGCCCGTCACCTATAAAATTGTCGCGTTTCTCAAGCGAGCAGAGCATGAGGATTACTATGATAGCCACACGGACTTCAACCCTTTTAAACTCTAAGTGAAGCATCCATATTTTACCAACGCATTTTTTAGCTATCGGAACCCCATTGAACCATATTAACTGGTACGAAAAGAAACAAACCCAAACTGCTGACTGGCAATCCGAGGCAGGCAATCCGCCGCCCAAAGCCGTGGTCATTGCAGATGACACCACCAAGGCAGATGAAGCCTATCGTCTGGCCTGTGAAGGCACTGCCTTGCTCTACCGCGGTGATTTTCAAAATGCCAAACAGCTGTTGCAAGCCATCACCCGTCGTGTAGACCGCAAACCTGCCAAACCTGCTGCCACCATGCTGGAAGCCTTTCACCAGCACCGCGCCCGCCAGATTGGCCGTGCCAATATCACTAACAAAGTGCTGATAGAACTCAAATACGGTGTGTGTGATTTGCCGCGCGCGCCAGAGGTAAAAGCAGCAGTGCAGGGAGCGCTCATCGTCGATGAAAAAACAGACAAACTCCCTGCCAGACTGGTGTTGTCTTTGCGTGAGTTACTGGGTATGGTCGGTGCCCACGAATGGCGTAAAAAGGGTGTACCGATTGCCGCCCTCAATGCCCATATCCACGCCCATTATGGCGTCTATTCGCCGGTACGTGGTGAATATCTGGATTTGATAGATCAGGCACAGCTTAATAACCCGCAAGTGGCCTGGGATATAGGCACGGGGACGGGTGTGATTGCCGCCATTTTGGTCACACGTGGTGTAAAAAATGTCGTCGCGACGGACACCAATCCACGCGCATTGGCCTGTGCCATCGAAAACGTGCAGCGGTTAAACATGCAGGCGAATATTCAAGTGACCCAAGTCGACCTGTTTCCGGAGGGCAGTGCAGACCTGATTGTGTGCAATCCGCCCTGGCTGCCCGCCAAAGCCAATGCACCCATAGAGCACGCCGTTTATGACCCTGATAGTCAAATGCTCAAAGGCTTTTTAAACGGAGTGAAAGCGCATTTAAATCCGGAGGGTGAAGCTTGGCTGGTGATGTCCAATTTGGCAGAGTTGATTGGCTTGCGTGCACAAGGCGCGTTAGACATCTGGATAGCTGATGCAGGTTTAAAAGTGGTAGAAAAAATGGATATTACACCCAAGCATGCCAAGGCCAGTGATCAGTCAGATCCGCTGTATGCAGCGCGATCCAGAGAAACGACCAGTCTTTATCGTTTAAAATAGACACTATTTTCCTTCAAGGATGACAGAATGAGTTTAGGTCCCGTCATGCTGGATGTGGTTGGCAAAGAATTAACAGCCGACGATATCCGCCGTTTGCAACATCCGCTGGTGGGTGGGGTGATTCTATTTGCGCGTAACTTTGAGAGTTGTGAGCAACTAAAGGCACTCACCGCCAGTATCCATGCAGTGCGTCAGCCGCCGTTGCTCATTGCGGTAGATCACGAAGGTGGGCGCGTGCAGCGCTTTCGTGAAGGCTTTACCAAAATCCCGTCCATGCGCGAGTTTGGGCATCTTTGGGACAAGAACCCGCGCAAGGCAAAAGAGCTGGCGGTAGAAGCGGGGTATGTGCTGGCCGCCGAGTTGCGTGCGCATGGCGTGGATTTTAGTTTTACGCCAGTGCTGGACATGGATTATGGCGATAGCCTGGTCATTGGTGACCGCGCCTTTCACCGCGATCCGCAGGCCATTAACGAGCTGGCCTTTAGCCTGATGCAAGGCTTGAAAAAAGCAGGTATGGCGGCTGTGGGTAAGCATTTCCCTGGGCATGGCTTTGTGGTGGCCGATTCGCATGTCAGTATCCCGGTCGATGAGCGTGAGTTTGACCAGATTGCACAAAACGATATGCAGCCGTTTGTGCGCATGATAGACGAAGGCTTGCATGCCGTGATGCCTGCGCATGTCATCTATCCCAAGGTGGATGAAAAACCAGCTGGCTTCTCGCCGCGCTGGCTGCAAAAAGTGCTGCGCGAGCGCCTGGGCTTCAATGGCGTGATTTTCAGTGATGACTTGAGTATGGAGGGCGCCACTGTAGCAGGGGATGTCACGGCGCGTACGCTGGCTGCACTCAATGCAGGCTGTGACATGGTGCTGCTGTGCAACCGCCCTGACTTGGCTGACGAGTTGTTAGCCAACCTGGAGTGGAAAATATCAGCTCAAAGTATCGCGCGCCTGGCGCGCATGCATGGCGGGCACCATCCGCAAGACATGGTTGCTTTGCGCGAATCAGCCTATTATGTCGATGCGGTGAAGCGCGTCGCGATGGTCGGGCAAAAAGAGTCTGATTTGTTTGCCTGAGCATGTGACAATACAGTAAGCTTCGCTATCAAACGTTAGTGCGTATTTATTGGTATTGACTATGAAATGGATTATTTTAGGACTGTTCTTGTCGTCCGTGAGCTACGTGCATTTCCGCGGCAAGGTACGGCATCGCTTTTACCGCCAGGTATTCGACCATTCCGGCATTGTGTCGCCGTTTAATGTGTTTTTATATTTGTTCTCCAAAGCGCCCACCACCCCCTATTTGCCGGTGAATGATTTTCCTGAACTCAAGTTGATCACAGACCGCTGGCAAGAGATTCGTGAAGAAGCTATATACGTACGCGAACAGGAGCGTATCGCCGCTGCGCAAACTAATAACGATGCCGGTTTTAACTCTTTTTTTAAAACCGGATGGAAGCGTTTTTACCTCAAATGGTATGACGCGCATCATCCTTCTGCCACTATTTATTGCCCGAAAACAGTCGCGTTGCTGCAAAGTATCCCTAGTGTCAAAGCGGCCATGTTCGCTGAACTGCCGCCCGGTGCGCACCTGCGTCCACACCGTGATCCTTATGCAGGTTCCTTGCGTTTTCACCTGGGGCTGGCGACGCCCAATAATGACCAGTGTTTTATCCGTGTGGATGGCGAAGACTATAGCTGGCGCGACGGGCAGGCAGTGATGTTTGACGAAACCTATATTCATGAGGCTTACAACAAGACTAATGAAACCCGTGTTATCCTGTTCTGTGATATCGAACGCCCCATGCGCTATGGCTGGGCGCAGGCGGTTAACCGCTTTTTGGCAAACACCATCGTCACGGCGGCCAGTTCACCGAATGAAGCAGGTGACCAAACCGGGTTGATTAATCGCTTGTTTCATTATGCCTGGGTGGTGGGGCAGTACCGCCGCCGTTTTAAAAAATGGAATAAAACCGTCTACCAAATCACACGTATCATCTTGATTGCATTGGCATGTTATGCCATCTGGAAGCTGTAGCCGCCGGTAATATTCATACAAATGTCATGTTAAAAGCTTGAAACTTTGTGCATTTGCCATTATCTTAAGCCTAAGAGGTTATAAAGTTTTATCGTAGAGAGGAAGAAACACTATGTCAGATATGCAAGTTTTAGGTCGTGAGGGTAACGTTTCCGCGGCACAAAATCGCGTGCTGCGTAATACATATGCATTGCTCGGCTTGAGCATGGTTCCCACCGTAATTGGTGCCTATGTTGGCATGCAAATGAATTTTGGCTGGATGGCCGCGCACCCATTCATGTTTTTTATCGGCTTCATGGCCGTGATGTTTGGTATGTTCAAGTTGATTTCCATTAACCAGAACAGTGGTGTAGGTGTATGGTTGTTGTTAGCCATGACCTTTGTTTTTGGTGTCATGTTAGGCCCGATTCTGCAATTCGCGCTGCATCTGCGTAATGGCGCAGAGATTGTAGGCCTGGCCGCTGCTGGTACAGGGATTACCTTCCTGAGTTTGGCTGCGATTGGTTCTTCACCGGCACGTGATTTCAGCGGTATTGGCAAGTTCTTGATGATCGGTTTGATCTTGGCAATCGTAGCTGGTTTGGCTAATATGTTCTTCCAAATCCCGGCTTTGTCACTCGCTATTTCCGGTGTGTCTGTGCTGATTTTCTCGGGTTATATCTTGTACGATGTCAACCAGATTGTCCGTGGTGGTCAAACCAACTATGTCATGGCAACCCTCAGCCTGTATCTGGATATTTACAACCTGTTCGTAAATCTGTTGAATATCCTGCTTGCATTACTGGGCAATCGCGACTAATTTCTTGGTTGCCAGCACTGCAAAACCCGCCAGCTACATGGCGGGTTTTTTGTTATCGGTACTCTCATTATTCAACCTATGTTGCCAGCTGGTGTGACTCTTATCGAGGGCAATTAACAGGTCATTCAATACTTTTAAAATCGCGTCTTACTGTGTCATACCAACGACAGCTGGTATCCAGGGTCTTTGAAACAGTAAAGGGACATCTCGGAAGGTATTAAAGTCGCTGGATACCGGCGTTCGCCGGTATGACAGGGCGGGAAAATGTTTAAGGTTGAAGGTGGGGTGACAGAGTTCCTTGTCATAATAGACGAGTGCCCTGTAGGCATCGACGACGGCCTGATGTCGCATGTGAACAGCCAAGCAAGGTATGGTTTTTGCATTATTCAAATCTGAAATAAAAAATATCATTATTTGCATCTAATCAACCAAAAAACCTTTCTATGGTGGTTGTATTAAACCAATTTACAAAGGGTGGCGTAGTGAAAACAAATACAATTTTTCTCATCGGCATGGCTTTGATAGTGAGCGCGTGTACACCAAAGTACTCTGAAGTGCCAACAGCTAAGAATTTTGAAAATACAGAACAACATGTATTGCAAGCCGCAAAGCACTGGGACTTGATTAACAATGAAGTAAGCAAACAATTGGTGGAGCGGCTGGCGGGTAAAGTTGGCAAGGATGAGGTTATTTTTATCAGCGATCCTCATTCCATTTACTCAAAGAATCTTTACCAAGATGTGGTGAGTAGTTTGGTCGTAGCTGGATATACCGTTTTAAAACCTGAGCCAGACAAGAGTAAATCAAAAAGTCTGCGAGTGCCTCCCGCACATCAAGTATTGATAGAGTTAAATCCAACTATTATTAAATTTTCTCATGGTAGAAAACAACCGCATGATGTAGGTTACCCATCAGCGATTGCAACGGGCTTATGGACATTAAAGGGATTGGGGGCCACTGCTTATGGCGGAGCTACAGCCGGTATTTATGCTTATGATGTTTACGATTGGTTCTCAAGCCATCAATTTTCAGGAGGTACCCCGCAAACAGAGGTTGTGATTGATGTCACGGTTTCAAGGCAGAATCGCTATGTCGCGATTATTAAAGACATTTATTACATTGTTGATAGCGATACAAGCCTTTATCAAGCTCTAGAAAATGAAGAGCCGCTGATTCATCAGTACCAAGTTGTAGGAGCCGGTAAATGAGATATGCTTTGGTTTTAATGTTGTTCTTGAGCAGTTGTGCTACGCACAAGGATTATTCCAAAAGTTATCTTGGCAGCACGGAATTCATCAAGAAAAATCAAGCTGCCGTTGATCAAATGGCAAGTCAACTTGCGCAGGCTAAAGTACAAAAAGATTATCCTGTGTTGGTAGCAAGTGTAGTCAGCATCAACCAGTTAAACCGTACTTCCACTTTTGGCAGGTTGTTATCAGAGCAGGTTTCGGCCAGATTCTCGCAACTGCAGTATCAGGTAGTTGAACCCAAACTCAGGGGTGACCTGATGATACGTGAAGATGGCGAGTTTTTAATGACGCGTGAGCTCAAGGAAATTGCCAAGTCAGTCAGTGCGCAGGCAGTGGTGGTTGGTACCTATGTGGAAACATCGCAGGATATTTTCGTCAATTTGAAGGTGGTGCAGCCCGAGACTAATCATGTATTGGCGGCAACCAGTTACGCCATTCCGCTGGCTAAAGATGTTGCGGTGATGCTGAAGAATTAATCTAAGAGCGTCAAAACCTGATCCTGTGTTTGACGCTTGTGTTGGTTCGAATTCACGGAAGCTTTTTGCGATCAATCTGGGACCAATAGTTGATACTTATTTGATTAATTACCCAAGTCATTGGTGCTTATGATGATAACGAAGGCTAGAGGTTGCTCGCCAAACGCCCTTGTTATGTGGTTGTGAGCGTTATGTCAAAAAACAGCCAACATAAAACAGTCTAAAGACACTGGTCCTGAGTCACCCTAGAATGCATTCGAGAATAATTCATTTTGAACAGTAGCGTTTTAAACCGGATTTTCATCGAGCGCTTTACAAGGCAACTCCTTATAAAACGATCTGCCACCAGATTGCAAATCGTCTGGTGGAATTTGTTGGTTCAAAGCGTTTGCTGCTTAAACCGAATTTAGACAACTTATCCGGTATTGTATTGATGCGTCTACAATTGTGGCTGTTTCTGGTGTTCTTTTCACTACAGGCGTCAGCATTCACGCCATGTCGGATTCCCGGCTACCCTTACGCGATTGAATGCCTGTCGCTTAAACTTGACAGCCCTGTCTCGAAAAAGCAGCTTCTGGAAGTCACCGTTTTCAAGGTGGCTTCCAGGGTAAGATACCCAAAACCTTCCCCTGTAATCTGGATTCCTGATGGGATCAGCCAGCCCTCCAGCGAGCGGGCTGCTTTCATTATTAACAGTCTGTCGAAACTGCGTAACCGGCGAGATATCCTTTGGCTGGAATTTTCGCCAGCGCAGGAGAGTCTTGATCCACAATGTGGCAAAAAAGGCGCGCGTGAATCTTCGGTCATGATGCGTTTGAACCGGTTTGACAATGATGATTACCTGCATCAATGTCGTGCGCAACTTGGCAAACTGGGGAGTCTTGATGAGGTCAGTGAACAGGCATTAGCCAAGTATTACGATGCAGTTGCCAACGCTCTTAAATTAGAACAGGTCACTATTTTTGCTGAGCGTTCCGGGGCCGCGGTTGCCAGTGCCTGGCAGGCGCATTCTCCCGGTAGAATATTATTTCAGGTATGGGATAACCCTGATATGTCTCCTGGCTTGAAAACACAAATTCAGTCTGCCAGTCAGATTCTGCATAATGTGCATATACAGTGCGTGCTTAGTAAACAATGTGCTGTTGACGCGGCTGACACAGAAACTGATCTAAACCGCCTGTTTGCACGCTTACCGGTAAATGTTGCGGTTCGCAATCCACGGAATTATCAAGAGGAAAATATCATCCTGACAGCGCCTTTCCTGTCTGTTGCAATCATGCAAATGTTGAATTCCCCAGTACACGCCCAACAATTGCCCAACCTCATTCATCAAGCACTGAAAGGAGATTTCAATCCGCTCTATCAGTCTTTTGCCACGCAGTGGACACGTCGCCAGCCCACCTTAAGTGATCCAATCTATCTTGCAGAGCAATGTATCCCCTGGATGAGGTCCTGGCATTCAGAGCGAACATGGCAGAATAGCACGCCTCTTGAAGCGACGATGTTCGAAAATATCAAAAAACGCTATCAAACATTGTGCGCTGGCGTTGGCAACAACGTAAGGCAAACGCTCGTTGCACTGCCGGCAACTCAAACGCTGGTACTTTCAGGTCAATCCGTACACGCTGTTAATTATGCAGGGATGGGGCCGGAAATAGTACAGCTAGCTTTGCCAGGGTTGGGGAGCAGTGCATTACCATTCGGATGCACGAAAGATGTCATAGCACGCTATTTTCAATTACAGGACAAAATGCCAAAGTCAACTGGCATGACCACAGAAGGGTTGGAGGTGGATTGCCTGACCCACATCCCACTGCCAGTGATGCCAGGCGTTGCACCATGATCAAGCCGAGGAGTCTATGATTCAAACGCTTTATTTGACCAAAAGCTATCCAGTTAAAGAAGGTAGCAGCTACAGAAGTCCGGTTAAGGTGCTGGATAATTTGTTCATCAAGATCAACAGTGGCAGGGTAACTGCACTGCTTGGCCCCAATGGCGCAGGCAAAACCACATTGCTGCGTATTCTTGCTGGTATTGAGGCAGTCGACAGTGGCGCAATATACCTGAATGATCATCATGCCGAAGACTCTCATGCGTCAATCGCCTATCTTAGTGAAGGCTCCATGCTTTATCCGCGACTGACAGGCTATGAAAATATCCGTTATTTTGGCGAGCTTCATGGGCTAAGCGTGCAGGCAATTGGGCAAAGAATCAGCGTGCTTGATCAACATCTGGAATTACAACCGTTGCTTGTAAAGCGGGCTGGTACTTGCAGTCTGGGTGAGCGCATGCGCCTGTTAATTGCCAGGGCATTGATACATGATCCCGATATTGTCATGCTTGATGAACCAACGAACGGACTAGACCTCGCTTCGGTCAGGAAATTACGAGAGTATCTGGCTTATCTGGTGAGCGAGGCCGGAGGACGCAAATGTGTCCTTTTTTCAACCCATCATATGCATGAAGTTGAAAAAATCGCCAGTGATGTGATTGTGTTGGTAAAGGGACAAATCAAGGCCGCCGGTACGGTAGATCAAATTGTGAATGTCATGGACGTTCAAGACTTTGAAGAGGCCTTTTTCCGCCTGGCATTTCAGGAGAGTCCGCAGTGAAACAGGTTCTGGTCATTTTTAAAAAAGAACTCAAAGATATCCTGCGTGACAAGCAAAGTCTACTATTGATCGCTCTGGTGACTGTACTCACAGGACCATTGATGCTGCTGATGCTTGCCAATATGGTGTCTGAGTTTGAAATCAAGGCAGAGCGTCGCATCGTCATGGTCAGTGGTCTTAGTCATAGTCCCTCATTGATCAACTATCTCAAGCGTGAGAGTGCACAAATCATCCAGGCGCCTGCTGATTATGAACAGGCGATCAAGCTGGGCCGCATGACCGATCCGGTGCTGGTCATTCCCCCCGACTTTGACAAGCAATGGCAAGCGGGCGAAGCCGTGACAGTACAACTTATTTCTAACAGTGCCAATGGCCGAACACAAGCAAGTCTGCAAAGACTAAAAAGATGGTTGGGTGGTTACGCTGAAACCATGGGCGCATGGTACCGCTTGCAACAAACCTTGCCGCCGCGCATGCAGGACTTTCTAATCATAGATGAACTGGATCAATCCGCCGACAAGGCACAAAGCGCAAAATTATTTGGCATGTTGCCGTACCTCATGGTCTTTGCTGCGCTTTATGGTATCTGGGGTTCCGCCATTGAAACAACGGTCGGCGAGCGTGAAAAGCACACCATGGAATCCCTGTTGCTCACCGTCAAGCATGGATGGAATCTCACGCTGGGTAAATGGCTCGCTGTTTACATGACAGGTGCGATGCTAGTCATACTCTCGGTTGCCAGCTTTTTGCAAGCCCAGCAGTTATTTTCCAGTGAAAATCTGCAAGCCATGTTTAACTTTACGGCGCATGAGGCCATGGTTTGTCTCAGCTTATTTATTCCCTTGTCTGGCTTATTTGCGGCAATCTTGATGTGTCTGGGCACCGTGGCAAAAAACACGCGTCAGGCACAAACCTATGCCACAGTCGTCATGCTTGTTACGGCATTATTGCCAGTCGTCATCTCACTCAATGACAGTTCTCGCGGAGTATTCGCCAGGCTTTGCCCGATACTGGCACAGCACCATTTCGTCTTGGCACTCCTCAATGGCGAATCATTGTCATGGTCTTCTCTACTTAATCTGGCCTTTTTTACCACCAGTCTTTCGCTGCTACTTGTTGCACTTAGCTCCAGATTACTTGGTAGAGTGAGATAAATAGCCATCTTCAGATTGCTTCAATGAATGCAGCCTCTCTGACATCAACGCCACTGGATACCAGCCTACGCTGGTATGACATTCTCTATCGTTATTCCATACTTGATGTGGAATCCAGCGTCTTTGCATCTTGCTATTCCGCACGCGACATGAGCCTAACTCTTACTACGATAGGGGTAGGCTAGGTCTTTTCTTTAGACGCCACTAGATACCAGCCTACGCTGCTATGACAACCACCGTCATTCCTTGTTACGAATTAAGCCTGCCCCGTACTCCGATACGGGGGAATCCAGTGTCTTAATTGTTGGAGTTAACGTCGCTGGATTCCGTTTTAAAACGGAATGAAAAATCAGGCTTTGGAGGGAGGTGAGTTAATAATTGGGGCTAGCTGATCCGCCACCCTTTTCGTTTGAAAAGCCAATATGCCAAACACCACAATAACAATGAAAGCAAAAACAGGTCTATCATATGCGCGAGCACTAAGGCGCCTGGCATGTGTTTTCCACCAAGCCAGTGTTGATACAACTCAATGGCATGCGATTCAAACATCCAGTTTTTGACGATAGCAAAGGCTTTAAACTTGCTGGCCAATGAAAACACCACACCCATCACCATCAAGTAACTAAAACCGACCAAACTTGCGGTGGTTTGATTTTTATTCACGCTGACAATGATTGCCGCTACTGCCATAAATCCTATGCTTGAAAATAACATCACAGGTATCACGGCGACAAACAATGGAAGAATAAACGACCACGATGCGCCTAAAATGACTTTATAAATCAACACGCTCACCAGGATCGAAACTGAACTATGAAATAACAGCTTGGCAAACAGCATCTGCCCGGGGCTGGTGGTCGTCAAGGCCATGGCCTGCAAAATGCCTCGCTCGCGTTCATGGCCGGTAAAACTGATAAACAAAGCCATACACAAAAAATACTGTGCCGAGAAAATCATCATCGCGCCTATCATGCCTTTGGCCTCCTGGCTGCCCAGATCTATTTTTCCGAGCGTTTTTGGGGTAGCTGATTGTTCTTTGATGGGCAGCAATTTTTGTGATAACGCAATGTGGGGATTCAGGCGGGCGACTTCGGTTAACACCCAACGATTAAACTGCGCCATCTGTGTATTGTTTGCATCCACCGCTTTATAGGTGATCGCAATCTGGTTTCTGTCGCCGCCTGGGGCAGTCTGCTCAATAATCTCTGCCAGACAGCGCAGTTTGGCAGGGTAGTGGATGCCTTGGGCTAGTTGCTCCTGGCTCACTTTTATAAAGCGAACTTTTTTTGCATGTTTACTGGATTTCAGTGCTTGAATCAGCTCAGTGTCTAGCGTGTAAACGACTCCGCAAGGTAACTGCTCCTGTCGCTTGGCTATCTGGTTCGCCCGGTTCTCAATACTCACCAGAAAAGCCATCAATACAATCAAGCCGGCTGCCATTAAGGCTGCCGGGTTGCGTTTGATACGAAACCATTCTTTGCAATACAGTATCCATAAACGCTTCCAGTAGCCGGGTGTGTTGAGAGAGGCATTCATTGATACGCTTCCCCGGTCAATTTTTTAAACACATCCTCAAACCTGAACTCACGTGAGTGGACGCGAACACAATGTTCTGTTTCTATAATCCGTGCCAGTGATTGTCTGTGCTCAGGGCTATCCAGGTCATAGCTCTCGCGTCGCATTTGCCCCCCCACGGTCAAACTGTACGTCACAGAACCTTTCTGCATGACGCGTGATAAATGCGGTTGGTGTATCACAGTCAAGCAGCTTGCCTTTTGCGATAATTGCCACCCGGTCACAAATCTGCTCGACCTCTTCCATATCATGTGTGGTTAAAAAGACAGTCGTGCCATTTGCAGCCAGATCCTGCATCAACCTGCGAACCAGCTGAATGGAATGCGCGTCCAGGTTGGCAGTTGGCTCATCAAAAAAAACCAGTTTTGGACGGTGCAGCAATTCGCGCGCAATCAATAGCTTCTTTTTCATGCCCTTCGAATAGCTACGCACTTTTACATGTGCTGCTTCAGTCAGCTGTAGCACAGCCAACCAGTGGTCAATTTCGTGAGTTCCCACACCGTACAAGCGGGCATACAGGGCCAGGTTTTCATAACCTGTCATATCCTCATAATGGTTCTCGGTATCGGGTACATAACCTATCATATCCTCATAATGGTTCTCGGTATCGGGTACATAACCTATCAAGGGTTTAACCTGCTCAAGCCCTTTAGGCATGGCATAACCTAACACTTCAATGCTGCCTGAAGTCGGCTTCAAGGCGCCGTTGAGGGCGCGGATAGTGGTTGTTTTCCCTGCGCCGTTCGGGCCTAAGAAACCAAAGAGTTCCCCCTGTTTTATTTCCAGTGAAAGGTTACCCACAGCAACAAAGTTACCAAATTCAATCTTTAGATGATGAATGCTTATCACTGCAATACCTCAAGGCAATCAGCCAAGATTAAATCGGTTTAAAATCTCTAATACAGGCTGCAAAAGGTTCGCATCTAATTGAGGCCCCATCGGCAAACTTAACACCTCATTCGCGTATTGTTCAGCGACAGGCAAACTGCCTTGTTTTAAACCCAATTTTTGATAAGCCTTTTGCAAGTGAGGTGGAATAGGGTAGTGAATTAAATGTCCAATGCCACTCGCTGTGAGTGTTTTTTGTAGAGTCTCACGTTGCCTAGATCTCACTACATATAAATGCCACACCGGCTCGGCCCACTCTGGCACTCGGGGTAGCGTTAAGTTGCTATTATTGAGTTGATCATTGTAGGTGTCGGCAATCACTCTTCTTCGTTCATTCCACGCATCTAAATATTTGAGCTTTACAGCCAACACGGCGGCTTGTATGGGGTCTAATCGGCTATTCACGCCTTGCTCAAGGTTGTGATACTTTACCTCGGAGCCATAGTTCCCCAGCATGCGCACACGCTTTGCAATCGCTTCATCATTAGTCGTAATCGCACCACCATCGCCCAAAGCACCAAGGTTTTTTCCAGGGTAAAAACTCCAAGCGACAACGTCACCATGGCTGCCAATCGGCTTGCCACGCACTTTAGAACCATGTGCCTGCGCAGCGTCTTCTACTACGTAGAGTTTGTGTTGTTTAGCCAAAGCACAAATCGCATCCATATCCGCAGGGATGCCATACAAATGTACAGGCATGATCACTTTCGTTTTTCCTGTAATGGCTTTTTTAATGCCTTCCACGTCTATGTTATAACTGCCACTAGGCGGCTCGACGGGGACAGGGATTGCACCCACGGCACTCACCGCCAGCCAGGTGGCAATAAAGGTATGCGAAGGCACAATCACTTCATCTCCAGCGCCCACGTCTAAAGCACGTAAGGCTAAAGTCAACGCATCCAAGCCATTGCCCACGCCCACACAGTATTTTGAGTCAGTGTATTCAGCATAATCATTTTCAAATGCTTCAACCTCTGGCCCGCCAATATACCAGCCAGAGCGGCTGGCACGTAATACCGCATGGTCTAGTTCATCAGCTAGTTCGTCATAAGCGGCTTTTAAATCTAAAAAGGGAATCATAGTTTCAAATGTTCATTGATGATGTCATTGGCTATTTGTAGGGATTTCTTGTGTGTAAAGTGGTTTGTATCAACATACAAAAGTTCGTCTTTGAGGTTCCTTGCGTAGCAATAGCGCGCATCGCAAAAGTATTTTTCCGTATCCACTACTGAAACGTTGGCTGGCACTGCGTCCACTACAGGAGTCATAGGGGCAATAAACCGTCTATAGTGATCAACTGAAATGGCCAACTCACCCTTTGAGTCATTAATTTTTTTGCGCATGTAAAACTCCGGCACACTGCGAAACATTTTGGGTGGCGTTTTAATCAGCACCACTTGCTTACCGTGTTCTGAAAGTCTTTTCAAAGTAGCAATCATGCTTTTTTGCACAAGGGCAGGTGAGGTGAGGTGATCACCAATTTTAATGGGGGTGCCAATATGGTTCATGCCACCAATAAAATTTCCTATCCACACAACATATTGCAAATTCGAATCTCTCATTATCTGCTCAACAGTTTGAGAGTGTCGTGTAGGATTGCAAGCGTATTGGGGATGATGCAATCCCTCAACAGGTGGACACGCATTGCTAATCACAGCAACAAATGCAACTTTCTTTTTCTTTAATACTTCGTTAAGGCCATACACCATGGAGCCTGCCAAGCTATCACCCCATAACACGCCAATCGGTGCTTGCTCTGCATCGCCTATGACGCAAACATTTTCCCCTAAGCGAGACTTCAGCGCATGTGTATTGCAAAATTGTTCACCCCAGCCACGCTGTGCGCGAATGGCGCTGTAATGCTTAATCCCCTGCATCCCCGCGCGCTGTTGTTGCCCGGCATCCGCTTGCAAAAACATGCCCGCGCCCGCCAATGCTCCAATCGAGAGCACTGAAATAGCAAACAGCTGTGCACGTGACAAAAACACTTTGTTTCTAAACGGTTGCTCTACCCATTTCCAGCTTAGCCAGGCTAGCAATAAACAAAGCGCAATCAGGCCATAGCCCCAATCGGTGCCGTTATGGTAACTAAACTGCAAACGGGCAAACGCCAACACCGGAAAATGCCATAAATACGCGCTGTATGAAATTAAGCCTATCCACACCAATACACGATTTGATAACAACACATTAAATAAGCCTTTAGCCTGGCCATGCTTGATCACCAAAAATGTACCAAGGCAGGCTAGCAAGGTCACCCAACTTACTGGCAAATTAAGGCTAAAAGCTAAGGCAATTAATGCTAAACCTAGCATAGGCCACATATCTTGCTTAGGCGATGCAGCAGGAATAGGTTGGTTTTGCAAGGTCAGTGCCGCCATCACGCCAAGCAACAACTCCCATGCGCGTAAGTGTGGCATATAGTAGTTGGCGCTATCGGTGGGTAACTTAACAACAAAATAACCGTAAGAAATTAGCGTCAATGTAAAAAAAATAGGTAGTGCAAAGCGGCGAAAATAGCGCCAAACCAAGTAAAGCACCACAGGAAAAATAAAGTAAAACTGCTCTTCAACAGCTAGGCTCCAGGTGTGCAGCAATGGCAGTTGCTCGGCAGCTGCTGCAAAATAGCCGCTTGTACCGGCAAAATGAACATTGGCATGAAACAGACTGGCACTAAACAAGCTTTTGCCAAAGTCGATTAGCTCGTGTGGCAAAAGCCAAAACCACGCGACAATTGAAGTAATTACCAATACTATGGTAAGGGCAGGCAGAATGCGCCGAGCACGACGCTCGTAAAAATGTAACAGTGAAAATTGTTTATTGCTTAAGTCGTTAAGCAAAATGCCTGTGATCAAATAGCCCGAAATGACAAAAAAGATATCTACACCCAAATAACCATTGCGCAGGAAACTAAAGCCGGCATGAAATAGCATCACCGAGAGCACAGCAATGGCGCGCAGGCCATCAATTTCTGGGCGATAATTAAAACTGTGGGGTTTAATTAAGACTGTCATTACAATGAGTTATTTAGCCCAGCGTGCCCGCATAAAATCATCATAGTCGCGGTAGTAGTCTTCTTCATAATATTTGTTTGAAGCCAATACCATCAACACCGAGTTGGATGAAAAATTATCTATCTCACGCCAAATCATGGGGCAGACATAGAGTCCGTAATATGAGCGGGCGAGGTGAAATTTTTTCTTGTTTTTGCCATCGTCCAGCGTGATATCAAAACTGCCGGACATCGCAATAATCAATTGATGCAGCTCTTTATGTGCATGCCCGCCACGCTCAGCACCGCCGGGTACGTCATACACATAGTAAACACGGTTAATATCAAAAGGGATGTGGTTGTTGCTCTCTACAAATGTTAAATTGCCTTGTGGATTACTAATTTTAGGCAGTTCGATAATACGGCAGTCTTCTAAGGCCATGATTTTTCCTACACTGAAAATGCTTTATCTCTTAAGTTGAACTGATTTAAATTACTAAGTGCTTCTTGCATATCCTCTTTAGTGTCAATTTCGTTGCTGATAATGACCTTTGCACTTAAAGGCAAATAATCTTTTAACCTTTCAAATACAGCACCTCCAGGTTGTTGAAAGTGCCTTGGGCTTATCCAAACGATATTGGCCCATTCGTAGGGTGAAGATTGCTCTCTAGAAAAAGCTGTGATTTGCTCTTGAGCGTTTAAATGAACAAATACAGCATCTTTTGTTTTTGCAGGTGTGATACCAACAAGCGTCTGATTAGGTTGGCATGCATTTAAAAATGCTTCCAGACTAGATTGCTGGAATAAAATATCGCCATCCAAGAACAAACAATCCTCAGTGACGTAAGACGCGCCCATGGCATAACTATGAAGTGTTGTCGTTGAGCGATAGCCTGGGTTTCTGACAATGATTGTTTCTGGGCGTAATTGTCTGACCAAGTCAATGACAAATTCTTCTTCAAAACCAACGACTACCCGCACATCTTCAATATGATCAAGTAATTTTAATTGGTGCTCTAAAATCGTCATGCCGCCAATCTCAATCAGGCATTTTGGTTTACCCATCCCTAATCTTGACCCCAACCCTGCTGCCGCTATAACAGCGTGTTTAACATGCGACACAATGCACTCCCCGAAAATGTAACAAAATCAGCCATTTGTACTAATTGTTTAGCAGGTGGGTGAACGCCACCATAAGCAATACGGATATCTGCTGCGTCAAACATCGGCATATCATTCACACCGTCACCAACTGCTACCACGCGTTTAAACTGCTTTTTTAACTCTAGCACCGGATGGTTCTTGCGTAATACAGATCCCACTTCTGCTAATTGACCATCTTTTACAATGGCTGTAGAAGAAAAACACATGCAGCCTAGCTTTTCTGCCAAAGGTGCAATCCATACATCCAAATTACCTGTCACGATGGCACATTGATGAGGGTTTTTCTTGATAAAACTCACCAAATTTTCGTCAAGTTCTACGTCATCTACAATGCTTTTCACCTCACTGATTGGCGCTGACTTTAAACATGCGCAGCGCAATCTAAAAGAGTCTTCAAATGGGATTGCGCCATTGATGGTGAGAGAAGTGAGCAAACGCATTTCCTTCTCGAGGTTTAACGAGCCAGCAATCAATGGCAATAGTTCTTGTTTAGTGACAGTGCCATCCAAATCAAATGCAAAACAGGTGTCACGCATATCAGCTAGCCTTTTGAATATGAATCATGCTGTAAAACTGTTTAGTTTCAGCGCGATTGTTTAACTTATTGTCTGAGTACAAAGGTAAAAATGCGTAGCTTGCGACATGTTTGGATAGAACGCTATCAATGAGCGCTTTGAGCTCTGCTTCCGTTCTATAAATAGCGCTGTAGCTTGAGGAAAGCTCATCTGACCAAAAATCATCCAGTGTTAAGCGCTTTTCTAACGCCAGAGGCTCTCTGAGGTAAATTAAACAGTCTTTATCTGCTACCGCTAAAACGCCTTCTAATAACTTAATAATCTGATCATCATTCAGATAAATCATTAGGCCAGCAATCAGCATGCGGTTATAGGGTGCAAACTGAGTGACCGACTCAAAATGTAAGTCTTCAGCCCCTGCAACATGAAAATGCACGTTAGGTATTTGTAATTGTTGTTTGGCGATTTCAATCAAACCTGCACTAAAATCAATGCCGTTATAGCATTTAACATGGGGATGTATCAATGACGCCCAACGCCCAATTCCACAACCGATGTCCAGTAAGGTTTCCCTGCCTGTTAGATTAAGCAAAGGCAAAGCAAAGCTTTTCTCATAGGCGTCACGTTCTTCTGCCAATGCCGGGTTTTTATCTTGATAGAGCACAGCAGTTAATGGATGCTCAGGATTAAATCGCTTCGCCCTGTCAGAAAAAAACGCCTCAACTGATTGGGTATTAAGGGATTGTTTTTTACCTTTTATTCTCGCCATTTACCAGCTCGTTTTCTCATTTACTAAATCTAAACAAATACAATCTAGCCGTCATCCCATGCGCCACACTCTCACTGATTGTCGCTTCAGAAACAATACTCAACCCCAAGCTTGCCATAAAATTTTTAAACAATTCCAAACTTCGAATTTTGGTGACTAACCCGCTTGGTGCTTGAATAGTGTGGTCTTCTTGGGTGAGTGAAAATTGGTCAGATAATAATAAAAAGCCCTGCTCGGTTAAGTTTGTTTTGATTGCATGCATTAGTTTTGCAAAGTCAAGGTTATCAATAATGCTAGAGGTTAAATCGCTGCAACTAAACAAGTCGGGCTGTTTTTTTAACTGCATTTCTTGGTAGCTGGTATTCACAAAAGAAACGTTGAGGATATTAAATTTTTGTTTACGTTTATTGGCTACATGAATCAGTTTGGGTGAAATATCTAATGCGTCTAGCTGTTTGCATTTTTTGCTTAATGGCAAGGTATATCTGCCTTCGCCACAGCCTAAATCAATGGCGTAATCTAGCGTAGGTAACAATGACAAGGCTTCCTTAAAGGCTTTGTCTTTTAGCTCATAAAATACTGGCGGTGCATTAAGCGTGCTTGGCGCATTTTTCCAATAGTGATTGGTTTTGTTTTGCAACGCTTCTTCACTGAGTGGGTTAGGGTGCCATTCTGTTTCGCTGAGTTCTTTGCTTAATTCTTCCACAATGTAATCCGCAATCCGTTGCCCGGCTTTGCCATCCAAGCCAAATAAATATTCATCGGTCACGCCTATACGCTCTTCACGCATGGGGTCTTGCCCTTTAGAAACCATGTCAATAAACGGTGGAATATCTTCGGGTAAATTAGCGCGATAATAGTGGTCTACCAAATCACCATCATCATTTAAGCCAAAACCTTCTGGGTGGTGTAAGTACATGATTGGATTTTTTGTAGGTAAATATTCCAACAAGAATGATCCTACATCTGTCATGATGGCGTTTGAAGCTGCGAAAGACTCCATACAGTCAGCATTTTCATCTAGCCAAAGATTATCTTTTTCAGCACACAGTTTTCTAAATTCAACCTCACCTGACTCGTTCCAAACTTGTTGGCGCAACATTTCTTTAAAAAACAAAGGGTGTGGGCGAATAATGAAAAACACATCAGGTCTCGCTTCAACCTGTTGCATAATCATTTGGTTATAAATGCGATACGTTGACCAACTGGCAGGCAACCCAACAGAAAAATGTGGTGACCATAAAACGACTTTTCGCCCTGCAATTTTTGTTTTTAGTTGTGCTGAAATAGGATAACTGACGAAGTCTTGTTGGCTATCAAACTTAGGATGGCCTGTAACTACTGTGTGAGCATCCCCTATTGCACAGTGTCTGGCGTACATGGCTTTGTTTCTATTAGAGCGAAGGAACACTCGCCATGCTTGTTTTTGTACGTCTGTGCTAAATTGATTTTGAATGTTTTCAGCCCCCCCTCCCATTTCAATACCATATGGAACATAGGCTGTTCTGATACCTAAACTATGTAGATTGTGACTGTGCAAAAGTTTTACACGGGTTGAGTCATAGGGATTTTGTAAAAATATCAAATGCGGCTTAAAAGAGTAAACAAGATTTTCAGCTAAGGTTTCCAGGGTTATATTTTCTTTCTTAAACAATTCATCCAATTCATTTAGTTGTTTGAATTGATCTTCAGCTACATGAATAAATGGCGACTTTATAACTTTGACTTCAATCCCTGGGCTTTTTTTGAGCGCAATATAAACACTTTTCAGAGATGGCCAAACTGAGGCATGTTGAATGGTGAGTAATACTCTTATTTTTTTAACATTTATAGTGTTTGCGTTATCGTTTTGCTTTGCTTTGCCGAAAGTATTGATTACCTTTATTAATTCATTCTGATCGATTTCAAAATCAGCGTGGTTGATATCTATCCAGTTACCTGTTTGCACCGTTTTACCAAGCACATAACAAAGCTGATGTCCTAAAATTTTGGCGATGTTACTAAAATACCAATAGTTAACTACTTGGGAGTTGTTCATTAAAACAACCAATTCAGCACCTTCGGGGGCCCAAAGCATGTTAACTAATGCCGCCCCAGAGGGCGAAACAATAATTTTGGCATTACTAAAAACACTTATTTGCGATTCAAAATCCAATAAACTTGGATCAATCGTTACAAAGCCGTTGTTTTCTAATAGCTGCTGAATCTCTAACTCATTAACCACGAGCCGGGTACTTTTTTTACCGCCGGGCGTACGTTTAATAAATATTTTTTCTGGTTGGTTTTCTTTGTTTTTGACATTGGCCAGATTTAAAAACGTATTCCGGGTTTTCTTTATGACCTCAGGATGAAAAAGTGCTTGGGATGGGCTGGCAAGTTCTTCTTCGTTTTTGCCCACTGAATTGGCATTTGGTCTTTGGAATACGACGTTAGAGACGGGGCTGACCCATTGAGCTTGGGTAAATTCATAAAAGCATAAATTTTTTATAGGGATTAATTGAGATTGACTAAAGCCCAACATATATAGCGCTTCGAGCATACTTGAAAATGACTTCTCGAAAACCAGTACTTTATATTCAGCTAAATCTAATCCTGACTGTTTAAGTAAAACTAGCTGAGGTAAAAACTCTGTCATCCAATGCGCATAGTTGAATGAGCCGTTGCCGCACAGGTTAATAACTTTTTCATCTATTTTGATATGACCAATCAAACCTCTGTAAGCGATTAAATTATCTTTAATTAAAGCATTACCTTTTGCCTGCTCCCAAGTCTCCCATGTGCTTGCAGCAAACATCTGCGGTTTCACGCACTTATCGTCAATGATTGGAAACGCACATCCGCCAATTATTTTGTAATTATTCACTTCAGCCATATAAACAGGCGGATGAGTCAGAGTATGACTTCGTTGCACCAAGGGGTTGGCACACGGCTCACCGTACATTGGAATCGCGGGGGTTGTGTAGGTTGAGGCGGGCAAAATCTCTATTGCATGGTGCTTGGCCACCGTTTCACCAACGGTGTTTAACTCAAACATTGCGGCTTTGATTTCTTGCATGATGGTTATCGCTAAATTGATTTTGCAGGGTTACCAATCACTGTTATGCCATCTGGCACATCTTTGGTCACGACTGATCCTGCGCCAACTACTGCGCCAGCACCAATCGTGATGCCTGGCAATATCACAGCACCGCCGCCTATACTGGCCCCTTTTTTAACGGTGGTTTTGAGTAGTGCAAAGTTTTTATTTTTAGACTTTGGATACTTGTCGTTAGTAAAAGTAACATTCGGGCCAACAAACACATCATCTTCCAACGTAATGCCGTTCCAAATGTAGTTTCCGCTTTTAATGGTGACTCTATCGCCTATGACTGCGCCGCCTTCAATCAAGCAATGTGCATTGATGTTGCAATCTTTGCCTATGACAGCATTTGCTAAAATCACGCAAAATTGCCAAATGGTGGTGCCTTCTCCAATGAGTTGGCTTTGGCAATCAGTCGTTGGGTGGATTGTTGCGTTCATAGTCTTATAAAAGTTTTATGGTTAAGTCACCGTCGATAATTTCTTGTACTTTAATTTCTTTCAAATACGCGTTCCAAAGTGCTAAAAAGGCATCTTTAAAGTTTGAACTATAGTGAGTATGACTGTTGAAAAGGTTGAGCATGGTGATACCCAACCTGTCCTGGCTAAAGCGCATTTGTACTTTAGACTTGATTTTAGTAATCAACCCCCAAAGCTGTGTTTCTGAAATCCAGGCTTGCTCATAAGAGGCTATGCCTAGCGCGATCCAGGCGTAATGAGAGCATTTAATAGAGTCGTTTTGGGTGTTTTGGGTATTTTGCTCACCATGAACTCTAAAAAAACCCAGCGGAGCAGGTATCCAAATGCCAGCTTGTTTTATACAGGCATGAATAAAGCTACCCATATCGTCGATACCAAAGTAGCTGATACCATGAATGCTTGGGTCAAGAATAAGTTTTGCCGCCTCACTTCTATAAACTGCATGGCTATATTCACCCAGCTTATTTGTTCCCTTTGAAACCAGGTGGTGGGCGATGTTTGCTGCACTAAAGTCCTGCTCAAAGGCTTTGCTTGTTGCGTAATCCATGGTTAGCGCAAAGGGCTGCCCTTGCTTGTTGGCGTTCCAGCGGGCGCTGACAGAAACAAGTGCATTCGATTTTTGATGTTCGCGGATGTGTGTTTCATAAAAGGTAGGATAAATCACATCATCATCCAGCAGGATGTGAAAATAGTCACTGCTGTTGGCATAGTTTCTAACGAGGTTGAATATATTGCTGTATCCGCCCTGCTGGGGGCCTCTTATCACCGTCACATTGAGTTGCTGAGTCAGCTGACTAAGCTGTTTGCTTTGTATAACCTGAGTCACAATGCCATCTGGGCTGTCATCCGACACGATGACTTTAAATTGCTTATAGGTTTGAGTAGCTAACGAATGAAGCAACTCATCGATAAATGTGGGTTTATAAGCAGGAATTAAGGTTGTGATCATGCCAGTTTTTCCAACAGTGCTTGCCAGCCGTTGTTCTGGCTGGTGAGCATCCAGTTTGTTTGTACTTCTTTTTGTGCGTTAGCACCTATTTGTTCACGTAGCGTTGGGTTGTCGATCAGCGTTTGAATTGCTTTTACCCAGCTGTCTGTGCTGTTGTTGACCAGTAGCCCTGTTTCACCATCCACCACGCTTGTATTGTAGCTCTCAACATTTGAGAACACGGCAGGCACGCCTAAAAAGCCAAACTCTAAAAACTTGAGGTTACTGATACAACGGTTAAATGGGTTGCCTTCCAAGGGTACCAATGCGATGTCCAACGCTAATTGTGCCAGTCTCTTGGCGTGCGTGGGATAGTGGTAATTGGTGCTATAGCTTTCAAAGCAAGCACATGCTGGAATAGCACTCATCAGATTCACAGCGGATTCGCCATAAGCGACCCAAGTTACGCCGGGATAGATTGCCGCAATGGTTGCGATAGCTGAGTTAATCAACGCAAAATCATCGCGGTGATTTGCTCCCCCCACCAAACCAATACGCAAACTTGTTGGTGTTTGCTGTGACCTGGTTTTCGGTTCAGCTTGCCATAGTTTGGGGCTTAGCATGTTAGGGATAATTTCAACATGGCCATAGGCAGCAAATTCGTTAGCCAAGGCCTGAGTCGAAACAGTAATCACATCGGCCATTTGCGCGCACTCCATCATAGCTGGCGCTTTTGCGCGGTGAAATGCCTTGGGATGGTTTTCTGGCAATAAATGAAATGCGTCATCTGTTTCGTAGATGATGGTTTTGCCCAGCTGCTTCAGCTTGCGGATAAGCGGCAGCGTTTCTGCGGTGGCGGCGTCACGCTGCACAATAATGATCTTACGCATCTGCAAAGTTTCAAAATCTATTTGCAGCTTGTTCTGTGCATTGAGTCCACTGGCAATACGCGCACTGTAATGTTCCAGCATCCCCAATGGCTCAATCAGTCGTATTGCAATGGAGGGTAGGGCTGGTGATTGCGTCGTCAGGATGGCTACTTCTTTTACAGGAGTCGCGTGGTCGGCGCTATTACTCATTGGTTTATCGCCAGGGGGCGGGTTGCTGATGCAGTCTTGCCATTGTCCGCTAATCACATCAGGGCTGAAGCGTGATTGAATGGCTTGTTGTCCAAGTGCAATCCGCTCAATGACAGCTTGTGGGTGCTCAAGGCACCATGTAATCCCTTGAATGATGTCTTCGCCTACCCATGCGCTATCGGCAAAGGCTTCGTACGCGGGAAGGCGCCCGGCCACCACCATACGCCCTGCCCATAGCGGTTCCAGTAAGCGATTAGGGCTTTTGGCATTTTTTAACTCAGTACTCAGCGTAGGAATAATGACTAAATCACATTCTTGTATGGCTTGCTTTGTTGCCTCAGCCGACCACGCCACGTATGTCACTTGCAAGCCTGTTGGGACAATGGTGGCTAAATCTGCCGCGCCATTGGGTAACTGGGTGACGACGGTGAGCGTTAAGGGCTGTTGTTTGGCGTATTGGGCAAGGCCAGGTAAACATGCGCGCAAAGTGTCTATATTCACCGCATGCCCAAACCACAGCAGTTTTAGTGGGTGGCTCGGTGCAAAACAAGGCTTTGCTTGCGTCAATTCTACCGGATCGGAAATGACATAATCGGCGGGGCGTCCACGCGCACCTAACGCTTCATTTAATTGCGCGGTAGATGCCACCACGACATCTGCCAGCTGCAGCAGGGCGAGTTGAACAGGGCCACGTTGTGGATGATCCAGATGGTTATCGCAATAATCGACAATCAGTTTTGCGCCACGCGCTTTAGTATCTTCCGCCAGCTTGATGGCAAAAGGCGTAAAGACCTTGGAAATCACTACCGTATCGCCTGCAGCAGGGGGCTGACCTTGCCAGCCGCCCATCAATTGGGCTTCGTTTTCATACACATACGAAGATTGCCAGCCACGTTGCAAGAGTCCCAAAGAGGGTTGAATGACTCGATAGCGTGTGCTGGCCAGGACAGAACTTGGTTGACCTGCGCTGGTATCCACTTTGCCAGCACTGACCCAGATAATCCGCTTTGTAGGTGAGCCGGTTGGTGTTGGCTGAGTCTTCACGACGGTAGCGGCTAATTTTCTGCCATATTTCTGTATTAAGTCTTGCTCTAGTTTTTGTAAACTGGGGTCCCAGCCTGCAAGGCTGTCCTGACGATACACTTTGCTGCCTTCAAACCAAAGTGAACCGGCGCCTTCATAACCCCAGCGCCAGTCGCCGCCTGGGTTTTGTACCAGCACGCGTGAGCCCAAGCCCAACCCTGCGCGCAAATGCATATTGGTATTGGATACGCCGATGTTTTCATCCAGCAACGAGAGTAACGCAATCAGATCTTCCAGATCGTCGGTGAGTCCCGCGGCATCATGCACAGGTGCCTGCAACAGCTGCTCAAATCCACGCAAATCGCTCAGCATCACATTACGTTGCAGAGAGATAAACGTGCCTTGCACGCAGGATAACGCCTTGGCAAACGGCGCCGGGTCTATTTCTTTGGATAATTTGCCAAAGGTAAGAGCAGTTTTATCGGCAATGGCACCCGCGCGCCAATTAAAGCCAATGTAGGGGCCAGGGCCAAGTGAGGCCAGCCAGGCTGACCATTTTTGAATCAGATCTTCGCGCGCATTTAACACTAACGGCGGCGCAATATCGGGGGCACCGAGATGTTGCACTGCAATTGGCAACTCATTGACCCAAAAGCTTATGTCAAATGCATCACTATTCGGTGCAGGTTGATCATCCGCCAAAATGCAATGTGCGAGGTCAAGACGTTTCAGCACAGGGGCCAGTTTTTTGCCAGCCCAGTAAGTGACCTCTCCACCAGCTTCTGTCAGCCATGGCAGATAGCGTAAAAAGGTGAGCTCATCTCCCAAGCCCATGTCTCGTTTAATCAATACCTTGGCGTTCTGGTACTCTGCATAGGGCGAAGGGCAAACATAATCAGTGATGCGGCCTTCAAGCCGTGCCTCTCTTCGCGCCGTGCTGAACTTGAAACCACTGTTGGCATGGCCAACTTTTAATTTTGCACTGCCCAGATAACTACTTACCTCAAGATGATTGGGATCGTATTTTAAATAGGCTTCGTAATCAGCAATGGCTTCGTGAAATCTGTTTTGCTGGAGATATAAATAAGCGCGTGATGGCAAAAGCGCAAATTGTTGCGATATATTTGGCGACGCGAGATAAGGAGCTAGCAGTCTTTCTGCCTCATCATAATGTCTGCCATGCGTCAACACCCTTGCCAAATTGGCAAGAATTGTCTTGTCCTCAGGTGCGGCGGCGTGTGCTTGTTTGAGCAGTTGTATCGCCATCTCCGTTTTTAAATCGAGGTGCGCAGCCCATCCCAGCAAGTGTAACAAGTCAGGATGGTTGGCATGCTCTGCCATTTGGGCTTGTGCAATCTTGATGGCTTCTGGCAATTGACGTTTTCTTAAGTGCTCCCAGGCAGGCATTAAGGCTTGTTTCAAGCGTTTGCTAGCGCGTTCGCTTTGTTGCGCCTGTTTGGCAGGTGAGAGAGGTGGTTCAGCGGTGATTTCTACAGGCTCTTGCTTGGATGTGCACTCCCCAAATAACGATTCCGTGACGGCTTGCAATGCCTGGTGCCAATCACCGTTATCAGACTGACGGTACACTTCGGCGTTTGGGTACCATGGACTATTGCCATGGGGCAACCAGCGCCAGTCCTGCCAGGGTTGATTGACCAGCACCCGCATAGGTTTGCGTAGTGATTGACGAATATGCACATTAGTATTCGGTACCGTTACATAATCATCCACCAGACTCATCAGCGCCAGCATATCTTGTAGCTGATCATTGCAGGTTGAAAAATCAGCAAATTCACGCCCCAACCCTTTTCTGAATGCAGCCTTTTCATCTGGTTCGGGGACGCGTTGCACCGAGATAATTGTGCATGCTTTGTCTGCAAATAGAGCGCCCATTGCTTCAGGGTCGATATGTTTATGGTAGCGCCGAATCCCTTTATCCAGTCGGCGCCCTCGCGCGCCTGCACGCCAGGTGACAGCCACATAAGGTGCAGGGCCAATGGCCGAGAGTTTCTTCTGCATTTTTGCTACTCTGGCCGGGTCTGGTGTCAGTGGCAAAGCTTCTGCAATCGGCTCACAACCGCGTTGTATCGCTGCCAGGGGTAAGTCCCCCATATTGAGCCAGAATGCACCGTGCGGAATGCTCAGGTCTTCTTTGACTGAGGCAAACAGACCAGTTGCATTCAATAAAGCTTTGGTTTTTTTATCGGTTTTAAGGTGCAGGCGGAAGCCTTGTTGCACTAAATGCGCTGCAAACCGCAAGTAAAAGAGCGTGTCTCCAGGACCTTCTTCGTTTTTGAGATAAATCTCGCAGGGTTGCGCAAACTGCAAAGCCGGACATCGGCTGTTTGCAGTGAGATTTTCTGCGCGACCGGTAAACCATGCAAATCCAGAGGCAATCTGCAATTGCATGAGCTGGCAAAAAGCTACTGTTGAATCCCAGGCCATTAAATGTGGTTTCAAAGCAACGGCTTTTCGGGCATTGTTTTCGGCGGCATCAAATTGATTGAGCGCTGTTTGAATTGCTGCCAGTAACCCATGTGCTTCCGGAGAGGAACCAAATCTTTTAATGCAATCCGTGACAGGGGCGAGAGCGGCTTGAGCATGACCTGAGAGCAAAAGAGCTTCAGCCATATCTCTCAATCTACGCTCTGTGACCTCTGCATCCAGGGCTTTTTGCAGTAATGGCAAGGCAATGTCATGGCGATAATCCCGGCTGGCAATCACCCCAAGCACATGCGCCACCTCAGGCGAATCTGGTGCTATTTGAGAAGCTTGTTTTGCCAGCTCAATGGCATGGCTGGATTCTGATTTGAAAATTCGTTGCCAAGCCTCTTCCAGCAAAGTGTTGAGAAGTTTCCCGGTTGTACTCATGCTGCACTTTCTGTTTTAACGGTTAGGCACCCAGATAACGATGCAAGTGCAGATGCAACTGCTCTAAACAGACCAGAATCGTGCCTGCTGCCAGGGCTATGCCGTATGGCATTGCTACCGCGCCTTCAGAACGCAGATCCCAGCCAAACTCTCTAAAACCAGTTAAATAGGCTGAGCGTGCCATAAATTTGATGTTGTACCACATATGTCCTAGCCCGCCGATGCGCCATGCCAATGCCAGTGCCCAAACGCCGCCGGCCATGGCACCAATCAGTAAAGAAAGAATCGCGCCTTTGGGGCCAAGCAACAAACCAATCACCGCCATAAACTTGACGTCACCCGCGCCCACCTGTTTATGTTTGTAAGGGAAATAAAGTGATAATCCGCCAATCAGCATACCGATGACAGAAACCATCAGTCCTTTGATGACGAATTTGAACGGGAACAGAACAAACATGGCGATAAAGACAATCGCCTCCAGGCTGATGGCCGCCAGCAAATAGTTATTAGGAATTTTGCGATAGCGATAATCGCTCCAGGCCACTGCCAGAGATAAAACAATGGTGATGATGAGCAGCGTAATCAGAAACAATTCAGATGACATAACGATCCAGTGTATTTGGTCCAGAAGCAGTAACGCCGCCTTGCGGCGGCGTTAAGTTCACGATAACACGTAAAACAATTAGTCGTCCAGACCCAGAACAGCGTCGGAACCCAATGTGTTTTGCATGTTTTCACTCAGCAAACCAGCTTCGTCGAAACCTGCACCTGAGTCAGCGTTAGTTGACAAGCTTACCAGGCCGTCTGCTTCCAGACGAACGATGTTACCAGTACCGATTTCAGTGAATTCACCGCCTGGCAAGTGGTTAGCCATCCATGCATACAGGTCAGCTGTTTTGTCACCCAACTGAACAACTGCGATGTAAGACACGGCTGCAACAGCACCCAATGTTACACCGTATTCAACCATAGATTGGCCTTCTTCGTCTTGCAGGAAGCTTTTTACGTTTTCGATCATTTTATTCTCCAAAAAGATAACCACCCAATAAAAATTAAAGTCTCATAAACTATGTGCGGGTGTTGCCACATAACTCATGTTTTATCGTTATTGGGGAGGATGGCAACATCCCGACACACGGTTATCTTTTTGGAATAACACTCACCCCGGCGTGTGTACTGCCATTAATGCAAAGGGTGTGCCAACTTTTGTTTTTGAGGTTTATTTCTGATTATAATTAAATAAAAACAATGACTTATTTTGTAATGGCTAGTTTTTTTGCGTCAAACCTCCTTCAAGGTGGATGATATGAAAGGTGGTTTATTCTAGCCAAAATGGTGGTTGTGGTTGTGGTTGTTGATGCGTTTTCATCCATTTGACCAGGGTCTTTCTTGATCTTCGTTCCGTGCATGAGCGTGCCCCGTACCACGATATGTGGAAATTCTGTGCCTTGCAGGCCCGTCATTCCACACTTGATGTGGAGTCCAGTGTCTTTGGTATGTCATGGAGGTAACGACGCTGGATTCCGTTTTACAACGGAATGACGGCTAGGGTGCTGGATACCAGCGTTCGCTGGTATGACGAGAAGCTGCCATTCAGCACTTGACTTGAGTCTGCCCCGTACTTCGATACGGGGGAATCCAGTGTCTTTGTAATGTCATGGGGCTAACGCCGCTAGATTGCGTTTTGAAAATGAATGACGGCTGGTGAGCTTGACACCTGTGTTTGCTGGAATGACGACACTCATCATTCATTCTGTACTTGATAAAGAATCAAGTTTCTTTTGTGTTGGAGTTAACGCCTCTGGATTCTGTTTTGCAACGGAATGACAGTTTCGCCAGTCGATAGTGGCCTTCGCCGGTATATCATGCTATGACGTCATTCCGAACTGAGATTCGGAATCTAGAGTCTTTTTCCTCGTCATTCCTTGCCTGGACAAGGAATCCAGTGTCTTTCGTATTTTCGGTAACATCGCTGGATTCCGTTTCACAACGGAATGACAGCTGGGCAGTTGGATGGGCTAACACTAATTTATAAAAGTCCCTCATACAAATCATTCCAATATGGATTGGTCGTTTCAATGAGTTCGACTTTCCACTGTCTTTTCCACGCTTTGAGTTGTTTTTCACGTGCAATGGCAGCCTGCATGGTGGTTGCCTGCTCATACCAAACTAAATGATGTACATGATATTTTTTAGTGAAGCCATCAATTAAATTCGATTTATGGTCCCATACACGTTTTACCAGGTTTGAGGTTACGCCAACATACAGTGTGCCGTTTCTTTGGCTGGCTAGCATGTAGACACAAGGTTGCATGGGCGTTCGAAAGCTTTTTGAGAGTGCATAATATTAACTTTTTATTGGTTCATAGTATATGAGATGCTTCGCACGCAAATCTTCTACCGCTTTTGAGGTACTTTTGAACGATGCTGGATACCAGCTTCCGCTGGTATGACGAGAACCTGTCATTCCACACTTGACTTGAACCTGCTCCGTACCACGATAAGAGGGAATCAAGTGTTTTTTTCCTTCGTCATTCCTTGCGCCGACAAGGAATCCAGTGACTTTGGTGTGAGGGTTTAGCGCCGCTGGATACCAGCTTTTGCTGGTATGACAACCTCCTCCCTCGAGCTGTACTAGACGTGAGCCTGCCCCTTGCTTCGACAAGGTAGAAATCGAGCATTTTCTTGAATTTGAGATCAAACCTTCAGCTATCTAACGGGTAGATATCTGGCAGTTGAAATATTGCAATTTTGACCTGCCTTTTAACTAAAGTTTTGCCGCTGACTGCCGAAATTATTGTTAAGCGCTTTGCTTAATCGATAATAAAGAAAGGTAAGCCATGGCAGTCATAGAGCAAGCAATTTTGAGTTCAGGTATTATCGCTACTGCGATTTGGTTAGGTGGAAGTATGGCGGATTTATTTGCTAACATTTTCGAATTGCCATTTTTCAAATAATTTCAAAAATGGTTTATTTCAGCCACACATGGTGGTTGAAATAAACCTTTCCTAATCATTTGACCATGAATAATTAGCATGGTCATGCGCATCATTCCTTAGAGTTAGCCAATTATGCTATCTTTCAGCCTGCAAAAATTCACCATCCGCCGTGTTTGATTAAAAAAACGTTTATTACTGTTGTTTGGTATGAAAATTGCATACTCAACACGAATTTTATCTAAAAGAAATATAAAGCAATAATGTATCCTAGACTGGCTTGTTTTGTTTTTTTGATGTTCGCACTGTTGGGTGTAGTGCATGCTAAAAATGTTTCGACGATTTATGTTGAGGCAGGCTTTTCTGTTCCAGTTCAGTTGCCCGAACCGGCAACTACCATTGCCATAGGCAATCAAGAGATCATTTCAACCAGTACGCTTAAGCCAGATTTGATCATTGTTAATGGTCAGACTGCGGGCGCAACCTCAATCACGGTGTTTGGCCGCAGCGGCAAGCTCTATGAGTATAGGGTACAGGTAGGTAACGATATTACCCAGTTGCGGTCAATGATTCGCTCACTTGAAAAAAATGTAACCGTGGAAGATTTAAACGGGACTATTGTGCTCAAAGGCACAGTTTCTAATCCTACCGCACTTATCAGAGTGCTTACCTTGGCAGATCGTTTTGTGACCGGCAACAATTCATTGCCCGATTTTTCTGTGATCAGTGATCGTGGTGGTGTTTTGTCAGGGAACCTGCAAGAGTATGAAACCGGAGTGAATGAGGAGATTAGCGGAGTTTCTCCTGACCCAAGGTTATCAATTCCAACAATACCGCTAGCGGGTGGGGCTGGCGCAGGTGGCGCAGGCGGCGGGGGAGCAGGTGCAGGCGGTGGTGGCGCAGGCGGCGGTGGTTTGCGCGGTGGTGGCGTAGCCGGGGCTTTGCGCCAGCCACTGATGCCGATTAAAGGGAATTTGGCGCAAAATATATCTCGAGGCGAAATCGTGGTTGTTGGTAATGGACGCGTGATGAGCCTGATCAAAGTCGCCAAACAACCTAAAGTTGAAATTCAGATGCAAATTATCGGGATTGATCGTAATAAAACCGATTCATATGGGCTGGATTGGCGCTTGGATACCCAGTCAAATGGGCGTGTTGTTACGGTTGGGAGTGTAATGGGCGATGTCTCGCCATCTGGAGGCAATAGTCCGGATCAACTCGCAAATAACGGTTTCGATCCTGGAAATTCTTCAATATTTGCTTTCGTAAATAATCCTGGCAAGTATGCTCTGTCAGCATTTATGCGCTTTTTGCAGCAAAAAGGGGCAGCAAAAACACTTTCCAACCCTTTGGTAACAGCTGTTAGTGGCGAGTCGGCAAGCTTTCTTGTTGGTGGGAATATTCCAATTCCCGTGCAAACTCAGACTGTGAACCAAGTCACTGCTACAACAGCTACGAATGTGCGCTTTATTCAGTTTGGCCTTAAATTGATTGTGAGACCGACTGTACTAGAGAACGGCAAAATTTCAATTGTTTTGGATCAATCTATTTCTGAACCTGATTATTCTCAGTCAATTACACTGCTTGGTGCCAGAATTCCTGGCTTCAATCAGAGAAGTGTAAGCACGCTGACCGAATCTGCAAGTGGGGAAACGTGGGCGGTCGCTGGCTTACTTTCAGAGGAGAATACGCGAAACCTCTCCCAAATTCCATGGTTATCTAAAGTGCCAGTGCTTGGATGGTTGTTTAAAAACAGCAGTGACGCCAAAACCAGAAATGAATTAATGATTCTTGTGAATGCAAGAGTTATTGAGGGTGACAACAACACCAAGACCAGTTTTGAGGGTGAAGGTGATTTGGCCCCTTCAGATAATGGCGGAAGTGCTGAACAGGATAACATTCCACTACCCGAGGAGGGTGGGCAGCTTAACAAGTCTGTCAATGTTAACGAAGAGCCAAGAAAATCTAGATTAAACACTGGCAATACTAATGATCAGGTTCGTTCTTTGGACTTACCTGAAGTCATCGCACCTCCCGTTAATAGGGGCCCCAAAAAACCTAAATACAAAGAGCAGCCTCCAGCTGAGACTGGTGAGTCATATATAAATCAGGATTCGTTGGCCATTTACTCACCGGTTATCAAGGATTTACTGTCAAGACCTTTGCCTCGTGCGGGTCAAGAGCATCAGGTCGTTGCAACAAGCGCCAAGCTGATTGGTATTGAGGGAAAACTCATTTCTTATGAGGAGTTTCCTAATCCTGTCTTTGCCAACAATGAGCAAATCCAGAGTCCTGCTGAAAACAAGCCCGGTGTAGATGGCACTGTGACTGATATCAACCAATATAGCTTGACGTCAGTAAATCAGTTTTCTGACAGTCATTTTAAAAATGACCAGCTTCATGTTGAAATGGCTAACGGCTCTGCGTGTTCTGGCTTTTCTACCAACCATTTAGGCTCGGGTAGCACATTGGCTGGTCACTGGATGGCAGGTTTGATATTTACTCCGATTCACGCAAAAATCATGAACGATTCGGACGGCACGTACACTGCTCCAATTTTTGCACAGGGCTTTGAAGCATTGAGTGCAAAAAAATGACCGATATGCATTATTAATTATGTGAGCCCATATGACTGCTTTAGGTAAATATTTAAATCAACTCTCTTTAACCAGAATTTTGCTTTCGTTATTTCTGTTGTTTCTTGTGGCAGCCTGTACGCAGCAACCTGTCCTTCCAAGTAACCCTGCTGCACCCATGCCTGAGAACGTCTCTTTTGAAGATCAAACACAGAAGCAAATACAATCATCAAGGCAGTGGCAAATCGTGGCTGAAGATATGGCCGAGCAGCTTGCACAGACTATTCAGCATAATAACTGGACCAAAAGTACATTCCATGTATTTCCACAGTCAAAGCCAACGACGTTTACCCGGGCATTTAATGATTTTTTGATTACCTCTTTAGTGAATAAAGGGGTGAAAGTCACTACTGTCAAAACAGCCAGTCGCGTTTTTAATTATAAAATTCAGCTGGTTGAGTATAATTCGCTCAGGAGTACGATGCTGAGTGAAAACTATAAATTCAGTAGTCTGGCTGCAGGGGTTGTGGTCGCGCGAAATATAGGTGAAGTATTGGGAGTGGACGGAACACTGTTGGCAGGTGGTGTTGCACTTGACGCTGCAGATTTGAATTTTGCGCCAAATCTTGAGGTTATCATTACTTCCTCAATTGTAGAAAACAATGTTTTTGTCCTGCGGACAACAGATATTTATTATGCAAATCGCGCGGACAAGCATTTATACATTCCAGCAAATTCACAGCGTAATACTGACGTGTTCAGTGAGCCTTTCTATCAACTGAAATAATATTGAATCAATGTGATAATGAATAAAAAGAAATGGTTAATTGCAGGGGTGCTAGTATTTATTGTCTTCTTTAGCATCACGTTTATAAAAAACTGGAGTGTTGCTGTATCTGGTAACCTCGTTGAAAAGTATGCTCCTGTGATCAAGCGATTAAAAAATGATCCCAAATCAGCGCGTATTCAATGCCCAGAAATGATTACGAAGTTAGAAAAAAGTTTGCCAGAACTGGCGCTAAGTAAAGACAAACTTCAAAAACCGCGCGCGCAAAAGTTGATTGCCGATTGTGCCTTTGCAATCGGTGATTATGAAAAGGCGATTGTGTATTTAAAAGCTTTGTACACGCTCGATCCAAATAATGCACAGTGGTATTGGAAGATTGCGGATGCTTACACGCGAGCTGGAAAGTTTGGCGATTCTTTAAATTATGCCCGTCTTTCGACGCAACTTGACCCGCAGAATTTCAAATATAACCTGTTACATGCCAGGATACTTGCAAAGCTTGGGCTAAAAAACAGGGCTGTCACAGCATATGCACAGACAATAAAGGTTGCTCCTTTTGACAAGATTGAGCCAACCAAAAAGGAGTTGGCTCGGTTTCTTGACAGAATCGAAGCTAAAAACGATGAAGATCAAAAGCAGGATGAGTAAATGCGCATTTTGATTATTAGTGCTCATCCAACCTTCCGACAGCAAGTACAGGCTGCATGTCTTAGGTTTGAAAATACTGCAGTCAGTCTCCGAACCGCGGAGTCTATGGGGCAAGGGATAGAGTTGGCGCTCCAGTTTGAGGCTCAGCTTGTTTTTCTTGATTTGACACGAAATCACGAAGCGGGGATGCTCACACTTGAACAGCTATCTCAGGTGAAAAATCGTCTGGTGGCAGTGAGTGCGGATAAGATGGGAACAGATCTTATGGCGCGTGCGATTCGAACAGGCGCTGGTGAGCTGCTTGCACAACCTGTTTCAGATGATGATGTATTTGCGATTATTGAAAAGGCAATGCACCTGCAAAGTGACAATGTTGTGTTGCAGCCGCTACGGTCAGGTAAATCTATCATGTGTTTTTCCAGTAAAGGGGGCGTTGGGAAAACCTCCATGTCCTGTAATCTTGCTGTTATCTTGAGTGAGATTTATGGCGCAGGAAAAATCGCGTTGATTGATGCCAACATTCAAGCGCCTAACGTTGCACCCATGCTCGATTTGCGCCCTGTAAGCTGGCTCAAGGATGCTGTTGCAGAATATAAACGTCTTGATAGCCAGTTGCTTGGTGATTTTATGACTACACATGAGCCGAGTGGTGTACATGTGCTGGCACACAATACTAATGATCCGCTTGGCGTTGACTACACAGAAGATCAACTGACAAAAATTCTATTGGTCGCAAAAGGAACTTATGAGTGGACTGTGGTTGACACATTTCCTCTGCTTTCAAGTTTAAATTTGTCACTCATGGATTTGTGTGACGAAATAATATTGGTGACTGAGGCTGTTGTTCCTTCTTTACGTAGTGCAAAACATAATCTGGAAATTCTTCAGCAGGCTGGCTATGGCGAAAATCGAATTCGTGTTGTTCTGAATAGATTCACTAATTTCGAAGGCAATATTTCACCTGAGTTGTGTGCCGAAGCTTTGGCATGGCCCATCGAGCAGATTATTCCATATGATGTTCACGCAACGATTGCAACAAATGCAGGTAAGCCATACACCCAAATGTATCCTGACAGGCGCATTAGCTCTGCTGTACGAAATTTGGCTGCAAAGATTGCGCAAACAGAGGTCATGGCAGAAACTGTCGAGACATCAATAGAGAAATATTGGCGGCAGTTCAAAAACTGGATGGACATTTAAATGGCAGAAGAACGGCTTGATAGCTTAAGATCAGAGCTCAGAAAGCACGAGACCAATCAATTTAGTTTGCTCTCTGAACGCTTGGTTGCACTCGGTCAAACTACTCTTGAATCCAATCTGCTGGCCGGTAAATCAGTACAGACCACTTCTGCATCCTCTTACTCTGAAGTTCGTCATCGGCTTCACAAGGGGCTCATTGAACTACTCAACCCGCAGGCCGTCAGTGTTGCATCATTAGACCAGATTGAGCTCGCGGTAAAAGAGTATGTTAATAATGCGCTTGATCAGGAAACTGTGCCTCTCAGTAGAATTGAAAGGGGGCGCTTGGTTGAGGACCTTATCTATGAGGTCATGGGGTTGGGTCCTCTTTCACCTTTAATGACTGACCGTACCATCTCGGATATTCTGGTGAATGGGGCCCACAATATTTATGTCGAAAAACATGGGTTGCTGGAGCTAACAGATGTGCATTTTCACGACGATGAGCATTTGATGCTGACCATAGAGCGCATTTTGTCTCGCGTGGGGCGTCGTGTCGATGAGTCCTCTCCGATGGCTGATGCGCGGCTCGCCGATGGTAGCCGTGTCAACGTGATTATTCCACCTCTGGCCCTCAAGGGGCCTACTATGTCCATACGCCGGTTCATGCGTAATATTTTGGATGTGAATGAGTTGGTGGCAGGTGGCTCGATGACCTTTGAGGCTGCGGAGTTTCTCAAGTTGGCAGTGAGAGCTCAGCTGAATATTGTGGTTTCAGGCGGCACTGGGTCAGGTAAAACCACCATGCTGAATTGCTTGTCGCAATACATCGGCGAAGGCGAACGCATTGTCACGATTGAAGACACGGCAGAATTGCAGTTGAATCAACGTCATGTCGTGCAATTAGAGGCAAGACCAGCCAACACGGAGGGGATGGGTTCAGTCACCATACGTGATCTTGTCAAGAACTCTTTGAGGATGCGCCCTGACCGCATTATCGTTGGCGAGGTGCGTGGTGCAGAAGCGCTGGATATGTTACAGGCCATGAATACTGGTCATGATGGCTCCCTGGCAACCCTACACTCAAACAGCCCCAGAGATACGCTTGCCCGTCTTGAAACCATGATGCTGATGGCTGAGCTGGATTTGCCACAACGAGTATTGCGTGAACAGATTGCATCCGCAGTACATCTGATTGTTCATGTGAACCGTTATGCCGATGGTGGTCGCAGGGTTTCAAATATCTCTGAGATTACCGGCCTGGAGGAGGGAACAGTCCTGATGCAGGATATATTTATCACCAAGCGTGAAGGAGATGAAATGGTCATGCGCTCATCCGGCATTATTCCAAATATCCTCAAATTGATGCATGAGCGGGGAGTCGATGTGAGTCATGACTTGTTCTAGACGGATCAATTTTTTTAAAAGCAAAATAGATACATGACACCATGTTAATTTGGGCAATCTTAGTCGGTACATTGCTTGCTTATTTAATTTTTGATTATTTCAAAAGTTACAGGCGTGACAAGGTCATGGAGCGTCTTGATTTTGGTTTCACTTATGAAGAGGATGAATTACCTTCTTTGTGGGATGGCGCAAAGAATTTTCTGCAATTGGGCACTGTGCGACAGCTCTTATTGCAAAGTGCAATTATTCGCGCACTGGATGTGCATCTAAGAAGATCGCAACTTTCAATCAGTCTGCTCCAGGCAATTTTCGTCATCATAGGGCTGACACTGATTTCTTCAGTGTTATGTTACTTTTTATTTAAAAATGCAACGCCAGCAGTGGTTAGCTTGTTAGTCACTCCCATTTTGCTCTGGTGGCTACTGAGTTTTCTGTCTGAAAAGCAACAGAAAAAAATGGACTTGCTTTTACCATCTCTCATCAACAGCATGCTTACTACCATGCGTGCCGGCGGGACGCCTGTCCAGGCACTCCATGCGACATCTAGAAATGCCGCTGAGCCAATGAAAAGTTCAATCACCCACGTACTCAATCAGTTACAACTCGGTCAATCCCCGATTACGGTGTGGAAAGAATGGTCTGATTTCTGGGATACTAAAAGTGCCAGGCTTCTATCAACTGGTATCCGTGTAAAATGGGAGGCTGGAGGGCAGATGTCCTCAGTACTAGAACACATTCTTGAAACGATAGAGTTTAGAAAGAAAATTGAAGTACGCATTAGCACGCTGACTACTCAGGCAAAAATCGGGTCTATTCTTCTCACGGTAATTCCTCCGTTCCTGGTCTATATTCAATACTTACGGACACCTGAGCTCGTGACAGAAATGTTTGAAGATGATGTTGGCCAAAAAATGTATATTTTTGCGGCGACACTCACTATCGTGGGTTTTATTTGGCTACGAAAGTTAGCTAAAGTCAAACTGGAATAAATAGATGGATAATTTCTGGCTTTATTTGCTTTTATTGATTCCGGGAGTATTAGTTGTCTGGTTTATCAGGGCCAGGATGATTAAAAGAAACTTTCGTGAGCGCTTGTTTTTTGGCATACAACCGCTTGAGGAGGACGAACCCCCTGAGATCAGCCTGTCTTCAGGAGATTATGGCCTGGAAGGGGTAGATAGAGCTATCTTTTTCCTAAGTAAGTTTCTTTCAACACCCATCGGATATATCGTTTTATTCGCGCTTGGCGCTTTTATAGGCTTTTTACTCAAGCTGATATTCGGCTTCGAGAAATTTAATACACTCTTGCTAGCGGCACTCATTGGTGTCCTGCTGTTCTCGATGGTTAATATTTTTATTAACCGTAGCAAGCGTAAAAGAAGCCAGCGGATCAGGTATGAACTACCAAACGCATTGCAAAGTATTGTTGCTGTGATGGAGAGCGGTTTGGCCTTTGAATCTGCCTTGCAGCATGTGGTGAGGGAGTCTGGCGTGAGCCATCCACTCTATTTTGATTTGCAAGTAATGATGGATGCCATGCAGCAGGGTAGAAGGCGAAATGATGCCCTTAAGCTTTGGGCAACACGGGCAAATGAAAGGACAGTGACGGATGTTGTCGCTGCCATGATTCAGGCAGACCAGACAGGCGCCGCATTAGGCAGTGTTTTGCGCCATCATGCGACCTCTCAACTGAAGGAAATTGAGGCCGAGCTTCTCAAAAAAGCTGAGCGTATACCCATTTACATGATTTTTCCGATGATGTTTTGCATACTTCCACCCATCATGATTGTGGCAGTAGGGCCAAGCGCAATTCGTATCGTAAGAATGTTTCAGGCGATTATGTCCAAGGCTTAAGGCAATATGAATCACAACCAAAAATCTAGCACGCAGTCTCTTTACAATATCGACGCCGATCAATTAATTGTCAGCCATGTGATAATGGCTAATAATTTTTTTACCAGGCTAAAGGGGCTGATGTTTTGCAAATATCTAGCCCAGGATAGTGCATTACTGATTAAGCCATGCCAGCAGATACACACGCATTTTATGCACTTTCCAATTGATGTATTGTTTTTGAATAATCAATTGGAAGTAGTTCACGTGATTCGGGGAATGAAACCCTGGCGCTTCTCAAAATATATCAAGCAGGCATCATTTGTGATTGAAACCAACGCCGGTGTATCACATTCGGTAGAGGTTGGTCACCGCTTAAAACTAGCTACTGCATAATCATTCATATACCTGGGTTGGATAGTAATCTCTGGAAATGATTTGAACCGGAGCTTGAGCCGTGTCTGAATAGTTCTGGCTCCTGATTGTTCTGTTATCCGGGTTGTAGTTTGGGTTTTTCTCAGCCTGGCTAAACTGTGAGGACCCTGGAACAGTGTTGGTTCTCTTGGTGCCCATAATAATGGCAACCTTGTCAGGGTCTGGCTCCAGCTTCGGAATCCGTGTCGTAATTGATAAGTCCTTTTCAGTCGTTATTTTTTCATCATCAGTAGAGGGTCTGAACACAACACGCATGGTCGCGCCTGCGGCAATCATGAGCGTTGTAACGTGAGCATTCTGCGGCGACATCTGTAGCACTACAAACTCTCTATCCTTCCCTCTCGCAGGCGTTCTCAGCACCTCAGCATCCTCCGCAACAAGAGAGGCTGTCACACCATTATCAATTTTGGCGATACCAGCGGGTTGTCCTCTACGTGGAGGTCTGGCTCCAGGTTGACTGCCCCCAAGATTGGGTGCGCTTGGCGCTGCATCTGTCGCATCTGGGTTAGCACTGATTGCCAGCAGGTCTATATGATCACCCACCTTAAGTGTTCCTATCGCACCGGGGATGGTCATGGCATTGACAATTACAATCCGCTTACCAGGGCTTGCCAGTGCAGAGTACCCGCCTTCAACATTACTCTCAGAGACGTTTTCCTCCTTAAAGTGTGTTGCTGCAAGTATCGGTTTAGTTGCATAGTGCCCAAGAAATTGATCTGGTTTAAGCAAAGCATCTTCAGGCACCTTTTCCGCAGCCTTATAGGCCATGCGTATCATGGAGACATTAATTCTCTCGCCTATATTGATGTTTCTATTGGCGACAGGAACACCGATGCTGCCAGCTGGTGGCGGGTTATTCGCACGGCCTTTATTTGTGTTACCACCTAAAAGCACATATAGCCCCCCCCCGATCAGTAACATAATAATCACTAATATCACTATCATCTGGCGCTGTTGTCTGGCGCGATTATTTTGCTGTGCCATGAATACTCTCTACTTTAATTCCGGTTATTAATTACAAGCACTAATCTGGTTGGTTTCCACATCAACCTCGTAACAACCTCTGAAATCCTTGAATTGTTTGACAGATAACCTGCCATTATTACCCAGCGGCCCAATCTCAGAGTCAATCACGCCGTTTACTTGGCCGTTTAAACTGCCGTTGTTAGGATTGTAAAACAAACTTACAGCGGCTTCGTAATCATCGTCATTCACGTCTATTGCCCTGACACCAAATCCAAGGAAGCCTTCAAAAATCTTACGGTAACGCGTATGAAGTCTAACCTTACTAAACGAGGTGTCACAACTGGAGATGCTTGATAAATCTGGTGTGGGTGAGGTGTTACATTCAATTTGCATTGATGGCCTGAAGTTTTGTAAATCAGCATCCACATTGTTGATGGTGTATTTAAACACCTCACTGGAATCGCTGCCTTTGTTCCAGCGGAAATATCCAGTTGGGCCAATTTCATCAGAGATTAAATCTTGATCTGGACAAATGTTCGTATCATCGCTCATACACATTTTGCCAGGTGGTATTAAGTTGCCATTTAAATCATTTTTGTACATGCCGTACATGGCTTGATTGAGTTTGGGGAGGCCTGCGACAAAATTGTTTTCAAAATCCTCTACTGAGTTTATGGAGGATTGGGGTGGAGTATATCCAGCAACTAGGGTTGATAGACCTGCTGTGATAGTTTGGCAGCTCGCAGTATTAATCGGCAAAGGATTAAAAAGATAAACAACGGATCCAGTTTGAAAGATATGTCTGTTGCCTGTGTTGTCATAGTATTCACGATAGATATATCGATCATTTGGTAACCCGTCATCGTAAATGCCAGCATTGCAGTTTGGCTGTTGAATCAGATTGGAGGCATGATCGCCAATGGCAATTGGTGCTTCTCTTAAAGAGTAATCAAAATAATTTAGCGGTAACTTAGCTAATTTTAAATGCTGCAATAAAATCAACTTATAATATTTTACTGAAGAACTTGCTTCTTCTTTAATGATTGCCTCTGCCTCAGTCAATTCATCATTAGTTAAGCTGTCGTCACCATCAGAATCATATGCATCTAAAACAACATATTCATCATCAGTGTCTGCCTCACTTGTTCTAAATGCATAGGCTTCAAGCACATCGGCTGGTGTGAGTGTAGTGTCAGTCTGAATTGCTGCGATTATTTTTGCATCTAAATATTCGATATAGCTGGCAAATTGTATTGTATACGGTGCAATGTTATCGCATTTAAATCCAGCGGATGGGGTTGAATCAAGAGTGCCCTCATCATTTGCTTTACCATAAAGAGTGTTACAAGTTGTGGATTCAGCGTTTAATGAAGCTGTTAAATTTAAAGAGTACTGCCTTTCAGCATTCAATATATTCAACCTCCGCTGATTCACCTCTGCATATTCATTAATCCCCGTTTTCGCAGCATCGGTATTTTTATAACTGGCCAGGGCGGCCATACCGAGCTCAGCGCCACCAATAAACAATATCGAGAGCACAATAAACAAAATGGCATATTCCACCATGGCTTGGCCACGCTGGAATTGCATTTGGTTGCTGAAAAAGGGATGATTCAAGGCATTCACAGAGTTAATCGACGGGCAGGTGTCTTATATGCAAACAGCTTGATTTCAGGCAGCGTTGTTGATTTCTTCGCGTTGAGAGACATGTAATGCGCGTTGTTTTGCCTGAAACCAGGCTTGCGCGTGCTCGCAGTCTTTATATTCATTAAAGTATGGACCGCCAAGGGTGAAGTGGACCAGAGCGGCACTAGGGTTTGGTTCATTATAGCCCACCAGGTGGTTCCAGCGTGCTGGAATCTCGCCGATCAGGTCGTCGTTTGCCAGCCATTTGAACTGATGTAGTTCCAGGCCGGTGGCGGTATTGACGTAGTCAGGAGACAGGGCTTTACACCTTTTGTTGTTAAACATCATCACGCTTGACCAGTTTTTTTTCTGGTATTTGGTTTGAACGGCATTTAAAAACTTGATATCTTCTTTGGGTTGATGATCATGCTTGACGCACATGACAGCGTAGCGGTCATCACGCATGTTCCACAGGTTGACGATATCTTCAGTCATCAACATGTCGCAATCCATGAAAATACTCCAGCCATCATAAGCTGAAAGATAAGGTGTTAAAAATCTAGAAAAAGAAAATTCGGTGGATTGCAATGGATTACGCTCGCGCTTATAAATAGATTTAAGCTGGGAGAGCATGATTGGAGTGATGCTGACAGGTTGGGAGGCATGCTCGTGAATACTGTGTGATAACACGCTGAATGCACCGACTTCTTTGGGGTCGTAACCTATAAATACATTAATCATTGCTCACTCCAAAACCATTATTTATTTTAGTGAGTAACTAATGCAAAAATTGTGCCCATGCCTGCATGGCTGTTGAGTCCGCGTATTCTGGGATTTGAACGTCTTTTGAGTATATTTTAAGTGGTTTATTTGAGCCTATTGGTTGTATACAGCCAGTTTTATTTTGTGTATGGTTAATGCTTATTCATTCCGTGGCAGGAGTTTGAGTCTGCCCGTAGTGCGATAGGAAGAATGCTATTGTCTTTAAATCTTGCGAAAAGAAACGCCGCTGGATACCGGCTTGCCGGTATGACATCCTCCTCTTCCGTTATTCCGCACTTGATGCGGAATCCAGTGCCTCTAAACGGCTTATGATAAAACCCCTGGCGCCACTGTATATCTGCTTTCGCAGCGATGACGATTTGAAAATTCTGCGTCCACCCCGTTGAACTGTTTATTTCGCTCTTCTAAGCTTGAAAAACGCACTTAATAATGCACCGCATTCAGTGGCTAATAATCCATTGCTAACTTCACAATGATGATTCAGTTTTGGTTCTTCCATCAAATTTACTACGCTACCGCAACAGCCAGTTTTGGGGTCACTGGCACCGTAGACCAGTCGAGAGATTCGGGCATGTTGTATAGCGCCGCTACACATGGCGCAAGGCTCTAGCGTTACGTATAGCGTGCAATCAACCAAGCGATAATTACCTACGTAACGCGCGGCTTCCCGCATGGCTTGAATTTCAGCATGCGCAGTTGGGTCATTGAGACTGATGGGGGCATTTCTACCACGGCCAATCACTTTACCATCTTTCACAACGACTGCGCCTACGGGAACTTCGCCTTGGCTGGCGGCTTCCGCTGCCAGCGCCATTGCTATACGCATAAAATCTTCGTCTTGCATGTTTTGGCTTATCTGCTGCTGTTTTTATCTGCAAGGCGAATCAGGATATAGACTAGCCCCATGATAAAAGCACCTGCCAGCCAGATGCCGATTTCTTCATAGGTGGGCGTGGCATCCTGCACGGGCAGTACGATAAGTTTGCGCAAGAACATCACCAGCACAACCTCGACAAAGGTTTCTACTAGTAGCTTGTGGCCGCGCAGATAGCGGATTTCGGCAGAAATGAGGGCCGAAATGGACCATAGCAACATGAGTGTGCCCAAGGCGCGCAAAAAGCCGTGTACAAGGTTGTGCGCATAAGCAGCTTCCTTGACGTCGAGAAAGAATAGCCAGGTAAACATTAGCACGGATGTGGCGAGGGCGAGGCCGATAATAATGTGAGCGAAGCCGTTGAGCCAGAGCATGGCCTTGATGGCAATGCGGTTGAGGGGTTCGAATTCTTCGGGCAGTTGTTCTTGTGACATGATCAATCCATTTCTAATGCATGGTGGATGATAAATCATTTGCTCAGCAATTGCTCCAGTGTCAGCCCAGAGAGTTGCTTCAATAGCCATTGCATGGCTTTGCCCATTTCAGCGGGGCGTTGTTGCCGCCATGCTATAAAGGTAGGGGCCACAGGTTTGGGCTCGGACACTTGTTTCACTAACAATTGCCCGCGCGTGGCGGCACTCTGGGCGAGAAATTTTGGCAGGTAACCAATTGCCACGCCCGAAATCTGTGCCTGTAACTTGGTTTGCATGTCAGGCACGGTGAGAATATCTTGGCCAGACAGAATACCGGATGTGCGCGGTGGCAAGTTGCGGGAGCTATCAGCTGCTGCCACGACACGGTGCTGCACAATATCACTGGCGCTTAACGGTTCTGCTAATGCTGCCAACGGGTGATGGGGCGCAACGGCAAACACGAATTCCAGCTGCCCCAGCAAGTGAGTTGCAAAGCCGCTGCCCGGCGGCGCATCGCCAGGTGCGCCTATGGAAATTTCTGCCCGGCCAGATTGCAGGGCATCCCAGCTACCGCCATACACTTCACGCAATAATTTCACCCGGGTACCAAAGCCTTGCTGGTAAAAGTCTTGCAAAATTTGCAACACTGGCTGGAAATCAAACAGGTCGCTGACAGCAATCGCGATATCGGTTTCAACCCCGGTCGCAATGCGCTGTACACGTTTCTCAAGCGTATGCGCGGCATCCAGCAGATAGCGTCCTTCTTTGAGCAATTCTGCCCCGGCTTCGGTTAACGTGGCGCGATGCCCGCTGCGGTCAAACAGTTCCAGTCCCAAATCTTCTTCTAATCGGCGTATGGTGTAGGTGAGTGCAGAAGGGACCCGGTAAAGTGATTCTGCAGCAGCGGCAAAGCTGCCTTTTCGGTCAATGGCGTCAATCACTTCTAGGGCTTCGAGGCTGAGTTTAATGGGCATGAGGCTTTAATCAAAAAAACTGAACAAGAGATGCAAAATGTTTTGCTATCAAAAGATTAAGTGTTTTTTTATCATACATTTAAACTTTCAAATGGAGTGAATAAATGTTGAATATTCGCCATTCAAATACACGCGGTTACGCCAATCATGGCTGGCTGGAGAGCTTTCATAGCTTTTCATTTGCCAGCTACTACGATCCTGAAAATATGGGGTATTCGGTGTTGCGCGTCATCAACGACGACAAGGTTGCGCCTGCCACTGGCTTTGGCATGCATGGCCACCAGGATATGGAAATTATTACCTATATGCTGGACGGTGAGCTGCGCCATACTGACAGCATGGGGCACAGTGAGGTGATTCGTGCCGGTGATGTGCAACGCATGACGGCGGGTACTGGTGTGCGCCATAGTGAAATGAATGCCTCTGATGAAACGACGGCACATTTGCTGCAAATCTGGATAGAGCCTGACCGTTTGGGTTTGCCCCCTGGCTATGAGGATAAAACCATCCCTTTGGCAGACAAGCATAATCGCTGGGCGCTGATTGCTTCACCAGATGCGCGCTTGGGATCATTAAAAGTACATCAGGATGTATTGCTGTATGCGACAGTGCTGGATGCAGATGTCTCTTTGCCTGTTGGCGTAGAGGAGGGGCGTTGTGCGTATGTGCATATTGCCCGTGGGACACTTGAGATTAACAACCAGCAATTGCAGGCAGGGGATGCATTTAAGCTGGACAACACAGATCAGTTAGACATGCTGGCTTTGGGTGATAGTGAAGTGTTGTGGTTTGATTTGCCCCAGGACAACGAATGATCTTTGAAATGATTAATAAGGAGCTAAAAAAATGACTCAGGTTTCAATTGTTTACCATAGTGGCTACGGACACACCGCCGAGCAGGCCAAGGCGGTCGCACGTGGTGCGCAGAAAGTGGCAGGCGTCACGGTGAATCTGCTGACGGTTGATGAAGCACAGCAACAATGGGATTTACTGAAGGCCAGTGATGCCATTGTGTTTGGCAGCCCAACCTATATGGGCTCAGCGTCTGCACAATTTAAAGCCTTTATGGACGCCAGTTCCAAGGCCTGGTACACGCGTGACTGGCAAAACAAGATTGCTGCAGGGTTTACAACTTCTGCCAGCCAGAGTGGTGATAAGTTAAACACCCTTATCCAGTTAACCGTGTTTGCGGCACAGCATGGCATGATTTGGGTAGGCCAGGATTTATTGCCGGGGAACAATCATAGCAAAGGCTCAGTCAACGACTTAAACCGTCTGGGTGGTTTTTTAGGTGCCATGGCACAGGCCAACTCGGATCAAGGTCCTGATGTCGCCCCACTTCAGAGTGACTTGCTGACCGCGGAACATTTAGGCGAGCGCGTAGCCACCATCACACAACGGTTTTCTAAATCCGCATAATTAACGAATAACAATCGAAGGAGTTTGACTTGAAAAAAATCATTTTAGCGCTTGGTTTGCTGGCTGCAACACAGGCCTGGGCAGCGACTGATACCTACAACATTGATGCGACACACAGTTTTGCCAATTTCAGTATCCGCCATGTGGTCTCCAAAACTTCCGGTACTTTTAATGATGTGACGGGTGTGATTACGCTCGATCCTGCCAACCTCAATACGGCCACGGTACGTGCTGCCATTAACGTCAGCAGCGTGAATACCGGTTTTGGCAAGCGTGATGAGCACATTAAGGCGGATAAGTACCTGGACGTGGGCAAATACACGCAGATTCTGTTTGAAAGCACTAAGATTACTGCCAGCAGTCAGACCCAGGCTGTGATGCAAGGCAAGCTGACCATGCATGGTGTGACCAAGCTGGTCGATATCCCTGTGAAAGTGCTGGGGTACGGTGCAGACCCTTGGGGTGGCCAGCGCGCAGGTTTTGAAGGTCATTTAACCTTGAAAGCTTCAGATTATGGCTTTGGCTGGGCCACTGGTGCGGGTGCGCCTGTGGGTGACGACATCGAAATCACCTTGCTGATTGAAGGCGTCAAAGCCAAATAACTTTGAGTCTGTTCAAAATAGTTTTTCGATTCTAAATAAGTGCGTCAGAAACGGGATGAGCATTTGAATGCTCCATTCCGCTTCTTCTTTACGTGCTTAATCAAATAAATGGAGATGAATATGGCATTGGATTTGTTTTCCCCAGTGAATCTGGGAAGCCTTGCATTGCAAAATCGTGTGGTGATGGCGCCTTTGACGCGTAACCGAGCAGGTGAGGGCGGTGTGCCGCAGGCAATGAATGTGACCTACTACGAGCAGCGCGCAACAGCCGGGTTGATTATTACCGAAGCAACGCCGATTTCACCCATGGCGCACGGTTATCCGGCGTTGCCAGGCATTTATACCGATGCGCAAGTCGCTGGCTGGAAGAAGGTCACCGATGCTGTGCATGCCAAGGGCGGCAAGATTGTGATCCAGTTATGGCATGTGGGTCGTATCTCGCATCCTAGCTTGTTACCTAACCAAGCCACTCCGGTGGCGCCGTCTGCCATTAAACCCGCAGGCCAGGCATTTACTTACCAGGGGCTGCAGGATTACGTCACCCCACGTGCGCTGGATGCTTCCGAGCTGCCAGGCATAGTGCAAGACTATGTGCATGCCACCCGCTGCGCCATCGCCGCCGGATTTGACGGTGTGGAAGTGCATGCAGCCAATGGTTACTTGCTGGATCAGTTTTTGCGCGATGGCACCAACCAGCGCCAGGACCAGTATGGTGGCTCGGTAGAAAATCGCAGCCGTTTATTGCATGAAGTAGTCAAGGCAGTGGGGGATACCATAGGGGCGGATAAGGTGGGCGTGCGTTTATCGCCCGTGAATCCATTCAACGACATGCGTGACAGCCAGGCACAGCAGACATTTAATTTCGTTGCGCAGTCACTCAACGCATTTAACCTGGCTTATCTGCATGTGGTTGAAGGGGGTATCCATGGTGGTGGTGAGTCCGAGCCTTTTGATTTTGGGGCTTTACGCAAGCTGTTTAACCATGGCTACATTGCCAATCTGAGTTACGACAAGGATCGCGGTAATGCAGCCATCGCCAGTGGCCATGCCGATGCGATTGCTTATGGCGTCCCGTTTATTGCTAATCCTGACCTGGTGGCACGCTTTGCCAAAAATGCGCCACTCAATGCAGCGGACTCTTCCACATTTTATGGCGGTACCGAGCATGGTTATACGGATTACCCATTCCTCATGGCTTAACTAAACGGCCGAAGGGTTGTTCAACGATATTCCTCTGTTGCACTTGCCGCTCACAGTATGCGGGCGTAAAATTCGCGCAACGCGAATTTAAGCGAGCCTAAGCGCCGCACACTGTGAGTTAATTTCTGCATGTCCCGTTCTGATACAACCCTTTCTTCCCCACACAAAATTGTGGTTGCCAACTGGAAAATGCATGGCAATCTGGTACGTAACCAAGCGCTTGTTGATGGTTATCTGCAAGGCTTGAAATCCTTGCCTCAAACCGATGTTGTCGTATGTGTGCCTTATCCTTACCTGGCGCAAATTCAATCTTTGTTATCGGGGACGCATGTCGCCTGGGGTGCGCAGAACCTTGCCAAGTACGAGGAAGGTGCTTATACCGGTGAGGTGAGCGCGGAGATGTTGCGCGATTTTGGCGCGCAATATGTGATTATCGGCCACTCTGAGCGCAGTACTGCTTATTGTGAGTCGGATGAAAATATTGCCGAAAAATTCATGATGGCCAAGCGGCATGGGTTAACGCCTATTCTGTGTGTTGGAGAAACCTTGCTTGAACGTGAGGCTGGTGTCATGGAGCGTGTCGTCGGTAAACAACTGGAAACCATTATTCGTTTGTTTGGTGGAGAGGCCTTTGCAAATAGCATCGTTTCATATGAGCCGATTTGGGCAATTGGAACCGGCCTCGCAGCCTCAGCAGATCAGGCGGTGGCTATGCACCAGTTTATCCGGGACACCGTATTCGTCGCAGATAAGAGCGCGGCGGACACGCTAAAAATCCTCTACGGGGGCAGCGTAAACCCACAAAATGCGGTACAATTATTAAATAAGCAGGAAATTGATGGCGCGCTGGTCGGCCGTTGCTCGCTAAATGCAGAGCAATTTATAAAAATCTGTCAGGCCGTTCCTGAAAATAGCGTCGTCTAGATAGCGAAAGAGCCAAAAGCCAGATCGTTATTTATTTATTGGATTAAAGGAAATATGGAAAACGTCATTCTCGTCATTCATGTGTTGGCAGCCGCTGCCGTGATTGGCTTGGTCTTATTGCAGCATGGTAAAGGCGCCGACATGGGCGCGGCCTTTGGTAGTGGTGCCTCCGGCAGTTTGTTTGGGGTGTCAGGGTCTTCTAACCTGCTCAGCAAGCTGACATCGATTTTTATTACAGTGTTTTTTGCAACCAGCTTAACGTTGGCTTTTATGTCCAGCCATAAAGCGGGTTCTGGCAGCGTGGTTAAATCCGCGGTGACACAACAGGCTCCGGCCAAAGGTGAGGCGGCAGAAGCTGCCAAGCCGGTTGAAAATACACCCAAAGATATTCCCAATTAAGTACTAGCCGTCGTGGTGGAATTGGTAGACACGCTATCTTGAGGGGGTAGTGACGAAAGTCGTGCGAGTTCGAGTCTCGCCGACGGCACCAGTTCATGTTGTATTGGCATGGCTGGCAGGGAATTGATAGTTGGGGAATTTTCAAGGTGTTTGTTGAGTCAGTGCATTGAACATTTTGTTAACATGATCGATTAAGGCAAATCAGTGTTAGAAAACTATTTCCCGATTCTGATGTTTATCCTGGTGGGCCTGGGCGTAGGTTTGGGACCGCTACTTGCTGGTAAAATTCTTTCTCCGCACAAACCTGATGCGGAAAAAAACTCCCCCTATGAGTGCGGCTTTGAGGCCTTTGAAGATGCGCGTATGAAGTTTGACGTACGCTATTACCTCGTCGCTATTCTATTTATCCTGTTTGATCTCGAAATTGCATTTCTTTTCCCATGGGCCGTAGTGATCCAGGAAATTGGGTCTGCCGGTTTTTGGGCAATGATGGTCTTTTTGTTTGTATTGGTGGTCGGCTTCATCTTTGAATGGATGAAGGGCGCCCTTGAATGGGATTAATGCAAAATGAGCATTGAAGGCGTATTAGAAAAAGGCTTTGTTACCACCACGCTGGATACGGTGATTAACTACACACGTACTGGCTCGTTGTGGCCGATGACGTTTGGTCTGGCATGTTGTGCGGTTGAAATGATGCATGCTGGTGCTTCGCGTTATGATTTGGACCGCTTCGGGATTGTGTTCCGTCCGAGTCCACGTCAGTCCGACGTGATGATTGTCGCAGGCACACTTGTGAATAAAATGGCCCCCGCGCTGCGCAAGGTTTATGACCAAATGGCAGAGCCGCGCTGGGTGATTTCCATGGGTAGCTGTGCCAATGGCGGTGGTTACTACCATTATTCATATGCGGTAGTGCGTGGTTGTGACCGTATTGTACCGGTTGATGTCTATGTGCCTGGTTGTCCGCCAACTGCAGAAGCCTTGTTGTACGGCATCATCCAGTTGCAAAAGAAAATCAAGCGTACTAATACGATCGCCCGAACCTGAGGCGGATGAGAAGCTAGACTCCCCGGATCACAGAATATACTAAGCCCAAGAAATTAAACTATGTCCGCAAAACTCGAACATCTGTCCGCACAGCTCAAGTTGGCCTTGGGTGATGGTGTGGTCAAGCTGGAGCAAAAGCTGGGTGAGATCACAGTAGAAGTGCATGTGAAACACCTGCTGGCTGTGGCTGAAAAACTGAAAACACATGCTGAGCTCAAGTTTGAGCAGCTGATTGATTTGTGCGGGGTAGATTACTCCGATTACGCCGACGGCCGCTGGGAAGGGCAACGCTTTGCAGTGGTGCTACATCTGTTGTCTGTGAGCCTGAACCAGCGCGTTAGAATCCGTGCGTTTGCGGCGGATGATGGTTTTCCTGTATTCCCGACCCTTGTGGATATCTGGCCTGTCGCCAACTGGTTTGAACGTGAAGCCTTTGACCTGTACGGTATCATGTTTGAAAACCATCCGGACTTACGCCGTCTGCTGACAGATTATGGTTTTGTCGGCCATCCTTTCCGTAAAGACTTCCCCATGATCGGTAACGTAGAAATGCGCTATGACCCGGTGCAACAACGCGTGATTTACCAGCCGGTCTCGGTGGATTTCAGAAATAATGTGCCGAGGGTTATTCGCGATGAGGGTGCCCATCATGGCTGAGATTAAGAACTACACAATGAACTTTGGCCCGCAGCACCCTGCGGCGCACGGGGTGTTACGCCTGGTGCTGGAACTGGATGGTGAAGTGATCCAGCGCGCTGACCCGCATATTGGTTTGCTGCATCGAGCCACTGAAAAACTGGCTGAAAATCGCACTTATCTGCAAAGCGTGCCGTATATGGACCGCCTGGACTATGTGTCCATGATGGCCAATGAACATGCTTATGTGATGGCGATTGAGAAAATGCTGGGCATAGACGTGCCGGTGCGTGCGCAATATATCCGTGTCATGTTCGACGAAATCACCCGTATCCTCAACCATTTGCTGTGGCTGGGTGCGCATGCGCTGGATGTGGGCGCAATGACCGTGTTCCTGTATGCGTTCCGCGAGCGTGAAGACCTGTTTGATGTGTATGAAGCCGTTTCTGGCGCACGTATGCATGCGGCTTACTACCGTCCAGGCGGTGTTTACCGTGACCTGCCAGAAAAAATGCCGCAGCACGAAACCACCAAATTCCGTAGTGCCGACGAGATCAAAAAACTCAATGAAAACCGCCAGGGTTCCATGCTGGATTTCATTGAAGATTTCACCAACCGTTTCCCGACTTATGTCGACGAATATGAAACCCTGCTGACAGATAACCGTATCTGGAAACAGCGTACTGTCGGGATTGGTGTGGTGACTCCAGAGCGTGCCCTGGCTTTGGGCATGACAGGTGCCATGTTGCGCGGCTCCGGTATTGCCTGGGATTTACGCAAGAAGCAGCCATATGAAGTCTACGACAAGATGGACTTTGATATCCCGATTGGCGTGAATGGTGACTGTTATGACCGGTATCTGGTGCGCGTCGAAGAAATGCGCCAGTCCAACCGTATTATCAAGCAATGTATTGACTGGTTACGCAAGAATCCAGGCCCCGTCATCACTGATGATAACAAGATTGCGCCGCCTAACCGCGAAGGCATGAAAACCAATATGGAAGACTTGATTCACCACTTCAAGCTGTTTACCGAAGGCTTTCATGTGCCTGCAGGGGAAGCCTACGCTGCAGTAGAACATCCCAAAGGTGAGTTTGGTATTTACATGGTGTCAGATGGTGCCAATAAACCATACCGTCTGAAAATCCGTGCGCCGGGCTTTGCTCATTTGGCCGCATTGGATGAAATGACCAGAGGCCACATGATTGCTGACTTGGTTGCGATTATTGGTACACAGGATATTGTGTTCGGCGAAATTGACAGATAACCGGATCGAACAGGAATTAAGGTACAAGCATGCTCAGTGCAGAATCCATTGAAAAGATTGAATACGAACTGTCCAAATACCCTAAAGACAGACGTCAGGCGGCAGTGATGTCCGCGTTACGTATCGTACAGATGGAGCGCGGCTGGTTATCCAAGGAAAGCATTTCCGAAGTCGCCAAGTATTTACGCATCCCCGAAATTGCGGCGCTTGAAGTGGCCACGTTTTATAACATGTACGACCTGGAGCCGGTAGGTGAGTACAAGATTACGATCTGTACCAACATTTCATGCATGTTGCGTGGTTCTGACGAAATTGTTGAACATCTGCAACACAAGTTGGGTGTCGGTTTTAACGAAGTGACGCCAGATGGCAAATTCTGCCTCAAAGAAGGTGAATGCATGGGCTGCTGTGGCGGGGCGCCTTTGTTGCATGTGAATAATAGTGAAATGCATGAATTTCTAACCACTGAAAAAGTGGATGCCCTCATTAACGAGTTGAACAAGGGCTAAGGAACTGGACATGGCAAAGACTTCAAACACGACTGTTAACAGCAAACCGGTGATTAAAACTGACTTAGCCGGTCAAACGCTGGTGACCCTGCGGACGTTGACGGAAGAAAATCCTGCTTCGCTGGCGACCTACGAAAAACTAGGTGGTTATGCCCAGCTTAAGCGCCTGGTGACTGAAAAAGTAAAAGCACCTGACATCATCAGTCAGGTCAAGGTATCCAACCTGCGTGGCCGTGGTGGCGCAGGCTTCCCGACCGGCCTCAAGTGGAGCTTTATGCCGCGTTATTACGATGGCACAAAATATCTGGTTTGCAACACCGATGAAGGCGAGCCAGGCACATTTAAAGACCGAGACATTATCCGTTACAACCCGCACCAGTTAATCGAAGGCATGGCGATTGCTGCCTACACGCTGGGTGCACGCGTGGGTTATAACTATATCCACGGTGAAATCTGGCAGGATTACGAAATTTTTGAGGCTGCACTGGCTGAAGCACGTGAAGCCGGGTACCTCGGTGAAAATCTGTTTGGCACCGAATTCAGCTTTGACCTCTATGCGGTGCATGGCTATGGCGCCTATATCTGCGGTGAAGAAACAGCACTGATTGAGTCCATTGAAGGCAAAAAAGGCCAGCCACGTTTTAAACCACCGTTCCCGGCCAGTTACGGCGTATTTGGCAAGCCAACCAATGTCAACAATACTGAAAGCTATGCCTCTATCCCCTGGATCATGCAGCATGGCGGGCAGGCGTTTGCTGACCTTGGGGTGACTAACTCCGGTGGCAGCAAATTATTCTCGGTCTCAGGCCACGTAGAAAAACCTGGCAACTATGAGATCAAAATGGGGACGCCATTTAAGGACTTACTGGAGATGGCCGGTGGTGTCTGGAAAGGGCGTAAGCTCAAGGCTGTGATTCCAGGTGGTCCGTCAACCGCGGTCATGCCTGCCAGTGCGATTGAAAATGCCACCATGGACTACGATGGCCTGAGCAAGGCGGGTTCAAGCCTGGGTGCGGGCTCCATGATTGTGATGGATGAAACGACCTGTATGGTAAAGGCGCTCAAGCGGCTGAGCTATTTCTTTTATGAGGAAAGCTGTGGGCAATGTACGCCTTGCCGTGAAGGCACAGGCTGGGTGTATCGCATTATTGAACGTATTGTTGACGGCAAAGGCAAAATGGAAGATCTGGATCTGCTGACCGATTTAAGTAACAACATTTCCGGCCGCACGATTTGTGCGCTTGGTGATGCTGCAGCCACGCCGGTCTTGAGTTTCATTAAGCATTTCCGCCCAGAATTTGAGTATTACATCCAGCATGGCAAGTCCATGGTAGACGGTAAATAAACGGTTTTAAGCTTAACGGTAATCACATGCTAAACATCGAAATTGACGGCAAACCACTAGAAGTCGAACATGGCAGCACCATCATTGATGCTGCCGATGCGGCAGGGATCGCCATCCCGCGTTTTTGCTACCACAAAAAACTGTCGGTGGCCGCCAACTGTCGTATGTGTCTGGTACAGGTAGAAAAATTCAATAAACCGCTGCCTGCATGTGCTACGCCAGTGGCAGATGGCATGAAGATTTACACACGGAGTAAATCTGCTGTCGAAGCCCAGCAAAGTGTGATGGAGTTTCTGCTGATTAACCACCCGCTGGATTGCCCCATTTGCGACCAGGGTGGGGAATGTGATTTGCAGGATATTGCCGTGGCCTATGGTGCCTCTGGCTCACGCTATACTGAAGAAAAACGCGTGGTATTCAACAAAAATATCGGTCCGTTGGTGAGCACCGATATGACACGTTGCATCCAGTGTACGCGTTGTGTGCGCTTCCTCAAAGAAGTGGGCGGCATGCAGGAACTGGGTCTGGTGAACCGTGGCGAGCATGCAGAGATTACCGCATACGTTGATCAATCTGTAAACTCCGAACTCAGCGGCAACATTATTGATTTGTGCCCGGTAGGCGCATTGACCAGCAAACCGTTCCGTTATTCAGCCCGTAGCTGGGAACTGGTACGTCGTCCTTCCATAGCGCCGCACGATGGTCTGGGATCGCACATTGAAGTACACGTGAAAGACAATAAAGTCATGCGCGTGCTGCCGCGTGAAAAAGAGTCAATTAACGAGTGCTGGTTGTCTGACCGTGACCGTTTCTCCTATGAAGGTCTCAATAGTCCTGATCGGCTTAAAGTGCCAATGATCAAGCACAACGGCCAATGGCAGGAGACCGACTGGAAAACGGCACTTGAGTTTGCGGCAGGCCAATTAAAAGATATCACCAAAGAACACGGCGGCGACGCCCTTGGCGTGCTGGTTTCACCAGGCAGCACCATGGAAGAAGGCTACCTGATCAAGCAACTGGCGGAAGGCTTGGGTTGCGGTAATGTGGATTACCGCTTGCGTCAGACCGATTTCCGCCTGGATGGAAAACGTACAGGCACCCCATGGATGGGTTGCAATATCCAGGAAATTGAAGAGCTGGACCGTATCCTGCTGATTGGTTCCAATATCCGCAATGAGCATCCCTTGCTGGCGCAACGCATCCGCAAGGCCGTATCCAATGGTGCCGAATTGTGTATCGTCAGCCCGTTGGATAACGATCCATTGATGGATATTGCGCACAAAGTGATTGTGCGTCCTAATGATATGGTCAATGTGTTGGGCCAGATTCTCAAAGCCATGTCCGGCTTGCAAAAGCTGTCGTTATGCTTGCCGCCGACATTGAACAAATTGCTAGAAGAAATCCAAGTCCGCCCAAACACACAGAAAATTGCCGAGTGCCTGGCTGGTATCAGTGAAGAGTTGATCCTGATCGCGCCCAAGGTAGGTATTTTCCTCGGCAATATGGCCTTGAGTGATCCACGTTTTACTGAAATGTATAGTATGGCAGAGGCGATTGGCGGCATTACTGGCGCCAAAGGCGGGATTTTACCGCCAGCCGCAAACAGTACCGGTATGCACCTGATGGGCGTGATGCCTTCTGCGACTGGCATGCACGCGCGAGCCATGCTGGAAGTGCCACGCAAGGCTTATTTGTTACTGAATATTGAACCGGAGCTGGATTGCCAGCACGCAGCTTTGGCCAGTGCAGCTATGGCGAAAGCCGAGTGTGTGATTGCGCTCACCGCATACAAGTCTTCTGCGCTTGAGAACGCAGATATCCTGCTGCCGATCACGCCGTTCACTGAAACCTCAGGCACATTCATGAGTATGGAAGGCCGTGTACAAAGCTTCCAGGCGGTAACACGCCCACTAGGCGAAGCGCGCCCTGGCTGGAAAGTATTGCGTGTACTTGCGAATACCTTGGGCTTGTCCGGTTTTGACTACAACAGCTCAGAAGAAGTGAAGAGTGCTATTTTCAACGGCGAGAAACCTTCTGCGGTGGTCTGGCGTAGCTTGAACAATAACTTGAAAGAACTGGTGGAAATCCAGGTCAATATCAAAAAGGAGGGCTTGCAGCGCATTGGCGAAGTACCTCAGTATGAGTCTGATCCGATTGTGCGCCGTTCTGCACCTCTGCAAAAAACCAAATACAACATCCGTCCAATGGCGCGTATGCGCGCCGAGCAACTGGCTGAGTTGGGCTTGCAGGATGGCGATATCGTGGTGGCCCGCCAGGACAAGGGCAGTGCAGTATTGAAAGTTCGATTAGATAACCACGTTGCCAAAGGTTGCGTGCGCGTCGCAGCAGCACATCCGCTGACGGCAGGTCTGGGCGATTTGATGGGAGATATCACTATTGAAAAAGCCTCTACCGAGCAAGTGGCAATTTACGAAAAACAACTGACCGAGATGGCATAACATGCAATTCTTTGCTGAATTATTTGGTTCCTACTGGACAGACGTGCAGTTGGTAGCGTGGACACTGATCAAGATTGTGGCCATTGTTTTGCCGTTGATGATTGGTGTCGCTTACCTGACATTGGCTGAACGTAAAGTCATCGGTTACATGCAGGTGCGTATTGGCCCTAACCGAGTTGGTTATTTTGGCCTATTACAGCCTTTGGCCGATGGTTTAAAGCTGCTGTTTAAAGAAATCATTCTGCCGACAGCTTCCAACAAGGCGCTTTTCTTTATTGGTCCGGTGCTGGCAATTGCACCCGCCTTTGCAGCCTGGGCGGTCATCCCCTTTGATGCGACGCTGGTTTTAGCCAACATTGATGCGGGTTTGCTTTATATCCTGGCGATGACTTCTGTGGCCGTGTATGGCGTGATTATTGCCGGTTGGGCCTCTAATTCCAAATACGCTTTCCTTGGTTCGTTGCGCTCTGCCGCACAGATTGTGTCTTATGAAATTGCCATGGGTTTCACGCTGGTTGGGGTGCTCATGTGTGCCAACTCCCTCAACTTGGGCAAGATTGTCATGGGACAGGAAGGCGGCTTTTGGCACTGGTACTTCCTGCCATTGTTTCCGCTGTTTGTGGTGTATTTCATCAGTGCCGTGGCTGAAACCAACCGCGCTCCGTTTGACGTGGCCGAGGGTGAGTCCGAGATTGTGGCGGGTTTCCATGTGGAATATTCCGGCATGGCTTTTGCCGTCTTTTTCCTGGCTGAGTACGCCAACATGATGCTGGTCTCCATGTTGGCTGCATTGATGTTCCTGGGTGGCTGGTTATCACCTGTACCTCTCCTGCCGGACAGCATCTTGTGGCTGCTGGCAAAAGTCGCATTCCTGCTGTTCCTGTTCTTATGGTTCCGCGCGACCTTTCCGCGTTACCGTTATGACCAGATCATGCGTCTGGGCTGGAAAGTATTTATTCCAATCACACTGGTGTGGATTATCGTGGTTGGTGGAATGATGCAAACCCAGTGGGCCTATTTGTTCCATTAATGTCACCTGGAAATGCACAGACAAGGATTTTGGAAACCTTACCATGTTGAATTCGATTAAAAATACATTGGGCAGTTTGATGTTATGGGAAATGCTGAAAGGCATGGCCCTAACCGGACGCTATTTCTTTGCCAAAAAAATCACCATTCAGTACCCGGAAGAGCGTACGCCACAATCCAACCGTTTCCGTGGGTTGCATGCACTGCGTCGCTACCCTAACGGCGAAGAGCGTTGTATTGCCTGCAAACTGTGCGAAGCGGTATGCCCGGCGCTGGCGATTACCATTGAATCCGAGCAACGTGACGATGGTACGCGCCGTACCACGCGTTATGATATTGACCTGACCAAGTGTATTTTCTGTGGCTTCTGTGAAGAGTCCTGCCCGGTAGACAGCATTGTAGAAACCCGTATTTTTGACTATCACGGTGAACAGCGTGGCGACCTGGTTTATACCAAGCAAATGTTGCTGGAAATTGGTGACAAGTACGAGGCGCAAATTGCAGCAGACCGCGCCCAAGACAAAGTGTACAGATAACACCCATAGATAAAAGTATATCGATAAGGGCAAACAGGAAGAATCATGGTATTTACCGATATTGTTTTTTATGTGCTGGCTACAATATTGCTGTTCTCCGGCATCCGCGTGATTACAACACGCAATCCGGTGCATGCGGCATTGTTCCTGGTACTGGCATTTTTTACTGCCGCAGGTATCTGGCTGTTGCTTGAAGCCGAGTTCCTGGCGATTGCACTGATCTTGGTCTATGTGGGCGCAGTCATGGTGCTGTTCCTCTTTGTGGTCATGATGCTGGATATCAACCTGGACAAGTTGCGCGAAGGCTTTTGGGAGTACCTACCCATGGCTGGCCTGATCGGCCTGTTGATGGTGGTTGAAATGACCATGGTGCTTGCCGAGAAAAACCTGCATCCAACCCAGGCTGTTGAACTGCCTGCCAATTACAGTAATACCGCCGCCCTGGGTAAGGTGTTATATACCGACTACCTGTTGCCATTTGAACTGGCGGCGGTGGTATTGCTGGTGGCCATGATTGCTGCGATTGTGCTGACCCTGCGCGAGCGTAAGGATAACAAATCCATGAACCCGGCCGAGCAGGTGAAAGTCAAGCGTAACGACCGTCTGCGCATCGTGTCCATGCCTGCCGAAGTAGAAGACCCGGCACCGACTGCAGAGGAGAAAAAGTAATCATGGTTGGTTTGTCTCACTACCTGATACTGGGCGCACTGATGTTTGCCATCAGCGTGATCGGTATCTTCCTCAACCGTAAAAACGTGATCATTCTGCTGATGGCCATTGAACTGATGTTATTAGCGGTGAACCTCAATTTTGTGGCTTTTTCGCATTACCTGAATGATATTGGCGGCCAGGTTTTTGTGTTTTTTATCCTGACTGTAGCAGCAGCAGAGTCTGCGATTGGCCTGGCGATTCTTGTGGTGCTGTTCCGTAACCTGCATACCATCAACGTCGACGATCTGGATCAGTTAAAAGGTTAAGCGTGATGACAATAAAACAAATCCTGATATTGATTCCATTGCTGCCATTAATCGCAGCTGCCATCGTGGGTATATTCCGTAATTATTTGCCGCGCTGGGCTGGCCATGTGGTCACGATTGCTGGTGTAGGTGCTGCTTTTGCCTTGTCCGCATACATTTTCAACCAGACGCTGAGCGGCTTTACGCTCAATGAAGCTGTCTATACCTGGCTGAATTCCGGTGACGTGCATTTTGAGGTGGGTTTCCTCATCGACAACCTCAGTGCCATGATGATGGTGGTGGTGACTTTTGTGTCACTCATGGTGCATATCTACACCATAGGCTATATGGCAGAAGACCCCGGTTACAGCCGTTTCTTCAGTTATATTTCACTGTTCACGTTCTCCATGCTGATGCTGGTCATGAGTAACAACTTCATGCAGCTGTTCTTTGGCTGGGAGGCTGTGGGCTTGGTGTCTTACTTGTTGATTGGTTTCTGGTTCACGCGCCCAACGGCGATTTATGCCAACCTCAAGGCATTCCTGGTGAACCGGGTAGGGGATTTTGGTTTCCTGTTGGGCATTGGCATGGTGCTGTATTACTTTGGTAGCCTGGATTACGCCACGGTGTTCCAGCGCGCCCCCGAATTTGCCAATACCGAAGTCAATCTACTCGGTGCCTGCAACTGGTCGCTGATGACCGTGACCTGCCTGCTGCTGTTTGTTGGTGCCATGGGTAAATCCGCACAAGTGCCGCTGCACGTCTGGCTGCCAGACTCAATGGAAGGCCCTACACCGATTTCTGCGCTGATTCACGCGGCAACCATGGTGACCGCCGGTATCTTTATGGTGGCACGCATGTCACCTTTATATGAATTGTCTACCACGGCCTTGTCGACGGTCATGGTGATTGGCGCAATCACTGCGCTGTTTATGGGTTTTCTGGGCATTATCCAGAACGATATTAAACGTGTGGTGGCTTATTCCACCTTGTCGCAACTGGGTTATATGACTGTGGCGCTGGGTGCTTCTGCCTATTCTGTGGCCATTTTCCACCTGATGACACATGCGTTCTTTAAAGCGCTGTTATTTCTCGGGGCGGGTTCAGTGATTATGGGCATGCACCACGATCAGGATATCCGCAACATGGGTAACCTCAAGAAATACCTGCCGGTCACCTGGATCACTTCTTTGATAGGTTCCTTGGCCTTGATTGGCACGCCGTTCTTTGCCGGGTTTTATTCCAAAGACAGCATCATCGAAGCGGTTGAGATGTCGCATATCCCCGGTAGTGGTTTTGCCTATTTTGCCGTGATCGTTGGTGTGTTTGTGACGGCTTTCTATTCATTCCGTTTGTACTTCCTGGTGTTCCACGGTGAGGAAAAGTGGCGCCATGCCAAACACGATGACCATGCACATGTCGCACATGCAGACGCACAACATGACGACGCGCATCATGATGATCATGCACACGACGAAGAGCATCATCATGGCCTGGGGCCAAATGACAATCCGCATGAGCCAGGCTGGGTCGTTACCCTGCCATTGGTGTTGCTGGCGATCCCCTCACTGGTGATTGGTTACATCGCGCTGGAGCCCATGCTGTACGGCGATTTCTTCAAGAATGTGATTTTTGTGAATCCTGAAGCACATCCTGCCATGGCGCACCTCGCTCATCACTACCACGAGTTTATGCACAGCCCGGCAGGCATGGCGATTCACGGCTTCACCAGCCTGCCATTTTTCCTGGCGGCTTCAGGTGTCTTGCTGTCATGGTTCTTCTATATGAAGCGTCCAGATATTCCTGCTGCGATCAAGAGCCGCTGTATCGTGATCTACAATATCCTGGAAAACAAATACGGCTTTGACAGCTTTAACGAGAAGTTTTTTGCTGGTGGATCACGTTGCCTGGGTAGCCTGTTATGGAAGTTTGGCGATATCACGCTGATTGATGGCGCCATGGTGAATGGCACCGCCAATACCATGGGCAAAATTGCGGCCAAAATACGCAACCTGCAATCCGGTTTAATTTATCACTACGCCTTTGCCATGATTATTGGCGTATTCCTACTCATGACTTTCTTTATCAAAATTAACTAATGATGCAAGCCGACCTCACAAGTATTTCCTGGTTAAGTCTGGCCGTCTGGCTACCGGTGCTTTCCGGCGTGCTGGTATTGTTGCTGGGGGGTGACCACAAGGCCACATTGACACGCTGGCTAGCATTGGCAGGCAGCCTGGTCAGTTTTTTGGTGACCGTGCCGCTGTACACCTTGTTTGATGTGCAGGACGGATTCTTCCAGTTTGAAGAACTATTACCTTGGGTGCCCGCATTTAATATGCATTACCACCTGGGCATTGATGGATTTTCCATGCCGTTGGTGTTGCTGACCAGTTTTACAACTGTGATTGTCGTGTTGGCTGGCTGGGAAGTGATTACCAAACACATTGCACAATATATGGCTGCCTTCCTGATCATGAGCGGCATCATGATAGGCGTATTTACAGCACTGGATGCGATTCTTTACTACGTATTCTGGGAAGCCATGCTGATCCCGATGTTCCTGGTGATTGGTATCTGGGGTGGACCAAATCGAGTTTACGCTACGATCAAGTTTTTCTTGTATACCTTGCTCGGTTCCTTGTTAATGCTGGTGGCATTCATTTATCTATATCACCAGACCGGCAGTTTTGAGCTGGCTGACTACTACTTGTTACCATTGAGTCTGCAAGCACAGATTTATATTTTTATTGCCTTCTTTATGGCGTTTGCGGTGAAGATCCCGATGTGGCCGGTACATACCTGGTTGCCAGACGCTCACGTGGAAGCGCCAACTGGTGGCTCAGTCGTGCTGGCGGCCATTGCCCTGAAACTGGGCGGTTACAGCTTCCTGCGTTTCGCCATGCCAATCGCACCCGATGCTGCGCATTACTTTAGTACCGCCATGATTGTGTTGTCATTGATCGCGGTGGTGTATATTGCGCTGGTTGCCTTGGTGCAAAAAGACATGAAAAAGCTGATTGCTTACTCCTCGATTTCGCACATGGGCTTTGTCACGCTTGGTTTCTTCATGTTTGGTCAGCTGGCATTGGAAGGCGCTATGGTGCAGATGATTTCGCACGGCTTTATTTCTTCTGCCATGTTCTTGAGCGTAGGTGTGCTCTATGACCGCGTGCATAGCCGTGAAATCTCGGCCTATGGCGGGGTGGTTAACAAAATGCCAGTTTTCGCGGCATTTGCCGTGTTGTTTGCCATGGCCAACAGTGGCTTGCCAGGGACCTCAGGCTTTGTCGGTGAGTTTATGGTGATCCTGGCTGCAGTCAAATTCAACTTCTGGGTAGCGTTCTTCGCGGCGACAACCCTGATTTTTGGGGCGGCATATACTTTATGGATGACCAAGCGTGTGTTTTTTGGCAATGTGACCAATCATCATGTGGCAGAACTCAGTGACCTCAATAAACGTGAATTCCTCATCCTGAGCATTCTGGCGCTGCTGGTCATTGGTTTTGGCGTTTACCCGCAAGCATTGACTGAGGTCATGCAGGCCACCAGTGCAGAATTCCTGAAACATATGGCGATTTCCAAATTGCCCGTCACAGGCTATTAAGGCAGGATTTTAAAAAATGGATAATATGCAATTCGATTTGCTCGCCCTGTTGCCGGAACTGGTTGTCCTCGGGATGGCTATGTTTATTTTGTTGCTGGATTTGTTTATCCTGCCTCAGAACCGTTCCATGATTTATGGCCTGAGCCAGTTCACGCTATTTGCTGCAGCCTTCTTTACCTTTAAAACCCATACTCCTGCGGTGGGCTTTGCCTTCTCGCACATGTTTATCGACGACACCTTGTCAGATGTCATCAAGCTGATGATGTATCTGAGTACATCGCTGATTCTGGTGTATACGCGTAAATACCTGCAAGACCGCAACCTCTACCGTGGCGAGTTCTATGCCATGGTGTTGTTTGGTTTGCTCGGGATGATGATTATGGTGTCAGGTCACAATCTGCTGACCATTTACATCGGCCTTGAATTATTGTCGCTTTGTTTGTATTCCCTGGTGGCATTTGATCGCGATAATCCAAAGGCGTCGGAATCTGCCATGAAATACTTTGTGTTAGGCGCACTGGCTTCCGGCATGCTGCTATATGGCATGAGTATGCTGTATGGCATGACGGGCAGCCTGGATGTGACTGATATTGCCAACAGGATTCTTCAGCAAAGCAAGAGTCCGGTGCTGATCATGGGCCTGGTATTTGTCGTGGCCGGTATCGCCTTCAAGTTTGGTGCAGTGCCTTTCCAGATGTGGGTGCCTGATGTCTACCAGGGCTCACCCACACCGATGACCTTGCTGATTGGTTCTGTGCCCAAACTGGCTGCTTATGCCATGACGGTACGCTTGCTTGTGCAAGGCTTGCATCCACTGGCGCTGGATTGGCAAGACATGCTGGTGCTGATGGCCGTGCTGTCGATTATTATCGGTAACTTTAGTGCCATTGTACAAACCAACCTCAAGCGCATGCTGGCTTATTCAACCATCTCGAATGTGGGCTTCATCATGTTTGGCATGATGAGTGCGAATGCGAATGGCTTTGCTTCCAGTTTCTTCTATATTGCCGCCTATGTACTGATGTCTATTTCAGGTTTTGGCATTATTCTGCTGTTAAGCCGCAAGGGATTTGAGGCGGATGAAATCAATGACCTGAAAGGCTTGAACCAGCGCCATCCATGGTATGCGTTCCTGATGCTGATTGTGATGTTCAGCATGGCTGGGATCCCGCCAACCGTGGGCTTTTATGCCAAGTTTACCGTGCTACAAGCGGCCTGGCAGGCAGGCTTTACCTGGCAAGTGGTATTGGCAGTTTTGATGGCGACCATAGGTGCTTTTTACTACCTCAATATTGTGCGCAAAATGTATTTTGATGAGGCTGTGGATCATGCGCCACTGACAGCGCCGCTTGATATGCGTTTTGTGCTCAGTGTGCAGACACTGGCCTTGTTGGGTCTTGGCTTGTTTCCGGAAATCCTGCTCAGTGTCTGTGGCCACAGTTTGCTGATCAGCCTGCAGTAATTCATCATGGCGACAAAATTACTGTTTTTGTTGATCATGCTGTTTATGGCAAATCTTGGCTGGGTCTCGGATAAGTGGCTGGGCCTGGTTGGCTCAGTCAGCCAGTTATGGCAGCGCTTTGTGGCATTGTTGCCGGCGTATTTTATTACGCTTGGCATCGCCTACCTGGTTGAACGCTTTGTGATGGGCCAGGTGTGGCCACAAGGATGGGAGTACTACAGCATCACATTGTGTATCTTCCTCGTGCTCTCGTTTCCGGGCTTTGTCTACCGTGTGCTATGGAAGTAAGCACACGTCATATTAACTTCATCAATCCTTCACGATAGTTTCAAGCATCATCGTCACACTATGCTTACCCAAAAAGCATAAGTCGGGGTCATCCCCGGAAAGGACGTGCGATGCTGAAACTACAACAAACACTGGGATGGGTGCAGTCGGTTGACAGCCGGCTGTGTGTCAAAGTCAGTCATACCGGGCAATATCGCCTGATTCGCCATTTTTTCCGCGCCATTTCACGTATGGGTGATGGCATGTTCTGGTACTTGCTGATGCTGGTGATTGCAGTGACGCAAGGCCAGCACGGCCTCTATGTCTGTTTGCATATGCTCACGGCAGGCCTCACGGGTACCTTGGTCTACAAATGGCTTAAACATCGTACCAGCCGTCCGCGACCATTCCAGGTTCGGCAGGACGTACTGTTAAGCGGGACGCCTCTGGATTATTTCAGCTTTCCCTCAGGGCACACCCTGCATGCCGTAGCATTTGGTATGGTAGCCTTACATTACTACCCGCAATTATTTCCTATCGTGTATCCCTTTGTGGTGTTGGTAGGTGTCTCGCGTGTGGTGTTGGGGTTGCATTATCCCAGTGATGTGCTCGCCGGTGCAGCGGTTGGTTATTTAATCGTCATGCTTTACACGCCGCTGTTTTAGGAGGACACTGAAATAACGGATGCCTAGGCATCCGTTTCTTATTTCTGAAGTGTCACTTAATGTCCGTCAACCAATCGCGTGACTAGATGCATTACGATAGGCCTGACGATCAATACGCAACAAAATGCGACGGGCATCGCCAGTGAATATGCGTGCAAGACACGTAATACGTAACCCGAATGTAAACCACTATTGGCGGCAACAATTACCATAGACATTAAAAATGCCATGATGCCCGCCATGAAGAAAGCAAATACATAAGCCGTATATTTTTTCGGGATCTTGCGGAAACTACTTTTTGTTTGATTCATCATGCTCTCCAGTCAATGCATGCACTATAAAACGATTCAAAAGCTTGGAGTAGTCTCTTGAATATTGAATCACTTTATAGATAAACTATCGAATAGTTGGTTATGATCGATAGTTAATGGATACTCTGAGAAGCATAGAAAGTTTTGTCAAAGCCGTCCAGGCAGGCAGTATTGCAGCCGGCGCAAGGCTGCAAGGGATTACTGCTGCTGCAGCCAGCCAGAACATCCAGCGACTGGAAAGATCGCTAGGCACGCGTTTGTTGATGCGAACAACCCGTAAACTGGCCATGACTGAAAGTGGTGAGCTTTATTATGCGGAAGTACAACCTATCATAGAGGCACTGGCCAAGGCACAATCTGTGATTACCGAGTTTCAAGGCCAGCCGCAGGGCCGCTTGCGGATAGGGTCATCGGTGGCCTTTGGCCGCCATGTACTTATGCCACTAATTCCTGCATTTACACGCACTTACCCAAAAGTTTCCATTGAGTTGGTGTTGTCTGATCATAGCTTGGATCATGTGACGGAAGATATCGATATCAGCATTCGTTTTAAGCAACAACTGGAACCAGGCCTGGTAGCCAGAAAAATTGCGACCGTCCCCGTATTGTTTTGCGCGGCGCCTGCCTATCTTCAACGAAAAGGTATTCCTCAGACACCAGAAGCCTTGTCAGGGCATGACTGCCTGCTGTTCCGCATCCCGGTGAATGGCCGTTTGCTCAGCTGGACATTTAACCGTAATGGCATGCTGTATGAGCCTGAAATCAAGCCTAGTATTATCTGTAATGATATTGATTCTTTACACCGGCTGGCCCTTGAAGGGGCGGGGATTGCGCGATTGGCTGCCTTTGTTGCCAATGGAGATATCGTAAAAGGATCGCTGGTCCCGCTGTTCCAGCCTTCTGCAGCATATCCCGATATGATGACCGCCGAGAGTTTGCCACTGGAGTTTTATGCATGCTTTCGCGACAAGCATGCAATCACCAATAAGGTCAGGGTATTTATGGATTATCTTGTGCGCGAGATACCTGCCTCATGGTCATCATTATGATGACTCCCGGCCTGTGATTGTTTGATTTTCGCCGGATGATTAAATAGTTGTTGCCAATATTCAATATTACGTGCATAGTACAACCTCACGACGTTCAAGTAGTGTTGTTGTTCTCCGGTTCTATCTTTTGGTTCTATCGTTACTTCTCGCCATCTTGATCCTCGTTTTTATGGGTTTTTGCCCGATTTTTTATTTTTATTCAAGGATTTATTATGGTGACAGGTTCTGTTAAATGGTTTAACGATTCTAAAGGTTTTGGTTTTATTACTCCGGATAACGGCGGCGAAGATTTGTTCGCACATTTTTCTGCAATTCAATCTGCAGGCTTCAAAACATTGAAAGAAAATCAGCGCGTAAGCTTTGAAGTAGCTACTGGTCCTAAAGGCAAGCAAGCTGCAAACATTCAAATTATTGAATAATTCAATGATTGTCCGCCGGGTTGCTTTTGAGCAACCTAACGGAAAAAGCCCGGCCAATCCGGGCTTTTTTATTGTTAAAAAGGATGCTGAATGGCAAAAGAAGAGTTAATTGAAATGCAAGGTGCAGTGACTGAGATTCTGCCAGATGCGCGTTATCGCGTGAAACTGGATAATGGTCATGAATTGATTGCTTATACCGGCGGCAAGATGCGTAAACACAAAATCCGTATCCTGGCTGGGGACAAAATCACCATTGAAATGTCGCCTTATGATATGGATAAAGGCCGCATTATTTTCCGTCACCTGGAGCCACGCAAGCCGTTCTGATGGCGCAGCGATGATTCGCTGACACTTAGCCAATCTTGCCGATGGTTTGTCACTGCGCTTGCAAGGCTCAGGGTTATTCAACCCTGATTCATCCAGTATTGAGAAAGCTTGAATACGCGCCCCTGAGCAGACGCGATAGACTGGCTTATATTTCCTCCTCTCCGCTTCAGTTCCAGTGTGGCTTTGGCACACCCTGTGCGCAGGCATCACTTTCTCTCAATAAGTAGGACACGTTTCTCAGCAGCATTGCCACATAAGGTAATCACGCTGTCCGGTGTTAACGGTAATTCATTCTACGACTTGCTGTAATAATCTTCGAAAGCAATGTGTTTTGATTTTCACAGAGTAATTGAGCGAGGAAATTAAAGTGACTGCTTGTGTGGGTGTCAAATAACTATATCTTCATGAATATAGTAAGCGCCACTGAACCCTCTATGACGAAACAACATTTTGAAATGCACCGCCGTGGTTCGGCAGGGCGGTGCTTTAGGCATTTTCTTTGATCAGCCACTCCGTCAAGCGCAGTAAAGCAGGCGCTAAAAGCAGAATGCTAATGAGGACGATAGGCCAGGCGATGCTGATACTAGTCAACCATTTCTCTAAAAAGTGAGCTGCTGGCACATGATTCAGAAGCAAAATAGATAAGGTGACAATGTTGACGGTCACCAGCGACATCAGCAGGGCGAACACTAGCTTACGTTTAAGTGCCACCCGTTTGTTTGCGCTGTTTACCATGGCAAGATTTGGTCTTCGTGGAAATAACCGCCTGTAGGGCCTTGTTCATCCAACGTGGCTAGTCTGATTGAAGTTTTCCAGCTATCGCTGATTTCCATTGGTGCATGCGGCCCACCCAGTTCGGTTTTTACCCAGCCAGGGTGTGCTGAATTGACTTTAATATTGCTGTCCTTCAAGGCATGCGCCAAATGGATGGTGAACATATTCAAAGCACTTTTTGATGCATTGTAGGCAAGGCCTTTGGCGACTTCGATCGGCGAGTTAGGTGTGCTATGCAGGGTTTGTGACCCCAGGATGCTGGACAGGTTGACGATACGGCCTGCGGGGGAACGTTGTAGTAATGGCAGTAATGCCTGAGTCAGGGCAATGACGGCAAAGAAGTTGGCCTCAAAGGTGGTTTTGAGTGTTTCTTGATCTACCGTCAAGCTGTTATTTTGCCCGATGAGTTCTTCTTTCAGGATGCCTGCGTTATTGACCAGGATATCCAGCTTGCCGTACCGGGATTCCAGCGTCTGGGCGACTTTTTGTGCGGCGTCAGCTAAGCTTGCATCGTACAGTACATAATCTGCATCGGCCCCCAGCGCCTTTAATTCTGCCACTGCCTGTTCACCTTTGAGCTGGTCACGCACACCAATCACCACCTTTATTCCCTGTTCTGCCAGTTTTTTGGCAGTTTCGAAACCAATCCCGCGGTTACCGCCTGTGATCAATGCAATGCGTTGTTGTAGGGCACTCATATATAACTCCTTTAATGATTAATTAAATACCATTTGGTAAATAAATAATAAAACAGCATTAGTGCGCTTGTCAATATATTTTTACCAAATGGTATTTAAATTAAAGTGACCGGAAAGAGTGATGATGACAACTGGTCATCTTTGTAAAAAAACGTGGGCGGTTAATAGCCTTTTCTCATGAAGCTACCAGAACAGGACATCTTGAGACAGGCTGCTCTTACGCTACTTGACTGCTTGCAGTTGCTGGTAACATGGAGACACGAGCGCAGTCAAACGAGCGATCATTAAAAGGATTCGTTGCCAACCAGGGTCATGATGATGGCAACGCTTCAGGCGTACTTGTGCAGGCAGTCACAAAGTCAAAAGTGTGATGTGCAAACGTGGCTAATCATTTCATTGCGCAGGCTTACACTCCTGGCAAATTCTGATAATTAAAGCACCATAGAATAAATAGTAAAGAAGGCACTGCCACCCCTTGGTGGGTGGCAGTGGTTGTATTAGAGGGCGTTATGCACCAGTGTCACGGCTGCGAGTTTTGCACGTGCGGCGGCACCAGTGTTGGGGGTGAGCCGCTCAACCAAAGCGGCACCTTCAAACAGGATGGTCAGTTGCTGGCCTAATGCTTCAGGATCTTTGGCACCGGCATGGCGGGCAATGCCACATAAATAGCGTTGTAATTCAGCAGAGAGTACCGCTGAGTATTGATTGATAGGATGTTCAGCCTCCGGAAACTCGACGGCTGCGATATGAAACGGCAGGCCACGAAATTCCGGCTGGCTGATCCATTGTTCCATCAATTCGCAAAGCAGCAGCAATAATTCTTGTGACTCGGCCTTTTTGGAGGCTAACTGGGCATTTAACCAGGCATAAAATTTGTCAGACTTGTCACGCAGGTAAGCTGTGATGAGCTGATTCTTGCTTGGGAAATGCTTGTACAGCGTTGCTTTCGCCACGCCAGCTTCCAGAATGATTGTATCTACGCCCGAGGCCTGTATCCCTCTGCTGTCAAACAGGCTACTCGCTATATTCAGTATTTTGTCTCGCATGTTCATTGCTTATCCTTTTATCCCGACTTTCAGTGATCCCGATTTCAGGGTTCCCGATCTTTTAGTATGTACTTTGCTTATTCACTAGAGATACGATCCCGCCCTTGTGGCCGCATCAGTTCTTGCGGGTAAAGGCAGCTAACATAGCCTAGCGCTTGCCGTAACGGTTCCACCTGGTCTGTATCGACCTTGCCTTCTGTCACAAACAGGATGAAGGCGCGACGCTGTACTTCAGGCAGCATGGCTGCCTGCGGCAGTTGGCAGCTGCCATTTTGCATTTTCTGGTAGGCTAGGTTGAGCAGGCTCAGCGTGACAGGATCAGCGGTACCCACATTCTGGCTGAGCGGGCTCTCCAAAGGCTCAGCTTCCAACGGTTTTTGCTTCATTGGGGCAAAAGTCATCCACATCACACACAAACTCACTAGCAGGCCAAATGACAGCGAGCGGTAAAAAACAGGCGGCGCCAGCTGGCTATGCACGGACTGGTCAAACAGTTGCCAGGCCTTACTGCTGCCTGTTTGCGACTGTACCTGTATGGCACCTACCGCCAGGAAAAACCATTGATCCAGCAGGGCAGGGGGCAACTTGGCCATGGACCGTTGTTGCGCAGTTTCCAGCATCTGGCGGATAGTGGAAATATCCTGCACATTGAGAGCACTCGCGCCCGTTTGTTGAATCCGCTGCATATTCCAGCCGAGAAATTCATCACGCAGCCTGTAAAAAGGCGCATGCTTACCCCATTGTTTAAACCCCAGCTTCCATAAGCCGTGCGTGGCATAAGCCTTGCACATGCGGCCGTATCGCTGTCTGGTCTGATTCACGATCGTTAATAGATTCACGCCGATAACCCCTAAAATCCTCTTGCTTTTTTTTCAATGGCTGCAGTAGACTAGAAAGAAGTGAACAGACCTGTCTGCATATTAGCGTGGCTTCACGCAAATTGCAACCAGTGGATGTCACACTGTTTTCCAAAAGCTACTCTGGCATCATAGCTCCGGCTGAATTTGTTAACAAGGGATTACCATGACATCTGTCTCCATTGCAACACAACTGGCGGACTGGCGCGCTCATGCGCTCACGCTTGAAAATGAAGTGAAAAAGGTCGTTGTTGGCCAGGACAAGGCCATCCGCGCCATTAATATTGCTATTTTCGCCCGCGGTCATGTGCTGCTTGAAGGTGGCGTGGGCGTGGGTAAAACAACCTTGTTGCAATCCATCGCCCGGGGCCTGGGTGGCGCGTATGAGCGTATCGAAGGCACGGTGGATTTAATGCCAAATGACTTGATTTATCATACTTTCCTCGGTGAAGATGGTCGTCCGAAAGTGGATGAGGGGCCTTTGCTCAGGGCGGGTGAACAGCTCTCGGTCTTTTTCTTTAACGAGATCAACCGTGCACGCCCGCAAGTACATGCCTTGATGTTGCGCGTGATGGCAGAACGTCATGTGCATGCCTTCAAAAAAGAATACCGTTTGCCACATATGCTGGTATTTGCTGACCGTAACCAGGTCGAGAAAAATGAAACTTTTGAAATCCCATCGGCTGCCCGTGACCGCTTTATGATGGAAATCCCGATTGAGATTCCTGACGACAGGAATCTGCGCAAGGCGCTGATGTTTGATGTGAAGTTCCAGCATGCTGAACGCCTGACGCAGCAGGTCCAGAGTGGCGTACTGGCTTACGACCAGCTCAATGCGTTCTCCGATGTGTTGCAAAACCACATCAGTGCGAGTGATGTCCTGGAAGATTACGCGCTGGATTTATGGCAGGCCACGCAATCCCCGGCGGCGTTTGGCATCCAGCTCGACAGCGTGGATGTCAACCGCCTGATTCATACCGGTGCCAGCCCGCGCGGCATGGGCATGTTGCTTAAAGCGGCGCGTGTACACGCCTGGCTGATGGAGCGAGACAGCCTGTACCCTGAAGATATTCATGCGGTATTTCATGAGATCATCGCGCACCGCCTGGTGTTGAATCCCATGTTTGAGAGCCGCCGTACCGAGTTGTCACGTGAACTGACCAATCAGATCCTGGCGACAGTCAGTGTGCCGCCTAAGGCGAAAGCAGCATGATTCCGGCTAACGCGCAGCCGTTTTTTTACCAGGTACCCTGGCGATCCGGTAGTGTGCATTCCGGGGAGCACTTGGGTATACAGCGTGGCCCTGGCGATGAATTCAGCAAGCATGTGTCGCTGGTGGATTACCCGGATGCCAGGCGCCTGGATTTGCGTCAGACTTTGCGTGACCCTTATGAACAGGTACAAGTGCGCGTGTTCAAGCAAGAAGCCTCGACGCCGCTGTATGCCGTATGTGATTTATCCAGCTCGATGCAGTTTCAGGGACAGGCCAGCAAGCTCGAGACCGTGCAGGCCGTGGCAGCTTCGATTGCCTGCTCTGCGCATGAAAACAGCGACCTCTTTGGCATGGTGAGTTATGACCATGCCGTGATTCCCCACCTGAGCCAGGCACCTGGTCATCATGCGCATCAGTCTTTTGACACCATTGCCCAGCTGGCCGGATTTCGTAACACGCACAAGGATAGTCAGGGCATAGTAGAAGCCACCGGATGGTTGGGGCAGCAAAAAGGCCTGGTGTTCTGGATATCGGATTTTCATTTTTCACTGAGTTTAATCGAGCGCGGACTCAACGGCATGTCGAATCACCAGGTGATCCCGGTGGTGTTATGGGATCCGCAGGAGTACCAGCGCTTGCCACGCTTTGGGTTTGGCAATTTGCAGGATCCGGAAACAGGCCTGCAAAGAACCATCTTTTTCCGCCAGGCGATCCGTAACCAGTTTGCCGAACAGTTTGAACAACGCAAACAGGCACTCGATCAATTGTTTGCACGCTTTGATATCCGGCCTTTGTATGTTGCTGGCCATTTTGAGGCTGGCTTGCTGTCGGATTATTTTGAACAACTTATTCACTAGAGTCCCATAGTGAAACCGAAAGTATCGTGATGAAACAGATTTTTTTAGGGTGGTTGGCCGTGTGCCTGATTGCAATGCCAGCATTCGCCGAGACGCAGGTGACAAAAACGCAGCCCGTAGGGGTCAAGGTATTGAGTGTGCAGAACCCTGCTACTTATGCGGGTATACAACTGGGTGATGTATTGCAGCGCACAGTCAGGCTCTCGGTCTCTGGGCAGGACCAGCTCAACGAAAATGATCTGCCTTTGAAGGGGTTGCAACGGCACGGCGTAGAGCTCAGGCAGGTTCAGGTCAGCAACGAGTCACAGGCGGGTGAAAAGAGGTATACATTGGTATTTGAATACCAGGTGTTTGCCAGCAGCGGCAAACCGGTGCAGTTGCAATTGCCTGCCGAGCGTATTGTATTTAATAGTGGGGCCTTCGCCGAAATACCCGCGTGGCGTTTCTGGCTGATGTCGCAATTGCCGGATCGTTTGCAGCCAGCTCAACCTACCGTGATTGCGCAATACCATCCGCTGTTGAAGAAAACAGACATGATACAGCGCTGGCTGGCAGTGAGCCTGTTGCTGGCAGTGGTGGGTAGCCTTGTCCTGCTTTACCGGAATGCCGATTGGCGCTGGTTGCCGATAATGAATGGCGATTTTGCACGCGCTTATCGCCAACTCAAGCGTTTGCCAGCCACCTCAGATGGCCAGAAACAGGCAGCGCTGGTCATGCAGCAGGCGTTTAACGATCGCTTTGGACAACAAATGCTGGCCAGCCACGTGCCAGCGTTTGTAGCAGAACAGCCGGTGTTTCAGCCGCTGGAATCGCAAATAAAAACCTTTTTTGTGCAGTCAAATGCAGTGTTGTATGGCGGCCAGTTACCGACTGCTGAGTATTTGCAGCAATGCAAGACACTCGCACGCCAGTTACGTTACTGTGAACGGAGGGTGTGATGCATTGGTTACACCCTTGGTTTTTGCTGTTACTCCCTGTGGCAGCCGTTCCTTTCCTGCTGAAAAGCCGGCATGCGCAAGCCTATTCTTGGCTGGAGATGGTGCCTGACGATCCATTTTCTGAGCGTATCCATTTAATGGTAAAAGCCGCGACGGCCTTATTGCTATTGTGCCTGGTGCTGGCGCTGGCGAGCCCGCAAGGCGATAGCCATGAGGAACAGAAAGTTGGTAAGGGTGCACAAAGCGTGTTTGTGATTGATCGTAGTGTCAGTATGGATCACCCGTTTGCCGGGCAAGCAACAGGCGGCCATGCAGCAGAAATCAAGTCAGCTGCGGCCAGGCGCCTGATTACCGCATTTATCGATTCGCGGCCAGATGACATGATGGGCGTGGTTGGTTTCACCAACTCAGCTTTATATGGCATGAAAATCACGACCAACCGTGATGGTATTCATGCGGCTATTCAGGCCGCGACCGGACCGGCACTCAACCAGACCAATATTGGCGCGGGCATTACCAACGCTGTCACCTTGTTTGAAAACATTCCAAGTACCGGATCGCGGGCGATTGTATTGTTGTCGGACGGCGCCGGTAAATTAAGCCCACGCGTCAAATACCAGATCCGTAAACAGCTGGTGGGTAAGAAACTGAATTTGTATTGGATTGTGCTGCGTGAGCCGGATGACATCAGTATTTTTAATGGCAATCAATATGACGATGACCACTTGCCTGAAGCGATTGCGCTGGATCGATTTTTTCAATCTCTCAATATCAAGTACAAGGCATTTGAGGCGGATAACGCAACCGCGCTGGAATCTGCTTTGCGCGAAATTGATGCCAAGGAAAAGAATGTGATCCAGTATGGGGTCATCATTCCTGGCCATGACTACGCCAAAGACCTGATCGTCGTCGCTTTGTTGCTAGGGTTGGGTCTGATATTTATTAAACAGATAAAGGTGTACTAATGACAGTTTATCAAAAACATGCCAATTGGTTTTGGGGCAGTATGACATTCATCGGGATTGTCGGAACGCTCTATTCTGGTTGGCAGCTGCATATGCTGCGTGACTTAAATCACCAGATTCGCACCGGTCAAGTCATCAAGGAGGGCGCGGAACCCTACTTGCAGAAGTTTACGGCCGCTTATGATCAGGGCCAGCATGGCGATTACAAGCATGCGGTGCAAACTTATGGTCAGGCGCTGGAGTTGGCCCCGCCCGCTGCAGAGTTGCCGCATATCCATTTCAATATTGGCAATAACCTGTTTTTGTCTGGCCTGGTGCGTACGATTAATGAAGATGGCACCTTCCAGGATGAAGCAAGGTATGCCTTTACCCAGGCCAAAATTTCCTACGAGCAAGCGTTGCGTTTGCAGCCTGATGACAAGGCCGCTAAATTCAACCTGGCCTTGCTGCATTCGGTGATGGCACGCGGTATGCAGGCCGCCAGCAAAGATCAGTCGCATATGGAACTCAGTAACTTGCCGATAGGATTGCCATAATGAAGTGGATGACATGGTTAAAGCAACGCTACGAACCGGTATGCTATGGGCTTGCCTTGGTGTTGTTGCTTCTTGCCTTGGTGAAACCGGAGATCCAGCTCAGACAACAGGTGCAGCATTATTTGCTGATTGCCGATATTTCACAAAGCATGAACGCTGAAGATGAAAGCCTGAACCAGAAGGCGGTCAGCCGTTTGGCCTATAGCCAGTATTTGATGAAACAGCTGGTGCACAAATCACCCTGCGGGACGTATTTCAGCCTGGGGATTTTTGCCTCGGATAATATCGCCATGCTGCAAACGCCGCTGGAAGTCTGCAAAAACCTGGACGTGATCAGTGATGGCATCGATCACCTGGAATGGCGCATGGCATGGAAAGGTAACAGCCGCCTGAGTTTTGCCGTGCATGCAGCCACGCATGTATACGACGCGCTTAACCAGCCAGCACAGATGCTGTTTTTTACCGATGGTGACGAAGCGCCTCGCGTGAATGTCACCATCAAACAGGACCTGAGTGGTGTGCAGATTGGTGAGTTTTTCACCTTTATTGGCGTTGGCGGCCCACAAAAAATAGCAATTCCACGCTATAACTCAGCGAATAAACCGGTGGGGTATTGGCCGGTCAGCGACAATAACAATGCAGGTGCGGTTGGCGTGACTTATGCCGATCCTAGCCAGGACGAACCTGACCCACCTGTCGCCTACGCCGAGTATGACCGCATGCTATCGCAACTGGAAGAGGACTACCTGAAATCGCTGGCTGGTGAGTTTAAGGGTAGCTACCTCAAAGGGGCAGACACTGAAGCGTTTTACCGCACGCTGTCAGACAAACCACGCACAGCCAGTTTTGTCACGGATTATCCGTTGCGCGCCATTTATCTGGTGGCGGCCTTGTTGTTGATCCTGGCGACTTATGTGCCGGATATCCGTTTCCGTCGGCTGGCTGAAGAAGCTTAAATGCCTAGTTTCTGGCAGAGTCGCAACGCTAGATTAATCGAGTGGGACCAGGGTTAAACACGTAATCTCTGAGGGGGCGCCGAAGCGGATAGGTGGCCCCCAGTAACCTGTGCCGCGGCTGACATACACCCATAGGTCTTGCAGTTTATGCAGGCCAGCCACATAAGGTTGCTGCAGCGGCACAAAGTATTTCCACGGCCAGAACTGGCCGCCGTGGGTATGGCCTGAGAGTTGCAGGTCGAATCCGGCAGATTCAGCCGCCTCTGCGCTGCGGGGTTGATGCGCCAGCAGGATTTTGGGCGCATCATTGGGTGCGCCAGCAATGGCTGCGCGCGGATCACTCTGGTGATCATCGTAAAAACTGCCTGCGCTATAGTCCGTCACCCCGGCTACCACTAAAGTGGCGCCATCATGGGCAAGTTGTACATGCTCATTCAGCAGCACACGCACACCCAGTCGGTCCAGTTCGCGTATCCAGTCGAGCGCTCCCGAGTAGTATTCATGATTGCCGGTGACAAAAAAACTACCGTGACGCGCGGTCAGTTCGGCCAGTGGTTTGGTGTGTGACGACAATTCGTGTACACGGCCATCGACCAGGTCTCCGGTAATGGCGACCAGATCGGCTTCCAGCGAATTGACCTCTTGCACAATGCGCGATAAATAACCTTGCTTGATGGTAGGCCCAACGTGAATATCGCTGATTTGCACAATACGGAAGCCATGCAGGCTTTGCGGCAGGTTGCGCAGTGGTACGGTCACATTCACTACCTTCGCCAGTTTGCGTGCCTGAATAAATCCAGCCACGGTGATCATCAACGTTGCGCCAAGCACCATCAGAGCAGTATTTTTTTCAAGTACGGCGAAATCAATAGTCATGAACTGCATGGCATGCAGGCCCGCCACCAGCAGTAACAATACATCACGTAAAACAGTGAATACCAGCAGCGATGAAAACAGGCCCATGACGGTCATCGCTACCCAGCTGACCGTATCCCTTAACCATGCGTTGCGGAAGCCTCGTGCCAGCAAGGCGACGGGCTGTAAAAGCGCCGATAAGGCCAGTAATGCCCACCCTGACCAATAGATGGCTGGTGGCCATGGCATCTGGTTAAGCAAGCGGGCGCCGATGTAATAATGCAAAAGACCTACCAGCGAGGTGCTGATGATTAAAAAGCGAAGAGGGCGCATATTCTTTTTATCCAGGGGGCGGGCTATCGCCCGGTGATGTCTGTTAGATGGAGACAATGCCCGAAGATTCAAGTTTGCTTGAGAGAACGATGAGGTTGCGCAAGATTGGATAGCTCATGGGTGTCGCGCCCGGCAAGCAAGTTTTACGCGGCACAAAGACTAGCAGTCTGGCTGGTTAAACCATTGGTGCTGATACTGTTCAAAAGCACTGATGGCGCGCGTCGGCCGCAGACGCGCATCTTGCAGGCATTTCCGGCGCCAGTCGTCCAGTTGCTCCATGCCCAGGTTGATATGTTCGGCATGCAAGGATGGAAAGTTGCCATTGATCAGCTGAGGCAAGTCATGCAGCGCCAAGGTGACCTGGTCACGGTAATAAGCCAGTTTGTGTTCAAACTCGTTATCCAGCCTGCGGTAACGGTGCAGCAGGTATTGCGGAATGCGCGACAGGCGCAGGGCCTGATCGGCCCCGGCCAGCCTTGAAACCGCTTTGTGCACAATATTGGCCTCGCATTGCCAGGCGGGCGACAGCGTCTCGACAATCGTTTTACGGTGTATGCGCAACAGTTTGCCTGGTGCAAGCATGTCAGGCTGATGCAAATAGGCATCCATGGCCCATTCGGCAGCGGCGTGTGTGAGTACGCTGTGATGCCGCCATTTGGCTTCAAAGGTTGGGACAAAATGCTGGTGGGCAACCACGTCGGTGAGCAGGTGGATGTTATAACCGATGCCCAGCGCCAATTGGCGTTCATTTTTGGTCTGCAACAACTGCTGGCCCATGCCCCAGCCGTGGCTATGGCTAAATGTCCGCGACACCACTGCCAGGTCTGGCAGGCAAGCCCCCGCCATGACCAAGGTCGGATATCGCCGCATCACCCCCAGCCAGGGCAAAGGCAATAGCGGCAGTGCTTGTAGCCACTGGTGGGTATAAGCGACATGTGAATACAATCCCCAGGCATGTGCCTCACTGGGCAATGCCAGGACCAATAACAGTATGATCATCATTGTGCGAAGTGACATGTACGCACTTTGCAGGTGTTAAATGACAGTCAGATGAAGTCTGTATGACGTTGATGTGAAAGCCTTTTTCGTCACAAAAGCATCACGGAAGCTTGTTAAGCTATGTCAGTATTGTTAACACGGAACCCGGCATTACGGAACATGGCATGAAAATTTTGATGATTTCAGATGTGTACTTCCCCCGCGTCAATGGTGTTTCCACTAGCATCCGCACCTTTGCAGAAAGCTTGCGTGAACAGGGACATGTCGTACACCTGATCGCCCCTTTATATCCTGCGCAAGAAGGCCAGCCACTGACTGCTGATGAAAGCTGGATCACGCGCATAGATGCACGCAAGATAGTGTTCGATCCCGAAGACTATTTGATGAAATGGTCTGCCTTGATGGCCTATGTGGATAGCCTGCACCCTGGCGATTATGACCTGGTACATATCCACACCCCTTTTATTGCCCATTATGCCGGACTCAAAATTGCCAAACGGTTGCAGGTGCCTGCCATGGAAACCTACCACACGTTTTTTGAAGATTACATGCATCATTATTTGCCCTGGGTGCCACGCAAATGGGCGGTGCGTATTGCACAAACCGTTTCCCGCAAGCAATGCCAGCAGGTAGATACCGTGGTATCGCCCTCGGCCCAAATGAAAGATGTCTTACAACAGTATGGCGTGACAACACCCATCACGGTGATTCCTACAGGGCTTGATGCTTCACGCTTTGTGACAGGCGATGGCGCGGCTTTTCGTGAGAAATATGGTATTCCGCCACAGCGTCCTTTGTTGTTGTTTGTGGGGCGCGTGGCGCATGAAAAAAATATCCAGTTCCTGCTCGAAATGTTATCACTGGTGATTCAGGATCATCCTGAAGTACTGCTGGTGATTACGGGAGAAGGCCCGGCCGAAGGCATGCTCAAGAAAATGGCGCGCGATAACGGTTTGCAATCGCATGTCATCTTCCTCGGTTATCTGGATCGTGCCGTGGGCCTCAATGCGGCTTATCAGGCCGCTGATATTTTTGTGTTTGCTTCCAAAAGCGAAACCCAAGGCCTGGTCTTGCTCGAAGCCATGGCGCAAGCCACGCCCGTGGTGGCAATTGCCGAGCTTGGCACGGCGTCGATTTTGCGCCAGGGCCAGGGGGCGCTCATCGCACAAGATGATGAGGTACATTTTGCCGAGCAGGTACAAACCCTGCTGATAGACCATCAACTGCGTGATCGCGTCGGCAAACAAGGCAGGCGCTATGTCGAACAGGTCTGGTCCAGTGATGCCCAAGCAAACAAGCTCCAGGCTTGTTATGAGCGGTTAATGTTGACCCATATGCCAATGGCCGCATCAGCAGTTGCCTGATTTCCCTTGATTCCTCAGTAAAATCTTGAATTTTTACCGGGAGGCTTGACGCCTCCGGGCTTGCCCGCCAAGATAAGGCAAGACTTGCGCTCATGCAGGTTGCCGTGAAGGCTATACATCAGCCACAGGTAAAGCGCTCAAGTGGGCCAAATTGATGCGCTTGAAGTCTATGCAGCAGCCTGGAAGCAGAGAATTGTCCAGCCGCTTCCAATAAATACTGGTCAAAAATCTACTAATATAGAGATCTAATAAAATTAAAAGTTTACCGATGAAGGAGTGAAAATGGCAGCGTTTCTAATTGCAGATGTTCTAGTTAAAAATGATGAATGGGTGCCTGAATATGCAAAGCATGTTCACCTGATTGCTGAAAAACATGGTGGGAAGTATTTAAGTCGCAGTGCCAATATTGATGTGCTTGAGGGTAAGCCATTGGAAAACACATTGATTGCGTTGATCCAGTTTCCGAACAAAGAAGCAGCAGTCGCGTTTGCGAATGATCCAGAATACGCCCCTTACTCCAAAGCTAGACAAGAGGGTACAGAAAGCCGTTTTCAGCTGATAGATGACACAGATGTTGCAGGTAGCATCCCTTATCTTCCTAAATAAAGCCGGTTAAAAACGAGTAACCGGACCAGTTGGTATTTAGATTGGTAGTTGCACACTGGTTGAAATCGCAATATCAATTTTAGCTGAGATTATCCAGACAAGAACATCGCAAAGGCTAAAGATAAAAGGTCAAAGATAATAAGTGATATGCATATAAAAAAACGCCACATAATTCGTGGCGTTTTTTTTAAGACAATTAGATTAACCAAACTTGCCGGTAATGTAATCTTCGGTTTCTTTACGGCCCGGATTGGTAAAAATTTTGTCGGTGTCATCGTACTCAATTAATTCACCCAAGTACATATAAGCAGTGTAATCAGACACACGCGCGGCTTGCTGCATGTTGTGGGTGACGACGAGGATGGTCAGTTTGCTGCGCAGTTCTACCATTAACTCTTCGATATTGGCCGTGGCAATCGGGTCCAACGCAGAGGTTGGCTCGTCAAACAGCATAATTTCTGGGTCGGTTGCCAGTGCGCGGGCAATACACAACCGTTGTTGCTGGCCGCCAGAGAGGTTAAATGCCAGGTCGTGCAGACGATCTTTGACTTCGTTCCATAAAGCCGCGCCTTTCAGCGCTTCTTCAACCTTGTCATCCATGATGCGTTTGTTGTTTTCACCACGTACGCGTAAACCGTAAGCCACGTTTTCATAGATGGACTTTGGAAACGGGTTAGGTTTCTGGAACACCATGCTGATGCGCATACGTACTTCAATCGGGTCTACGCCAGTATCCAGCACATTGGTGTTGTCAGGATGCATCACAATTTGGCCCTGATATTTGTTGCCTGGGTACAGGTCATGCATACGGTTAAAGCAGCGCAGGAAAGTAGATTTTCCGCAGCCAGAAGGGCCGATCAGTGCCGTGATCTTGTTTTCATACAAGGGCATGGAAATGCCTTTGAGGGCACGGGCGCCGTTGCTGTAGAAGAAGTTTAAATCGCGAGCTTCGGCTTTTATTGCAGTTGTGACAGTGGCCATGGAGTTTCCTAAATCTTGTGTGGCATTACCATTTAATATTTTTACGAATTTTGTAGCGTAACCAGATCGCTGTGCCGTTCATTAACAGCGTAACGATGATAATGAGGGCGCCGGTGGCCGCCGCATTGACATGAAAGGCATGGTCAGGGCGGGACAACCAGTTAAACATCTGGATTGGCATCACGGTAAACCCGGATGACAACCATTCAAAGTTGAGGAAGGGTGGCTCAGTTGTAATCGGGCTGGGTGGCAAAAAGGCGATAAACGTCAATGCGCCAATAGTGATGATAGGTGCGGTTTCACCCAGGGCACGTGCCATACCGATAATAATACCTGTCAGTATGCCGCCGTAAGAGTATTTGAACACGTGGTCATACACCACTTGCCATTTGGTTGCGCCGACGCCATAAGCCGCTTCGCGAATAGAGACCGGAATGGCGCGGATGGCTTCACGGGTCGATACAATCACAATCGGCAAAATGAGCAGACCTAAGGTTAAACCTGCAGTCAGTATGCTCTGGCCGAAATCCAGCATATACACGAACAAGCCTAACGCCAGCAAACCGTAAATGATGGAAGGTACGCCAGCCAAGTTGGAGACGTTGATTTCAATCAGGTCAGTAAACCAGTTTTTTGGGGCATATTCTTCAAGGTACAACCCTGCGGCAACGCCAACAGGCACCGCAGTCAGGAAGGTCACCGCCATCACGAGCAAAGAGCCTACCCAGGCTGACAGCAAACCAGCACGACCTGCGCGGCGCGAAGGGAATTCAGTCAGAAAATCGATATTGAATTTTGGGTAACCATCAGCAATCAGTTGCCAAAACAGCAACATCAGCGTGACAAGTCCAAACATCAGGCACAGCAGACCAATTGCCGCAAACAGTGTGTCATTGCGCTTGTGGCGTTTGATCATGGCACGTACGTCGGCCAGGTTTTCGAGGACAGAAGCTTTATGTTCCATGTGTGTTGTTTCCAATGACCGGCAGTCAAGCTACCAGCAGTCTAGGGTGGTTATATGTCAGTATTGAGACAAATCGACAACTTTGATCAGTCTTTAGTAGCTTTCACGGTATTTTTTACGGACCCAGTGGCCAACAATATTGAATGACAAGGTCATCGCCATTAATACCAGGCCTGCGGCAAAAATACTTTGGTAACCGATGCTACCGTGCGGCAAGTCACCCATCGCCACTTGTACGATATATGCGGTGATGGTGGCTGCGCTTTCCAACGGATTAAAGGTCAGGTTGGGTTGCTGACCAGCAGCAATCGCGACCACCATGGTTTCACCTACGGCACGTGAAATCGCCAGGATATACGCCGCGACAATCCCTGAAACAGCGGCCGGGGTCACCACTTTAATCGCCGTCTGAAAGCGGGTAGCGCCCATGGCGTAAGAACCTTCGCGCATACTCATTGGCACAGCACGCATGGCATCCTCAGACATGGAGGCGATGTATGGAATAATCATGATGCCCATCACAATGCCCGCACTAAGCATATTGAAACTAGGCAGCTCTGGGTAAAGGGTTTGCAGCAATGGAGTGACAAAAAACAATGCAAAGTAACCAAAGACCACTGTTGGTACGCCAACGAGTAATTCCAGAATAGGTTTGACTGTTTCTCGGGTTTTGTGTGAAGCGAATTCCGACAGGAAAATCGCTGCAATGGTGCCAATCGGCACAGCGACTGCCAGTGCAATCGCAGAGGTTGTCAACGTCCCTGAAACCAACGGCATGATGCCGTAATGTGCATCTTCAAATAGTGGTGTCCATTGAGTATCTGTGAAAAAGTCTACGACGGAAACCGTTTTGAAAAAGCTCAGCGATTCATACAACAATACCCCGACAATGGCAAAAGTGGTTGCCACGGCCACCAAGGCTGCCAACATCAGTATCAGTTCAATCATCCGTTCTTTCACATTCCGGCGAATATTTTTCGCCAGTCTGGGGCTGATGGTCAGTTGCGCAGGTGCTTGCATTGCTTGGGTCGCCATAGTGTTTATTTGTCAGGGAGGAATTTTAGCGGATTATCCGCAGTTCAGGCCGAATCACCACTAAAAAAGGGGCATCGCTGCCCCTTTTTCATGATTACTTGATTCGGGACAACAAGTCGGTGATCTTGATGCCGACTTCTGAGGTACCGTTGAAGCCCGTGCCCGGTTTCATGGCTTTGAAGTGCTCTTTTACTGCAGTGTAATCTGCTTTTGGCAGTGGCACGTATTTCACTTCCTTAACCAGTTCTGGCGCGTTTTCCAGGTAGTAATTCACAAACGCTTTCACTTCTGGCTTGAAAGCAGCCGCGGTAGCGTTGACGTAAATGAACAGAGGGCGGGAGAGCGGTTGATAGGTACCATCCATCACCGTCGCTTCGGATGGCAACACTGGTTTTGCACCTTCTTTAGCAACGATAGGGACCGCTTTCAGCTTGTCAGTATTTTCCAGGTAGTATGCCAGGCCGAAGTAAGCCAAGCCACCTGCGTTGCCTGATACACCTTGTACCAGTACGTTATCATCTTCAGAAGGAGTGTAGTCTGTACGGCTGGACTTGGCTTTGCCGTTCACCGCTTCGGTAAAGTAGTCAAAGGTACCAGAGGCAGTCCCTGGACCATACAGGTTTAATGGTTTATCTGGATAAGTGGCATTCACTTCTTTCCAGTTTTTAACTTTTGAGCCTGGCTCCCAGATTTTTTTCAATTCGGCGACGGTAATCTGTTTTACCCAGTCATTTTTACCGTTCACGACAACGGTCAAGGCATCGTAAGCGATAGGCAGTTCAATGAACTGTACGCCGCCTTCTTTACATGCATCCATTTCTTTCTGAGAGATAGGGCGGGAAGCATCAGAAATATCCGTCTCGCCACGGCAGAATTTCTTAAAGCCGCCGCCAGTCCCGGATTCACCAACAGTCACTTTCACGCCTTTGGCACGTTGAAACTCTTCTGCCACAGCTTCGGTAATAGGGTAAACCGTACTGGAGCCATCGATCTTGATGATTTTGTCCGCAGCCGCTGCGGTATGCGCAAAGGTGAATGCCTGAGCGATCAGGGCGGCCATCAAAGTGTTGCGGAACAAACTGGTTTTCATCTATACACTCCTGTGTTTGGTGTTGACTGTTGTGATGCACGAAATCATAAAAACTTAATGTGACAGAAATGTGACAAAAAAGAAAAAAGGCGCATGCTGCGCCTCTTTTAACCTTACTTCTGCCTTACAAAACACTTTCACCAATATGGTAGGCAATCGCCGCCATGATCGCGGCACAGGGAATGGTCAATACCCAGGCCCAGACAATACGTGAGGCCAGGCCCCAGCGCACAGCGGTCATGCGGCGTGACAAGCCCACCCCGACAATGGCGCCTGTAATGGTATGTGTGGTCGAGACCGGAATACCCAGGCTGGTGGCGAGGAACAAGGCAATGGAACCTGAAGTCTGAGCCGCAAAACCACCTGTCGGGCGAATTTTGGTTATACCCATACCCATGGTGCGCACAATGCGCCAGCCACCAAACAGGGTGCCAAGGCCCATGGCCAACTGGCAGGAGATGACCACCCAGAATGGGACATGGAAATCGCCTTGCAGGTAACCATTGGCAAATAATAATACAGTGATGATCCCCATGGTTTTTTGCGCATCGTTGGCGCCATGGCCCAGGCTGAACAATGAAGAGGAAATAAACTGCAGTTTGTTAAAGCGGCTCTCAATTTTATAAGGTGAGGATTTCTGGAAAGCCCACATAATGCCGATGGATAATAGCAGTGCCAGCATCATGCCAAATAAAGGTGAGAGGATAATCGCGATGCCGGTACTGATGAGTTTGCCGCCTAAAATCACCCCCTTGGTGCCTGAGTGTGCCATGCCAGCACCAATCAGGCCGCCGATCAAGGCATGAGAAGACGAGGAGGGGATGCCGAACCACCAGGTGATGACGTTCCAGGCAATCGCGCCAAAAAGAGCACCAAACACAACTGTGTTGTTGACGATATTAGGATCAATAATGCCTTTACCTACGGTGTCGGCCACATGCAGGCCAAAAAACAGGAAAGCGACAAAGTTAAAAAAGGCGGCCCAGATCACAGCGGCCTGCGGGGTTAATAGACGGGTAGAAACCATGAGCGCAATCGAGTTAGCGGCATCGTGGAACCCGTTCATAAAGTCGAAAATCAGGGCGACGAAAACAAGCACCGCCATGACGATTATCACATGATCCATGACGAGTCCTTAGATGCGTTCCAATACCACGCCGTGAATCACGTCGGCCACGTCTTCACAGCTATCAACGGCCTCCTCAAACAGGTCATACAATTGTTTGGAGCGAATCAATGTGCGCGCATCATGGTCTTCTTCAAACAGTCTGTGCATGCCAGAACGCATGATATGGTCGGCTTCCCCTTCAATCGTGCTGATTTCTTCACAGGTACGCAAAATACGCTCTGCATTTTTCATGTCAGACAGCATGTGTACTGCGTCTTTTACTTTTTCGGCAGCACGTAACAGGATTTGGGCCAGTGCGACCATTTCAGGAGTGAATTTTGAGTGACCATAAATCTCGGCGCTTTGTGGAATCGCTTCCATGTAGTCGATGATGTCGTCGAGTGCCATGGCCAGTTCACGGATCTCGCGGCGGTCAAATGGGGTAATAAAGGTTTTGTGCAGGGAGAGCAGGATTTCCTTGGTGTACTCGTCTGCTTCAGATTCAATTTTGCGGATTTCTGCAAAATGCTTCTGAAAATCAGCCTGGTCTACAACGGCTGCCATTAGGGCCAGCACTTTGGAACCACGTACAGCACAATCTGCCAAACGGTTAAACAGCACAAAATAGTTGTCGTTTCTGGGGCTGATTGCAGCCATGATGCGGCCAAAAGTGGCATTCGCCATTGAGAACTCCCTAATCGCTTCAAAGTTTTGTGACGGCAATTTTACTATTTTGTGACATGTTTTGTGACAAAAATATGAATTCTTTACTTGGACTGCCCTCGAACGTGGTTCTAAATCCCTTCTCCAGCTGCGGTATAATGCTGGCTTTTACATATTTACATTCACTAAGATGGAAGCCGAACACCTCAATAGTATTGCCAATGCATTAAGCGACCTGACCCAACGCCACCAAGCGCTTCGGGGGTATCTTTGACTACGAGAACAAACAACAACGCCTAGCCGAAGTCAACGGCCTGCTGGAGGATCCCAAGGTCTGGGACAACGCAGAAAAAGCACAAAATCTGGGCAAAGAAAAACGCATGCTCGAAAGCGTCGTCATGACGCTGGATGATGTGTACCAGTCATTGTCAGATAGCCGTGAATTGTTTGAGATGGCGCGTGAAGAGAATGATGACGACACCTTGTTAAGTGTCGAGGCCGACGCGCAAAAAATAGAAAAAATCGTCGCCGAGATGGAATTCAAGCGCATGTTCTCGCAGCCTATGGATGCCAACAATTGCTTTATTGAATTCCAGTCCGGCAGTGGTGGTACTGAAGCACAGGACTGGGCTGGCATGTTGCTGCGGATGTATTTGCGTTACGTCGAGCGTAAAGGCTTCAAGGTCGAGGTGCTTGAGGAGTCTGAAGGCGATATTGCCGGGATTAAAGGCGCATCGATTAAAGTGACTGGTGATTATGCCTTCGGCACCTTGCGTACCGAAAGCGGCGTGCATCGACTGGTACGCAAGTCACCGTTTGACGCCAACTCCAAGCGTCATACCAGTTTTGCCAGTGTGCAGATATTCCCTGAAGTGGATGATTCGATTGAAATTGAAATCAATCCGGCAGATTTGCGCATTGATACCTACCGCGCCAGTGGTGCGGGTGGCCAGCACATTAACAAAACCGATTCTGCGGTGCGTATTACCCACTTGCCGACGGGGGTGGTCGTACAATGTCAGAATGACCGCTCACAGCATAGAAACAAAGAAGAAGCAATGAATATGCTGAAAGGGGCCTTGTATAACCTAGAACTCAGTAAACGCAATGAAGAAAAACAGGCACTCGAAGATGCCAAAACCGATATCGGTTGGGGGCACCAGATTCGCAGCTATGTGCTTGACCAGGGTCGTATCAAAGACTTGCGTACCAATGTCGAAATCGGCAATACCCAGGGTGTGCTCGATGGCGATTTGGATCCCTTTATTATGGAAAGCCTGAAACAGGGGTTGTAATACCTTGTTGAACGTATTGAACCCGCTTTGTTGGCGGGTTTTTTATTGTGTTCGCGGGATACAAAGCGTTACAGAGCGATACACCGTTTGCCTATTGAGGCGCCTAGAATCACCTGACATCACACGGTGAAGGCAAGGCGGAATAAATGGCGAGTATTATTTGCAGAGTGAGCGCGCAGTTTACTCAGAATGTTTTTTTACGGCTGGACGAGCGTCAGTGCGGCTATCTGGATCAGCCCATACTGGAGCGAGCCCTGGTGGGGTTGGGGCAGCAAGAGGTCAGTCAGCTTTTGTGTATTCTGGATCAGGATCGAGATGGGCGTATCTCTCCCTATGAACTCAATCTTGCCATTCTGGATTGGCTCAGTGAAGCGAACACGGTGCCCATGCCTACCGCATTTACCAGCCTGTTAGTGCTCTATGGGATGGAGAATGATGAACCTACTTTGAGGAAGACTGCGGATGCTCGCCGATATACAGCCAACGATCATGTATACGCACAAATTGGCTATGCTCGCTGAGCTGTGATTTTTTCTGCTTGCCGCTTTGGTAGGTGGCTGTAAACACCACTTCCGCATGGGTATCATCCACACGGTGATGCGAAACTACTTCCAATTTAAGCCATTTAATGCCGTTCAGGTCGTCAGTACTCAAGCTGGCAGGGCGCGTATCGGGATGCCAGGTTTGCAGGAGATAGTCTGCCAGTTTCAATGCATAGGCACTGTATCGTGAACGCATGAGGCGCTCTGCATCGGGCGCAGCCTGACCCGCATGTAAGGGCTGGCAACACTCGGTATACGGTTTGCCGCTATGGCATGGGCACGGGTTTTTCACGCTGAATCCTTTAAAAATGCTTTAAATAAACTGCATCTGATGGTTCGCAAAGGCTGCCGCACTTCAAAATAATTCGGATTGTGCGGCCGGTGGCGCAGCTAGCAACTTGTCGACATCAATCTCAAAAATCCCTAACTTTCCGGGGCAAGACATCAGCGGCAAAGGCGTGGCATCGGCAAATAAAAAGCCATAATGCCCCGCAGGTACATTGCTGAAGTGTGCTCGGTATGCTCTGTTCATGGCGGCCGGGAGTTCATTCGGCTTGCCACAAAAGACCAGTTTGGCCATGCCTACGACACCGCCATACTCTAATTGATGTTTGTCCGGGATTGGAACGTCAGTGTGGTTTTTTATATAGTGGTAATACTCTTCATACAAGCCTTTACTGGCATGAATCAGGATGCTGCCGCGATACGATGTACCCCAGCTACGGTCGTCTACCAATAAATAACCGTTTGCAATCAGCCAGGCAAAAGGTTGTTTGAGTGAGAGGGCTTTTAAAACCCCGGATGGCATGGAGGGAGACATGGGCGAGAGTGAATACAGCCTGGAGATGGATGCTGGAAAATCACGCCCAGCATCCATGATGAGTTAGGCGATTTCGCGTGTTTCCATAAACTGGATATCCGGGTAACGCTCTTGCGCCATCTGCAAATTCACACGGTTGGGCGCCAGGTAGACGTAATCATCTGCGCTATCGAGGCCGACGTTAAAACCGTATTTATCGGCAATGGCTTTCAAGTCAGCATCTGAGCCTTTGAGCCAGCGTGCGGTGTAGCAATCATAGGGTTCAAACACCATATCGACGCCATACTCGTGTTCCAGCCGGTGCGCTACCACATCAAACTGCAACATGCCGACGGCACCCAGGATCAGGTCATTAGACAGCAACGGGCGGAACAACTGTGCTGCGCCTTCTTCAGACAGTTGCTTGAGGCCAATCTGCAATTGCTTCATTTTCATTGGGTTTTTAATGCGTGCACGCCGGAAAAATTCTGGCGCAAACGACGGGATGCCGATAAATTTAAGTGCTTCGTTTTCGGTAAAGGTATCGCCCAGTTTAATGGTCCCGTGGTTGGGGATGCCGATAATGTCGCCAGAGTAGGCTTCATCCATGATGGTGCGGTCTTGTGCCATAAAAGTGATGGCGTTGTTGACGTTTAGCATCTTGCCTGAAGCGACCTGCTTGATTTTCATGCCACGCTCAAAACGGCCTGAGCAGACACGCAAAAAGGCAATGCGGTCACGGTGTTTGGGATCCATATTGGCTTGGATCTTAAATACAAAGCCAGCAAACTTTTCTTCGTTGGCAGCGACTACGCGCGTCGCCGTATTGCGGGATTGCGGTGGCGGCGATAAATCAACCACCGCATCCAGCAACGATTGCACACCGAAGTTATTCACGGCAGAACCAAAGAACACCGGGGTTTGCTTGCCGCTCAAATAACGTTCTTTGTTAAATTCATTGGAGGCACCACGCACCAGCTCGATATCCACCCGTAACTCTTCAGCCTGGTAGCCTATCAGTTCGTCCAGGCGCGGGTTGTTTATGCCCTGGATGGTTTCAGAAGTGCCTTTTTCGGCGCGCGGGTCAAAGAACAAAATACTATCTGTCACCAGGTTATAGACACCGCGAAAGGTCTTACCCATCCCAATCGGCCAGGTCATGGGCGCGCATTCCATGCCCAGGGTGGTTTCAATTTCGTCCAGTAACTCAATCGGCGCCCGGCTTTCACGGTCCAACTTGTTAATAAACGTGATAATCGGCGTGTCACGCATGCGGCAGACATTCAGCAGCTTGATGGTTTGCGCTTCCACGCCGTTGACCGAGTCAATCACCATCACAGCGGAGTCAACCGCAGTCAGTGTGCGGTAGGTGTCTTCGGAGAAGTCATCGTGACCGGGGGTGTCCAGCAAGTTCACCATGTGTTCACGGTAAGGAAACTGCATAACCGAAGAAGTCACCGAAATACCGCGTTGCTTTTCCAGCTCCATCCAGTCTGAGGTCGCATGACGCGCTGCTTTACGGCCACGCACTTCACCCGCCACCTGGATCGCGCCACCAAACCATAACAACTTTTCGGTCAGCGTGGTTTTACCCGCATCCGGGTGCGAAATAATGGCAAAGGTACGGCGGCGTTCGACTTCTTGCTGCAAACTGGACATGAAAAAATAGCGCTTTGGAAAAAAAGCGCTATTTTAACCTAATCAAGCACTTGGCCGGATTATTTTCGCATCAGGAAAATAGCGACCGCTGCGAAAATAATCAGGATGATTAAACCTTCCATGGTTGGTAGAGGGTTAATTGACGGCTTGTTTCAATTGGTCAAGAATGGCTGGATTATCCAGGGTGGAAATATCAGATGTGATTTCTTCACCCTTTGCCAGGCTGCGCAACAAACGGCGCATGATCTTACCTGAACGGGTTTTTGGCAGGTTGTCCCCAAAGCGGATTTCGTCCGGTTTTGCAATCGGGCCGATCTCCTTTCCTACCCATTCGCGTAGTTCAGCCACAATCTTTTTGGCTTCATCACCCTCAGGCCGTTTGCCTTTGAGTACTACATAAGCCACCACCGATTCCCCTTTGATCGGATGCGGTTTGCCGACCACAGCAGACTCTGCCACCAAGTGATTCGCCACCAGCGCCGACTCGATTTCCATGGTGCCCAGACGGTGACCAGAGACATTCAGTACATCGTCGATACGCCCCATGATGGTGAAGTTGCCAGTATCGGCATCACGCACGGCGCCATCGCCCGCCAGATATAGGTTGCCGCCTAACTCCGCAGGGAAATAGCTGGCTTTGTAACGCTCAGGATCGTTGTAAATAGTACGAATCATGGATGGCCATGGCTTTTTAATGACCAGCAGGCCTCCACTGCCCCATGGAATGTCTTTACCGGTTTCATCGACGACATCAATGTCTATGCCTGGGAACGGTAGGGTGCAAGAGCCTGGTACCAGTGGCGTCGCGCCAGGTAGGGGCGTAATCACGTGGCCACCGGTTTCAGTCTGCCAGAAAGTGTCTACTATCGGGCAGCGGTTACCGCCAACCTGTTCGTAGTACCACATCCATGCTTCCGGGTTAATGGGTTCGCCTACGGTGCCCAGTAGGCGCAAGCTGGACAAATCGAAGTGGTTAGGATGCGTGGTGAAATCGGTCTCGCCAGCTTTGATCAGGGAGCGAATCGCCGTTGGCGCGGTATAGAACACGCTAACCTTATGGCGCTGTATCATCTCCCAGAAACGGCCAGCGTTAGGGAAGGTTGGGATGCCTTCAAACACGATTTGTGTCGCTCCCATGGCCAAGGGGCCGTAGGTGACATAGCTATGGCCAGTGATCCAGCCCACATCAGCCGTGCACCAGTAAATGTCTTCCGGCTTGATGTCGAAGGTCCAGCGCATGGTGTTCATCGCATGCAGCAGGTAACCTGCCGAGCTGTGCTGTACACCTTTGGGTTTACCAGTGGAGCCAGAAGTGTAGAGCAGGAATAATGGATGCTCGGCATCGACCATGACTGGTTCGCAGTTGTCTGGTTTACCGGCAATCAGGTCATCCCACCAGATACATTTGTTGTCCCAGCTGACATCCTGTCCCGTTTTTTTGAACACCACAATATTGCGGATGCTGTCACAGCCACCCATGGCAATGCCTTCATCTACCGCTTGTTTCAGTGGCAAGGTTTTGCCGCCACGGTATTGGCCATCAGAAGTGATGACAGCGACCGCTCCGGCATCAATAATGCGCTCATTCAAGCTTTTTGCCGAAAAGCCACCAAACACCACGGAGTGGATAATGCCCAGGCGCGCGCAGGCTTGCATGGCGACAATCGCCTCAATGCCCATGGGTAAGTAAATAATAACGCGGTCACCTTTAATCAGGTTGAGTGATTTCAAACCATTGGCGAACTGGCAAACCTGATGGTATAGCTCTTGATAGGTGACATTTTTAACCTCGCCATTATCTGCTTCAAAAATAATGGCGGTTTTATTGGGGATTGTTTGCAGGTGTTTGTCCAGGCAGTTGGCGGAAACGTTGAGTTCGCCATCTTCAAACCATTTGTAGAACGGTGCGTTGTCCTGGTTGAGCGTTTTAGTGAATGGCTTGTGCCAAATCAATAGTTCACGCGCCAGTTTGGCCCAAAATCCTTCGTAATCCTGCAAAGCTTCTGTATGCAGGCGCTGATATTCCTCCATGCTGCCGACCGCTGCCTGGCTTGAGAAAGCTTTGCCTGGTGCAAATACGCGGTGTTCATGAAGTACAGATTCGATAGACATAGCGTCCCCCAAAAATCAGTGTCAAAAAATGAAAGTGTGGTTGAACCTCAGGTATTATTATTCTGGTTCTGATTAACGAACTCTCCGAGCACACATTCCATTACAAGAGCAGAAATCTCATGCAACAGCTTGCCCAAATTCTAACAGAAAAGCAGGTCGCGTCTACAGAAGCGGCTTATTTACTGCATGCGGCAGCCTGCAGCCCTTTTTTTGCCAGATTCGTTACGAAACATACAGATTTTATAACTGATTTGTTAGATAACTTATATAAGACATATAAGACTCAGGATGTTAATACTCTGTTTGTATTTGAAAAAAATATTGAAGAAACTGTTTTTTTACAACATCTCAGGCTGTTAAGGCAGCGTTTGATGGCGCATATGATCTTGCGCGATCTCAATGGGCTGGCTGATTTTGCCGAAGTGGCGGAAATCACCAGTGCCCTCGCAGAATCGGCGATTACCGCTGCGGCCGATTATTATCATGACCGCCTGGTGGCTACCTATGGTGTTCCGCGCGATGCCAGCGGCCACCCACAACAACTTATTGTGGTGGGCATGGGCAAGCTGGGCGGGCGTGAGCTCAACGTGTCGTCAGATATTGACCTGATTTTTGCTTACGAAAATGAAGGTGTCACTGATGGCGAGAAGTCTATCAGTAACCAGGATTTTTTTACGCGCCTGGGTAAAAAACTCATTGCTGCACTTGATGAGGCGACAGCGGATGGTTTTGTATTCAGGGTGGATATGCGCCTGCGGCCCTTTGGCTCGGAAGGGGCGCTGGTCTGCAACCTAGATGCACTGGAAGACTATTACCAGAATTATGGCCGCGAGTGGGAACGTTACGCCTGGATCAAGGGGCGTGTGGTGTATGGGCCTGAGGCCGCCTTAAGCAAGGTGATGAGGCCATTTGTATTCCGCAAGTATCTTGATTTTAATGCTTATGCTTCCATGCGTGACCTCAAGGTGCAGATCCAGCGCGATGTGGTCCAGCGCCGTTTATCCAACAACATCAAACTGGGCCGTGGCGGCATCCGTGAAGTGGAGTTCATCGCGCAGGTATTTCAGTTGATCCGCGGTGGCCAGGTGCCGGATTTGCAGATCAAACCGACCCTGGCTGTGTTGGATTGCCTGGCAGCCCGCGGCATGTTGCCAGCGCCGGATGTGGCAGCGCTGAAGGAGAGTTATATTTACCTGCGTAACCTCGAACATCGCTTGATGTATATTGATGACCAGCAGACTCAGGACTTGCCAGATTCAGAGACCTATCGCGGTTATCTGTTGCAAATGGTCCACCATACTGACTGGGCGAGTTTTATGACGGAGCTTAACCTCCATCGCGACCGCGTACAGCGTTTCTTTGATGATACGTTTAAAGATGCGAAAAACGAGGATTTGCACCAGGAAAAGGCGTTATGGCAGGGGACGCTTTTTGCCGCAGAAGCCGAACAATGGCTTGTGCAGCACGGTTACACGCGCGCCAATGATATTGTGCATTTATTACAGCAGACCCGGCAAAGCCAGCGTATCCAGCAGCTGCCGGAACAAAGCCGGCGGCGCCTGGATCAACTGATGCCTTTGCTGTTGCGCGAGGCCAGCCAGCAGCAAAGCACTACGCCTGATACTGCATTAATCCGCACACTGGATTTACTCGAAAGTATTTGCCGCCGCGCCAGCTACCTGGCGTTGCTGGCCGAGTTTCCCGATGCATTGGCCTTGATTGTGAAACTGTGTGCCGCCAGCCCCTGGATTGCCCAATATGTGTCTGCACACCCGATTTTGCTCGATGAGCTGCTCAATAAACAAACCTTGTTCAAGCGGCTGGATGCGACGCAGTTAAAAGCTGAGTTGACGCGCCACATGCAACAACTGGCGGGCGATGTGGAAGCGCAGATGGATGCCATGCGGCATTTCAAGCATGCCAATGTACTCAAGATTGCAGCGCAGGATTTAATGACGGCTTTGCCACTGGAAGCCATTTCAGACGATTTAAGTGCGCTGGCGGATGTGATTCTGCAAGTCAGCGTGCAGACGGTTTGGCAGAACCTGTCATTCAAACATCTGGATACGCCAAAATTCGCCGTGATAGGGTATGGCAAGCTGGGCGGTAAGGAATTGGGTTACGTGTCAGACCTGGATATTATCTTCCTGTATGACGATGATGCAGATAAAGTTCAGGAAATTTACGCCCGCTTTGCCCAGCGACTAAACACCTGGTTTAACACTCTCACCAATGCTGGGCTGTTATATGAAACCGATTTGCAGTTGCGCCCGGATGGTAACAGTGGCCTGCTTGTGAGTACGGTGCAGGCATTCTCAGAGTACCAGCAACACAAAGCCTGGGTATGGGAGCACCAGGCCATTACCCGTGCACGTTTCGTGGCTGGTGATGATGCAATTGGTACGGCTTTTGAGCGCATCCGTCATGACATTATTTGCCAATCGCGTGATATGAATGGACTAAAGCAGGAGATTGTCCAAATGCGCGAAAAAATGCGTGAGGCGCATAAACCCAAGCCGGGCTTTTTTGATGTCAAACAGGGTGCGGGCGGCATTATTGATGTTGAATTTATTGTGCAATATCTGGTACTCGCGCATGCTGCCAGTTATCCAGAGCTCACAGACAATATCGGCAATATCGGCCTGTTGCGACGTTGCGCGCAATTAGGGTTGATCACCTCGCTTGCGCTGGCCGAACAAGTCGCAGATGCCTATCGGGAGTATCGCACCTTGATTCATCATGTGAAGTTACAGGGCTCGGAGGCGGTTGTGCCAACGGAAGAATTGCAAGCTGAGCGCGAAGCCGTCAGCCAGTTATGGCAGATGTTGCTTTCTTGAATGACGCTTGATCAGGGTTCGGAGATGTCTTCCTGTGCAGCCGTCCAGTTGCCAGAATAACTCACCACGCGGTTGCGTCCAGTTTGCTTGGCTTCGTACAGGGCTAGGTCGGCGTGTTTGTAGAGTAGCTCATAAGCGTAAATAGTCTCCGATGAACTGGAAATGCCTATGCTGATCGTGGTATGGAAACGTTGCGTATGTAGCGACGTGTGGAATGACAGCTCGGCAATCCTTGCACGGATACGTTCGGCGATGACCTGTGCTTCCTCCAGGCTGGTCCCCGGCAATATCACTGCGAATTCTTCACCGCCTAGTCTGCCAAGCAGGTCTTTGTCACGGATAGTTTTTTCTATGGTACGGGCGCAGGCAACCAATACCTGGTCACCTTGCGGGTGGCCATAAGAGTCATTGATGATCTTAAAGAAATCGATATCCAGCATCAGGAAACAGACCGTAGACCCAGCGTGATCCGCCTGTTGCAGCAAGGCTTTGGCCCGGTTATAAAAAGAATGCCGGTTAGGAATCTGTGTCAGGCTGTCTATGGTCGCCTCTTTTTCTGCTTTGTCTTTTGCCTTTTGCAATTCGCGTGTCCTGATCTTGACCTGGTCTTCAAGCGTATGCGTGAGGTGTTGCATATCGCCTCGGAATTGCTGCAGGCTGCTGGACATGCTTTTGAATAACTTGGCCAGTTTGCCGATTTCATTATCCAGCTGGTCGGGAAGGGGCAGTACATTACCGGTAATTTTGTCGTAACGTTGGGCCTCAATTGCACTAGACGCATCTATAAAGGTTTCCAGGGGCTCAATGACTTTTTTCTTCATCACCAGATACAGCATGATCAGCTCGATAATCAAGGCTAATAGGCTGATGATCAGGATAAATTTGGCAGCTTTCAGTGAAGGAGAGGAGAGCAGGGACTTGGGGTAGACGGTGACGAACCACCAGCCTGGGCCTTCAATCTTGGTGGTTGCCAGGAACTCGTCCTCTGCTTCGACAATAAAATAATCCGCCTGTTTTTTCTGAATCGTCGCCCGCAAAGTCTGGAAATAATGGCTGAGTTGAGCATCTTTCAGTTGTGAAATCATCAACATACCGTGCGTGCGGTTCATCTCTTTTATTTTTGCCGGATGCGCAATCAGGCGGCCATCTTCTCGGAAAATGAAGTTATAGGTGCCAGACAAGTGATCATTAAAAACGCGGTTAAACAAGGCGTTAAGTAAAATATCGTGGCCGATATTCAAGGTGTTGGTGGGCGTAATGTCGACGGGTGTTTCCAATGACACCATCCATTCGAGTGCAGTCGGGTCATAATAAAGGCCAGTCCAGACGCTTTTTCGCTCAGGATTATTTTTAGGGGTGGTGATATAGACCCATTCTTCTGACACCACATTCAGTTTGCTGCTTGCGTTATCGGCCCACCTGACCCCGGGCCAATAGACGATGTTGACGTTCTCCGGCATGGAGACATAGAGGTTGGCGAATTGCTGCGTCCAGGCAATCCCGAAGTGATCCACAAGCGTGTAGGCCAGCAGGAGTTTTTTTCTGAAATCATGATCATCTGCCGGTGCATTCGCCCCTACATAGGCAGTAATGTCTTTGCTGATCAGGCCAGACGGGTTAAAAAAGCCATCGTAGGCTTTTTTTTGTAAATGAATGGTGTGGTCAGGTCTTTTTTCAAAGACCTGCCAGAAAAAGCGGTCATTATAAAAAAATTCCTGTTGCCAGTGGGCCAGGAAGCTCGCCCTGAAAATCTGGTGGTTTGATTCAGCCAGCCTGAAAATGACGCTTTCTCGCTGGCCGCGCTCATGTATGTAATGTTTCAGGCCATCGATGGTTGAATTGACCAGGGTTTTGTAGATATGCCAATACGTCAGCGCACTCACGACAATAATCACGATGCTGACCCTTAAGGCCATTTGCAGCATGACTTCCATGGTGAGGGATTGTTTGTAATTCAGGAAACGCATGACCATTAAAGCAAGCTAAAGCTGCGACAAGCAGACCCCGTGGGCTGGGTAGGGCTTAAGGAATGATCAGTGATGGTATTGCGGCAGTGCACGCGACAAGTTCTTATTGTGATGTTGTATTAATCTACATCAACTGCATAGTCTGAGTTGAGGTATCCCCAATTGCTAACATACTACTGCTCAGGCGAGGATGCAATGGCAAAATGCGGCAAACAAAATGCTATATCTCCATTTGGCAGTGAGCAAACAGGCAGCATACCTAACGTAAGCTGCCCGCGTGGCAGGTCGGAGAAATGCTGGCCACTGGACTTAGCAGCCCCAACGCAACCCGGCAGTATGCACGGGACTATCCCAGTGCTGGGTAATTTCATTGTCCAGCAAGCAAACGGTGAGCGAAGCACCGGCCATATCAATCGCGGTTGTGTAGTTGCCCACCAGGCTGCGGGTGATATGAAAGCCTTTTTCAGTTAGCAACTTGGCGGCCGTATTGTAGATTAAATACAACTCCATCAGCGGTGTTGCGCCAAGGCCGTTGACCAGCATCAAAATATCCCCATGGGTGGGTAATTGTTTGGCTTCAATATCCTGCACGATGGCTGCGACCATATCAGCCACAATCGCATCAGCCTCTCGCATAGCCTCTCGACGGCGGCCTGGCTCACCGTGTATGCCGACGCCCATCTCTATCTCGTCCTCACTGATATCAAATGTGGGGCGACCAGCCGCTGGGACTGTACAGCTGGTCAGTGCGGCGCCAATGCTGGAAGTGCGCACATTAATTTTGTCGCCCAAGGCTTTGCAACTTGCCAGATCAGCACCTGTTTCTGCCAGGCTGCCTACACATTTTTCGACAATCACAGTCCCTGCCACGCCGCGTCTGCCAGTGGTGTAAGTGCTATTAACGACCGCACAGTCATCAGAAGTCAGCACGGTAGCATGCTCAAACGGCAGCATCTCAGTGGCCATTTCAAAATTCATGACATCGCCCGCATAATTCTTGACGATAAACAGCACGCCTTTGCCGGCATGCACGGCTTCAGCCGCAGCCAGCATCTGGTCTGGTGTGGGGGAGGTGAATACCTGGCCGGGGCAGGCTGCATCCAGCATGCCTTTGCCTACATAGCCAGCATGCAATGGCTCGTGTCCTGAGCCACCCCCTGAAATTAAAACAACCTTGTTGTTTGATTTTTGCTTGCGGGCAACAAAGGTCGGGTCAAATTGTACTTCCACCAGCTCTGAATGCGCAGCAGCAAATCCACTCAGACTTTCAACAAGCATCTGGTCTACGTTGTTCAAGAATTTTTTCATGTTTACTCCGGAGTGATAAATGCGTTTGAGGGTTGTCTAGCTGATTAATACAGCGTCACAGACTGCATGTATCATTACCTCACAGCTTTTTGCCCCTGCATCCAGATGACCAATCGCACGTTCCCCTAGCCCCGATGCGCGGCCTTTGGTGGCCAGCATATTGCGGGTAGATTCTAAGCCTGTGCTTGCCACTTGTTTGAGGGCAATGGCAATTTCATGGCTGGATTTGGCTTGTTCCGCCATTTGCTTAAATGTATTTGCAACCGGGATCAGGACATCCAGCATGGTTTTTTCTCCGGCTTGGGCCTTGCCACGCTGCATGATGGCTTGCACACCGGCTTCAAAAGCAAGGGCTATCTGAAGTGTGTTCAATGTTTCGCTGGCCTTGAGCGTTTTACTCATACTCATGAAAAAACTGGCAAACAATGGCCCCGAAGCACCGCCAATCGTACTCAACAACTTCATGCCAATTTTATTGAGGGCATCTGCTGCGGACAAAGCTGAGAGTTCATCTGTCATGCCAGCAATCACCTCGCAACCACGCTTCATGTTGATGTAGTGGTCACCGTCACCAATTTCGCGGTCCAGGCATTCTATATCTGCTTCATGGTCAAGAATGGCGTGGTAAATACTGTTTATTGATTGAATGATAAAAGCTGTTTGCATATCACAAGTGTTTCGTTGACAAACAATCATCTTACTAAGGATTTTTTGTCCTATGCAAGGGGTTTACGTTGCACAGTTTGGCTACAGCGAATCTTCAGTACTACTAAGCCTTTGATTGAAGTGGCGTCCCTGACACGAATCGAACGTGCGACCCCATTCTTAGGAGGAATGTGCTCTATCCTACTGAGCTACAGGGACGTTAAACGATGAGCGCACATCATACCATCAAGATGAATATTTGGATGGTGCTTGAGTGAGAGTACTCTGATTTTAGGAGGATCAACATTTGAACTAAAACAAATAGTTTTTGGAGGATTCATTGATTGCAAAATAAAGATGGTAAAACTGATTTTATCCTGTTGATGGAGTACATCCTCACTAAGTTATATTGGATATAGGTATAGCAACTTTTTACATGTAGGCAGGTTTAGTTTTGCCTGAAAAAGTCGATATCTGTTTCAAATGCCAACAGTCGCGATGCATTTTGACCGGTTTTGTCGTTTGAGCTATCGGTAAGCAGTTTTGAATAACTTAGGTGGGTTCATATGAGTTTCTCTAATACTAAGGCTTTTATACTAAGCCTTTTTCTTCTGTGCGGATTACTGTTTGGATCATTGGCACATGCAGGGCATTTATTTACCCAGGCTTCTAATAACACACCCATTAGTTTGAATGCTGGGCAAGGCCTTAACGTCACTCAGCTTACTTATGAAGGGGGTGGGGGAAATAATGGACGTGTCACCGTGGATTTTGGTGGTGATTGGTCTGCTGGTGATGCCATTAAAATCACAATAGGTAGTTGGAACGAGACCTTTGCTTACGATACCGTTGTTGCTAACGGTGGGACACAAAATGCATCAGCATTAAGTATACAGTCCAGTGCTTTAGTTGCCGCAGGATTAAACCCATCAGGACAGATTGCCTGGACAGTGATCGCAACTAGCGGTCAATTCACATGGACAGGTTATCGTATCTACACGACAAGTGGAACATTTAATGGCACCGGGGCTGCGCCGATTAACCAGTCTCAGGTAGTGGATGCCTCGCAGCTCGGAGGAGGGGGTAATTACTCTAGTGTGGCGGCGACCAACCAGACGGGTGTCGCTGCTACACTTGATGGGCTCTCGGGTGCCACAGGGCAAATGGGTGGGGTGCTAGCCGTATTGGATGCAATGACCGATCAGAGTAAACGAGATGCGATGCGCTTGATTTCCCCTGATCGAAGCCAAGTTGTGGGGCAGTCCGCTATTAATACCACCACCGCAGCGCTGGATACTGTGCAGGTCAGATTGGATAACCTGCGTGTCGGGATGTCGGGCCAAAATGACATGGCGATGATAGATCATCGCGTTAAGACTGCCGGACACGGTACCGCTCAAGGCATGTCATCAGGGGATGCAGCGCTGGATAAAACAGTTTGGATAAAAGCCTTTGGCGGCAAGGCTGATCAGGCTGGTAGGGATGGCTTTGCCGGTTCTGACAGCAAAATCCTCGGTATGATGGCAGGGGCAGACCGCATGCTTGAGAATGGCCTAGTATTAGGGGCAGCAGTCGCCTATGCCAATACCAATGTTGATATGAATGATTTCCGAAACGGCGACTCTGCGAATATCAAAACCTACCAGCTCACGGGCTATTTTGCCAAGAATTTCGAGCGTTGGTTTTTGCAGGGTATGCTGAGTTATGCTTACCAAGATTACGATACCAAGCGAAATACCCATTTGACCGGGTTGGCCAGGGGGAATTTTAACGGCAACATGGTCGGTACGCGCGTGGTCGCCGGGATCCCGTTCCAGATTACCGAGGTATACACGTTGACACCTTCGATGGGGATTGAGGCTTATCGCATCAACCAGGATGGATTCAGGGAAAAAGGTGCGGGAGTACTTTCACTGAATGTCGGCAGTAGTGATGCTGATCGTGTCCGCTCCCTGATGGGGCTTGAATTAGGGATGCTCAAGGTGTTACAGGATGGTAGTCGCATCCATCCTTCGCTCAAAGCTATCTGGCGACATGATTTTATCCGGGATGGCATGGCGACGACTTCCTCATTTTTGGGTGGTGGCGCCCAATTTGAGAGTGTAGGGCAAAAGGTTAACCAGGACGTGTATGGCCTAACTGCCAAGGTGAATTGGGAGAAGACTGAACGGGTAGGCCTTGCTGTCGAAGTCGGCTCCGAAAAAGGCGATGGCTATGACGCTATCAATGCACAGGTGACCGGCACTTACAAATTTTAAGCGCATGATCACAAGAAATAAAACCTCTGCCAGGCAGGGGTTTTGTTTTTTGTAGCCAGCCAAAGCAGTAAAAGTTTATATTGACTACAATATCTAGTATGCTTCGTCGATCAGCGAAGTACTGTGTATCATCGTAAAACGTATCTATCCGGTAGTTATTATGAAAAGGCGACAATTTCTCAGCCTGGGCCTGAAGTCTATTTCTTTGCTGACCATGGCGCCTGCTTTTTCTGCGCAGGCAACCTTTCCGCCTGTGCAACATGCCACCTTGTTGGCTTTTCTGGATACCTTGATTCCTGCAGATGAGACCCCCTCAGCTTCGCAACTTGGCTTAGATAAATCATTGATCCGTCATGCCCTGTCCATAGAAAACTATATGGGCTTGCTTGCTCTGGGTTGCCAGTGGCTGGATAAACAGGCAAGCACCAGGGATCGGTTGCCTTTTTGGCAACTGGCAGAAACTGAGCGGCAGGCCATAATTGCGCAAGCCGAGAACAGCCAGCCAGGCTCCATACCCAGACAATTGTTTGATCATGTCAGGGCGGACCTGTTTAATTTTTACTATTCGCATCCTGACATTTTGCCCAGCCTGGGGTTGCAAGGCGCACCGCAACCTTTTGGTTACCTTGATTATGTCCATGCACCTAAGAAAAACACCGCATGAAACCGTTTGATGCTGTTGTGATTGGTTCAGGTGCCGGTGGCGGGGCAAGCGCTTATGCTTTGACTAGGCAGGGGTATCGTGTTTTGGTGCTTGAGGCAGGTCCTGTCTTTACGCCAGAACAAGATTATCAGGTGGGGACTTCACGCTGGCAGCAAGGCTTTCCACATAAAGCCGGGTCACAGGGCCAGTATAGTTATGTCCTGAATCAGCGATTGTCCGAAAACTGGTCCCACATCCGTTCTTGGAACCATATCACCGGCCGCTTGAATCCCGGTGATGAGCGTATTGCATTCGCATACCATCATGTACGGGGTGTTGGCGGGAGCTCGCTGCATTTCACTGGTGAGGCACATCGCCTGAATCCCAAGTCCATGCGTATGTTCTCACAATTTGGAGTGGCGGCTGACTGGCCCGTCAGTTACGAGGCGCTGGAGCCTTATTACGTCCAAGCCGAAAATATTGTGGGGGTTGCGGGTCCTGCAACCAATGATCACAGGCCGCGGTCTGCGCCTTATCCTTATGCCGCGCATGCCATGGGGTA